>CBDCKE010000005.1:0-751153 GCA_965218185.1 Flavipsychrobacter sp.
CGGGTCGTAAACGCTTCTACAGTATCTCCATAATTATAGCCCGCCTGCAATGCCATCAGATTACTTTGAAAAATTTCATCGCGCTTGCCGAATTTATCTTTCAGAAAAGAAATAGTGTTCTGCATGTCGCGGTTGTACACCCAGTAAAGAAAGCCCAGCACAAACATATTTTTAGCGCGGTCTTTTTCCTTTGTGCCTAGCGGAATGTTTTTCAGTGCTTCGCGGGTGAGGCGGGTGATGTCCATTTTATGCACCTCAAACCCTTGCAGGGAATCGTTTTCAAGCGGACTAATACCATCAGCATAATTAGCTAGCCGCAGGTTTTTTGAATCGAAACCATCTGAATTGGCAATCACCATGCCGCCTGGTTTCAGGGATTTAATATTCACCTTCAATGCCGCTGCATTCATAGCAACAAGCACATCGCAGGCATCGCCGGGTGTAAAGATCCGATCAGAAGAAAAGCGAAGCTGATAACCGCTCACACCCGGAACAGTACCAAGCGGAGCGCGGATTTCAGCCGGAAAATCAGGGAAGGTGGAAAGATCATTACCAATTAAGGCGGTGCTGTTGGTGAACTGTGAACCCGTAAGCTGCATACCGTCACCACTGTCGCCCGCAAATTTGATCACCACATCTTCTAAAACGACGGTAGATTTTGCCATAAAATATCAAGGATAAAAACTAAAAAAAGCAATTGCCGAAAGGCGTTGGCAAAGGTAAATGATTATGCAGCCCATAGCCATTTTTGCGGGTAAAACAAGCAAGGGAGGAACGTTAAAAATACAGGCTTACGATGGTTTGCAGTAGGTTTGCGCCGTTGTTATTTACGTTTATGCGCGTTCGCTTTCCGCTTCTTTTTATTGCCTTTCTGCTTTGTTTTCTAAAAGTTTTTGCTCAAAAAACCAGTGACTTTAAGCAGCCCCGCATTCTCATTTTGTTGGATGGCTCAAGCAGCATGGTGGAAACCTGGAATGGCGGCACATCACGCTTTAAAGCTGCCAGTGAAGTCATCACTTCTTTAATGGACAGCATTTACAAAATAAACGCCGACGTGGAGTTTTCGCTCCGTGTTTACGGGCATCAGCATAGCGTGCCAGAGCATAATTGCACCGACACAAGGCGAGAGGTAATGTTCAGCAAAAGCAACCTTACACAAATGGCTTTAAGGCTTGAAAGTCTGCACCCAATCGGGGTTTCACCCATTGCTTATTCACTCAAAATGGCGGCAGAAAATGATTTTACCGACGAACGTGAATATGCTTACAGTCTGGTGCTGATAACAGACGGCGGCGAAAGCTGCAATGGAAACATCTGCGAAGTAGTGCAGGAACTGCTCGAAAAGAAAATTCAGTTTAAGCCTTACATCGTGAGCCTCGTGGATTATGCGCCGCTAAAAGAGCAATACACCTGCCTCGGCAATTATCTGCAGGTTACAAAGCCGGAGGAAATGAAAAAAGCCATCGGCACGATCTCAGAAAGCTACCGGAAAGTACTCGCCATTCCTATCCCCAAACCTAAGCCTGTGGCGCAAACATCCACCCCATTGCCTTCGGTTTTAAAAATCAATATCCCTGAAATTAAACTCCCTGAAAAAACGCCGGAACCTAAGCCTGCAGCGGTTGTGAAGGATACAGTTGTGAAAGTGATTCCTCCTAAGCCTTCAAAAATAATAGTGGATGCTGCGCCTTTAAAACATGAAGAAATCCCCCGCCTGAAACCCCGTAAAATCGCGCCGCTCCGCCAAATGGCACCCATTGCTTACCTCGTTAAAAAACAATCGGTTCCTTCCATAAAAATCCCCGAAAAACAAGCAGAACTTATTGTGTTGCCGAAAGAGGAAATGGCGTATTTAAAGCCCCGTCGCAACCTCGGTTTGCTGCAATATTTCTACGCAATCCCTAAGCTGAAACCCTTAGCCATTCCTTCCATAAACATCCCTGCTAAGGAAGCTGAACCTGCACCTGTGGCCGTTGTTCCGCCGCCACCGCCACCACCGCCGCCTCGCCCTGCGAAAAACACACCCGTTGTGAAACCAAAGGATGAAATGAAAGAAGCCGCGTTCACCACAGAAATTCAACCCGCCGACAACACCACGCTTCAACTGTATTTCACCAACGGAACAGGCAAATTTTACCAGACAAACCCACGCGTAATGATGGTGGATGCCCAAACAAAAAAAGAGGTGAAACGATTTTTCAGAACGGTGAATGTAAAGGGAGAACCTGACGGGCAGCAACTTCCGCCAGGCACTTACAACATCATGTTTGAAGCCAACCCAAACCTGATCGTAAAGAACGTGGTCATCGCTGCCAATGAAAACCGGAAAGTGTATGTAACCATCACCAAAGGCACGCTACGCTTTGAATACGAAGGCAACACCAAACGCCCGATAGAAGATTTTGTAGCAGAAGTGAAACGCAATTTTGAACCCGCACCCACTGTAATGCAACCGCTCACAGAAGCACATTCTTATGAGCCGGGCAATTACCACATCGAAATCAATACACTGCCCATCGACCGCCGAAACATTGACCTCGACTTTGGTGCTACTTATTACATCCGCCTTTTTGAACCCGGTTTCGTTCAGTTTATGAACAGCGTTCCGCTTGGCAAAGTGGCTTTGTATTATCCCCTCGGCGACCAGTATGAATACTTCTACAAACTGGATGTGACCGGCAAGCCCGAAGCGCAAAAACTTCGTCTTCAACCCGGCACTTACAAGGTTCAGTTTTTCGATAGCAAACGGCGTGAGGTAATCAAAACTTTCCGCGTAATGAGCAATCAAACAACACAACTCGAACTTTAGTCTGCACCGCTTTTTTTCAATGAATCTGCAATTCGAAATCATTCCCCAAAACCATCCCGATTACCCTGCTTTTCTGGAACTGAGAAACGCTGTGTTGCGCACGCCGCTTGGGCTTTCGCTGTATGATGAAGACCTCACGGAAGAGCAAAACGACTGGTGCATTATTGCAAAACAAGCAGGTGAAATAGCAGGCTGCGTGATGCTGCGCGATTTGCAAAACAATGAAAAAATAAAGCTGCGGCAAATGGCGGTGCACCCCGATTTTCAAAACAAAGGCGCAGGCAAAAAAATGATGCACTACGCAGAAAAAACAGCGCTGCAAAAAGGCTTCAAAACCATCACGCTTCACGCACGCCAAAGCGCCGTTCCTTTCTACGAAAAGCTGGGTTATGAATGTGCAGGAAGCATGTTTCAGGAAGTAGGCCTTCCTCATTTTTTTATGCAAAAGCACATCGCGTGAAGCATTCCAACAAACAGCCTAAAGACCTAACCATCCGCTTGTATAAAAGTACTGCTGCGCTGCCCGCAGACTGGGATGATTTACTGCCGCCCAATCATTTTTTAAAGAAGGAAAGCCTGCACACTTCAGAAGCCGCCCAACTGCCGCACACTGCTGGTTTGTACCTTTTGATGTTCCGTAAAAACGAACCCGTAGCTGCAGGTTTTTTTCAGGTTTTGAAGTTTCAGAAAGAACACCTGAATGAAGAAACAAATTCGCGCATTGCATTGATAGGCTGGCAGCTATTCCTCACCGTCGCAAGACCTAAAATGCTCATCGCCGGGCATCTCTTCCGCCATGATGTTGCTTCGTTTTTTGTGAAAGAAACCACCGCGCCGTTTGATGCTTTCAGGATGCTGCAAACCATGATTCGCGAAGCGCAAAAAACAGTGTGCGCACAGGCAATACTGGTGAAAGATGTAGCCCCCGCGCTGGTAGATTATTTCAGCCATTACGAGCCGCGCTACATACTGCTGCGCAACGATATTTCTATGGAAATGGAATTGCCGCCCGAGTGGGAAACCATGGCTGATTATGCCAAAGCCCTGAAACATAAATATGCCCAACGCTACCGCAAAGTGCGCGCTGCATGGGAGGCGCTCACCATCCGCGAACTGAATGTGGAAGAAACTTTTGAGCAGCAGGAAACCATTTACCAACTCTACCGGCAGGTGAGCATGCGGCAATCTGTAAGGCTCGGCGATTTAAGCGCTGCTTACCTGCCGCTGCTTAAAAAACAGTATCCCGAAGCGCTTAAAATTTGGATGGCTTTTGAGGGCGAAACGCCGGTTGCATTTTTCAGCGGGTGGGCGCGGGAAAAAGTGTTCGACATGTTTTACATCGGCTTTGATTATTCCAGAAACGATGCACTGCAACTCTATTTCAACATCCTTTTTTTCAGCATTGAGCAAGCCATCCTTTTAAAAAAAGAAAAGCTGATTTTAGGCCGCACTGCTCTTGAAGCAAAAGCAAGGCTGGGCTGCAAACCACAGTATCTTTCCACCTTCCTCTTTATCCAGAATCCGCTCCTCCGCCGCGCGGTGGGCAACATGCAAACGCAGGCGCACGGCAAAGAAGGCGAGTGGGAAAACCGCCATCCTTTTAAAGGGAACTAATGGGCAGATTGCTGCACTGGAAAGTGGTATGCAAGGAGTATTCTTTCAGCGCAAGCTAAAATTCATATAGAGACCGGTTGATGTAAGCAGGGCATTTGTAAACCTTAATCTGGAAGGAAAGGGTGAACATCGCCATCATATACTGATCGCGGGTGGATGAATTGCCGCGCTGCTTGCCCGCCCGCCCTAATGGCATACCGGGCTTTTCGATACTTCTATCTTGCAATAAATAAGCTGGATTGGGGTTAGCGGGCTCGGTAGGGAAATACTGGCTGCCAATGTATGTGGTGCTTACGTCGTCAAGGTAATCAGTAGTGGTGAGGCGGTCGGTGATTTCAAACCCAAGATTTATACCCGGTCGTAACCAATATTTAATACCTATGCCTACCGGGAAGCACATGGCAAACCTACTGTATTTCCGATCATTAAATCCGGCATTTTGCCCTTCTGTTCCAAGAGGGCGAAGGTAATATTTGCGGTCATCAATGGTGGTGAAAGGATTGTAATAGAATGCACCAATACCGCCAGTGAGGTAAGGCGTAAAGCGATTACCATCTTCGCCGGTAGTGAACCTGAAAAAATTAAATTCTGCCTGCACGGCGGCTTCCATTACGTCGCTTTGAAATTGCAGGTTGCGTTTCACGTTGTAGGAGTTTTCGGAAAAGGCATCGCTATAGCCTACTCTTGTATAATTAACTGATCCGCGCAGGGAAATGTATGGGTTAAGATGAATGCGTGCAAAAACTCCTGCTGCAGGGCGGATAAATTTGAGTCCGTATTCATCATTCAAATCACCGAAATACTGGGAAGCGCCTGCCGAGACCCCAAATTCACCTGCTCCGAAATAAGTTTGTGCAGTGATGCTTTTTGGAATGGCAAAGAAGAGGCAGCAAATACAGCAAAAGGAACGGAACGACATAAAGGAATAACTGCAAAGGTAGGAGAATATTGCAGGGAAGACGCACTGCGGCGGTGTGGAGGAAGAGGATGGACTTAATGACGTAGCATTTTGCATGAATGGTTTAAAGAATCATAAGGTTTTTCCGAAACAAAACGATCAATTCGGAGTTCCGGCTCCATCTAAATCATGACCCTATATATTTCTTCACCTCACTTATACCACTCTTTCACCACCTCAAGTGCAGGTTTGTTTTGCGGGGTAAAATCAGTAGCGCCCTGGTGATGTTTGCTTTCATCGCCATCGGCATACCATTTCCAGAGGTAGCCGCCGGCAAACCATCCCTTCCCTGAAAAAGTTTGATACAAAGCATCCAGCGCATCCTTTTGCAAAGCATCATTTTGGGTTTTATTGTCTTCCTTCCAGGGTTCGATGCATGCTTCATCTGCATTGCGATAGCCATATTCCGTAAATAGAATGGGGTGATTAAACTGCTTGCTTATTTTCTCTAAATCGCCAGTGTATTGCTCCCAGCCTTTTTTAATATCTTCAAGGGAAGGCGCCGGTTTATCGCTCAACGGAAAGTAAGCATCAATACCAATAAAATCCAGTTTTTGCCAATGCGGGAAATCGGCATAGTCATCCCAGTTGGCGGCATAAGTAAGTTGCCCGTGATAAACGTTGCGCACATCATCAATCAGCTTTTCCCAGTATTGCGGGCGCGCTTTCACGCTTTTAACGAGCTCCGTGCCGATGCAGAAAATGGGAATGTGCAACCCTTCGGCTATTTGCGCATAATGCAGAATGTAAGCGGAATAATCATGTTCCCAAAGCGTCCAGTCGGCATCGTTTTCAAAAGAAATATCGCCGGTGTATTCTCCGCCCGGCAGCCAAAGGTGGGGCTTCATCATGATGGCTATTTTATCGGGCAAAAAGCGCAGCGTGGCGCGGATGCCTTCTTCCTTTTCGCCCCACCATTGCCGCGGCATGTTGAATCTAACATAAGGCTCCTTGCCGCCCGTAAATGCGTAAGGAATAATGGTAATGCTGGTGGGGTTCATTGCAAGCAGCGGCAGCAGCGACTGACTATCTATAGGGCTGACGGGCGCCACGAGGGCAATGCCATTGTATTTCCAACCGGTGCCATTGGCGAATTGGGGTTGCTTTTCAATGGGTTTTTCTTGTTTGGAGGATGAATTGTTTCCGCAGCTTAAAAGAAAGAGCGAATATGCGGCGAGGAGGTGTGTGAAGCGCATTGTGTGTGGGAGTGATTAAGCAGAAGAAAGCAATGCACATTTAAAAACTAAGCCTCATGGAAACTGGAAAATTTTTCAGCGCAGGTTTCCCGTTGTTGCTCCCAGGCTTCCATCCAAAATGCCACCCGCCTCCGTCACTTCCAGAAGGTGCATCATCCCAAGCCGAAGCGCAAAATTTTCTTCCTGATGCCCCGCCGGAAAGTTGAAACAAACCGGATAATTATACTCCGACACCTTGTCAAAAATCAACGCATCAATTGCCTGTCCAAACGGGCGTTCCGTATCCTGCAAATCCGTAAAAGACCCGACGACAAGGGCTTTAAGATGATTCAGTTTTCCGGCGCGTTTCAGTTGCATCATCATCCGGTCAATGTTGTAAAGATGCTCGCCAATGTCTTCAATAAAAAGGATTTTACCGTCGGTGTTTACTTCAGAAACGGAGCCTGTGAGGTGCGCCAATATTGCCAGATTGCCTCCGGTTAAAATGCCTTCGGCAATGCCTTTTCTATTGAATGCAGCAGGGGGCGTTTGGTAAGAAATTTGCTCGCCGGTAAGCGCGGATAAAATGCTTTTTAGCGGTTCAGAATCTTTTGCAGCAGGCGTGAAAGCTGCGCCCATGGCACAATGCAAGGTGGGCATCTGATATTGCGCATGCAAATGACTGTGCAGCACCGTGATGTCTGAAAATCCGCAAATCCATTTAGGCTTTTTAAGGAAACTGGTAAAGTCGAGCCGGTCGATAATGCGACTGACGCCATAACCGCCGCGCCCCATCAGGATGGCATCCATGCGTTCATCATCCAGCATGGTTTGCAAATCTGTTAGACGCGCTTCATCATTGCCCGAAAAATAAAAATGCTCCATGCCCACCGTGTTTCCAATCTTTACCTGAAATCCCCATTCAGTAAGCAATTCAGCGGCATAGGCTACGCGTTCGGGCGCTACATATCCGGCGGGGCAGGTGATTCCGATTAAGGAGTTTTTGGTGAGGAAGGGAGGGAGGGAAGTTGACAAGTTCATAGGTTCATAAGTTTAAAAGTTGGCGCGATAAGTGGGATGAGGTTTGATGAAGTTTGCTTTCTTGCGTGAGTCTCCGCAGGGACTCGCGAACCCTAAATTTTAAATCTGCGCCATCAATTTCCGGGTCAAGAACAAAACCCGTTTTCTTGTCTGTATTTATAACTAATCGTGTAAAATTGATGACTTTTTTTAAAACTGACACAGTTTATTTTACACTCTCAAACCATATTGTTTCTGTTAGTGTCATTAGTGTTTTTCAAAAACATAAGCTTTTTACCAGTTGCCCAATGGATTTGAGTCAATAATTACCTCACCCCCTGCCTCCTCTCCAAAAATGGAGATTGGGGCCATTCGGGATAGATTTTAGTAGCGTCCTAACTCACAGCTTTAGAATTTAATCTTTAGAATTTTGTACCCACATACACTTCCCCCTCCCGAATTTCCACCGCATAAGTAA
Organism: Flavipsychrobacter sp.; assembly: GCA_965218185.1. Classification (GTDB taxonomy): domain Bacteria; phylum Bacteroidota; class Bacteroidia; order Chitinophagales; family Chitinophagaceae; genus JAFIGV01. Next base: position 8,055 of record CBDCKE010000005.1, read on the forward strand.
ACAACTGATAACCCTCCCCCGATGCGTTATATCCATTAGCAGGATTAAAACGATAATGATGCTCCGGGCAAACAATCAATCCACGCGCATCCACATATCCATCGCAAAGCATCACGCCCGCATGGGGACATCTGCCTGAAAACGCAAAAACTTTTCCATCCTTTTTCAGTAATCCAATTTCTTTTCCGCCCGCAAAAAACGGATAGAGTTTGCCGGATTCCAGCTCGCTTTCCAAACAAAGTTTTATCCAGTTCCGTATCATCTCCGCGCCGCAAAAAAATCTTTCATTAGCTGCGAACATTCTGCTGCCATTATGCCTTTGCGTATGTCCGCTTTTGGGTGAAAAGGATGCCTTTCTCCGGTAAAATTTCGGTAGCCGTTTTTGATGTCTTCAGCGCCATACACAATCGCTTTCAGCTTGCTCCAATACATTGCTCCGCAACACATCAGGCAGGGTTCCACCGTCACATAAAGCGTGGCTTCAGGGAGGTATTTACTGCCAGTGTGGTTGAACGCTGCGGTAAGTGCAATCATCTCTGCATGTGCCGTGGCGTCGCCCAGTTGCTCCACCTGGTTGTGCCCGCGGGAGATGATGGATTCATTCCAAACTACGATGGCGCCTACCGGCACTTCACCTGCATCAAGCGCAAGCTGCGCCTGCCTTAGCGCTTGTTTCATAAAATAGGCATCATCAAAAATCATAGCAAGAAGTAGTGCTGAATTTGCAGGGTTTATTCTTTGTTGTGCGTGTCTAATAGCAGCGTCACCGGACCATCATTCACCAAAGCCACCTGCATATCGGCACCAAAAATACCGGTCTTAATTTCTTTGCCCGAAAGTTTGGATGATTGCTCCACAAAAAACCGGTAAAGCGGCTCTGCGAATTCGGGTTTTGCGGCATTTAAAAACGATGGGCGATTGCCTTTTTTGTAAGATGCATGGAGCGTAAACTGACTCACTACCATCAGACTTCCATTTGCCTGCTGCACATCCAGATTCATCAGTCCGGCGGCGTCATTAAAAATACGCAGTGCTATGATTTTTTTTGCCAGCCATGTAGCATCTTCTTCTGTATCATTTCCGGCAATGCCCAGCAAAATGAGCAAGCCGCGTGGAATACTGCTGTGTTCTGAATTATTGATGGAAACGGATGCGGAGGAGACGCGTTGGAGAAGGGCTTTCATTTTTTATAGAATGCATTTAAACCAGAGGAATGGAAAAAAATCTCACTCCCCCGCCTCCATTTCTTCAAACACCTGCTTCGATAAATTGCTCCGCACTTCCTGCTGCTCTTTGGCGGCTTTTATAAACGCAACAAAAAGCGGATGCGGATTCTCCACCGTGCTCTTATACTCCGGATGAAACTGCACGCCAATGAAAAAAGGATGCTCCGGTATTTCCACGATTTCTACTAGCCCTGTTTTCGGATTTTTCCCCACCGGCGACATGCCTCCCTGCTCAAACACGCGGAAGTATTCATTGTTGAATTCATAGCGGTGGCGGTGCCTTTCTGAAATTTGCGTGGAGCCGTAAACAGATGCCGTCATGGAATTGCTTTGCAGCTCACAATCGTAAGAACCGAGGCGCATGGTGCCGCCTTTTTGGGTAATCTGTTTCTGGTCTTCCATCATGCAGATAACACCCTGGTCGGTGTCTGAATTCATTTCCGTGCTGTGTGCTTTTTCCATGCCCAGCACGTTTCTTGCAAATTCCACGCAAGCCATTTGCATCCCCAGGCAAATCCCGAAAAACGGAATTTTATTTTCCCGCGCATGCCGGATAGCCTCAATTTTTCCTTCCACGCCTCTGCTGCCAAAGCCCGGTGCCACAAGTATTCCATCCAGGTTCTTCAGTTTTTCTTCCGCGTTTTCAGGCGTCAGATATTCGGAGTGAATGTTGCGCACTTCCACCTTGCATTCATTTAGCGCACCGGCATGAATAAACGCTTCGAGGATGGATTTATAAGCGTCCTGAAGCTCCACGTATTTCCCGATAAGCCCAATGCTCACTTTCGATTTCGGATAGCGTAGCTTGTTTAAAAACTCTTTCCATTTCACCAATTCAGGCTCATCGCCAAGCGGCAGTTTTAGTTTTTGTAGGCAGATAACATCCAGTTTTTCGCGCATCATTTCGAGCGGCACGCCATAAATAGTGTCAGCATCCAGCGCTTCAATAACGGCATCCTGACGTACGTTGCAAAAGAGGGCAATTTTATTTTTCAGTTCCTTGTAAAGCGGTTCTTCAGTGCGGCACACCAGCACGTCCGGGTTCAGTCCGTTTTCACTCATCAGCTTCACCGAATGTTGGGTAGGTTTCGTCTTCAGCTCCTTTGCTGCTTTGAGGTATGGGATGAGCGTCAGGTGCACCACAATGCAATTATCATCTCCCATTTCCCACTTCAATTGCCGCACTGCCTCAATGTATGGCAGCGATTCAATGTCGCCCACCGTGCCGCCCAGTTCCGTAATCACAATGTCGAATTCTTTTTTGTGCCCCAGAAGCGTCATCCGGCGTTTTATCTCGTCCGTAATGTGCGGAATCACCTGCACCGTTTTGCCGAGGTAAGCACCTTCTCTTTCCTTATTAATTACGTGCTGATAAATGCAGCCGGTGGTAACGTTGTTTGCCTGAGAAGTAAACGTGTTGAGGTAGCGCTCATAATGCCCCAAATCGAGGTCCGTTTCTGCGCCATCTTCGGTAACGTAGCATTCGCCGTGTTCGTAAGGATTAAGCGTGCCGGGATCTACGTTGATGTAAGGATCAAACTTTTGGATGGTCGTGCGGAAGCCCCGCGCCTGCAGCAGCTTAGCCAGTGATGCAGCAATAATGCCTTTGCCGAGAGAAGATGTAACACCGCCGGTTACAAAAATATATTTCGTCATAACGCCCTTGTTTTTAAAGACCGGTGCGAGCTTTGTTTTTTGAAGAAAATCAGTAAATGAAAATGGGGAGATTTCGCAAAAGCGGTCGGGCAAAGATAAGGCGGGAGGAGGGGTAAGTTTATGAGTTACTGATTAGATAAGTTGGTTGGGTAGGAGGAAGTTTTAAAAGTTTTTTGGAGGATTGGATAGAGAATCATTTCATCAAATGGCGGTAACATGCCCGAAGTCATTTTAATTTACAGGCAGGAAACACCTAGATATTATAGAAATGCCGCCAAAAGTGGGGCGGCATTTCGATTTATAAAAGTGCACATTGTGGTTCCTTTTTACACCACATCCACTTCCAAGCCGTCTTCCACATCCTTGTAGCGTTTCACCTGCTCCAATGCATCAGGCACCACGTCGCTGATAATTACAATAAACGAATCCTTTACGGCATGGCGCAATGCATGGTCTATAGCATCGCTTTCTTTCCTGAAATCCAGCACCTTCATGTCAGGTTTTATGTTGTGGATGCCTTTGTTGATGAGTTCAATCATTTCATCCTCTTTTCTGCCCCGCAGGTTTTTATCCTGGCGGATGATTATTTCATCAAAAATGCGCGCGCTTTCTTCTCCTAAAGAAATAATGTCTTCATCGCGGCGATCGCCCACGGCGGCAACGATGCCCACTTTCACCGGCGCTTCCACGGCGCTCACAAATTTTCCGATTGCCTGCAGGCCGTGCGTGTTGTGGGCATAATCAAGCATCACCGAAAAGTTTTGGAATCGGAACATGTTCATTCTGCCCGGCGTCATGGCTGGAGAAGGCACAAAAGTTTGCAGGGCAAGGCGAATTTCTTCGGTCTTAAAATCACTGACGTAAGCAGCAAGTGTAGCACCCAAAACGTTGGCAATATTGAACACCGCTTTGCCAGAAAAAGTAAGGGGTATGTCGGTCACTTTTTCAATCCTGATTTTCCAGTTTCCCTTCAGGATGGTAACGTATCCATGTTCATAAACGGCAGCCAGTTTTCCTTTGGCGCAATGCTGTTTGATGCGCGGGCTGTTTTCATCAAGAGAGAACAATGCAATCTTGCAATCCAGCTCTTTGCGCATGGCATACACCAGGTCATCATCCGCATTCAGCACCGCATATCCTTCCGGGAAAACAGTGTGAGCAGCAACGGCTTTCACTCTTGCAAGTTTCTCCAGCGTGTCTATTCCCTGCAAGCCTAAATGGTCTTCAGCAACATTGGTAACAACGGCAACATTGCAATTATGAAATCCTAAGCCTGCCCTGAGAATGCCGCCCCGCGCGGTTTCCAGCACGGCAAAGTCAACCGTGGGGTCGCGCAATACAAATTCTGCTGACACGGGTCCGGTGCAATCTCCGCGCATCATCAACTGGTTTTGAACGTACACACCATCGGTTGTTGTGTAGCCCACTTTATAACCCATTTGCTTCACGATGTGTGCAATCAAACGCGTGGTTGTAGTCTTTCCGTTCGTTCCTGAAACGGCGATTATGGGGATGCGCGCCGTTTTCCCCGGAGGATAAAGCATGTCTATCACCGGCTCCGCAACATTGCGTGGCAAGCCCTCTGTTGGGTCGAGGTGCATTCTGAAACCGGGCGCTGCATTTACTTCCAGCACGGCGCCTCCGCTTTCTGCCAATGGCGTAGAAAGGTCGCTTGCCATGATGTCTATTCCGCAAATATTGAGACCAATAATCCGCGCTATTCTTTCAGCCATAAACACGTTGCTGGGGTGCACATAATCCGTTACATCTTTTGCGGTGCCTCCGGTGCTGAGATTGGCTGTGGACTTAAGGTGCAGCGTTTCGCCTTCTTTCAAAACAGTCTCCGGCGTGTAATGCATTTTATCCAGAATAGCCTGCGTGAAGCCATCCATTTTAATTGCGGTCAGCACGTTTTCATGTCCGTATCCGCGGCGCGGATCCTGGTTCACAATGTCTATCAGTTCCTGAATGGTGTGTTTGCCATCGCCGGTAACGGATGCGGGTGTGCGCATTGCGGCAGCCACAAATTTGTAGTCCACCACAAGGAGTCTGAAATCAAAACCAGTAATAAACTTTTCGCAAATCACGCTGCGTGAATACTTCTGCGCGGCAGGCAAAGCAACAAGCGCTTCTTCCAGATTCTGAATGTTGATGGTAGCGCCTTTGCCATGGTTTCCATCCACCGGTTTTATTACGCAGGGAAAGCCAACGCTGTGCAGCGCTGAACGTAGTTCTTCTTCGTTATGCACAATGCGCCCGCGCGGCACCGGAATTTCTGAAGCTTCGAGCAGTCTTTTAGTTTCTTCTTTATCACAGGCAATTTCTACCGCAATGCTGCTGGTGGTGCTTGCAATAGTTGCCTGGATGCGGTTTTGATTAACGCCGTAACCGAGCTGCACCAGAGAATTTCTGTTGAGGCGGATGTAAGGAATTTTCCTGCGGATGGCTTCTTCGACGATGGCTCCTGTGCTGGGTCCAAGGCGTTCTTCTTCTCTTATTTCGCGTAGCGTCTGGATGTCGTTTTCGAGGTCATAATCGGTACCGTCAATTATTGCCTGGGCAATGCTGACGGCGGCTTTGGCGGTATAAATTCCGGCTTTTGCTTCGAGGTAAGAAAATACCACATGGTACACGCCCGGGCGATCAGCCGAACGCGTGCGCCCAAAGCCGGTGTCCATTCCAGCAAGGGTTTGGAGCTCCAACGCGATGTGCTCAATCACGTGTCCCATCCAGGTGCCTTCCTCAATCCTGATAAACAAACCTCCAATTACTTCTTCAGAACAGCGGTGTTCATGGAGCGTGGGCATGAGCTTTTGCAGTCGTTCCAGAAAGCCGGGAATTTTGTTGGTAGGTTTTTGTTCGAGCTCCTCTAAATCAAGGAGCATCACTACAAGTTTATGGCGGCGGGCAGACCAATAGTTTGGTCCGTTCATCACTTTAATGTCGAGGATTTTCATTTCGGTGTGTTGGTTAAATTTTCGGTTTTAAGGTAGGGATTATTCAATAACCTGCGGCAACGCATAATTTTTTAGTTTTGCCGCTACCATTTTATTTCGCGTGTGAATCAGTTTGCAAGCCCCAAAGGTTTTTTAGTTGCAGTTGGCGGGGCAGAAGACAAAGGAACAGATCTTGAAGCCGGCATCATTCAAAGAAACCGCCTCACTTTTTTTGAGCTGGGCATTCTTAAAACCATCATCAGCATCATCAGGGAAGATGAAGAGCCACGGGTAGAAGTTGTTACCACCGCTTCCTCCATTCCAGATGAAGTAGCCGCAAATTATATCGACGCTTTCAGCAAACTGGGATGTGAAAATGTGGGTCATTTCCGCATCCGCAACAGAGAAGATGCTGCCAATCCGGAATATCTGAAAAGGCTGCGCGAATGCAACTGCATTATGTTTTCAGGCGGCAATCAGCTCAGGCTTTCATCCATTTTTGGAGGCACTGAATTTCTCACCATTTTGAAACAACGTTTTGCTGAAGAGCATTTCGTGATTGGCGGCACCAGCGCCGGCGCGATGGCAATGAGCAACACCATGATTTATGAAGGGAACGCCACCACCGCACATCTAAAAGGCGAAATAAAAATCACTACAGGTTTAGGGCTGCTTTACAACGTTATTATTGACACACACTTTGACAAACGCGGACGCTTTAACCGGCTGGCACAAGCCGTGGCTGCAAACCCCGGCGCTATTGGCATTGGCATTGGCGAAGACACGGGAATTGTAGTGACTAACGGCGTTCACATAAAAGTAGTAGGCTCCGGAACTGTTGTAATTATTGACGGCAGAAACATTGACTTCAATAACATTGCCGACATAGAATTTGGCAGCCCCATTTCGGTTGAAAACATGGTGGTGCACATCATGAGCTCCAACGATGTTTTTAATCTTGAAAACAGAAAGTTTGAAGGCAGCGAAGTGGAGATAAAAGTGGAAGATTAGTCTTTGTAGATCTTTATTTCCTCGGCTCCATTGTTGTTTTTGAATGCGCGATACATGCCTTCGCTATTAAACGGCAACGCCACATTTCCTTTCGCATCCACGGCTATTAATCCGCCTTCGCCCTTAATTTTTACAAGCTTTTCGTGCACTACAATGTTGCAGGCTTCTGAGAGCGAAAGTCCTTTGTATTCCATCAGACAACTAACGTCGTGCGCCACCACAGCGCGCATAAAAAGTTCTCCGTGTCCGGTGCAGGAGATGGCGCAAGTGGCATTGTTAGCGTAAGTGCCGGCACCAATTATCGGACTGTCGCCAATGCGCCCAAACTTTTTGTTGGTCATGCCGCCGGTGGATGTTGCGGCTGCAAGATTTCCCGCTGCATCAAGCGCAACGGCGCCCACGGTTCCAAACTTTTTTTCGGAATGGTCGAGCTGCACACGGTCTTCTTTCAATGCTTCCTGCCATTGCTGATGGCGCAGTTCGTTGTAAAAATATCCGGCGTCTTCAAAGTCGAGGTTTCGGGTTTTTGCAAAAGCTTCAGCCCCGCTTCCTGAAAGCAAAACATGCTCGCTGTGTTCCATTATTTCTTTTGCAAGCCGCACCGGATTTTTAATGTTGTGCACGCCACAAGCTGCTCCGGCTTTTCCTGATTTCCCGCACATGATGGAGGCATCCATTTCATGCAATCCTTCGTGGTTAAAAACGGAACCTTTACCTGCATTGAAAAGCGGAAAATTCTCCAGAAAAATAACGGCGGCTTCTACGGCATCCAAACTATTTCCTCCACCTTCAAGAATGGTGAAACCTGCATGGAGCGCATCTTTCAAGCCTTGTTCATACTGAGTTTGCAATTGCGGCGTCATAGAAGATTTTAGGATAGTGCCTGCGCCTCCGTGGATGGCGATGGTGAGGTTTTTTGATTGCATACAGTCGATTATTTCAGTGTCGGTTCGTTTTTTAGAATTCGGTAAAGGCGTTGATTTATGTAGAGCTTTTCTTTGCCTGAGCGCGTGCTTTGCAGGAAGCCTTTATCCTCCAGTTTTGATAAATACTGACCTGCGGTTTTCAGCCCTGCAATTCCGGCGTTTGCTAAAAATTTGCGCTTGCAATAAGGCTGGGAAAATAAAATCTCCAGAAGCTCTTTACTGTAAATTTCCGGCAGTTGCGTACGTATTTCTTCGCCTGTTTCATGCATGGTTTGGATGATGGAATCAATCTTTTGCTGCGTGAATTGTGCGGTTGTTTCAATGCCTTCCAGTATGTATTCAATCCATGGCTGCCAGGCTTGTTTTTCTGTTACTTCGCGCAGCAGGCGGTAATAATCCTTTTTGTTTTCGATGATGAATTTGCTGAGGTATAAAACCGGAAGGCGAAGCAGTTCCTGTTGCACGAGGTAGAGAATATTTAAAATGCGCCCCGTCCTTCCATTGCCATCATAAAAAGGATGGATGGCTTCAAACTGATAATGCAACACTGCCATTTTAATCAGCGCATCCAAATCGTCCTCATCGTTGTAGATGTAGTCTTCAAAGTTTTTAAGCAGGTCGCGGATGACGCGCTCTGTTTCCGGCGGGGTGTAAATAATTTCTTTGGTGTTTGTGTTTTGGATTTTTGTTCCCGTAGTAGTGCGTATGCCGCCCTGATTGTCTTTGAAAATTTTGTTCAGTTTGATAAATAAATTCGTGTTCAGAAATCCGCCTTTTTTTATTTCCTCATAACCTGTCCAAAGTGCTTCGTTATAATCAATTACCTCTTTCAATGCAGGATTTTTAATGGCTGCGTCGCTGCTTATAGCCTCGTAAATCTCATCATTGGTAGTTGCAATGTTTTCAATTTCGGAGCTCCACTTTGCTTCCTGCATTAAAATGCTGGTGATTAACATGTGCTGATTTGGTAAACTGCGTGCGCTTCCTTCAAGCCTTGCTAATGCTTTATTTGCTTTGATGGCTTTTTTGAGAATGCTTTTGTTATCCAGTTCTGCAACGGGAGGCAGTAACGGTAAGCTGTTGTATGGAACCGTGGATTTGTACATAAAATGACTTTTTCATCAAGGGAAGCAAATACCCCCATGAGCAGAACGAGGGCAAATTTACCAAAAAAATTCCCTCGTCCGGTAAACGAGGGAATTCAGTTCCTGCATAAATTCTCTTAATAAAAACCCTTACACATCAATGCGGGCATAGCGGGCGTGGGTTTCTATAAACTCACGACGCGGCGGCACTTCATCACCCATCAGCATCGTGAAAACATTGTCGGCTATCATGTCGCTATCAATGGTTACGCGCTTTAAAATTCTGGTGTCAGGGTTCATCGTTGTGTCCCAAAGCTGATCGTCATTCATTTCTCCCAAACCCTTGTAGCGCTGGATGTGTACGGAATCTTCCTTACCGTTTGCAAACTTTTCTACGAGCTTTTTGCGGTCTTCCTCCGTCCATGCATACGCCTGGTCTTTTCCTTTTTTTACAAGATAAAGCGGCGGCTGCGCCAGATAAACGTATCCCTGAAGCACTAACTCTTTCATATACCTGAAAAAGAAAGTGAGAATAAGCGTGGCAATGTGAGAACCATCCACATCAGCATCCGTCATAATAATTATTTTATGGTAGCGGAGCTTTGCAATGTTTAATTCTTTCGGGTCTTCCGGTGTGCCCATGGTGACGCCCAAAGCTGTAAACATGTTTTTGATCTCTTCATTTTCATAGATCTTATGTTCCTGCGCTTTTTCAACGTTCAATATTTTTCCGCGCAGGGGAAGGATTGCCTGGAAATTACGGTCGCGGCCTTGTTTGGCAGTGCCTCCGGCAGAATCTCCTTCCACGAGGTAAAGTTCACAACGCACGGGATCGCGATCGCTGCAATCAGCCAGTTTGCCCGGCAGTCCGCCGCCGGAAAGCACGCTTTTACGCTGCACCATTTCCCGCGCTTTGCGGGCTGCTGCCCGCGCCTGGGCGGCCAGAATCACTTTGTCGATTATCAGCTTTGCCTGCTTGGGGTTTTCTTCAAGATAGGCTTCCAACACGCGGCTCACGGCCACGCTCACAATACCACTCACTTCAGAATTGCCCAGTTTGGTTTTTGTTTGCCCTTCAAATTGCGGCTCCGGCACCTTCACGGAAATAATGGCGCTTAATCCTTCCCGGAAATCATCACCGGTAATATCCACTTTGGCTCTTTCAAACAATTTATTCTTATCGCCGTAGGCTTTAAAAACCCTTGTAATGGCTGTGCGAAAACCGGCTACGTGCGTGCCGCCTTCAACAGTATTAATGTTATTAACGTAAGAAAAAATATGCTCACTGTACGATGTGTTGTAGCTCAACGCCACATCCACTGCCACATTGCTTGCGGCATCATGGGTTTCTACGTTTATCGGTTCTGAAAGGAGGGGATTACGATTAGCGGTTTCATCCAGCAACTGCACAAATTCAACGATGCCGCCTTCACTATAAAAATCCATGCGGATGTTTTTTCCGTCATCATCCTGCTCCCGAAGGTCGGTGAGGGAAATGCGGATGCCTTTGTTGAGGAAGGAAAGTTCGCGGAGGCGGCCGGCAAGGGTTTCGCGGTTATATTCACTAACGGTGAAGATGGTGGTATCAGGCCAGAAGTGAACGTGGGTGCCGCTTTTGTCGGATTCACCTATTTCGCGAACGGAATAATTAGGGATGCCTGCGTGGTATTCCTGTTCAAATTTTTTGCCTTCGCGATATACGGTAACAACAAGCTTTTGGCTGAGTGCATTTACGCAGCTTACGCCCACGCCGTGCAGACCGCCTGAGACTTTATAACTGTCTTTATCGAACTTACCACCGGCGTGCAGCACCGTCATCACTACTTCAAGCGCGCTTCTGCCTTCTTTAGGATGAATGCCTGTGGGGATGCCGCGCCCATCATCAAGCACGGAGATGGAATTGTCTTCGTGAATGGTAACGTCGATGTTATTACAGTGTCCTGCGAGTGCTTCATCTATGGAATTATCCACCACTTCATACACGAGGTGATGGAGCCCCTTCATGCCAATATCGCCAATATACATGGCGGGGCGTTTACGGACGGCTTCAAGGCCTTCAAGTACCTGGATGGAACCGGCATCATAGCCGGGCTGGGCGGTGGAAACGGGTGTTTTTTCCTGTTCTGTGTTCATAAATCATTTGACCCCTGCTAACGATAACTATTCATTATCACTAAAGAGAATACGATAAATATTGGGTGAGATTGTGTGTTTTAAAAAGAGGTTGTAAAGATAGGCAAATAATGCGTAGAAAAAGCAGAAACTAAAGGCTGTAACCTCAGATTTTAGTGGTGATTTGCTGATGCCCCCATCGTTTCATCTTGCTTACATTTGCACCCTCAATTAAAAATATGGCGAAGCAAACTGAGCGGAAATGTTCCTTCTGCGACCGGCCCGAAGGCGAGGTCAACATTCTTTTCACCGGAATGAAAGGCAACATCTGCGACCAATGTATTGACAATGCCTACTACCTGTTGCAGGAAGCCCTGGGCGAAAACGAGAAAAAACAGAAGAAGGAAAAAGATGTGAAACTGGATGTGCACCAGCACCGGTTATATAAACCACAGGAAGTGAAAGCCTTTCTGGATCAGTATGTTATAGGTCAGGACGATGCCAAAAAAGTGCTATCCGTAGCTATTTATAATCATTACAAACGCCTGCTCATGCCCCCGGCGGATGATGTAGAAATTGAAAAAAGCAACATAATTATGGTGGGCGAAACCGGAACGGGCAAGACACTGCTTGCCAAAACAATTGCCCGCCTGCTACAAGTGCCGTTTGCCATTGTGGATGCCACCGTTTTCACGGAAGCAGGTTATGTGGGTGAAGATGTGGAGAGTATTCTTTCCCGCTTATTGCAAGCTGCTGATTTCGATATTCCTGCCGCTGAAAAAGGAATTATTTTTATTGATGAAATAGATAAAATCGGGCGTAAGGGCGACAATCCTTCCATCACCCGCGATGTGAGTGGCGAAGGCGTGCAGCAGGCAATGCTGAAATTGCTGGAAGGCTCGGAAGTGCTGGTGCCGCCGCAGGGTGGGCGTAAGCATCCGGAGCAAAAGATGGTGAAGGTGAACACACAGAATATTCTGTTTATTTGCGGCGGTGCTTTTGAAGGTATTGATAAGATGATTGCGCGCAGGGTGCAAACTTCCGCCATTGGCTATAACGCCATTAAATCCACCAAAGAACTGGACAGGGCAAATTTACTCCGCTACGTAAATGCGCAGGATTTGCGTTCTTTTGGATTGATTCCCGAATTGCTGGGGCGCTTGCCCATTGTTACCTATCTCAATCCGTTGGATCCTCCTGCGCTGAAACGCATATTAACCGAACCCAAAAATGCATTAATCAAGCAATACAAAAAGTTGTTTGAATACGAAGGCATCCGGCTGGAAGTGGAAGATGAAGCACTGGATTACATGGTTGACAAAGCCGTGCAGTATAAACTGGGCGGTCGGGGTTTGCGGGCTATTTGCGAAATGATTTTGACAGATGCTATGTTTGACCTGCCTTCAAGAGATAAGAAAGTGGGCAGTTCTGTCTTCAATCTAACGGCTGCATATGCCCATCAGATGCTGGAACATTCTAAACTGGATTACATAAAAGCTGCATAACCACCCAACTATCTCAACCTAAGAACCTACCAACTTATGAACCTAAGAACTTATCAACTTGCCCTCCTTATGAACTTACTAACTTCCCACCCCCATGCAACAACTCATTGACCAATTAGTATCCAAAGCCGGACTCACAGAGCTACAGGCAGAAAAATCCATTGAGGTAATTAAGGAATACATCCAATCGCAACTGCCGCCCATGATGCAGGGAATGGTAGAAAATTTCTTAGCTAACCAAAGTGATGACGAGGATGCGGTAGATTAAACCTCGCTTTCGGTTTCCCTGCTTTCTTCGGGGTCGGATGTTTGGTCTGAGTTTGATACGGGCGTTTCTTCAACAGCCGCCGTTTCAGAATTATTCACCTCTTGCGGTTGATTTTCAATTTCGGAAGTTACTTTTTCTGTACCCTCATTTTCCGGTTCGGCTGATGTGGCTGTAGTTTCAGAAGGCGCCGTTTCTTCAACAGCAACCTCTGTTTCATTTTTAGCTTCCTTGTTTTTTCTAGCAGGTTTTGCGGGTTTCTTCTCGGTTAAGTTGTCTGCTTGTTTGCGGGCATCATCCAGCTTCTTGGATTTGTGTTTTATTTTTTCCTCGGTTTCTTTTATGAGGGATGAAAGGTGGTTGCGCAATTCCGCTTCTTTTGGGCCCGGTGTAATATTGCCCTCCGCTTCCTGAAAATCTTTCAGTTTTTCCTCCTCTTCGCGAAGTTCTATTTCAAGTTGTTTAAAGAAATCTTTAGTGTGCTGGATTTTATGCTGCACCTGCTTTTCCATTTGCTGACGGCGCTTATCGCGGGATTCATCTTTGCGGGCAAAAAAATGTTTCCGTGCAGTAAGGAATTGAGTCCATAATGATTGGTTATGCTCCCTCGGCACCGGGCCTATTTTTTTCCACTCTTCCATCAGCTCCTGCATCAGGTCGGTAGTTTCCCGCCATTGAGTAGAATCTTTATGAGATTCTGCCTGGTTTACGAGCGCAAGTTTTTGGGCGTAGTTATCTTCAAACGTCACTTTTTCTGTCTCCAGGTGCTGCCTTCTGTTCTGGAAATAATGTTCCTGCGCATCGTGTAGCCGTTTCCAGAGTTCATCTGCTTTTGCAGGTTGCACCCTACCGGTTTTTTTCCAGGCAATTACAATGTCGGCAAATTCTTTCGCAGTTTTATTCCAGTCGGTGCTGTCTTTCAAACTTTCAGCACGCTCCACCAGTTCTATTTTTTCGGCAAGGTTTCCTTCCTGCTCTTTGGATATTTCTTCGTAATGCGCTCGCTTACGGGTGTAAAAAACGTTTTGCGCTTCACTGAATCTCTTCCAGAGTTCATCATTTTTTTCAGGAGTTATGCGTCCGGTTTCTTTCCATTGCTCCATCAGTTGTTTAAACGCTTCGGAGGCACCGCGCCAGGAATCGGAAGCTGCTGCCTTTTCGGCCTTGTCAACAATTTCCATTTTAACGTCCAGGTTGCGCATCATTTCCTTTTCCTGCTCATCATGGAAGTTGCGCTTGTTGTCAAAAAAGGAATCGCGGGCTTTTTCCAGCCGGTTCCACAATTCATCATCACGGCTTTTGTCAGAAAAACCAATGGCTTTCCATTCGTCCGATATTTCTTTCAGGGATTGCGTGGTTGCCTTCCAGTCTGTGGGTTCTTTTACGAGTGCTTCCGCTTTTTCTACCAGTGTTTTTTTGGCTTCAAAGTTTTTATCGGAAAGCGCGTTCATCACTTTTTCCCATTCGGCAATGGGCGTAAAGAAAATGGTGAAATCGCCAATGGCATTGGTGTGAAGCAGGTAATCTTTATGGCGCGTAATTTTTGAAAACAATTTTAGTTTGTCTTCAGTGCCGTCCCATTCCTCCTGTATTTCCCGGTGTTTATTTTCTATTTCAGGAAACTTTTCAGAAAGCGCGCGCGTGGCTGCGTCTGCATTGTCAGCAGTGAGGGTTGTGATGGTGCGTTCGGGAAAAAATTCAGTGGCATTCAGCACTAAAATTCCGTCTTTTTTTAAGGTGCAAAATTCTTTTCCTTTCAGTTCGCTTTGTTCCCACCATTCTGCAAGTTGTAGTTCCGGCGCAGGTGTTTGTTCGGTAGTAATGGATTCCATAATGCAGTAAATATCAGTTCGGCCTGTTAATCGTAAGCCGCAATATAATACTTAGTGCGTTTGAAAAGAAATTTTGAGAAGTGCTTAACGAGCGCCAAATACTTTTTTCAGTAAGTCGGTTGTGCGTTCAGCAGGGTTTGCGCGGATTTTGTTTTCCTCCACAGCAATTTTTGAAAACATTCCATCCAATGCACGCTCTGTAACGTAAGCTGTGATGTCGGGGTTTATTTGATTGAACGTGGTGGGTAACCTGTTGTAAGTAGAAAATACCTGCTCCCAAAGCGTAGCCGCGTTTATCTTATCGAGCGAAGTTTTTATTACCGGGCGGAATGCATTTGTGAGTGCTGAAGTGGTTCTTTGTTTCAAATAATTTGTGGCGGAGCCTTGCCCGCCGCGCACAATATTTACCCCATCCTGAATCGACATGCCGGTGATGGCATTTACGAAAATAGGCGCTGCTTTAGAGGCTGCATCTTCTGCGGCGCGGTTCATGGAAAGCACCATTTTGTCCACCAGACTTCCTAAGCCAATTTGCCGCAAAGTGGTTTCTACTTTTTGTGCCTGCGGCGGCAATAAAATCTTCACCAGGGCATCGCCGAAATAACCGTTGGTAACCGAAAGTTGGGATGCAGCATTGCGTGTTCCTTTTTCAAGCGCCTGCCGCAGTGCCGTGGCTATTTCGTTGCTGCCGATACTATTAAGGTAAAAGCCGGAATTGTTGTTGCCTGTTTGGTTGCTTGAAGTGCTTTTTGAATCCTTACTGTCGCTGCCAAAAACTTTATTGAAAATGTCGCCAAAGGTTTGCGCCTGAAGGCTTCCGGCAGTGATAAAAAGAAGTGTTGCTATTCCAAAAATCTTTTTCATAAAAATGGTGTTTGCATGCACTAACCCAACAATGATACCAGTTTAAAATCCGCCATCGCCGCCATTGTCATTCTGCTTTATGTTGTCGCGGTCTTTAGCAGGCGTTGTGGTGTTTTGTTCGCGGTTTTTTTTGCCGGCCGGTTTGCTTTCATTTTTCCCGAAGCGATAAGAAAAAGTAAGGTTGCCGATGCGGGTTTCGCGGTCGCGATAAATGGTTTGGAAGGCACCGGGGAAGGTATAATTGGTGGTGTATTTCCGCGCATTAAAAACGTCAGAAACATTCAGAACAAGGTTTGCTTTTCCATTCCAGAAGTTTTTGCGCACCGCCAAATCAAGATACCACACCTGCAATTGCTCCCCTTGTGCCGTCACTTTGGGCGCTTCATAATTTCCATTTGCCTGAAAAGAAAAACCTGCCGGAAGTTTCAGGTTGGTGTTCAGTTTTGCAAACCAGCTATAACCGCTGTTATTTAATGTCGGATCAGTCAACGACCCGTTTATTTGGTTCTTAAAGAAATTATAGTTGAGCGTGGCATCCCAGTTTTTCAGCAGTTGCGCGCGGCCTGTAAGCTCAATGCCAAAGGTGGTTGCGTTGTTCAGGTTTTGAGGTTGCTGAAATGAAGTGCCGTCAGGATAAAACTTGCGGATGCGCTCTTTCAGATTTTGGGTGTACTGAAAATAAACGCTCGCCATCAGCAATTGATTTTTTGGAAACTGCCTGCTGAAATTCAGTTCGGTGTTGTGAATAAATTCCGGCAATAAACCAGGGTTTCCGGCGCTTGTGTCCTGCGGGTTGCTCACGTCCACATAAGGCATCAGTTCCCAAAAGCTGGGCCTGTCTGTGCGGCGGGTATAGCTCAGGTAAAAGGCATTTTTTTCAGAAGGTTTATAGCTCAGGTATGCCGTCGGGAAGAGGTTCAGAAAAGTGTTGGTAAACGTTTTGCCGATTGCGGAAGTAGTGCCTTTGTACAATGCATATTCAAGCCGCAAACCTGCCTGATAGCCCCACTTTCCTTGCTCATTCGCATAGTTCACGTAAGCCGCTTGTATTTGTTGCTGGTACCTGAAATTGTTTTGCAGCACCGGGTCGGTAATAGCGCCGTTGCCGGAATCAATCGTTGCATTGTTTGCGCTTTCAAACCAAAAAAGCTGCGACTTCAAGCCCGCATCCAGCTTTGCAGTTTTAGAAACCGGTGTGGTGAAATCGGCAATAGATGTGAGGCTGGCATTGCTGCCATCGCCGGGAGCGGATTGCACGGTGCCTGCGCGGTTTTCAACACCATTTTTATCAAAAAAAGAAGTGCGGAATTCCTGGTTTCGGGTAATCCATGTTTTGGCATAAGTGGTGCTTGCGTTCAGCGTTTGTTTGGGCGTTTTGAATTTGCGTTTGTATTCTAAAGAGGAAGAAGAAGAAAGCGGTTTTCCCAGATTATCAGAGGTGCGCACCTGCGTAGAAAACTTTTCTCCGTTGTTGTAAACAGCAAAGTCAGACGTGCCTTCATTGCCCCAGCGCATGGTGTTGATGTTTTGCGTAAACATCAGGCTGTTGTTATCATCAAAGGAATATTCAGCACCCAGCGTATTAAAAAATCCACTGAAAATGCGGGTGTTGTTTTCATAACTTTCTGACACCAGTTGATTGCCTGCGTCAAAACGCTGGTTGCGCGTGCGCTGGTATTTTCTTACGGCGCGGAAACTGCTGTTTAAAAAGGCATTCCATTTATCATTGCGCACATTCAGCGCAAGCGAACCATTGTATTTATCCCGCGTTCCTGCACCAAGCGAAGCATTGCCATTCAGCCCAAATCTTTTTTCTTTTTTGGTAATGATGTTGATGATGCCGCCTTTGCCCTGCGCGTCATATTTTGATGAAGGGTTGGTAATTACTTCCACACTTTCAATGGATGCTGCCGGAAGACTTTGCAATGCAGAAGCCACATCGCCGCCAAAAAGCGTAGCCGGTTTTCCATCAATTAAAATGTTGGCGCCTTTGCCCCGAAGCTGCACATCGCCATCAGGGTCAACGGTGAGGGAAGGAATATTTTTCAGCACATCGGTAGCATCGCCGCCCACGGAAGTGGTGCTTTTATCTACATTGAAAACGCGCTTGTCGAAGGAGAGCTGCATCAGACTTTTTTCGCCCACCACTTCCACGCCCTGCAGCACATTGGTGTTTGCAGTAAGTGTGATATCGCCCATTTTTTTCCCGCCTGCCTGCGGCAAAATATTCAGGTTGGCAACCCATTTTTCATTAAAGCCAATGGCATTAATGCGCAGCATAAAAGCGCCTGCTCCGGTTTCTGAAATAAGAAAGGAACCATCTTCCCCAGAAATATTTCCGTTAACGATGGTGGAGTCGGTATTAAACAATGTGATAGTAGCAAAAGGAACGGCATTTTTTTTTGCGTCGAGGATGCGTCCTGCTATAGTGCCTTCTTTTTCAGGTAAGGGAGCAGGCTGCGCTGTATTGGTTTCAATAAATAAAAAAACGCAGCAAAACAAGGTTAGGAGGTGCCGGAAAAAATGAAAATTCATATTCCTGCAAAGGTGAAAGAATAGATGCTATTGCATTGTTTGAAGGGTGGGAACGGGGCGTTAAAAAAACATTCCAAAAGCACCCAAATAAAAGCAGGCAAATTCTTCTCTACTTTTAGCCGCATGTTCGTAAAGCTATTTGGCAGCGCCGTTTTTGGCGTGGATGCAAGAACAATTACCATTGAAGTGGACACGCCCGGCGGCAAGCCGGATTACATTATTGTTGGCTTGCCCGACATAGCCGTGAAGGAAAGCATTGAACGCATTGTTTCTGCCATTAAAAACATTGGAAGAGAGCGCCCGCGGATGCGGCTGGTGGTGAACATGGCGCCTGCGGATATTAAAAAGGCCGGTGCCGCTTACGACCTTCCCATTGCCTTAGGTTTCCTTGCGTCTTCCGGACAAATGCCTGCCGAAGAATTGAGTCAGTATGTGATTATGGGTGAACTTTCATTAGATGGTTCACTGCAACCGATAAAAGGTGCGTTGCCCATTGCCATTCAGGCGCGGGCGGAAGGTTTTAAAGGATTGCTTTTGCCGGTTCAAAATGCGCGCGAAGCAGGAATGGTCAACAACCTGGAAGTGTATGGCGTCAGTCATTTGCAGGAGGTGCTTGATTTTTTTGAGAAGCGCATTGAGCTGAAACCGGTTGTGATAAATACCCGCGAAGAGTTTTTCAACAATCAGTACGAATTTGATATCGACTTCAACGATGTGAAAGGTCAGGAAAACGTGAAGCGCGCTTTAGAAATTGCGGCTGCCGGCGGACACAATGCCATCCTCATAGGACCTCCGGGCGCAGGCAAAACAATGCTCGCAAAACGACTACCCACCATCCTGCCGCCTTTGTCGTTGCATGAAGCATTGGAGACTACAAAAATCCATTCAGTAGCGGGTAAACTTGGGATGAACACTGCGCTGGTTTCCAAACGTCCTTTCCGCAGTCCGCACCACACGATTTCAGATGTGGCGCTGGTGGGCGGTGGGGGCATGCCGCAGCCCGGTGAGATTTCTCTGGCGCACAATGGCGTGTTGTTTCTGGATGAACTGCCGGAGTTTAAACGAACCGTTTTGGAAGTGATGCGGCAGCCTATGGAAGAGCGCAGAGTGACCATCAGCCGCGCAAAAGTGAGTGTGGATTTCCCGGCGAGTTTTATGCTGATTGCATCGATGAATCCCTGCCCCTGCGGTTACTTTAATCACCCTGAAAAAGAATGCAGTTGCTCGGCAATTACGGTGCAGCGTTATCTCAATAAAATCTCCGGTCCGCTGCTCGACAGGATTGATTTGCATGTGGAAGTAACGCCCGTTCCGTTTGGTGAATTATCGTCAGAGCGCCAGTCAGAACAAAGTGAAAGCGTGCGCGAAAGGGTAATAAAAGCGCGGGAAATACAGGAGGCGCGTTTTGCAGAAAATGAAGGCGTGTATGCCAATGCACAAATGAGCAGCAAGTTGCTGAAAGAGATTTGCGTGATAGACCAGGTGGGGCAAAAACTATTAAAAGCAGCAATGGACAGACTCAACCTTTCTGCACGTGCTTACGACCGGATTCTAAAAGTGTCCCGCACCATTGCCGACCTCGCTGCGAGCGAAGCCATCCGCCCCGAACATCTTGCCGAAGCCATCCAATACAGAAGCCTTGACCGCGAAGGTTGGGGCGCATAAAGCCTACCGTTTTTTATGAAATCCACTTCATCCACCGCAAGCAAACTATGGTTTTATGGAGCCGTTTTAGCGGGCGCATGTTTTCTTTTATTGCCTGCTTTCTGGAATGGATTTCCCCTCATGAATTCCGACGACGGCACTTACCTTAATTCAGGCTTTTTACTGGAGAATCCCGGAGACAGACCCATAACGTATGGCTTGCTGCTGCGTGCTTTCAGCCTTAATGGTTTGAGTTTGTGGATAGCCGTTTTTGCGCAGGCTTATGTGCTTAGCTGGTTGCTTTTCAGGACGGTGAAAACGATGGTTGCAGAACGTTTTGTAGGAGTGGTGCTTTGCATTGTTTTCTTTCTTTCCGTCACCACATCCGCATCCTGGGTAGCAAGCGAAATCATCCCCGATGTGTGTACGCCCATGGCATTGCTCAGTGCTTACTTAATCCTTGCAGCCAACCCTAAAAATCGCGATAGGGCATTACTCTTTGCCATTTACTTTTCAGCGATTGCCACCCACCTTTCGCATATCGTCATCTTTAGCGGTTTGCTTGTCTTAGTGCTGCTTTTTAAAAGGTTTTTCTTCGAAAAGGAAATGCGCAGAAGGATTGCCTTTTCGGTGCTGTATTTATTCCTCGCAACGCTGGCAACCATCCCGATAATGGGCAAGTCGCTATCCCGCTCAAAGCATGTATTCTTCATGGCCGCATTGCTTGACCAGGGCATTTTGAAACCTTATCTGGATGAGCATTGCGCAGCTAAAAACTATAAGCTCTGCAAATACAAAGACAACCTGAATACCGACCCCAATTATTTTCTTTGGGATGAAGGAAGCCCGCTTTATCAGGAAGGCGGATGGGAGGCAACAAAGGAAGAATACAGCACCATCATCAACGGAACTTTTACCGAACCGAAATACATCGGGATGCACATTGCTGCTTCCATTAATCAAACCGGAAAACAGGCAGTAAGCTTCAACATTGGTGATGGCAATTTTCCTTTCGGGGAAGGCACGCATGTGCACGGCGCCATCAAAACGCACACACCAAATGATGAACAGGCTTACCTGCATTCGCGGCAGCATTCTTACAATATTCTGGAGCAGTTGGTGCTTGCAAATGGCATCATCAACGTGGTGGTAATTGTGTCTTTAGTCGTCCTGATTGCAGTTGGTTTCCAGTTCGGGAAAAGGCTGCCAAAGGCTTACTGGTTTCTGGTGTTTTTCATGGCATCAGGCATTGCTATCAACATCTGGGATTGCGGCACGTTTGCGCAGGTGAACGGACGGTACGGATGCCGCGTGATGTGGCTGATTCCCTTTTGCGCTCTGCTTTGCATCGGGCAATTATTTTCTTTGGAAAGAAGGAATAGCATTGCTGCTAAGCCGGATTAATCGCTTGCTTTTTTCACCACGCTGTATGCTTTCAGGCAACGCTCGCGGGCAGCTTTGTGGTCTATCATTTCGCGGTAGGTAAGCTCATTCCGTTCCGGCACCCATTTGTTGATGTACACCATTTCCTTGTCAAACTTTTCGGCTTGTGTGTGTGGATTGAAGATGCGGAAATAAGGCGCGGAATCAACGCCGGAGCCTGCCACCCATTGCCAGTTGCCTACGTTTTGTGCCATGTCGTAATCCAATAGTTTCTGCGCGAAATAGGCTTCGCCGCGCCGCCAGTCGATGAGCAAATGCTTACACAAAAAGCTGGCAGTAACCATGCGCACGCGGTTGTGCATAAAGCCGGTTTCATTCAGTTCCCTCATGCCTGCATCCACAATCGGGAAGCCCGTGTTTCCGCTGCACCAACGCTCAAAATCTGCATCGCTCTTGCGCCATTCAATGTTATCATAAGCGGGTTTGAAAGCTTCATTTATGGTGTTTGGAAAGTGCCAGAGTATCATCATGAAGAACTCCCGCCAAATCAATTCCTTCAGTAGCGTGTGGTTTAATGCCTGTGCTTCTGTTGTTAGTTGGCGGATGGAAATGGTGCCGAAGCGCAGATGCACACTCAGCCTCGTGGTGCCTGCAACGCCCGGCTGGTTACGGGTTTGGTGATATTCAAGCGCTATCTTTTTATCCAGTTCAGGAGGTGCTACATCATACGCTATCTCCTTAAAACCCATTGCCTCTAAAGAAGGAATGCGGTGTGGCGATGATTTCAGAAAGTGTTTGAAATACTTTTCAGTGGGGTATGGCTTCGCGAAGAAATCATCCAGCTTATCGAGCCACTTTTTGCTGTAAGGCGTGTAAACCAAATAAGGCGTTCCATCCTCTTTCATGATTTCATCCTGCTCAAAAATCACCTGGTCTTTAAAGGTTTTGAAAGCGATTTCATGTGCGCTTAAAAGCTGCGCAATGGCTTCATCCCGCTGCTTTGCATAAGGCTCATAATCATGATTGGTGAACACTCCGGCAACATCATACCTTTCTATTAATTCCTCAAAAGCCTTTACCGGCGTGGCATACAATACGTGCATGCTGCTTTTCATTGCTTCCAGTTGCTGCTGCAGTTTCAGAATTTCATCACGGATAAAACACACGCGCCTGTCGTGCTTGTCTTCCAAATCATCCAGAATTTCTTTATCAAAAATGAACACCGGAACTACGGGATTGCCGCTGCGCAATGCATAATACAGACCGGCATTATCCTCCAGCCTTAAATCCCTTCTAAACCAAAAAATGGAAACCGTTTCTTTCATCGTGGCATCAAAACAACTTTAAGAAGCGAATAGTTTAATGCGCCTGTTCTTCTTTTTGAGGAGGTTATTTTTGCGCTCATGGCAGCCATCGCCCTCTCTATTGTAGTTCCGGTTTTTAATGAAGAAGAAATCATTGAAACACTAGTGCAGCGCATGGTTGCAGCCGCGCAGCAGGTGACGCCCGATTATGAAATCATTTTCGTGAACGATGGCAGCCGTGATGATTCCCTCTTAAAACTGAAAGCCGCCTGCAGTCTCAATCCACGCCTGCATTACATCGCTTTCTCCCGAAACTTCGGCCATCAGATAGCCATTACTGCAGGCATGGATCGCGCCTCCGGCGATGCCATTGTTACCATTGATGCCGACCTGCAAGACCCGCCGGAACTGATTCCTGAAATGTTTGCACAGTATGAAGCGGGCTATAAAGTGGTGTATGCAAAACGCACCAAGCGAAAGGGCGAAAGCTTCTTCAAACTGTTTACCGCCAAAATGTTTTACCGGCTGATGGCGCGGCTGGTGAGTTTTGAAATTCCGCTGGACGTGGGTGATTTCAGGCTTATTTCAAGCGATGTGCTGCGCTACCTGAAAAGCATGAAGGAGTATGATAAATACATCCGCGGGCAAATTGCCTGGCTGGGTTTTAAAAGCACTTACGTGATGTATGAGCGCGACGAAAGGAAGTTTGGCGCCACCAATTATCCCTTCCGCAAAATGCTGAAACTGGCTTTCAATGGCATCACGGCATTTTCTGATTCTCCGCTAAGAATAGCCACCAACGTGGGTTTCGTGGTGTGTGGCATTTCCTTCATCATCCTGATGTATGCTTTGTACGTGTTCATTTTTGCGCACGAAAAAGTGTTGCCCGGCTGGGCATCCACCATTGTGAGCATCACGTTTATTGGCGGGGTGCAATTGCTTTGCCTGGGCATGATTGGCGAATACATTTCGAGGATAACGAACAACGTGCGGGAGCGGCCTTTATATGTTGTTGACCAAACGGATTTGGAAGAGGAGGAGGCGTAAAAAACCCAAAACATCTGCATTCACCCTTTTTAATTTTAGTTTTCAGGCATCCTCACATACTAAATAATATTTAACCCTCATGAACATACCCACACCCCACATCCTAAACCAACTGAAACCAAAACAAGCCCTCAACAAAGCCTTCCTAAAACTAAAACCAACCCGCGCTGAAATTGAAAAGTTTAAAGCAAACCTCATCACGCTGCTCGACGGCACCAACATTTCTGAAAGCGAAGAACACCACAAAAACCTACTGAGCGATTTTTTAAAGAAAACCTATTACGACCCCGCTCATTCCATCAACACAAAAGCACGAACCGACCTCGTAATCCACACCGGAAGCAAGACCAGCACGCCCGTTGGCGTTATCATAGAAACCAAAAAACCCACTAACAAAGCCGAAATGCTCAGCACTTCAAAACTGAACGTGAAAGCTTTTCAGGAACTGGTGCTCTATTACCTCCGCGAAAGAATTACCCTCAAAACCCTCGAAATAAAACACCTCATTGCCACCAACATAAACGAGTGGTTCATTTTTGACGTAACCGTTTTCGACCGGCTTTTTGCACAAAACGAAACACTCGTAGCCCGGTTCACCGATTTTGAAGCCGGACGCCTTGCCGACAAAACCACCGACTTTTTTTATACCCAGATTGCCGAACCTTTCATTGCCGCTATCAGTTCAGAAATTGAATTCACTTACTTCAACTTTCAGGATTATCAGCAGCCACTGCGCAATGCCAATAAAGCCGATGATGCCCTGCTAATTGCTTTATTTAAACTCCTCTCGCCGGAGCACCTTTTAAAACTTTCCTTCCTTAACGACAGCAACACGCTCGACAAACGATTTTATGCCGAACTGCTCCACATCATAGGGCTTACCGAAACCAAAAACGGCGGCAAAAAACTGATTGAGCGCCACAAACCAGATGAAAGGCAATCAGGAAGCATGCTGGAAGACACCATCCTGCAGCTCGACAGTCAGGATAAACTGGACAGGCTTCCTAATAAAAACCAGTATGGAAACACCCGTGAAGCGCGCCTTTTTAACGTAGCCCTTGAGCTGAGCATCACCTGGATAAACCGCATCCTGTTTCTAAAACTTCTCGAAGCCCAGTTAATCAGTTATCACAAAGGCGATAAAACATACGCCTTCCTTAACAGTGAAATAATACACAGCTACGACCATTTAAACCGCCTGTTTTTTCAGGTGCTGGCGCGAAGGCACGAAGAGCGGAACGATGATGTGAAAAGCCCTTTTCAAAAAGTGCCTTACCTCAATAGTTCTCTTTTTGAACCCACGCCACTGGAGCAGGATACGCTGGTGATTAGCAACCTGGTGTCGGGCAAAACAATCCCCATCCTTTCCGCCACCGTGCTTAAAGACCGCGAAGGCAAAAAGCGAAGCGGCAACCTATCCACACTTCAATACCTGTTTGAGTTTTTGAACGCCTATGATTTTGGAAGCGAAGGCGCAGGCGACATTCAGGAAGACAACAAGACGCTGATAAACGCCTCTGTGCTGGGGCTGATTTTTGAAAAAATAAACGGCTATAAAGACGGTTCCTTCTTCACGCCCGGCTTCATTACGATGTACATGTGCCGCGAAACCATCCGCAAAGCCGTGGTGCAACAATTCAACGATGCCAAAGGGTGGGATTGCAAGGAGCTGAACGACGTGTATGATAAGATTGAAGACCGCGACGAAGCCAACCGCATTGTAAACAGCCTCAAAATTTGCGACCCTGCCGTGGGTTCCGGCCACTTTTTGGTGTCGGCGCTGAATGAGATAATTGCCGTGAAGCACGACCTCAAAATTTTGCAGGACCGCCAGGGCAGGCGCCTGAAAGAATACCAGATAGAAGTGGTGAGCGATGAACTGGACGTGCGCGATGAGGACGACAATCCATTTAAATATACCCCCACCAACCCCGAAAGCCAGCGCATACAAGAAACGCTTTTTCATGAAAAGCAAACCCTGATTGAGAACTGCCTTTTTGGGGTAGATATTAATGCCAACTCCGTAAAAATTTGCCGCCTGCGCCTTTGGATAGAACTGCTGAAAAACGCTTATTACAAGAACCCTACGGAACTGGAAACCCTGCCCAACATTGACATCAATATAAAATGCGGCAACTCCCTCGTAAGCCGTTTTGCCCTGGATGCCGATTTAAAACAGGCACTGCAAAAAAGCAAATGGACGATTGAAGCATACCGCCTTGCCGTGGATACTTACCGGAACGCTGAAAGCAAGGAAGAAAAGCGGGAGATGGAGGGCATAATTGCCAGTGTGAAATCAGACTTTACGGCAAATATTGACCACCCTTTTAAAAAGAAAATTAGCGCAGCCCGCGGCAGGGTAGAAAAGCTGGAAGCAGAGATGGGCACCCGCAAACAATGGGGCGAAAAGGCAGATAAAAAGCTGTTTAAAGATTTTGAAACCGCAAGCAAACAACTGGTAAAACTGGAGGCAGAGCGCGACGACATTACCTCCAACCGGATTTATGAAAATGCTTTTGAATGGCGGTTTGAATTTCCGGAAGTGCTGAGCGATGCGGGGGATTTTTTGGGGTTTGATGTGGTGATTGGGAATCCGCCGTATGTAAGCACAAAAGGAATTAAAATTGAGCTTAAAGACTATTATTTGAGTAACTATGAAGTTTCCAAAGGGCAGTTCGATTTATACTGGTTATTTACAGAACGCGCATATAACTTGCTACACACAGACAGTTATTTTGCTTTTATTACTTCCAACACCTTTATATCCAACAAGGACTGTGATTTTTTCAGAAAGTTTTTAATAGAAAATACTACCCTTGTCGAAATAGTAAATTTGGATGAAACAATTTTTACAGATGCAAGCCTTGATGTTGCTATTTTTAGATACAGAAAAAACATTCAAGACAACTATATTATTTCCGTAGCAAAAAATAAAGAATCCTTTCTGGCTTTCGAAAGAAATGAACTTCCAAAAAGCAAAGTCCTGACATCACCGACTTTTGATTTCCGAATAAACCTTACAGAAACCGATTGGGAAATTGTAACGAAAGTTGAAAAGAATCCACGGTTATCGGAATTTGTTGAGATTGCAAGAGGAATGGAATTCGGAGGGAATAGTAAATTAATAAAGAAGGAATATTTTAAAAACAGCTTGCCCATAATAAAAGGTAACTCTATTTCAAAGTATGCAATAAAAAAGTTTGAAGGCTATGTGGAACATGATTCCGATAATCTTTCGGTTTTTAAAAATTTGCCCTTATACACCACGCCGCGAATTTTATTACAGCGAATCAGAAATTTATCTCTAAAAGATAGAATAGTTGCAACATACACTACTGAGCAGATTTATTGCACCAATACGGTTAGGATAATGCTTCCTAAAGAAACTAATGAAATCAACCTCAAAACTCTTACAGGTATTTTAAATTCTAAACTTATTAATTACTATTTTTGGATGAACTTTATGAATAAAGACATCTATTCTTATCAATTGCAGCAGATTCCGATTGCAGCAAACAGAAAAATACAGCATAATATTCAGGCTATTGTAGAAGAGATATTGCAATTAAAGCAAACTAATTCTGTTGCTGACATTGGGATTTTAGAATCCCAAATAGACCAATTAGTTTACCAACTTTACGGCTTAACGGAGGAGGAAATAGCGATTGTAGAAAACAACTAGCAAATATAAGCTAAGTTTGCATTAACCTTACAAACCCTTATAATATCGCTATGACTGTTTATTTAGATCTAAACATTTTTGATAGGCTTGAAAAGATAGAAAGTTTAGAAGATGACGAAAGGAGTGCATATACTTTACTTCAGGACTTAATTTTGAGCAAAAAGGCAATTACGGCTTACTCAAATGCTCATTTAAATGACCTCTTTCGTGGTTTTCAAAAAAATCCTCAATACACTGATGCTCACTTACACAATCTAGCTAAGTTCACGAATAATTTGTGTATATGACAATACTGGGGAGAGAAACACGCGATGTGGCACTATAGGGATGTATTTAAATTTTTTTTCGAAAAAAATGATGAATGGGAATTTGAAGCCGATAATTGGGATGAGTTCTTAGTAGATGAACCTATCTTTAGGTTAATTTTAGATCGATTTAGATACATACCTCTTCCAGATGCCTTTAAAAAAGGTTATTCGGAGCCTATGTTTAAAATTATGTTTCCAAGGTCTAGAACTGAAAATACACTTTATTCTTTGCAGGCTGATCTTTACAATTTTCATAACAGGTTGAAATCTGACTATGAATTGTATAAGGCGTTGAAAAATTATTTGGTCACAAGTTTAAATAAAATAAAAAATATTCGAGAGCTTATTAAACCGCTTGATTCACAGTTTAAAGATTTACCAAAACACCTTGAACTGACTGATATTTATGACGCCTATACACCGGTAAATAAAACTAGTGACAATCCTCTATACTCTAAATTAATTGATGTATTTTATAAATTCGATTTAGCGGGATATAAATCCGACTCTAACTTTAATAATATGTTTGACGATGCTTTACATACCTTTTATGCGGCCCATTTTGATTACTTTATAACTAATGATGAACGGTGTAACTACAAAGCAAAAAAAACATACAGCAAACTAAACATATCTACAAAGGTGATTAAGATTGGAGAGTTGAATGACCTCATCACTATTCTAAGTGCATAATTTCGAATGGTTTATATTTTTTACAAAACCCTTCATTAACTTAACTAAAAACTTTTATCATTAAATATGGATGCGTTAACCCTGTCACTGTAGGTTTCTTTCCTTCCCTTGAAGGAATCTTTCCTACCTCTATAGGAATCTTCCCTACCTTTGTAGGAATCTTTCCTACCTCTATAGGAATCTTCCCTACCTTTGTAGGAATCTTTCCTCCACAAGCAGGGTTTATCCATACAATTAAAGCAAATTAGCCTACCTTCACACTAAAATCAAAAGCACCCCATGCCTTCTTCAAAAAAATTCAGACAGCAAGACGAGCAAGCCCGGTATCCGCACATCGGCAACCTTATTAAAAAAGAGCTGGTGCGCCAAAATGTAGATTTTGCAGAGCTTGCTGGCAAACTCCAAATCCACCGCACAGGCCCGGGGCAGTATGTTAAACAAATGTCGGTGCAAGTAGGCGTCCTCTGGAAAATTGGGCTTGCGCTAAACCATAACTTTTTTGCAAAACTGGCAGCCTCCTTTCCTGTTGCGGCTGTAAATGAAGCACACGAGGCAGAGGTAGCCGCGCTCAAAAAGGAACTTGAAGAAGTAAAAATACAGATGGAGCTTTACAAAGACATAGTGAAAGGGTCGAAAGGCTAAAGCTGTGAAATAGTAGAAAGTTTAAAGACAAAAGTCTAAAGCTAAAAAGGGAAAGGTGTTTAGTCAAGCATCTAAAACTAAACGCAAACCTTTGTCATTCCGTAGGAATTCTAGCAAATGTGGGTGGCAATGGTTTCAGGGCTACGATCCCTGCGGGATGACAAAGATGCTGGATGGATGAAGATGAGGGAAAGGCATTTAGTCAAACATCTAAAACTAAGCACAAACCAATTGTCAATGAAGGCGAGCGTTCACAAAAACTAACCGCAAACCTTTTGTCATTCCGTAGGAATCTTAGCAAATGTGGTTGGCAATGGTTTCAGGGCTACGATCCCTGCGGGATGACAAAGATGCTGGATGGATGAAGATGAGGGAAAGGCATTTAGTCAAACATCAAAAACTAAGCACAAACCAATTGTCAATGAAGGTGAGCGTCCAAAAAAACTAAACGCCACCTTTTGTCATTCCGTAGGAATCTTAGCAAGTTTGGTTGGCAATGGTTTCAGGGCTACGATCCCTGCGGGATGACAAAGATGCTGGATGGATGAAGATGAGGGAAAGGCATTTAGTCAAACATCTAAAACTAAGCACAAACCAATTGTCAATGAAGGCGAGCGTTCACAAAAACTAACCGCAAACCTTTTGTCATTCCGTAGGAATCTTAGCAAATGTGGTTGGCAATGGTTTCAGGGCTACGATCCCTGCGGAATGACAAAGATGCTGGATGGATGAAGATGAGGGAAAGGCATTTAGTCAAACATCAAAAACTAAGCACAAACCAATTGTCAATGAAGGTGAGCGTCCAAAAAAACTAAACGCCACCTTTTGTCATTCCGTAGGAATCTTAGCAAATGTGGTTGGCAATGGTTTCAGGGCTACGATCCCTGCGGATGACAAAGATGCTGGATGGATGAAGATGAGGGAAAGGCATTTAGTCAAACATAAAAACTAAACGCAAACCAATTGTCAATGAAGGCGAGCGTTCACAAAAACTAACCGCCACCTTTTGTCATTCCGTAGGAATCTTAGCAAGTGTGGTATGCGGATAGGGGAAGCAAAAAAATAAACCGACCCAAAAGACCGGTTTAAAATAAAGTTTCAGCATTAATGTTTTTTACATTTCTGGCGGAGGTACTGCGTCCCCTGCATCTGTAACGCGGGCAGTAGCAAAACGCGTCCTCAAATCATCAAATACTGGGCGGGCGCCCGGCTGTCCACTTTCGGCTGCCTGGCGCGCGCCGTTGTAATAATCCAGTGCGCTCTCAATGGCATCTGCACCCAAAAGCACTGTAGTATTTTGTAATCCGTCTGCCAGGGAATTAAGTCGACGGCTTACGTGGCGCAATTTCAGAAAGTTTGCCTGGTCTTGTGCGAATTCCGCACCATCCAGATAGCGTGGGCCAAACTGTGGGTTTGTGCCGTTGTAGTCCAACGCTTTGTTCACAAAATCGGTGGACTTGTCGCTTTGTTTAAAAATGTTGTCTTTGTCGTCATCGGCTAATATGGAGAGGTATGGGCCCAGGCGCTCTTCCAGATTTGCGATGTCGGTGTTAATGGCTTCGAGGCCTGCAGCATCTAATGTTACAGAAATGCGTCCTCCTGAATTTGCTGGCATTGTATATAGTTTTTAATTAGGGTGCAAAAATAAAGCAGAAAATGATATCTCCAAAAAAATTTTTTTGTATCAGCAGAAAGGCTTCTGCATAAACGGAATAATTATTTTCTCCTTTTTTTTGAGCACACTGCTCCCAAACACGCCCTTTCGGCAACCCCGCTCTCCACGCTTACCTTTACCGCCTTTTGCCGCCACGTTCCCATGAAGAAGCCACAATCGTTTTCCCCCGCCAACCTTAGTAAAGAAAGTAAAAATAAACCCCCGCAGCCAAAGGAGGACGATGCTAAAAAGCCCTTTAAAAAACGCAGCACTCCAGCAGGAAAAGAGGATAAAAAATGGGATAAAAAAGACGACCGCGCTCACTTTTTCTCTAAAAGAAACGAAGCCGGTGGCGATGAAAAAAAACCTTTCCGCAAAGACGCTGCATCATCCCCCCGCCCTTACCCAAAGCGAACTGAAACCGACGGCGACAAAAAACCCTTCCCAAAAAAGCGCGACGAAGATTTAAAGCCTTTTGCAAAAAGAAAAGAGGCAGGCGATGGGGATAAAAAACCTTTCCGCAAAGACGCTGCATCATCCCCCCGCCCTTACCCAAAACGAAGCGAAACCGACGGCGACAAAAAACCTTTTCCCAAAAGAGAAGACGGCGCATCAAAACCCTATGCTAAACGCAATGATGCAACAGATGGCGCACGCAAACCTTTTCCTAAACGCGATGATGCCGGCACCAAAAAACCCTTTGTAAAGAAGGATGATTTCTCTTCCAAAATTTTCTCAAAAAAGAAACCACCCAAAAAGGAAGGGGAGGAAGAAATAGACCGCGAGCAGTTTGAAGACCGCGTGTATAAAGAGCTTCAGCCCGAACCGGACAAAGCACCGCGCTTTAAACGCAACGAAAAAGAGAGGGCAATTGATGCCGCCATGACGCTTAATAAATACATTGCCCACAGTGGCGAATGCGGCAGGCGTGAAGCAGCAGGTTTTGTGAAGCAGGGCAAAGTGCGCGTGAATGGAGAATTGGTGCTGGAGCCTGGTTATCGCGTGCAGCCCGGCGATGAAATAACCCTTGTTGGTAAAAAGCTGACGCCGCAGAAAAACAATGTGTACGTCCTCCTTAATAAGCCCAAAGGTTTCATCACTACAACCGATGACCCGCAGGAGCGAAAAACGGTGATGGACCTCGTTTCAGAAGCAAGCAATGAAAGGCTTTATCCCGTTGGACGGCTGGATAGAAACACCACCGGTTTGCTCCTCCTCACAAACGATGGAACCCTTGCCCACAAGCTCTCTCACCCAAGCTACAGCATCAAAAAAGTGTATCAGGTTTCGCTGGATAAAAACCTCACAAAAGCCGATTATCAAAGCATTGCCAATGGCATAGAACTGGAAGATGGCATAGCGCAGGTGGATGAAATTGCTTACCTCGAAGAGCGCAACGAAATTGGTCTGGAAATCCACAGCGGGAAGAACAGAATTGTGCGCCGCATTTTTGAATCGTTAGGGTATGCGGTGGAGAAATTAGACCGGATGATGTATGCCGGGCTGACGAAGAAAAACCTGCCGCGCGGCAAATGGCGCATTCTGGATGAGAAGGAAATCATCATGCTGAAGCATTTTAAAAGTTAGAAGGAAAGAATGCTTTTCAGTGCTTCACAAATCCATGATGGCTACGACTTTTTGCCTTCAGGCACTGTGGTTGAAGTAAACGCAGCCGGCTGCATTCAAAACATTCATCCTCCTTTTGAAAGCGATGAAATAGTGCATCATGAAGGCATTATTTGTCCGGGTTTTGTGAATGCACATTGCCATATGGAGCTGAGTCATTTGCAAGGCGCTATTCCATCCGGCACCGGCTTAATTCCTTTCCTGCAAACCGTAACAACCACCAGAAATAATTTTTCAGGAACACAGCGTAAAGCCGCAATGGGTGAGGCTTTCAGGGAAATGCTGCGCAATGGCATTGTAGCCGTTGGGGATATTGTAAACACACCGGAAACGCTTGATTTACGAGCTTCCGGGAAAATGCATTTTCACACTTTTACGGAGTGCATTGGCTTTACGGAGGTAAATGCGCCGGAGCGTTTTGTGGCTTCCGAAATAATTTTTGAATCGTTTAAAAATCAGGCAGCAGGCAGTAAAATTTTGCGTCAGTCCATTGTGCCTCACGCACCTTATTCTGTTTCTGAAAAGCTGTTTAAAATCATCGACCAATATCAGCCCGAATCTTTGCTTACCATCCATAATCAGGAGTGTGCGGCAGAGAATGAATATTACCAGTCCAAAAGCGGCGCGGTGAATGATTTGTTGCAGGGTTTCGGTATTGACGATGCCTTTTTCAATCCCTGCAAACTGTCGTCGTTAAAGGCGTTCGGGCAATGGTTGTCTCCATCTCATCCGCTTATTTTGGTGCACAATACGTTTACTACCGAAGCAGATATTGCGTTTGCAAAAGCACGTTTTCCGCAATTGAATATTTGCCTTTGCCCCAATACCAATCTTTACATTGAAAATCGTTTGCCCGATGTGAAAATGCTTGCATCGCAGGGAGTGAATATTTGCCTCGGCACAGATAGTTTAGCCTCCAATAATCAGCTTAGTATTCTGGCTGAAATAAAAACGCTACAACAGCATTTTCCGAAAATGGGTTTAGAAAAATGGCTGCGATGCGCTACGCTAAATGGCGCTAAAGCATTGCAGATGGAGCGGGAAACCGGCAATTTTGAAAAAGGGAAAAATCCGGGCGTGTTGTTATTGTCTGAAGACCTTTGTGAGGTGCAGGTTTTGGCTTAAGAAATTGCATTGAAAGCCCCCTTTTTATCAAAGCCTATATTTGCCGCCGTTTCCAAAAAAATTCATGGCAGTAAATAACAATCGTCCCATCCGTGTGCTGGTAGCTAAAGTGGGGCTTGATGGTCACGACCGCGGCGCAAAAGTGATTGCCACTTCCCTGCGCGATGCCGGAATGGAAGTGATTTACACAGGTCTCCGCCAAACGCCTGAAATGGTGGTGGCTGCTGCATTGCAGGAAGATGTAGATGCGATTGGCATTTCCATTTTAAGCGGCGCACACAACACCGTTTTTCCGAAAGTGCACGCTTTAATGCAGGAAAAAGGATTGACCGATGTACTGTTAACCGGTGGCGGCATCATCCCTGAAGAAGACATAAAAGCATTGCAGGAACTGGGCGTTGGAAAACTTTTTGCGCCGGGCGCACCAACGGCAGATATTGCGGATTACATCCGCAAATGGGTGGCAGAAAACCGCAGCTTTTAACCATTCTATCGCTTCTTTTTTTGAAGAAGCTTTTTCATTTTTTTACCCCAACTTTTTAAAAACTAACAATCAACAACAGCATGTATCAAACAATAACTACCGAAGTAGAAAACGGCATTTGCACCATCACTATTAATCGTCCTGATAAAATGA
Organism: Flavipsychrobacter sp.; assembly: GCA_965218185.1. Classification (GTDB taxonomy): domain Bacteria; phylum Bacteroidota; class Bacteroidia; order Chitinophagales; family Chitinophagaceae; genus JAFIGV01. Next base: position 41,753 of record CBDCKE010000005.1, read on the forward strand.
ATGCACTGAATAAGGACGTGATTGCGGAGCTTTCAAAAGCAATAGATGAAGTGATAAATAACCCGGAAATAAAAAGCGCCTTACTTACCGGCATGGGTGAAAAAGCATTCGTTGCAGGAGCCGACATTTCAGAGTTTACATCACTGGATGCCAATGCTGGCGCTGCTTTGGCGCAGAAGGGACAAACAGAAGTGTTCGATAAAATTGAAAATGCACCGAAGCCAATTGTAGCCGCAGTGAATGGTTTTGCTTTGGGTGGCGGTTGCGAACTGGCGATGGCTTGTCACTTTCGCACGGCAAATGAAAATGCAAAATTTGGCCAGCCGGAAGTGAACCTTGGCTTGATACCCGGGTATGGCGGCACGCAGCGGCTTACGCAATTAATCGGCAAAGGAAAAGCCATGGAACTGATGATGACGGGCGATATGATTGGCGCTGAGGAAGCTAAAAATATGGGTTTGGTAAATCACGTATTTCCTGCCGGTGAGCTGATTGCAGAAACCAAAAAAATACTGGAGAAGATTGGTAAAAAAGCGCCGCTTGCTGTGGGTAAAGTAATTGCCTGCGTTAATGAAGCTGCCCGTGGAAACGAAGCCGGTTTTGATAAAGAAATTGAGCGTTTCGGGGAGTGTTTTGCAACGGCAGATGTGAAGGAAGGAACCACTGCATTTCTCGAAAAAAGAAAAGCCTTGTTTACCGGAAAATAATTTCTTTATCTTGTACGCTCAAAATCTGAATTAAATGCGGCAAATTATGCTTCGCGGCATCCTGATAATCTGTGTTAGTGTTGCAACAGTTTTTAGTGCCAGTGCACAACTTGGTATTGACAAAGAATACGTGGAACCTCCTGGTTTTTCATTAGGCATGACCATTGGCATCTGTGATTTATGGGCTGATATTGGCACTCAAAAAGTGATTGACCATTACACCAACGATAAGTACTTCAACGACCTCCATGCAATGGGCGGTTTGTTTGGCAGATACACTGCTGCGCCCGCGCTGGCTATGCGTTTGGGCGTAAACTACGGGACATTATACGCTCACGATAACTGGAATAATTCAGGCACAAAAACGGCAACAAGTATTGAGTCTGATTACTTCCAGCGTTATCTGCGCAATCAAAACATCCGCGCACGCACCTGGGAAGGCTATTTTATGTTTGAGTTCAACCCTTTGCGTTTAAATCCGGAATCAAGAATTGCCTTGCGCCGTTTCCAGCCATACCTGATGGCGGGCGTTGGTTACTTCCATTTTAAACCACAAGTTGAATACATCACCCGCACCGGAATCAACAAAGGTTTCGTAGACGTTTATGATTTAAACATTGAAGGTGCAGGGCTCATCAAAGAAGTGTATAAAGATTCTCCTGAAAAATACAAACTGTGGCAGCTAAATATCCCCCTGGGTATTGGCGTGAAGTGGGACATTGGCAGGAGGCTGGCACTCGGCGTTGAATACGTTTACCGTTATTGCTTCACCGATTATCTTGACAACGTGAGCGGCAAATATGTAGACCCGTCTTTGTACACCCTCATTCATTTAAACAATCCTCAAAATGCAGCACTTGCGGCGGAAGTTGCAGACCAGAGCTATCAGATTTTGCCCGATGCAAAAGCAACTCCGGGCACGCTACGTGGTAATCCGGGCGTAAATGATGCTTATTCCACTTTTGGTTTGACGTTGATTTTTAAAATCAAAAACAAAAAATACCCTTGGTGGTATTAATAGTCAGAAACTAAACCTCTTTTTAAAAGAAGAACGGTATGCAGCGATTTGCATACCGTTCTTCTTTAGGAGAAAAAATGAAAGCTTCATTCAAAGCTTTCAAAAAGAAAATACACCCACAATATGTTTGCTTATTTTGAAGGGAAGATGACCTATAAGTCGCCATCTCTTATCCATATGGAAGCTAATGGTATTGGTTATGAAATCAATATCACCCTCCAAACCTTTTCAAAAATTCAGCACCTGGAGCAATGCAGGCTTTTTACGCATTTGCAGGTTCGGGAAGATGCCTGGGTGTTGTTTGGCTTTGCAGATGAAGCAGAGCGCACCACCTTTCGTTTGTTGCTTGGCATTAGCGGAGTTGGGGCTGGCACTGCGCGTATATTATTAAGCTCCCTCACACCGGAAGAACTGGAACGAGCCGTAGCTACGGATGATGCACGAACATTGGAAGGCGTAAAAGGAATTGGAAACAAAACAGCGCAGCGCATTCTTTTGGAACTGAAAGGGAAATTAGCGCTCTCCAAAAATCAGGATGCTACGCAGGCTGTGATACACAATACCATACAGAATGACGCGTTAATTGCACTGGTGAACCTGGGTATCAGCAAAGCTGCTGCAGATGCCGCCATCAGAAAAATAAAAGATGCTTCTGCATTAACGGTGGAAGAATTAATAAAACAGGCATTACGCGCCTTATAAACCACACAAACCGATTGAAGAGTAGAAGTTATTTTGGTTACAAGTTTCTGGCTTGCATCATTGCGATTATTGCAATTGCGAATGCCGGTGCGCGTAACTATTATAGTGATTATGCTTACGATGATCCGCAGCCTGACCCCGCGCCCGATACGCCTGCCGTAAAGGTTGATTCTCCGGCGCTGCATTTTCCGATTTATGACCGCACCGGCAGCGAGTTGGGAAATACAAGTCCTGCTTCCCTTGATCTTAAAGACCCCGGCAATGTGGAAAGAAAGATTGAGTACGACCCGCTGGAAGACAAATATTACATCACTGAAAAAATAGGCAATCAGTTTTACCGCAACCCCACTTACCTAACCCCGGAAGAATATTATAAATACCAGGCTCAGAAAGATGAGAATGCCTATTGGAAACGCCGTCAGGATGCGCTTTCGCTTTTCAACAAAAAACCACAATTACCGACTTTATACAAAGAAGGCATTTTTGACCGCATTTTCGGAGGCACCACTATTTCCGTTAAGCCGCAGGGAAACGTGGACGTAACCGTGGGCGGCAACTGGCAGAATATTCAAAACCCGACTCTCGTAAAACGCGCGCAGAAATACGGCGTGTTCGATTTCGATTTGCAGATGAACATAAACCTGCTTGCTGCCGTGGGTGATAAACTGAAACTGAACATCAGCAACAACACCAAAGCAACCTTTGATTATGCCAATCAGCAGCGTTTGGAATACACAGGAAAGGAAGACGAGATCATCAAAAAAATAGAAGCCGGAAACATTTCTTTTCCCCTGCAAAGCACCTTAATAAGCGGAGCACAATCGCTATTCGGATTGAAAACGCAGTTGCAGTTTGGAAGGCTTTGGGTGACGGGTGTGGTATCTCAGCAAAAATCAAAACGCCAAAGTGTGACCGTGCAGGGAGGCTCTCAAACACAAACCTTTGCTATTAAGGCCGATGAATACGACGACAATAAACACTTCCTGCTGGCGCAATATTTCCGCAATAATTACAACACTGCATTGCAGAATTTTCCGATTATCAATTCCCTCATTACCATCAATAAAATTGAAGTGTGGGCAACCAATGTTACGGGAGCAGTGGATGGCGTTCGTGACGTTTTAGGCTTTATGGATCTGGCGGAGAAAAATCCATACAATCAATCCCTCACCGGCACTTCGCAAAACTTAGATATCCCCGACAACAGAGCTAATACGCTTTATAATCAACTCCTGCAAAACCCAAGTGGCAGGTTGCAAGGCAATGCCACAGACAATGCAAAATTCATTTTGGGTGTAAATTCTCAGGGTCAGGATTTTGAACGCACTACGGCACGAAAACTGAACCCTTCAGAGTACTTTTTCAACCCGCAGCTTGGGTATATTTCAATGAACACAACGCTTAACCCGAGTGATGTGCTCTGCGTAGCTTACCGTTATACTTACAATGGTAAAGTGTATCAGGTGGGTGAATTTGCTGAAGACCTCCCGCCCGACAGTACGAACACCAAAGTCCTTTATCTGAAACTTTTGAAGGGCACGTCTGCACGTCCTCAACTTCCGGTTTGGGATTTAATGATGAAGAATGTTTACACCCTTGGAGGCATTGGCGTAAGCAAAGAAGATTTCCGGCTGAACGTTTTATATCAGGAACCCGGTGGCGGTGAAAGGCGCTACATCAGTGATGGTCCGCAGGCAGGTGTTCCATTGCTGACGCTGTTGAATCTTGACAGATTAAATTATCAGAACGACCCGCAACCCGATGGGATTTTTGATTTTATAGACGGGCTTACTATCAACACGCAGCAGGGTAAAATTATTTTTCCGGTGCTGGAGCCCTTTGGTGAAGACCTGAAACCCGCGCTGGGCGGCAATCTGCAGTATGAGCGACGCTATCTCTACAATATTCTTTACGATTCTACCAAAACAATTGCCCGTCAGTTTCAGCAAAACAATCGTTTCATCATTCGCGGAACGTACAAGTCTGCATCCTCTTCAGAGATTTTTCTGGGTGGATTTAATATTCCGCAAGGCTCTGTTTCCGTTTCGGCGGGCGGTCAAAAACTCATAGAAAATCAGGATTATCAGATTGATTACAACCTTGGCAGAATTAAAATCCTGAACACAGGTATTCTCAATTCCGGCATTCCGGTAAATATTCAGTATGAGGATAATGCCACTTTCGGGTTTCAGCAGCAAAACTTTATGGGCGCGCGGCTGGATTATTACTTCAACAATAAACTGGGCATTGGCGGAACATTCATGCGGCTCACCGAACGTCCTTTTACGCAAAAAACAAACTTTGGGGAAGACCCGATTAAGAATACCGTTTTAGGTCTGGATGCCAATTATTCATCTGAACTTCCGGGCCTTACACGACTGCTGGATAAGCTGCCTATTTATTCAACAACTGCTTCTTCATTCATCACAGCATCAGGTGAAGTTGCCGGTTTGTTTCCGAGTCATCCGCAGCAAATTAATTCGCTTGATCCCGAAGGCTCTGTTTACATTGATGATTTTGAAGGCACACGGAGTTCTTATGATGTACGCCTTCCAGCCCAGTCATGGTCGTTGGCAAGCACGCCCGCAAATGCCCGCGATGCCTCAGGCAATATTTTGTTTCCGGAAGCCAATTCAAGCTCCCTTGATTATGGAAAAAACAGAGCAAGACTTTCCTGGTATCAGATTGAACCCACGTTGATTAATCCCGCCGGTGGCATTCCTGATTACGTAAAAAAAGACCCGAACCAACACTACATCCGCCTGGTGCAGCAGCAGGATGTGTTTCCTCAAAAAACCTATGCAACCCTGCAAAATCAATTAAGCACGCTCGACCTTACCTACTATCCTAAAGAAAGAGGACCTTACAATTTTGATGCAACGAACATTGACGTGGATGGAAGACTGCTGCAGCCTCAAAGCCGCTGGGGTGGCATCATGCGATACATTGAGCAAAGTGATTTTGAACAGGCAAACGTAGAGTTCATTGAGTTTTGGGTGATGGATCCGTTCATCAATAATCCAACGGCTACGGGCGGCTCTCTTTACATAAACCTGGGCAACGTTTCTGAAGATGTTCTAAAAGATTCCCGCAAATTCTATGAAAATGGATTGCCCTTTCCAAAAGATCCATCCAAACTTGACCCAACCATTTGGGGACAAGTGCCGCGTTTGCAAACACAGGTCGTTCGTGCTTTCGATAATGACCCCGCGGCGCGCCAGGCGCAGGATGTAGGCTATGATGGTTTGGATGATGATGAGGAAAAACAAAAGTTCAATAGTTATCTAACGGCGCTATCCGCAAAAATTACAAACCCTGCTGAGCTGCAGAAATTTATGGATGACCCGGCTGATGATGACTACCATTATTACCGTGGCGGAGATTATGATGCTGCCAATGTGGGCGTGCTGAACCGCTACAAAAGATTCAATAATCCGCAGGGCAATTCACCGGTTACAAATGGCACAAGCCAGTTTTCAAACGCTGCCACAAATCTTCCTGAAGCCGAAGACATTAACCGCGACAATACGCTGAATGAACTGGAAGATTATTATCAGTACCGCGTTGATTTTACGCCCTCCAAATTGCAGGTGGGCAGCAATTTTATTGTGAACAAACAGGTATCGAACGTGAAGTTGCTGAATGGCAATTTTGAGCAGGAAACCTGGTATCAGTTTAAAATCCCGATTCGCGAATATCAGCAGCGCGTGGGCAATATTTCTGACTTTCGTTCCATCCGTTTTTTCCGTTTGTTTTTAAATGGATTTCAGGATAGCGTTTCGCTTCGTTTTGCACGGCTTGAACTGGGAAGAAATCAATGGCGCCGGTATTTATTTTCTCTTCAAAACCCGGGCGAAAACATTCCGGATGCCGATTTGCGCAGTGTCGATTTTTCGGTAACCTCCGTAAGCGTTGAAGAAAACAGTCAGCGTTCGCCCATTCCTTACATTATTCCTCCGGGCGTAAACCGGCAGCAGGCTGCCATCTCAAATGGTCAAAACATACAGTTGAACGAACAGGCGCTGGCATTACAGGTTTGCGGTTTGAAGGATGGAGATGCACGTGCCGTTTTTAAAGAAGTGGGTGTGGACATGCGTCAGTTTTCAAGGCTGAGGATGTTTATTCACAATGAAAGTGTGGTAGATCAGGTGCCGATAAAAGATGGTGACGTACGCGCCATCATTCGCATTGGTTCTGATTTCACCAACAACTATTATGAGTATCAGATTCCGCTTGCCGTAACACCTCCGGGCACCACTGACCCAAATTACATCTGGCCTGAAGCCAACCGTTTAGACCTTTTACTGGATGAACTGGTGAAAGTGAAAACAGAACGCAATCTGGCCAACCGTCCCAACTTCGTTCCTTACTCAAGCATTGATTCAAAAGGCAACACAATAGTCGTGGTGGGCAATCCGAATATCGGAGATGCGAAAACGATGATGCTCGGTATTTTTAATCCTAAAAAAACTACACAAACACCCGGCGATGATGGATTGACTAAATGCGCCATCGTATGGTTTAATGAATTGCGCATGACCGGATTGAATGAAAAACCGGGCTATGCGGCAAGCGGAAAAGTGAATGTGCAACTGGCTGATTTAGGAAGCGTGCGCATGAGCGGAACATTGCACACACAGGGTTATGGAAACATTGACCAGAAACTGAACCAGCGTTTTCGCGACAACTTTCATAATTACGATGTTTCTACCAACATTAATGTAGGCAAGCTTTTACCGCGGAAATGGGGTGTGCAACTGCCGTTTTTTATCGGGCGCACTGCCAACGTTTCTAATCCGCAATACGACCCTTACGACCTTGATGTAAAATTTAAAGACAAGCTGAATGCCGCTGACGACAAGGCTACCCGCGATTCACTAAAACGCATTGCACAGGATTACACCGCCATCACTTCCGTCAATTTCAGTAACATCCGCATTGCCGGAAACCCCGATAAGCAAAATGCCAAACCAAAACCCTGGAGCGTAAAAAACTTCGATGCCAGCTATGCTTACAACCGTCAGCTAAAAAGAAATCCACTGATTGAAAGCGATGAACTCACGACACACAAACTCGGGCTTGGCTACACTTACAACATTGCTTCAAAACCCATTGAGCCTTTTAAAAAAATAATCAAAAGCCGCTCGCCCTGGCTTGCTTTAATAAAGGATTTCAACATCACGCCGCTGCCTGCGAACTTCACCTTTCGCACAGAACTGAACCGCATTTTGGATGAAACAAAAGCACGCGGATTTACAGACGGACCTTACGAAGTGCAGCCTACTTACTACAAGAATTTTACCTGGCTTCGCGATTACACATTGCGCTGGCAGCTCACCAAATCCTTATCGTTCGATTATCATGCAACCAACCAAAGCCGCATTGATGAACCGTATGGCCGCATCGATTCAAAACAAAAACGTGATTCCCTTTACGAGAGAATTGCCTCCTTTGGAAGAAACACGTTCTACACGCAATCTTTCAATGCCACTTACCAACTGCCGCTTAATAAACTGCCCATCACCAACTGGACAACCCTGCGTGGCACTTACGGAAACACATACAGTTACACCGCAGCTTCACGCCTTGCTCAGAATTTAGGAAACACGATTGGCAACACGCAGAATATTCAGATTGTGGGCGAGCTTGATTTCCGGCAGCTTTACACAAAACAACGCTGGCTGCGCGCAGTGAATTCACCCAAAAGCCGCACCGCAACGCCTAATAAAAATGCCGACCCACGAAGCTTAAACCCCGGCGACCCGCGCGGCAAAGGCGATAGAAATGTTGCGCCCGCAAGTGATAATGCACTTCCGAAAAAACGCCCGGTTAAAGATTTGCGTTCCAACCGCGGAGACAAAGAAGAACCTGACACTGCGCCAGGCGAAGACACACCGCCAGATGAGCCCGGAAAAGCGCCTGAAGTGGACGCCGTAGACCCTAAAACGCAACAACCGCAGCCCGCCGAAGGCGATAAAAACAATCCTGACAAACCATCGTTGGATAAAAACGGATTGCCCCCAATCAATACCGCCGGATTAACGAACCAGCAGATAGACAGTGTGCGCAAAGTGCAGCTTGCAGAAATCGCGGCAAAAAAGAAAGCAGAAAAGGCGAAGCGAAAAAAAGACCGTATTGCCGCCCGTAAAAAAAGAAGAGCCACAGCCCCGGAAATTTCGGATGCGGAACGCATTGCCGGGCGCTTACTTACTTCTGTGAAAAGAACTTCTGTAACGTTTAACCAACAAACAGGAACCACCCTTCCCGGATATCTTGACAGCACGCGCATCAGCGGCATCAACACTTTGAACGGGCAGCCAGGTTTTGGATTCGTGTATGGATATCAACCCAACAGCTCGTGGTTGGAACAAAAAGCTACGAATGGAAAACTTTCAACTGACCCACTTTTTAATGCACAGTTTCAACAACAATACACCCGCACCATCAGCGCACAAACCACCGTTGAGCCATTGCCCGATTTGCGCATTGATTTTACTCTGAACAGCAGCTTCAGCAAAAGCCATAATGAACTCTTCAAAGACACTGGTTCCGGCACTTTCAGGCATTTAAGCCCTTTTGAAACCGGGGCGTTTAATATCTCTTACATCGGACTCAAAACCTTGTTTAAACCATCCGGCGCAGGCTTTGGAACGTACCAGCAATTCCTTGATAACCGTACTGTGGTTTCAGGAAGACTTGGCGATGCAAATCCTTACACGAACAACACACCCGACCCGAACAATCCCAACTATACAAAAGGCTACACGCAATACAGTCAGGATGTGCTAATCCCGTCGTTCATTGCTGCTTATTCAGGGAAGGATGCATCCAGCACGCCAATTTTGGATTATACTGATCAGGGCATTCGCGCCAATCCGTTTAAGAATTATTTCCCGATGCCTAATTGGAAGCTCACTTACAACGGACTTACTAAACTTCCATTTTTTAAAGAACGCCTCAACAACTTTGTAGTGAACCATAGCTACACAGGCTCGCTGGCACTCAACAGCTTTGTGTCTGCACTTTTTTACCAGGATATTTATTCCGTCGGCTTTCCTTCTTTCATCGATTCCAACTCCGGTAACTACGTGCCTTTTTTCCAGGTTCCGAACATCACTATTTCCGAACAATTGAATCCATTGGTAGGTTTTGATGCAGCCTTTAAAAACAACCTGACTGCGCGTTTTGAATACCGTAAATCACGCAACGTTTCCTTGTCCTTAATTGATTATCAGGTGAGCGAAACCAACAGTTCTGAATACGTATTTGGATTAGGCTTCCGCAAGCGCGGCATTAAATTACCCTTCAGCATTTTCGGCATCCGCAAATTGAAAAATGACGTGAACATGAAGCTGGACGTGGGTTACAGGGATGACAAGTCGTTCAATTCTTACCTCGCACAAAACATTGACGTGATAACGCGCGGGCAAAAAGTGATTTCCATTTCGCCTTCCATTGATTACATAGTGAGTGAAAAACTAACGCTGCGTTTCTTTTACGATCGCCGCCAAAGCATTCCTTACGTTTCCAGTTCCTTCCCGATTACAACTACAAGAGCCGGGGTTACGTTGCGTTTCATTTTTGCACAATAATTTTTTAGGAAAACGATGCGGCACTCAACGTCCGCTTGTGCATCCCCGAAGGGAAAAATCTGCCCTGCTTTTAAAACCTATTTTTGAAAGGTGATTGATACCAAACAAAACATTCAGAAAGAAGAACGCGCCGTGCTGATTGGCCTGGTGCACGGAACTCAAACGGAAACCATGCTCAAAGAATATCTTGAAGAGCTTGCCTTCCTTGCAGAAACTGCCGGTGCCATCACCCAAAAATCCTTCTTTCAAAAACTACCACACCCTGATTCACGCACATTTCTTGGCAAAGGAAAAATTGAAGAAATACGCCAGTATGTGCAAAGCAAAAACATAGACGTTGCCATTTTTGATGATGAACTCACGGGCTCGCAAATCGGAAATATTTCTGACGCGCTAGGCATAAAAGTGATTGACCGATCCGACCTTATTCTCGACATTTTTGCCAGCCGCGCAAAAACGGCGCAAGCAAAAGTGCAGGTGGAACTGGCGCAATATCAATACATTCTTCCGCGCCTCCGCGGCATGTGGAAACACCTGGAAAGGCAGGGTGGCGGAATAGGAAGTCGCGGACCGGGAGAAACGGAAATTGAAACTGACCGCCGGATTGTGAAAGACAAAATCAGCCTGCTGCGCAAGCGCCTTTCAGAGATTGACAAACAAGCGCAAACACAACGGCAGGAGCGCGGAGAATTTATAAGAGTGGCGCTGGTGGGTTACACAAACGTTGGCAAAAGCACCATCATGACGCTGCTTTCAAAAAGTGAAGTGTTTGCAGAAAATAAACTTTTTGCTACGTTGGATACTACAACACGCAAAGTGGTGTATGAACAAACGCCTTTTTTGCTGAGCGACACCGTAGGGTTTATTCGCAAACTGCCGCACCATTTGGTGGAGAGTTTTAAAAGCACGCTGGATGAAGTGCGGGAAGCAGATTGCCTGCTGCATGTGGTGGATGTGAGTCACCCGGCGTATGAAGACCAGATGGGAACGGTAAATAAAACACTACAGGAAATTGGCGCATTCGACAAACCAACACTCACCATTTTCAACAAGCTGGATTTGTATGAAGAAAAGGTTTTTGACCCTTGGCTTGAGGAAAGCGTGAAGCAGGAATTGCTGAAAGATTTGCACCGCCGCTGGGACAACCTGACGCATGGCAATGCAGTGTTTGTTTCCGCCACTGCGCGTCGAAATATTGATGGATTGCGGGCTGCCATTTTGCTGAAAGTGAAAGAAATGTATGCCGTGCGATATCCTTATATGACGCAGTTTTATTAAGGAGGAAATGTGGGTTGTTCAGAAGCGTTGTCGGAATTGGTAAGTTTGAAGAATAAAATTGCATTGCCATGAAACGGTTGCTAATCCTCATTCCTTTTTTACTGGTTTCTTTTTTCCTGAAAGCACAAATTGTTCCTTCCATCTGCACCGCGCCCGACAGCATTGTGAAGCAATATCAGGAAGATGCAAAGAGGCTGGCACTGCGCAAAATCATCCGGCAAAATTTACCTGAAATTGATAGTTCCATAATTCCGGCAACTCATGTTGATACAGTAATGCGGGCGCTTTTGGCTGTGCATAATGCCACTTCACTTGCTGCAGCAGATACAGTTCGCGGAGTTCACACTTTCCCTACTCCTTCAATGAGGTTCCTAACTATTGGTGCAGATTCCACCTTGCCCTGGATGCAGCAATTACGGCAAATGCACATTCCAACCGGTGATGCACAGGTAGACAGTTTGCTGAGTGAATTTGGCTTTTCCTATTCTTTTTATTACGCCCTTCACTCTGTTCCATATCATACCGTAGAACTTAAAACGGATAGCTGCTACAACGCTGCGGGTATTGGCAAAAAATTTGAAAGCCTGGCTGGCGTTTATTTTACGGAAACGAATTATTGGGCTGGAGATGGGAATGATATTCTGGATTCGGTTTATGTGGACCATGTGGAATTGATTTATAGCATTGGATGGGAAGATTGCCCCGCCGGATGCGCCTTTCGTCGTTATTGGAAATTCAATGTCTATTTTGATTGTTCTGTAGAGTTTGTAGGAAGCTATGGAAATGCTTTACCGACAAGCATTTCTCCATTGGAAAAAGCAAGCATAACTGTATATCCTAACCCTTTTTCAGATTATGTTCAGATTGATGGATTTGAAAGAGATTTTCAGTACACGCTTTGTAATTCATTCGGGCAGGAAATTCTATCCGGACAAAGCAATAATGGAAAGATTGAAAATTTGAAAAACTTACCTACTGGCTTGTATTTGATACGCATAAAATTGCGAAAAGAAGTTTTGACTTTTAAAATAAACAGACAACAATAGAACTATACTCATATATCTTAGCCATGCAATCATCTATCAAATCCATACTCGCTTTTCTTGGTTCAACTGCTTTTTTGTATAGTCAGGAAAAGCATCTTATAGAAAATTACGAAACCGCGCCTGGTACTTTCAAAATGTGGTGCAGTGTTTTCGTTTGCTTGATGATGATGCTATTCGCAATTCACAGTTTCTATTCCATCTTTAAAAAGTCAGGATTGAAATCCTAATTCCATGCTCCTCCACATCCACCCCGATAATCCACAACCCCGCAACATCAAAACAGTTGTTGACACACTGCGCAACGGAGGCATCATCATTTATCCAACTGACACGATTTATGGGTTGGGTTGCGACATTTATAATGCAGCGGCAATTGCCCGGATTTGCAGAATTAAAAACGTGGATCCCAAAAAGGCGCAATTCTCATTCGTGTGCTCTGACCTAAGCCATTTAAGCGACTATGCGAAAACGATTTCCACACCCATGTTCCGCATCCTCAAAAACTATTTGCCGGGCCCTTACACCTTTATTCTGGAAGCCAGCAAAGAAGTGCCGAAACTTTTAAAAACGAAAAAAGACACAGTCGGCATTCGTGTACCGAATCATAAAATAACGCAGCAACTGGTGCAGGAATTAGGGCATCCAATCATGAGCGTAAGCCTGCCAATGGACAGCGAAGTGGAATATTTTACCGACCCGGAAATGATGGAAGATGCATTCGGAAGTCTGGTGGACATTGTGATTGACGGCGGCCCGGGCGGAATTACTCCAAGTACGGTTTTGGATTGCACGGGAAGCGAACCGGAAGTGCTGCGAAGCGGTGCAGGCGAATTTTTGCGTTAGCCAATTACGCAATTTCTTTTGTCCTTTAAAATTTGCAAAACGTCACGTAGCTTTTGTCTTTTCTCTCTTACAGACTTGATACTTAATACTTCCTACTTGATACTTTCTTGCCCCATCATCTCCAAAAATGCTGCTTCACTCAACACCGTAACCGTCCCGAGTTTTTTTGCTTTTTCGAGTTTGCTGCCTGCCTCTTCGCCTACAATCAGATAGTTCAGTTTGCTGCTCACACCGCTTAATATTTTGCCTCCCTGCGCTTCCACCATTGCTTCTGCTTCGCTACGTTTTAAATGCTGTAGAGTGCCGGTAAAAAGAAAAGTCTTGTCGTTCAAAGCCCCGTCTGCTGCGGGTTTCCCCTGATGTTGATTGGCAAGGTTTAATCCTTTTTCTTTTAGCTGCGCAATTAAATGTCTGTTTTCAGGGGTTGCGAAATAATGAACAACAGAGGCTGCCACTTTTGGTCCGACATCTTCCAATGCAATCAATTGTTCCTCTTTCCAGTTGAACAGCTCTTCCAAATGAGCGACTGCATTTGCCAAGGTTTTTGCGCCTGTTTCACCAACGTGGCGAATGCCTAATCCAAATATCAAACGGTGCAACGGCTGGGTTTTGGAAGCCTCCAAAGCAAACTGTAAATTGGTGATGGATTTTTCTTTGAAACCCTCCAAACGCCGCACTGCATCCCAATCAATTTCGTAAAGCGCGGGGATGTCTTTAATGATGTTGTTTTCTGAAAATTTCTTTACAATGCCTTCGCCCATCCCGCGAATGTCCATGGCGTCTTTGCTGCAAAAATGCATGATACGCTCCACCACCTGCGCCGCGCAATTGCTATTAATGCAACGCCACACAGCTTCATCTGGCGGGCGCTCCAACGGCTGTGCGCAAACCGGACAATGCGTCGGGAAAATAATCGGCTTCTCTGTTCCATCGCGCAGTTCTGCCAGTGGTTTCACGATGTATGGAATCACATCACCGGCGCGTTCCACCAAAACTGTATCGCCAATGCGCACATCTTTTTCGCGCACTACATCTTCATTAAACAAGGAAATGCTGCTGACCGTGACGCCGCTGATTGGCACGGGATCAATCTTTGCCACCGGCGTGATGCTGCCCGTTCTGCCCACCTGATATTCTACTTTGCGAAGCTTGCTGGTAGCCTGTCTTGCAGCAAATTTGAAAGCCACTGCCCATCGGGGATGGTGCGACGTCATGCCCAGTTTTTCCTGTTGTGCAAAGGCGTTCACTTTAATAACGAGTCCATCCACTTCGTAAGGCAAGGCATCGCGGTGCTGCTCAAAATCAAGGCAATGTTGAATCACTTCGTCAATGCCTGAAAACAGTTTCATCTCTTTAACCGGCGTTGGAAAACCTAATTGACTTAGCCATTGGAGCGATTCAAAATGTGCATCAGGCATCGCGGTATTATCAGCGTTATTTTCTGCTAATCCAACATGGCTGACGTGGTATAAAATGGCAGACAATTTTCGCTTTCGCACTTCTTCAGGATCAAGGATGCGAAGCGTGCCTGAGGCGGCATTGCGCGGATTTGCCAGAGGCGCTAACCCTTCTTTTTCTCTCTGAAGATTGAATGCTGCAAACACCTCTTTATGAATCACCACTTCACCGCGAATTTCTATCCCCGCAATGCCCGCTTTTTTAAAAGATGCAGCAAGCGGCAGCGAGCGAATCTGACGGACGTTAATCGTGATTTCTTCTCCGGTTACGCCATCTCCACGGGTTGCGCCGCGCACCAGCAAATCATTTTCATACACCAGGGAAATGGAAGCGCCATCATACTTTGGCTCTACACAATATTCCACTACAGCATCAGCAGACAAAGCATTCCGAACCCGCTTATCCCATGCGCGAAGTTCTTCGGCATTGTAAGTATTATCGAGCGAAAGCATTGGCACCAAATGCGCAACGGGCGGGAATTTTTCAGAGAGACCAGTGGCTACGCGCTGGGTAGGGCTATCAGGCGAAAGGAGCTCGGGGTGGGCATCTTCAAGCGTTTTAAGTTTTTTAAAGAGCGCATCATATGCTGCATCTGTAAACACACTTTCACTTTGCACGTAGTATTTGTAGTCGGCAAAATTGATGACGTCACGCAGCGAGGCAATCATTTCTTCTGCCCGTAAATCTTCTTTTTCCAAAAGAAATTTCCCCTGCTCGTGAAGTTGTTTTTCCTGTTGTTGTGTGTACATGATTAGCTAACGTGAAAAATAAAGGCAACTGCGTAAGCAATTGCCGGAAACCAAAAAATTAAACAGAAAAGAAGCTAGTTCTTAATAAAGGTGTAGCCCAAATGCACCTGCACGGAACGTTGTTTCCAAGCATCGTCAACAGCGCTCAGGTTGTTCTTTTCATTGAGGTTGCTGAAGCCAATAATGTAGCGCGCGCCCACATTCAGGTTGGCCGGAAGGTTTATCCACAAACCAATTACGCCGGATACCGCGCCGGATTTGAAAAGTGATTTTGCATCGTTCAGTAGTTGGTCTTTATCATCCACCTGCACTATGCCGCTAAACTGCGGACCTAATTGAATAGTAGCCTTCGAAAACAATTTTAAATTCAGCAGAACAGGAACAGTAATGGTGTTGATTTTAAAACGGCTTCCGCTCTTTAAGGAATCACCCACGTTTTTATAAAAACCATTGTAGAGGTCGTAAAAATTACTACCGGTTGTGAAAGTGGACTGAACAAAATTTCCTTCCACCTGCACCCCCACTTTCGTCCAGTTTAGAGAAGTGTACAAACCGGCTAAATAGTTTGCTTTAAAGTTGTCTTCCCAATATTTTCCATCAACGCGATTGAAATTAGCGCCTGCTTTAATTCCTAAGCTGAAAGTAGGTTTTATTTGAGCAGATGCACTTATCATTATTAAGAAACCTGCACAGAAAAGGAGTAATAAACGTTTCATCAGTTTTTAGTTTTAAAAAGGCAAAAGTATTGAACTGAGAAACAAAAAGCGTGTGCTAATTCTTTTCCTCCATCACCAGAAACTGATGTTTAAAAGGTTCCATAGCGGACAGCAATTCATCAAAAAAAGGTTCGCCAAACTGCAAATAGTAAGGCAGGAAATTTTCCCTTCGCTCCTGAAGTTTACCGGAGGGGAAAGCAATTTCTTTGAGCTTCACAATAGCATTTACTTTGTCGGAAAGCTTCCTTTTTTCAGCCCGAATCATTTTCTTTTCGAGCGTGGTTAGTTGTTTATTCATTTTTGTTAAAGCAGCGTCAGCGGCTCTTTTCAGGGTTTTATCCACTTCAGCAGCTTTGTGTTCAAGCCTTTTAAAAATGTTTTCCATAGCCTCCCTTTCCTGCGTTGTGTTCCAGGTGCCGTCGGTATGTTTTTCAATCAGTTTTTGAATCAATGACTGCTCCGATTTAAAAACATCTTCTGTGGAAATATCCAGTTGTGCCATTTTTTTCTGCGCCATTTTAGAAAGCCATTGTACAGATTGCCGGAGGTGAATAGCGGGAAAGAAAACGCCATTTTTTGCAAACAAAGCTTTTAGCTGAAGCCAGTAAGCCACTTCGCCGCCACCGCCAATAAATGCTACATCCGGCAAAATCATTTCCTGAAAAAGCGGACGCAGAATCACGTTCGGACTGAAACGTTCCGGATGTTGGTGCAACTCATTCAGAAGCGCTTCTTTATTCCATTGAATGCCTGTGTTTAGCACCGTCCATGTTCCGTTTTGTTCCTCAATTCTTTCCCGCAAATTATCGGTGAGGTAAAACAAGTTTATAGCTCGCGGGTGCGCTTGCATTTTATAATCTTCCGCAAGCATTTTCGTGTTTTCCAACACCGTGTTCAAAGCATCCTGCTGAAGCAATTCTTCTTCCATCACCGGCACAAAAACCTTTTTAAGTTTCGCATTATCAGCATTCAAAACAAGGAGTCCGTATTTCCCGAAAAGTTCGTTCAGCAGATAGTGTGTGGCATCAGCAACGTTTTCGTGTTTCAGGTACGCGTCGGTCAATGTTTTTTTCAAAGAATCCAATGGCTTTCCCGGAGGCCCAATTTCCTTAAAAAGCTTATCCAGCAAAGGCTTCAGGCTGTCAGTTTTCATTCTGCCAACGGCGCCATTCTGCCCGTCAGCCTTCCATTCATACTTCTGATTGTTGTAAAAAAAAGTACCCAATTCCGCCAAATCATTGTCTTCACTACCCATGTAATAAACCGGCACAAATTGCGCATCCGGGAAGAGCTTATTGCAGGCTTCCGCAAGTTTTATGGCGTGCAGAATTTTGTAAGAAAAATAGAGATAGCCGGTTAATAAATTGGGCTGGTGAGCGGTGCAAATGGTAAATGTATTTTCCTGAAGAAGGAGGTCTAAATGGATGTTTGTTTTGTCTGATTTTTTGAGGTTTGCATACTGCGCTGTCATCACTTCATGCAGTTTTTTCCTGTCCACCGGATGGTTTTTTCGATGCTCCATTGCTGCTTTGATGCCCGCCTCATCCGTTGAGAAAGAATAGAAATCCTGAAGCTTTGCGGAGCCATTCAGATAATCCAATACAAGCGGTGAAAAAGCATGAACAGCATCATAAGGCAAATAGGATTTTGAAAAAAGCACACGCTGATTTTTAGGAACCACGCTAAAGTAAAAGCAAACCCTCATTGCCGCTTTATCTCCAAATCATTCGCTCCAATCCGATTACTTTGTCAGGGTTTTAAAAAAATGCGCTTTCATGGAAAAGAATGTGAGCATCCGCAACTGGGCAAAAGACGATCGCCCACGGGAGAAAATGATTGAAAAAGGCGCGGCTGCATTAAGCGATGCGGAGTTGCTGGCTATTCTCATTTCTTCCGGCACGCCTGCAAAATCTGCTTTGGAACTTGGTCGGGAAATCCTGGTGCTTGCCAACAATAATCTTCATGAACTTGGCAGGCTTTCTTTAAAACAATTGCAACAGGTGAAAGGAATAGGAGAGGCGCGCGCTATTAGTATTTCTGCAGCGTTGGAAATAGGAAACCGCCGCCAGGCAAGGATTGCAACAGAACGCGCCGCATTCAATTCTTCAAGCGATGCGGCGGAAATGTTGCTCCCTGTGCTTTGTGATTTAAACCACGAAGAATTTTACGTCCTCTATCTAAATCAATCAAAGAAATTATTGCGCACAGAAAAAATAAGCAGTGGTGGCATTACCGGAACCGTGGCAGACGTGCGGATGATTCTTAAAAGTGCCCTTCTTTACAATGCCAACCAAATCATAGTAGCACATAATCATCCATCCGGAAGCTTAACGCCGAGCTATGCCGACAAAGTGCTCACTCAAAAAATAAAGGAATCCGCCCTCGTGATGGATATTTTATTGCTCGACCACATCATTATTGCAGGACGTAGCTTCTTAAGTATGGCGGATGAAGGGATGCTTTAGTCAAGCGCATATCGGCTTATCTTGCGCACCCTTTTAAAAACTAATTTCTTTTAGTTATAATCCCCTTTTTCGTTTGCTCAAAATTGGAGTTTTTGGTGCCGGCCATCTCGGTAAAATTCACATTCAGCAATGGCTGGAAATAAAAAATGTGCAGCTCACCGGCTTTTACGACCCTGATAAATCACAGGCGGAAAAAGTAACCGCACAATTCGGCATTCCGCATTTTGAAGATGTAGAATCTCTGCTTGCTGCAGTAGATGCAGTAGATATTGTTGCACCAACAACGGCTCATTTCGATCTTGCCAAAAAGAGCCTTATTAGCCGGAAGCATGTGTTTATCGAAAAGCCACTTGCCAACACGCTTGAGGAAGGAAAGGAACTGGTGAAACTGGTGAGCGAAGCAAACGTGAAATGCCAGGTGGGGCACGTGGAGCGATACAATCCTGCATTTTTAGCGCTCGGAAATGAGACCCTGAAACCGTTGTTTATTGAGACACACAGGCTTTCGCAATTCAATCCGCGGGGAACGGATGTAGCCGTTATTCTGGACCTGATGATTCACGATATCGACATCATTCTGAAACTGGTGGATTCCTCCATAAGGCGCATTTCTGCAAGTGGCGTGGCGGTGTTGAGTGAGCAGGTGGATATTGCCAATGCACGGATAGAATTTGATAACGGCTGCGTGGCAAATCTGACGGCAAGCCGCATGTCTTTAAAGAAGATGCGGAAGATGCGTTTGTTCCAGCGGGATGCTTACATCGGTATTGATTTTTTGGAGAAGAAAACAGAAATCATCCATCTCAATTCCGGCAAAAAACAAAAAGGAGCACTTGAATTTCCGGTTGACATGGGCGACGGGCAGCAAAAAATGATTTCAGTAGAAATGCCGGAAGTGAAGCCAGGCAACGCTATCAGGGCAGAGCTGGAAGATTTTGTGAAGGCAATACACGAAGATGCGCCTGTTCGCGTTAGTGTATATGACGGGTTTCAGGCGATGGACGTAGCCCATCAAATAATTAAGAAAATGAGCCTGCACAATGAACAGATTCGCAATGAAGAAAAATAACCGCTTTACAGGTTTGGGGCAAATAATTTCAGGCGTTTTTTTTGTGATAGCGCTCCTCTCCTCATGGAACTGCAACATTATTAACCCGCCTGAAAAAACACCTACTTACATCACCATTGATTCTTTCAGTTTCGACACACTACCGAACACCGGAACCGGCTCTCAAAAAATTACTTCCGCCTTCGTTTTTTACAACAATAATTCTGTCGGCACTTTTGAATTACCTGCCACCATTCCAATATTAGCCGATGCACCGGGGAAGCTGTTTATAGCGCCAGGCGTGACATACAGCGGACTCAACAATTATCAGTTTCAATACCCTTACTTCCGTTTTGATACTACATCTATCGAACCGGGCATCAACAAAACATTCAATCCAACAACCTCTTATTATTCCACCGCCCTTCCTAATTTTTTGATGGAGGATTTTGAACTCGGCAACACGTTTATCCAGAAATCGGGAGACACAACTCTGTCGCGCGTAAACGACCCCAACCTGGTGTTTGAAGGAAGCGGCGCAGGTTATCTATACCTCAAAGCACCACAGCATTTTGCAGAAAGCATCATGAGCCAAACCTTCAGAGCGCAGGCTGATGCTTACATCGAACTGAACTACAAATGCTCCATTCCTTTTGACGTGGGGCTGTTTGCCATTTCCCAAAACGGGCAAGACGGAGGCTTTTATTTCAGCGGCTTTAAACCGCGCGACACCTGGAACAAAGTGTACATCGGCACGCAGGATTTTATCAACACTTACCCTAACCGCGAATACCGGATTATGATAAGCGCTGCACTTGGCGGCGAAGCATCCGGCTATGTTTCTATTGACAACATAAAAGTGGTAACGAAACAGCAGTAATGCGCCTTTCTCCCAAAAAAAGAAAAGCAGTTCGTACCCTCGTTTTGCTTGATTATTTATCGGCAATGCTTGCCTGGATGCTGTTTTGGGCATACCGTCAGCAATTGCTCGGCAATGTTTCTTTTTCAGAAGCCTGGAGATTACTGCAAACACGCGACCTTATTGCTGGCATTTTGCTTGTTCCCGGAAGCTGGTTGCTGCTTTATTTGTTCAGTGGCACTTACTTCGACCTTTACCGAAAATCGCGCTTAAACGAAGTGAACCGAACGCTCGTTTCCTGCATCATCGGAAGCGTGCTGGTGTCGCTTTTCGTCTTTGCAAACGATGCGCCCGATTATGCTTATTTCATAAAAATTACCGGCCGCTATTTACTCATCCACACCGCGCTCACATTGTTTTTCAGGTGGATGATGTTGCGCAGCGTAAAGCAAAATCTGATAAGCGGAAAAGTGGGTTTCAACACGCTGATTATTGGCGGAAACCAAAAGGCAATAGACATTTATAAACAGGTAACCGGAAGCCCGAAAGCGCTGGGCAACATCTTCTGCGGTTTCATCTATTCAAGCAAAGAAGCGACAAACGGCATGAGCCATTACCTGCCGCAACTGGGTGATATTTCAGAACTCGAAAGCATTATTGATAAGCATGGAATTGAAGAAGTGATTATTGCCGTTGACAGCAGCGAGCATCATCTTCTGGAACAAATACTGACGCGGCTTAGCTACCGTCCGGTGGTGGTAAAAATATTGCCCGACTTATACGATATCATTTCCGGTTCCGTTAAAACAAGTAACGTTTACGACGCGGTTTTGATTCACATTCATCCTGACCTGATGCCCGACTGGCAAAGAGTTTTTAAAAGAGGCATCGACATTCTGGTGGCGCTTCTTGCCCTCATTTTGCTATCGCCGCTTTATCTCTTTTCAGCATTGCGCGTAAAGCTTTCTTCCCCGGGAAAAATTATTTACAAACAACTGCGCGTAGGCTTGTATGGAAAGCCTTTCTGGATTTACAAATTCAGGTCGATGTATGAAGGTTCAGAAGAAACAGGACCTGCACTTTCAAGCAAAGAAGACCCACGAATCACAAGCTGGGGACGGGTTATGCGGAAATGGCGCATAGACGAACTGCCACAATTTTTCAACATTCTGAAAGGCGATATGAGCCTCGTCGGCCCGCGGCCGGAGCGCAAACACTTTATCGACATCATCTCCCTTTCCCACGCGCACTACAAATATTTACACAAGGTGAAACCCGGGCTTACCTCCTGGGGTATGGTGCAATTTGGCTATGCCGAAAACGTGGATGAAATGATTTCCCGCATGAAGTATGACCTGTTGTACATTGAAAACTGCTCCCTGCTGCTGGACGTAAAAATCATGTTGTACACCTTTCTGGTCATTTTTCAGGGGAGAGGAAAATAAAGGTGTGGAATGCCCGCCCTTTATCATCTCTAAAAAACAAAAAGCGCTTTCCATTTTGCCAAAAACGCCTGACCATACAAGCCTGCCGGATGAAACATTGCTTGTGCGATTTCAGCAAAGCGGCGACAAGGAATGGCTGGGCATTTTGCTGCCGCGATACACGCTGCTTCTTTTTGGTGTGGCGATGAAATACCTGAAAGACAAAGACGCTGCGCAGGATGCTGTGCAACAAATTTTCCTGAAAGCGCTGACGCAATTGCCCACCGAAACCATCCAGAATTTTAAGGGCTGGCTTTACATTGTGATGCGCAATCATTGTCTGCAAAACCTGCGGGGAAACAAACACAATCTTTCCGGCGATGCATTGGCAACCGTGGCTTTTGACGAGCAAAGTCTGCACGACGTGCAATCAAAAGAATACACACTGGAGCAAATGGAAATGGCGCTTGAAGAACTGAATGATGCGCAGGCAAAAGCCATCCGTTTATTTTATTTAGAGCAGCGCAGCTATCAGCAAATAATGGAAACCACCGGATGGACTTTTATGCAGGTGAAAAGCAACATCCAAAACGGCAAACGCAACCTCAAAATATCCCTCTCGGCAAGGCTAAAGAACACAGAAAAATGAACGACCCAAAGCGCATATCTTTTTTGACGGACGGGAAAAATTCCGCGCTGCCTGATGATGTGCTGGAGGCATACCTGAGCGGGAAATTAACTCCTGAAAAACAACGCGAAGTGGAAGAAATGCTGAGTGAGCAAGGCATGGAAAGCGATGCAATGGAAGGCTTGCGCACCCTACCTGCGGAGCAAACAAAAGAAACCGTGGAGCGCATTAATTATGCTTTGAAAATCCAAATCGGGAAAGGCAAGCGGAAAAGAAGAACGCTTTTTACGGATACAAAATGGGCGTGGGTGGCGGTGCTGATAATCCTTTTGTTGTGCTTGCTGGCGTATGGGGTGATGATGCTTTTGGCGGCGAAGGGATAGAACGCAGATTATTATGAGTTTATGATGAAACATGATTTTTTTATGCAGAACACCCATATGAACCGTAACTGGGCTTAACGCTTTGCAGGAACCATACCTGCCTTGTGCGACCGCCGGAACTGACAAGTTGGAAATCAACTAAGTTAATCTACCAACTTGCCTACATAACAAACAACGCATTGGCTAAAAAACTACCTTGCGCTCCTGTTGTAAACACAGATATTTTACCTGTTTGCCATGCATTTAAAAGGAAAGAAAATAATCCTCGCCATCTCCGGAAGCATAGCCGCTTATAAAACGCCGGAACTGGTGCGGCAGTTTATAAAAGCAGGTGCCGATGTGCGTGTTATCACCACCAATGCTGCGCTTGATTTTGTGAGTGAACTGGCGCTGGCTACGGTTTCAAAAAATGAAGTGTTTAGCAATGTGCACAGTGGCGCCTCCTGGAACAACCATGTAGAAATGGGGCGTTGGGCGGATGCGATGCTGATAGCGCCGTGCAGTGCCAACACGCTTTCTAAACTTGCAAACGGGCTGTGTGATAATCTGGTTTGCGCTGTTTACTTGTCGGCAATTTGTCCGGTTTTTATAGCGCCTGCAATGGATGAAGACATGTGGATGCATGCCGCCACGAAAAGAAATCTGGAGCAGGTAAAAAGTTTTGGTAACACGATAATTCCCGTGGCGCATGGCGAGCTTGCAAGCGGCTTAATTGGCGAAGGCAGGATGGCAGAACCGGCAGAAATAGTGCAGCACCTGAATCATTTTTTTGGACAAAAAAAGGCATTGCCTTTGCAGGGAAAGAAGGCATTGGTCACCGCAGGACCCACGTTTGAAAAAATAGACCCCGTGCGGTTTATCGGGAATTACTCCACCGGAAAAATGGGCTTTGCACTGGCTGAAACTTTGGCTGAAATGGGGGCGGAGGTTACGCTTGTTGCGGGCGTTGTGCATCTTGAAACCAAACATCCGCGCATCAAAACAATAAAGACTGAAAGCGCAGATGAAATGGCAACGGCATGTGAAACAATTTTTCCTGAAACGGACATTACCATTATGGCGGCGGCAGTGGCAGATTATAAACCGGCAACCTTTGCGGAGCAGAAAATAAAAAAGACGGATGCTGCGTTTGAAATAAAACTGGAGCGCACGAAAGATATTCTTGCAGGTTTAGGAAAATTGAAAAAAGCAGGGCAATTGCTGGTAGGTTTTGCTTTAGAAACAGAAAATGAAATGGAACATGCCCGCAAAAAACTCCAGGCAAAAAATGCAGACCTCATAGTGCTCAATTCCTTGCAGGACGCGGGCGCGGGATTTGGGCACGACACCAACAAAGTGACGCTCATCACGGCATTCGGCGCTGTTAGTTCTCTACCGCTATTATCAAAAAAAGAAACCGCTGCTGCAATTATTAATTACCTGATAGAAATGAAAAACAATGAGCAAACCGTTAGTTAGTTTTTTCGCTTTTTTGATGATTGGTTTTTGTGCCACCGCGCAGGAACTGAATTGCAAAGTGAGCGTTATCCACCAAAAAATCCAGAACGTAGACCAGAATGTTTTTAAAACAATGGAGCAATCCATTGCCACTTTTCTGAACACGCGAAAGTGGACAAAAGATGAATTTGGAACCGCCGAAAAAATAGACGTCAACATTCTCATCAACCTCACCTCCCGCGACCCGGAAAACGAAATTTATGGCGGCACCATTAATGTTCAGGCTTCCCGCCCGGTGTATAATGCGAGCTATACAAGTCCAACCGTTAATTACATTGACCGTGATGTTGCCTTCCGCTATTCTCAGTTTACGCCGCTTCAATTTGAAGATAACCGCGTGGTGGGCAGCGACCCTATTGTTTCAAACCTCACAGCCATTCTTGCCTATTATTCTTACCTCATTATTGGGCTTGATTATGATAGTTTTTCACCACTCGGCGGTGCAGAATATTTGAAGAAGGCACAGAACATTGTGAACAATGCGCCTGAAGAAGGCAAAATAATTACCGGCTGGAAGGCTGTAGAAGGCAATAAAAACCGCTACTGGATTATTGACCAACTGCTGGCACCGCGCTTTCAGGAAATCCGAAATTTCTGGTACACACTGCATCGCGAAGGGCTTGACAACATGATTGCAAAACCTACCGAAGCACGGGATATCATTTTAGCGGGCATTCCGAAACTCAGCAAAATCCAGCGGGAGAATCCGGGTGCTATTTTGATTCAGTTTTTCTTCAACGCAAAGAGTGATGAAATGATACGCATTGTGAGCGGCATTCCGAAAGAGCAACGCGGGCAATACGCAGCCATGCTTTCTCAAATGGACGTGGCAAATGCTGCAAAATATCAGTCGCTGAATAAGTAAGGATGAAACCATTTTTACCGCTGCTTTTTCTGTTCGTTTTTGCCGCTTGCATCAGGAAGGAAACGCCCCCATTACCTCCCCAAAAAATGCAGGCAGTGCTTTCCGATATCCACCTTGCTGAGGTTTACAGTCTGGTAATAAACACAACCGCTAATCCTCCCCAAAACGGCAAGCAGCTTGATTCTCTGGCAAAGTTTTACGCCACTATTTTGAAGCATTACAAGCTTTCGGAAAAGGAATTTGAGCAGGGATTGGATTGGTATAAAAATCACCCTGAAGAACTGGATAGTGTTTACCAGCGGATGATACCGGAATTTAGTAAGTGGGAGGGGGCGAATAAAGTGGAGTAGTCTCCACGATTGGCATCTTCCAATCCCGCAGTTAGTCTGAATCATGGTTAAATTGTCTGAATCAGGATTTGCAGGATTAGAGGATTTTTGGATTACTTCATGCTAATCCTAAAATTTAGAAATTCTGCTACAAATACTATTCAAGAAAAATTAAAAGTTAACACAATGACTTTAGATGAGATAACCTATAAAATCAACGGTTGTGCTATGAAAGTACACAACGCATTGGGTAATGGTTATCAGGAAGTTATTTACCAGCGATGCCTTGCTATTGAACTAAACAAAGCCGGATTAGGTTTTGGCAGAGAAATAGAACAGGTGATTTATTATGACGGACTGGATGTTGGCAGCCGAAGGGCTGATTTTGTAGTGGAGGGTAAAATAATAGTTGAACTTAAAGCACTAATCAACCTGGAAGATGTGCATCTGGCACAGGCAAAAAACTATGTAGTGGCCTACGATTTTTCAATTGGGTTACTCATAAATTTCGGCAGCACAAGTTTGCAGTTTAAGAAGGTTTACAATCCAAAATATAATCCCATCAACCCTAAAAAACCAGTCTGAAGCAGGATTAATACCGTTTAGACACCCAAACTAGTATCCCCGTCATTGCGAGGGCTTGCCCAAAGCAATCTGAGTCAAGCTATATTTCTTGCTGCTTTTCAGATTGCTTCGCTTCGCTCGCAAGGACGCTCCATAATGGTAATCTAGATGTCTATTTGGTATAAATTGTCTGAACCATGATTTGCAGGATTACAAGATTCAGGAATTGCACCTTAAAATCAAATCGATGCATTTTGATTCAAGTCAGGCATCTCGTAAATCCTGAAATTCTTAAATCCTGATCAAGACAACCGCCCCAACGCATCCCCCATCCGCCCCATTGCCGTTTTCAAATTTTCCATAGAAGTCGCAAAAGACATTCTGATGCAATCCGGACTGCCGAAAGCCGCGCCATTTACGGTGCTCACGTGGGCTTCGTGCAATAAATACATCGACAAATCTTCGTCCGTTTTTATGGTGTATTTGCCAGCCGATTTTCCAAAAAAAGCGCTCACATCGGGGAATGCATAAAAGGCGCCTTCGGGTTTGTTGATTTTTATGCCGGGCATTTTAGAAAGTGCATCAATCACGAAATCACGCCGTTCGCGGAATGCTTCTGTCATTTTTTTTGTAGCAGTTAAATCCTCCGTCAGTGCCGTGATGGAAGCACGCTGCGCAATGGAATTGGTGCCGGAAGTGAACTGGCTCTGCAACTTATCGCAGGCTTGCACCAATGATTTATTTGCAGCCATGTAGCCAATTCTCCAGCCCGTCATGGCAAATCCCTTCGACATGCCGTTCACGATAATCACGCGGTCTTTTATTTCAGGAAATGATGCAATGCTGGCGTGCGTTCCGGCGTAATTGATGTACTCATAAATTTCATCGCTCAGAATCATTACCTGCGGATGCTTTGCAAAAACTGCCGCCAATGCTTTCAGTTCTTCATGGGTGTAAACGCTTCCGGTGGGGTTGCAGGGGGATGAAAAAATAAACAGTCGCGACTTGTCTGAAATTGCCGCTTCCAGTTTTTCAGGGGTGAGTTTAAAATCGCTGTCAATGCCGCAGGGGATGTATTTATTCACACCTTCCGCAAGGTCCACCAATGCGCTGTACGTAACCCAATAAGGCGTCGGGATAATTACTTCATCACCTGGATTAATCAGGCACAAAACAGCATTAGCAATAGATTGTTTGGCGCCAGTGGAAACAATGATTTCTTCGGGCGTATAATCAAGGTTGTTATCGCGTTTCAGTTTGGTGCAAACGGCTTCGCGCAATTCCATGAAACCGGCTACAGGCGTGTATTTCGTGTAGCCTTCGTCCATTGCTTTTGTTGCTGCTTTGCAAATATGCTGCGGCGTAATGAAGTCAGGCTCGCCGAGGCTTAGGTCAATAATATTCAGCCCTTCACTTTTTAATTGCCGGCAAAGCTTCGCCATTTTAATGGTTTGCGGTTCGGAAATTCTATCGAGCCGGTTGGCTAATTGCATAAGCGAAGGAGCATGTTTTTAAAAAGATGGAATTGCTTTTCGGAAGAAAATTTAGTGGGAAAATTTAGTGCGTTTGACCGTACACAAAATAGTAGTAAAGCGTAGCGGCAACAATAATGGCAATAACTACGGAAAGAAAAATGATGGTGTTTTTATAGCCCTTGTTGATGGTTTTCATTTTGTGCAGTTCGCTCACGTTGTTGAGGATGTTTTCCATTCTCGAAAATCCGGTTTCGCCTTTCACCACGTAATCGTAAGCGCCATACTTCATGCTGTCTATCGCCACGTCAATTTTATCTTGTCCGGAAAGCATAATTACCTGCGTTTCGGGATGTTTGTCTTTTATTGCTTTCAGAATTTCGACACCGTTTTTAGCCTGCATATTTTGGTTGGCGAGGTGATAATCAAGCACCACTATTTCCGGGTTGTGATGCATTTCTTTCAGCATGGCTTCGCCGCTTTCAAAAGTTTTAAGGTTATAAACAAAGCGTTCGCTGAGGTAATCTTTCAGCATTTCATTTTGGATGGGTTCATCATCCACAAGAAACACGTAGCGGGAACTGGAATTAGCCATGATTTTTTATTGGTGTTGAAAATTGGGTGGAAAAAAATAAAAAGAAATCCTGCGAGGGAACGCCCGCAAAATTAACCTCCAAACTTATACTTGCTTCAATTCTTCAAAAGCCCGTGTGCAAACGGCTTTCAGGTTATCAATCAACGGCTGCAATCTTTCCCAATGCCCGGCTTCGCTTGCTGTTTGCTCAATCAAAAAAATGTGGCTCACTTCTTCCTTCACGCCCATGTAAGTGAGTTGTGGTTTCAGGGAATGTGCAGCAATTTTCATGGTAGGGAAATCTTTTTTGGAAAGCGCTTCATCAATTTGGGAAAGCAGGCGGGGCGCATTTTCCAGAAACATGCCGATGTACTTTTTCATTTTTTCATTGTTGCTTCCGGTGAAGCCGGAAAGGAATTGCATGTCGGTAATTTTTGCCGGAAGTTTAATTTTTTCTTCGGGGAGGTTCTCCGGTTTTTGCTCAGCCGCATCTTTTTGTGTTTGTGCTTTCAGCGAAGCAATGGTTTTAAAAAGCGTTTCTGTTTTAAAAGGTTTGGAGATGTAAGCATTCATTCCGGCTTCCAAATATTCCTGCACGTTTTCCTGTAGCACGTTTGCCGTCATGGCAATGATGGGTACGTTTTTAAAAGGAGCTGGCAGTTTGTTGCGGATAATTTTTGTAGCCGTTACGCCGTCCATTTTAGGCATCTGAATGTCCATCAGCACGAGGTCATAATGGCGTTGTTTCACTTTTTCAATGGCTTCTTCACCGTTTTCTGCGAAGTCAATTTCTACGTCTGGCAATGCATCTTTCAGGGTGTCTTCCGCCACCATTCTGTTGAATTCATTATCCTCTACTAAAAGCAACACGAGATTTTTAAGGGCATCGGTTGTTGCTTTTTCATCCAGCGCCGAATTGGTTTGCAAGGATTGTTTCTCAGAAACTTCCAGCGGAATTATGACGGTGAAAACAGTCCCTTTTCCATGCTCACTTTTCACGCTAATTTTTCCATTCATCAGCTTCACTAATTGTTTGGAAATGGTGAGTCCTAAACCGGTGCCGCCAAACTTTCGCGTAACGTCTGTGCCTGCCTGCGTAAAACTTTCAAAAATCTGCTCCACGTATTCTGTAGCAATGCCAATGCCGGTATCCACCACATCAAGCTGCACCAAAATTTTGTTGCCTTTCTTTTTGTATTGAGAAGCAATAATGGCAACGTGTCCATGCTCTGTAAACTTCACGGCATTGCCCGCCAGGTTAATGAGTATCTGGTTGATGCGCGTGGGGTCGCCAATAAAAATTTCCGGTAGCGAATCATCCATCTGAAGCCGCAGGTCAATGCTTTTTTCTTCTGCTTTCAGCATCAGCATGTCGTGCACGCTTAGCAGGCTTTGTTTTAATGAAAAGTCTGTGTGTTCAATTTCAATCTTGTTTGCTTCAATTTTAGAAAGGTCCAGAATGTCGTTGATAATTACAAGCAAATTGTCTGCGGATTGTTGCATCGCATTCAGGTAACGGAGCTGGTCTTCCCGCGGATTTTTTTGCAAAAGCAACCTCGCCATTCCGGTAATTGCATTCATCGGTGTGCGGATTTCGTGGCTCATGTTTGCCATAAACTGCTGCTTTAATTGCGCTGTTTTTTCGGCTACTTCTTTTTCCTTTTTTGCGAGTTCTGTTTGTTGCCTTATTTGCAGATTACGCAGTTTGTTTAAAGTGGTTTGCTGGAAAATTTCCTCCTTCAGGCGTTCAAAACTTTTTAGGTGATGGAATGCTTTTGGGATGTCGCCCATCTTGTCGTAAAGGATGGAAAGGAATTCGTGAATGCTCATCAGGTCGTGACGGCGGCTGTATTCTTCTGCCATTTCGCAGGAGGATTGCAATGCCCGCAAAGCCGCTCTATAACTGCCTTCATCCATCCCAATCCTGCCCTGATAAAACAGGCAAATAATCTGCACTTCCACGTTCCCAATTTTCTCCGCCCGCCCAAGTGCGTGCGATAAATACCGCGTAGCATTGTCGAAGTCGCCCATCTTGTAATACACTTTTCCCAAGCCACTTTCCGCCATCACGTAAGCCGATGTTTCCTTCTCGCTCTGGTTCAGGTTTTCCAGAAAATACTGTAGCGCCTTCTCATAATTTTCCTGTTTAAAGTAAATGTTGCCGAGTGTGTTGTTTACTTCTTTCAGCCGCGAAACATCTTCTGCTCTTTCAAAAATCGGCATGCAGCGAAGTGCGTATTCCAGAGCGCTGTCATAATCATTCAGGTCATACAGCAGGTTTGAAATGTTGGTGAGGTTTATGGAGATGGCTATTTCATCCTCCAGTTGTTCATTGATTGCCAAGGCACTTTCAAAAAAACTAAGCGCTTTTGCCAGGTCGCCGAGGTCGCGGTAAATATTCCCGAAGTTGTTGACCACCCTTGCTTCCAGCGGTTTGTCTTTTACTTTTTTAGCGATTTCATTAGCATTGTGCAGCATTTCCAGCCCTTCTTCATAAAGCCCCTGAATGCTGAAGCAGGAGCCTTTTAAATTCTGTCCTCTGCCTTTGCCCCGGAGGTAATCTGCGTTTTCCGAAAGCGCTATTATTTCATCTGCAAGCACCAACGCGCCGTCTGTATCAAAGCTGCGCATTTCGATGCCGAGGTCCACCATTAGGTCTATGCGTTCAATCTCTTCGGTTACGGATTTGAGTTGTTCCTGTAACTGTTTGTAGCGCGGCGTTTCCATCTTTTAAAAGAAATGAGGTAATAAAAATAAACCCCCTTGCTGCTTTGCAAGAGGGCGAAATGTTGTTTTAGAAATCAGGAGGTTGTGTTTAGCCGTTCAGTGTTTGGTCATTAAACTCGCGCAGTCCTTTATCTTCATAATCAAAAAAAGTGACGCAAAAATGGCCCAGCAATGCAAGCGCCCAAGCGGCTATAATCCAGGCGTGCCAGGGATAAGCCCATTCATGCTCTCCTTGTTTGTGGTGAATCAAAACCATAACGATTACAGCAATGATGAATACAACTGCGTGAATCATGAAATTGCGTTTGGCTTTTGAAGAAGGTGTTATTTTATTTGGCATGATGAAGAAAAAAAAGAGGAAATTGGGCGGCAAATATAAGGCAGGCAGGCTTTTGCAAGGCATAAAGTAGTTTCATTTTCTAAAAACATAACGGCTTAACTGATAACTTTTGGTTTCTGCTGCTCTTGCTTCCACTTCAAATTTATTCCGGTAATAGCCCTTCTTTAAATGCTCCAGAAAATACAAAAACAGAAACCGTACAAACCCGTATTGCCGGAACTGCTCCACATGCGCCAGTTCGTGCCGCACCCAGCTTTCACTGCTTTTAAATTCTTTTTCGGTGGCGTTCCAAAGGTGTATCGTGCGACCCAGCACCATGGCTACTCTTCCAAATTTCAGATTTCTGGCAGCCAGTTTTGCAAGGAAGGAATTTTCCCGGATGCGGACGATGATTGGCTTCGGAGTTTTTGAAGATGATTTCACTGCGTTAGCGAATTTCAATTTTTAAGCCACAAAAATTAGCGGTCAAAAAAATGGCTGCCTCCATTTTCAGGAAGCAGCCTTTGTCTAGTTTATCAATAATCGGAAAGGGAATTATTTCACCTCTTCGTATTCCGCATCGGTAACGTTGCTGTTGTCATCGCCGCCGGCAGATTGGTTTTGGTCGCCGTCGGGAGCGCCGTCGGTTGGTGCGCCTTCCTGCTGTTGGTTATACATGTGCTGGCTTGATGCCTGCCATGCTGCATTCAGTTCTTCACTTGCGGTATCAATTGCTGAAAGGTCTTCGTTTTTATGCGCCTCTTTCAGTTTGGCAACGGCTTCTTCCAGTTTGGTTTTTTCTTCCGCCGGAATTTTATCACCGTATTCTTTCAACTGCTTTTCGGTATTGAAAATAAGCCCGTCAGCCATGTTCAGTTTTTCTACGCGCTCCCGCACTTCTTTATCGGAAGCTTCATTGGCGGCAGCATCTGCTTTCATCTTTTCAATCTCTTCTTTGCTCAATCCTGAACCAGCTTCTATGCGGATGTTTTGCTGTTTTCCCGTGCCTTTGTCTTTGGCGGTTACGTGCAGAATTCCGTTTGCATCAATATCGAAAGTCACCTCGATTTGCGGAACGCCGCGCGGTGCAGGCGGAATGCCATCGAGGTTAAAACGGCCCAGGTTTTTATTGTCTTTAGCCATTGGGCGCTCGCCTTGCAGCACCACTAAATCCACGCTCGGCTGGTTGTCTGCCGCTGTGCTAAAGGTTTCTGTTTTTCTTGTAGGGATGGTAGTGTTTGATTCAATAAGTTTCGTCATTACGCCGCCCATAGTTTCAATACCAAGGCTTAACGGCGTAACGTCCAGCAGCAAAACATCTTTCACATCGCCGGTTAAAACGCCCCCCTGAACTGCTGCGCCAATGGCAACCACTTCATCCGGATTCACGCTTCTGTTAGGCTTCTTGCCAAAGAATTTTTCCACCACTTCCTGAATCTTTGGGATACGCGTAGAACCACCCACAAGTATCACTTCATCAATATCGGAAGTGTTGAGTCCTGCATCTTTCAATGCTTTGCGGCAAGGCTCTAATGTGCGCTCCACAAGACTATCAGCCAGTTGCTCAAATTTTGCACGGCTCAGTTTGCGCACCAGGTGTTTCGGAACGCCATCCACCGCTGTGATGTAAGGCAGGTTAATTTCAGTTTCCTGAGAAGACGACAATTCGATTTTTGCTTTTTCAGCCGCTTCTTTTAGACGCTGCCAGCTCATGGGGTCTTTGTGCAAATCCACTGCCTCATCTTTCTTAAACTCTTCCGCCAGCCAGTCCATCACTACCTTATCAAAATCATCACCGCCAAGGTGCGTATCACCGTTGGTTGATTTCACTTCAAACACACCGTCGCCCAATTCAAGAATGGAAATATCGAAGGTTCCGCCGCCGAGGTCAAACACGGCAATTTTGCTGTCTTTATGTTGTTTGTCAAGTCCGTAAGCAAGCGCTGCTGCTGTTGGTTCGTTGATGATACGGCGAACGGTGAGGCCTGCAATTTCACCTGCTTCTTTGGTAGCCTGGCGCTGCGCATCATTAAAATAGGCAGGCACGGTAATCACCGCTTCTTTCACTTCATGACCCAAAAAATCTTCGGCTGTTTTCTTCATCTTCTGAAGAATCATTGCAGAGATTTCCTGTGGGGTGTATTTGCGGTCATCAATATCCACGCGGGGTGTGTTGTTATCCCCTTTTACGATTTGGTAAGAGTTGTGTTTCAGTTCTTCGGTCACTTCATCAAACCGGCGGCCCATGTAGCGTTTAATAGACATAATGGTGTTAATTGGGTTGGTGATTGCCTGGCGTTTTGCAGGGTCACCCACTTTGCGTTCTCCATTTTTCAAGAATGCTACAACCGAAGGCGTGGTTCTGCGCCCTTCATCATTTGCGATTACTACCGGCTCATTGCCTTCCATCACTGCTACGCAGGAGTTGGTAGTTCCTAAGTCTATACCTATAATCTTTGCCATAAGTTTTGTAGTTTGTTTTAGTTTATTTGGGTTGCTAAAGTCAATCTATATGCCATGCGCCCATCATGCGCAATATTGTCAGCATTCCTGCCAGCCCACATGAAAAATCCCGACTTTAGGTCGGGAAAGTTTTTTAAGAAAGCCCAAAAAGGCATTGTTTTAAAATGGTTTCTGCAAAGATGTCAATGGTCGGAATAGCCTTTAAAATTGAGTGGTGCAGTAATGGAGTTTTTGTTGAGTGAATCTACCAGTGTGGAATCAACGGGAACATTTAGTTTGAAAGTATAAGCGCGTGTACTGTAAACGCCATAAAAATCCTGACCGGCAAAATTGGTGTAAAGTGGCTGCGCCTGATCGCCCGTGATGCCTGTTTGCAACTGAAGAGAATTGAGGTATTCTGAATAAGCTGCGCCGGCACCATAAATAAAAATGTCTGGACTGTCCACAAAGCGCTCCACACCTGCAGGCGCAACGCCAATTTCAGCCCGCAAAAGGGAAAAAATGTTGACGTTAGGAATGCTGAACGTAAAGCTGTTGCCGCTTTTATTAGTTGAAGGAATGCGCACTTCAACCTCTTTATCAGTTGAGTTTCCGTTTTGCTTCTCTACATACTTAAACCGCATAAACATTTCACCCACGGCAGCTTTTTGCGGTAATTGAGCGTTTACGGTGAAATTGGAACCAGGCGCATTAGCAGGTGTGGTTTGCCCTAACGAATGCGATAAGTAGCCTGGAAAAAATCGCCAACCAGAAAATCACTTGCATTGAGGACGCTGATTTGTGAAGAATCTTTTATGCCGGCTGCTGCATTTTCAATAACCAGGCGGTATTCACTTCCTGAATTAAGCGGAAACTTAAACTTGTAGCCATAGTTTGGGCTGGTAAAAAAAGTGCCGTCGGCCTTAGTAAAACCTTCCAGATTCATATCTACCCGAGTTAATGGAATGGTGTTGATAACCGTGCCGTTGCTCACCTCTTTCATGACCACATTGAGGCTGTTATAAAAACTGGAGTCAGCAATTTTTGCAAGTTCCACCGCGCTTTTATTTTCATCAAGAAATGCTTTTTGGATGCGCACATAATGGGCGGTATCCTGCATGTTGAGGAGGCTGTAAACGAAGGTGATATTGCGATAAGGCGCAGCCACTTTAAAATCGGTAGAGCAACTGTAGATGCCTGAAATGGAGAGGAGGATGAGGAGGAAGGGGGGTGTATTTTTTCATGAGAAATGGTGTGGGAGAAAGGAAGCAAA
This sequence comes from Flavipsychrobacter sp., assembly GCA_965218185.1. GTDB lineage: Bacteria > Bacteroidota > Bacteroidia > Chitinophagales > Chitinophagaceae > JAFIGV01. The sequence goes on from CBDCKE010000005.1 coordinate 76,731, forward strand.
TGTACGGGAAAACGGTATCTGTTACGGGAATATTGTGCCGGTTAAGCCTTCCTGCCGCACTACCGAAAAAATAAAAGATCTCTCCAGGACTTTTTTCAGGAATAAATACCCGAGGGAATAAATTTAGCACCCGGGGTATAACATTGGGTTTTGGAGCAATAAATACAGCATTCGGCTACTCGCCGCTTAATCATCTCCCTAAAAGAAGAACTTCCGGCTTTTGCCACTGAAAGCTGGGGGCGATTGCCAGAACCCCGGCAGAGCCCTTTTTTGCCAGTTTGGCATTGCCGGAGCTTCGGCAAGAGTGTTTTTTGCCACTTTGTCATTGCCGGACTTCCGGCAACCGTGCCTGCGTTTCATTTTGCCATTGCCGGAACTTCGCATAAGGCGCAGGATGTTTAGTTTGTAATATCCCGTTTTTATGCCTGAAAGAATGGTTTTGGTATGGTACTGCCGTATTAATTTCTTCTAAAGAATATATTGCCGCCTACCCGCATCAAACTTCCGCCCCTAATGCATCTCAACTTCTAAAACTACGTGTAAACTTTCATTCCCCCTTTCCATCTGTTCCCCTTATCTTCGCAGCCGCCCCGGCAATCGTTTCCTTTCCCTCCTTTTCCCGGAAACTACTTGCCACTTCTTATTGAAATCTTGCAGCGCCGCGCCGGTCTTCCTCCCTTATAAGATCGCCCTGCAACAAGTTTATTTATACAATCCCCTTTTTTAAAACTAAACATGGAATACAATACTTCGCGCAGCCAGATGCGCATGCCCGAATATGGGCGCAACGTGCAAAGCATGGTCGAATATCTGATGACCATCGAAGACCGCCAGCGTCGCCTCAAAAACGCTGAGTTCATTATCGAATTAATGGCTACGCTCACCCCGCACCTCAAAACCATTGAAGATTATAAGCACAAGCTCTGGGATCATCTCTACCAAATGACCGACTTCCAGCTTGATGTGGACAGTCCTTTCCCCGCGCCCACCCGCGAAGAAGCATTTAAGAAACCCGAGGTAATCCCTTACCCGCAAGTGTACGTGAAGCACAAGCACTTCGGGCGCAATTTCTCCTCCCTTTTAAAGCGCGCATTGGAAGAGCAAGACCCGTCTAAAAGGCAAGGCTTCACCCAAACCCTGGGTTATTACATGAAGCTGGCATACACCAACTGGCATAAAGAACCCGTGCACGATGACATGATTAAGAGCGAACTTTCTGAGCTCTCAGGCGGCGTGCTCAAGTTCCAGAGTGGCGGCTTCAAAGTGCAGTTTGATCCGCGGCAGCAGGGCGGCGGCGGAAATAATAACCGCAGCAACCGCAACAATAACAACCGCAATAACAATAGTAATAACAGCCGCAATAAGAACAATCGCAGCAAGGGTAAAAACTACCGCAACAAGAATAAATAAAACAGGGTGAGCGCTTTTAAAATAATTGGTGGTAGAAAACTCAAGGGCATCATCACCCCGCAGGGCGCAAAAAACGAGGCGCTGCAAGTGCTTTGCGCTGCGCTGCTCACAGACCAAAAAGTCGTTTATCAAAACGTGCCCGACATTGCCGACGTCAATACTTTGCTGGAACTGCTGGAAGATATGGGCGTGGCAGTGGAGCGTCCGGCTGCAAACACGGTTACGCTTCAGGCAAAAAATGTGAATCCCGATTTCTTTATTGATAAAGCCTTTAAGCAAAAAAGCGGCAGATTGCGCGGTGCGGTGATGATTGCCGGGCCTATGCTTGCGCGGTTTAAGAAGGCACACATACCGCAGCCCGGCGGAGATAAAATTGGGCGGAGGCGCCTGGATACGCACATCCTTGGGTTTGAAGGTTTAGGCGTTTCGTTTCAATACAACAGGGAAGAAAGCCTGTTTGAACTGGATGGGAAAGACAATGCAGGGTGGATCACATCCTGCTGAAAGAACCTTCCGTAACCGGCACGGCAAACATCCTGATGGCTGCCGCGATGACGCCCGGAAAAACCACCATTTACAATGCCGCCTGCGAGCCTTATGTGCAGCAGCTTTGCCGTATGCTCCAAAGCATGGGCGCGCGCATTGAAGGCATAAGCTCTAATCTTTTAATTGTTGAAGGTGTAGATGCACTTGAATGGTTGCACCCACCGTTTGCTTGCGGATATGATTGAAGTTGGCTCCTTCATCGGCATGGCGGCAGCCACCCAAAGTGAAATCACCATCAAAAATGCAGACGTTGCACACCTTGGCATCATCCCTGAAACCTTTACCAGGCTGGGCATTCAGCTAACCATCAATGGCAACGACATTCACATTCCGGCGCAGGAGCATTATGAGATTCAAAAGTTTATAGACGGTTCCGTGCTCACGGTGTACGATCATCCCTGGCCTGGCCTCACGCCTGATTTATTGAGCATCGTAATTGTTACCGCCATTCAGGCAAAGGGCACCATCCTCGTGCATCAGAAAATGTTTGAAAGCCGCCTGTTTTTTGTGGATAAATTGATTGAAATGGGCGCTCAGATTGTGCTTTGTGATCCGCACCGCGCCGTCATCATAGGCCTTGATAAACAAACAGCCCTGCGCGGCATGACGATGGTAAGCCCCGACATTCGCGCGGGTGTTGCCTTGCTTATTGCAGCACTTTATGCCAATGGCACAAGCATTATCCAAAACATCGACCAAATAGATCGTGGTTACGAACGGATTGATCAACGCCTGAACGCACTAGGCGCAAGCATTGAAAGAATGTGAGAAGGTTCAGGATGCCGCTCCTTCAGTTTCCGGCACAAACTTCATGGAGACGGAATTAACGCAGTGACGGGTATTTTTTGGCGTCATGCGCTCGCCCGTAAACACGTGTCCTAAATGTCCTTCGCAGTTAGCGCACACAATTTCAACACGCCGTCCGTCGGCATCCGGTAATTGTTTCACTGTGCCCGGAATTTCATCATCAAAGCTGGGCCATCCGCAGTGGGAATCAAACTTATCATCTGAGTTATAAAGTGGGGCATTGCAACGCCGGCAGATATAGGTTCCTTTTCGTTTGTTGGCAGTGTATTCTCCGGTGTAAGGCATTTCGGTTCCTTTGTGGAGGATCACGCGCTCTTCTTCCGGTGTAAGTGTATTATAGTTCATGGTTGGTCGTTTGAAATGCTGAAGGACTTAAAAATCGTGCTAAAGGGTAACCGGGCATCTCAAATCTTCCTGGGATAAGGCTTTCAAAAGTTATCCACACACGCCATTAATTGCTGTTAGAAAATACTTCCCCGGGGAACGATTGTCTTTTATAATTTCGTTTCCCCGCCTCCGGTTGCGGAGGCAAGCCATTACATCCTCCTCTAAAAAAACAAAGCATTTGCCATGAGCGCTAAAAGCACCAAAGCCACGTCAGGACTCACGTTCACACGCCATTTCACAAAAAACAACACCTCCCCGTTCGACCTGTTTCAGTATGATTACAGGACCTCCGTAATCAAAAACCCCAACGGTGAAAAAGTGTTTGAAATGACCAACGTGGAAGTGCCGCAACACTGGTCGCAGATAGCTACTGACATCCTCGCACAAAAATATTTCCGCAAAGCAGGCGTTCCGCAGCCTGATGGTTCGGTGGGTAGAGAAACTTCTATTAAACAAGTGGCGCACCGCCTGGCGCATTGCTGGCGCGGATGGGGAGAAAAGCACGGATATTTTGCCACTGCCAATGATGCGCAGATATTTTACGACGAACTTATTTACAGCATTCTGGCTCAAAGCTGCGCACCCAATTCTCCGCAATGGTTCAACACCGGATTGTACAGTAGTTATGGCATTGATGGCTCGGCGCAGGGTCATTATTATGTAGATCCAAAAACATCAAAACTGGAGCGTTCCAAAAATGCTTATGAGCGTCCGCAACCACATGCCTGTTTCATCCTTAGCGTGGGTGATGATTTGGTGAACGATGGCGGCATTATGGATTTATGGGTTCGGGAAGCGCGGATATTTAAGTATGGCTCCGGCGTGGGAACTAACTTTTCAAGCATTCGCGGAGAAGGGGAGAAACTGAGTGGTGGCGGCACTTCCAGCGGCTTAATGTCGTTCCTGAAAATTGGGGATCGCGCCGCAGGCGCGATCAAAAGTGGCGGCACCACACGCCGCGCAGCCAAAATGGTTTGCCTTGATTTAGACCATCCTGAAATTGTAAAGTTCATCGACTGGAAAGTAGAAGAAGAAAAGAAAGTAGCCGCCTTAATAGCCGCCGGTTATGATGCAGATTATGAAGGCGAAGCTTACCGCACCGTTGCCGGACAGAACTCCAATAATTCCGTGCGCATTCCCAATGAATTTTTCCATCGCCTGCAGCGCAATGAAGAATGGGAAATGACTGCCCGCAGCACCGGCAAAACAATGAAGAAGGTGCCCGCTTCGCAATTGTGGGATAAAATAGCCTACGCCGCATGGCGCTGCGCCGACCCTGGAACGCAATACGATTCTACCATCAACGAATGGCATACCTGCCCTGAAGGCGGCAAAATCCGCGCATCCAATCCTTGCAGTGAATACATGTTTCTGGATAACACCGCATGTAATCTCGCTTCGCTCAACCTCCGCAGGTTTTTTAATGAAGAAACAAGCACTTTTGACGTAGAAGGTTTTGAATACGCCACGCGTCTTTGGACTGTGGTTTTAGAGATTTCTGTTTTGATGGCGCAGTTCCCATCTCCTGAAGTGGCGCAACTGAGTTATGATTACCGCACGCTGGGTTTAGGATATGCCAACCTCGGTTCTATGCTGATGGTGAGCGGCATTCCTTATGATAGTGAAGAAGCGCGTGCCATTGCAGGTTCCATCACGGCAATAATGAATGGCGTGGCTTACAAAACATCTGCTGAAATGGCGGCGACGCTCGGTGCATTCCCTCGTTTTAAAGAGAACAAAAAACACATGATGCGCGTGATGCGCAACCACCGCGCGGCGGCTTACGATGCGGCTGATGCCTATGAAAATCTGGAAATAAAACCCCTTGGCATCAACGCAAAATATTGCCCTGATTATTTACTCACTGCCGCCACTAAAGCATGGGATGATGCCGTGCGCATGGGCGAAAAACATGGCTACCGCAATGCACAGGCAACGGTAATTGCACCCACTGGCACTATCGGCCTTGTGATGGATTGCGACACAACGGGCGTGGAGCCTGATTTTGCCCTCGTGAAATTCAAAAAACTTTCCGGCGGCGGGTATATGAAAATTGCGAACCAAAGCATTCCCGTAGCGCTGCGCAAACTGGGCTATGCGCCTTCTGAAGTGGATGCGATTGTGAAATACGCCGTAGGCCATGCAACGTTTGCCGGTGCGCCTTTCATCAATCATCAAAGCCTGAGTGAAAAAGGTTTCATTGCCGATGAACTGAAAAAGCTGGACGACAGCGCGCGCAGTGCTTTTGAAATCGGTTTTGTGTTCAACGTTTATAACCTTGGGGAAGAATGCCTGCAACGCCTGGGCTTCAGCGCCGAAGAATATTATGCACATGATTTCAACCTGCTGGAAGCGCTTGGTTTTAGCGAAGAAGAAATGGACGCAGCTAACGATTACGTATGCGGAACCATGATGATTGAAGGCGCACCACAATTGCAGGATAAGCATTTACCCGTGTTTGACTGCGCCAATAAATGCGGCAAGAAAGGCGAAAGATTTATTCACGCGCACGGGCATATCCGCATGATGGGCGCCACGCAACCTTTTATTTCAGGAGCCATTTCTAAAACCATTAACCTGCCGCACGAAGCCACGGTGGAGGAAATTAAAGACTGCTATCAGCTTAGCTGGCAACTGGGCATCAAAGCATGTGCGCTTTATCGCGATGGGTCTAAACTCAGTCAGCCGCTATCTAATAAATCAGACAAAAAGAAGAAAGCAAAGGACGGTGATGCCGCAACAATCAACAAAGAAGAACAGCCTTCGCAGATTGTGGACATGAACCAGCTTACCATTGAAGAACTGCTTCAGGAAGTGAACAAGCGCGTGCAGGAAAGCCCCGATACGCAACTAAAACGCAAGCTGAGCCAGATTGTAGAACGCCAAACGCTCCCCGCAAAAAGAAGAGGCTACACTTACAAAGCAAAAGTGGGCGGGCAGCCATTATTCCTGCGCACGGGAGAATATAATGACGGCACGCTGGGAGAAATATTTATTGACATGGCGAAGGAAGGCGCCACCATGCGAAGCCTGCTGAACTCCTTTGCCATCGCCATTTCCGTGGGGTTGCAATATGGCGTTCCGCTGGATGAGTATGTAGAGAAGTTCATCTTCACGCGGTTTGATCCCGCAGGGCACGTAGACCACCCGAACATTAAGAGCGCTACTTCGGTGCTGGATTATATTTTCCGTGTGCTGGCTTATGAATATCTGGATCGCGAGGACCTGATTCACGTGCCTGACCCGAACAAAGTGTTGCAGGCTCCCGCAGCTTCGCAGGAGCAACTTTCGGCAGTGCGGATTACGGCACCGCTGCAAATGCACACGTCTGCAAACCAACCTGCTCCGAAAGCCGAAAACGTGGGTGCTATGGCAACAAATGCCCTTGGCGGCGATATTAAAAAGATGCTTGGCACCAGTGCTGATGCCCCGGCTTGCCGCAGTTGCGGAAACATTACGTTGCGCAACGGCACTTGCTATATGTGCCCTAATTGCGGGACTACAACTGGGTGTAGTTAAGGGGTGGTAAGTGTGGTAAGGTTGATAGGTTCATAAAGATCATAAGGTGATAAGTGGGCGAAGAGCCGGGGCTGCCTTGTCTTTTGGTGACAGGTTGTTTAGGTGCGGATTACAAATCCGCTTTATCCCTGTGTTCGAGATGGTCCTGCGGAACATCTCGAACAGCATGTGCGGATTACAAATCCGCTTTATACCTGAGAAAATAAAAAAAGGCTCTAGAATAAAAAAGCCCACTCCAAAATGGCTGAAGTGGGCTGACAGGGTTTAATCCAGGTGCTGAACTAATCAATAAAAAACACTAAGGCAGCAGTTAAGCTTAATCGCTTAGCGTCAGGGTCAATTTCCTGCATTAAGTCATAATCGGTAGCAAACCTGTTTATACCTTTTAAGATGGTGACGGTTACCATTCCGTTTGCATCCGTTTTGGGTCCTTTTTCATTGCTGTTATTTTCTACCCGTTGCCCTGCCAGTGGCTGCCCGTCGAGCAACAATTGAAGTTTCAATTTGCTCCCTGCCTTCGGGGCTTTATCAGAAGCCTCCACAGGAATAAATTCTATTCTTTGCCCCACGGGTTTTGCCATCCAGTTTTGCCAGTCCATAATCGTTTTCGAATACTTCAGCGGGTGCGATGGTTTTGTCCCTTCCGGCATGTCGCTTATCCGTTTGTTTATGTGTTCATCGCCAATAGTTACCCAATAGCCATTATCAAAGGAAAGCGCAAACAGTGCGGGCGTGTTTTGCTTCAACCTGATGGACATGTTTTCTTCGCCTTCCATTTTGTAATAGGGAATAGCGTTCTGGTTTTTATCCCACACAGCAATGGAAGTTACTTTTTCCATCCTGTAAGTTTCAGGTTCCTTATGCCCGTAGAAGATATTGTAAACGGGGCCTTTTGATGGCATCACCCACGCATCGTGGGCGTTAGAAATGGTAGAGATGCACACGCTTATAAGGGTGCAGAGTAAATGATTAATCGTTTTCATTTTCATGTTGTTTAGTTGTTTGTTTTTGATTGTTTAAAAAGGAATGCGCACGCCTAAATCCACCGTAGCGGGGGCTTGTGGTGCAGTAAGTAAATTGCCACCGCTCAGGAAGCTAGCTTCGTCAAGGTCTGCCGTGCCCGGGTAAAAGCTTCCCTGAACGTACACTTTAAAGTTTGCCCAGCTTTGGCGACCATAGGTAATTTTTCCTGATAAACGCTGGAAAGGATTACTTTGAATGGTACCATCCGTGTTCAGGTTTTTTTCTCCCACAAACTGGTCATACAAGGAAACGACTACGCGGTTATTCGCCTGCCTTGCCGCGCCAAAATCATAATCAATCCCAATTAAAGCAAGGTATACGGGCGTGTTTGTTACGAATTCATCGGTAGGAGCACCGTTTCTTAATTTGGCAAACAGGCGGCTGTAGTTTCCATAAATAGCCAATCCCTTTGCTTTCTCAAAATTAATTCTGGCTTCTGCTTCAATTCCGCTTCTGCGCGTCTGCCCGAAGTTTATGAGGTTGCCCAGCGGGTCTTCCTGTATCTCTCCTGTTTGGTCAGAAATGTAGCCTGAAAGCAAAGCGTGGTAAATGCCTTGTGGTTCATCTACACTAAACCCTAACTCAAAGCTTTTCAATTTAGAAGGCTTCAAATCGACGTTGAAAATGTTTTCCTCATACCCGCTAGGAGATTTAAAACCCTGCGCGGCATTGGCAAACACGCTGAACACTTTACCAATCTGATATGCCAACCCAATTTTAGGACTGAAGGCATTGGTAGTGGGCGAAAGCGAAGTATCGGGTAAGCCTGCATCTTTAGAACCGGTGGTGATATCGTAAAACAACTGGTCATACCGCAAGCCTAATGTAACCTTCAGTTTTTCCACGGGTTTCAATTGCATTTCTGCATAAGCCGCAGGGGTGTAGGTACGCACTTTCCGCTCGCGGTTTTGGGAAAGTTCATTTCTATCCATCGTTGCGAAGCGTGCTTCGTTTGCAAAATCAGCCCTGAAGTATAAACCAGCCATGTACATCACGGGCATCTTGCCAATGTTGGAAATCAGGTTGTGCCGCAAGTCAAAGCCCGTCCACACGCGGTTGTCGCGCTCTTTCCGTTGCGGACCGCCCACCGTTCCCGTTCGTATCCTGATAAAATCATGATGCTGAACGTAAAAAGTTGCCGAAGCAAAGTTGGCAGTGTCTTTTCCTTTGTAATTAAACACCAGATTTTGCTGATTGGTGGAGCCGCCGTCTGTATTATTGACTGCCGCCGTTTTGCTTACTAAGCCAGAATCTACTTTATCTCTTAAAAGGTAGGCAGCGCCTCCAAAGTCGGAACCAAACGCCTGTGCCCTGATGGAAGCTGTTCCTTTAAACAACGGGAAGGAATATTTAGCCATCCCGTTGAGGTGTTTTTCTTTACTATTATCGCGATAGCCATTTGTGCGACCGCCCTCAATGGTGACATAGCCGCCGCTGCGGTCGTTCCCGAAGCCATAAGTAACGAGGCCGCGCAGGTTTCCGTAAGTACCGCCACGCAGTGTGATGGATGATGGCAGCCTGTCAGCCGTGTTGAAAGAAATGCCGCCACCCAAAGCGTGGTCGCCATACCGGATGTTGAACGGTCCGCGAATCACTTCTATGCTTTGGATGTTCTCCGGAATCAGCATGTTCAAATCGGTATATCCGTTCGCCTGTATGGATGAACCCTGGTTTTGAGGTGCACCATCTATAAAAAAGGCAATATCGCGGGCGTGTTCCGTAACCACGTATCCGCGCATCTGAATGCCGTAGCCCACGCCACCTAACTGATAATTACTCACATTGACGCCCACAATAGGTCGCAGCAAGTCACCATAAGAAGTGTATGCCTGCTTCGCGATGTATGATTTCCCTACAATGGTTACCGAAGCAGGGGCAGCCGTCAAAGCAGGATTGAGGGACACCTTGCTGATGGGCTTCATGTTTCCCAGCACTTCAATGTCGGGCAGTGTTTGTGCGCGGTTAATGTTGGTATCTACATTTTGAGCTGTAGAAATATTGGCTGAAAAGCAGGCAGTCAGCGCTAAAAGCAAAACTGTAATAGTGCGTTTCGCACCCGTATTTTGTTTATTTGATGCTACCGTTTGTTGTTTTCGATAGACGATATGTTGAGTCATTATTTTGTTGTTTTTAAAAAATGATATAGCGCACCGCTCCCAAAGCAAATAGCTTAAAAAGAAGCAGCGCAGAAAAAGGATTTCAGGCAAATGCATAACAATGCATACGCCACTGCAAAGGGCAGTAAAGTCCAAAGCAGGGAAGGGCATTTAAAAAATGCCTTCAGTAATTGTTTAAGAAAGGAATGGATGCCACGGTGGCGGCACATCTGTAGCGCAATGCGCTAGCGGGAAATAAAGCAGCAGCAAAGGAAAAGATGGCTTTGCGTGCCTGAAGGATAAGATTGAAATTTCGGGAAGGATGGAAAGAGTATGCGCTACCTGCTCTTCGCTCACTTTTATTTTTGAAGATGATTTATTGTTTTCGGAATCATCACCTGCTTTTTTCACCTCTTGCTCCACGTGGTCGGCGCCATACAATTCGTGAATCAACCGGTGATGTTCACTCTCCCAAACGTTGTGTGCAATTTTGTCAACCAGAATAGGAACAGACGGCTTCAGCATCAGCAAAAGGTAAGACGCCCAAAGCACGCGGGTAATAAAAACCATTAAAAAAGTACGGAGGGAAACGAAGCTCACTTATTGGAGGGACAGTATTGTGGTTGAAGAGTGCGAATGTAAAGGTTATGCCATAAACGCATTAAAGGGGTAAAAGGTTTGGAAGAAATGAACAATAGCGCATGTAGTTTTGAATAGCGGATTTTAAAAGGATTCCACAGATTACGCGGATTACTGACTGGCGATAAAAAATCAGCAGAATCCCTTAATCCGCCTAATCCGCGATTCAAAATAAAGTTGAATCGCCTAATCCGCGATCCCTTTCCTCATCCCCTCATATTCAGTTATTTCCATCGCCGCTCATCGCTAGGGCACTTGGAGTATGTCCAAACACCTCCGCGCTCAGCGCCGGAGCTTATGCATGATGATATTTCCATCGCCGCTCACCGCTGGGGCACTTGGAGTGTGTCCAAATGCTTCCGCGCTCACCGCTGGGCCATTTAGAGTTTATCCGGCTGCTTCAGCGGTGGGCGCGGAGCAAAACGCATAGAAATATATATTGTCCGGGAGGGTGTTTGAAGAGGTTGTATGTACGCCGAAATGACCTTTCTGTACACTTTCCAAAAAAATAATTTGCTAGTTTTTACCGAAATATTATTACTTTGGTGCGTGAGTCCCTGCGGAGACTCACGCTCGAAAATAAAGATCACAAGGTGATAAGTTGGCGAAGAGCCGGGGCCGCCTTGTCTTTTGGTGATATGTTGTTTAGGGGCGGATTACAAATCCGCTTTATCCCTGTGTTCGAGATGGCCCTGCGGAACATCTCGAACAACATGGGTTACCTCACCCCCTGACCCCCTCTCCAAAAATGGAGAGGGGGGACCATACGGGTTAGATTTTGAGGACAAATAAAAAACGGGCGGTCGTGGTGACTGCCCGTTGGTGATTTATGGATGGTGAAGGGATGTAAAGAATGATTCGAGGGGATGAAAGAGGGATTCGGTGGGTTTGTGTGAGGATTCGTTTTGTGTAATGAAGGATTAGAGGTTTGTAAAATTTCGTTCGGATAAGAGGGAGAACTATTGTGTGGGCTTGAAGTGGGGTTGGGTGGAGGCAAATTAAAATTAGTTAGGTGTCATGAAGGGTTCGGTGGGTTCTTATTAAGATTAGTTGCTTGTCATACGCCTTTCGGTTTAATGCCCAAAAAATATGTTGGTGGGTTGGATTATTTTTAGCGATGCAATTTGAGGGGATTATAGGAAAACATTGGGAGCATTAAGATTGCTTCGGGCAAGCCCTCGCAATGACGGGAAGTTTTTTAGTTGCTTAAGGAAGTTCCCTACAGTATAACCTTATTTAGGAAGGTGGGTTATCGCCGGTATTGCCGCCGGATTGATTATCATCACTGCCGCCGCCGTTGCTGCGGTTGAGGTTGGAGAGGAGTTTTGTGTAGGAGAAGCGTTCGAGGATTGCTTTATCTTTTTGAAAGGCTGCTTTGGCTACGCCTGTGATGAACATGGTTTCATTGTAGAGGGCGTTGAGGGCTAAAATGTCTTCGTCGGTAATTTCTTTATGTGCTTCTTTTTCTCCTTCCTGGGATACGTTGGCTTCGTTGAAGGTGGTGACGAAGGCTAGTGGGTCGTTGAGTTTATCTTCAGAAATATTTGCATCAATCAATTTTTGCGACACTTCTACGGTAAGGTTTTGACGGTATTGGAAAAGGAGGTTTGCGAGGGCTTCCTGATCGCCGCGCTGTACGCCGCGAATGTAAGTAGTGAATCCAAGGGATTGGAGGATTTCTTTTTTAACTTCAGGGCGGGTGCGGAAGGCGGATTCTATGAGGAGGGAGACTACGGCAAGGGCATCGTGGGCTTGTGAAAAGATGCCGAGCACTTCAAGGGTGGCATTGCGCTGTGCCTGAAGGACGTCGGTGCCGAGGATGGTGGTGGTTTCTGTGACGATTCGGAGGCGAAAGGCGGTGAGGAAGGCGGGGGTAAGGCTTGTGTTGAATGTGACGAGAATGGCTTGTTTAATTATTGCAAAATCAACCAGGACGAGGATGATGGTTGCCATTTCGACGTCTTTACCATTGTAGGCACGGACGGGGCGGTTTTGATCGTTTGTGGGCATAAAAAAGGTTTTAAAGTAGGGAGGTGTTTTTTGGTGGGGTGGTTAAATTATTGGTGGTTTTTTAAAAAAGTTGTTTTAAAACATTCGTGCCAATTGAGGGCTGCACGACGAAGGCACAGGTACACTGCCGCACGAGGGCTATGCTGCATATCTGCGCCAGTGGAGAAGTTTCGATTTCAAAATGGTTTTATTTGATTATGATGAGTTTTTGGGTGGAGATGGATTTGGAACCATCGGATAATTTAATGTAGAACGTGCCGGGTTGAATTTCTTTTGTATCCCACCATGTTTGCCCGTTGTTTCCTGACAATGGTTTTTGCATTACTTGCTGACCGAGTGTGTTGGTGACGGTTAGGGTAAGTGTGTTTTTGGCGGCTGGTACGTTATAATCGAACACTACATAATCGCGGGCGGGATTGGGGTATGCGTTGAATAAATTATTATCCTTTTTGCCTGCTATGTTTGAGAAAGATGGGCGTAATGGCGGCAAATTGACATCTGCGCATGGAAAGAGCGTAAGATGATTTACCCAATAGTAAATAGCAAGAGAGATAATTTTTAAGTTTTGAGCTTCGGGATTTTCACCCACTGTACCAAGGGCAGTTAACTCAGACTGGGTAAGTGAAAAGATATTTCTACCTGCGGCATATAGCGGACGCAAAACAGCCCACAATTCCCCGAAGGCTCCCCATTCGTTTTGCTGTTCGCTTTCAAGGACATAATCCTGGGGAATGTGAGCCAATACTGTATCACCTTCATCAAACATTCCTTTATTAAGATAATAACCTGCCAGGTGGTATTTTGCCCAAAGTTCCTTTGTGTTTTGAAGCCAAACGGGCAAACTATCCACCTGATAACTGGATGAGGAGTCTCCTTTAATATCCCGAATGAGACGGGCTGCGATTTCTGACGACAGATAAGAGGCGTTTGAAATTGTATCCTGAAGGGCAGTACGCGCAGTGGTTGTTTCCCTTGAATTTATAAGCTCTGTGATAACGGATTCCTCCAGCGGGGTCGGGATGCTATTTTGCAGAAAATCCATGAATGCATTGTCTTGCAACGCATCCGGATTTGCGGTGAGGACATCCTGAAGCATGGAAGCAGGAAGCACATCGGAAGTAGCTAATGCTCGCAATGTGGTTTCGGAGAGCCAGGGTGAGGCAGCCATCATATAACTTTCCATTTCACTGGCATCTCCCTGACCAGCGATGTAATTAAGCATATCAGCAGTATTACCTCCGTCTAAACGATTAAAAAAGCTGCCTTCCGCATTTTTTAAAATGGCGTCCCAACTAAAAAAGTCGTTTTTAAGGGTGTTTCTTGTATCAGCGGTTAATGCAACCGGATTTTCTGTTGGGAGTTTAGAAGTGCAGGCAGCGGCATTAGCTCCAAGCACTGTGGTTACGAAGCCAGGTGTTACTAGGGTTGGTTTGGTATTGCCGCCCGTATGGTAATACCGGATAGGCATAGCGAGGTTAGCAACATGGGTACTAGTAGTGGAATTAAACGTATTACCGGCTGAAGACAAAGAGCTACCCTGCCATGCTATTCCTTCAAAATAAGGTGCGGCGGCTGTACCATACACTCCAATATCCGTAATGTTACTGGTAAAAGAATTACACAGAAAGCGCAAGCCTGTTACTTTATTGTTTGTGTGGGAGCTCCGATTTTTGCCTAAGGCGAAACAACCTGTAGTTAATGATGTAAATGTGTTTTTGTATACTTCTTTATTATTTTCCCCTGAGTGCTCCATTACGACTCCAAAATTTTGCCAGCCTGATGGTTGTGAAGTATTTGTGTGACCAAGAAAAGTGTTTTCCTGAATAGAGAATGCCTGGGTATTAGTATTGTAGATACCTATGTTTTGATAGCAACCGGTAACTTCAGCAGGCTCTCCGTTTCCAACGTCAAAGAGACAGCGCGTGATGGACGCACATTGCTGACTGTTTACCCGAACGCCTATCGAAACCTGATCAAAATCAGCCCTGTCCACCACAAAATTAGTAGTGTTGATGTCGCCTTCGGCGAGAATACCAAATGTGGTTCCTTTAAATTCTGACCGTTGGAAAGATGTGCAAGGGGCGGTTAAGCTGGTACAAAGTGGATTAACGTTGTAAGAGGCATTATAAGAATTAATACCCCTGCCTTTTCCTTTTTGAGTGGTCGTGTTGTTATTATAAAATTTACATCCGGTAAACTTTACGCCGTAGGATTCCCAAAGGGAGGCGTGGGATTCAAAAGGATCTACAGTGGCAGTACCTTTAAAATTATCATCAATAACGAAAGTGCAATTGATGAAATAAGACTTATCGGAGAGATGCACTCCATTTGTTATATTTTTATAAGTGTTGATGGATGCTGACTTTTTATTGTTGCGGAAAGTGGCATTAGAAGCGTTGATGATACCACCGGATGCTGTACTAAAATTTATATTGTCAGAATTTGAAATGGCGAGGAGGGCATGTTCTATGATTGCACCATTTTTTATTTCAAGGGAGCCCTGGGTAGACGCCGTTTGAGGCTGTGAGGCATTTCCTGTTACCAGAATACCTCGCCAGAAGCAGGACTCACAGGAATTGGTGATGGTGGCGCCATCAACTACGAGCTTGGCACCGGGCTCAATTATAATTTGGCCATTTTTCGGCATGTAGACGATGGTGGAAGAACCAGAGATGGTGAGGGTAGCATTGTTAGTAACACGAATACCAGTATTTATGTACTTTGTATCATTCCATTGGGTGTTTGTTGTAATTATTTCCGTTGGAGAAGCTGATTGTGAGCCAGGATATAAATCGGAAGCCCATAAACTCCGACCATATGTAGAAGTAATTATTTTACCGCTACAATAATTTATTTCAATATCGGAAGTGTACACTATCGGATAATCTGGACCTCCTGAGATACCTTGATTAAAGCAATACCATTCTACACTATTATATGCCGAATTGATATCGCTTATGTTTGAGTAACTGAAACCAGACATATCGGCTCTATAAATTCCTACATCAGTAGATGCAAAAATATAATTACTGCCCTCTTGATGGGTAACTTTTGTCACCGGTAACCTGCGTGGTAAATTTTTAGAAATATCAAACCAATTATTTCCCGCATTCGGTGAATACATAACTCTTTCTCTGGCATCAGCAGCCCAATTGATGCTTCCAAGCGACATCCAAACATGTTCAGGTAACCGTGGATCTATTGCTAAGCTTGTAGGAGGGCGCTTGGAGGTAAGCGCAGGAGAAGATGGAATTAGCGTGAAATTCGCGTTGACTGGTGGATTCCGGTAATACAATTGACCGGTTGCGAATACTATATATCCTACTAAATCGGTGCGATAAGGTGAAAAGATCATATCCCTTGCAGGTTGAATACCCCAATCCGGATCGTTAACCACCGGTAATCCCAGGACTGTATTTTCAGGTAGGCTATTAAAATTGTTAGAGGAATATTCTTTTTTGTACATATTGACTTGTCCTGTGTATAAATCTCCGTTATTATGAGCTATTGTGGGGATTGGAATTTCTATTTTACTATCTATATTAAGACCGAATCCGCCACCAAACGAGTTAATATTTCTGTTAATTCCTTGTACGGTATTGATTAAACTAACATAGCCAAAACCTTCCTGCCCATAACCTAATTTTCTGTCCTTGGCATTAAAGAGTCCTTCATAGGCATCGCTTGTATAATTAAAAATCCACTTAGGATATTTTAACGGCTCAAAGGCATGTACGCCATTGTGGAATGCGCCAGTTACAATCATTCCTTCATGCTCGCTGCTTCCGAATCCAAGGTAATGCCCTATGTTTAAGCCTTTTCCATTTATATTTATGGTTACATTTGGATTATTTGGGATCTTGCCTGTAGGTTTTAAACTTATTCCACCATCATTTGCGTAATATATCCTATCATTTTTTCCATTTGCTGTAGTTGAAAATTTATGAGGGAATACGCTTCGAATATCTACATGAGTTGGCCCTCCGTAATAAGAATTCATTGCTGAAAACGTCTGCGCCCCATCAACTGAAGCAAACGGTAATTCCAGATTCATATACATTACTTGCGTATTTTTATCCGATACTTCTAAACTAAAGCAATTTCCAAACAAATAGTCATATGAAAAGGCAGAGTGTGGCGGTTTGTTATTTAAAACTGTCCAGATTTGAGAAGAAATATTATACTTTAAAATAGCCTTATACTTCAATCCAATAGAATTACCTCTTAAGAGAACGAAAAGGTCATTTGAGTTAGGTATAGAAAGGTCAATTGCTGAAAAATTATTGGTAGTAGCTTGTTATGGAGGGATTATTGGGGTTAACCATTGTAATACTCCCGATGTTAATTTGATTTATTGAGTCTGTTTGGGATGAGGGATTGTATGTGATATCCCATATACCGCCAGAGGCGATGCCGTCGGTGGACCATGAGGCAATAAAAAAATGGTTGGGATCGCCAGATAAAAATTCCAGATCACGATATGTTCCGACGGCAGGGAGGGATAAGATATTCCAAGTACCATTAGGATAGGTTCTGAAATACACTTTATCATCTGCAAAAGCATACAGACGATTACTGTTAGGACTAAAATATACCCGATGCACCTCTTTTACTGAATCTTCCCAAATCGGAGTACTGCCACCTGTTAATAATTCCTGATTCCATGTAACGCCACCATCTATACTATATACAAGACCAGCACCGTAATTCCAACGCCAGGAAAATTCTTTTTGTGTTGTATTAAATGAATTTGTCGTTCCGAGGTAAATGATGTTTTTGTTATTAGGCTTCACAGCTATCCATCCTATGGACAATATGCCACCCACTACAGGTGCCCCGTCTGTAATGCAATTCCAATTTACGCCACCATCAGAAGTTTTGAATAAGCCCCCGTAAGTTGCAAGCAAAATTTTGTTTGTATCGGAAGGGTCAACCCATATGTGTTCCGTTTTTCCCAGGTTTTGGGTTGGAGACTCGTCAGGCACCGGAAAAACCGCCAGTTGACTGGCAGAGCGATGCATTGCGGGCAATGGCATCATGCCTTAACATCCGCATGTAATTATCAAACATGCTTATGCCGGATGAATCGTTATGATGGGCTCTTTTATGCCAAAATTGAATGGCGAAATTTGCCTGAGTTGCTTTTCCTCCTTCTGCGGTATCGCGGGGCTGTAATAAACTGCGGATATGATTGTTGATTTCATGCATGGTAAGTCCCGGTGCATGATAATTCATCGTATCAATGACGGGTGGTGGAACAGTTTGTGCGAAAACCTGCATCCCTGTAATCAAGGAAAGCGCTAGTTGGAGAATGAACTTGAGTCTCATGACTATTTGTTTTTAGTTTAAAATGATTTTGAGAGATTTGCTGAATTTGCTTTTTTCTTGCCATCTCAAGAAGTACGTTCCGCGAGGCAGGGCGTTTACAGACAGTGACTTTTTGCTAAGATTCTTACTGATAGTATGGGTTTGCAAAATGCTTCCTTCGGCCGTTAGTAATGAGAGTATACCATCGCTATGTAGCATAAAGAATTCAACGGTCAACTCGTCCGTAGCGGGATTGGGATATGCCCTAATTATGTCATCGACCGTCGGGGTGAAGCGGTCGTCAATACCAAGCGGCCAAATGTCGATAAAGCTGTAGTATGCACTGCCATAGCCCAGTTGCGTACCCGAAGTGTCAGGGGTAATATTTATCCCTATGCCTTCTGAAAAAGTCCAGGAAGAGGCCGTGCCCGTTGCCACTATTCTATTTCCAAAATTTAAAGCGCAGAACCCCGGAGGCCAACCCGTCTCATAACCAATGCCTCCAAAAATTTTATTTTTAAGAATAGTGCCCCCATTGCTTAAATAGAATAGCCATCCATCGGCACGGCCTATATGATTTGCAGTATCTTGAAAATTTCCCTCAGTATTACCTAAAACAGCGTATCCGCCATCGGGCGCTTTGCAAACAGAATATCCCCGTTCAGGATTGGCATCGCCCATCAGCGTAGCCCACTTAAAATTGCCGTCGCGATCAACTTTATAAGCGAACATGTCAGTATATCCATGAAATCCGGTGAATTCAAATACATTACCATCAGACATCCCGACCATCACAAGGGTGCTGTCGCGATCATCAAAAATAGCATTATACGTGTTCCCTTCCCCGTACGCTTTGCTCCAAACCACTGTTCCAGAGTCGGTTAGTTTAATTACGTAATTGCTACTGCCCATATACCCTTCGCGACCTACAGTGTCTACACAATCATGATCTTTAGTGCGGGTCGCAGAGGTTAGATAGTAGTAGGTACCGTCAGTCACGACTGCCCCATAGGGGGCTTGATCTTCTGAGGTTCCCAGCACTTTTACCCATTGCTTATTTCCAATGCTATCCACTTTTATCAACACCCAGTCGAATGGTTGAAGCGGTGTTTGCGGGGTATAGTTGAAAGGAATGTCTCCATCTTCCCCTAAAGACCCCCCAAAAATCAAAAAGCCTCCATCAGGCGTTGCCAGTAAATCAATTGCTTCTTCATGTCGGGAGCTGCCCCAGGCGTTCATCCATTGTACCTCGCCTGTAGCGTTTAGCTTAAAAAGAGCCAATTGCGGAGATAAAGTATCGCCAAATTGAGGGTCGATAGTGCCGCCTAACATGGCAAAGCCGCCGTCTTTGGTTTCACATAAAAATCTGCCATTGGCTTCGTTTGCGCAATAGCGTTTAGCCCATATCTGGTTTCCGAGGCTGTCCATCATGCCGATGACGGTCTGCCTGTCTGCCTGGTAAGGCGAGCAAGCGGGGATGCTGCCGGTTCCGGAGTCCTGGGTGTAATAAGTATAGAGAATATTGCCGGACTTTGTTTTTATTGCTTCTGTAGCGAAGGAGCCGAGATGTGTACCACCGAAAAACTGTGTATGGCTAAGGTGTAGTTCTTGACTGCGGGAGGAAAGATGTGTTACGCAAAGAAGGGAAAGGAGGAGGAGTAGTTGCTTCATGAGTTTGTAATTTTTAGATTTTTCGGAAGAAATGTTTTCAGGCTTTTTCAAAAAGAGGAGGTTATCATTGGGAATTGCAGAATTTGGATGGATAATTTTGAGAAGCAAAAGAAGAGAAGGATTAGCGGAAGAATGCGGGGCATGAGCGATGAAATTTTTGAGGCGTTTGCTGGTTTAAAACTAAAGGTGTGTAGGGTTTTATAGCGAGAACGAAAACTGACAAGGCGTTAAAGCCAAGAGAAAATCGAAGGTAGTGGTAAAAAATCTTTTCCACCAAATTTATTTTTGGAGGTAACACAAAATTGTTTTGGAAATTTTGGTAGAGGTTTGTTGCATCAGGTAAAAATTGAAAAAAGCAAGGGAAGTCTAAGACTGCACTTAGGGAAGACACGAGAGCGCTACGCTAACTCTTGAGGCAGGAAATTCGGCTGGCTATTGTTTTGCAGGAAAAAATTTTTGAAAAAAGTTGGAAGGAGGGTTGCAATTTAGTTAGAGGTTGAGGTTTCTACGAAGGACCCGCGTACTGAGTGTTTGGCGTTTTTGAATCGCGATTTTTAATGGATTACGCGGATTATCCGAAGCTTTAAAAAATCAGCGAAATCCTTTAATCTGCTTCATCCGCGATTTAAAAAAGAGTGGCTAAATTTTTCTTCAGATTGCTTCGGGCAAGCCCTCGCAATGACGGGGCGTTCCATGCACCAAAAAACCTCATCCAACTTTCGCCAACCTAATACCTTACCAACTTATGAACTTATCAACTTATCCACCCGTTTCTCTTTTGTACAGCATCTTCACTATCCCATCTGCCAGCCCGATTTTGGGGACGTAGATTTCTTCGGCATTTGCCCACCGCATCAGGGCGATGAATATTTGCAGTGCCGGCACAATCACGTCGGCGCGGTCGGCACGGAAACCGTAAAGGTGCATCCGCTCTTCAAGTGTTGCGTTGCTCATTTCCTTGTAATAATCTTTGAGGAGTTCGAGCGTCAGGGATTTGCCTTCCTTGCGTTTGGAGAGGGAAAAGATTTTGTTGATGTTGCCACCTGAACCAATGGCTTCCAAAGGCTGAATGCCGGCAACGTTGGTTTTGATGGAGGTTTTCATCGCCTCCCATTGCGCATCTTTCACGGCGTTTTGCATCAGGCGGATGGTGCCAATGTTGAACGATTCGGTAAACACGATTTCATTTTTGGAGAACAGGGTTACTTCGGTGCTGCCGCCGCCCACATCAATGTAGAGGTAGGATTTATGGAAGGAAAGGTTTTCGGCAATGTGGGTTTCATAAATGATGTTGGCTTCTTCTTTTCCGCTGATGATTTCGATTTGAATGCCTGTTTCCTGAAGCACGGCGTCCATTATTTCGGCACCGTTTCGGGCATCGCGCATGGCAGAAGTGGCGCAGGCGCGGAAGGCTTCCACTTTGTAAATGCCCATCAGCAGTTTGTAGGTCTTCATTGTTTTAATGAAGCGTTGCTTTTTTTCTTCGGAGATGATGCCTGTGCTGAAAACATCCACACCCAAACGCAGCGGCACGCGCAGCAGGTTTTGTTTGGTGAAATCCACTGTGCCGTCTTTATAAACTGAAGCTTCCATTATCAGCAGGCGGGCAGCATTCGACCCGATATCAATGGCGGCAAGAATCACAGGGCGTAGGTTTTGGTTTGGAGGTAATGATAAATGGCAACCTGCGAGCGTACTTTTTTATCGCCTGCTTCGTGCGGCACATACTGGTTGCTTTGCGCATTGTCGAGCACGCGTCCTTTCACGTTTTCCTCCAGCTGAATGCGCAGCATGTCCAGCAGTTCTTCCTGAATGGTTTTATCATAAACGGGGCAGGCGGTTTCTACGCGATGGTCGAGGTTGCGCACCATCCAGTCGGCAGATGAAATGTAGATGTTGGGCTTCTTGCCATTATCGAAAACGAAGACCCGCGCATGTTCCAGGTATTCATCAATAATGGAGATTGCTTTGGGTTGCTTTTTAAATGCTTTCTGCTCTGTGAAGGCACAGCAAATACCGCGGATAATCAGCTTCACGTCCACACCTGCTTTGCTGGCTTCATACAGTTTCAAAATCAGTTCTTCATCCACCAGGCTGTTTAGTTTCAGGATGATGGAAGCATCTTTTCTTTTGCCTGCTGCGCGTATTTCTTTATCGATTTCATCCAGAAAAAAGCGGCGCATGTTGGTGGGCGCAATGGGCAGCACTTTGCAGGCTTTTAGTAAATCAAGCTTCGGTATGGGCGATTCAAGCGCGTGGAAAATCCGGTTTATGTCGCTTAGGATGGCGCGGTTTGTAGTGAGCAGGCAATGGTCGCCGTAATACCGTGCGGTGTTTTCATTCAGGTTTCCGGTGGAGATAAAACCATAGTGGCGCGTGCGGTTAAATTCTCTTTTGCGGATGAGGCAAAGCTTTGCATGAACCTTCATTCCCGGATAGCCTACAATCACTTTTACGCCTTCTTCTTCAAGCCGTTCTTTCCAGTTCAGGTTTGCTTCTTCATCAAAGCGGGCGCGGAGTTCCAGCATCACCGTTACTTGTTTTCCGTTGCGCACGGCGTTCAGCAAAGCGTTCACCACTTTTGAATCCTTAGCCAGGCGGTAGCAGGTTATTTTGATGGATTGCACAAACGGGTCGATGGCGGCTTCGCGCAGCAAATCAATTATCGAATCGAAAGAATGATAAGGAAAATGCAGCATCACGTCACGCTTTTCCATCACTTCCATAATGCGGCAGGGCTGCTGCAATAATGGATGAACGAAAGGCTGCGCGCGGGGTTTAAGGTCGGTGAACACGGCAGCGGGGAAGTTCATAAAGTCTTTAAAGTTGTGAATTCTGCCGCCGGGAATGATGTTGTCTTTGCGGGTCATGCCGAGGCGTTTCACCAGATAATCGAGCAGGCTTGCGTCAATATTTCTATCAAAAACAAAACGCGTAGCGCGTCCTTTCTTTCTGTTTTTTAATCCTTTTTCAAGTTCGGCAATGAGGTTTGTGTTTACGTCGTTATCGATTTCGAGTTCTGCATCGCGCGTCACTTTAATGATGTAACCGAGGAAACGATTGAAGCCGAAGGGGGCAAAAAGATGGGGCAGGTTAAAGCGGATAACATCTTCCAGCAGCATAATGTCGTGGGCGCCTTTTTCAGAAGGCAGCATCAGGAAACGGTCCATCACTTTGGTGGGAATTTCGATGAGCGCATACCGCTGCAACATGGGGTTGGCGGTGCTGCCGAGCACGCAGGCGAGGTAGATGGATTTATCGCGCAGCAAAGGTGTTTGGGGGATGCTCTCAATCATAAGCGGCACCAACTGCGTGCGCACTTTTTCATCAAAATGGGCAGATACAAATTCCTTCTGCACTGCTGATAACTGTCGGTCATTTTTCATGAAGATTTTACTCTTCTCCATCTGGTTAATGATGTTGGCGTAAATATGGTCGAAGGCATTTTGCTGCACGATAACCGTCTGCTGAATTTGTTTCAGAATCTGGTCGGGGTTGTTTTCGAGATGCACACTTGCCTTCTTGCCGAGGCGCACCATTTTATTAAGCGTTGCCACCCGCACCCTGAAAAACTCATCCAGGTTGTTAGAGAAAATGCCGAGAAAACGGAGCCGGTCGTAAAGGTGATTGGTGGAATCTTTTGCTTCCTGCAACACCCTTGCATTGAAGGCAAGCCAACTGAGGTCGCGGATGAAAGTGGTTTTTTGAAGGTGCTTCACAACAGAATTTTAGTAGCTCAGGCAGTCAATAAATCAGTACCGCCATTTGCTTTTATTGCTTTTTTCAGAAAAATTATCAGAGGCTTTTTATCCGCTCAATCATGGATGTGGTAGAGTATCCATTCACAAACGGAATCACTTCAACCATGCCTCCCTGCTGCGTTACGTGGTTTGCGCCTACAATATTTTCGATGGAATAATCGCCGCCTTTTGCAAGCACATCAGGGTTTACTGCTTCGATTAAATTTTTGGGCGTGTCTTCATCAAACAAACAGACAGCATCCACAAACATGAGGCAGGCAAGCTGGAAAGCGCGGTCGTTTTCATGAGTAAGCGGGCGCTCATTTCCTTTCAGTCTTTTTACGGAAGCATCGGTGTTTACGCCCACCACCATTTTGTTTCCGAGCGATGCGGCTTTTGCGAGATAATCAAGATGCCCATGATGCAGTATATCAAAAACGCCGTTCGTGAAAACGATGGTTGTTCCGAAAGTGCGCCAAGTGTTGCATTGGTAAATCAGCTTTTGCGGGGTGAAGATTTTATTGTGTATCCAGTCTGTTTTTGTGTGCATGATGTTTCCGGTTGTAAAGAGGTAAAATGATGACGGCGCTGATGCCTAAAAGCAGAATGATAGCCGTTTGTGCCAGCCAGCTTACCCAGCCAAAAGCCAGCGCAAACGAGGCATTGATGAAATAGACATTCACCAGCACTTTCTGTACCGCAATGGGATAAGCACCCAGACCGCCGGGGGTAATTATCATCCCTAAACTTCCGAACACTAACACAGAAAGTCCTGCCAGCCAACCGAGATTTTCTGTCGCTTCCATTGCCTGAAATCCGAGCATGATGAGACTTAAATAACATCCCCAAATCAGCACGGTGTAAACGATAAAAAGTGCGCGGTGTTTGAGATGCATAATGGAACGAACGCCATCGCCAATACCCTTCAGCACTTTCCCCACTTTAGTTGCTTTGTTGCGCCGGTAAAGCCACACAAGCCCGATAATTACTGCCAGCAAACTGCCGAGAATAATTGCCAGCATGCCACCTCTTAAAGCAAGTCCGGCAAAAATTTCATTGGCATAATGGCTTACTTTCTGAGCCTGCAAAGCGAACGTGAGCACGGCAACGATAACGAGGCACACAAGGTCGAAAGACCGCTCTGCCACGATGGTGCCTACAATGTTGTCCACCGGTTCCTTCTCGTATTTTGCCAGCACCGTGCACCGCGCCACTTCACCCATGCGCGGCAATAAAAGATTGACGAGGTAACCGATTAAAGTAGCAAGCGTAATGTTGACAGTAGAGGGATTTAATTTCAGCGGTTCAAGCAAAAGTTTCCAGCGGAGGGCGCGAAATAAATGAGAAAGGAAACCCACAATCAGCACGGGAATGAGCAGCCACAACCGGTTTTTAACCTGGCCTATTGCGGTGAGCATATTCTCTTTATCAGACTCATTGAGGTGGGTGTATTGCCACCAGATTAATCCTATCCCAAGTCCTAAAAACACTGCATACTGCAAAAAGGTGAGCAGGTTTTTTTTCATAGAGCGCAAGATAAAGGTTACAGGCTGTTGTCTTCCTTCGGGAAAATAACGGAAGGCTTAAAGGTTTTGGCGGTTTCAAAATCCATGGAAGCGTAGGAAATAACAATCACGGTGTCGCCTACAGAAACTCTGCGCGCCGCAGGGCCGTTCATGCAAATCATACCGCTGCCGCGGGTTCCTTTAATCACATAGGTTTCAAGGCGCTGCCCGTTTTCAATATTGAGCACCTGCACTTTTTCATTTTCAATGAGGTTGGCGGCGTCCATCAGGTTTTCATCAATGGTGATGCTGCCGATGTAGTGCAGGTTTGCTTCCGTCACTTTTACGCGGTGAATCTTTGATTTTAAGACTTCGATGTGCATAGGAGCGGCAAATGTAAGAATGGCTGTGGCGTTGGCGATTAGTGAAGGTCAGGCATCAGCACTTCATCTCCCTTAATCATGAAGGAAAGCCGGTAATAATCAATGTTCAGGGCAATCCATGAGTCGTTTAGTTTCCATTCCCAAAAGGCATTGCTGCTCACAAAAAATTTTTTTCCTGAAACCTTACTTTTGGCACTCACCTTTTAAAAAAACATCGATAATTATGAGCCACGCGCTTTACCTCAATTTTAATGGCAACTGCGAAGAAGCCATGAATTTTTACAAAGAAAAACTGGACGGCAACATTAAAAGCATCCAGCACTTTGGCGAAACGCCCGAACCCGGACCCGCTGAATACAAAGACAAAGTCATGCACGGCATCATGGATTTCCAGGGCTTCACCGTCATGTTTTCAGACAGCATGGGTGCGCACAATGTGCAGTTCGGCAATAATTTTTCCATAGCGCTTGATTTTAAAAATGACGGAGAAATGCGCCGCGCTTTCGATGCTATTTCAACCAACGGCGGCACCGTAACCATGCCTTTGGAAGATACTTTTTGGGGCGCAGTATTCGGCATGTGCACCGATAAATTTGGCATCAACTGGATGTTCAATTTTGACAAGCCAAAGAATTAGGCTTCGCCCTTTTCTTTTTAGATGAAATGAAAAAGCTGCTTCTTTTTATGGGGCAGCTTTTCTTTTTTAAATCTTTTTGAAGTGCCCGTTTTTGCCTCAAATAATTTTACTGTAGAAACTTTTTAATTTTCATTGCACAATGCATCTTGCAGGCTGCCTGTTGCCGAATTGTCGGTGGTTTTAGGCAGGAAAGGGGAATAAAAAAAGACCGCCTTTTTGCAAGGCAGTCTTTTATAAAAATGGGGGAGGAATTTGCAGGCTTCGGCTTATTCGCCTACCACTTCAAACTGAAGCTCCACGATGTTGTCTTTTCCAAAATCAACCTGGGCTTTGTAGGTGCCGAGTTCCTGCACATCGTCCATAATGGTGATGCGGCGGCGGTCGATTTCATAACCCTTTTGCTCACGGATGGCGCGGGCAATTTGGATAACGGTAACGGAGCCGAAAATTTTTCCGCTGGTGCCGGTTTTGGCGCCCACCTTCACGGGAGATTCATTCAGCACTTCACGCACCTTGTTGATTTCAGCCATCAGTTTTTCTTCCTTCTTAGTGATTTGCTTTTGGCGCTCTTCCAGCATTTTTTTGTTGGAGTTATTGGCTTCTACGGCAACCTTCTGGGGGATGAGGAAATTGCGTGCATAGCCAGGGCGCACTTCCACCATTTCGTTGGAGGCACCGAGGTTATCAACGTCTTTAATGAGTATTACTTGCATTGCTTTTAGCTTTTAGATTGGTGAGGATAGAATTAAAAGGTCTATTTCATAAGGTCTGTAACGTAAGGCAATAAAGACATTTGGCGTGCCTTCTTAATGGCGCCTGCTACTTTACGCTGAAACTTAAGGCTGTTTCCGGTGATGCGGCGTGGCAGCATTTTACCTTGCTCGTTCAGGAATTTTTTCAGGAATTCGGGGTCCTTATAATCAATATAGCGGATGCCCATTTTCTTGAATCGGCAATACTTCTTGGGGCGCTTATCTACGCGGTTATTATTTAGGTATTTTAAATCGTTTTGCTTAGCCATGTTGTTCTTTTTTTAGGAGCGGGGGTTGAGAGATGAAAATCAGGATTCAGAAGCTACGGGTTCTGGAGCAAGATTGCTGTTTTTGTTGCGCTTTTTTGCGTTGTATTCCTGCGCGTATTTGTCGAGGCGGGTGATCATGTGTCGCATCACGTTCTCGTCGCGGTTCATCTGAAGCTCCAGCTTGGCGTTGGTTTCTGTAGCGCCGCTGAATTCAAGCACCCAATAAAGACCGGTAGTCTTTTTCTGAATGGGGTAAGCTAAGGGACGTAATCCCCAGGGGTTGGAGTGGACAATTTCACCACCATCTGCGGTAATGATGTCCTGGAATTTTTTTTGAGCACTGCGGAACTCGTCATCTGCCAGCACGGGCGTGAAGATGATCATAAGCTCATAGCTCTGAAGATTGTTTGTTGCCATAAAAAGACTTTTGTAGTTAAGAAATATTCCCTCAGGTGCCGGCAGCAACGCTGGATATTCTGACGGGCAGAACAGCCGGTTCCGATTTGGGAGCGCAAATGTAAGGACTTTTATTTAAAACTGCTCCAAAAATTTATTTTCATTTTACACTCTGCTATCGGTGAATTTTTCTTTCGCAATAAAATCGCTGAATGCTGTAACGTCTCCATTAAGGATTTCCAGGGTGTCGGAAATTAAACTTATTGAACCCGGCCTTATTTCCTTGTCGATTTTATTAACCAGGTCGGAAACCACAACGGTGGCATATGCCCCTCCTGCATAGTACCCGCCCATGCTCGCAGACTTTTCAATATAAAAGCGAATGGCTGTAATTTCCTGCGGGCAACCTTTTGGAGGAATACCGGGAACATCTATGCATTGGTCTTTGTCATCAAAAATGCCATCATGATCCGTATTAACCGGTTCGTCTGCACATCGAATACTGCCAAATAAAATCATTGCAAAGAATGCCTTTACAATAATATTTTTTGAAAGGGTTTATCATAGTGTAATCAGAAAATTCGCGCGCCTAATGTAATTCGTTTTGATTAAAGTAGTTGGCGTTTCAACATTTTACATTATAGGTAAACATTTTCTGACTTTAATATCGGTCTGCAAAAGTTTTTTACTCCGCATTCAGCAATTCCACATCAAAAATCAAAGTAGCATTCGGAGGGATAGAAGCGCCTGCGCCTCGCGAGCCGTAACCCAGTTCCGAAGGAATAAAAAAGCGGTACTTGCTGCCTTCGTTCATCAGTTGCACGCCTTCCGTCCATCCTGAAATAACCTGGTTTAGCCCAAAAGTGGCTGGGTCGTTGCGCTTGTAGCTGCTGTCGAAAATGTTTCCGTTGGTGAGCTTGCCTTCGTAATGCACGGTCACGCGGCTTGAGGCGGAAGATGGTTTGGCGCCGCTGCCTTCTTTCAGCACTTCATATTGCAAGCCCGACGCGGTTGTTGTTACGCCTTCGCGCTTTGCGTTTTCTTCTAAAAATTGTTTTCCTGCTTCCATTTGTCCGTTTGTTTTTTGGTTCAAAAAGTTTTTAAGTTTGTCTTGTAAGCTCATGTTGTTTCTGTTTTTTGCTTTGATGTTTTAGGTTTCTTTTAAAAGTGGCAGGCAGCCAAACTGCTTAATCAAAAGCGTATCATAATGGTCTGCATTTTCGGTTAAATCCTGAAGCAATTTTTTGCCGTTTTCCACTTTCAGGTCACGGTGAAAGGTAAGGTTGCTCAGGGCAATGTTCGCTTCATGGATGGCAAAGAACATTCCCTTGATAGCCATGTTTTCGCGCAGCAAAAAGGCATACACCGCATTTACGCCCTGCCTCGGCAACTGACATAAAAAAGCATCCGTTACCACAAAATTGTTCTTCTGATTAAACGTTATGCGGATGGTTGCAGAGCCGCGTTTCACTTCCCATTTATTGGTTCCATTCCGCGCCAGGTCGTGGTTGTAGCCCGTTTCTTCCAGTATGGTTTCAATTGTTTTTGCCACGCCGGTTACTTCATTTTCATCGCTGCTATCTTTTTCCGGCAATTCAATCTGCGTGCCGCAGGTGGGGCAATATTTTCCGGAGTCAATGTTTTCCGCCGTCACCAAAGTGCTGCATGTGGGGCACCGCACGGTTACCGTTCCGTAAATGGGTTTGTATTGCTCCAGCGCTTCGCGGAGATAAATAACGGGCAGTGCAAAGCCAAGGTTGTCGCTGCCTTTAATCACAAAGGTGTTCACACCCACCACATCGCCGGAATCATCCACCAAAGGCCCACCGCTGTTTCCCGGGTTTATTGCGGCATCAATCTGAATGTATTTTAAACCCTGCTGCACGCGGTCAACTCTTGAAATAACGCCTTGCGTAGCCGAATAATTTAGTCCGTACGGGTGCCCGATGGCTACTACTTCATCGCCGTTTTCAAGCGAAGTGTAATCGCCGAGTTTCAGCTCTGGCAGGCTTTTCAGGTTTAAGGGCGGTTTAATGAAAGCAAGGTCATAGCGCTCATCCGTAAACAAAACCGGCGCGAGCATTTTATCAAACGTCCTGCCCTTCACCGAAGCTTTTTGTGCTTTTTTCACCACATGATTATTGGTAACAATCAGGTCAAACTCGCGGACGTAAAAACCGGTGCCCGTTCCGGTAGAAACGGCAATCTGCACAACGGTGCTTTGGTAGCGACTGATGATTTCCTGCATGCTCATGAGGCTTCGCGTTTTGTTTCGAGGTTCATGTTGGCAAGGTGCTCACTGAAGGTTATTCCGAAGTCATAAAGGCTGGTGTATGAAACGTGCTGATGGTCCCATTTCAGGCTTTTAAACTTTTGGGAGAATGGCTTCAAAGCATTGTCAATAGCGGCTTTCATCAGTTCGGGGTTAAAGGTTTTTTCTTTGGGATTATAAAACTGCGGTGTGATGCCCAGTGCTTCAAAATAATCAGCGTGCATAATAGACATGAAGATGGCTACGAGCTGCGTTTGCACCTCCGGCATGCTGTAGATAAACTGGTTGTAAGTCAATCCGTATTCCACAATAAGCAGGGCAATTTGCGGGTAGTTGTTCTCCATGTACCAATGCGAATCTTTGTTGGCGGCAATGATGTGTTCCTTCAGTTTATCATCCTTTGGCGTAGGCGCTGCTGAAAAAGTGGCCTTGTATTGATACACGCTTTTGGCGAAATCTTCCCGCGTCAGGTCAAGCAGTTTGCGCACTTCGTCCATCATTTCCTTGTTTCGTTTTACGAGGGTGACAATTTCCTTTTTATCCCAGTAAATGCTGCTTATTTTTTCGAGCGTAGTGCGCAGCAACCCTTCGGGCACAATCAGGAAATCAATCCGGTAAATAAGGCTCAGCAAAACATAAGCAATCGCTCCTGAAAAGGAATCATCATTGAGGTCTGAAATCGTAGCAAGCGCCTCTTCAATCCACTTTCTGAAAAAGCGGTATTTTATTTCAAGAACCGCATCAGGCAAAGGTTTGGTGAGTTCGTTGCCAACGGGTTTCAGGCTTTCAAAATCAGCAAGCAGCACATCATCCTGGCGGTCGGCTTTGGTCGCAAGTTCTCTGAGACCGTAATACAATTTACCGGGCGTTGCCGTGGCTAAATCCGTCTGGAAAACGAGGAATAAAGTTGCGGCTTCATCCATGGCGCTGTGGGTGTAATAAAGCGTATAGTTAAGTTCAAGCAGGCGGCGCATAATGGCGGTGCCATTGCTTTTCATTCTTCCCAATGGAGCGCGCGCGGTGATGTTTTCACCATCACTTTCTCCGGTTATTTTTTTAGAACCCTGGCTGAAATAAAACTGAAACGTCTTGCCGTCAGGACGGAAGGTTACATTGTCTGTAGCATCATCCCGCAGGTATTTAAAGAAAGCGCTGAAAGCTACTGTGTAGTTTTTCTCCCCGAATCTGTCTTCTGCCTGATACCAGAATTGTAGTTGCTCCGGCGTTTTATTATTGTCGCTGTATCTGCCAAAGCGCAGGTTATATTCATTTTGAAACCACGCCTTTTCCGCATTCGTTATGTTGATTTCAGAGACGTTTTCAGATGTGGCAGGTTCGTTCATTAAATTGTTTGGCAGTGCTTAGTTCAGGATAAAATATGGGGTTGGAAAGTAGCAAATAAACGTATGAACTAACGGAAACTTGCCTCAAATTGCTTGCTTCTTTTTCAAAATTCCGGCTCTTATCTTTGGCGGCTCAATCACCAATTTTACTAAAAATCTACTCCCATGCGCTTCATTATCACCTCCTCTGCTTTGCTCAGAAACCTTCAGCAGATAAGCGGTGTAATCTCTGCCAATTCTGTGCTTTCCGTGCTGGAAGATTTCCTATTTGAGCTAAAGGGAAACGTCCTTTCCATCTCTGCCACAGACCTTGAAACCATGATGCGCGTGCAAATGGAAGTGACGGATGCACAGGAAGACGGGCGCATTTGCATTCCTTCAAAAATCCTGTTGGAGTATCTGAAAAACATGCCCGACCAGCCCATCACGTTCACCATTTCAGAAACAGACTTGTCGATAGAAATGACTTCTACTTCCGGGAAATACAAGATTGGCGGTGAGCGTGCCGACGACTTTCCGAAAGAACCTGCACCCGGCGAAACAACTGCCTTCACCATGCCTTCCATTGCATTGATTGAGAGCATCAATAAAACCCTTTTTGCAGTGAGCGGAGATAATTTGCGTCCTGCCATGACGGGCGTTTTCTTTGAACTGGAAGAATCCCAAATCACCTTCGTTTCTACAGATGCTCACCGGTTGGTGCAGTTTACCAGAAAAGATGTTTCCACGCCTGCAAAAGACAGCTTTGTGGTGCCTAAAAAACCGTTGCAACAATTACGGACTTCGCTGCCTCCCGACGAATCAGAACTTCAGATTTCTTACAACCCAAATCACCTTTTTGTAAGCACGCCTACGCTTAGCCTTAGCTGCCGTTTGATAGATGCACGCTTCCCTGATTACAAAGCAGTGGTGCCAACAGAAAATCCGTACAGTCTCACCATTAACCGCAGCGATTTTATGAGCGCGCTGCGCCGTGTAGCCGTGTTTTCAAACAAAGCAACCAACCAGGTGGTTTTCGATATTAACGGTAATTCTTTGCAGCTTTTAGCTCAGGATATTGACTTCTCTTTTGAAGGAAAAGAAACGCTTTCCTGCCAATACAGTGGTGAAGACATGAAGATTGCTTTCAACGCCAAACTGATGGTAGAAATGGTGAACAATATGCTGAGTGAAGAACTGGTGATTCACCTTTCTACTCCATCCCGCGCAGGCATTTTTAAAGAAACGGAAGTGAATGAAAATGAAGAAGGACTGATGCTGCTGATGCCGCTGATGGTGGGCATTTAAGGCTTACGCCAACCCCGCCTGAAGAGCAAATGTGGCAAGCCCCACACGACTGTTGATGTGAAGTTTTACAAAAAGCGCATCCCGGTAATTTTCCACAGTTCTGGAGCCAATGTTCATTTGCTCCGCAATTTCTTTGTAAGTCAGTTCGGTGCACATGCAGTTGCGCGCTTACTTTTTTGCAAGCGAGATAAAATGAATTTCCTGTTCAAGCGCTTCTTTCAATCCTACTTTACCAATAAAATTGCGGTTTAAGGTATGGCTGATGCTGCGCAGGTCCGGCAATTACTTTGGTGATTGTTTTGTTTTAGCTCTTTTTCCAGCAGCCTTACCTTAGCCACCGTTCCAGTTTATTAAAAGCATGAAATACACACCCATTCCTTCCAGCCTCTACACCAATAACCGCAAGCGTTTCAAGGAAATGATGAAGCCGAAAAGCATTGCCATTTTTTCAGCAAATCCCGTGTATCAGGAAAATGGAGACGCTGTTTATAATTACAAACCTAACAGCAACATCGTGTGGTTAAGTGGCATCACGCAGGAAAAAACAATGGTCATACTTTACCCCGATAATCCTGATGAAAACGGGCGCGAAGTGTTAGTGATTCAACGCCCCAACCCTGACCTTGAAAAATGGAACGGGCATTTGCTTCGCAAGGAAGAAGCCACGGAAATATCCGGTATTAAGGACGTTCAGTTTGTGGATAGCATTGATGCCGCCCTGCACGTGTGGATGCACGATGCCGAAAACGTGTATCTCCCTACAAACGAAAACGACCGGATGAATCTGGATTTGCAACGTTCCGATTTGGAGTTTGTGAATAAAATAATGACGCGCTACCCTTTGCACAATTACGAGCGCGCTTCGCGGATTTTAAAAGAACTGCGTGCCATCAAATCAGCAGAAGAAATTGAGGTTACAAAAGTGGCTGTGGACATTACCCACAAAGCATTTATGCGCGTGCTTCGCTTTGTGAAACCGGGCGTAATGGAGTATGAAATTGAGGCGGAAATAATGCACGAATTTTTTCGCAATCGCGCTACCCGCAATGCTTACGGCAACATCATTGCCTCTGGCGACAATGCCCGCGTGCTGCATTATGTGGAGAACAACCAGGCTTGCAAAGACGGTGATTTATTGCTTATGGATTTTGGTGCAGAATATGGCAACTACACGGCTGACCTTTCCCGCACCATCCCCGTAAACGGAAAGTTTACTACGCGCCAGAAAGAGGTTTATAATGCTTGCCTTGCTGTGCATCGTTATTGCGCATCCATCCTGAAGCCCGGCATGAACTACGCCGAATACATGAAGCTCGTGAATAAGGAAATGGAAAAACAATTGCTGAATATCGGGCTGCTTTCTTCCGAAGACGTGAAGAATCAGAATGCGGATAATCCGGCGTACAAAAAATATTTCTATCACGGCATCGGGCATCATTTGGGTCTTGATGTGCACGATATCGGAACCCGCAATCAACCCGTAAAAGAAGGCATGTTATTCACCATTGAACCCGGCATTTACATTGAAGAAGAAAAGATGGGCATCCGCATTGAAAACAATTACTGGCTCACTAAAAACGGCAGCATCGACCTCTTTAAAAACATTCCGATTGAGGCAGAAGAAATTGAAGCAGCCATGAAAAATGGATAACGCCGGTTTTCTTTTTCAACAAAATTTCAGCGCTTAAATAATGCCTTCCCGCAGGAGGTCATGCAGGTGCAACATGCCTGTGTAATTACCATTTTTTGTAACAATCAGTTGGGTAATATCTGCCGTTCGCATAAGCTCTAAAGCCGTTGCTGCAAGTGCATCTTCATCAATTTTCTTAGGGTGGGGCGTGCTGATATTTTCTGCAAGTAGCGCACTTGTATTTTCATGATGTTCCAATGCGCGGCGGATATCCCCGTCCGTGATTATGCCTGCGAGCTTTCCTGTTTCATTCTCCATCACAGCGGTGGCACCCAATCGTTTACTGGAGATTTCATAAATCACTTCCTTCATGCTGCTGCCCATATTTACCTGCGGTGGTTTTTCTTTTGAAATAATATCTGCCACGCGTAAATAAAGCCGCTTGCCCAACGCACCACCGGGATGATATTTTGCAAAATCGCGCGAGGTAAATTCATTAAGCTGCAAAAGGCAAATTGCCAAAGCATCGCCCATCACCATTTGCGCCGTCGTACTGGTACTCGGTGCCAGATTATGCGGACAAGCTTCTTTTTCCACCGTGCAATTCACAAAGCAATCAGCATGAGTGGCAAGGTATCCAGAGGCATTGCCACACAAAGCAATTACGGGGTTTCCAAAACCTTTAATGAAGGGAATCAGCACTTTAATTTCGGGGCTGTTGCCGCTTTTTGAAATAATCAAAACAACGTCTTCCGGTTGCACCATTCCCAAATCGCCATGGATGGCATCAGCAGCGTGCATAAATAATGCGGGTGTGCCGGTAGAATTAAAAGTGGCTACCAGTTTCTGAGCAATAATGGCACTCTTTCCGATACCTGTAACCACAGTTCTTCCTTTCGCTGCGCGGATGGTTTCTACCGCTTTAAAAAACCCTTCGTCAATAAAATTTTTCAGCGAAGCAATCGCCTGTTGCGCAATTTCAAGTGTATTGAAAGCCTGCGAAAGAAGGGTTTCTGTTGGAGCCATGTTAGCGCGAAGGTAAAAGCCGGTTCAATGAAAAAAGGAAAACAAAAGCCTTTAAACTTCCTGCGGCAATACCTTTGCAAACAATGACGCCACAGGAATCTCTTTTCATCACAAAAAGCAAAGCCAAAGCGCCCGACCTGGAGCACAAACGAAAACTTGCCTTTAACATCCAGAAATATGCAGACACTGTTGTGAAAGGCAAGCAACAGTTTAAAGACCTTGATACCGCCCGGAAAAAAGCAAAAAATGCAAAGTGGCGCGTCATTGAAAACCTCGACCAGCACCTCGAAACTTTTGAAAGAAATTTTACAGCGCGCGGCGGCAAAGTAATTTGGGCTGAAACCGCTGAAGATGCGCTCCAGGCGGTGCTTTCAATCTGCAAAGAGAAAAACGCGAAGCAGGTGGTGAAAAGCAAAAGCATGGTGACAGAGGAAATTCACCTCAACGATTTTTTAGCCGAACACAACATTCGCTCTGTCGAAACCGACCTGGGAGAATACATACAGCAACTTGATGGCGAAGCGCCTTACCATATTGTGACGCCGGCAATGCACAAAAGCAAAGAAGATGTGGCGCGCGTGTTTCATGAAAAGCTCGGCACGCTCCCCAATCTCTCTCCTTCTGAGCTTACACAAATCGCCCGCAAAAACCTTCGGGAAATGTACACCTCGTCTGAAATTGGAATTACCGGCGGCAACTTTTTGATTGCGGATACTGGTGCCGTTTGCGTGAGTGAAAATGAAGGTAATGCCAGGCTCAGCACGGCTTTCCCGGAAACGCACATTGCCATTGTCGGCATCGAAAAAATGCTGCCTTCGCTTAACGACCTGCACCTTTTCTGGCCTTTGCTAGCCACTTACGGAACAGGGCAAAACGTAACCGTTTACAACACCATTTTTACAGGCCCGCGGCAGCACGGTGAAACCGACGGTCCGGAGGATATGTATGTGATTCTTCTAGACAACGGACGCACCAATTTGTTGAAACCGGAAGTGCGGGAAAGCATGTATTGCATCCGCTGCGGCTCCTGCCTGAATGCCTGCCCTGTGTATAAAAACATTGGTGGACATGCTTACGGCGCTACATACAGCGGCCCAATCGGTTCTGTAATAACGCCCCACCTCAAAGGCATGAGTGAATACAAGCACCTTAGTTATGCTTCAAGCCTTTGCGGAAATTGTACAGAAGTGTGTCCGGTGAAAATCAACATCCACGAAATGCTTTTGGAAAACCGCCACCTTGCAGTGGATGCGTCTTTAAATTCTTTCTCTGAAAAAATGGGCTGGAAATTTTGGAAACGCGCCATGACGAACCGAACCCTTATGAATGCCGCACCCATGAGGATGAAGGAAAAAATGGTCAACAAATTGTTCAAAAATTCTTGGGTAGCGCAGCGTGATAAACTTCATTTTCCGAAAAAATCTTTTAACCAAATCTGGAAAGAGCAGCATTCATAAAGCCCGAAATAAACATTGTAGCTGCGCAAAACAGTTCGCGGCTGGCGTATGTTTTAGAATGGCTTGGAAATGTTTTGGGCATTGCATTTAAAGTGACCGCCGATGCTGCGGAAAGCTTGCCCTGCCTGCATTACGGAAGTTTCCCTCACGCAGCTTTTTCCATTCCTGATGCAGGATTATTGTGGGAGAAAAAAGTTCAGGAAATCAACATTCCCACGGGCGAATGGAAAAACATTCCTACGCTTTTTGCAGCAGGTGGAGCTTCCATTCCGTTCGATATTTTCAGCGCCATTTTCTTTTTGCTTTCGCGCTACGAAGAACATTTGCCTTTCGAAAAAGACAAACATCAGCGATTTCCGCACACGGCAAGTATTCTTTTTAAAAACGGTTGGCAGGAACGTCCGCTGGTGGATGAATGGGTTTATCATTTCGGCGAAGAATTAGAAAAGCAATTAAGCATTCCGGTTCAAAAATCACCGTTTCAGCTCCACCTGACTTATGATATCGACATTGCTTTTGCTTACCGCGGAAAAGGATTTTTAAGGAATGCAGGAGGCTTGCTTCGCGATGTCTTTTTAAACAGAACATTTAGTGCAGCAACAGAAAGATTCAAAGTGCTTTCCGGAAGAAGCGATGACCCTTTCGATAGTTTTCCACGCCTTGAAAAATTGCATCGCCAATTAAAAAAGCGTCCTTATTTTTTTGTTCTTGCAGCATTGAAAACAAGCGCTTTCGATAAAAATATTTCGCCGGATGAAAGCGTGATGAAACAACTTGTCAAAATGCTCGAAAGCATTGGCAGTATTGCGTTGCATCCCTCTTACAAAAGCAACCAACAAAAAGTTTTCTTTGAAGAAAAAACTGCTTTGGAAAACATCACTGGTCATTCCATTTTTCATTCTCGACAGCATTACATCCGTTTGCAAATTCCGGCAACTTACTTGCAATTAATGCAGGCGGGAATTACGGATGATTACACCATGGGTTATGGCGCTGCCATTGGTTTCAGAGCAGGAACCGGCCGGTCATTTTTCTGGTATGATTTGGAAAATGAAAAGCAACAGCCATTGCGCATTCATCCTTTTGCTTTTATGGATACGGCGTCGCGATTTGGAAACAACATGAATGCTGAAAACGCGTTTTCCGCTTTAGAAAAAATGACGGATACGCTTCAAAAAACCGGTAGTGAAATGACCACCGTTTTTCACAATTTTTCTTTAGGTACCGATTCTGCCTGGGAAGGTTGGTGGCAGGCGTATGAAAGGTTCGTCCGCGATTTTGCTACTTCCTGATGTAAACACGCGTACCGATGCCGACCATGGTGAACAACTCTTCCACATCCCGGTTTTTAAGCGCTACGCAACCATCTGTCCAGCCTACTCCCAATTCAATGAGTTCATCTCCGCCCTGCCAGATGCCGTGAATGCCAATGTCGCTTCCAATGCGGGCTGATTTTGGTAAAATTCCCTGCGCTTTCAATCTGCTGAAACGCGCTGTGGCACTATCGTTGGGATAATTTAGCCCCAAAAATTTGGTGTATTTGCTTGTTGGGTTTTTGTTGGTGATGGTGAACCAGCCTTCCGGTGTGCAGCGGTCGCCTTCCATGCATTTATCCTGCTTTGGATTGGGGCCGAAGGTGGCTTTGTAATTGCGAATCATGTGCTTTCGGTAATACACCTGCACATTGTATTTGCTTTTGTCAACTAGTACCGTTACCTGATCTTTCAGCATTGTGTCGGGGTTAATTACACCATACACCTTCTTGCCGTAAATGGGGTTTGGTTTGATGATCGTTTCGGTGACGCGCATCATGCCCTGATCGTATTGAACGATGGTTACGATGTTTCCCTTTCCATCAGATTCTTCGCTTAAAACTTTCAGATTTCGGGGCGGAGGAGGGTCTTTTTTTGGAGCGGGAATGTAAGTAACCTGAGCCGAAGCAAAAGCAGTTAAACACAGAAAG
This sequence comes from Flavipsychrobacter sp., assembly GCA_965218185.1. Taxonomy (GTDB): domain Bacteria; phylum Bacteroidota; class Bacteroidia; order Chitinophagales; family Chitinophagaceae; genus JAFIGV01. The sequence goes on from CBDCKE010000005.1 coordinate 114,806, forward strand.
AGCAGTAACAAGAAACCGCATAGCGAACGGTTTAGCTTTTGAAATTTCATTAAGAAAAAGCAATAAATTTCAGAGAAAAACGAAGCTACCTTTTTTTGCCGGACGAACCTTTGTTTTGAAAATAAACAGGCAAAAGTTTTAACGCAAACGTGCCATACCTACTACTTTTGCAGCCATGTTATCGCTCACTTTTACGGAAGAAAATTATCTCAAAACAATTTACGGATTGCAGATTGCAAGCGCCACGCAAGATGTGTCTGTAAACGCTATTTCCGAAAAGATGGAAATTAAACCCGCAACGGTTACGGACATGCTTCGGAAGCTTTCGGAAAAAAAATTGATTCACTACGAAAAATACAAGCGCATAAACCTTTCAGAAGACGGAGAAAAAAGCGCTTTGCAAATTGTGCGGAAGCACCGGCTTTGGGAAACTTTTTTGCACGATAAATTGAAATTCAACTGGGATGAAGTGCATGAAGTGGCGGAACAATTGGAGCATATTCATTCTCAAAAACTGATTGCCCGCCTGGATGAAATGCTGGATTTCCCGCAGTATGACCCGCATGGCGACCCCATTCCAAATGCAAAAGGGGAACTGCCGGCTGCTATCACTATTTCACTGAACGACGGCATGGTAAACCATAAATACCGGTTGGTTTCTTTAAAAAATTCCTCCCCTGCATTTTTACAACAACTTGAAAGGCTGAAATTCGCGCTGGGAGCCGTGTTCGTAATTAAAGAGCGGATGCCTTACGACAATAGCATTCTGGTGCACCGGGAAGGCGATGGCAGCCTGATGCTCTCTGAAAAAGTAGCTGAAAATTTACTGGTTTCGAAATTCGCCGGTTAGCGTAGTTTCTTTTTAAAAACCGGAACGGTGGAGCACGGCTCGCCATACATCAACGACTTCACAACTGGCATCAAAGCCGCTGTGGCAGCCACATACGCCGCTTCAGGGATTGGAACTTCCCCGCATCCTTTCAGCACTACGCGCTTATCGCGATAATTTTCCGGATCAAGTTTAGAAAAGGTTTGTGTGATAAAGTGGTTGGTCAGCATTTCTTCATTGCCATAAAAAACAGAACGCGCTACCGGCTGTAAGCTGGAGGCTGCAAGCATATACGCCCACATAGGAATTATGGCATCCACAGAACAAGTGATGGCTGCATGGAAACCATTAAAAGTTTGCCAGTCGAAAGCCTGCATGGACGCACGAAATTCTTTTTCCCGCAAAATCATCTCCCTAAATAAAAATGGCTTCAGGTCAAAGACTTTTATGGAGTTAGGATCTGGTAAAAAATCTTTCAGGTCCAAAGTGATGATACCGCTTTCTGCTACTTTATTTACAATGCCTTCCATGCCTGCAAATTTAGGAAGCGAACAAGCCTTAAAATAAAAATGACCCGCTTGCGCAGGTCATTTTGTGAAATGGGGCGGTTAGAAAAATCAATAAAGATTCTGGGCGTTGTATTTAATGGTTGCTTTTCTGCGAATCACATCCTGCATCATTCCGTAATTCTGCTTCAATTGCATGCTCATCATTTTTCTTTGCTGCTCCAGTTGCATAGGGTCCATTGCTGGTACAGCTTTTTGATTTCTTGTAAGAAGCGAAATGAAAAACACTCCGTCCTGACCTTTAATTCCGGGAGACAACATGTTTGGCTGAAACTTGTCGTAAAAAGTGTAGCCCACCACTTTTGGCTCGTAACCAATGTTAGGTAAAAATCCTCCTGCGGCATTGAAGGAATCAGCCTGTTGCGCGGGCTGTGCGGCTGACTGTGCCAATGCATCCAGGGTTTTTGTGTTTTTGTATTTCTGGATGATCATCTCCGCTTTTTTTTCTGCTTTTACGGATGATTCAAGCATGGTGCGGTTTGATTCATCCACCTTCATTAAACCATCATCCTGAATGGCTGTGAGCTTGGCTACAACATACTTTCCCTGAAGGTTGAAAATCGGAGAAACATCGCCTTCTTTTGCGTCGTACATCCAGCGGATTATTTCTCTTGACGTGCCAACTCCAGGAATCATAAAGTCGTTCACCTTCACATTCTGAGCTACCAGTTTGTTGAGATTGTCTTTTTTTACGGCTTCATCAAACGCTTTACCATTGGTGTTTTTTCCGGCAAATTCTGTGGCTTTGCTGTAGGCTAAATTGTCTGTCTTTTCATCCGCAAAAAGCGGTTTGGTAACGGTAGCAAGCTTCACGGCAGGCTCCATGTTTTTCTGGCTGATTATTTCGATGTAGTGATACCCGGTGTAGGCGTTGTTATCCACTTTCACGGTTTTCTTTTCGCCTGTTTTTCCTTCAAAAATGAAGTCGGCAAATTCTTTCGATAACTGGCTTCTCTGCTGCAAATTGAAGTCATATTCACCGGCAGTGTTTTTACTTCCCTGGTCGTCAGAATATTTAGTTACCATTTCCCCGAAAGACGCGCCGCCCTTGATTGCTACAACGATACTGTCTATTCTTCCCTTAGCAATACTGTCTGCTAAAACCTCTTGTCCTTTATCTTTTGTTTTGATCAGAATGTGACGCACTTTCACAGAATCAGGCAAGGTCATTTTCGCCATCACTTTTGTGAGTTTGTAATTTCCGTTGTCGAAATAAGGACCTGCAACAGCGCCAGCCGGCATGGCAAGAATTGAATCAGCCATTGGGGAGAGGAAGGTTTTTTTGGTAACAAAATCTCCCTTGTACGGCTCTTCTGAATTGCGGTTCACAAAGCTTTCTTCGTCGGTTGTGGATGCAAATTCTGCCTTCATGGTTTCTAGTGCTCCGAATGTTCTGGTTGTGTCATCATTAGAAGGCAACACGTCAAACGATACATACTCAATGCTTCTGGTTGGGTCAGGAATACGATACTGCGCTTCGTTCTTTTTAATAAAATCATTGATCTCGGCATCACTCACTTTCACGTCGTTATCGTTAATGGAAGTGAACGGAACTTTTACGTAGCGGATGCTTGCTTCGTATGCCTGGTCTTTCATTTGGCGGTCAAGCACAAACTGCGGCATGTAAGCCGATGCGGTAAAAAGGTTGTTGTATTTCTGCGTGAGTTTATTTCTTTTGATGAAGTTTTTCATCATCACCCACTGCTCTTTAGCTTTCTGTGCTTCAGGCGTGTTAGGCAATTTATTGTTTTCGAAAGCGGCTACTGCCTGTGGGTCGAACTGTCCGGTTTCAGGATTTTTGAAGTATGGGAATTGCTGCACCATCAGGTCAGGGTTGGGCCCCTTAATCATGTCATTCACTTCTTCCTTTGTAAGCGTGATGCCGAGTTCTTCCATTTCATCTGCAGTGGCGCGTTCAAAAATCATTTCGCGCAGCACCTGATCATGAATTTGAGCGGTGGTATTATCATCCAGCTTATTGCCCATCATCTCATAAAGCGCTTTGTATTCCTGAGTGCGCTCTGCGTATTCTTTGCCGCTAATTTTGTCGCCGTTTACTTTAGCTACATAATCTCCGCCGGAGAACATTTTACGAATATTATCCCCTGCATCCATCAGCAGAAAGCCAACAAGAGCAAGAGCAATTACACCGCCGGCTAGGGTTGCATATTTTTCTCTGATTTTCTGAATTACAGCCATAAAGGTTGTGTGTTTTAATTTTTTTGGAAAGGCGGCAAATTTATGGTAAAAATCTTCACAAACCGTCTGTTTTTCCTTTAATGGTCTGCTTTTTTAAGGTACTTATTTTTTAATCAAAAGTTGTTTTGGAATTTATGGTTAATAGCACGTGGATAACCTTGTGGATAAGTAACTGAACATTCATGTACTAGGTAGTTCTTCTTCTGCCACCTTCAGTTATTCCATTTGACTTATGCTTTTCAAACAGGTTTTACAAATTCACAGCCTTTATTTCTTTCCTTTTCCTTTTTATCCACATTTCCACTTTATCCTGTGAATTTGGCTTCTGCAGCGGATTTTACTTGTGCGTAAAAAGACTGTGCGTTTGAATGAAGCATTCGTTTTTACATTTGCAATGTGGATACTGGCTTTCTATCCACAACCTAACACCCCTAATAGTTCCCATCTTTTTTAAAATTTTAGAAAAAAAGCTATTATTATGAATGTGGATTCTCCAAAAATAGGAACTGGAAATTTTAAACCTGCTGTTGATATGGAAATTGACCCGACGTTAGATTTGTTTGAAGAAATTGAGCGGCTAAAAAAAGAAAAAAATGCCATCATTCTTGCTCATTATTATCAGGAGGCGGATATTCAGGATGTAGCAGATTATATTGGTGACAGTTTAGGTTTAGCGCAACAAGCGGAAAAAACCAGTGCTGATATTATTGTATTCGCCGGGGTACATTTCATGGCAGAAACGGCTAAAATTCTCAATCCTAATAAAAAGGTGTTACTACCTGATCTGAATGCGGGCTGTTCTTTAAGCGATAGTTGCCCGCCTCAAGTCTTTAAGCTCTTTAAAAATAAATATCCTGATCATTTAGTGATTTCCTATGTTAATTGCTCTGCAGGAATTAAGGCTTTAAGTGACATTATTTGCACATCATCGAACGCTCAAAAAATAGTAGAAAGTCTTCCTGCTGATCAACCAATTTTGTTTGCCCCTGATAAAAATCTTGGTGCTTACATAAATAAAGCAACTGGTAGAGACATGTTGCTTTGGAACGGTGCCTGTATGGTTCACGAATTATTTTCTTTAGAAAAAATAGTACGCCTGAAAGAACGTCATCCTGAAGCTATATTTATTGCTCATCCTGAATGTGAGGAAGCTGTGTTACGTATTGCTGACTTTATTGGTTCCACCTCTCAACTACTCTATTATACGGCTACTAATGATGCCCAAAGTTTTATTGTAGGCACAGAGACAGGAATTTTACATCAAATGCAGCTTCAATCTCCTGAAAAAACGTTTATTGCCGCCCCGCCGGATAACTCCTGTGCTTGTAATGACTGTCCGCACATGAAATTAAATACAGTAGATAAATTATATCTTTGTATTAAAAATGAGAAACCTGAAATTTTAATGGATGAAGATTTAAGATTAAAAGCGTTAAAACCGCTTAAACGAATGTTGCAAATGAGTTCAGATTTAAAATTGTAATTTTTATGTTTTGCTTTTACGATGTTATTGTAGTGGGTGGAGGTCATGCAGGCTGTGAAGCTGCTGCAGCTGCTGCAATTCTTGGCTCTAGAACTTTATTGATAACAATGAATATGCAGATGATTGCACAAATGTCGTGCAATCCGGCTTTGGGTGGCATAGCAAAAGGGCAAATTGTTAGAGAAATTGATGCTTTGGGGGGTATGAGCGGAATCGTGTCAGATAAAAGTATGATACAATTTAGAATGCTTAATAAATCAAAAGGTCCTGGTATGTGGAGTCCACGTACTCAGAATGACAGAATGCTTTTTGCTAAAACATGGCGTGAAAAATTGGAAGAAATTCCATTATTAGATTTGTGGCAAGATTCTGTGAATTCTTTGATTGTTTCACGTGGAACACTTAAAGGCGTTGTTACGAGTATGGGACATAGAATTGAAGCAAAATCAATAGTATTAACTACAGGAACTTTTTTAAATGGTACTATCCATATCGGCGAGAAACAGTTTGGTGGGGGAAGAATGGGGGAAAATAAGGCTGTGGGAATAACAGAACAGTTGGTTGAATTGGGATTTGAAAGCAACAGATTAAAGACAGGTACACCCCCACGTATTGATGGGAGAAGTCTTGACTACTCTAAAATGGACATTCAAAATGGAGATGATGAAATAGTAGGCTTCTCGTATTTACCAGTTGAAAAAATTAATGCTGCGCAACAACGCAATTGCTGGATAACCTATACTAATGAAGATGTTCATGAAATTTTAAAGACAGGGTTTGAACATTCACCCATGTATCAAGGAAGAATTAAAGGGAGCGGACCTCGTTATTGTCCTAGTATAGAAGATAAAATTAGCCGGTTTGCTGATAAAGCTCGTCACCAATTGTTTGTAGAGCCTGAAGGATGGAATACAGTGGAGATTTACGTTAATGGATTTAGTACATCACTTCCTGCAGAAATTCAATACCAAGCCTTACAAAAAGTTCAAGGTTTTGAACATTGTAAGTTTTTTAGACCAGGTTATGCAATTGAGTACGATTATTTCCCACCAACTCAATTATCACTAACATTAGAAACGCATTTTTTTCAGAATCTTTATTTCGCCGGACAAATAAATGGAACTACCGGATACGAAGAGGCTGCGTGCCAGGGAATGATGGCGGGGATCAATGCGCACCTGAAAGTTAATAATTTGGAACCTTTTATCTTAAAAAGAAACGAGGCTTATATCGGCGTTCTTATAGATGATCTTATCAACAAAGGCACAGATGAACCCTATCGCATGTTTACTTCAAGAGCTGAATTCAGAACTACCCTTCGACAAGATAACGCAGATTTACGTCTAACTAAAAGAAGTTATGACATTGGACTCGCTTCTGAGGAGCGCTACACCTTAGTTGAAAAAAAGAAGAATGCAGTAGAAGCGATTATATCGCTTTTGAAATCGGTTTCAGTTGAGCCTGAACAAATCAACCATTACCTGGAAACAATCAATTCTACCAATATGCAGGAGAAGACGAGAGCAGCGAAGATTTTGTTGCGCCCTGGGGTTACTCTTAAGGACTTAGCTAATGCTGTTCCTGTCTTAAAATCAAAGTTGGAAGGTTATTATAGCGAAGTGATTGAACAAGCGGAAATACAGTTGAAATACGAAGTTTACATTGAAAAGGAAAAGGAATTAGCCCAAAAGATGACTTCTTTGGATGATTTAGCTATTCCAAACAACTTTGATTACTCAAAACTGGATGCTATCAGCACAGAAGCCCGTCAGAAATTGCACAAAATTAAACCGTCAACATTAGGACAAGCAAGTAGAATTAGTGGTGTAAACCCAACTGATGTGCAAATCTTAATGGTATTTATGGGTAGATAGTGTATGGATCTCTTAAAAACAATATCCGCCTATTGCAATTATCAGGAACGATGCCAACAGGAAGTGAGAGACAAGCTTTACAAACTTGGATGTTACCCCAAGCAGGTTGAAGAGATTATTGCGCAGCTTATTGAACAAGATTTAATTAACGAGGAGAGATTTGCTATTGCTTTAGCTTCCGGTAAATTTAGAATACTAAAATGGGGTAGAATCAAAATCCGACAAGCTTTAAAAATGCACCGGATTTCCGATTATTGCATCAAAAAAGCATTAGCGAACATAGATCAGGATGAATACACGGCTATACTTTCTAAGATTGCTATTCGTTATTTCGACCAATTTGCGAAAGACGTAAATACAAAGCAGAAATTGTATAAGACCCATAATTATTTACTAAACAAGGGTTTTGAAACCGAATATGTATCTGATGTACTTAAAAAGTTTCCCACACCAAAAACTAAGTAGATTCCAATGCCATTAGCTTCTGCCATTACAAAGGGAATATTGGTGACTGTTGAAACGAATTACGAATCAAGTTCCAACAATCCATACGTTGTTAATCACCTTTTTTCCTATAGGGTTCAAATAGCGAATCAAAATTCGTTCACTGTAAAGCTTTGGAGGAGACATTGGTACATAATTGAATCAGATGGTTCTAAGCGTGTAGTCGAAGGAGAGGGGGTAGTAGGTGAACAGCCTACGCTTGAGAAAAGCACCACCTTTCAATACATCTCCGCTTGTAACCTCAATACAGAGATTGGAAAGATGCATGGCACATACTTAATGCAAAACATACAAACGCAGGAAATGCTTGAGATAACTATTCCTGAGTTTATTATGGTAGTGCCTTTCAAACTTAACTAGATGTGCTTACAGTCCTTCCGCCATTTAAAACTAAATTAACCATAGTAAGCGTTATTTAAACGAAACAATAGTTTATCTTTGCCTGCTGATAAGTTTCCCTTTCTTAAAAAATAAAAGAGAAAGGGCTTTTTTTTAAAAAGTACACAACCAATAGAATGAACATTAGAAACATTGCCATTATTGCACACGTAGATCACGGAAAGACAACCCTTGTAGATAAAATTATTCACGTCACTAAAGTTTTCAGAGACAATCAGGAAACCGGTGAACTGATAATGGACAGTAATGATTTAGAGCGGGAAAGAGGCATCACTATTTTAGCTAAAAACCTCTCTGTTAACTATAAAGGCATTAAAATTAACGTTATAGACACACCTGGTCACGCTGATTTTGGAGGTGAAGTAGAACGGGTTTTAAAAATGGCAGATGGTGTTTTGCTATTAGTAGATGCATTTGAAGGACCTATGCCGCAAACGCGTTTCGTACTGCAAAAAGCCTTAGCCTTAGGTTTAAGGCCTATTGTCGTGATAAACAAAGTTGATAAGCCTAACTGCCGTCCTGATGAAGTACATGATGCGGTGTTTGAATTGTTTTATCAATTGGATGCCACGGAAGAGCAATTGGATTTCACTACCCTATACGGTTCCTCTAAACAAGGATGGTTTAATACCACAAACGTAGAAACAGAAGACATTACGCCTTTACTGGACACTATTCTTGAGAAAGTGCCGGAGCCCAAAGTTTCAGCCGGTAACTTACAAATGCAAATCGTGTCGCTCGATTATAGTTCTTTTTTAGGCCGCATAGCCATTGGGAAGGTTACACGTGGAACAATCAAGGAATCGCAGCCCATTATGCTTTGTAAACTGGACGGAAGCGTGGTGCGCGGAAAAGTGAAAGAACTGTATGTTTTTGAAGGGATGGGCAAAAAGAAAGTGACAGAAGTGCCTGCAGGTGATATTTGCGCGATTGTGGGAATTGAAGATTTTCAAATCGGGGAAACGGTGGCGGACTATGAGAAGCCGGAGCCACTGGAAGTAATTCCAATTGATGAACCCACCATGAACATGCAATTTTCCATCAACAATTCGCCGTTTTTTGGCAAGGAAGGGAAATTTGTTACCAGCCGCAATATCCGCGATCGTTTATACCGAGAACTGGAAAAAAATCTTGCATTACGCGTTTCTGATACGGATGATGCCGATAAATTTTTAGTCTACGGCAGAGGGATTTTGCACTTGTCTGTTTTGGTAGAAACCATGCGCAGGGAAGGTTATGAAATCACCGTTGGGCAACCGCAGGTTATTACTAAAGAAATAGACGGCAAAAAACACGAACCTTATGAAACGCTGGTTGTGGATGTGCCATCAGAATTTAGTGGAAAAGTTATTGACTTAGTAACCCAACGCAAAGGTGAAATGCTGATTATGGAAACTAAAGGCGAGATGCAGCACTTGGAATTTGAAGTTCCATCCCGCGGCTTAATTGGCTTGCGTTCCCAAATGCTTACCTCAACGGCGGGCGAAGCAGTTATGGCGCATCGCTTCAAAGAATATTTACCCTGGAAAGGAACTATTCCCGGACGAAATTATGGGGTGCTAACTGCAAAGCAAGCCGGACAAACTACGGGCTATGCTATTGATAAATTACAAGACCGCGGAAGATTTTTTGTTGACCCTGGTGAAGAAGTATATGCAGGAATGATCATTGCCGAAAACATTAAACCCGGCGATTTAAATGTAAATATCGTAGAAGGTAAAAAACTCACCAATATGCGTGCTTCCGGTTCTGATGCAGCAACTAACATTGCGCCGAAAATTCAGATGAGCCTAGAAGAATGCATGGAGTATATTCAGCAGGATGAGTGTATTGAAGTTACCCCTCAAAGCATCCGTTTGCGTAAAATTATGCTGGATGAAAACGATAGAATGAAGTATCAAAAAATGCTAAAAGCGGATGCATAAATTCACATTTTAGGATTTTTAAAAGATGGATGCACAGGGCTTACCTTTTTATAGAAATTACTGTCTTATTGACTTTCTAAAATGATTTTATGAAACAGTTCTTTGCTTTAGCTTTTATTTTAGCAAGCACACTTATTGGGAAAGCACAGGTTATCATTTCAACACCCGACACTTCGCTATGTCCCAACTCAACAATAACGCTCAACGCGAACATTGGCTCCAATGCAGGAAATGGCATTACCGTTACCGACGATGTTTATACCGGCGTAATTCCTTTGGGTTTCACATTTAATTTTTACGGAAACAATTACACTGATTGTGTGATATCCTCAAACGGCTTTGTTTCTTTTAATACCTTTAATGCGAACCTGGGCTCCAATTGGCAAATCACTTCGGGTATTCCGGGCAACACAGACTGTTTGAATTCTGTAATGGGGCCATTCTTTGACATTGACCCTTCTGCAAGTGCCACTTCAACCATTGAATATTCTACCCAGGGAATTGCGCCGAACAGAAGGTTTGTAGTCACCTACTGCGATGTGCCGCTTTTCAGTTGCACAAGTCTGCTGGCAAAGTTTCAGATTGTTTTGTTCGAAACTTCTAACAATATTGAAATCCACATAAACGACAAGCCTATTTGTACCTCCTGGAATGTAGGCGCAGCAATCGAAGGCGTCCAAAATGCCACAGGCACACAAGCAGTGGTAGTTCCTGGCAGAAACTACCCCACTCAATGGACTGCAACTAATAGCAGCCATTTATTTACACCTTCAGCTACTTCTTACACTGTTTCGCCTATCGCGTTTCAATTTTACCCTACAGGCTTAAATAATATAACCTGGTTTGAAAACGGAACAACGGTAGCCGGCGCGGGCAACAGTATCACTGTTTCACCAACAGTAAATACTTTTTACGTAGCCACCGCAAACGGTTGCATCGGAAGTTCAAGCGACACGGTGAATATTACCATTGCAAACAGCACACCCGCACCAGGCGTGATGTCCCCGGTGGGATACTGTCAAAATGATCTCGCCGCACCACTTTCTGCCAACGGTATTAATCTACAATGGTACACAACGCCTTTTAGCGGAACGCCAACCCTCACACCGCCCACACCCAATACAGCAACGCCAGGAACTACAACATTTTACGTAAGTCAAAAAATCGGAAATTGCGAAGGACCTCGCGATTCCATCGTAGTCCAAATAAATTCAAAGCCCACAGCAAGCATCGCTGCAAACGCCCTTGCAACGTGCGTAAACGATACATTGGTTTTTATTGATTCAACAACGAATCCCAGTATTGCGGTTTATACATGGGATTTTGATGGTGGAAACGTTATAAGCGGTAATAATGAAGGTCCTTATGAGGTGATCTGGAACACAGGGGGTACAAAAACAATTACCCACACAGCTGCTGAAAACACCTGTATAGATTCCAAAACACTTAACGTGACTATTAATGTACCGCCAACCTCTCATTTTTCTTTACCCTCAAATGCTTGTATCAAAGAGATTATAAACGTACAGGCTGATTTTGTAACAGCAGACCCGAATGGATATGACTGGGATTTCGGAACCGCCAATGTTTCCGCAGGAACAGGCGCGGATAACTACCAATTGTACTTCACATTTTCAGGCGATAAAATCGTTTCTCTTGTCACCACCTCTGCTGAGGGCTGCGTTTCGGTGCCTTTCGTAGATACGATTACGGTTCAACCTACGCCTGAAGCAAAAATTGAAGTGCTGACAACTGCCCGTGTTTGCATTGGAGATGTTGTGCAATTCGGCACCAAATACCTTGGGCCAAACTTCACTTATTCCTGGATGCCCGATGCATTTTTTCAGAATAGCCATCAAAGCACGGTAGAAGCAAAGGTTTCAAAAAACGATACGATTTACCTCACCGTTAAAGATAAGTTTGGCTGTGCCAATTACGATAGCCTCGCTATTTCAGCGGAACCTTGCTGCACGATTGCATTCCCAACCGGCTTTACGCCAAATGGCGACGGCCAAAACGATAAGTTCCGACCTGCTACCGGCGATGCCTTTAAGATTATTTCCTTCCTGATTGTAAATAGATGGGGACAAACAGTTTATGAATCTCTCAGTCTTACTGAAGGATGGGATGGAAATTTTAAAGGCGTGGCTCAGCCTGTTGGCGACTATCAATTTTTCATCCGCTACCAATGCCCTAACGGTGCCGTGAACGAAAAGAAGGGCGATGTGCTTTTAATCCGGTAAAAGAACATTCTTGCCGTTTTTAATCTTCAATTTTTTGTTTTTAAAAAAATAATTACCCGTGAATACTATCTCAAAAGCGCTTCTCAATCTTCTTGAAAAAAAAATCCTGATTATTGACGGTGCCATGGGAACCATGATTCAGCAACACCACCTGGAAGAAACTGATTATCGCGGCGAACGCTTTGCAAATGCCGAAGAAGATTTAAAAGGTAATAATGATTTACTTTGCCTAACACAACCGCATATTATCGAAGATATCCACAAGCAATATCTTGAAGCCGGTGCTAATATTATCGAAACCAATACCTTTAATGCTCAGGCGGTTTCCCTTGCAGATTATAATATGCAAGGGCTGGCAAGAGAAATAAACCTCGCTGCCGCACATTGCGCCCGCAAAGCTGTTGATGGTTTCACCCAATCAAATAGCATTTCCCAAAAACTACACTTCGTTGCTGGTGCCATTGGGCCAATGAACAAAACCCTTTCCCTCTCCCCCGACGTTAACCGTCCTGCCTACAGAGCAATTACGTTTGATGAAGTTGCTGCGGCCTATTATGAACAAGTAGAGGCATTGGCAGACGGTGGGGTGGACATTTTAATGATTGAAACCATTTTCGACACCCTGAATGCGAAGGCAGCCATCTTTGCCATCAAAAAATATTTCAGAGATAGCGGAAAGGAGCTACCCGTGATGATTTCAGGAACAATAACAGATGCATCTGGCAGAACACTTAGCGGACAAACCCTTGAAGCCTTCCTTATTTCCGTGCAACATGCCGACCCTATTTCAATAGGTTTAAATTGTGCCCTCGGCGCTACGCAAATGCGCCCTCACATCGAAGAACTATCGCAGCTTGCTCCTTGTTATGTGAGCGCTTACCCCAATGCAGGTTTGCCCAACCCTATGGGTGAATATGATGAAACACCCGCTCAAACGGCCGCCATCATTGCTGAATGGGCAGACAACCAATGGGTGAACCTCGTAGGTGGATGTTGCGGTACCACGCCTGCCCATATTAAAGCCATTGCGGATGCAGTGAAGGATAAGGCACCGCGCCCATTGCCTGAAATGGAGCTCTAAAATTAGCTGCCTTATTTTTGCACCCAATGCGGCAAAATTTTTCAGTAGAAATAATACTTGACGGCAAAACTTTGGTTGCAGTACTTTTGCCTCACCTCCGGCACAATGGATTGCATTATGAAGTGAATGTGCGGGGCTTTCCTCGCTTCTTTATGAAAAAAACAGAATTGGGGCGTTACGATATTGTCACCCCCAATGCTGCCATTCCGTATAATCTGATTCTTGCTGCAAGCGATGTTATTGAAACACGGGAAACTCATTTTTGATACAGGTAATATAACTTACTCATTTTGTGGACTTTTTTACACCCTGATGCCCACCCTGTAGTGTGGTCTGATATTTTACTAAACGCTTACAAATAAAACATTTTTATGAAAAAGATTTGGCTTTCAGCCGCAGCCTTAGCAGTGCTCACTATTGCTTCGTGCAGTAATGATGGTGATTCCGATGACACTACCATAAAAGATTCTGCAATGGTGCAGGACAACATGATGGAAACCGGTACCACAATGACTTCCACAACAGAATACATTGACCTGAATACCGGAGCTCCTGTCCGCAAAGACGAGGCTACCGGAAAATATGTGGGCAACGATAACAATCCAGTTGAGTATTACGTAATAATGTCAACCCATGACACAATTTATGCGCCCACCGGACAGAAGATGAACTATGCAATGGTGCATGATAATTCCGGAAAATGGAGTTTTGATAAGTCCAAAATCGAAATTCAGAATGATGGCGATATCAAAATGAAAGACGATGACCGCAAGGTGAAAATTGATAAAGATGGTGACATCAAATTCAAAGACAAAAGCGGTACTACAAAAATTGACGCAGACGACGGCAACGTGAAAATAAAATAATTACCACACTAATTCTTTATACAAAAACGCTCTTGCTTTTAAAAAAGTGAGGGCGTTATTATTTATTTATTGACAATTTAGATTCTACATATTCCTCCGATACTGCCCTCCCACTTCAAAAAGCGCATGAGTAATCTGTCCAAGCGAACACCATTTTACGGTCTCCATTAGTTCTTCAAATACATTACCGTTATTGATGGCTACCTCTTGTAATTTTTTAAGCATTTCCTCCCCTTTTCCACCGCCATATTTCCAAAGGTTTTGAATGGTTTGGATCTGAAATTCTTTTTCTTCGGTAGTTGAGCGAATAACTTCCTGCGGTATGATGGTGGGAGAACCGTCGGCGCTTAAAAATGTATTGACGCCAATAATGGGGTATTCACCTGTGTGTTTCAGGGTTTCGTAATAAAGGCTTTCTTCCTGAATTTTTCCGCGCTGATACATAGTTTCCATGGCACCCAGCACGCCTCCCCGCTCCGTGATTCTGTCAAACTCTGTATAAACGGCTTCTTCCACTAAGTCAGTCAGTTCTTCAATAATGAACGAGCCTTGCAGTGGGTTTTCATTTTTTGCCAGTCCAAGTTCTTTGTTGATGATTAACTGAATGGCCATGGCGCGGCGCACACTTTCCTGCGTCGGTGTGGTGATGGCTTCATCGTAAGCGTTTGTATGGAGCGAATTGCAATTGTCATAAATGGCATAAAGCGCCTGGAGTGTGGTGCGGATATCGTTGAAATCAATTTCCTGCGCGTGTAGCGAACGCCCGGAAGTCTGGATGTGATACTTCAGCATTTGTGAACGCTCATTACCTCCGTATTTCAGCTTCATTGCCTTTGCCCAGATTCTTCTTGCCACTCTTCCAATCACGCTGTATTCAGGGTCCACGCCATTGCTGAAAAAGAAAGAAAGGTTCGGCGCAAAATCATCAATGTTCATTCCGCGGCTCAGGTAATATTCTACAAACGTAAAGCCGTTGGAAATCGTGAAAGCAAGTTGCGAAATAGGGTTGGCGCCAGCCTCTGCAATGTGATATCCCGAAATGGAAACAGAATAAAAATTGCGAACGCCTTTATCAATAAAATACTGCTGCACATCGCCCATCACGCGAAGTGAAAATTCAGTAGAGAAAATACAGGTGTTCTGCGCCTGGTCTTCTTTCAGGATGTCTGCCTGCACAGTTCCGCGTACCTGCTTCAGTGTGTCTGCTTTTATTTTTTGATAAACATCTTGAGGCAACACCTGATCGCCGGTTACGCCAAGCAGCATCAATCCCAAGCCATCGTTGCCTTCAGGGAGTTCATTTTTATCAGGAGTAGATAAGATTTTACCAACCGCAACCGCGTTATTGTAATACGCCTTCTCAACTCCCTTCTCTTTATAAATCGCCGCAATTTTTTTCTGCACTTCATCTTCCAGTCCGTGTGCTTTAATGTAAAGCTCGCATTGCTGGTCAATGGCGGCATTCATGAAGAAGGCTGTGAGCGTTGGTGCCGGTCCGTTAATAGTCATGGACACGGATGTTTTCGGATCGGCAAGATTGAAACCACTGTACAGCTTTTTGGCGTCGTTTAACGTAGGTACGCTCACGCCGGAATTTCCGATTTTTCCATAAATATCCGGGCGGTGGTCCGGGTCTTGCCCATAAAGCGTTACAGAATCAAAAGCGGTGGATAAACGTTTGGCTGGCATCCCCAGGGAAACATAGTGAAAGCGCTTGTTGGTGCGCTCTGGCCCGCCTTCGCCGGCAAACATTCTGGTAGGGTCTTCGCCTTCTCTTTTGAAAGGATAAATGCCGGCAGCGTAAGGAAATTCCCCAGGGAAGTTTTCGGTTAGTGCCCATTGTAAAATTTCACCCCAGGCTTCAAATTTTGGCACAGCCACTTTTGGGATGGCGCTGTGCGAAAGGGATTCTGTGTGTGTTTTAATTTTCAGTTCCTTATCCCGCACTTTGTAGACGTAATATTCATCCTGATAATGCCGCTTTTTGGCTTCCCAGTTTTGGAGGATTTGCAGATTTTTTGGGTCAAGGCTAACGGCTACTTTTTTATAAACTTCTTCCAGCTGCTGATTTAGATTATCGGCATTTTCAAGCTTGTCTGCCGTGCCTGTTTTTTCAAAGTTTTCTTCGCTTATAGTGTCAATTGTTTTGCGGATGCCGAAAAGTTTTTGCGCAATGGCTGCCTGTTGTATTGCCCACTTGTCGTACTTGCGGTTGTTGTCGGTTATTTCGCTCAGGTAACGCGTGCGGGATGGCGGAATGATGAAAATCTTCTCGCTCATTTCATTCGAAATATGAAAATCGGAGCGTAGGAAATCATTGCCCGTTTTTGCAACAACGGTATCCATCAGGGCGCGGTACATCGTGTTGGTTCCCGGGTCATTGAATTGGGAAGCAATGGTACCGAACACGGGCATTTCATCCGCTTGTTTCTCAAAAAGTTTATGGTTGCGCTGATACTGTTTTTTTACGTCGCGCAAAGCATCCATCGCACCGCGTTTATCAAATTTGTTGATCACTACAATGTCTGCAAAGTCCAGCATGTCAATCTTCTCAAGCTGCGTAGCGGCGCCATATTCAGGCGTCATCACGTACATGCTGAGGTCGCTATAATCCGTGAT
This sequence comes from Flavipsychrobacter sp., assembly GCA_965218185.1. GTDB lineage: Bacteria > Bacteroidota > Bacteroidia > Chitinophagales > Chitinophagaceae > JAFIGV01. Next base: position 131,394 of record CBDCKE010000005.1, read on the forward strand.
TTGGGTGTCGCTTTGGCCTATGCCGGAGGTTTCAAGAATGATGAGATCGAAATGCGCCGCCTTCAAAATGTTGACCGCATCCAGAATGTATTTTGAAACGGCAAGATTGCTTTGGCGCGTAGCCATGGAGCGCATGTAAACGCGGGCGTTGCGAATGGCATTCATGCGGATGCGGTCTCCTAAAAGTGCACCGCCGGTTTTCTTTTTCGAAGGGTCAACGGAAATGATGCCGATGTTTTTATCTTTAAAATCAACCAGAAACCTTCTTACAATTTCATCTACCAAAGAACTTTTACCTGCGCCTCCCGTTCCTGTAATGCCTAACACAGGCGTTGATGAAGTGGCGGCAGTTTCCTTTATTTTTTTGAGCATCGCCAGGGTTTCAGGCTGCTCCGGAAAATTTTCTGCGGCAGAAATAATGCGGGCTATTGATTTGGCATTTTGCGCATCAAGGTGTCCCGCTTCGCCGTTTAATTGGTTGCCCGTCGGGAAGTCGCTGGTTTTTATTAAGTCATCAATCATACCCTGCAAGCCCATTGCCCTGCCATCGTCCGGCGAATAAATCCGGGTGATGCCATAGTCGTGCAGTTCTTCAATTTCAGTGGGCAGGATAACACCGCCGCCGCCGCCAAATATTTTGATGTGCCCGCAGTTTCTTTCCTGCAGCAAATCGTGCATGTACTTAAAATATTCCACGTGCCCGCCCTGGTAAGATGTAATGGCAATGGCGTTTGCATCTTCCTGAATGGCGCAGTCCACAATTTCCTGAACGCTGCGGTCGTGCCCCAAATGGATTACTTCCACACCGCTGCTTTGCATCACGCGCCGCATGATGTTGATAGAGGCATCATGACCATCAAAAAGGGAAGCGGCAGTAACAATGCGGACTTTATTTTTTGGAGTGTACATAAACTCGGGAATTGGTTTTTAAAAGAAGAAAAACGAAGCCATAAAAATGGCGCGGGTAAATTTACAAAACAAGATACGCCCGAAGCAAGGCGCGGCAAACAGTAAGCATCGGGCATAAAAAAAGGCAACCCGAAAGCTGCCTGTTTTTATTTTTAAAGAAGGTGAAAACTACTCTTCATCATCTTCGTTCATTCTCTTTTTCTTGCGTGGCATTTCTTCGCTGTCGTCATCATCATAAGCATTCATTTTGCGACGCTCCATACCTGGCTCCCCGCGATGTCCGCGCATGTGTTTGTATCCACCAATGTTAGCGGAGATACCCCAATGGAACTGCTGACCGAAACTTACAAAGAAATTATTCGCCCTTTGCTCTCCCAAAGTTGCATCTTCATAATCCAAAACAGTAGTCCGGTATCCAATACCACCAATGCCAAAGTTTAAGGCAATGCAACGAGTTACGTTCACGCCAAAGGCAGGAGTAAGGGAAGCCTGGAAACCATTGTATCTGTCAATAACATCGGGAGTGCCGGTAAGCTCTGTTTTGTTTCTGCCGCCTATGTAATTCAAGTCAAGCTGATGAAACGCGAAAAAGGTTCTGCTGAACGGCGTAGTGTAACGAAGAAAAGGACCAACTACAAATTCATTCTGAGAAGTAATGTCGTCAATGTTCAGGTTGGCGTTTCGTCTAACTCTAAAATTGGCATAGCTGAATGCCGCACCTACTGTCCAGTTTTTATTGAACTGAAAACCAATGCCAGGACTGTAATTCCAAAAAGATACTCTTGTTTCATTGTCCGTACCAATAGAGGTTGGAACATCATCAATGGTACGTGATGTGTTAATTCCAGCGGTACCATAAAGTAGGATACTACCGGCTTTTTGTGCTTGTGCTGTAGCCATTGAACCCACAGCAATAAAAGCAAGGATCAGTTTTTTCATTTCGTTTTGATTAGTTGATTTAGCGCCCAAATGTAGTAGCGGCAATTTTAAAAAACAATAGTTTCTGCAAAAATTTTTTTAGAAGCCTTTTCGCGCTCTCCATTCCATTCATTTTTCAGGAAAATAAAAGCCCGCAACAATCTCATTTTCTTCCCCAAAAAAAGTTCACTTTTTAAACCACGAACTGTACATCACATAGTTGTTCGCAATCCGCGCCACCTCGCCTTCCAGTAATTCGGGACTTATTTCTTTCACCTTTTTTGCAGGCACGCCGGCATAAATACTTCCCGCCGGAACAACCGTGTTTTCAAGCACCACAGCGCCTGCGGCAATAATACTGTTGCGCCCGATCACTGCATTGTCCATCACAATGGCACCCATCCCAATAAGCACATTATCCTCCACCGTGCAGCCATGCACAATGGCATGATGGCCCACAGAAACATTATTGCCCAAAATGGTTTTCGTTTTTTGATAAGTGCAATGAAGGCATGCCCCATCCTGAATGTTTACTTTGTTGCCCATCCTGATGCTGTTTACATCGCCGCGAATCACTGCATTAAACCAAACAGAACATTCATCGCCCATTTCCACATCCCCCACAATCGTAGCATTTTCAGCAATAAAACAATTGTCTGGAATGGTGGGTGAAACACCTTTTACCGGAAGAATTAAAGCCATTGTTTTGAGCGATTTTATTTTGCAAAAAGGTTGTACTTCAAAATGCACCACAATGCCCGGAAGCCATCTCTCCACCCAATTTTTTTGCCTTCTTCATAAGTGCGTCCGTAATAAGAAATGCCCACTTCATAAATCCGGACGTTCGGGATGCGCGCCACTTTTGCGGTTATTTCCGGCTCAAAGCCAAAACGGTTTTCTTCAATCCTGATGCCCTGAATTATTTCCCGCCTGAAAAGTTTGTAGCAGGTTTCCATGTCTGTAAGATTGAGGTTGGAAAGCATGTTGGAGAAATTAGTGAGCCAACGATTGCCGATGCTGTGCCAGTAAAACAAAATGCGGTGCGGATTGCCACCCATAAACCGCGACCCATAAACCACGTCAGCGAAACCATTTAAAACAGGACGTAAAAGAATGTTGTACTCCTCTGGGTCGTACTCCAAATCAGCATCCTGAATAATCACAAAATCACCTGTTGCTTTTTGAATACCAGTGCGGATGGCAGCGCCTTTGCCTTGGTTGAATTCGTGCTTGTAATAGGTAATCGCGAGCTCCGGATTGTTTGCCTGATAATCAAGAATAGCCGCTTCGGTTTGGTCACGTGAGCAATCATTCACGATGATTACTTCCTTCTGCATTTCGCCCATTAGCGTGACCGCTTTCACCTTGTTGAGAATGTGGTGAATGGTATTGCCTTCGTTATAGGCAGGGATGATGATGCTTAAGACCATAAATTAAGGGGATGAAATTGAGAAAATATTTTTTAATCAAGCTGCGCGCCTGTTTTGTTGCAAGGCAGATATTATTTTCACGAGCCCACTGCAGCATTAAAAAAAAGCCGCGCTTCGGAAAAAAGAACGTAGCCTCATTTTGATTGAATATGCTTTCAACACCAACACGTGCTTAATAATACCTTTTCTCTTTCGCAAAAGCCGGACAATTATTTCATCCTCCTCTTGTTGGTTTGTTGTCTCCCGCTTTTCTTCCTCGGCATTTACAATGTGCATAACTGGGGAGATGATTTCAGTCAGTACCTAAAAGAAGCAGACAATATTTCCAAAGGATTGCCTTTTTACCAAAGTCCTTATGTTTTTAATGAAACGCATACCATTTACGGGCCTCCGCAATATCCGCCCGGCTATCCTTTGCTGATAGCGCCTCTCGTAAAAATCTTTGGAATCCGGATTGCGCCGTTGCTTGTTTTAAACACCGTTTTCGTAGTGCTTTTGGTGTGCCTCAGTTTTGCGCTGCTGCGTAAGTTTTTACCAGCAATTCCTTCCTTTTGCGCAGCATTGATAATGGGATACAATCCGGAAGTACTTTATGCCAAATGCCAGGTATTGTCTGACCTGCCGGGCGCTGTTTTTACCATGGCTTACCTCGTGGTGCGTGCTTCCGGTGGCTTGCGGAAATGGCATGTAGCCGCACTCATTTTTCTGGCACTTTTCGCTGCGCTTATCCGCACGCAATTGCTGATAATTACGGTGGCAGAAATTGTTTTTCTAATCGTTGAAATAATATCCGCAAAGCGAAAAAAGAAAGGTTTTGAAATCGGCTATTTGTGGAAAAGCATTTCGCTGCAAGTGGCAGAGGGCGTGGGTTTGGGCTATCTGTTTATTACTCAGTTTATTTTTCCGGCCCCGCAAAGCGCCAACCTTTATTATGCGCAATTCTGGAATCAAATAGATGGCTTGTTCAATCAGGTAAGCATCAATATTGAATATCTGGTGTCGCTGATTCGCGATGCATTTTATTACAAAACCGGAGAGCCGCTTGCAAGGGGAATTGTAATCCTGATTCAATCGGCAGCAGTCTGGCTTTTTCTGATTGGCTTGGTGAATGCCTGGCGTGCAAAAAGCAGTTTTACCCTTTTCTTTTTCAGCGTCTTTTTAGCGTTCATGCTGGTGCTGCCGGTGCATCAGGGCTTCCGGTTTATGTTACCGGTTTTGCCGCTGGTGATGTGCTATACTTTCTTAGGAGGGAAAAAGATTTTAGCGCCTTTCATTCCTCCCTCAAAAAAATTTTTGATTGCGCCTTTGGCAACCTTTCTTTTATTGGTTTTAGGGATTGATACCTATGCTGTTTACACGAAGCCGCCGGTGGAAGACAATCCATACACAGCGCAAGACAGGCAAGCGTTTCAATACCTGCAACGCCATGTTGCCGACAGCAGCGTAATCGTTTTTTTTAAACCCCGTGCTCTGGCGCTTTTCACCGGCAAAAAAGCCATGACGCTTTCATGGGAATTAAAGCCCGAAGCAAACCTGAAAGTGATGCGCGAAAAAAATGCCCGTTACCTCCTTATCCGGAAAAAACTGGACGACGGCTGGTATCAGAATTTCCTTTCGGAAACCAATGTGGCTGCTGATTCCTTCAAGATTAATGAGGCATACACGCTCTATTCCATCCAACCTTAAACTCCTGATGGCGAGCTTGCGTCCTTTATTTTTGCGCGATGCAACAATACCTCCAACTGCTGCAAAAAATACTGGATGAAGGCACTGAAAAAAGTGACCGCACCGGCACCGGAACCCGCTCTCTATTTGGCTACCAGATGCGCTTCGATTTGCGGAATGGTTTCCCGCTCGTGACCACCAAAAAGCTGCATCTCAAATCCATTATTCACGAATTGCTGTGGTTTTTAAAAGGAGATACCAACGTGCATTATCTGCAACAAAACGGTGTGCGCATTTGGGACGAATGGGCGGATGAAAACGGAGATTTAGGACCTGTTTACGGACATCAGTGGCGAAGCTGGACAGGAGCAGAAGGCAATACTTTCGACCAGATAAAGGACGTGCTGCACCAGATAAAAACAAACCCCGACAGCCGCCGGATGATTGTAAATGCATGGAATGTTGCCGACCTCCCGAAAATGGCTTTGAGTCCCTGCCATGCGTTGTTTCAGTTTTACGTAGCTAATGGAAAATTGAGCTGTCAATTGTATCAGCGTAGCGCGGATGTCTTTCTGGGCGTGCCTTTCAACATCGCTTCCTATGCTTTGCTTACGATGATGATGGCGCAGGTTTGTAATCTTGAAGCCGGAGATTTCATCCACACTTTCGGAGATGTGCACCTTTACAATAATCATCTGGAGCAGGCAAAACTGCAGTTAACACGCCCGCCGTTTCCATTGCCTGCCATGAAGCTGAACCCTGAAATAAAAGACCTTTTTGATTTTAAGTTTGAAGATTTTACCCTTGAAAATTATCAAAGCCACCCTGCCATAAAAGCGCCGGTTGCGGTGTAAGATTTATGAGACGTTACAAAGACAACGATGAAAGAATACTTGCTTATGCGAGGCGCATTCTAACAAATCAAATTGCCTTGCCGTTTGGAATAATGCTGATTGCCCGTATTTTTCGTGAAGTGGATGGAATAAAAGTTGACCTAACCGTATTTGAAACTTTCTTGAGGTGCATTCCAAATTATCCAATCGGGACGGAGAGATTGCTTTGGAACAAGGAGGCTTTAAAAAAACAGGAATGTGAACTCGATAGCGTGACACAGATCTATCGCGACATAATTTTCGATAAATGTTTTGAAATCATTGAGGTTTACAAAAAATAAACAATGACCCTTTCCGCAATTGTTGCCTTCGATTTAAACCACGCCATCGGCAAAGACGGCGGCCTTCCCTGGCACCTCCCCGACGACCTGAAATTCTTTAAAAAAACCACCCTCGGCAAACCCGTTTTAATGGGGCGTAAAACTTTTGAGAGCCTGCGCAAGCCACTTCCCGGAAGATTGAATATCGTGTTGAGCCGACAGGATGATTTGCAACTTCCTGAAGGCGTGGTTCATGTGTGTAATCTTGAAGAAGGCCTGGAGAAAATGAGAATGCAAGAGGTGGAAGAATGCTTCATAATTGGCGGTGGAAAAGTGTTTGAAGAAACCATGGATTTGATAGACCGGATTTATGTAACCGTCGTAAAAACAGAAGTGAAACACGCCGATACTTTTTTCCCGAAAATTGACCATAGCCACTGGAAAATAGTGTGGGAAGAAACGCACGAAGCGGATGAAAAACACGCTTATCCTTTCACCTTTCAGCAACTGGAAAGAACAGCATTATGAGCAACTGGCACCGCATCCGCAAATTCCTGCACCACCGCAGCAAAGCCCGCCAGCGGCACGGCATTCACTCCCCTTTTGTGTATGAATTTTCAGCGCAGTTTTTAAAAGGAAAAATAAAAACCGGCAACCTCTGCCTCACTACTTCGCGCCATAAAAAGGCGGTCAACAAAATCATTACCTACTTCGCATTTCAAAACATTTTGTGGCTGGCAAACCGGCATGGCGAGCAGGAAACATTTATCACCATCAGCCCTGCAAGCGAAAAAGAAATGGCGCTGCGGGCACAGAAAATAGATGCGCAAACCGTGCAGCAATTTCCGCAGCCTGATTTGCTTTTGATAGACCTCATTGATCCGGGCGACTGGATGCCTGCTTTCAAAAAATATCAGCAGCGGCTTACGGAGCAAAGCGTTGTGTTGATAATTGCGCCGCACCACACACCGCAACACACCGCCGCCTGGCAGCAAATCCACGCGATGCCGGAAGTGAAGCTGAGCCTTGATTTATACAAAACCGGATTGCTGTTTTTCCGGAAAGAATTTTTAGAGAAACAACACTTTTTGCTGAAACATTAATCCCTCAAAAAAACCATCGTTGCCCGTGGATGAAAAGTGGAAAGCACACCTTGCCTTATTAGGCGCCAATTTGTTTTACGGCGCGGGGTTTACGGTGGCTAAAAGCGTGATGCCGCGCCTGGTGGAGCCGCTCGGTTTCATCCTCATTCGCGTGCTTTCAGTAACTGTTTTATTCTGGCTGAGCTTTGGCGGCGGTAAAAACTTCAGGGCAAAAATTGAAAGGAAAGACTGGGGAAGACTGGTGCTGGGCGGGCTTTTTGGCGTGGCGCTCAATCAAATGCTTTTCTTCCTTGGCTTAAACCTCACCTTTCCCATTCATGCCTCGCTCATCATGATTTGCACACCGCTTATCATCACCCTTATTTCCCTTTTTGTGTTTAAAGAAAAGCTGCCGCTTAAGAAAGCCATCGGGCTGGCGCTGGGCATTGGCGGAGCCACTTTTTTGATAAGCGCCGGGCAGGAAATAACCGTTACCGGAAACTCTGCACTTGGCGATGTGCTGGTAATAATTAATGCCGCTTCATACGCCGTTTATCTCATCATTATCAAGCCGCTGATGGAGCGCTATCGCCCGATAATCGTTATCCGCTGGGTGTTTCTTTTTGGGTTGATGATGGTGCTGCCTTTCGGGTGGAAACAATTTGCGGCAATAAAATGGGCGCTTTTTGAACCTATAGATTACGCGGCTGTGGGCTTTATCGTTTTGTTCGTAACGTTTTTCACTTACCTCTGGAACACCTACGCCCTGCGGCATGTAAGCCCATCCACTTCCGGTGCATACATGTATTTGCAACCGCTTTTTGCTGCGATTATTTCCTTTGCATTTACGGGTGAGGAAGTAACGGGCGTAAAAATTATTTCTGCAGCAATGATATTTTCAGGCGTGTATCTGGTGAATTTTGGATTGCCCAAAAAAGGGTTTTTAAAGTTGAAGAGGAAATCAGCAACGCCCTAAATTCAATTGTCTTTTTGAAAAAAATTATCAGCGATGAGCAAAAAAAATAAAGGCCGTTCAGATGGATTGGTTTATTCCACAAACGCGGATTACTACAATGATTTTGAAGAAGAAAACTACGCAGCGGAAACCCTGCCGAAGGAAAAACAAATGCTGCGCATTTCCCTCGATGCAAAACAACGCGCCGGCAAAGTAGTAACCCTTGTTTCCGGATTTATTGGCACACAGGAAGACCTTGAAACTTTAGGCAAGCAACTAAAAACCAAATGCGGCGCAGGCGGCAGCGCGAAGGATGGATTAATAATGGTGCAGGGAGATTATAAAATAAAAGTACTTGGTTGGCTGAAGGATTGGGGGTATGTTTTGGTGAAATAAAAACTTGTATGAAAAACGTTTCCAGAATTGTTTGCCTGTTGTTGCTTTCTAATAATTTAATTGCTCAGGAAGCAGAACCAAAGCTTGTTAGTTCCTTTTTAGCGGCAGAATTTCATGGAGGGTTTTCCGGTTTTGATGCGGGCGAGACGAACCATGTATTGAAAGCAGCCTCATTACCTGCCCTTAAGACCTCCCCCAATTTTAATTACGGATATAGTATCTATTTCTTTCAGCGGGAAGTTATTTACACGGATGTCTCCTATGACGTTACAAATCTTTCAATGGAAACCAATGCCGTTCGCGTGGAACAAAAACAAAGCAATACAGACGTTAATCTGCACTATCTTCTCTTTCACAAAAAACGACATTTCATAAGTCCATCTTTCGGATTAGGCTGGATGACCAAAAGTTTTACAATTATCAATAAGCAACCTTCGCAAACTTTCTTACAGACGTTAGGCACTAAGGGAAACGAAACCTTGTTTGAGGCATCCAATCTTTTCTATCTTAACTTAAAAGTTTCCTACGATGTGCTGCTGGATAAAAAAGGCTTGCTCTATCTGGGTTTTCGGGGGGGTTATAGGCTTGGCTTTAAACGAAAAGCGTGGGAAATACAGGAAAACATGTTGACGGATTCACCAAAGGATAAAGCAAACAGCTATTTTGTTCATTTAGCTTTGGGTATGAATCTGATTCCAAATGAGAAATATAAGAGTAAAGCGTCCAAATAACTTGTTTCGACCAATAGTTGCAGGGGCAACTGAATTTATCCCGTTATTTTTTAATAAACCGTACGTATTCCCTTGGCTGGTTATCCTGGGCTATCTCAAAAATGTACGTTCCTGAAACTACTGTCGAAATATCTAATTCAAACGCGTGACCTGAGTCGCATTTCCATTGTTGTATGCGCTGTCCTGCAAAGTTCAAAAGAGTAATGGCTGCATCCTTTAATGCATGACTACCGCGGAGCGTGACTAAGCCATCGGCTGACGGATTGGGGTAGATAATAAAATCCATGCTACGGGAGGACGTTGCCTGCACTACCGATGCTAAGTCCGGTTGCCTGTATTTTGCCACGTAAGAATCAGAATAATCACCGTTAAGATAATAAGTTCCGGAACCCGGGTCAAAATCCACCGTATCAGAGAAGCCTCCATTGGCATAAACGTTCCCGTTGGCATCAACTTCTAGTGTCCAGCAGAAATCTGGTTTTTCAACACTATCCCGCCCAATATGAATCACCCATTTAAAGTTTCCCATGGAGTCAAGACGTAATACAAAACCATCAGGCTCAAACGAAAAGGCATACAACGGGACGTTTGCTGGTCCGGGGTCAAAATCTACCGCATCCTCAAAACCACCGCCTACGTAAACATTACCGAATTTATCCGTTCTTATTGTATTGCCAAAATCCTGATCAGAACCGCCTATTGTTTTTACCCATTTAAAATTGCCCTGGCTATTCAGCTTCATAACAAAAATATCTTCTTCCCCTTTCGCAGTCCGGTTAACCGTACCTGAATTAGGGTCAAAATCTACGGTTCCTGCAAAACTACCTGTAATGAAAACATTTCCCGAAACATCCAACGTAAGATTTTGACCGAAAACATTATCTGGTCCTGCAACGTTCCGCTGCGTTCTAATTGTCGGTGCCTGAAATAAGTTGACTGGTTTTAAAGAGATTTTTCACTTTTAAAACCATTGATATTATGGCAAACAGGATGCAGTTTAAACAGAGTACGGAGGAGCGGCGGCGGCGGTTCTTCAGTGAAGAGTTTAAGCGCAAGAAAGTTCGGGAAATTGAACAGAAAATTACGACTATTGCGCAGGTAAGTCGTCAGTATGAGGTGCGCGAGAACAGCGTGTCTAAGTGGCTAAATAAATTCGGGGTCAATTATATGAAAGGAGTGCGCACCATTGTTGAATCGGAAAGTGATACACTGAAGCTGCGGGAGCTGGAGCGGAAGGTGGCTGAACTGGAACGCGCCGTTGGGCAGAAGCAATTGCAGCTTGACTTTCGGGACAAGATGATTGAATTAGCGGAAGAGACTTACGGTGTGGACATCAAAAAAAAATTTTCAGAAACGCCCTCATTTGGTTCTGGAGAAACAGGGAAGCCATGAGCGTTAGTCTAAACAATCTTTACCGTGCAACGGGTGTTACCCGTCAGGGTGTGCATCAGATGCTGAACCGTATTCTAAAGGCAGAAAAACGCCAGGCAGACTTGTGGACTTTAATAATGCAGATCCGTGCCGACCATCCCACGTTAAGTTGTCGTGCTATGTATCACAAGCTACAGCCTGAAGGCATTGGCAGGGACGCATTTGAGCATTTTTGCAAAGCGCAGGGACTAAGCTCAAAGCCGCGCCAGTTGCGGCCTCGCACCACCGATAGCAGCGGTGTGATTCGTTTTCCTGATTTGCTTAGCGGTAAGATTTTACAACGTCTGAACGAGGCGTGGAGCAGTGACATTACCTACTTCGAAGTGGGGGAGCGGTACTACTACATCACCTTCGTAATGGATTGTTTTTCACGTCGCATATTGGGCTATCAGGTTTCCGACCGACTGAGCACGGAGCAGACCACTTTGCCGGCTCTGCGGATGGCAGTAGCAAACCGCGGCGGGCAACTTTCAGCAGGGATAATTTTCCATTCAGACGGAGGCGGCCAGTATTATGATCAGGAATTTTTAGCCTTCACCCGCAAGCATAAAATGCACAATAGTATGTGCGAATGGGCGTGGGAGAATGGAAAAGCAGAGCGTTTAAACGGGATTATAAAGAATAACTATTTGGCGCACCGGAGTATAAATAATTTGGCAGCATTGAAGCGGGAAGTGGTAAAGTCGGTGAAGTTATATAATACAGACCGGCCGCATAAATCGTTACAATACCAAAGCCCGATTGAGTATGAAAACGATGGGGTACTTTTGGTCGGGCAAACAAAGCCGAAGATGACGAGGTCATTGGAAGCAGACTTCATTTGTGAGGGGGTGTAAGCCCCCCCATAAGTGGGTCAAACAAAGCCTCAGACTCTAAGTATCTTGATCGCAGACTCTTCTTTTATGAGGCAAATACCAGTCAACGGTTTTTAGGCATTGACAAATGCCCTCATCTATCCTAACAACTACCCCCCCTAAACATTAAACCGAAAATGCATCACGTCCCCATCCTTCACTAAATATTCCTTCCCTTCAATCCGCAGCCTGCCTGCATCCCGCGCCGCTGCTTCGCTTTTGTACTTCACATAATCAGCGTAGGCAATTACTTCCGCTTTAATGAAACCCTTCTCAAAATCTGTGTGGATAACGCTTGCTGCCTGCGGTGCTTTCCAGCCTTCTTCAATCGTCCAGGCGCGCACTTCCTGAACGCCTGCGGTGAAGTAAGTAATCAGGTTTAGCAGGTTGTATGCCGCGCGGATAAGGCGGTTCAGCCCGGGTTCGGTCAGTCCGTATTCAGATAGGAACACCTGCTTGTCATCCTCATTGTCCATTTCAGAAATCTGCGCCTCAATGGAATTATTCATTGTCACCACGCCCGCACTTTCCGCTTCCGCAGCTTTTGTAAGTGCTTCCGAATATTTATTGCCTGTGTGGATTCCTGCTTCGTCCACATTAGCTACATACAATACCGGTTTTTGGGTGAGGAGAAAAAGATCGGCAGTGGCTTCCAAATCTTCGCCTTCCAATTGCAGCCCGCGGATGTTTTTGCCCTGCATCAGGTATTCTTTGCATTTTACAAGCACATCCAACACACGTTTTGCCTTCGGGTCGTTCTTCGCAATTTTTTCGGTGCGGGAAATTTTCTTTTCTACGCTGTCGAGGTCTTTTAGTTGCAGCTCGGTGTCAATAATTTCTTTGTCAGAAACGGGATTTATTTCACCTTCTTCCCGCAAAATATTTTCATCGTCGAAGCAGCGTATCACGTGCACAATCGCATCCACTTCCCGGATGTTTGCCAGAAATTTATTGCCCAATCCTTCCCCCTTGCTCGCCCCTTTTACGAGTCCGGCAATGTCCACGAATTCAATGGTGGTTGGCACAATGCGCTCCGGCTGCACAAGGTCTGCAAGCATGGCAAGGCGCTCATCCGGAACGTCCACCTGACCTACGTTTGGCTCAATCGTGCAAAAGCGGTAATTGCTTGCCTGCGCCTTGGCACTGTTGCTCACTGCGTTAAATAAAGTTGATTTTCCGACGTTGGGTAATCCCACAATCCCTACTTGTAATGCCATGGTTTTTTGATTGAAAAATTGGCGCAAAACTAAGGGAATGAGGGTTAGTGAAAATGCATGATTGCCGCTGAAAAAAGAGGCTGCATCTTACCTTCACGCCATGCCTGAAAAAAAACTGTTTCTGCTGGATGCATATGCGCTTATCTACCGTGCTTACTATGCATTGGTGCGCACCCCGCGCATCACCTCCGCAGGAAAAAATACCAATGCCCAATTTGGTTTCACCAACACGCTTCTGGAGCTTTTAAATAAAGAAAAACCTTCGCACCTCGCAGTCGTTTTTGATACCGCCGCTGCTACCGAACGCCACACCGATTTTGCAGCTTACAAAGCCAACAGGCAAGAAACACCGGAAGACATTATGCAGGCAATTCCTGACATCAAGCGCATCGTGAAAGGATTCAATTTGCCGTGCGTAGAGAAGGATGGATTTGAAGCGGATGACGTGATTGGAACGGTGGCAATTGAAGCGCAGGAATTGGGTTACGAAGTGTATATGGTGACGCCCGATAAGGATTATGGACAGATCGTGCGCGACGGTATTTACATCTGGAAACCGGGCTATCAGGGGAGCGGCAGGGAGATACTCGGAGCGGCAGAAGTGTGTGCCAAATGGAACATCAAAAGCGTGGATCAGGTGATCGATATGCTTGGGTTAATGGGCGATGCGGTGGACAACATTCCGGGCATTGCGGGCGTGGGTGAAAAGACTGCCTCAAAGCTTTTGGCAGAGTATGATTCCATTGAAAACATTTTGGCAAATGCAGACAACATAAAAGGTGCATTAGGCGAAAAAATCAGGAACGGAAAGGAGAACGCCATCATGAGCAAAAAGCTGGCAACCATCATCACCAACGTGCCTATTGCCTTTCATGAAAAAGATTACCGCGTAGAAGAAAAAGACACCGAAGCGCTACAGGAAGTGTTTAATGAACTGGAATTTAAAGCGTTGGCAAAAAGGGTTTTTGGAGAAGAAACACAAGCCGTGCCGCTCGATTTATTTGGCAATCCTTCGCATCAAAAAACGGCGCCACAAACATCCTTTTCTAACAATCCGCAACCCCGAGATATTCCTGAAGAACCTGCTGAATTAAGGACGCTGGAAAACACGCCGCACAAATATTTTCTGGTGCAGACGGATGAAGAAGTAGCGCAGTTAATTGAGCAATTAAAAGCGCAGAAAGAAGTTGCTTTTGACACCGAAACCACAGCGCTTGATGCCAACCTTGCCGACCTGATTGGGATGAGCTTTTGCTGGGAACAAGGCAAAGCATTTTACGTAGTCATTCCTGAAGACAGAAACGCTGCAAAGGCACTGCTGGAACGGTTTAGACCATTGTTTGAAGATGCAGAAAGAGAATGGGTGGGGCAAAACATTAAGTACGATTTGCTGATGCTGAAATGGTATGGCTTCACGCTGAAGGGAAAACTGTATGACACCATGCTGGCGCATTATTTAATAGAGCCGGAAGGGAAGCGAAACATGGATGCACTTAGCGCAAAATATCTGGGCTATCAACCGGTGAGTATTACATCCTTAATTGGCAAAGGCAAGACGCAAATAACCATGCGCGAGGTGGACCTTGAAACCGTGAAAGAATATGCCGCGGAAGATGCGGACGTGACGCTGCAACTGAAAAGAAATTTTGACCCGATGCTGGATGCGCAGCAGGTGCGACCCGTGTTTGAAGACATTGAAAATTTGCTGGTGCCGGTGTTGGTAGATATGGAGTTTGAAGGCGTAGGCATCGACACGCCTTTCCTGAATGAATACAGTGAAATCCTGCAAAAAGACATTACCGCTGCGGAGCAAAATGTGTATGCCCATGCCGGTGTGGAATTTAACCTTGGCTCGCCAAAACAACTGGGCGAAGTGCTGTTTGAAATACTGAAATTGGACAGTGCCAAAAAAACCAAAACCGGACAGTACGCTACCGGAGAAGATGTGCTCCAAAAACTCCGCAGCAAGCATCCTGTAGTGGAAGATATTCTGGTGTATCGCGAGCTGTCGAAACTAAAAAGCACTTACGTGGATTCATTGCCGTTGCTGATTAATCCAAAGACGGGCAGAGTGCACAGTTGCTTCAATCAAACCGTAGCCGTTACCGGCAGGCTTAGCAGCACAAGCCCCAACCTGCAAAACATTCCCATCAAAACAGAGCGCGGCAGGGAAATCCGCAAAGCATTTATTCCCCGTGAAGCAGGCTGGTGCCTCATTTCAGCCGATTATTCGCAAATTGAACTGCGCATTATTGCCGCCATTGCTGGTGATGAAAGCATGATGCAGGCGTTTAAAGAAGGTAAAGACATCCACACGGCTACGGCAGCAAAAGTGTATGATGTGGCAGAGAGCGAAGTAACCGGCGACATGCGCCGTGCGGCTAAGGCAGTCAACTTCGGCATCATCTACGGGCAAAGCGCTTTCGGACTGGCGGAAAATCTGAACATCCGGCGGGGTGAAGCGCAAACCATTATAGACAACTACTTCAAACAGTATCCATCCATCCGGCAATACATTACAGACCAAATTGACTTTGCGCGAAACCATGGTTATGTGGAAACTTTGCTGGGCAGGAAGCGTTACCTCCGCGATATTAATTCAGCCAACCAAACCGTGCGCGGATATGCCGAACGAAATGCCATCAACATGCCCATCCAGGGGAGCGCTGCCGACATGATTAAGATTGCCATGATTCGCGTCCATAAGGCATTGCAGGAAGCAAAACTTCAAACCCGCATGATTCTTCAAGTGCATGACGAATTGATTTTTGATGTGCCGGAACATGAAACCGAACCGGCTAAAAACCTGATTACCGCAGCCATGCAAAGCGCTATGGAATTACCGCATGGTGTGCCCGTGATTGCGGAGGCTGGTGTGGGGCAGAGTTGGCTGGAGGCGCATTGATGACGTGGGAGGTACTGCAAGCACCTGCCTTGCTAGAGTTATGGCAGATGTTATTCGGATGTTAAGCACATAAAAAATGTCGTTAACGGAAAAAGACGCTTCACATTTGCCAAAGATACTCCCTAACAAGTGTTCGGGGGGTTTATTTCTAACAAATCTCTTAATCATTAAACAAGTCCTTGTAAACCCTAACCGGAACGTGGCAATTTTTTTATGAAAAACATTAATCTCTTCCTCATTGCGTGCGTATTTTCGACAGTATTTACTAATTGTAAGAAGATGACAGATGAAAATGGTTCTATAACGCCAAATGTCATAACAAGTAGTCGACTCAATATTGATAATCCAGAAGGAGAAACTACTTTAGGAGATCAGTTAATCAATCCATACACTCCTTCAAACATGCAAAATGCACTGGATTCTCTGATTATTAAAAATATCATCCCTCCTGGTGGCTATAGAGTTCGTACTACGCATTATTATGTAAAGTTTAGCCCCCGTGATAACGATGAATATCAGGCACTTCATGATGATACTGACCATGTGTTCTATGACCATCCTTTGGACAGGGAAATTGAAACGGCTGGTAATCGGTACCATGATAAATCTTTAGCTGATAGCATCCCCACCTTTCAGTATGCATCGGTTGAAGCCGGCTACCAATTTCCAAGCGGCATTACTTATGAGATTTAAGCTCTCTTTATATTCCGGAATTAGATACCAGTATTTCGGACACTGAATTTATGGATCAACTACTGGATCAAGCGTACATTCAAACTGGAAATTTTAGCGATACTGAAAAAGCTCCCGATGTGCCGCAAGCGCGTTCAAGTTACAGACCCGGTGGGCAGATTTTGATAAATGATAACCGGCTTAACCAAGACATAGGTATGCAAGGTGTAAGAGTCACAGCAAGAAGATGGTTTACCACATTTCAAGGTAAAACTGATTATAATGGCAATTTTTTAGTGAATGGTAATTTTAAACGGCCCTGCAACTATCGGCTACATTTTGAAGCAGGCTTTTTTAACGTGAGGGAACATTTTTTTGGACTTATCAACTATGTGGATGGGCCGAAACAAACCGGAAATTGGTACACAACAATCAATCACTATAGCTATAATAATTTTGTGGGTCATATTTTTAGGGGTGCCTATCGCTACCATTATAGAGGAATTGACAACTTAATTAGGCCCATACACCCCTCTCTACATACCACAAACTACATAGCTATAAACTCAACTGCTAACTTTGGCTCAGGAACTAATTTTGGAATAATACCTATTATCAAAATAGCCCGTTACAGAAGCTCAAATAATGAATTCTACAATGATGAAATTTTCTCAACTGCATGTCATGAAACGGCTCATCTAACTCATTTAATCTTGCTTAATGCTAACATCATTGCCTATGGTTCCGTAGGAGGTAAAATACGGGAAAGTTGGGCAGTATGTGTGGAATGGTGGTTAACTGGATTAGAATACAAGTCCCGAGGCATAGCTAACTATGGCGACTATAATTATTATGTTTCGGGGATACAATATCCAAACAACTATGCATATCAATATTGGAATCAAAGCGTTGATACAAAATATACAAGTCTGTTCATTAATTGTATTGATAAATATAATGAAATTGGCAAAAGTTTTGCTGGTTATATTTATGTTGGTAGCGTCAATGATCAAGTTGGCGAAGCTAATACGGGCTATAAGATCGCTAATTTGGAGAAATTTGTTATTAAATATGCTGTTGATTTAACAACGGCATCCAATAGCTTGAAAGCCAATAAGCCAAACAGCGTCACAAACGCGCAAATTGACAACCTAATATCATTTTATTGATTTTTATGAAATATTCTTTAGCTATATTTACACTTTTGATTTTAGGTTCTTGTTTTGGAGAATCTCTAACGAATTACGAAGCATTTCTTGTTAACTCTACCTCTCATGAAATTAAAATTCTGTGCTTCAAACAGGGGTATGTAAACAGCGATGATACACTGAAGCTTAAGGCAGGTGAAACCCTTAGGATTGCTAATGGTTCTAGGCGTGGACTTAGCGGCCAGGTGGGATTTAGTTCGGATCATTTTGGAGATGGCAATGATTCATGTGTAGTTTACTACGATAAAATTTATAAGGTTGTTCATTATGTGAATGCCCCGTCTCAACTTGCGCAGAAGTATCTGGAGTATTCCAACACCCGCAATATTCTGCAGTTGGAAAGCTATAGCTATTACTATTCTGATAGATCAAAGTATATAAGGGATCAAACTTATACTTTTACCTTCACTGAAAGCGATTATCTTTTTGCGAAGAATTAGTTTTTTACTTTGTGCGTGAGGATCTTCAAAAGCCTCACGTACTTTTGTCTAGTAAACATCCATACAAACCCCATCCAACCAATACAAACCCGCATCCGAGTGCTACAACTCCATTTCGGAGTGCTGCAAATCCATTTCGGAGTGCTACAAAATGATTTCGGAGTGCTACAAACCCGCGTCTGAGTGCTACAAACCCGCATCTGAGCGGTACAAATCCATTTTCGAGTGCTCCGAACCATTTCTGAGTGCTACTATACCATTTCTTTATAATACAGGGCTATTTCAGCGTAAAACCATCTTTTCAAAAGAATTTTCTTTTTTTCAGAAAATTTCCTATTTTGCAGCCTTTCATTCAAACTTAAAATCTACTAAAAATGGAAAACGACAATCTCACAAACCCCGCTGATAACGGCACTCCTGCGGGAAAAAGCAACTACAAAACCATCAATCAATTTCTCCACTCGCGCGAGTGTTAGCGCAGCGCACTCGGGTGTTCCCCCGTTCAGTCTCAGACTGAGAAATAAATAAAATCATGAGTTATCAGTTCCAGACCGCCGCATCTTACTTTGACACCGCCGCGTCTTACCATGACACCGCCGCATCTTACTTCTATACCTCCGCGTTTTACTTTGACATCCCCGCGCGTTACTTTGAGGTCGCCGCGTCTCAGTTTGCCACGCCGCGCGTTACCTTGACATCGCCGCGCCGACCCATAAAAAGCTGCTCCTAAAGTATGTTCAAACGTTTACTGTTCCTGAGTTTCCTCCTCATTTTTAAACTCTTCCCTTCCTCTTCCCTTGCCCAAAAAACTTCTTTCCACAACAGACTTGCAGATTCGGCATACACGCTAACGGCGCAAAAAGTGCATTACGACCCTGCATATTTTCAACTAAAATACCCAAACGGCGATGTGCCTGCCAACAAAGGGGTTTGTACAGACGTCGTAATTCGGGCATACAGAAAAATGGGGATTGATTTGCAGAAGGAAGTGCATGAAGACATGCAGGCGCATTTTTCAGCTTATCCAAAACACTGGGGGCTTGCCCACACAGATAAAAACATCGACCACCGCCGCGTGCCCAACCTAATGACGTTTTTTAAAAGGAAGGGAGCGGAAAAAACTATTTCGCAAAATGCTACAGATTATACTCCTGGCGATGTGGTGTGCTGGAATTTAGGCGGCGCTGTCACCCATATTGGTATTGTTACCAACAAAAAGAGTCGTGATGGCCAGCGATACCTGATGGTACACAACATTGGCGGCGGGCAAGTGGCAGAGGATTGCTTGTTCCGGTATAAGATTATTGGGCATTACCGGTACGAGGAGTGAGATTGGGGCAGGCTTTTGGGGGGATGGAACGCAGATTTTATGACTTGGATGATCGATTTTGATTGGAGTGCAGGCTTTAGTTGATAATTGTTTTGGGGGCGGATTGCAAATCCGTATTATTCATGGGTTTAACATTGTAGTAGATAATGTACACTAGTCTCTCCGGAAAATCACGCACGAAATAAATACACTTGAACCATAATTTTAGTAAAGTCACTCCCGCTTTGCATTTACTTTGTTTTCCCCTCCAGCCGGTCGCATTGCTCCACGCTTCCTAAACGAAAGCGCAGCGGCAGGGCAGTTTGCTTTTCAAATTTTAATTCCTGGCGGCAAAAGAAACCATAGTTGCAGGTCTGGAAATTGGCAGGCACGGGGGCGGAAAGTGTGAGGTTGGGCGCTTCCGGTAAAATATTAAAGCGCAGTTTAGGCAGGGGTGCTTTTTCTTTTTGCTGCTGCGCAGATGATACTGCGGACGCACCACATAAGACGAAAAGCAACAACAGCATCTTCATTAAAAAAAAGGAGGGGATTGGTTATCCGTAAAAATACGCAGGATATGCGCCGGTTGTTGTTTTCACAATCACAAAAGCAAATAGGTGGATGGCGTTTCGGCAATTATTTCACCCTCGTAAGCGCGTCCACTTCATGTATCATGGCATCCAGCTTTTTGGTAAGCTCTTTAATGTTTTTGATGATCTCCACATTCATCGGGTCGGAGGGGTCTTTATCATTCAGCAGGTCGGCGATGCCAAGAATGGTTGCCACCGGGCTGCGCATTCTGTGCGATTGAACCCAGGCAATTTTGCGAAGCCTTCGGTTTTGCTGTTCAATCTTTTGCATGTGGTTGCGCAGTTCCGACACGTCTTGTACTGTTCCTTTCACTTCCGTTGGTTCGCTGTAATCATTGTAAGTGATACAACCCTTCACGAGCACGTGTTTGATTTCCATTTGCGACGTAACGATGCGGAAATAAAACTGGCGGAAGGTTTTGCCTTTTAAATTCTTATTGATGGAATCTTCCACAAAGCGCAGATCGGCAGGATGCACTTGCTCCATCAGCCGTTCGTAGCTCAGGATTTCGCCCTGCGGGATGTTCATGATCTGGTATGCCATTTCTGAAAGTTCCACATGGCGGCGGGCAATGTCCCACTTGCCGTAACCCACGCGGGCAGTGCGTTCTGCCTCCAGCAGTTGTTTGTTTTTTAGTTTGATTTCTTCTTCGGCTTTTAAGCGCCGTTCTGTTTCTTCTTCAAAAGCCTGCGGCGTTTTTAAAGAAAAAGCAACCGGCAACACGAGCAATACATAATACACCGCCACCCAACTCACCACGCCTGTAGTTAGGCGCAGCAAGGCATTCAGCCGATACATGGGTTGCCAAAACATGCCTGCATCTATTAGATAGACTAAGCCATTAAGCAAAATAAAAGTGGCAAAGAGGAGATAAATGCGATCGTAGTTTACCTGCTTGTTGTGTTTTTTGATGAAGTGATAAATAAGAAACGGCAGCGCGAAATAAGCCGACCACACGAGCAGATCGCTGAGAATGTAAATCCATTGGTGAAAATGGGACCACCTGCCGCCTTTCCAAAGCGCCTGGAAATCAGCAGTGTTAAACAGCCTTGATATGAAGTCAAAAAGTTGCCTCATTAATTGGTAAAAGGTCGAGCGTTATTGTGAGAAAATAAGCTCCAGAATCATCTCCTAAATAGCAACAACCACAGGGTTTATTGTGTGGCGAATGTAGGTTTATGAAGGCGTTTGCGGGAGGGTGTATCTTTTCATTAACTACTGCTTCGCAAGCCATTCGTTAATCAATAACACCGCCTTTTTCAGGAAAAGATTTGGTAGGCGCAAAGGCTTGAAACATAAGCCAGCACAAGCATGTAAGCAAACTGAATGGCGGGGTATTTCCAGCTTCGCGTTTCGCGCTTCACGATGGCGAGCGTGCTCATGCATTGCATGGCAAACACGTAAAAAAGCAATAAAGAAAGTCCGGTGGCGAAGCTGTAAACAGGCTTTCCGTCGTCTCGTTTTGCGTTGCGCATTTTCTCTCTCAGTGTTTGCTGTCCTTCTTTATCACCCACACTGTAAAGCGTAGCCATGGTGCCCACAAACACTTCTCTTGCTGCAAAGGAAGTGATGAGTGCAATCCCGATTTTCCAATCGAAACCCAACGGCCGGATGGCAGGCTCAATGCCATGACCCAAAATGCCGGCAAAGGATTGTTCCATTTTGTCTTTCCGCTTTTCAACGTTGAAGTAACTGGCAGAATCAGGTTGGGCTTTTATTTTCTGCGCATAAAAATCTTCCACCGCTGCCATCCGCGCAGGCGGCCCAAAAGAAGCCAGCGCCCACAGCAAAAGGGAGATTACCATAATCACCTTTCCGGCTTCGTACACAAAAATCTTTGCCTTCTCCACCATCGTGATGCCTACATTTTTCCAGCGGGGCGCACGATACACGGGCAGTTCCATTAGAAAGAACGTCTTCTCTTTTATTTTGATCACCATGTTCATAATCCAGGCTACGAACAGGGCGGAGAAGAAACCCAACAGATACAATCCCATCAGCACCAAACCCTTCAGATTGAAAATCCAGAGGCTTTTTTCGGGAATAATCAATCCGATTAAGATGGTGTAAACCGGCAAGCGCGCAGAGCAACTCATCAGAGGGGTCACCATGATTGTGATTAATCTTTCCTTACGGTTTTGAATAGTCCGGGCAGCCATCACCGCAGGCACGGCACAAGCCATCCCGCTGATTAAGGGCATCACGGAGCGTCCATTTAATCCCACACTGCGCATCAGCCGGTCGGTGAGGAAAGATATCCGCGCCATGTAACCGCTGTCTTCCAGCATGGAAATGAACCCGAACAAAATCATGATTTGCGGAACGAAAATGGCGATACCGCTCAATCCGGCAACCACTCCGTTAATCAATAAATCGCCGAACCAACCTTCGGCAAACACGCTTCCCAACGCTCGGCTTGTGAGGATAAAACCTTTTTCCACCCATTGCATCGGGAATTCAGCCAGCCAGAAAATACTTTGAAACAAGAGCAGCAAAACAATGATTAAAATGATGTTTCCCCAAAGCGGATGGAGCAAAATTTTATCCAGCCGCTCACTGACGATTGCTTTTTTAAGCGGGCTTTCTTCGGCTACGCATTGCTGCATGATGGCACCAATCTGCTTGTAGCGCTGCATCACTTCTTCCGCCTGCACTTTTGCTTTTGAGAAATTATTTTCATCGAGCATGGCGCCAATCTGAATCCGCTCTGCCGCCTTTAAATACGGGAGTTCCATGTAATTGCAGGCGACGTGGAGTGCGCCGTAATCGCTGTTTAGTCTGCACAGTTTTCTTACTTCTTCAATCCAACTGCCGGTAAGTTTTTTTACGGAAATAAAATCTTCGCGTTGCCCCGCTGGACGCTCCTGCATTTGCGCCAGCACTTTTTTTAATTGTGGAAGTCCTTTTCCTTTTCGGGGGTTGATGGCTACAACGGGAATACCCATCCTTCTTTCCAAACCTTCAATATCGATGGTTATGCCGCGCTGACGGGCAATATCATTCATCGTAAGGGCAATAACCACCGGGATTTTTAAGTCCATGATTTGCGAACAAAACAGGAGGTTGCGTTTCAGGTTGCTGGCGTCTGCAATTACTACAATGAGGTCAGGCTGCGCGTCATTATTTTTGTCGAGCAGCACTTCATACGTCACGCGTTCATCTTCACTTTTAGGGTAAAGACTGTAAGTGCCGGGGAGGTCGATTATCTGCGCTTTAAGATGTTCGGTTAGTTTGCTGGTGCCCGTTTTTTTATCTACGGTAACGCCCGGGAAATTGCCGACTTTCTGGTTTAAGCCCGTAAGTGCATTGAAGAGAGAACTTTTACCGCTGTTGGGATTGCCGACCAACGCTATCTTGTAAGGACGGTGCATGAAGGGATGAACACAAAGTTATCGAACGGCGGGGCTATTCTTATTTTGCATTCCTGATTGGTGAATTCTTTTTCCCGATTGGTGAAATGAAAGGCAGGTGCGATTGAGGTGGGCACGACTAGAATTCCTACTCTTAAAAAAACCGGAAAACAATGGCTTCAGAAAAACTAAGGCTGGATAAATATCTATGGGCAATCCGCATTTTCAAAACCCGGACTCAGGCAACTGCAGCCATTGACGATGGGAAAGTGAAAATGAATGGCGCGCCGGTTAAAGCATCCAAAACGGTTTCCGTTGGCGACCATTACGACATTAAAACGCAGGCGCGGAAATGGAGTATTGAAGTGACGGGATTGCTTCATGCACGGATGAATTTTGAAGAGGCGCAAAAGCATTATTTAGACCACACAACAGAAGAGGATAAGGCGTACAATCATCGTCTCGGCACCAGCTTTTACACCGGCAAACGGCAAAGCAAAACCGGCAGACCATCAAAAAAGGAACGGCGGGATTTCGGAGATGTTTTTGGAGAGCAGAACGATGTTTAGAACAAGCCGGTGAAAATGCCTTTCTTCACGCGAATCCAGTTTAAACCGCCATCCTGACTGCGATACAAACCTTTGTTGGTTGCGGCATAGATGTAGCTCCTTTTGGTTTCATTTTCATACACATCATCTTTACCCGCAAAGGCATAAACAGTGGTAAAATTCTCAAGTCCATTATTGGCAGGAACAAAGCCTGTAGACTCCAGCCTGTAAATGCCGCTTGAATCGGTGCCTACAAAAAGCCGCTGATCAAAAGGTGCAATTGTGGTGTAAAGAATGCGGTTAGGCAAGCCGTTGTATTTAGTCCAGTTTACGCCGTTATCGCTGCTGTGGTACACGCCAGCATTGCCGCTGAAATCGGTTGCAATGAGTTCGTTGTTGTAGTGACTTAGATAAAAAGGTGCATTCGGGAGGGGCGTTACAGGGATGACGTTCGTCCACGGGTCATTTTTATTATCGCGGCGGTAAAGGGAATCCTGCACAAAACTGTAGGAAAAAAGGAGGTTGTTTTTTAGCTGCGCAAAGGAGGAAATGTTCCCTGCAATCACGTCCATGTCGAATGAAGTATCTACTGTCCATTTTTTGCCGTAATCATCACTAAAAACAATTCCTTTGCCTTCAATACTTGCCAGATAAATCCGTTCCTGATCGGCTGCATAATGGATAATCGGTTGCCAGGTTTTGTAAGATTGTGTGTTGAGGGAAGGGAATGAAAAATTGAACGACTTAAGGTAAGTCACGTTGAAGTTATCGCCTTCATCTTCACTCAAAAAAACATTGCTTTTCACGAACAGAATATTGTCTTTAGCTACCAAAATGGCGCGGGCAGAAAAACCATCCGTTGGGAAGATTAGCGAACCGGTGTCCACACTGTTTACGAGGTAAAGCGAACCATTGGCATCGGCGACGTAAATAGCAAATGGCTTTTTCAGAATGGTGTCATTTTCAATGCCATTTTTCTTATTGCAGCTTTGCATAGCGAAGGCAAGCATTCCTAAAAAAGCAACGGATAAAACGGAACGGATCATGCGGAAAGAAAAGTTTTAAAAAACGAAATTGGTCAGAATAAGAAATCCTGAAAATACAGACAGTATCCCTTCTTGTACGGTTGGTGTTTGCATTGGCAGGAGTGCGAAAATACAAAAGGGAATGTTAGAAAACCAAAGCGGCTTGTGTGGTGTCGGCAACGGGCATATCGGGCTGGCGCAAATCGGAAGCATCCTTCATGCGGGTTGCAAAATCAAGCAGCAGGATAAGCGCGTTTTCTTTGTCGTTTTTGAAGTTCACGTTGAGGTCATAAATGAAGGCATCTCGTTTAAAATCGCCACCGCTGGAACTAATATTTTTGAGCAGTTTTTTCACCTCTGCAAGCATTGCCTGGTTACCTCTGTCTTCATCATCAATTTCTACAGCGTTCATTATTTTTTCCACGTCGAAGAACATACCGAATGGATGCCCCGAAATTTTGTCTTTCACGTTTTCAGGCATTTTTTCCTTCTTGTATTTTCCCTGTAAAAAGCTCTGTGCATTCATTTCCTTATTGCTTAGTACGGCAAATTTATCATCCCGCAAAAGCACATAACCCTCCGCGGCATTCCCGAAAATGAAAGCGTTGGTGCCGGATGGCTGTAGCAAGCCGACTGCAATGCCTACAGAAAGGATTTTATCAAACTTTTCCTTTTTGCCGATCCCCATAACGTACAGGATGTTCATGTTGGTTTCATCACCGTTATTGTTGGATTCCATTATGGTGTCGGCATCTGCCATGTACTTGTTGTTGTAGCGCATGGAAAAATCATTCAGGGTGAAAGCTACGTTTCCGGAAAAAGCTTCAAAAAGATCGTCTGTAGTGATGTTGCTTTGCGCCAACCCTAAATTCAGGAAGCCTAAAAGACCTGCTTTCTCCAGCATCATTTTTACGCCTTTTGGAGAAAAGTGCATGGCTGCTACGACGTCAAGATTTTCTCCGGGCAATTTGCTAATCATGTTTTTATCCGCATCGCCATTCGTCATCTCTTCAGAGGCATCCTTTAGCGCATCTGCAACGTAGTATTTAAAATCGCCGGCAATTTTCCCTTTTTCAAAATCGAAACCGGAAGCCACCGCCGCGCCTTTCCATAATGCAGAACCGAAGTTCATGCCGCCCGCCATGCCATTTAATGCCCCCATGCTTTGAGTCATTAGGGCTTCATAATTAACCCAAAGCGTGATGTCGTGACTTTGCTTTTCCAGAGCACTGAAACGTTTATCGGAAGTAATAGAATTGTCTTTCGGGATGGTAAATGCTTTATTGATTGCTGCCGAAACTTTTTGCGGATTGTGCATCAGCCAATTGTCTTCCTGAGCAATTGCTTCATCCGCCACGTTTCCTTCTTCATCAAGATAACGGGAGTAATCTGGCGCAGGCTTATTGGAAGTAAGCAAAACCAGCAAATCCTTGTTCCATGCGGCATACAAGCCATCGGCGAGCATCGTTTCCTGTCGCCCATTTGAAGTTTTGAAAGCTTGTTGAGGAAAAGTCTTTTTGAGGTAAGCTTCCCATTTTGCTGCAACACTAAGTGGCACCAGCCCCACCACCGTGTTGCCGTCCTGAATGCTTCCGGGAAGGACATAAACGTAGGAGGTGTTCATCACGTCGATGCCAGCGTCTTCCAGTCCCGAAGCGGCTTCTTTGTTGGGTATGCGCTCCTGCATTTCTTTAAAAAGGTCGCTGCCGGTAATGGCACTCCAAGCTATTTTTTTGCTTAGTTCTGATGTGTTTATACCGGCTACCATCATGGCATCTTTCGGGATAAGCGAAGCATGTTTTGGCAAAGAATTGCAGGCAGAAAAAAGCACCAGGCAAAGTGCTGAAAAAGAAAAAAGAAAACGAAATTTCATGAAGAGTGATTTAGAAAACAGAAGGTAAAAATAATCCCGTTCCAAAAATTTAGGGAACGGGATTATAAAAATTATATCGGGCGAAGCCCTTAAAAGTTACAGTAGGCGCATTAAAACGGCAGATCGTCGGCAGGATCCTGCGCGTTGCTACTCTGTGCATTTTGAGAAGGGGCGCTGGCTGAAGGTGTTTGCGGAACAGAATAGCCACCGCCCACGCTGCCACCTTGTGCATAAGCCGGAGTGGAGGAAGGAAGGTCATCTACACTTTGCACCTTTTCAATTCTCCAGGCATCCAAAGAGGAAAAGTAGCGCACGTTTCCATCCTTTTCATACCGCTTGCCGCGCACGTTGAAATTGACCTTCAGAATATCGCCTTCGTTATATGCATCGAGCATATCGCATTTTGCCTGCGTTAATTGCAGACTTGCAAAATTGGCGTAAGTATTACCGTTTACGTTTTCGGAGATGTCCAAAGCAAATTCCCGTTTTTTAAACGTGTCTGTAACCTGCTGGGCGTCTCCTTTGTGAACCAATCTTCCTGATATTTCTAAACTCATTTTTGAAAAGATTTTTTAAGTAAAACAATGATTTTTATCAAAGCCAAAGATAGCGGATTTGGAAAAAATCAGAAAAAATTTAAAAGGGGAGATAGAAGGGGATCGAACCCTCGACCTTCGGAACCACAAACCGACGCTCTAACCAACTGAGCTACTACCTCCGTGTGTAAAAAAGAAAATTTTTGGGACGGCAAAAGTAAGGGATTTCAGGATTTTTTTAGCGCAATTTTCTTTGCATTTTTCAACCTTCAAACATTACCTGTGCATACTTCACTTCACCGCTCATTGGAGGATATAGTTTCCGTACCGCAATTTTTATTTTCTCCGCTTCTGGGAATTTTTCTTTTAAGCCGGAATAAATGTTTTGAATGCAGCCTTCCAAAAGTTTTTCTGGATGATGAAATGCATTTGTAACCACTTCTTTAATGATAGTATAATCAAGGAACGGCAAGGCTGAAGCCGTAGTTGCTACCACCGAAATATCTACGTCAATCTCAAACCTGTTTCCCAAAATAATTTCTTCAGGATAAAGTCCTATAGATGCAGTTAGCGAGATACTATGAAGTGAAACAGTAAGCATTGTTTTTCATTTTTTACTTAAACCTGGCGTCTGTAGAATAAGGTTCCACCGTCACTTCATATTTCCGTGGAAGGCGCGTGAAGCTGTGCAAATCATATACGTGATAATATCCGTTTCTGCCAGAGCAGGAGGAGGCATGGTGAGGAGCAGGCCCGTTAGGATTAGAATTGCGGCTTGCAATATAAAGCGTCCCATTCTCATCATCCACCGCTATGCCATGCGGTTGATAAAAAGGGCCGTCAATGCGCGTGGCTTCATAAGTGTTGTAATTGATGGCATACACTGAGCCTTTATAATTCGGGAATGCAGAAACATCTTCCATGCAGCTTACGAAAACATAGGGCGTCGTTCTACTGACGGCAAGCTCCTGCGGAAAAATACCTACCGGAATCACTTTCAAAAGCGTGTCGGCGTTGGCATCCATTACGCGCACTTCATTTGAGGCTTCGCAGGCAACAAAATATTTACTAAAATCCGGGGTCATTATTATTTCATGCGGGTCGCGGATGCCTTGCGTTGTAACCGGCGTATTGCCGTCCAGGCTTAGCTTTTCATAGTTTCCATCGGTTGAAAGTTTGTAAATAATATTGCCGTATTGGGCGGTGATAAAAAAAGTAGTGAAATCAGCGTTGCTGGTTATGCCGTGCGGAAAAACAAAAAGGTCGCCGCCTGCATAAGTCTGTTCGATGGTCATTGTGTTTGCGTTTATCAAAACCATTTTTCCGTTTCCCTGCCAGTCGCTCACCATCATTTTGCTGCCATCTTGCGACAGGTGCAACACATTCCATGAACCAACACCCACGAATACGCTGTCCACAATTTTATCGGTTTTAGTGTCTATCTTCTGAATGTACTGACCTCCTAAAAAACTGACGTAAGCAAACGCTCCATCCTTTGAAACCCTTACGCAGTGCGGCGATTCGATGCCAGGCGTGGTACCAATTGGAATGTAACGCATCAGCAAATGGCTTTTAGCATCTACCACTGCAAGCAAATCACAACCCTGTTGCGTGAGATAAATTTTCTGCCGCGTTTCCGCATTTTTTTGGAAAGGAATGTTGCCGTTTGCATCCGGCGCGCCATCGGCAATCCAGTTGGCAATGGTGAGATATTCTTCTCTTGAAAGCGGGTCGGCATACAAAGGCATTGTGGGCAAAGTGATGGGGCCTAAATCTGCATGGGTGTTGATAAAATAAAGCAGGGAACTGTAAGCGGGACTGAAGGGAATAATGTTGGCGCCGCTGTTTCCACCTTCAAATAATGTTGTCCAGTTTTCAAGTTGCAGGCCGCTCGCGTTTTCATAACTCAAGGCGTTATGGCAACCGGCCGTTGCGCATTTGTTGACCATGATTTTCGCTATGGCATCAGGATAAGTGCTACCAATATTTTCATCGGGAATTATTGTTTGAGGCTCGTGCTTGCATGAAACTGCCAGCATCAAAATCGTCAAAAACAAAAAGAGAAACGAGCGCATTGTTTTAAAATTAAAGAACGCAATGAAAAAGAGACGTTATTTAATTCACTAAGACTATAAAATCCCATCCAACCGTTTGCCGTAAGTAAATAAAAAGCGCCTTCCTAACTTGCGCACCTTCCCTATGCGTTTTGTGTTTTTCGTGTTTTTTGCTAGTTTGTTTTTTGTCGTTAAGGCTCAGGAAATACAGGAGAAAGTGATGGTGAAAAACATTGTGACAACGGGAAATAAGCAAACCAAACACCGCATCATTCTTCGGGAACTGCCGGTAAAAACCGGAGACACGATTGCTGCTACTGCCATTCCGGATTTACAGTTGCTTATTCGCCAAAGGCTCGCAAACACAGGGCTTTTCAATGAAATTACGGTGGTGCCTGATACCATTTCGGACGCTGAAATCAACTGGAACATTCACGTAAAAGAACGCTGGTACATCTGGCCTGAGGTATCTGTAAAACTGGCTGACTGGAACTTCAACGTGTGGTGGGATGAGATGAACCATGACCTGCGCAGAGTGAACCTTTCCGTGAACATCACGCACAATAATTTTCGCGGAACTACAGACAAATTAAGCGTTGGAGGCCAAATAGGTTACACCCGAAAACTGAGCCTTTCCTACACCCGTCCTTATGTAGATAAAAGTCAGAAACACGGCTTCGGAGTGTCCTTTAATTATGGAGAAAATGAAGAAACCTCCTACAAAACCGATAGTAACAAACTGCTTTTTGCCCGCCTGCCCAACCGCCCGATTTTGCGTGTTGCCGATGGTTATCTTTCTTATTTTTTCAGACCTGGTTACGACACCAAGCACATTTTCAGGATTGGATACCGCGACTTAAAAGTGGCTGATACCTTTTTGAAACTGAATAATGATTATTATCAAAACAGCAGCACCAAAATGCGGATGATTGACCTTTCATACCGCATCGAAAAAAACCATACAGACAATTGGATTTATCCTTTGCGGGGCTACAAAACAAACCTTACCGCTACCGCACTTTACGGACTGGAGGGTTTTGATTTTTTAGCGCAACTTTATCTGGAGCACGGCGTGTATAAACAACTTGCGAAGAAGTGGTTTTTCTCTTCCATTTTCAGGGGAAGGCTGATGGTGCCGCAAGCGTTGCCTTATGCACTGCGCGGTGGTTTGGGCAGGGATTATGATTACGTGCGGGGTTATGAATATTACGTGGTGGATGGTTATCAGTTTGGATTAGTGCGGTTCAGTTTAAAACGGGAATTATTAAACAGCCTGAATGTTTTACATCTGCCGTTCCGATATCTTCCAAACATTCCGTTGCGGCTTTACCCTAAAATTTTTACGGATGCAGGCTACATCACCAATCCGCAACCCGGCAATAGTTTTCTAAACAGCCGTTTACTTTATTCTGTGGGTGCAGGCGTGGATATTGTTACGATTTATGACATTAAGCTGCGCGTAGAATATACCATTAACCATTTGGGGCAAAAGGGATTATTTTTACACTTCACAAGCGAATAGCAAAGCCAGCAAAATCCTTTCACCTTAACCATCTTTTGTAACCCATGCTCATCGCCATCTATAACCGAAGTTTTACGCCGGAAAACATTCCGCAATTGCAGCACATTCTTTCTAAACTGCACGAACAGGGCATTCAGCTAAGGTTTTTTAAGGACTTTTATGAGCGGGTGCAACCATATCTTCCTTTCGATTTTAAGCCGGATTTTTTTACCAGCCGTAAAGATTTGACGCCCGATACAGACATGTTGCTTTCTTTAGGCGGAGATGGCACTTTACTGGATACCATTTGTTATGTGGGGAGCAGTAACATTCCTATTATTGGTATTAACTTAGGACGATTGGGATTTTTGGCGGCTATACCGGAAGAAGAAGTGGACAGTGCCATAATGAGCTTAGTGCGTGGGTCTTACACACTTGAGCAAAGAACTTTGCTACATCTTGATTCCTCCGTTCCGCTTTTCGATGCTTCCCCTTTTGCCTTAAATGAATTTACGCTTCATAGAAAGGATTCCTCTTCAATGATAAAAATTCACACATATTTAAATGGCGAATTTTTGAATACCTATTGGGCGGATGGATTAATTGTTGCTACGCCAACGGGGTCTACAGGGTATAGTTTAAGTTGCAATGGGCCGGTAGTATTTCCTCAAACATCTTCATTCGTGATTACGCCGGTTGCGCCGCATAATTTGAACACACGCAGCATCGTGGTGCCAGACAGTAATATTATTTCTTTTGAAGTAGAAGGCAGAGCAGAGCAATTTCTTTGCACGCTGGATAGTCGCACGGAAGCGATAACTGCAAATGTTCAGTTAGCTGTAAGAAGGGAAAATTTCACGATTTCTTTGGTGCGTCCGGATGAGCATAACTTCCTGAACACCATCCGCCAAAAACTTTATTGGGGCATTGACCGGAGGAATTAACTCTTAAAAGAGAAGTGTTCTATTTATTTTCTACCTACTTCCAGTTTCCGTTCTGTTCCTAATTCCTTGTTGGGTAAAAAATCATCGGAATGGGCGGGACCTTCAATTTCCGATAAGTCCACTTCCGGACGGTTCACATCGCTAACGTCGTGAATGTCAAGCAATAATTTGGGACTTTTTCCAATCACATCATTTATTAAATCCGGTTGCCCCTGTTCAGCAATCCGGTAATGTCCCTGCGCAATTACGCTGGTTCTTGAAACTACGGACGGTCCTTCTATCACCCAATCAGATGTTTCCTTTTTTTCAAAACGGCAAGTGTTGCATATCCAACCTGTTTCGCCATTTTCAAGTGTTTGCACTTCGCCCCATTCATCTTTCCTTGCCGTCACTCTAAATACTTCTTCACCGCGCAGCCAAAGGCGGGCAACGCCATTGCAAGTCGGGCAATCGCGATGGGCATCAACAGGCTTTGTGAACCAAACGCGGTTTTTAAAGCGGAAAGTCCGGTCGGTTAACGCGCCTACGGGACAAACGTCAATTACATTTCCAATAAATTCATTATCTAGAGATTTTCCTAAAAGCGTACTTATTTCTGAATGATCGCCGCGGTCGAGGATGCCGTGTTCGCGTTTATTTGTGAGCTGATTGGCTGCGTAAACACAACGATAGCAAAGGATGCAACGTGTCATGTGGAGTTGGATATAATCTCCAATATCTTCTTTTTCGAACGTGCGGCGTTCAAATTCGTAGCGGGTGGAGGCGGCGCCGTGTTCGTAGCTCAGGTCTTGCAAGTCGCATTCGCCGGCTTGGTCGCACACAGGGCAGTCGAGCGGATGATTAATCAACAACATTTCCACTACGCCTTTGCGGGCATCCAGCACTTTTTCGGAAGTAATGCTTTTCACTTCCATTCCATCCATGACGGGAGTGCGGCAACTGGCTACTAATTTGGGCATGGGGCGAGGGTCTTTTTCTGAACCTTTGCTCACTTCCACGAGGCAAGTTCTGCATTTTCCGCCGCTTCCTTCCAGTTTGCTGTAGTAGCACATTGCGGGGGGCGTGATGTCGCCACCAATTTTGCGTGCTGCATTCAGGATTGAAGTTCCGGCGGAAACTTCGATAGGGATATTATCGATTGTTATTTTAAAATTTGTTGTTTCAGACATTTTTTAATTATTTTGCCATTGCCCCCGCCATATTCGGATTTTCAGGGTTAACGGCAAGTTTCAAAAGCTTTGGAATTACGACCAAATCCATATCTTCCATAGGTACGGCTCCTAAAAGCACCTGATCTCCCATTATTAAAGCCCCCACAAAACATTCCCTGTTCTCAAAACTAACCCGCACCGGACCGCCATAGGGAACCATGTGAGAAGAACCATCGGCTGTTGTCGCCTCCTTGTCTTGCAAAATCTCCAATTTCAAATGGGTGGCGATATGCTGTGGCACCACTAAAAATGTGGAACCACTATCAACCAGACACTGAACATCAAGTGGAACAAGATCAGGATGAACAGGATTTCTCAGCGTAATATTAGAGTAAACAAGTTCCATAATACGTTTTTATGCTAATTGGGTTATCGGCTCCGCATAATGCGCCAACCCAAAATTCCTCATCTGCGCCTCTTCCGGATTTAATACATGCCATTCAAATTCATCTCTAAAATGACGAATTGCTGCGGCAACAGGCCAGGCAGCGGCATCGCCCAACGGACAAATAGTATTCCCTTCAATACGACGCTGAATGTCCCATAGCAATTCTATATCGCTCATTTTCCCTTTGCCGTATTCTATGTTTTTTAGAATTTTATGCATCCAGCCCGTGCCTTCTCTGCAAGGACTACATTGTCCGCAACTTTCATGCTGATAAAACCGCGCTAATGTCATCGTATGGCGCACCACACATTGGTCTTCATCTAAAACAATAAAACCTCCTGACCCCATCATTGTTCCTGTTTCAAAACCGCCCTCTGAAAGACTTTCATAATTCATATAGCGCGTTTCGCCTTTAGCTGTTTTTAAAAGCAAATTTGCCGGAACAATGGGTACGGATGAACCGCCAGGGATACACGCTTTCAATTTCTTACCATGCGGAATGCCCCCACAAAATTTATCAGAGAATATAAATTCTTCAACAGATTCTGTCATGTCTATTTCATAAACGCCTGGTTTATTAATATTGCCACATGCTGAAATCAATTTTGTTCCGGTAGATCGTCCCATACCAATTTTCGCATATTCTTCAGCACCCATATTAATAATCGGTACCACCGCGGCAATTGTTTCAACATTATTAACCACCGTTGGGCGATTCCAAACCCCCTGAACCGCAGGAAAAGGTGGTTTTATACGAGGATTTCCCCGTTTTCCTTCTAAAGATTCAATTAAGGCAGTTTCTTCTCCACAAATATATGCGCCGGCTCCCCGATGCACGTAAATCTCACAATTAAACCCAGTATTTAGAATGTTTTTTCCCAACCAACCCTTGTATTTCGCTTCCGCAATAGCTTGCTCTAATATATCAACTATCCATGCATATTCACCACGTATGTAAATATAACTTGCGTTGGCTCCTAAAGCATAACTACTCACAATCATCCCCTCTATCAGCAAGTGCGGAAGGAATTCCATTAGGTACCGGTCTTTGAACGTTCCAGGTTCAGATTCGTCAGCATTTACTACCAAATGACGTGGCACACCTTCGGGCTTTGCCAGAAAGCTCCATTTTAATCCGGTAGGAAAGCCGGCGCCACCGCGACCGCGCAAACCGCTTTTTTTCACTTCTTCAACAAGCTCTTCTGTGCTCATTTTCAGCGCTTTTTCAACAGCGGCGTAGCCACCGTGTTTTCGGTATGCATCGTAAAAACGGATGCCTTCCACTTTATCGTGTTCTAAAAGTAATTTCATTTCAAAGTATTCCTCTTATAAATTCTTCTACACATTTCGCAATTCCTATTGACCTAATAGCATCTTCCTCATCTATCTCTTCAAAATCGTCTGGATATCGAGATTCAATATAAACAGTACTCAGCCATGCCAGATCATCAAGTAAAACATTCCATTTTATATTTATTTCGGCGCATCTTTTTGTTAGAATTACCAAATCATGTGTTTTCTGAAAAGAATGTTCATTGTAAAGTAAAAAAGCCTTAAGGTATTTTTCCGCGCTTTGCTGACAATGGGTGAGAATAGCCCGATAAACAAAAGGTTGTCCAGTTTGCAATTCCTGCGCTACCAAAAGATCATTTGCCGCATATTCCATCCATTTTATAAATGAGCTGCTATCGGGCATACAATAATTTTGCATCTTTTAGTATATGATACAGAAA
Organism: Flavipsychrobacter sp.; assembly: GCA_965218185.1. Lineage (GTDB taxonomy): Bacteria > Bacteroidota > Bacteroidia > Chitinophagales > Chitinophagaceae > JAFIGV01. The sequence goes on from CBDCKE010000005.1 coordinate 166,423, forward strand.
AGATCCCTTGTCTGACTCAAGTTTCAGAAATTCTGAATGGGAATACAACTTAAAATCTTTACTAAAAAAAAGTTTTGGAGTTGCAGTAGCGAGCGCGAGTTTTGTTATTATTTCTCTTCGAAGACTTTTTTTTAGATCATCGTTTACTATAACTAAAATATCCAGATCGCTATTCAAATTTTGTTGATTCAGGGCGTAGCTTCCAAACAAATACACAGCAGTGGCATTTGTTTTTTGAACAATAATATTTGTTAATTCTTTTATTTGTTTTTGCGTTATCATTTCCTCTACTTTATATTGGGTAGTTGGCTATTTCAAAGTTGATAACAGCTAATATCGTCTATTGCATTTTGAAAAAGCATATCACACTTCATTTCTGCTATATTTTACATTCATCAATTATTTGGTCTATCTTTTCTTTTGTCAAATGCTCCCGAAAATGATTTCCTAACTGCATCATAGGCGCATAGCCACAAGCCCCTAAACATTCAACAGGCTTTAAAGTAAATAATCCATCCGCTGTTGTTTCCCCTTCCAAAATACTTAGTTTTTCTTTTATGTATTCAATTATTTCATCACTGCCATTTAACATACATGGGCCAGTTTGGCATACTTCTAATAAATATTTTCCAACCGGTTTTAAATTAAACATGGAATAAAAGGTAGCCACTTCATACACTTCAATTGGTAAAATATTAAGCAGCGACGCAACATAATCCATTGCTTCCACGCTTAACCAGCCGTCATTTTCATTTTGGGCCATGAGAAGCAGTGGAATAAGGGCGCTTTTATGCTTTCCTTCCGGATAACGGGCAATTATCTCCCGAACCTTATTTAAATTCTCCGTAGAAAATGGAATCATTTTTTCTAACTTAAGTCAATATCTAAAATGAAATAATTCTTAAACGCCTATCCCGCTTTTTATTTTTATATAGCATCAGCGAAACACTTTTTCAATCGGCTCAAAAACCGCAATGCTATAAGCAAATTCTCTCAAATAAAACAACGATTTCAGCGATATTCCGGTATCTGCTTTGCCGAAAAGACATCTTCCCGCTCCTCAGACTCCGCAAACGTTCCTTTCCAAAAACCACTTTTTGCATTTCTACAAAAACAAACTATTAGCCGTCTAATTCCCCTGCAATTACGTTCAAACTACTCAAAGTTACAATAGCATCACTCAACAAACCATTTTTCACAATTTCCGGGAACACCTGATAATAAATAAAACAGGGGCGTCTGAAAACCATTCTATAAGGCGTTCTGCCACCATCGGAAATTATATAATATCCCACCTCACCATTGCCACCCTCCACTGCATGATAAACTTCACCTGGTGGAATCTCGATTTCACCCATTACGATTTTAAAATGATAAATGAGTGCTTCCATTTTCGTATAAACGTCCTTTTTATCCGGCAAATAATAATCAGGAACATCTGCATGATACACAGACGCATCTAAGGGTTTCAGATTTTCTAAAGCCTGCTTAATGATGTTGATGCTTTCCCATATTTCACCATTGCGCACCATAAACCGATCATACACATCACCCGTCGTGCCCACCGGAATTTTAAAATCGAAATCCTGGTAAGAGGAGTAAGGAGTCGCTACCCGAACATCATAATCAATCCCCGCAGCACGTGCATTTGGTCCTGTCACGCTGTAAGCCAAAGCCATTTCCGCAGTTAATGGACCCGCACCCATGCAGCGCTCCATAAAAATACGGTTTCGAACTAACAAATCCTCAAATTCGCCATAAGCTTTCGGAAAAACTTCTAAAAATTCATCCAGTTTATCCCATGCCAGCTGAGAAAAATTTCGTTCAAAGCCCCCAAACCTGCCAATATTTGTAGTTAACCGAGACCCACACACCTGCTCCCAAATTTCATAAATCATCTCACGCAATTGAAAAACATACGTAAAACCTGTCAACGCACCTGTATCTACGCCAATTACGGAATTACAAACCACATGATCGGCAATGCGTGCAAGTTCCATTATAATTACCCGCAGATAATCAACCCTTTTTGGAACCTGAATTTTCAACAATTGTTCAACCGTAAGATGCCAGCCAATATTATTAATAGGGGCAGAACAGTAATTCAATCGGTCAGTTAATGGGGTGATTTGATAATAGGGCCGATTTTCAGCAATTTTTTCGAACGCACGATGAATATAACCCATTGTTGGAACGGTGCTCATTACCCGCTCGCCGTCGATTTCCATTATATTCTGAAATACGCCGTGCGTAGCAGGGTGTGTAGGCCCTAAGTTAAGCGTAGTGGTTTGCTTCGCAAGTGATTCTTCTGTAAGTAGAATATGCTGTGGGTTATTCAAAATAGTAATTAAATTTTAGAAAATTAAGAACGTCCAAACATTTCATCATCTTTATCTGTTCGTTGCGCATCTTCCAGTTTATATTCTTTTCGCATCGGGAAATAGGTCATTTCATCAGGGTTGAGAATTCTGGTGAGATTAGGGTGTCCGATAAAATTTATTCCAAAATAATCATAGGTTTCACGTTCCATCCAATTTGCCCCCGGAAAAAGTTGTGTAGCTGTGAAAACATCAGGCTTACTAATTGGCACAAAAACTTTTAAACGCAATCGAAAATTTTCAATTAGATTATGCATCTGATAAATAACGCCCAATTCTTCCTCTTTTCTATCCGGAAAGTGGACGCCGGAAAGAAACGTCAAAAAATTAAATCCTAACTCCTCTTTTAAATACAATAAGACTTTTAAAATTTGCTCTGCCTGGAATGTTATTGTCAAAGTTCCATGCGGATTCTCAAACAACAGTTGCTCGCCAAACTTTTCTGTTAGCTGATTTTTCAAAAACTGGTGATCCAAAATTAGTCGTTTAATAGCATTTTAAGTGTTTCCCGTTTCAATTGCTCATCAAAAATAGCCCGAACCGGAATTTCAAAACTAGAAATCGCAAGACTCTTGATATTCCCATCATTCACTTTTAGTAATAATTCAAACTGGTTTTCTATATTTTGATATTGCTCCACAATTTCTTTATCTGCATCAATAATCCAATATTCGCGAACGCCGTGAAGCGCGTAATCAATAAATTTTACGCCATAATCCCGCTTTTTAGTTGACTTAGATAGAATTTCTACCACAAAATCTGGCGGAGGAAAAAACATGGTATCGCCTTTAAACGCTTTTGCTTTTTCCGCGTTGAAGAAAGAAATATCAGGCTCAAAATCGTTGCGCGTCAATTTAACTAACAACTTTTCCACACCTACAAAACCTAAATCATGTACTGAAACATAAGTAGAAAGCAATTGCGACAAATTGTTGCTTGCTACTAAATGCTTCAAAATAACAGGACTATGCGTCACAATTTCTCCATCAATAAATTCCACCTTCATAGAATCATCCATCCATTCATAAAATTCAAGACGGCGTTGCGCCTCTGATTTTACAAAAGCATCCAACTCTTCCACCAAACGCGGAAGTTGCGGAGAGTGAATAATATCTTCTAAAATAGGTGAAACTTTCATTATTTATTCAATGCCGTAACTGTTCATCAATGCTTTGTATTGGTCGCCGTTCCTTCTGCGTACGCTTTCGTTACCCACCAATTCCTGCAATTTTAAAATCCCATCAATAATGCCTTCCGGGCGCGGCGGGCAACCTGGCACATACACATCTACGGGAATTACCTGATCAATGCCTTGCAACACAGAATAAGAATCAAAAATACCACCGCTGCTTGCACAGGCACCAATAGCTACAACCCATCGGGGTTCCGCCATTTGTACATAAACTTGTCTCAAAATAGGCCCTAATTTTTTAGAGATAGTGCCGGCCACAAGTAACATATCGCATTGGCGGGGCGTAAAACCCATTCTTTCAGAGCCAAATCGAGCGAGGTCATAATTGGAACCCATAGTTGCCATAAATTCAATTCCGCAGCAAGAAGTAGCAAACGGAAGCGGCCATAATGAATTTTTACGCGCTAAACCAATCACTTTATCAAAAGAAGTGGCATGAAAACCTTCGCCGGAATATCCTCCGGGCAGGTCAACCATTTTTACTTTATCGTTTGTATTATATTGAACGGGACGTGGCATAAAATAGACTAAATTTGATAGTAATCACTAATTATTCTCACTTAAAAACAGCAAAAATTATGCACCAATAGTCCGGGCTTTTATTTTAAACAAAGCTTTACCCCAAGATGTTTCCAAAATATGATATAACATTTTTAACCTAAACTGCCAGGCGCGACACTTTCCAGAATATCCAAAATTAGATTCAAAAATTTCAACGTTTTGCTTCAGCGATTCCAAATATTTTACGGTGCTGACGCCTGTATTATCAAACTTCGTAATTATGGCATCTAAATAAGCATTGGGTTCATCCTTAATGCGGCACAAAAAATCATAATCCATTCCAATCGTAAAAGGTTTATACAACCCTAAACGCTCATAAACTTCTTTTTTTACAAACCAGGATGGGTGAGAAACCCGACGCATTCCTTTATACAACTGATTTTTATCGAATGCACAACCGACTGTTACCCAATCTCCTCCTCGATGTAAAATAATATTGGCACTTATCCAATTAGCTTTTGGATGTTCGCTTAAAAAACTTTTTACTTCAGTTAAAACTTGCGGCTGCGCATATAAATCGCCGGAGTTTAAAAGATGTATATATTCCCCTGTGGCGCGCTCAATCCCCTGATTAAAATTTCCTGCAATCCCCTTATTTTCAACGTGTGCCCATTTTCTGTAAGTCGGTTGGGGCGTATTTTCCAACCAATTTTTTACATCACTTTCCGTAGAGCCATTAATAATCCAATGTTCGTCAGGCTTTGTTTCCTGTGCATCCACCGAAGCGCAAGTTTGCTTTACGTCTTCAAAATTATTAAAACAAATGGTTACCGTTGAAAGGGTCATTTATAGATAATCAATTATGCAGTTTGCGCTGCGCGATGAAGCCATGCTGCGTAAATTTCTTCAAAAGTAGTTTTCAAATCTTTCGTAATACCCCAGTTTGGATAATGGCTTTTTATTTTTGAAAGGTCAGAGATGTAACAAATATGATCGCCAATCCTGTTTTGCTCTTGATATTCATATTTCATAGGTTTCCCTGAAATAGTTTCAATCAATTTAAACGCCTCTAAAATGGAAATAGAATTATCTCTACCGCCTCCTAAATTATATACTTCCGCAATGCGTGGTTTCTTCAAAAATTCCGAAATAAAATTCGCTACATCCCAGGAATGAATATTATCCCGAACTTGCTTTCCTTTATAACCAAATATATTATACTTTATTCCTTCTAAATTACATCTTATCAAATAGCTCAAAAACCCGTGCAGCTCCACCCCGCTATGATTAGGCCCGGTTAGGCAACCACCTCTCAGGCAACAGGATGGCATGTTGAAATAGCGCCCATATTCCTGAACCATAACATCTGCCGCCAGTTTTGAAGCCCCAAAAAGGGAATGTTTGCATTGGTCCACCCTGAAGTTTTCTTTGATGCCTTCTTTATATTCCGCATCTGCATAATCCCAGCGCGTGTCTGTTTCTGTAAGATTTAATTCGTTTGGCGCATCGCCATAAACCTTGTTAGTAGATAAATAAACAAATGGAACGTCCACATTCGTTTGACGGTTTGCTTCCAAAAGGTTGAGCGTGCCCACTGCGTTCACATCAAAATCATCAAACGGACGGGAAGCTGCAAGGTCGTGGCTAGGCTGTGCAGCCGCGTGAACAATGGCATCAGGTTTTTGCTCTTTAAAAAAAGAAAGGATTTTTTCGCGGTCGCGAATGTCAATAGGGTAAGATTTAAAGTTGGGGAAACTTTCCTGTAGGCGTTTTAAATTCCAGCTTGTATCGCCTTTTGCGCCAAAAAAATCAGCGCGCATATTGTTATCAATTCCCACAACTTCCCAGCCATCTTTTGCAAAAAAAGAAACGACCTCACTCCCGATTAATCCGCCTGCGCCTGTTACTAAAATCTTTTTCATAAAAAACCAACCCGGGAAATTATTCCTCCCATTTTAAGGCGCCTTTCTTAATGATGTAAATGAAGCCGCACAAAAAGAAACCTACAAACATCAGCACCGCAAAAAAACCATCCGTCCCAAGCTCCCGAAAATTGACGGCGTAAGGGTAGAAAAAGATGACTTCCACATCAAACAAAACAAACAAAATGGCTACCAGAAAATATTTGATGCCCATCGGTTGCCGCGCATTACCTACTGACGGAATTCCGGATTCAAAATTAAGGAGCTTATCCGTCGTTCTGCGCTTCGGACCCAGCAAATGCGTAACCACAAGCATGAAGGCTACAAAACCAACGGCTACCATTAATTGCAGCACCACCGGCAGGTAATTTCCCGGAGTGTTTTCAACAGCCTGAAGCAGGATAGCGTGCATGATGAAGAAACGGTTTGTGGTAATGATTTTTTTGTGCGTGCAAAGGTACGTTTACGCTACTTATTTTCCCACCCTTAAGCCGGTAGATTTCAAATGCACGAAGCCGGTAAATTTTAAGCCTGCCTTACCTTCGCCGGCTTATGCTAACCTCCTACATCCGTCGCAAAATCCGCAAAGCTGTGCTCACTTTGGTGGATCCGCTCGTGCCTGTAAAAATCGGAAACCGCGAAATTGAAGTGCGCCTTTCTCACCAGTTGCCGGAAAACCTGAAACACTATCCGCATTACAATTTCAACCTGGGGCGCATTATTGCACTTGCAGAAACTCACTTTGGAAAACTTACGGTGATTGACGTTGGCGCGAATGTGGGAGACACCGTTGCCTTCATCCGCAACTTTTCAGAAGCCCCCATTTTATGCATTGACGGGGAAGAAAAGTATGTGCGATTGCTGCGCAGAAATATTGCCCAGTTTAAAAACGTTAGCATTTGCCAAACGCTGTTGGGAAGCGAAACCAAAACAGAAAACTTTGCGTTGAAAATGCGCGAGGGCACGGCGCAGGTGGAAGCAAGCAAGGAGCAGGTGAGCGTCCGCTCTTTGGAAGATGTGCTGCAGGAATTTCCGGAGTTTCAAAACAGTAAAATACTGAAGACAGATACCGATGGATTTGACACGCACATCATACGCGGCAGTAAAAACTTTTTAGAAAAAACACGCCCGGTTTTGTTCTTTGAATTCGATCCGCATTTCATCCGCAAAACAGGCGACGATCCTTTCCGGTTTTTTGATTTTTTGATGGAGGCAGGTTATGCTTACTTCATGTTCTACTCCAACATCGGGGATTATTTACTGAGCAGCACTGCCGAAAATAAAACCATCATCACCGACCTGATTCATTACTATTCGGGCCGCAACATTGAGATATTCATGGACGTTTGCGCATTTACCGAAGAAGACAAAAATCTTTACGAAAAATGCCGCGCTTCAGAAATAGAATACTTCCAAAAAGCACGGCATTATTAAAGTGGTAAAACCTTAGCGCAGCAGCGTTACATTACCCTGATATTTCTCGCTGCGAGTGCCGTCAAGTTCTACTTCAATAAGGTAAACATAAACACCAACCGGCTGACCTACGCCATTAAAATTTCCATCCCATCCGCGGCCATCTGTTTTGGTGGTTTTAAAAATTTCCTGACCCCAGCGATTATAAATAACCATGCTAAAACGGGTGATGTTTTTACCCAGCAACTGACGCGGGAAAAAGTAATCGTTCAAGCCATCGCCGTTCGGTGAAAAAGCATTTGGAATGTCGATGTAGCAATCTTTAAAAATGGCTACACTGTCTGCTGCTGAACAACCGGATGGCGTAGTTACCGTAAGCCCATAGATGCCCGGGTGACTTGCAAGAATGCTTTGCACATTTACCTCGCCGGTGTTCCAGAAATAATTGTTTGCAGGATCAAAAGAACTTGTGCGCACCGTTATTGGAGTGCCGCCCACACAAAGTGATGTATCAGGCCCCAGATTCACAACCGGATTCGGATTTACAGTGAGCGTTTGAGATGCTGACTGCGAAGGACACAACCTGAAATTTACCTGAAGCGTAACCGTGTAAATACCGGCTGTATCATAAGCGTGGACAGGGTTTAAATTCGTTGTGTTTGTTGTGCCATCGCCAAAAGTCCAGAGGAAATTGGTGTAAAGAGAAGTAATGGCACTAACAAGATTTACGCCCTCGCCTTCACAAAACGAGTTATTGCTGAGGTTGATTGAAACCGTGGGCGTTTCTGCCACATAAATCTGTTTCCGCGCCGTGTCAACACAAGGTATTTCATCTTGTGCTGCAAGCGTAACTGTATAAACGCCCGGAGCGGTGTAAGTATGCGTCGGGTTCAGCACGTTTGAAATAGTATCGCCATCACCGAAATCCCAGAAAATAGTGGTTGGGAAAGTGCTGCCGGTAGTGCTTAAAAAAGTGATTGGATCGCCCAGGCAAATTGAGTCTTTACTTGCCGTAAAACCGGCGTTCAACACATGCACGGTGTTTACTTGAATTGTTGCAGTATCGGTGCAGCCGTTTTTAGAAACCACAAGCCTCACGTTGTACGTTCCCTGTATGGCATAACTGTGTTCGGTAACCGCGCCCATGCCGGTAGTGCCGTCGCCAAATTCCCAGAAATAATCGTCTGGTGTCTGTGCATTGTTGATGGCATAAAAGTCAACGGTATCAGCCATGCAGCCAAACCTGTAACCCGTGTCAATAGCGGCTTGCAGGTTAGTAACCAGAAAAGTAACCGTGTCAGTAGTGGAGCATAAACTCTTGAAAGAAATATCATCAAGCGCAAAATCATTTCCTGCCGCTGCAATATTTTGATTGGTGATGCAAATGGTGGCTGAAGTGCTGGCGCCGCTGTTCCATGTAGCGTTAAAAGGCATCCATACACCCGTTACTGCCGGGGCATTTGCAGGTGCGCCAAGGAGCGTTCCATTCACAGAAAATTGTAGGATTGCAGGATTGTTTACGGTGCAGGATGCAAACCAGGCTGCAAAATTATAGTCGGTGTTGGGCGTTACGGTAATGGTTTGGCACCAGATGTTTTGGTTAGCAACAGCAGCCCCGTTCACCACCATCATTTGTCCGGTTCCGGTGGTGTGATCTCCAAACGATGCAAATTGCGTGTGTACCAGGCTTGGGTTGGTAGTGATGGCATAAGTGGCCGGGTTGGTTAATTGCCCGAAAGCGCCGCCCGTCCCGACGGTATAATCAGAAGTGAAACCGGAATTTCCGTTGCTAAAATCTCCGTTCGTTATAGCGTTGATATTGCTTTCTGCATTGATGGTGAGGAAGTAAGTTTGGTTAGAAGTTCCGAGCGTAACAAGCGGGTTCAGGATGTTAGGGTTTGAAAGCCCGACTGCAGGAAACCAGGTAGTGTCAGTAAGTGTTATTTGCGGGTTGGAGTTTAAGGTGAGGTTGAATTGATAAGTTGTGTTTTCACACTGTCCGATCGTGTCAGGCAGGTTTAGGACAGAAACGCAGGGAGGAGGAGGTGGCGGTGGTGGTGAAAAGCTGAGCGTACCGTTATTTGAAGTATCCAGGCAGCAGGAAATGTCTGTAAAAATGCAGCGGTAAGTGAAGCCTGCCATGGCTGCCGTGAGGTTTGAAATCGTGAGCGCGTTGGTGTTTACGCCGGTGTAATTGGGTCCGTTAGTAAGGTTCGTGAAACCGGAGCCGCTATTTTGCTGCCATTGGTAATTGGTACCGAGGGGCGCTACTGAAAATGTTGCGGAGCCGCCGGTGAAATAGTTTGAAACAAGCGGCGTAATTTGGGGAGTGAAGGAGCCGCATTGGTAGTTGAAGAGTTGGGCGATTTCTGTCGTGGTAAGGGCACGATCGTAAATAGCGACATCATCAATCTTACCTAAAAATGGATTGGTGCCGTCGGTATAATCTTGCCCGATGTGGAAAATGCCATTGGGTGGATTTGTTGGAGTGTTTGAAGAGTCAACCAACACGTTATTAATCCAAAACTTAAACTTGACGGCGTCCTTCCTCAAAACAACATGATACCACTGATTTATTGGAGAAGGGATGGACATACAAAAGCACAATCCTCCCGCTAAAAAAGTAATTTTCGTTCCAACTACAGCTGCTCCATTATCATAGACAATACCAGTTCCGTTTGTACCCGAATTGCCATTGTAAACACAAAGCGCATCTTGAGCACTTGTGGGTCGAATCCAGCACGACATGGTATATTGATTGCCCAAAGGGAGTGTGTTGCTCAAAAACAAAATGCTGTTGACTCCATTAAAATCATAGGCTTTAGCCGCAGCCCCGAATCGGTCTGTGGTTAGAGTGGCGTTGTTATTTGTTAGATGATAACCATTGCCGCTCATGTCCAATGCATTACCACAAAAAGGATAATAAGCAACAAGGTTTTGAGTTGGGATTTGAGCAAGCGATGAGCAAGCTATGAAAAAGCAAAAAGCTGTAAGTAAATTGCGCAACATATTTTTTTGTAAAAGTAACCGCAATATTAGCACACAATTTTCAGAAATTATCACAGTTGTGTAATAAACAAGAATAAGGGAAGGGAAACAAAAAAATGGAAACAAAAAATTTAGCTATAAATGGGTAAGATTAGAAAGTTAATCATAGAAAATATTTATTCTGTTTTATTAAAGATGGTTAAGCTAATTCCTGTAAAGCAAACTAATGAAAATAAGTTGCTATTAGTGAAAACTGATGAAATTGGAGATTATATACTTTTTAGAAACTATTTTAAAATAATTAGAAAATCTGAAAAGTATCAGAATTTTAAAATAACACTAGTCGGTAATAATGCGTGGAAATCGTTATTTTTGGCATTAGATGGGAATTCTGTTGATGAAACATTCTGGTTGGAAAAAAATAATTTCAAATCGAATCTCAAATACAGGTTTCAATTTTTAAAAAAATTTAGAAGTCAAAGTTACACACATGTGGTTAATTGCATCTATTCGCGAGGGCTTAACACGGACGACGCAATTGTGGTTGTTACAAAAGCCAAAGAAAAAATCGGAATGGTTGCTGATTTTTCTAACAGAAATCAAAGCGAACTAAGAATTGACAATGAAATATATGACATATTAATCGACAGCGGAATCAATCAAAATTTTGATTTTTTTCGCAATCAAACCTTTATTAGTGAGCTATTAAATATTTCAAAGACGGAACTTCATGTGCCTTATCAAACAACAATTGAAGAAGAGAAATTAATTGAACAACCCTACGTAATCGTTTTTTCGAGTGCAGGAAAACCAGAAAAAAAATGGAAGCCTGAATACTTTGCAGATATTATTGAGTATGTAAAGAAGAATTACGGTTATAAAATACTCATCTGCGGCAGCCCTTCAGAATTGAGAGATTCTGAAGCCATAATTTCTTTCTTAAAAAATTCTGCAGATATTGAAAACTGTACCGGAAAAACTTCCCTTTTACAAACGATGGTACTACTAAAACACGCTCGACTTGCAATTAGTGTGGATACGGGCTCAGTACATATGGCGGCGTCTGTTGCATGTCCCATTGTTGCTCTTTTTAGTGGAAAACATTATGGTCGCTTTGCACCATATCCAAACGAAGTTTTTGCCAAATTCTTTGTTGTTTATCCCGACCACATAGAAAAGTACATTCAAGAAAACAATCCAATATTGGATCAACCCGAAAGACTTCCAAACGAAGCTATTCAATTAATTCCGCCAGAAAAAGTAATTGAGAAAATAGCAAAAGCATTAAAATGATTATCTAATTCACCATCTTATTCGCACAACAACTACTAGCAAAAGCTTCCGGCTTAGCCTTAAAAGCAAAGCCCATCCCTAAAATATAGCCCATCGCTTCACGCAGCGCTTCGTTGCTTTTAAATTGTGGGTTGGTGTTGATGTCGGCATGCACTTCCATATCCACATCGTAGCGCGTAAATAAATCGCAGAGTTCGTAAGCAATCTCGATGCTCTTCGCCACCTCCACCAACATCCTTTCCTTAATGCTGAATTTTTGGGTGGAATTATCATTGCAAATAAACATGAAGCCGCCGTGCTTTTCGCGTAAAAAAACAATTACCGTAGCAAATTCCGTAACGGCGCCATACACCTGAGAGTCAGTGCCGATGCACACTTTGAGCTTATACCCCTTGCCGGTTTCGCGCAGGATTACTTCTTCAACTTCTTTTTTTACGGGGGCTTTTAAAGGCGCTCCGCTGAATGTACGCCACTTCATAGTTTGTCATTTTAACATCGCCTAAAGTTATTGATAAAAACATTCCGGCAAGGTCATTCCAATGTTTTATTTCAGTGAAGTTTTGCGTTTTGGCTCACCGCAATTTGCAGGCGCCACTTCCTGCCAATAACTATCTTTGCGCCGCTCATGCGCCATCTGCCCAATATCCTCACGCTCGCCAATCTTTTTTGCGGTTGCGCAGCCATCACCTTTATCCTTAGCGCACAAAATTTTTCAACAACTTTCGGAGGCGGCGATTTAATAGAAGTTCCAGCAATGGAGCAACCCTACCTCGGCAGCATTTTCATTTTCATGGCAGCAATTTTCGATTTGCTGGATGGCTGGACAGCACGCGCTTTGAAGGTTTTTTCACCGCATGGTAAAGACCTTGATAGTCTTTCAGACCTGGTAAGTTTTGGCGTGGCTCCGGCAATGATTTTGTTTAAAATGCTGTGGATAACCATCATGATGCAAACCGACGCAATGGATGCCGGAATCTGGATGCTTTGCCCTGCATTTGCCATCGCCATTTTTGCGGCAATCAGGCTGGCTCGCTTCAATAATATGCCGGAAGAAACGCCGGGTCATTTCGTGGGGATGCCAACGCCCGCAATAGGTTTGTACATCGCCACTTTCCCGCTGATGGAGTGGTATCAGCCCGGCAGAAGTTATTCGCTTTTGCACAGTAATTCCACCCTTTATTTGCTGATAGCCGTGCTATGTTACCTCATGGTGAGCAGGATTTATTTTTTCAAAGCCGTCCCCAAATCCTGGAAATTAAAGGACTGCTGGCGGCAGATTTTATTGCCGGTTGTAACCGCTGCGTGCATTCCCTTTTTCGGGTGGGCAACTGCTGATATTGCCTTCCTTCTTTACATCGCTTTATCCATTCTTTACAAACCAAAAGTTTTAATCGAAACCACCGCATGACCTTCACTGCACACGCCACCATTATGCCGCTCCGCGAATTGCTTGATCCGCAGGGCAAAGCCGTAAACAGCAGCCTTCACAACCTCGGGCTTACGGAGGTGGAAAACGTGCGCATCGGCAAGCACATAACGCTCACGCTGAATGCTGAAAATAAAGAAGCTGCGGAAAAAAGGGTGCGGGAAGCCTGCGAAAAACTGCTTGCAAATGCCGTGATGGAATCCTTTGAAATAACGGTGGAATAAGGGTTTCAGCGGATAGAGCCTCTAATCGAAATTCATTTTTGCAGACCGCTCTCACTGCTTCTTTTTCCTTTTTAAAAAAAAAATGCTTTACCTCATTCCTTCGCCCATTGGCAACCTGGGAGATATTACTTACCGCGCGGTTGAGGTGCTGAAATCGGTGGATGTAATTCTTTGCGAAGACACCAGGAAATCAGGCATTTTATTGAAACACTACGGCATCCAAAAAAGCCTGCTGCCTTATCATCAGCATAACGAACACCGCATGGAAGAAAGGCTGCTAGCAGAAATGGAAAGCGGTAAAACCTTTGGATTGATAACCGACGCCGGCACACCCGGAATTTCTGACCCTGGATTTTTATTGGTTCGTGCGTGCATTCGCAAAGGCATCAAAATAGAATGTTTGCCTGGCGCATCTGCTTTTGTTCCTGCGTTGGTGCAAAGCGGCATTCCCTGCAATCAGTTTTTGTTTGAAGGTTTTTTGCCAGTAAAAAAAGGCAGGCAAACGGCACTGGGAAAATTGGCAGAAGAGGAGCGAACCATCGTGCTTTATGAATCTCCGCACCGGTTGGTAAAAACGCTTTCAGAGTTGGCATTGCATCTGGGAAACGCACGCCAGGCGGCGGTTTGCAGGGAACTGACTAAGCTTTTTGAAGAAACGCAACGCGGCAGCTTGGAAGAATTGGCGCAGCATTACACGGCGCATCCGCCGAAGGGTGAAATCGTGATTGTGATTGGCGGCAAAAATTAAAAAAGCCCCGACGATTAAGTCAGGGCTTTTGTTGCGATGAGCAAAAGTTTTTTACCTGTTCATCATTGTGGTGTCCGCCATCATAGCAGTGCTGTCTGCCATTGGCGCAACGATTGTGTCAACAACCATTGGTTCCGTTGTGATAACAGTTGTAGTGTCTTCCATCATCTCGTCCTCGTTTGTTGTGTCGCCGCAAGATGTTGCGAATAAGCCCATTGCCAGTGCGAAAATGCTCAGTTTTACCAGTTTCATGTTTTTGTTTTTTTAGTGGTTAATTGCTCATTAATGCGCACTTTTGAAAAAGGTAACCCGCCGGTTTTAAAATTTTTTTGAAAGGATATCACAGGCGCCATTAATCGGGTTTCTTTTCAGCGCATTGGGTTACTTTTTACGAAATAAAGGATTAATACAGTGAACATTTTGCTCCATACCGATCAGCAATTGCTTGCAGAAATAGCGCTGGGAAGCCATCGCGCTACAGAAGCAGTTTACAATAAGCATCATAAACCCGTAATTGCCTGGATAGTGAAACGCGGCGGACTGGAGGCAGATGCGCAAGATGTGTATCAGGAGGCGATGATTGTTCTTTATGAAAAAGCGCAGGGAGAAGATTTCCGGCTTTCCTGCAAAATAGGAACGTATTTATTTGCCGTGAGCAAGCATCTCTGGTATAAAAAACTGGAGCAGCAAAAAAGAAATCCCGCTATGCCTTCTGCTTTTGAAAAAGAAGAAGAAAGTGGTGATGAACAGGTTTATGAAGCCGACGTGAATGTGCATGAGGAAAGGGAAATGCACTTCCGGCAATTGAGTGAAGCTATGGAACAACTGGGCGAACCATGCGCAGCGCTGCTAAAAGCATTTTATCATGAAAACAAAAGCATGAACGACATTTCTGCAAGCTTTGGATACACCAATACCGACACGGCAAAAACGCAGAAATACAAATGCCTGAACCGGCTGAAAAAAATTTTTTACAACAACACCATTAGATAATCACACACTGAAACCCTTTTTTGAAATGATTGATAAACACAACCACTGGGAATTTGCAGAGCGGTTTGTTGCCGGAAATTTATCCTATGCAGAGCAGGCTGATTTAGAAAAAACACTTGCCGACGACCCACATTTTGCTGCCGATTTTGATGCTTCTGTAAACATGATTCAATCTCTGCAAAACAGCGGCAGGCAACATCGTTTCCGCAACATGCTAAGCAACATAAGCCGTCAGGTAAGCAACATTATTCCCAAAGAAGTAAAGGTTATTCCATTGCGCACGCACTATTGGCGGACGGCAGGCATTGCTGCAGGTATTGCCATCATCACCACGCTTTCAACTTTTTGGATAACTGCACACAACCAAAAGAAAACCACCAATCAATACAATTATCTGCGCCGTGAACTGGAGCACATTAAAACTTCGCAAAAGCAGATTATCAGCCGCGTGAACGAACAAAACACAGCGCCCATGCAGCCTGCAAATTTTTCCGGAACCGGCTTTGCGGTGCGCAATGATGGCTATCTGATTACCAATTTCCACGTTACGGAAGGTGCCGATTCTGTTTACATTCAGGATAGCAAAGGCAATTATTACAAAGCCTCCGTAATCAGTTTTGATGAACAGGCAGATGTCGCGCTTTTGAAAATTGCCCGCGATGATTTTGAGTTTAGCAAGCAGGATGTGCCTTACACTTTTGCATCAGGCAAGCGGGGTTTGGGTTCCAGAGTTTTTACACTTGGTTTTCCGCAGGATGAAATTGTTTACAGCGAAGGTTACATCAGCGGCAGAAACGGTTTCCAAGGCGACAGTCTGCAATATCAACTGGAACTTCCCGCAAGTTTTGGGCAAAGTGGCGCCCCTGTTTTGGATGCTCAGGGAAACGTAATTGCAATAGTTACAGCTAAGCAGGGAGAGGGTGGAAATACGTATGCCGTAAGTTCAAGAGCGGTGCAGCGATTGCTAAAAAATCTGCCGGACGACATGCAGGTAACGCTGCCAAAAATCAATAAGCTCAGTGCGCTTAGCCGCGAGCAGCAGATTGAAAAATTGCAGGCGTTTACCTGTTCGGTGAAAGTTTATAAAACGCAGTAGGGTGGGTAGTTTAAAGACAAAAGTCTAATACCATTTAGAGATCCAAACTAGTCCCAGCGTCCTTGCGAGGGCTTGCCCGAAGCAATCTGAAGTCAACTTAAGATTGCGTTTATCCTCACCAGTTCTTCAGATTGCTTCACTCCGTTCACAATGACGCTCCGTATTGGTAATCTAGATGTCTATTTGGTATGAAAGCTCAATCGGTAGTGCGATGCCAGGCTTCTGTAGTTGTTAGGATGAAACCGACAGTGGGCTGCACGCCACCTGCAGTAGGCAGGATGGAATGTACAATGCGCAGGATGGAACCGCTTGTAGCAGCAAGCCATCGGTTTTGGAAAATATGCCATCGGCAGTTGATTTTGAAACGCCTGAAGTGCGTCCTAGGGCATCATCTCGTAAAAATTATTTTCCAACAAACGCCGGTTTCCTTTTTTCAAGAAACGCACGGACGCCTTCCTTAAAATCGGCAGTGGCACCGGCTTCGGTCTGCACTTCTTTTTCAGCCTGCAATTGCTGGGAAAGCGTGTGGGTGAGGGATTGATTAAGCAAGCGCTTAGTGAGTCCAAGTGCTTTGGTGGGCATCTGCGCAAGCTGCATAGCAAATGCTTTATAGGCTTCTTCAAAAGCATCATCGGGGAAATGCTGGCAAATCATTCCCATTGCCATAGCCTCTTTTGCGCCCACTTTTTCCCCCGTCATCATGAGGGCAGCGGCGCGCTGAAAACCCACAAGGCGCGGCAAAATGAATGTGCCGCCACTGTCAGGAATCAACCCGATTTTGCTGAAAGCCTGGATAAATGATGCGCCTTCGGAAGCGAGCACAATATCAGCAGCAAGGGCAATGTTGGCGCCTGCACCGGCAGCTACGCCATTCACGGCAGCTACAATGGGTTTCTCAATATTCCGCAGGCGGAGGATGATAGGATTGTAATGTTCTTCCACAATTTTAATCATTGCCGGGCCATCCGGGTCGGTAGCTTCTGCAAGGTCTTGCCCGGCGCAAAATGCTTTGCCGCTGCCGGTTATGCAAATGCAGCGTACGTCCGGGTTTAGCGCTGCATCGTCAAGTTGCTGTTGCAGGGCAAGCGCCATTTCGCGGTTAAAGGAATTGAATTTTTCAGGGCGGTTAAGGGTGAGGAAGGCAACGCTGTTTTCTATCTTAAACAGGATGGTGGAAGACATAACCGGGATGTTTTTTTTGGGTGATGGAATAGCTGATGCAGGGGAGATTACCGGGCTTTAAAAAAGCGGGCAGTTTCATTAATTACGCTATCCCATGCGCCTGTCGGCATCCCAAAGCCGTGATCACTTCCTGCATAAATAGTAAGCTTTTCGGCAATGCCGCGGTTGCGCAGGAGTGTATGGAAATTCTGGGTGTTGATTAACCCAAACAAAGCTTCACCCGGCTGCCCAAGCACCACGTTAAATTCAGGATAGGCAGAGAATGCGGGATGACCTCCTTTGTTATACGCCACCCAGTAAGGGCTTATTGCCATGAAGTAAAGATTATGCGCCAGGTCGGGCGTCGCACCGGCAAGGCGGGACAGCAATTCTACATAGCGCGGATCAAGCGTGTTTATCAGGCTATCGGAAGGGATGGAAAAGTCGGTAACACCCGCCCAGTTGCCGCAGGCTTTAATGTGGTTATCAGCGTTAAACATTCCTTCGCCATAAAGCAAAGCAAGCGTGGCGCCGGCACCGTGGCCTGCCATGTACATATTGCCTGTTCCGGTTCCCCAGGCAGGTGCTTCGGCTCTGTATTTTTGCACCGCAGCGCGCACATCCGCCACCTGATCACTCACTTTTAAACCACCGGAAACGTGGAGTGGCGGCAGTTGCAGCAATCCTGTAGTATCCACTAAGCGGTAAGAAATATTGACAGTTACAAAGCCCTGTGCACGAAATAATTCCGCTTGCATAGCAAACTCTTCTTTAGTACCCGCAATGAAACCGCCCCCATGAATGAGGAAGGCAACCGGCGTTTCGCCATCATAGCCCTCGGGGAAATAAACATCCATTTTCTGCAAAGGATTATTGCCGTAGGCAACGTTCATTTCTTCATGCCGCTGGTTGGTGATTACCGGCTCTACAATTACTTTTTCTTGGCGGCAGGAGGCGGTGAAAAGCAGGGCGCAGGCTGCACTGAGGATGATTTTTGAGGTCTTCATTATTTCTAAGAAAACTGCAAGCTAAACTATCTCCCTAAATTGGCAATTATCTTTGAAACACTTTATTTAATCACTCCCATGCGTAAAGGCAAAAACACGGTTATTCACACCGATTCCATCTCCCTGAACAAATACATTTCTGACACGGGCTTCTGCTCCAGGCGCGATGCCGACGACTACATTCAGCAGGCGCGCGTAAGCATTAATAAGGAGCTTGCCGAGGCAGGCAACAGAGTGAAGGAAGGCGATGTGGTGGAGATAGACGGGGAGCCGCTGAAGAAGAAAGGGAAGACAGTGTATCTGTTGCTGCACAAGCCTTCCGGCGTTACGAGCACCACGGATGAGAAGGACAAAACCAACATCATAAGCTTCGTGAATTACAAGCAGCGCATCTTTCCGGTGGGGCGGCTTGATAAAGAATCGGAAGGCGCCATTTTGCTAACGAACGATGGTAACATTGTGAATAAAATGCTCCGCGCCGGGAACCTGCACGAGAAGGAATATTTAGTGACCGTGGATAAACCGCTTACCCCGGAATTCCTGAAAACGATGAGTGAAGGCGTGCGGATTTTGCGCACCAAAACAAAGCCCTGCAAAGTGAATCAGGAAGGGAAATACCAATTTAGGATTACGCTGGTGCAGGGTTTGAACCGGCAAATCAGGCGGATGTGTGATGCGCTTGATTACAAAGTGAAACGCCTTGTGCGCCTTCGGATTATGAACCTGAAACTTGGGAAACTTGTCTCCGGTAGCTGGCGTTATCTCACCCCTGAAGAAATAGCCACCATGCAGCAAATGATGAGCGACAGCAGCAGGACGGAAGAGGCATCAGCAAAGCAATACATCCCCAAAAGGAAAACTGGCGGCACCGGCAATAAACCGGAAATGGAAAGCAGGGTTTATACCTCATCAGGATTGGAGCAGGGCGTGAAAAACAAAAAGAACGGGCGCTTTAAAGACTTCCGGCAGAAGGGGAAAAAGTGATTTTGGAATTGCGGCTACCAGATGCATTTAATCATCCGCTCTGCGCCGTGCATGTCTTTCCGCAAGTATGTTTTAAAGCCTTCGTTTTTAAAAAGAGCCACAGTTGGGGTAGCAAAGTCGCGGTGTGTTTCGCAAAAGAGCGCGCCGTTTTTTTGTAAATGATTCTTTGCGAAGGCTGCCAGATGATAATAGAAAAGAAGCGGATCATCACTCGTTACAAACAAGGCTAAAGAGGGTTCAAAATCACGCACGTTTTGATGGAGCGTTAGCTTTTCGCTGAAAGGAATGTAGGGCGGGTTGGAGATAATGAGGTCGTATGCAGGAAGTGATTTCCAGTTTTCCCTGTTCAGGAAATCGCATTGGAAAAAGGAAACCTCGGCTTTTAGGATTGCAGCATTTTTACGCGCAACTTGCAGTGCCGCATCGCTTACATCGCAAGAAGAGACGACTGCCTGCGGTAAATTTTTTTTAAGGGAGATGGGAATGCAACCGCTGCCTGTGCCAATATCGAGCACTGAAAATGATTGTGTGGATTTAAAATCTTCTGCCGCCCAAAGCACCAGTTCTTCAGTTTCAGGGCGGGGAATTAAGACGTTTTCATCCACTGCATATTCATCTCCCAGAAAAAAGGCGCAGCCTGTAACGTATTGCAAGGGTTTGCCTTTCAGGAGTTTCTGCAAATCTGCATTCAGGGTTTCTTCCTGCTGTGGTGAAAGGGATTCATCCTTCTGCATAATTCTTTCCAGCTTCCCGAGATGGGTGAGATGGCGGAGGTATTCATGGGTTATTGCAGTTGCTTCTCCGGTGTCGTAAAGGGATTGGAGGGCATTTTTCAGGAAATAAAAAGATTCGGAGAGGCGCATGGGGTGAAGTTGATAAGTTTGTAAGTTGATAAGTTTATAGGTTGAGAAGTGGAGTTTGGAACTATTGATAGCTTTCTGCTTTTGTCTTTCTACTTTCACTCTTTCACCGCTTATACTTTCTACTTTTTCAAAAAAAAACCTTTAACTGAAAGTGTTTACTTTCGCGGCTAATAATACTTATTTTATGGCTAAAAACCTATTAGTTGCTACTGCGGCGCTGCTTCTTTTTGCATCCTGCGAAAATACCAATAACAACAATGATGAAAACCGCAAAGGCGATGAAGAAGCACAGGCTTTCCTTCAAAAATATACCAACAAATACGTAACGCTTTACACCAATTCATCGGAGGCGCAATGGAAAGCCAATACAGAAATTGTAGCCGGCGATTCTACAAACGCGATGGCAGCACAAAAAGCAGATGAGGAAATGGCAGCATTTACCGGCAGCAAGGAAAACATCGAAACTGCCAAAAAATTCATGGAACATAAGGAAAAACTTTCCCCCATCCAGCAAAAACAAATGGAATTGGTGCTCTATGCAGCGGCAAATAATCCCCAAACAATTTCAGACGTGGTGAAGGCGCGCATTAAAGCCGAAACCGACCAAACGCAAAAGCTCTACGGCTATCAATACATGCTGGGCGATAAAAAAGTAAGTACAAACGATTTGGATGAAATCCTGAAAAAAGAAACCAACCTCAACAAACGCCAATACGCCTGGGAAGCCAGTAAATCCATAGGTCCCACGCTAAAGACAGGTCTCGTGAACCTCCGCAACCTCCGCAACGAAACCGTGCAGGCGCTGGGTTATCCAGATTATTTTACCTATCAGGTGAGTGATTATAACTACACCACCCCTGAAATGATGACCACCATGGAGCGCCTGATGGAGGAACTGAAACCGCTTTACCGCGAACTGCACACTTGGATGCGCTATGAACTCGCCAAAAAATATAACGTGAAAGTGGTGCCTGACGTAATACCCGCCCATTGGCTGCCAAACCGCTGGGGGCAGGACTGGAGTAGCGCCGTGAACGTAACCGGACTAAACCTCGACAGCGTGCTCGGTACAAAATCTGCGTCCTGGATTGTGCATGAAGGCGAAAAACTGTACACCAGCATTGGCTTTCCGGAACTGCCGCAATCGTTTTGGGAGCGGAGTTCGCTTTATCCTTATCCATCTGATAGCAATGTGAAGAAAAACAACCACGCATCTGCCTGGCATATGAACCTCAATAAAGATGTGCGCAGCCTAATGAGCGTGGAGCCAAACTCCGAATGGTGGGAAACAGCCAATCATGAACTCGGGCATATTTACTATTACCTCACTTACAGCAATCCTGATGTGCCGCCCTTGCTGCGCGGCGGCGCCAACCGTGCTTACCATGAAGCCATTGGAACGATGATGGGACTGGCTGCTATGCAAAAACCATATCTTGTTGGGCGTGGATTGATACCTGCGGGAACGAAAACCGATAGCATCCAAAGTTTATTGAAAGAAGCCCTGAACTCCGTTGTGTTTATGTTTTTCAGTTGCGGCACCATGAGCCATTTTGAGAAAGAACTGTATGTAGACAAGCTGCCTGCTGACCAATTTAATGCACGGTGGTGGGCACTTTCTAAACAATATCAGGGCATAGAGCCTCCGGCTTTCAGGAGAGAAGATTTTTGCGATGCTGCCACCAAAACGCATATCAACGACGACCCTGCACAATACTATGATTATGCCCTTAGCTACGTAATTTTGTACCAACTGCACAATTACATTGCGAAGAATATTTTGCATCAAGACCCCCGCGCCACTAATTATTATGGGCAAAAAGGCATTGGTGATTTCCTGAAAAAAATTACTTATCCGGGAGCTTCGAAAGACTGGCGCGTGGTGTTGAAAGAAAGCACCGGTGATGATTTAAACGCAAAAGCGATGCTTCAGTATTTTGACCCTTTGGTAAACTGGCTAAAAAAAGAAAATGAGGGGAGGAAGTATAGTTTGTGAGTGAATGTTAGTATCTAACAGAGCCTCTTCCGAACCTTAGAAGGAAGTGCGCGAGTTCCTGTGAAAACGCTCGCACGAAGGTAATTCATCTGCGTAATCCCTTAGTCCGTCCGCCTAATCCGCGTTTCAAAAAAGAAGGAAATAGGTGCGCAAGTCAATTGCCGAAATGCCGAATTGTCAAATTGCCACCGTCTCCAGTTCCATCTCAAAAATAACTTCCCCGCCTTTTTCACGCACTTTTAAAGGAATGTGATGCAGCTGTAAAATGCGCTTCACAATTGCCAGCCCGATGGAGGTTTTGGAAGGATATACTTCCGGTGCCGAAGGCGGTGCATCAGGGTTGTTCAGCCATTGCAACAATACTTCCGGCAATGGGGCGGTTTTGTTTTTAATAGAAAGCAGCAAAGCATTTTTTACTTCCTTCAGTTCCACTGTTATTTTTTGATTTTTTGGAGAATACGCCACAGCGTTCACCAGCAAGTTTTGAATTACGCGTTCCATCATGCTGATATCTGCATTAATGAAGGCATCGCTATTGCAGCGGTCACAATCAATCACAATATTTTTAGCTTCAGATGGCAGGCGGAAGTTTTGCACAATTTCCTGCACCAGTTCCGAAATCATAAACGGCTCTTTGGTTGGCTCAAACGATACGGATTCAAGTGCGGCAAGGTCGTGCAACTGATTCACCATATTTTCAATCTGCCTCACTTTTTGAAGCATGAGGTGGATGTATTCCTGCTGCTGCGCGGTGGTGAGGCTGCCTTCGGTTTGTTTCATCACAAGCGTTTCGGCATAGCCGCCCACAATGGAAAGGGGGGTGCGCAAATCGTGGGTGACGCCGGCAATAAACGCCTTCCGGTCTGATTCACTTTTGGTGAGCCGGTTTATTTGATATACCAATCGCTCCGACATGGTATTGAATGCTTTTTTTATGGGCAAAAGTTCATCCTGCTCCTTAATTTTAAATCTTGCCTTCATATCACCCTTCTGAAAGCGCTCCATCACTTCCACCACGCGGTTAAAGCGCCGCTGAATGCGCCTTACGTACCAAAAACTAACAATAAGCGAAAGGATGATAACGCAGGCAAGGGCAGTAAGGGAAAGCGTAGTTACATGATTGCTCAAAAGGTGAGAAGCAACGGTGCGGGCATCACTACCGCCAAGGATAACAAAGATATATCCCAGCATTTTGCCATCCATAGTAACCTCCGCTGCGGAGAATATTTTTTCATTATCCGGATCGCGGGGGTCGGGGGCTTTTATGAAATCCTGCCCGGCTGATGCAATGTGTTTTTTGATGGCAGCGAGTGGTATTTGTTTCAGCAAAACAGGTTCCGGCGATTCGTGAAAATAAATGACTTTACCTGCATTATCCAGAAAATAAACTTCCGCATTCGGGCTGAGCACCATGGCATTGTGAAACACGGAATCTGCCTTTTTTGTGTCTAATCCGTTTTTACCAAAAGGCGCGGTGAAGCGGGCAATATGGGTGGCTACGTCTTTATTTAGCAGTTGCGTGGTGGATGCATAAAAATTGGTAGCCACGATGTAGGTAATGACGATGAACACCGCGCCCAGCACAGTTATCAGCGCAGCTACAAGCAGCATGATGCGGGTGAAAATAGGGGGGCGTTTTAAGGTCATTCTGCAAATCTATAACCTGTGCCCCAGGCGGTAAGAATATATTCAGGGGAAGCAGGTTTGGTTTCAATTTTAAGGCGCAGGCGGTTTACGTGTGCCGTCACGGTGTGTTCATAACCGGCAAAGGCAATGCCCCACACGTCTTCAAGCAATTGCTGCCGCGTAAATGCCTTGCCCGGGTTGGAAGCGAGGAGGCAGAGGAGGTCAAATTCTTTAGGGGTGAGGTCGAGGCGGTTGCCATGCAGGGTTGCTTTCTTTTTTTCTTTATCTATGTATAAATCGCGGAAGGAAACGTTGTCCATTTTTTGATGGACGCCGCTGCCGGCTTGCTCTGCGCGGCGGAGGGCGGCTTTCACGCGGGCAAGCAGTTCTTTAATGGAAAAGGGTTTGGTGATGTAATCATCGGCACCGGTTTCGAAGGCGGCTACTTTATCTTCTTCGCCGCTGCGGGCAGAAAGCATGATTATGGGAATGTTTGAATCGCGGCGGCGGACGGCTTTGCAGATTTCCATTCCGTTAATATCGGGCAGCATGACGTCGAGGATGAGGAGGTCGAACTGATGGGCGAAAGCCTGGCCATATGCATCCATGCCGGTGTCCCACACTTCAAGCTGATAATCAGGCGGGGCAAGGTGGAGGCTTAGGAGGCGGTAGATATCGGGGTCGTCTTCTACGAGGAGTATTTTTTTCATGGTTGGAGCGGCAGCATGTTTATGAATACAAAAGTCGGGCGATGGGTGTTTGTTATACCAAATAGACATCTAGATTACCATTATGGAGCGTCCTTGCGAGCGAAGCGAAGCAATCTGAAAAGCAGCAAGAAATATAGCTTGACTCAGATTGCTTTGGGCAAGCCCTCGCAATGACGGGGATACTAGTTTGGGTGTCTAAACGGTATTACCTGTTTGCCTGCGGGGCACAAAATAAAGAAGACTGGGGAAGGCAAAAGGATGGTTTCTAAAGGGGCAGGAAAAGGTTAGATTTTTGTGAGGAATTGGTTGCGGGATGGAACGCAGATTTTTATGATTGGGATGATTGGATATGATTAATATTTTACCGGAGAAGTTGGAATCACACCGCAAGAAAATGTTTTTTTAGAAAAAGATAAAAGATTCGGGTGCATCTACGAATGCGCTAACTATTTCTAAGTAATGCGTGATGTGGTTTAGGGAAGTTGTAATTATTTTGGGTTGTTGCGTGAGTGGTTTAGGGAAGTTGCAACCATTTTTAATTATTGCGTGTGTGATTTAGGGAAGTACATAACATGAATTAGTTATTGCATTATTGATTTTAGGGAGGTTGCTAGTGAAAATAAATAGATTCATGTAAGGTTTAGGAAGATTTTTATCTCCAAAAAATTGATGCATAATGGTTTTAGGCAAGTTGTAATGATTTTAGCTTACTGCGTGTGGGCGTTTAGATATTTTACGAGTGTTTAGGAATGTTTTGAACGGCGTTAGAAACAATTTGCGGGCGATTTGGAAATGACGTTGCTTATTTAAGCGGGGTGATGAGCCAGTATGGAATTATTTGGAAAGAGGCAGGAAGGTGCGTTTTTAGATTGGAAAAGTGCGCTTACAATTAGAGGAAGTTTGAGGATGGTTTGAAATGTAGCATGCACATTTAGGTGAGATGTAATACCATTTCCCCACCCAACTTTTGAGTTTAGATTAGTGTCTTTAGGTTTATGCCAAAGACACCGTCCATTACCGTAATAGAGAGCGTTGAAGAATTAAAAGTTCTACAAACGAAAGTTGCTGCACACCTCAAGCCTCGGATAAAAATGCTGCTTGCCACCGTTAGAGGTGCTGTTTATGTTGGCGAACTGGCAGCGAAAACAGGAGTCAGCGGCGAATCTATCCGCATCTGGAAAAACAAATACCGCGCAGGCGGGTTGCAAGCCCTCATCACCGAAGGTCGTGGGGGAGACAAACGCTCCGGCATCAGCAGCGCTCAAAAACAACAGATTGCTCAAAAACTAGCAGACCCCAAAAATGGGTTTCGCTCCTACGGCGAAGTGCAAACGTGGCTCAAAGAAGAAATGGGCATTGAAAAAGGCTACTATGCCTTAAACAAATACCTGAAACGAAACTTTGCCACCAAATTAAAAGTGGGTCGCAAAAGCCACGTAAAAAAAGACGAAGCCGCGGTAGCGGTTTTTAAAAAACCTGCCTGAGCAAGTAAAACATATTAAGTATAATGAGTTTAGAGTATCTGGTTGCTCCTCTTTTCAGATGTATGTGATGGACGAAAGCCGTTTTGGACTGCTCTCCATCGTGCGGCGGTGCCTCACCTCGCGCGGCGTAAAACCAATTGTACCCTATCAGCATCGGTTTAAGAATTTCTATTTGTTTGGAGCTTATAGTCCTTCCTCTGGCGATCATTTTACGCTGGAGTTACCTTATTGCAATACTGATTGTTTTGAACTATGGCTGGATGAATTTTCAAACCACAAGCCGGAAGAATTTAAGCTGGTGATATTAGACAATGGTGCTTTTCACAAAGCGCGGCGCCTGACGATTCCGCCAAATATAGCCTTACTTTTTTTGCCGCCTTACAGTCCTGAACTCAATCCGGCGGAGATGATCTGGCGATGGATCAAGGACAGGCTTGGCAATAAGGTGTTCACCTGCTTAGAAGCACTAAGTGAAAAAGTCATGGATATCATTGCGATGCTAAATGCAGAAATCATTCGCTCCATTACAGGCTGGAAAATTTATACCGAAATACAAGATTTAGATGTCTAAATGGTATAAGAGCAGTTTGAAATAAGCAGCGCGCATTGGGTGCGCGCTGCGGTTGTTTTTAGGGGCTGATGATGAGTTTGCCGTTTGCTGTGCCGCCTCCTTTTGCGGTGAAGCGGTAGGTATATACTCCTGCGGGGAGGTGAGCGATGGACAAGGAGGTTTTTGACTGGGCGAGGGGTTGGGATAATAATATGCGACCGAGCATATCTGTGATTTGGAGTGTGCCGGATTGGGTGGTTTGGAGGGTGACGGTGGAAGTAGCTGGGTTGGGGGAAATTTCTAAGTTGGGAGGCAGGCTTTCCACGGTATATACACTTAAAGGCGGGGGTGCTAATTTCCAAACATACACCTGATAGTTGTTTTCACTTATGAAAGCCACGTATGGGATACCATTCCCGACTGCGCCGTTATAACGGCTTACATTAAAAGGAGATAAATCAAGCATGCCCAACGGAGTCCAGGTTTTATTTTTATAACTAATAACGGTGAGCGGGTCTCCATAAAAAAGGTAAGGTGTGCCATCCTGATTAAATTCAAGATTTCCGCCCCCTGCACCGTTTGGTTGAGGAAGCGAATCCCAATATCCATGTTTAAGAACATCTACATAAAGCAAATTACTTGGGCTAAGAATATGTAAACTATATATTCCACCTGTCGGGGCTGCTTCAAAATCATAGCAATGTTTCTGATTTTCGCCCACTTTATTCCATGAGTGCTGGTGAAACTGAAGCGTAGTTGATTCAGGTGTATAAACATACTGACTTTCATAGCGAAGGTATAATTTGTTTGTGCTACGGTCTATGGCAAGCCGGTTAAAATTCCCCTTTTTTATTTTGGTTTGATCTCCAACATGGTTCCAGGATGAACCATTATAAGATAACACTTCCCCGAAAGTGTCGGGTAAGGGTAGTCCACTAGTAAAAGCGATGTTTCCGAAACTAACATATATACTGTCATTTGCATCAACTGCAATTGAAGTTGTTCCAATCGCCTGGCTACAGGGTATTAAAGGCCCAACTTGTTGCCAATCCGTACCGTCAAATTTTATAACACGACAGTGGTGTATATCAGTGGTGAAATAACAAATATAAGGAACGTTTTGTGGTGAAAATGTAATGGATACTTTGCTACCTGCATAATCGTCATAACCTACACTTACCCAATTTGTTCCATCAAATTTCCTTATAGAAAATTCAGTATTTGGATGCCCGTACAGAACATAGGGAGTGCCTAGCATATCGGTATAAACCCCACCATAGCAAGGTCCGTCCTGCAATTTTGAAACCCGCCCTGTATCTGCCCCGACAGGTTGCCACACATTTTGTTGCTGCGCAGATGAACTTAAAAACAGCATGGAGCTTAAAGCTATAAAAATAAATTTGCGCATAAAAAAATTTTTAAATACCCGAGGTAAACCTTACAATAACTAAGCCTTTATCTGGATAATTAATTACGGATTAATAAACAATTTCCCATTAGCACTGCCGCCTCCTTTTGCAATAAATCTATAGGCATAAACGCCCGCAGGCAGATGTGCGATAAACAATGTAGTTTTGGCATCGGTTACTGATTGTGATAGCAGCGTGCGACCGAGCATATCGGTAATTGAAAAAGAGCCGGATTGGGTGGTTTGAAGGGTTATGGTGGAGGTGGCGGGGTTGGGGGAAACTGAAAAGCTATTTTGAGCAACAATGGTTTCAGGCACAGCAACTACAGTTGAAGTATCAAAATACATAGCATAAAGTTGTGTGAGATTTGACGTTGTACTATACGTCATGTAGGGTATGCCTTTCCCAAATGCCATCCTTGTATCCCGGGCAGGAAAAAGCGAAAAACACGGCTTTCCAACTTGAGACCAATTAGAACCGTTATATTTTAATATTGTTGCATTTAATGCACCTGAACCCAAAGGACACGAGTTGTCACTAAAAGCAATATAAGGTACACCTGCCTCATCAATCGCCATTTCATCAAAGTAATCGCTATGTCCAAAATGCTGTGTAACGCCTACCATGATCCATACGTTATTAACAAGTTTCGCTACTCTTATTTGACTTGTGCCAGGAAATTCCCAATAGGCTATGAAAGGTGTACCATCAGGGGCTATGTCCATATTGTAAATGTAAGTGAATGTTTGTCCTACGGTGTCCCAGTTGGTACCATCCCATTTTTGGACGTATGAGGCGGAAGTCCCTGTATTGTAAGCAGCGTAAAGCTGATTATTTATTCCTGTTCTGATGCTGATTCTATCTGTTTTGTGCATAAATGATGTGTTACCAACGGGTGTCCAATTTGTACCATCGAAGGAAATTATGTTGGCTACAGAATCACCAAGAGAAAAAACGCCATAGCCGACATACGGCTTTTCATTACTGTCGACCGCTATGCTTAACTCAAAAAGCTGGGGGGATGTTTTATAAGGGGTGCCCACAAAATTCCAGTTTGTTCCGTCAAACTTGATAACTTTAACTGTTGAATCCTGAGTCCGCCGATAACAAACGTAAAGCGTATCATTGGGGCTAATCGTCAATACCGGATAATAACCTTTAAATTGATAATCAGGTATACCAACATCTATCCATGCTGAATCTTTAAACTTTTTAATTCGTATGCGGGCGCTATTCCATGTTTCCGTATAAGCAACATATGGTATTCCAAATGCATTAGTGGCAATGGTTGATTGATCATTTGGCTTATTCATAGATGCTAACCTCCCTGTATCGGGGCCTAAAGGTTTCCAGGAAGGTTGCTGTGCATCACAAAACAATGGTAGAGCAATGAAAAACAGTAGAGGTAATAAACAAGTAATATTTTTCATGGCAATTAAAAGATGAGCAGTGAGAAAGTGTTGTTTACCTTTTGTTTGGTGTCTAAATCAAAGGTATTAATGCCAATTCCCGTAGTTGATGCAAGGCTGAAAGAATTAAGAATGCCAAAGGGAGCCGCTTCCGTTACGTCATAACAGGTAATTTGAGGAATGGGTAAGGTTTGAAGTTCGTTTGCAAACATAATAAATAACTTCTTTAAGGATTAATGATAAGTTTGCCGTTTGCTGAGCTGCCTCCTTTTGCCATAAACCGATAAGCATAAACGCCCACAGGCAATTGCGCTACGGACAAGGTAGTTTTGGCATCGGTTACTGATTGTGATAGCAGCGTGCGACCGAGCATATCGGTAATTGAAAAAGTGCCGGATTGGGTGGTTTGGAGGGTGATGGTGGAGGTGGCGGGGTTGGGGGAAAGAGAAAAGTTGTTTTGAGCAGTAACTGCTGAAGGAACAGAAACTATCGTAGATGTATCAAAATACATAGCATATACTTGTCTAAAACTGGATGTAGTACTATACATGATATAAGGTATTCCGTTTCCAAATGCCATTCTAATATCTCTCGCAGTAGTTAAAGAAAAGCATGCATTGCCTACTTGCATCCAATTTCCCCCTTCATACTTCGCCATGGAGGCTCCAATTCCTATGGCACATTGTGCCTCCCCATAAGCAATATACGGAGTACCTGACTCGTCAATCGCCATCTCAGAAAAATAATCATTATGGCCGTAATGATTGGTAAATCCTAATACCGACCATGTATTATTTACCAATTTAGCTACTCTGATTTCACTGGTTCCGGGATTGTCCCAATAAGCAATGTATGGGGTGCCATCCGGGGCAATATCCATGTTATAAATGTAAGTGAAGGGCTGGCCAATAAAATCCCATAGGGCGCCATCCCATTTTTGGACATATGAGATAGGTGTTCCGTTATTATAAGCAACGTAAAGTTGATTATTATTGCCTATTCGTAAACTTATTCTGCCTGTTTTGCGCACAAACGAAGTATTACCAACAGGTGCCCAATTTGTGCCATCATAAGAAATTATATTAGCGACCGAATCACCAACGGAAAAAACAGCGTAGCCGAGATAAGGCTTTTCATTGCTATCTACCGCTATACTCAATTCAAAAAGCTGAGGCGATGTTTTAAATGGCGTGCCAACATAATTCCAACTTGTTCCATCAAACTTAATGACTTGGACAGTAGAATCTTGCGACCTACGAAAGCATAAGTAGAGTGTATCATTAGGACTGATACATAAAACTGGATATTGCCCTTTAAATTGATAGTTAGAAACGCCTACATCAACCCAAACTGAATCTTTAAACTTTTTAACTCTTATGCGGGCGCTATCCCAATTTTCAGTATATGCAGTATATGGCAACCCGCTTGAATCAACGACAATAGTTGAGTAGAGGTTTGGCGTTTGGGGCGTTAACGCTATCCTGCCGGTGTCGGGTACCAATGGTTTCCATTGGGGTTGCTGACCGGACATGTTATTTACAAATAGGATTAGTAATATCGAAAGAAATGTAAAACTTTTCATTTATTTTCGTGTAGAGTTTTAATGAACGGTTAAGCAAAAAGTGTTATCTACCTGCTCCCCGCTTGGAAAATCAAAAATATTCATGATAATATAGGTACTTTCAAGTTGCTGAAAGGAGCCTAATATACCCCAAACATTTTCTTCTGGCACATCAAAATAGGAAAAGACCGGAATTGGTATAGTTTGCAACTCATTTGCAAAATAGATTTTGTAACTTCCCCTCGTTGTTCCGGGTTCGCGTTCGAAACGCTCAATCCGGTCAATATTATAGGTATTTTTAAGTGAAAAAGTGCCATCTTCCCTATTAAACTCAAACAAGCCAAAAGCTTTCACGCGGGTGTATTCCGATATCTGCGGCGTTTTGTCATTAAAAACCCTGTTAGCTCCAGTTGCATTTGAATAGACCGGAGAGTCCACCAAGCCAGGATAAGCATTTCCTTGTTCTAAGATATCAAATTCCCAAAGGTTTAGACCTAAGGCGTTTGTAGCATATTGAAGGTTAATTGCCCGGCGGGAAGCATCAGGTTCATAATTATTTGTTGCTCCCGGTTGATTCACGAAAAATCCATTACCGGTAAATATCAGCCTGCACTTGCTGTCAGAAAACTTTTGCTGAGGCTCCTGGCCACTACCTATTATCAAAATATTATTTTCTGTAAAAAGAAAGTTTCCGGCTCCATCTAGGTCCAGATTTCGATTAAAAGTATTCCCTTGAAAGGTGTGGGTGGCAAACAAAGGATTGTTCGTTCCACCGTTTAATTGGGTTACCTGAATGTCCGCTAATCCCACATTTCCCTCAATATAACAGTCTTTAACGTTTAATCCGTTAGCACCATTCACCCCATTGAATGTAAAATCAATACCGGAAACGCCGCTATTTGTTGTTGCTGGAGTGCCGTTTTGCGATAAATCGCAGGATTGAAAATTAACCGAATGCCCGGACTTAATCAAAGCAGCACTAATATCCGCCTTTAAAAAAACACCAGAGGTGAAATTAAGGACATTAGGAAGGGTGCCGCCCACAAGGGTGAGGTCACCCACGAACCCGTAAGAGTTATACTCTATAAAGCAGGATTGAATATTAGCATTGTTTACGCTATCCCCTACCATACCCTTATTTAAAAAACGCAGGTGCAAATTTTTCACAGTTAAAGGATACGTTTGGCTTAAATGCAGACCCGTACCAAAACGGGAGGTAAAAAGCGCACCCCGAATTTCAAAGTCTTCCAGATCAATAATGGTGTTGGTATTAGAAATGATCTCCAGTACATTTATATTAGGCAATATGGTTGGTGTTCCAGAATTTTGCGGAGGTAGGGTATCATACACTAACGACGACTCTCTCGATCCTGCTCCCCAGATTCGGATGCGTTCAGCTCCACTTGCGACAAGGTCTATGGTCAGGGCGCTGCCGGAAGAAGGGGGTGTAATTAAGAAACTACCTTTCGAAATGTATAAATCAAGTTTATTAGCAACAGCGAAATTAATAGCGTTCGTAATCGAGACCCTATCATCTGTATTATTTGGGTTCGCTTCCTGCCAATTGCCCACTGCTCCAAACCATTTCACATCTATATAACTGACGTCGTATTGCATTTCCCAAACGCCTGTAGAACCTGCGTAAATAGTGCCATTATTTGCAGTTCCGCTCGCTTGCCACAGGAAAACGTTTCCGCTAGTTCTACTCCGGGCTTTGTTACCGGAAACCCCACTATCCACCACCACTACGGCACGGGCAAAACTGCTGTTGATGGTTGAAAGAATGCCCGGCACAGTGTCCGTGGCGCTTGCTAATTGAATTTGTCGTACTTCGTTTGCCATAATTATTTAGATTTTAATTATTTAAGTGGTGAAGGTATTTGATTAACCATCGCCAATTGTCATAAAAACGTCATTTCATCCTACAAAATTTAGGAAGTCAATATAAACCTATTCAGACATCTTTACCTTTTTCAAATCAATTAAATTCATAGGGTTGCTTTGAAGGCCGGAAATATTTTTTTGCAGAAAATGCAGGCGCTGATCGTAATAAATTGGAATGAGCGGCGCGGCTGAAATGGCGATGCTGTCCATTTGGCGGTATAGTTTCCAGCGGATGCTGTCAGGCGCATTCATGCTTTGGTCGTACAAGGCATCAAAGGTTTTGTTTTTAAAACGGGTGTAGTTGGGCGGCGCCGGCAGGCGGCCGTTAAAAATGGTGAGGAAGGTTTCCGCATCGGGGTAATCGGCAATCCATTGGGCGCGAAAGGCAAGGGCGGTTCCTTTGGTCATCTGCTCCCTTAAAATGCCGGGTTGCATTATTTCCACCTTCACGGGTATGCCCGTTTCTGCCAGTTGGGAGGCGACAAAGTTTACGATGTCGGCAAAATTATCGGGCGTTAATATGGTGATGGTTTGCAGTCCGCGCCCATTCGGGAAACCGGCTTCAGCGAGGAGGCTCAGTGCTTTTTGAGGGTCGTAAGCAAAGCCATAATCAGGCGGTGCATCAAAGCCTGCCATACCGGGCGGCGTGAAGCCATAATTTGCAGGGATGCCAATGCCGTTCTTAAAATAAGTGACTATTTTTTTTCGGTCAATAGCATAGTTTACAGCCTGGCGCACAAGCGGATTTGCCCAGGAAGTTTTTTGTGCGCTTTCGAGGTTGATGCCGAGATATTCTGTGTTTAAATACACGCCTTTTTTGAGTTGATACTGCCGGGCAAATTCGGGTTTTAAGGCGCCGTTTTTCGTAAGCACTAAATCCTTAAAGGAACCATCCACACCATTTACAAACTGCAGTTTCTTTTGCAGAAAAAGCAGAAATTCTGTGGCTTTGTTATCAGTAAAAGAAACCTGAACGGCTTGCAGAAAAGGCAGTTGGTTTCCGGCTGAATCGCGCTCCCAGTAATGTTTGTTGCGGTGCAGAATCAGCACATTGCCTTCATCCCAAACGGTGTATTGAAATGGGCCTGTGCCGCAGGGGTGGCGTCTGAAATTTTTCTTCCAGTATCCGGCAACTTCCTTTGGCACCACGCTGCAATAAGGCATGGAAAGAATGGGCAGCATGGGGCGGAAAGGACGGGCGAGGTGGAGCTGAAAAGTGCTGTCGTCAGGCGCGGTAAAAGGGTTTTTTTCGAGCACGCGGTCGTTGAAAATCCAGCCGCCCGGGGAAGCCACTTCGGGGTCTATTAAACGCGAGAAACTATACACCACATCGCTTGCCGTCATGCGCCTGCCTTTGCCATTCGGGAAGCGTTCATTATCCTGAAAAAAAACATTGGGGCGGAGGTGAAAAGTGTAAGTCAGTCCATCGGCGCTAATGTCCCATCTATAAGCAAGAGAGGGTGTGATTTGGAGTTGTTCGTTGGTTTCTACGAGGGTGTTGTAAAGCATGTGCGCCGTCCACATGGTGGATAAATCTTTTGAAAATGCGGGGTCTAAAGATTCGAGTCCGCCGGCAAGATTGAGGTGGAAGGTTTGCTTTTCGATGGATTCATTTTTGGGCTTGCATGAAAAAATGAAAAGCGGCAGAACGAACAGGAAATATCTCCGAAGGAAAACCATTTGATGCAAATTAGCGTTTACCGTTTTACTTTTGGAAACAAAGGTGAAAACATGGCTGCAAAATTATCGGTAAACATCAACAAAATAGCTACGCTGCGCAATAGTCGCGGGGGCAATAATCCTGATTTGCTGCAAGTGGCTAAGGATATTCAGCATTGGGGTGCGGATGGCATTACGGTACACCCGAGACCTGATGAGCGGCATATCCGATATGAAGATGTGCGGCAGTTGAAGAACATAATCACTACGGAATTTAATGTTGAAGGCAACCCAAAGGAAGATAAATTTATGCGGCTGGTGCTGGAAACGAAACCCACGCAGGTAACGCTTGTGCCGGATGCGCCGGGGCAACTAACGAGCAACCACGGCTGGAATGCCATCAAAGAAAAAAATTATTTAAGGGAAATTACCGAAGTGTTGCAGCGGGAAGGAATGCGGGTGTCGCTTTTTATGGATCCGGTGGAGGACATGATTAAAGCGGCTTCTGAAACGGGTGTAGAAAGGGTGGAGCTTTACACGGAAGCTTATGCGAAGGCGTTTCATCAAAATAAAGAAAGGTCTATTAAAGAGTACATTGTTGCAGGTAAAATGGCTGCTGAATGTGGATTAGGGTTAAATGCGGGGCATGATTTGGATTTGGAAAACTTACGTTATTTTGCTACTCATATTCCCAACCTTTTAGAAGTTTCGATTGGTCATGCATTGGTGAGTGATGCGCTTTATTATGGATTGCAGAATGTGGTTCAGATGTACAAAAGGCAATTGCAACAAGCGGGATGATTTTTGTGTTTTTAGCTTCAAAAAAAAATGTTGAAAAAATTACGCGGGGTATGCACTTTTTGTAATGGAAATCCCGTACCTTGCCGTGTTTTTTAGCGTTTGCCTTTCCCTATCTACCACCTAAGTTACCAGTTTCCCCGATTTAATACTGAACTTTCAAAAAGAGTTTCTTACCCGATTCTTTTTTTGACACCATAGAAAACACACGTTTATGAATAAAAGACTACGCACATTCTGGTGTTTAGCCTGCGCTGTTTTATTGCCTATTATCGGGCAAGCGCAATTAAATGCATCTTTTACATCCAACATTACCAGCGGCTGTTCGCCCATTGTGGTCCAGTTTACAAATACCAGCACGGGTAATCCCACCGGTTATTTATGGAATCTGGGAAACAGTACCACTTCAACGCTTCCAAACCCGAGCACTACATACATTACGCCGGGTGTTTATACCGTGCGTCTTATTGTGTTTAGCGGTTCCCAGTCAGACACGCAGTTGATGGTGAACTACATAAACGTGGTTCCCGTGCCAACTGTAAGTTTTACTGCAAGTGATTCCGGCGTTGTTTGTCCGCCAAAAACCATTAGTTTCAATAATAATTCTTCACCTAACACACCGGGTGCCGCTACATATTTCTGGGATTTTGGCGATGGCACCTCTTCATCTCTTCAAAACCCGCCGCCGCACCAATATACCGCGCCTGGCAATTATACGGTTTCATTAATCATCACCAATTCGAGCGGATGTACGAAAACGCTCACTAAAACAAATTATATTCAAGGCGTTGTCGTGCCTACGGCAAATTTTACCGGTACCAATGCCAGTACATGTTCCGTTCCGGCTACCGTCAATTTCACCAATACATCCACGGGCGCTACTTCTTATTTATGGAATTTTGGAAATGGCTCTACCTCCACTGCTATCAATCCTAATAAACTTTACACCGTTTCAGGCACTTATACCGTAACTTTAATTGCTACTAATGCTGCCGGTTGTAAGGATACGATTGTGATGCCCAACTTTGTGAACATTGGCAATTTGTCAGCAAGTTTTTCCCCAAGCACCACTAATACCTGCACCAATCAGTCCATTTTATTTAATAATACATCAGTTCCCGGGCCTGGCAACAGCACCTGGAATTTTGGAGATGGTACGACTTCAACCCTTGCGAGCCCATCCCATGCATACACGGCGCCGGGCACTTATACGGTAAAGTTGGTCGTAAATTTTGCCAACTGTTCGGATTCAGCAACTACCACAATCACTGTAAACAGCGGTCCGACAGTTGCTTTTACGGGCAGTCCATTAACTTCCTGCACAGCGCCGCTGACGGTTAATTTTTCAAATGCAAGCACCGGAGGTCCCGGACTTACTTATTTATGGCGTTTTGGAGATGGCACTACTTCCACTGCTGCAAATCCATCTCATACTTACACGGGAACAGGGCAATTTCCTGTAACACTTATAGTTACCAAAACGAATGGATGCAAAGATAGTCTAGTGAAACCTAACTATGTGAAAATTGCTACTGCAGTAACGGGTCAAATAAGTCCGGTGGTTGCTCAGGGTTGTGCGCCTTACACCGTTGCATTTAGCAGTAATAATATTAATTCTGGTGTCCCTATTGTGAGTTATTCCTGGAATTTTGGAGATGGAACGCCTGTTTCAACACTGCCAAACCCGACGCATACTTTCACCACACCCGGCACTTTCACGGTTACGTTAACGGTTAGTACAGGCCCGGGATGTTTTTCTACGAAAACGAGAACGGTAAATGTATCCGGAACGCAACCGAATGCAAGTTTTAATATTACACCGCCCGTTGTTTGTCCGAATACACCTGTTACGTTTAATAGTACATCAACCAATACAACAAATGTGATATGGTATGTTTATCCAACAGGAGGGAGTATTGCAGGTTCAACCGTTTATTATCAGGATTCATTTACGGTAAACTCCGGTTCTTCTGGTATTTTTGATATTGCTTTAGTAGCTCAAAATGGATTTTGTACGGATACTATTATTCAGACTGTCGCGCTTACGGTTTCACTACCGGGAGCTCAATATGTTCCTGTATTTAATTGTACGAACCGTAAATCTGTAACTTTTACCAACACATCTGCGGGCGGCACTTCTTATACCTGGAAGTTTGGCGATGGAACTACCTCAACCCAAACCAATCCGAGTCACCTTTATACCAATTATGGAAATTACACGGTGAGACTTATTGCTTTTAGTTCTGTCACAGGCTGTACCGATTCTATTACTAAAATAATTGACCTTTATCCGCTAACAGCTCAATTTTCCGCTTCAGATACTACAATTTGCAAAAACACATCTATAACATTTACCGCTGTACCAGATACAAGTGCTGTGAGCTACACCTGGCTTTATGGCGATGGCACAACGGGCATTGGTCAAACGACCAATAAAGTTTACACTACAGCAGGACTTTACACCGTAAAACTGATAGTAAAAGATATTCAGAATTGCACTGACACGCTAACTAAAACAAATTATATTTCAGTTGGTGGTCCTACAGTTGCTTTTTCCGGAACACCTGTTACAGGTTGCGCACCTTTGCCCGTGAATTTTACTGATGCCTCTGCCAGTAATGGCGTGGCTATCACCTCGCGGTTTTGGACATTTGGCGACGGTGGCACTTTAGCAGGTAATAATGCTTCTCCGGCGCATACTTATGGGGCAGGCTCATTCACGGTAAAATTAAAAGTTACAGATGCAAGCGGTTGTACTGATTCTTTAATTAAACCGCTTTACATAAACACTTCCAGACCCACGGCTGCATTTACCACAAATGACACGTTTGTTTGCCCGGGTCAGAACGTAGCCTTTTTCAATAATTCTACAAGCAGCAGTGGCGGCGGCACTCTCAGCTATGCCTGGAATTTTGGAGATGGAACGACTTCTATTATTGCAAGCCCTAATAAAACCTATGCATTACCCGGAAATTATACCGTTCGGTTAATTGCAACAAACGCTAACGGTTGTA
Source organism: Flavipsychrobacter sp. (assembly GCA_965218185.1). Classification (GTDB taxonomy): domain Bacteria; phylum Bacteroidota; class Bacteroidia; order Chitinophagales; family Chitinophagaceae; genus JAFIGV01. The sequence continues at coordinate 204,712 of CBDCKE010000005.1, forward strand.
AGGATACGCTTATCAAAACAGCTTATATCCATGTAGGGCCTTTACAACTCAGCTTCATTGCGAGTGATACTTTTGCCACCTGCCCTCCGCTTACTGTAACTTTCACGAATACATCTGTTGCTGTCACAAATTTTGTCTGGACATTTGGCAATGGTAATTCATCGTCGTTGACTTCACCCACTACTACTTTTACCGTTCCGGGCACATACACTGTAAAGCTAAAAGGTATAAAGGGTAACTGTACAGATTCCATTACAAAAACAATAATTGTTTTAGGTCCTACCGGTACATTCACCTATTCTCCCACCAATGGCTGCAAACCACTCACGGTAAATTTTACAGCTACTGCCATGAATACGCAGGCGTTCATTTGGGATTTAAACAATGGCGTAACCGTAAATACGACTGTTCCTACATTAAATTATACTTACACAAGTGCCGGTGTTTTCCTGCCAAAATTATTATTGAGTGATGGAAATTCATGTATTGTTCCGATAATTGGTATTGATACTATTAAAGTTGGAGAAATAAAAGGAGATTTTACCATCACGGGAAATCAGCAATGCGGCTCAGGGACGGTGCTTTTTAAAGATACCGTTTTGAATTCTGTAAGCCCTGTTCAATCCATAAGCTGGACGTTTGGAGACGGGGGAACCAGTAGCATTCATAACCCTACGCACTTTTACTCCAGTCCCGGAACTTATGTCGTAAAAATGATCCTTACTTCGCAATTAGGATGTAAAGACACAGTTACCAAAAATGTAGTTATCAAAACAAAACCTACCGTAAATGCAGGTCCTGATCAATCATTTTGCATCGGACAGAGCACATCCGTGCAATTACAAGCTACCGGCGCCGCAACTTACGTTTGGTCGCCCACTGCCACACTTTCTTGTACGACCTGCAATAATCCATTAGCAACCCCAACATCGAATACCACATATACCGCAATTGGCACGTTGGTAAACGGTTGTTCCGACACGGATCAGGTAGCTGTTATTTTCAATCCTTTACCCACCGTAACTGCCAGTCCCAACCAAACGATTTGCAATGGAGCGTTCGCCCAGTTAAATGCTACCGGAGCTACAACTTATACCTGGGCGCCCACCGCGTCATTATCATGTACCACCTGCCCCAACCCAAGCGCCAGCCCTGCCAACACAACCACTTACACGGTGACCGGCATTGATACAAACGGTTGTTCCGATACCGGACAAGTAACCGTAACAGTAAGTCAGCTACCTACCGTGAGCGGAGGCCCTAATAAAACAATTTGTATAGGCGGTTCCACCACGTTAAATGCAACAGGAGCCACTTCTTACACCTGGTCTCCAGCCACTGGTTTAAGCTGTACTAATTGTGCAAATCCAACTGCAAATCCTGCGGTTACAACTACGTACACCGTTACCGGCAGTGGCGCGGCAGCTAATAGTTGCAGTAATACCGCCATGGTTACTGTTACGGTAAATCCTTTGCCCACCATTCTTGCGGGCGCTTCGCAAACTATTTGTGCAGGAACATCGGTACAATTATTATCATCCGGCGCAGGAGCTGGCGGCATGTATTCATGGAGCCCCGCAACGGGATTAAGTGCCACAAATATTCCAAACCCAATAGCAACACCTTTAATTACCACCACCTATACCGTTACCGGAACTACTGCCATTGGCTGCATTAACACAGCTACCAAAACCATCACCGTAAATCCTCAACCTGTAGTAAATGCCGGTAACGACCAGTCCATATGTACAGGAACAACGGCTCAGTTACTGGCTACAGGTGCCACCACTTATGTTTGGTCGCCTGCTGCCGGATTAAGCAATCCAAACATTCCAAATCCGGTTGCCACAGTTATTGCTTCTACAACTTACACGGTTATCGGCACCAATGCCAACAACTGTTCTGATACGGATGATGTAACGATAACCGTAAATCCAATTCCGGTGGTTACAGCAGGAAGCAACCAATCCATTTGCCCGGGTACTACAGCTCAATTACAAGCTGCGGGTGCTGTTTCGTATGTTTGGACGCCAACCACAGGATTAAGTAATCCCAATATTTCAAACCCGATAGCATCCCCTGCTGCAACCACCACATACACCGTAACCGGAACGGATGCGAATGGCTGCACAGATACGGGCGTTGTAACAATTTCCATTTTGCCTACCCCCAACGTAACCGGCGGTCCGGCGCAGTCCATTTGTTCAGGACTGGCGGCTACGCTTGCACCAACCGGAGCAGTTTCTTATGTATGGAATGCCAACCCAACGCTTTCTTGCACTGCTTGCACAAATCCATTAGCATCTCCACTCGCCACTACTACTTATATTGTAACCGGCACAAATGCAAATGGCTGTACCGACACGGGACAGGTAACGATAACTGTTGACCCATTGCCTAATATCAGTGCGGGCGGAAATGCAAGTATTTGCCTCGGCGCATCTGTAACGCTACAACCTACCGGAGCATCAACCTATGTTTGGAGTCCGGCAACCGGCTTAAGCTGCACAGCTTGCACCAATCCAATTGCATCACCCCTTGTTACCACTACGTACACCGTTACCGGAACCAGCACTGCCGGATGTTCGGGAACGGCACAAGTTACCGTAATGGTTAATCCGCTGCCGAATGTAACTGCCGGAAATAATGTTTCCATCTGTCCGGGCTTTTCCACGCAATTGATGGCAAGTGGAGCCACTTCCTATTCCTGGTCGCCGGCTGCGGGATTAAGCGCTACCAATATTGCCAATCCTATAGCTTCTCCTGCTGCAACCACCACTTACATTGTAACCGGAACCGATGCGAATGGCTGTACGGACACCGGAATCGTTTCCGTAATTGTATATCCAACACCTAACATTAATGCCGGACCGAACCAAAGTATTTGCATTGGCGGCAGTACCAATTTAATGGCACAAGGAGGAACGAATTATCAGTGGCTGCCAAACCCCACGCTTTCATGCACTGCCTGCGCAAATCCGGTAGCGACTCCAACAGTTACAACCACTTACACCGTAACAGGTCTTAGTCTGGATGGATGTGTGGACACGGGAACCATTACCATAACTGTAAATCCATTACCAATAATAAATGCCGGAAACGATGCTACCATTTGCCTCGGCAGTTCAACCACCTTGCAACCCACCGGTGGCGTTTCTTACAATTGGTCTCCCGCAACAGGACTTACTTGCACTGCCTGCACTAATCCGCTCGCGCTTCCTTCTACCACAACCACGTATGTAGTAACCGGAAACAATGCAAACGGTTGCGCCAATAAAGATTCCGTAACCGTTTTCGTGAATCCATTACCCGTGGTGGATGCGGGTCCTGACCAGATTATTTGCCAGGCAAACAGCGTGAACCTTCAGGCTTCCGGCGCGGTGAGTTATGTATGGTCGCCAACAACCGGATTATCCTGCACCACTTGCGCTAATCCTGTGGCATCGCCTGCGGCAACCACCACTTACACCGTTACCGGCACAGATGCCAACGGCTGCACCAATACAGATGACGTTACGGTGAGCACCTATCCCCAACCAAATATTTCCGCAGGTGCCGACCAAACAATCTGCGCCGGAGATTCCATCATGCTTCAGGCTACCGGAGGCGTTGATTATGTGTGGTCGCCTGCCGCATTGCTCACCTGCTCCAATTGCCCGAATCCGGTTACAAGTCCGGCGGCTACCACCACTTTTTCAGTTGTTGCTACAGATGCAAATGGATGTATGGATTCCGCACAGGTTACTATTAATGTCATCATGAAAAACATAGTGCAGGTGGGTTTTGGAGATACCATTTGTGCCGGAGAATCTACCCAACTGAACGTGAGTGGTGGCGATACATATTTATGGATTCCTGCAACGGGATTGAACGACCCGACGATTGCCAGCCCCGTAGCTACGCCGCTTGTAACTACCAACTACACCATCATCATCCAGCAAAACCAATGCTTTGCAGACACGGGTAATATTCTAGTAGTTGTAAATCCACAGCCCACCGTGAATGCCGGTCCCGACCAAACCATCCTTTTGGGTGATGTTGCGTACCTGAACCCCACCGTTACGGATGCTACCACTTTTGCATGGACGCCTGCCGCGCTCGTTAATTGTCCCACTTGTCAGAATACTACTACTTCGCCCACTACAGAAACGACTTATGTTATTCTGGTAGGCAATATGGGTGGATGTTTTGCAACCGACAGCCTAACCATAAATGTGCAGTGTGATAATACTTTATTGTTTCTTCCAAACACCTTCACACCCAATGGAGATTTGCACAACGACCGTTTCTTCCCGCAATCAAAGGGTACTATTCACGTAAACCGTTTCAGGATTTATACCCGTTGGGGAGAATTAATTTATGATGCGCAGAATTTTGATACCAACATGCCTGAATTTGGATGGGACGGAACCTATAAAGGACAGCAATTGAAACCGGATGTATTTGTTTATATTGTGAGTGCGACTTGCGATAACGGACAAAAAAGTGAAACAAAAGGCGATATTTCATTGATTAGATAAGCTCCCTATCAAAAGGAGAGAAAAAACCTGCAACCCAAACCAAATGCACAAACCGATTTAATAATAGTTCGATTATACCATTTTGACTACAAAAGCCGCATCAAAAAAAGACGTCATTGCGAGGGCTTGCCCGAAGCAATCTTAAGTGTAAGGTGGTTTACCGCCGCTCTTCAGATTGCTTCACTGCGTTCGCAATGACGAAGTGTAAGGGAAGAGCGATGTCTAAATGGTACTAATTGGCTCAAATGATTTCTAACCCACGTCCTACCTTAGGAGCGGGCAGGCTAAAAATTAAAAACATCCCAATGAAAGCATTTTTATTCTCGAAACAAAGCAGCGCCAAAGCAGCAATTGTTTCCATCTTTTTTTGCTGCGCAATGGTTCCCGGTGCGATGGCGCAGGATATTCACTTCTCGCAGTTTTACGAAACCTCCATCCTCCGAAACCCTGCCTTAACCGGTATTTTTAGTGGAGATTACAAAGCCGGCGTAAACTACCGGAGCCAGTGGGGAAACATTTCCGTGCCTTTCCAAACCGTGATGGCAAGCGCTGAAACCCGCATTCCTATTAACGATGAGATTGATGATTTCCTGAGCGTGGGCGTAGTGGCTACTTACGATAAGGCAGGAAGTATTTCATTCAATAGTTTCCAGGTGTACCCCGCCATTAATTATAATAAAGCTATTGAAGATGCCCACCAGAGTTATCTTTCAGCAGGCTTTACAGCAGGCTACATTCAGCGCTCCGTTGATCCCAATAAAATGACTTTTAGCGAGCAATTTGTAAATGGAGGTTATAATCAAAATAATGCATCAGGGGAAAACTTGCCCAACGTAAGCCTTAGTTATGCCGACATTGGTGCAGGCGTTAGTTTTAATTCTTCCATCGGTGAGCGGAATAACATTAATTATTATTTCGGCGTAGCTGCTTACCACTTAAACCGCCCGAAACAGGCGTTCAGCAACAGCGACGCTTTTTTGCGCACCAACACCAAATGGAATGGCAACCTCGGCGTTCATGCCAACATTACCAATCAGGTAGGCTTCACTTTTCATGGAAACTACAGCCATCAGGGGCCTTACACCGAAACGATTGTTGGTGGATTATTGAGTTATCGCACCGTTGACCCCACCCAAAAGTTATCGTTCACGCTCCATGCGGGTGCTTTTTATCGCTTTAATGATGCCATCATCCCCACCCTCAAATTGGATTATAATACCTATTCTTTCACCGTGTCTTATGATGTAAACACCTCCACCCTCCGCAGTGCTACCAACAGTGCCGGCGGCGTAGAGTTTTCCCTCTTTATGCGCGGTGAGCTAACAAAGGGATTGTGGAAAAAAGATAATACCCGTTGCCCGCGGTTTGAGATGATGTTACCTAATTTTTAGGGGCGGATTACAAATCCGCTTTATCCCTGTGTTCGGGATGACCGTGCGGAACATCTCGAACAGAGAGGAATTTATTTTGTGCCTTCTTCCCAACTTGAAATCTAAAATAGGCTGTCTTATGGAAACATAACCTCTTAAACGTTTTTTATGAAATCCACAACGACAAAAGCATCTTTACTGATTGCCATCTTATTTCAATTCATCTCAAACTTATCCAGCAACGCCCAAATTAGCTGGACGCAAGTAAACGGCCCGTGGGGCGGAAAGGTGAACAGTATGGAGTCCTTTGGGGGATACCTCTGGGCAAATTCCCCACATGGCGGCATCTACCGCTCCAATAACAATAGCGTTAGCTGGGAAGTATATAATCAAGGCATCAACTTCACCCCATTGGATCAAACAAATTCTCTCCATGCTGCAAATGGCAGCCTGTTCTTAGCTACAAATGCCCAAGGCATTTTAAAGTTGGACAATCCCAATGGGCAATGGACGGTCGTGCTTGGAGGGCATTTCTCCGGTGTTGTAAGTCAGGGAAATGCGTTGTTTGCAGCAAAATCAAATGCCCCTTACGTTTACAAAAGTGTTGACAACGGAGTTACCTGGAATCCTCTCAATCTCGGTTTTGCAATTAGTGGCGTTTACGGATTGGATGCAACCCAAAACTATTTGCTGATTACTTATTATCAAAGTGGTTCTGGAATTATAGTTAAGCGTTCTACTGACGCCGGAAATACCTGGACTACTGCAACCGCACCTCCATTAGGCTCATCTTACAGCTTCTCTCGTACACGGGTCATTGATGACAAGATTTTTGTCTTCTATAATTCTACGGTAAATCCACCCTACACTACAGATGGTGGATTGACATGGAACACCGTCCCCAATACGACCGGAGTCTCGGGTATCATAACTGATGTCATTTATAGCAATGGTCATTATGTAGGTATGAATGAGGTGATTCTGTTCGATTATAGCGTACAAGGTTTGGCGTCAATTGTGCAACCAGTGGAAATGAGTAAATACCAGCGTTACAACGACGGCTTTTTTAAAGGTGGGGGAAAGCTGTTTATTTTGGGGGACAGGCTGCTAAAAGCAGATACTAATCTCACCAATTTTCAATATTGCGATAGTGGTATGCGCGCGTTTCCACACAATTTTATTGCGGTACACAATAATAAAATTTTAGTTCAGTCTTCAGATAATTCATACAATTATTCTTCCGATTTTGGAAATAGCTGGACTATAGATAGTATCCACAATGAAGGGGCCTCTGCTGTTCGTTTATCGTGTATAACTACAAAGGACAACGCAATATATCTAGGCGCACCAAACTCCGGTGTTTACCGTTCTACCGATTCAGGCCAGCACTACAACAGAATAAACACAGGAATACCAAGTTATGCCAACGGCACTGCCAGTTCTTATCCGCAGACCGGAGCACTGCATACTACAGCCGCTGGTAATGTTTTCATGGGTGCTGGAAACAATCTTTATAGTTTAAACTCAGATGATACATCTTGGACTTTAGTTCATAGTTTCCCTGCTGCTAGTCCGCCTCAGCAATATCCCTACATCACGGCAATCACTTCAGGCGGGCCGTATTTATTTGCTGGCACTGCAGGAGGCACAGGTGGCCCGGGAGAATTTTGGAGATCACCTGATAATGGGGCTAGCTGGATGAATGTTTCCATTGATAGTGCATATCACTATGTTGATGACGCAGTGATTTATGATGGTAAACTTTATTGCGCAAACAGTTCCCACGGGGTTTTAAGAAGTGATGATTGGGGCGATACCTGGTATAAGTTCGATACCGGAATGGTATCGATTTACGGCAGCGCTATTTGGGCTAAGAGCTTAAAAACAATCGGTGGAAATCTTTACGCAATTTTGAATTATGATCAAGACTTGTATGAGTTAAAGGCAGGTGCCACAACCTGGCAAAACCTGACGAGCCTGCCAACAGACCCACAGGTACTTTCCATAACCGGCATGGGCGATACGATGCTTTTTGCGGGATCATCTAATTCTGGCGTTTGGAAGCGGAGTATTTCTTCCAACCCAACCTCAATAGGATGGGAGCCAGCAGGCAACCATTTGGAGGCCCTTGTTTATCCAAATCCTGGAAACACTGTAAATCTTACAATAAAAGATGTAGCCTCCCTACCTGCCATGATTACAATTTATGAAGCTGCCAGTGGTAAAACAGTTTACTCAGAGCAAATGGATGTTCCTAACTTAAGTCTTGCACCTGCTATGGCTTCAGGGGTGTATATTATCGATATTCGGGGCCATAATGGTACACAGAGTCGTTACAAGTGGATTAAGAAGCCATAATCACACAATCTTCCGAAATGTATTTTGCATAAAAGCCTTTACTACCGTATTTTTATTTATTTTTTTATGTTTCCACGCGAATGGGAATTATATTAAATACTACGAGCTAATTAACAAAGCGGAGAAGACTTTCGTTAGTGACACCACGTCCTCAAAGTGTTTACAAATTTTTGAAAGCGCCTTCAAAGATGTTAGATTACCATTTGCAAGCGATGTGTTTAAAGCTGTACAAATTAGTTTCTTTTTAAAGGATACAGCATATTTTTTCAGCTTTGCAAAATTGGCATTTGAGAGAGATTTAAGATTAGAAGAGTTCAAGTACGCGCCAATTCTAAGAGACATTCTGAGTAATCAATACTATAAGGATAAGCTGTTCTTACTAGAAAAAAATTCCAGTAAACAGATTTATGATCATGGCCTTAAAGACAGCATTAATAGAAGGTTTTATGAAGAGCAAACTCTAAAGCGAGTACAAGACGGTGAGAAGCAATTTTATCAAAAAGAAGCCAATAATATTGATTATTTTGGTGAGCATATCAAGGAGGGTAAATTCCCAAGTGATCAACTTATAGGACTTTTTAGGCAAAAAGAATTTGAACAATTTCTTCTCGATAATCATCTCCCCCATTATCATTCTGACTTTGAAAAACAAATCGCAAATAGTCCGTCAACCCAGCAAGATGATGAAATGATTGGCAACTATCAGGCTATATTCAGCTTTCTACATTATCCTTGTGGTTTCATAAAATATAAAGAAGAAATTTGGAAAAGTGTTTTAAACGGGTATTTACAGCCGAAAGTGTTTTGTCTTTTAGAAGAATGGACGGTTGGATACAAAGCCAGAATGGAGTCTGAAAATTTATGTTCAATTTCGGAGGGCAGTACAATTTATCTTATTTGGAAGAAACAAAATGCATCAACTGAACAAGATTTCTCGAAAATTGAAGCTAATAGAAAGAGAATGTACGTGCAAGAGTTAAAAGTCGATAACGCAAAAAAAAATCTCGAAAAACAGACAGGGATCAAGTTTTTTTATGGCTTTTTGAACAAAATATAACCCTTAGCTATTTTGATCGGCATTCTTGCGTACTTCCTAAGTCTCGCAATTAGTTTCAGTTTAGCTTAGGCTGCGCCTATGTGGTCATTCATCCATGCAATAGTCCCCGTAGTGACCCCCGTGCACATAATCCACAATTAATCCCATCTGGCGCAAGCATGTTTATTTTGCCCCCCCGCTGATTGGAAATTTTAATCCGAGGCACAAGCACCCCCTCTAATTCCCATCTGCATGTTCCGCCAAACTGGTTCTTGTCGCATTATGAAGTTAAATACCTGAGTCTTCGTGAATCATTCCTAAGTCTTTTAAAACAACCCCGGATCTTCGTGGATCATTCCTAAGTCTTTTTTGTTTACCCCGGGTCTTCTGAACCAAACCCCACTTCTTCGTGAATCATTTCCTAAGTCTTCGGAACCAAACCCCGGGCCTTCGGAGGTAAATCCCGGGTCTATTTGTTTCATTCCTATATCTTCTGAATAAATTTCCAAGTCTTCGTGCAATCACCCCGGCAATCAGATGTGAATTTTTCAATTAAAATCCATTCATCCCCACCTTTCTATTTCGTGCGCAAGTCTCTGTAACGGGAATCACCCGCCTAAATTAAAAAAAACCTACTCCCCATTCAGCCCACAAATCCGCAGCATGAAGCGCAAATCGAAGAGCTTGAAACCCGCATTAAAGACCTTGAAAAAGAAGTAGTGATTTACAAAGAAATAGTCATGAAACGCTAATCATGTGCTCAATTTAAACTCCGCAGCGATTGGAAGCTACATTTTAACAACAACCTAAAACCCCTCCCACAAAACCCTTCATATCCATTAATCCATTGCCTTCTAACAAACTACATCACTGAAAAAAATAAAGAAGAACTTGTTTTTTTATTGAAACTACGCTTTTGATGCCTGTTCTCTATTTTTTAGGATTTCCCTCCTTGTTTTTATGTTACCCACGCCATTAGCTTTGCACCCCGCATGTTCAAGGAGTTATCAAAACAAATGCTGCTGCTCTGTCTGCTTTTTATAAGTGGATTTACTGCTTCCAATGCGTGGGTTCCTTGCAACACTGACGTTGCGTTTTTCTCCAAATTTCTTACGGAAAGCAAGGTTGCGCCTGATGCCAATAATCTTGCGCAGCACAATCCCGCCAATGCCTTTACTGCATTTAAGCACAATAAAATATGCAAAGTTGAAGCACTCGATTGGGAAGAGGATGAACTGGAATCCTCTAAAAAAGATGCTTCTACCAATAATAATTATTTTGCGGAACTGCTGGTCGTAACAAGTGGTGGTAAATGTTGTTTCTCTGATAAGCACACCGTTGCTTTCCGCCAATATGCAGTAATTCCCGCTGCTACCCATGCGCTTTTTCTGCTTTTCTGCGACCTGCGGATTTGATATAAGCCAATCATCCCCTCTGGCAATAACTGTTTGCCAAACCATTCCATTTTTTATTATTTTTTGATGGTACTGCTGCTGTAGCCTTTTGGCAAACGGTAACTTTTCAAACTGAATGCTTTCTGCACGATGGCATTTCTTTAAAAAAATAGATTTCTACCCTTAATTATCTCTTTTAAAAAAAGAAAAACCATTTTATGATCAGCAGAACGCTCATGCTCCTGAGTTTGTGTGCCTTAATGTGCCATGCAAGCTGTAAATCCGGCAACGAAGAAAAGGAAGAAGAGACGAAATATCTCGTCACAAGTCCAATTCAAAAAGACACTTCCATCACGAAGGAATATGTATGTCAGGTGCAATCCATCCGCCACATTGAGTTGCGCGCGCAGGAACGCGGATATCTCCAGAAAATTTACGTGGATGAAGGGCAGTTTGTGAGGCAAGGTCAGTTATTATTTCAAATAATGCCCACGCTTTACAATGCGGAGGTGCAAAAGGCGCAGGCAGAAACCAACTTTGCGGAAATAGAATATAAAAACACTAAAGGTCTGGCGGATAGCAACGTAGTAGCGCCCGGTGAGCTCGCCATGTCCAGAGCCAAGTTTGACAAGGCCAAAGCAGAGCTGGCATTGGCGCAGGTGCATCGGAGTTTTACGGAAATAAGGGCACCGTTTGATGGCATTATTGATCGGCTGGTCGTGAAGCTCGGCAGCCTGATGGATGAGGGGGATTTGCTGACCAACTTATCAGACAATAGCCAGATGTGGGTGTATTTCAACGTGCCGGAAGCGGAATATTTAGACTATAAAACCCACCTTAACTCACCAGAAAAGCCTCGGGTAAACCTGCTGATGGCAAACAATGAATTATTTAATCACGAAGGTATTGTGGAAACTATTGAAGCAGATTTCAATAATGAAACGGGCAATATTGCCTTCCGGGCTACATTTCCCAACGGCGAAGGGCTGCTGAGAAACGGCGAAACGGGCGAGATTGAAATGAAATCTCCGGTTAAGAATGCCATCATCATTCCGCAGAAAGCTACGTATGAAGTGCTTGACAGAAAATATGTGTACGTGGTAGGGAAAGACAGCGTCATCCATGCGCGGGAAATCACCATCGGTGCTGAGTTGGAAGATCTTTTTATTGTAAGCAAAGGACTGGCGCCCAATGAAAGGATATTGCTGGAAGGCTTGCGGAAAGTGAAGGATAAGGATAAGATTGAGTATGAGTATGAAGATCCCAAATCAGTTATTGCGCATTTGAAAGTATTTGCAGAATAGCCAAACTCCTAAAAGACAAACTCCATGTTTAAAAAATTCATTCAGCGGCCGGTGCTTGCCATCGTTATTTCGCTGGTCATCATTCTTACCGGTGCGCTGGCGATCACCACGTTGCCAGTTTCTCAATTTCCTGCAATTGCCCCGCCCATGGTGGTGGTGAGCGTTACCTATCCGGGTGCAAGTGCCAATGTATTGGTTAATTCTGTACTCATCCCTATGGAAAAAGCCATCAACGGCGTTCCGGGAATGAAATACATGACTTCTGATGCAACAAGCGCGGGAGAAGCAACGATTCAAATTGTTTTTAATCTGGGTATAGATCCCAATCAGGCAACGGTAAACGTAAAAAACCGCATTGAGCAGGTCACGAACCGACTGCCTATACTCGTGCAAAGGGAAGGTATTATCGTTAGCTATACTTCGCCCAACATGCTGATGTATGTAAACTTGTACAGCACGGATAAGGAAGTCAATGAAAAATTCCTGTACAACTTTGCGAGTGTAAACATCATCCCGGAGGTGCAAAGGCTTTCAGGCGTGGGAAGAGCGCAAATATTAGGCAGCAGGCAATATGCAATGCGGATATGGCTGAATCCTGACCGGATGCGCGCTTACAATGTTTCGACGCAGGAGGTAATGGAAGCAATCGCGAGCCAAAGTGTCATCGGTTCGCCCGGGCGGATTGGGCAGGCTACGGGGAAACGCTCTCAGGCACTGGAGTATGTATTGACTTACAAAGGTCGCTACGATGAACCGAAGCAATATGAAAACATCATTATCCGCGCCAATGCAAACGGCGAAATGCTGCGCCTCAAAGACATTGGTTGGGTGGAACTGGGTAGTGAATTTTACGATGTCTATTCCAATATGGACGGTAGCCCTTCGGCAGCCATTATGCTAAAGCAAAATTATGGAAGCAACGCCACAGAGGTTATTAAAGAAGTAAAAGCAAAGCTTGAAGAAATAAAAGCCAGTTCTTTTCCTCCGGGGATGGAGTATAAAATCAGTTATGACGTTTCCAGTTTCCTGGATGCTTCTGTAGAAAAAGTATTGCATACGCTGGGTGAAGCCTTCGTGTTGGTTGCGTTGGTGGTATTCATTTTCCTCGGCGACTGGCGCTCTACGCTTATCCCTACGATTGCCGTACCCGTTTCGCTGATTGGTGCCTTTATGTCTATGCAGCTTTTTGGATTAACGATCAATCTGATTACGCTTTTTGCATTAGTGCTTGCAATTGGTGTGGTGGTAGATGATGCGATTGTGGTAGTGGAAGCCGTCCATGCTAAAATGGCGGAAGAGCATTTGTCGGTGTATAAAGCGGTCAAAAAGGTGTTGCATGAAATAAGTGGGGCGGTGATAGCCATTACGTTATTGATGACTGCTGTGTTTGTGCCGGTAGCTTTCATGAGTGGTCCGGTGGGTGTTTTCTATCGGCAGTTCAGCATCACCATGGCATCTGCAATTGTCATTTCAGGCTTGGTGGCGTTGACCCTCACGCCCGTTCTCTGCGCCATGATTTTAAAAAATACCCACGGGCAACCACGCAAAAAAACAATCATCAATCGCGGACTGGATAAGTTCAATCAGGGGTTTGATAAATTAACTCACGGGTATCTAGGTTTCTTGAAGAAGATTGTAAACCGCCGCGCCGTAACCTTCGGGATGCTCATTGCATTTTGTATTGGTATATGGCTTACGGCGGTTAATCTGCCTTCAGGCTTCGTGCCTACGGAAGATCAGGGGATGATTTATGCCATCATCCAAACCCCGCCCGGCTCTACTTTGGAACGCACCAACGACATTGCTCTTGACCTTCAAAAACTTGCTTCAAAAGTGGAAGGTGTAGAATCAGTATCAGCATTAGCAGGTTATGAAGTATTAACCGAAGGGCGCGGATCGAATGCCGGCACGTGCCTCATCAACCTAAAAAACTGGTCAAACAGAAAGAACTCTGCCGTACAGATTATTGAAGAACTGGAGCAGAAAGCGAAACATGTGCCGGGCGCTACGATTGAATTTTTCCAGCCGCCTGCCGTGCCGGGATATGGTGCTGCCGGTGGCTTTTCGCTGCGCTTGCTTGATAAAACGAATACCGGCGACTACAAGGCTTTTGAAAAAGTGAACGATAAGTTTATGGAAGACCTCCGTAAGCGCAAGGAATTGACGGGATTGTTCACCTTCTTCAGTGCCAATTATCCGCAGTATGAATTGATTATTGACAATCAGGCTGCGATGCAAAAAGGGGTGAATATTGCCAATGCCATGGATAATCTGTCCATCCTGATAGGCAGCACGTATGAGCTTGGTTTCATTCGTTTTAATAGTTTCTACAAAGTGTTTGTGCAGGCTTCTCCTGAATTTCGGCAATTGCCCGAAGACATTCTGAACTTTTACGTGAAAAACGACCGTGATGAAATGGTGCCTTATTCCTCTTTCATGACCTTAAAGAAATCGCAGGGTTTGAATGAGATAACACGTTTTAATCTCTACACTGCCTCTGCCATCAATGGCGCACCCGCCAAAGGATTCAGCAGCGGAGAAGCCATCAAAGCCATTCAGGAAGTAGCCTCCACTTTGCCGCGCGGCTATGGCATCGATTGGGCGGGGCTTTCAAAAGATGAAGTAGCGCGGGGCAATGAAGCCATCTGGATTTTCCTGATCGTAATGGTGTTTGTGTATATGGTTTTGGCTGCGCAATATGAAAGCTTCATCATTCCTTTTGCCGTTATTCTTTCCTTGCCGGCGGGAATTTTCGGAGCGTTTATTTTATTGAAAATACTGGGGCTTGCCAATGATATTTATGCGCAGGTCGGGATGATTATGCTGGTGGGCTTGCTCGGTAAAAACGCTGTGCTGATTGTAGAGTTTGCCATTCAGAAACGACAACAAGGATATTCCGTTTGGAGATCTTCCATTGAAGGTGCAAAAGCCCGTTTCCGCCCAATCCTGATGACATCCTTTGCATTTATTGCAGGCTTACTTCCATTGGTGGTGGCTACAGGTCCGGGTGCTATCGGCAACAGAACGATTGGCAGTGCCGCACTTGGAGGCATGTTGCTCGGCACCGTTTTCGGCGTAATCGTCGTTCCCGGACTGTATTACATTTTTGGCGGCATTGCTTCCAGAAGAAAACTCATTAAAGATGAAGATGAGAATCCATTAAGCGAACAAATACAAAACAATGTTCAAAAGAGAAAACCTAAACAAGTTCCTGCCCATAGCGTTTCTTAGTCTGCTAAGCACAAGCGGTTGCATGATTCCAAAGGTCGCGCAGCGGAATGCCAATACGCAAACGCCGCCGGTTTATAGTGATACTTTGCAAACGGCAAACAACTCCGCCACCATAAAATGGAGGGAATTTTTCAACGACCCTTTCCTCGTGGCGCTTATTGACACGGCGCTCAGCAACAATCAGGAGCTGAACATTACGGTGCAGGAAATTGAAATATCCCGTCAGGAAATACGCGCAAGGAAGGGTGAATATTTACCTTTTGTAGGCGTGCAAGGTGGCATTGGGGGAGATAAAGTAGGGCGATATACCAACACTGGCGCGTTTGAAGATGCCACGCCGCTCGCTCCTGGCAGGGTGCGTCCTGAATTTGTTCCTAATTATTTAATTGCTACTTATGCCACCTGGGAAGTGGACATCTGGCGCAAACTCCGCAACGCAAAAAAAGCGGCTTACAAAAGGTATCTCGCTTCCGTTGCCGGAAGGAATTTTCTCGTTACAAACCTGGTGGCGGAGATTGCCAATACTTATTATGAACTGCTGGCGCTTGATAATCAGTTAGCCATCGTAAACCAAAACATACAGATACAAAGCGATGCATTGGAAATTGTGCGGTTGCAAAAACAAGCTGCCCGCGTCACCGAACTGGCTGTCCGCAGGTTTGAGGCGCAGGTGCTCCACACGCAAAGCCTTCAATATGACATCCGGCAAAACATTACGGAAATGGAAAACCGCCTCAACTTTTTAATTGGCAGGTTTCCGCAACCCGTAGCCCGCCAAACGGGTAATTTCGAGAACATAGTGCCGCAACAAATTTTTGCCGGAATGCCTGCGCAATTGCTTGCCAATCGCCCCGACATTCAACAGCGGGAGCAAGACCTTGCCGCTGCCAATCTGGATGTGAAGGTGGCGAAAGCACGGTTTTATCCATCCCTCACGCTCAATGCCGGGGTGGGTTTTCAGGCATTTAATCCTGCTTATTTAGTTCAGGCGCCTACGTCGCTGCTTTTTTCCCTGGCGGGAGATTTAGTGGCGCCCATTATAAACCGGAATGGCATAAAAGCGAGTTATTACAGCGCCAATGCAAGGCAGGTGCAGGCGGTTTATAATTATGAGCTCACTATTTTAAATGCTTATATGGAAGTGGTCAATCAGCTTTCTAAAATCCAGAACCTACAAAAAAGCTATGGTTTAAAATCGCTGCAAGTGGATGCGCTTAATCAATCGGTGAACATCTCCAACGCCTTATTTAGAAATGCCCGTGCTGATTATATGGAAGTTTTGCTTACGCAGCGGGATGCGCTGGAATCTAAATTTGAATTGATTGATACAAAGAAAGAGCAATTGAATGCGATGGTGAATGTTTATCAGGCGCTTGGGGGTGGGTGGCGGTGATTCTAACAATTCGGCAATTGGAAAATTTGGTAATTCGGCAATGATATAGCTCAGAATTTTAGTGTTAATGATAAGTAATTTGGTAATTCGATAATTCGACAATTATGTAATGCGGCTTTTTTGGTGTGAAGCTGTGATACCAAATAGACAAATAGATTGCATATTCGGAACGTCATTGCGAACGCAATGAAGCAATCTGAAGAAACGGGAAGGATAGATGAAGTCTTTAGTTGACTTTAGATTGCTGCGGGCAAGCCCTCGCAAGGACGGGGGGAGTAGTTTGGGTGTTTAAATGGTATGATTTGATGGAAAGGCGCAAGTTCCTGCGGAGACTCACGGACGAAAATTAATCTTTTGCCCCTTGCCATCTCTTCTTTGAAAAAAAGCATTGATAATAAGAGGCTTGTCATCGCTTCTATGCCTGTTGTTAACAGTTCTAAGCTTCTTGTATTAGCTTCTTTAGTCATTGTCACTGTCCCTAAGGTCTATGTCATCGTCTTTTTACTATTAAACACTGCTTCTTTATGCCATGTTGGCGTCCCTAAGCCGCTTGTCAGCGCTTATTTGATGGTTTCCACTTTCCGGCACTGACGCACTTTAAAGAATCGCTATAAAACCTTAAAGAGGCACCGGAAGTTGTTAAAAAGCCGCAACACATTATTACAGATAGCCTGACATCGATCTTAGGGACAGTGACATCGAGCTTAGGGACAGTGACAACAACCTTAGGGACTGTGACATGAAGCTTAGGGACGCTGACATTGCGCAAAAATGGCAGTGCAAAAGGTTTAGAGAGGAAGGATTGGGGTGAAATGGGGGTGGAAGTTGGCAAAAGTTTCTTTAAGCTGTTCAGACTCATCTAATTATTTCTTTTGCAAAGATTCCGCAAGCATCAATAAAAAAGGAATACTCCTTTCATAATTCACTTCATAATAGTTCGGCCCAAGTTGTAAATTCTTGTAGTAATACGGTCTGTTATCCCAATAGTGTTTCTCCGATTCAATAAACCAGGCATTCCCTCCAAGTTTTTTTGCCAAAAACCATTTCTCTATTAATCTTGTTGCTCGTCCGTTACCATCAACAAAAGGATGAATGTATACAAAGACTAGGTGAATATAGGCAGCATAATAAAAAACTTCTGTAGCAGTCAATTCGCTTTGAAGTAACAAAAGGATATCTTCGAATAATTTTTCTAATTCTTGTTTGATAAATTCTGGCTCTACAGCCAGGTAAATTAGCCGCCCTTCACTCCTTACCCCCACTTTTACTTTTCTGATTTTTCCACGTTCCTTTTTAACTAATATGGCTCTGGTTAAAATTTCGTGTGCTTTTAGTACGTTTACAATCGTTAAGTCATTTTCTGCGGCAAATTGATATGCTTCAATGAGGTCATCTATTTCCTTTATCTCTTTCGTTTTTAAATGTAAATTGTATTCGCTCGACTTTAAATAGGTGTCAAAATTAATCGTGTTTCCCTCAATGTTTGAAGAGTGAACTGCAGAATTTGCCAGATAAAATTTAAAATCATCGGATGTTTGGGGCTTTATTGTAATTACCGCACATAAGTTTTCTATATCAACTTTTAGTTGTTTTTTATAATTATCAAACAAGTCCTCTCTTAATATTTTTAGTTGCAAAGCCATTTACCTACGATATTAGAAGATTTTATTTCGTGCTCGAGTCTCCGCAGACACCCGCGCACACTCATTTACTTCACGCAAAAATTTCAGCGTCAAAAGTAACAATTATCTTCCAAATACAAGATTTCATACCAAAAATCTAAGCAATGAAGTGGATTCAAAAATTAAATGACTTGCCAAAGGGCTATACAACCTTGCTTTATAAGGGCAAAAAATATGGCGTCATCCGAACAGATTTTAATGATGGAAAAAGCATAAAAGTATATGCTGAGGAGTTAGGCGGCAACCATTTTATAAGCTTTAATTATTACAAAACCACCCAAACCAGTGTTTTAAAACCCTGCGAAATGCCTGAAGAAGCGGTTATTCATTTTTTAGAAAATTACAAAATTATCCCAACCCCATTGAAATAAGCTTTTAGAACAGAAGTAAAGGGGCATAATTTTTAAAGCCTCAAAACCATAATAAGCTCAAACAAAATCAATAAATCATGGAAAATCTTAAAAAGGCGTACATAGCCGGCGGTTGTTTTTGGGGAATGGAAGATTTATTCAGGGTGCGCCCGGGAATTATAGATACCGAAGTAGGTTACATTGGTGGCGAAAACGAACATCCGACTTACGGCAATCATCCCGGACATGCAGAAGGGATTGAACTCACCTACGACGCTGAAAAAATATCTTTTCGGGAAATTCTGGATTATTTCTACCGGATTCACGATCCTTCTACGGTAAACAGACAAGGCAACGACCGCGGTTCCAGCTACCGTTCGGCTATCTTTTTTCAGGATGAAGAGGAGAAAAATACTGCGGAAGAAGTAATTGATATCGTTAATAAATCGGACAGATGGCGTGGAAAAGTTGTTTCTACTTTAGAGCCCTACAGTACTTTTTGGCCTGCAGAACCCGAACATCAGGATTACCTGAAAAGAATTCCCCATGGCTATACATGTCATTTTGAACGGTTTGGGACGTTTCTTTGAGAGATTTATTGGATGGAACGCAGATTATTATGTTGGTGATGATTTGATTGATGGTTGTTGCATCCGCCATTGTGCAGTCCTCTCATCCAGCCCCCAGGCGCTAAAAAATCATGCGATTGTATTTTTTGCTCAAAAACTCCTGAAAAATACACGGAGGCGTAATTTTAATGCGCAACATTTGTTATCAATTCAAAAACGTGTGGTTATGAAAAAAGCTTTCCTTCTTTTCCTCCTCCTTTGCTTCGGCGTCCATTTCGTTTCTGCACAATCCCATTATAACAGTAAACGAACGGTTACCAAACAACGCCTCTCAGCCATTTCTGTTTATAATAATTATGGACAATTGGATGATAGCCTCCGCTTTGTTTATTCCGGGGAAAGAGGTAGCAATTTTGATTTTCGATTCTTCCAGTACAAATATATGTTTCAATTCCCAATTAATGATTTTTCCAAATTCTATGATTACTTAGTTGATTATACAAAGCCCGATGTAATGGCAGATACCGTTTTGAAATGGAAAGACAATAAATTGCAGCCTATAGTCATCACCAATTATAATGGGCTAAACCAAGTGCTATCTTACCAAAATCTGTCTTTTAGAATCGAAAACACCTACGATGTCTATCATCGCCTCATTGAAATGCACACTCCCTATTATCAGAATGGTGTTTGGAATGAAGGCGAAAAGCTCCACTCCTATTATAATGAAAATGGATTGCACGTAGCTGACACTTACAGCTATAAAGGGGTTAAAGGTCTAAATTCCTCTTTCGCTTACAATTCCCTCGATCAACTCACAGAACTGGATTTTTTCGGCACGCCCATCACCCGCACTTATTATCCCAATGGCAAGCTTAAAACATCCCGCACTTCTAATTTACTCGATACTTTTGGCTATGATGCAACCGGGCAGTACATCGTGTTTGATGAAAGAATTGATTTACCGGCTATAAGTCCATTGTATGGAAATTACATTTTAAAGCAACTCAATGCAAAAGGGCTTCCGGATAGTCTTTTAGTAGGCGGCTATTTTTCTGAAAATTACTTTGTGGCGGACTATAAATTGTACATGGAGTACGATGATAACAACAATCCGCTTTTCCTTCAGGAAGATGACGCCGGTATCAAGTTCTTCACTCATTATTATTATGAAGATTACCAGATCACTCTTCCTGATACTACATTGCCAGATTACGCCTTCCAGGTTTATCCTAATCCTGCCGGTGAGCAGCTAAATCTCACTTGGAATGCTTCACAAGCTGAAGCGGTTTCTATTTCAATTTCTGAAACCAGCGGGCAACAGGTTTTCTCCCAAACGATAACTAAGCCTGCGGGTCAATATCAAATTCCCATTTCAAACCTCAGTTCCGGCTTGTATTTCATTCAGGTAAAAAATGCTGCAACAGGCGCGGACATTGGGATGCAGCAGTTTTTGAAGAGATGAATTTACACTTGGCGCGGGTATGCAGCAAATGTTTTGTGCTGCGGTATATAAGTGTTCCTTAGTTTATTTTCGTGCGTGAGTCTCCGCAGGGGCTCACGCACCCAAGCATTCCATAAATCTTAGTCTTAATTTATGTACTTTGCCTTTATTCTAATGTCATTATCCATAAATGGCCCTTGTGCAAACTCATAAAAACGAATTACTGTCTGGTCGCTATTGGTTATCATTTTTCTTGCTTCTCTAAAGTCCTGATTAGTCATTGTAAGTTGTTCAAAAAACTCCTTTTGTGTTTGCTTCAAATTAATTGCCGCCTGACTTTTATTTTGCTGCATTTCGAAAGTCACCACTAATTGTTTATTCCCATCATTATCTTCAATAGCATCCAGGCAAAAAGAATTCACACAAGCTGCTAATTCAGGCAAATTATAAAGTGCTTCCTGAATATCTGTGGGACTGATGTTAGCACCAAAGAAAGAAACTGTCATGTCTGACCTTCCATAATGTAATAGAATTGGCAAGTCGGTGGACGGTTTTGCTAATTCGCTCTCATCAATATTCAATTTCTGTAAAATTGAATACAATTCTTTAATTTGCAGCACATGCCCTATATCATGTATATTGTATCTAATCTTTGGTGCAATATAATCTGGACGACAAATGGTAATAATCAGTTCTCCTGTATCGGAAGATTCAATTAAAAAATCGGAAGGATTATATTGAAAAAGCATAGGCAATGCCCCAGGGTGTTTTATAATCTGTTCTCTAAGCGCAGCATTTGACCGCAATAATCTTCTTAAGCTTATAGTAAAATCATTTTCAGCAGAAATGTTGAGTTCCAAATCAGAAGCGCCAAGAGAACTATACACTTTCTTAATGCCTTTTTGTAATAGATAATCACGCATCCCTTCCGACATAGATTCTCCTCCAAACACAAACGAAATATTATACTCATTCCAACAAATTTCGGAATTGTCAACCAACATTTTCAGGAAAGGAGGATAACCCATTATTACATATTTATGGTCCTTACCAAAATGTTTAATGGTGTTTTCAATCTTTATTTTATCAGGGCCAAGAGATTTTAATTTAGAGAAAACTACACAGCTCATTGTAACATTTACGCCCGTTGCCCATGGACCCAAAGCGAAAGCATTAATGATAAAGAGCGGTTCTTCTCCCATCAAGTTGCGCATTCCTAATTTTATAATTCTCGCATTTCTTTTTCTTTCCGCCTTTCCTCTTGCCCAATTTGTAGCAGTACCGCTACTACCTGAAGACTCGTCAATAACGACACCCCTTGTGGGAATTTTACCGTTCACACATCTTGCATCCATTGAGTACATCTTCACATAATTTTCTTTATCGGTAAAAGGTATTTCATGTATATTGGGTGTCATTCCGCTGAAGGAAGGCCTTGTAAATCCTTTTCCCTTTAAAAAATTTTGATAGGCAGGAACGCTTCTTCGTGCTTTTACAAATTCAGCATAAGCTCTTGCCTTCGCATTGAAAGCCCGCAGCCGGTTGAATCCGGGAATAAAAAGGAGTTTTATGGTAGTATCCGACAACATCAGTGGCTTCCTATAAAGTTCAAGCAACCAGGCATAAAACAAAATGAAAAGATGTCGCATAATTTTATTACGAAATTAATATTTCTTCTGTGCTTAAACGATAACTTCTTGTAGGTTCAGCAGAGTATCCTGCCCTGAAAATCATCCAAATCTTTTTGTTCTCTTTGGGTTGAATCAATTTTTCATTTATTTTCTTGTAGGCTCCTTCATTCGTTATCAGCGAACCGAAAGGGTGGATATACGCATTTTCCTTAGTAATTAAAAGCCAAGTTCGTGCGAGCATCTTTCCTGCATTTAGCCAGTCATTCGTATCATTGAATTTTCCACCAAACCAGCATATTGTTGCAGTGCCTTTAAATGATGCTTTATATTGATTGCCAAGTATTTTTTTCCTTAAGCCCTTTTCCCATCTTTCATGATGCAGAAAAACAGACCTCAAAAGCGAACCTGAAAAACCCATGCACTTTGCCCATAACCCATCTTTCTTAGCTGCCGCTTCTTCTTTCGTATAGCGAAACAATTTGTAAAGCTCGTCCCTGTCTGCTTTGGATTTAAGGTCTTCAAATAAGGTTTGCCGATTAAGTTCTATCATCAAATCCACAAATTCCTTTTCAGAGGAGGCAAAGAATTCATGCTCAAATGCCTCAGCCTGTTTTTTTATTTTATCCAGCGCTTCTTGTTTTAGCGGGGTTCCGTCATAATGCAAACGCGATGTTCTTCGTTTTTGAATTAAGTCCCTGCTTAGTTCCTCATTTTCCAGAGAAGAGATGAGTTTTAATTTTGCAAATAGAGTATAGCCTGTTGCAGTTGTTTTAATGGGTTCAAAAACTTGGTCTATCTCAACTTTGGTTTTATAAGGAGAAGCGGCAATTGAAAGATGCTCAACAAAAATGCCCATGGCTATGGTAATGAATATTGAATCCGGGTCTCCAACAGGCAGAAGGCGGGCAGGGTCATAATACAATTCGGCTTCACTTTCTGAAATGATTTTTATTTTATGTGGTTGCAAATTATGAACTGTAGGACACCAGCGCGCATAATCCACCAATTCTTTCCAAGGTGGAAGTTTATTTTCCTTTTTCGCAGAAGCCCGGAGTTTCTTAGATGGCGCCATTAAGACGAGCGAGATGGTCGCCCTGATACCATTTTTTAGAAATATTCTTCTCGAAGGTAGATTCACTAATCGCTGGTTAATTATTCTAAATAACGGTTAAGGATTATTTTCGTGCGTGAGTCTCCGCAGGGACTCGCGCACCTAGTTAGGCGTAGGCTGTGCCTACGTCGTCCTCATTATAAATCTCTCCGATTCAATCTTCCTCCCCCTCTCATACCCCTCATAATAATAAGATTGTTCAATCCCCTTAAAAATAACTTCCTAGTTAGGCGTAGGCTGTGCCTACGTCGTCCTCATTATAAATCTCTCCGATTCAATCTTCCTCCCCCCTCTCATACCCTTCATAATAATAAGACTGCTCTATCCCCTTAAAAATAACTTCTCTGTCATTAACCTCCTCCGTTAAATGAGCAAACAGCAAAGTCCTTAATTCCAAACCATTCACCGGGCTGCGTTCCATTGCCGCAAAATAAAGCGCCTTATCTACAAACTGCCAGTTTACTACTTTTTTCAGCTTCGCTTTCAAAATTATATCCAGCCAAATACGCATTGCCCTGCCATTGCCTTCCATAAATGGATGAGCAACATTCATCTCCACATACTTAGCAATAATCTGTTCAAAAGTATTTTCCGGCATCCGTTCCACTTTTGCTAAAGCCTCGTTCAAATACAAAACAGTTGCGAATCTAAATCCCCCTTTTGAAATGTTTTGTGTCCTTATTTTTCCTGCAAAATCGTAAAGCCCACCAAACAAATACATGTGTATCTGCTGCAGCCCATTAGTGGTGCCGGTTTCTATATTTTCAACGTCTCCGGTTTCGAACAAACGGAAAGCATTTTCTAAACTTTTCTTGTCCTTGTTTTGCACTTTTAAATTGGGTTGTCAAATGGATTTGGTTACAGCCCACGGTTTAGAGCTTACAGAAGTGGGGAAATCAGGGAACGTCAGCCCAACCGATAATCAAAAGCCAAATTAAAAACGGAACTAGAGCCTTTATTCATCAGCCCCCATTTTGTCAAACCCCTGTTAGCGGCAGTTTTTGTCCACCTCTTAATTGCGACCTGTTAATACAAACATTTCGGTCAAGCCTTTACGATTAAATAATTCGTCTTGTTTCCTTGCAGAAACCAACAAGCTGTCTATTTCTCCTTCTGGTTCGTCCCAAAGCGGATGGCTAAAAAGTCGTTGTAAGCAAACTGCAATTCTGTCCTTTTGGTTATTGTCCATTGCAGAACGATACAATAATTTTTCCCTATCCTCATTGGTTATGAAGTTAAAAGCCATACCTAAAATACTTTTTAAATAAGGTGCCCACGTCAATACAGCACCTTTGTGCCAAATTCTTCGGGCTTTCAGTTCTATGTTTGTCAACGATTTTCCACGAGAATTTTGAACCCAATTATTTAGTTGCCCATGTTCAACAAGTAAAGATGATACTTCTTTAAAGTTTTCCAATTCAGCATCTCGAAAGTCACCTATTGATTTAAAATTTGCAGATGAGGGTTCAAGATATAGCGTGTTTGGAAAAACAGCGGTTTTTAATAGGTCAATAGATAACGCAAATCCTGTGTCCCTTGATGCAACTGCAGTAAAACTATTGATTGAAGAAAGTTCAACCGCATTTGTTATGATAGTACTTTTAAGCATCTGTTTTGCATCGGCTCTACTATGTTGTTTGTCAGAAACAAGATAGCTTACAAAGTTTTCTTCCGAATGCTTTTCAGCAGGTTTTGCAGTTGTAAATTCTACCAACATTTCTTTATAGATTACCGAAAGTCTGTCAAGGAGTGTGGAAGTGTAAAATGGTATTTGTTTGTGTTTTGAATGTGCGTCAAGATTTGTAATCATCAAATCGTCAAAAAGCTTTTTCGCTTTATCGGGTTCGATCGGTGAAATGTATGCTTTGATGTCAACTTCTAAAGTGTTATTCAAAACCTGTCCTGCTAACTTATGTTGTCCGTCAAAAAGTTTAATTCTGTTGTCAATTAGCCGTGCAATGGATGGTGCAAGCTGGGGATGGTCTTTTAAATGGTCACGCAAACTAATTAGGCGTTTATAGTCAATAACCCTTGGCTGTAAACCTTCTTGGTCATCATTTTCAAGCCATTTTATAGGAATTCGTCCATAAAAATATTGAACTTTTAAAATATTGTCGAATAGAAGAGTAAAAGTTCTTTTGTCAACCCCATCGTCTATTTTTAAACTGTCGATATCGGCTAAAAAGTGAAATGACTTCGGTAGAATCTCTTTAAGTAGAAAAATGTCTTGAAGTTTTATGTTGTTCTTCTTGTCGTTGAAAAGCTTTTCAAGTTTAAAATTATCCCTAAATTCATAAAGGGACTGGTCGGACTTTCTACGGTTGTATTCTTTAAGAACAATTCTGATGTTTGATAAATCGCTGTCACCTTGTTTTGCAAATGGCAAAATATGGTCATACTCTATTTCGTCTGCCACGCCAATAACTTCCCCTGAAATGAAGCATCGTAATGAACCGTCTTTATCGTGTTGTTGTAGTCTAACTTGATTTTTTTCTGCGTCTGATATTTGTCGCTTCATATATTGTAATGATGTTCATTTAAAATTAACGCCAGCCGAAAAAGGCTTTATGTATGTTGGGAATTAGAATTCCGTCTTCTCGGGCCGCTGCTGATTGAAAATATTTTGATGAGTTTATAACTAATGCCCAAAAATTTTATCTAACAACATCGTCCTATTCTACAATTCTAATAACACCTTCAAATCCAAAATCCCCTCTATAACACTTTCAATCCACCTCCACCTAATCCTCAATACAAATCCCCCGTTATCAGTTTCAAAAACTCTGTTCGCGTTTCCTGCTTTTCAAACTGCCCGCTGAAGGCAGAAGTGGTGGTGAGGCTGTTTTGTTTGGATACGCCGCGCATCATCATGCAAAGATGTTTTGCTTCTATCACCACGGCTACGCCCTGCGGCTGCAACGTTTCCTGTATGGCATCAAGGATTTGGTGAGTCATCCGCTCCTGCACTTGGAGGCGCTGTGCAAAGCAATCCACCACGCGGGCTATTTTGCTCAGCCCCGTTATCCATCCGTTGGGTATGTAAGCAATGTGTGCCTTCCCGAAAAAAGGCAGCATATGGTGTTCGCACATGGAGTAGAGTTCAATGTCTTTCACAATCACCATTTCGCTGTACGATTCATGGAATTTGGCAGAATTGAGGATGGCAGCCGCGTCTTTATCATAGCCCTGCGTCATGTAGAGCATCGCTTTGGCAATCCGTTCGGGGGTTTTCTGCAAGCCTTCGCGCTCCGGGTCTTCGCCAATTTGGGAAATAACGGAATGGTAGTTTTCCATCATCGCCTGCACTTTTTGCGGGTCATAATCTTCTACCTTGTTGTAACCCACGGCGGGTATTGGTTTTTCTGCCAAAGCTTTCTGTTTGTTTTTTAGTGATGATGAATGTGGCGTGGCGTGTTAACCGAAATATTCCACGTAAATCCGCGGTGTTTCATAAAGCCTCACGCAATGCAATTGCGCGCCTGCCTGCTCAATGTGCGGTTTCAGTTCGTTCCAGATGCCGATGGCAAAGTTTTCGGCGCTGGTAAATTTTCCTTTCATAAACGGCACGTCAATGTTGAGGTTGCGGTGGTCGGCTTGCTCAATAATTACGTCTTTTATCAGCTTTCCCAATGTTTTTGCATTGAAGATGAAACCCGTTTCGGGGTGCGGTTCGCCCTTCAGGGTGACGTGCAGTTCGTAATTGTGTCCGTGCCAGTTGGCATTGGCGCATTTGCCAAAAACTTCCAGATTTTTCGCCTCGCTCCAGGCTTCGTTGTGTAATTTATGGGCGGCATTAAAATGCTCCACGCGCGTTAGGTAAACCATTGCTATCCTTTATTATTGCGAAAGTAACCTTGCGCTGCCTTTCGGGCAAAAAAGGAATGGCTTATGAATGTATTACTTGCCGCTGCTACCGCTTTTGAACTCGCTCCTTTTGTAGGTTTTTTAAGGAAGGAATGGAAGGAGGAGGATGGTGTTTTTTATAAAAAGGAATGCCGGCTGCATGTTTTAATTACCGGCGTGGGCGTGTTGGCAACTGCCTATTCTTTAGCCCGTTTTTTCAATCGTCATCCCATTGATTTTGCATTGCAGGCAGGCGTTGCAGGCAGTTATCTTAAAGAGATTCCTTTAGGCAGTTTGGTGCAAATAAAATGGGAGCAACTGGGCGATGCCGGAGCGGAAGACCATTATCAGTTTCGGGATGTTTTTGAGCTTGGCTTGCTGGATGAAAATGAAGTTCCTTTCTCCAATAAAAAACTCATTACGCCGCAGCATCCTTTACAATTAAAGTTTGAAATGCCAAAGGTTTCAGGACTAACGGTTAGCGCTGTTTCGGGCAGTTCGTTCACTGCTGCGCTGCGATTTAAAAAGTATGGCTGCGCGGTAGAAAGCATGGAGGGCGCAGCTTTCCACTATGCCTGTTTAATGGAAAATATTCCGTTTGTGCAGGTGCGCAGCATTTCCAATTATGTAGAAGCTCGCAACCGCGATGCCTGGGAAATGCCTTTGGCGATTGCGAATTTGAATGGGTGGTTGGAGGGATTGGAGATTGAAAATTGGTAGGTTTGTAAAGAGAGAAAAGTACCGCAAATGAATTCCCTGATTACCGCAAAAGAAATGACTGTTGAAGCGTATTTCGAGTTTAAGGAAACGAGTGAGGCGCGGGTAGTTGTCTAAGAGAAACAGCATGAAGGAAATAACACTCGGTTTTAGCCCCTGCCCTAATGACACTTTTATTTTCGATGCCCTGGTGCACGGTAAAGTAAATACGCGCGGGCTGCAATTCAATTATTGTCTTGAAGATGTTGAAACCCTTAATCAATGGGCGATTGAAGGCAAACTGGACGTTACCAAACTGAGCTTTGCGGCATTGCTCTGCGTTACTGAAAACTATGCCTTGCTCCATTCTGGAAGTGCATTAGGCAAAGGCGTTGGTCCGCTTTTAATTGCTGCAAAACCATTTTCTACTGCTGAAATAGCCGACTTAAAAATTGCCATTCCCGGAATAAACACCACGGCTAATTTATTATGCTCGCTCGCCTTTCCTGAAGCAAAAAATAAAACCGAAATCCTGTTTAGCAATATTGAAAATGAAGTGCTGAATGAAAATTTTGATGCCGGACTGGTGATTCATGAAAGCAGGTTTACTTACGCCGCAAAGGGCTTGCACAAAATCATAGACCTGGGCGATTGGTGGGAGCAAAAAACCAACGCACCCATTCCGCTGGGTGGCATTGCAGCCAAAAGGACATTGGGAAAAGAAACCCTCCAAACACTTGATTTGGTTTTAAAAGAAAGCATTGCTTTTGCCTGGAAAAACTATCCGGCGCTCTCTCAATTTGTTACCAAAAATGCACAGGAAATGAAGGAAGAAGTGATGCGGCAGCACATTGAACTTTACGTGAACGACTTCACTACAGAGCTTGGCACGGAGGGCAGAAAAGCCATTGATTGTCTGTCGCAGGAGGCTGTAAAATCCGGCATTGCAGCAGGTAATTTTTCTGCAGCGTCAATGTTCTACTAACTGAAAAAGTTCGGGCAGGTTTCGTCCCAATCCGTCATAATCAAGTCCATAGCCCACCACAAATTTGTTGGGAATTTCAAACCCGTAATAGTCGGCTTTAATGTCGGCATGTTGCAACGCATCTGGCTTAGTAAGGAAGGAAGCAATTTTTAAAGAAGCCGGTTGCCTTGCGTGAATTTCAGGGAGAAAGGAATGCAGCGTTTTTCCGGTATCAATAATGTCTTCGAGAATGATAACATGCCTGCCCTGTAATTTTTCTTCCAGTCCGATTGCAGTTACCACACTGCCGGTGGAAGTAGTGCCTTTGTAAGAAACAAGCTTGATAAATGAAATCTCCGCCTCAAGAGAAATCTTCCGGAAAAGGTCGGCAGCAAAAATGAAAGAACCGTTCAGGATGGCAATGAAAATGGGCTTCTTTCCTTTATAGTCTGTGCTTATCTGCGCTGCAATTTCTGCCACTCTTTTTTGAATTTGCGCTGCGCTGATAAACGGCTTAAAATCTTTGTCGTGTATGGTGGTAAGAGCAATCAGCATAAGTTATTTCACGCGCAGTTTCATACCTGGTTTTATTGCCTGAAAATCCAGCTTATTCCAATCCAGCAATTGCCGCATGGTGATGTGGTGCGACTTTGCAATACTGAATGCCGTGTCGCCTTTTTTCACGGTGTACATTTCTTGTTTGTCGCCGGTTTCTTTTGCAGGTTTTTCAACTGTTTCTTTTGCAGGCTTTTCTGTTTTAGGTGCAGTAGCGGTGGGTTTTGCGGGTGTTTCTTTCTTCGGCTCAGGTGCGGCAGTTTTGGGCGTGGTCGCAACGGGTTTATCAGATGCGTAAACCACTTTGTCCAGCTTTGCTTTCAGCTTTGCAAATTCATCCATCGGCACATCGTCTTCCACTTTGGGTGGCACGGTGTTCACCACCGGAACTTTCACAGGGGTGGCTGTCGCAGGTACAGCCATATCCAAATCGTTTTCAATCATTTCCGTTGGCACAACGTTTTCAATCCGCGCAATGTTTTCGGCAGTTCTTGAAGGTTCCGGTTGCGCAATTATTTCCGGTATTTTCTCCGGCGCAATTTCTTTTTTAGTCACAACCTCTTCCACTTTCACATACATCTCCTCTTCCTCATTTTTGGTTTCCTGCTGCGGAGCATTCATTTCCCGAAGTGCTTTTTCGGCTTCTGTTTTTTCAGGTGAATTTTCCTGTGAAAGCACGGGCGATGCTGTTGCTTCTGCGTTTATAACTGGAGTGCGGATAACTTCTTCTTTTTCAACTTTTGTAAGAGCTTCTTTTTCTAAAACTACTGGCGGTGCAGGTGCTTCCAAAATAATGGTTGGGATGTTCGGTGCTTTTTCTTCCGGCGTCGCTGCAACTATTTCTTTTTCAATGACCGGAGGTGCATTTTCTTCAAAAAAAATTGCCTGGACAGAATGTTTATTTTCTTCGGGTGATGAAATAGTTACCGATGTTTCTTCAATAATTTCTTTGGTTGCTGCTACTTCTCTTTTTAATTCTGTTGCCTGTTGCTCTTCCGTTTTCTGCGGGATGGGTTTTTCTTCAAAAGGCACAACGGCAATTTCCTTTTCCACAATAGTTACTTCAGGCGGTAAGGATGAAGAAGCGCTTTCAGGGCCTTCTTTTTCATCCATTTCATTGTCAGGCTCCCATTTTTTAATCGCCACCGGTTTTGTTTCCGGAGCTATAATCACCTGCTTTGGCGGCACTTTTTCAATGCTGGCAGTTTCTACGTTTTCAAAGCCACGCCGCATTCTGGTGCTGCCCTGAGGAATAGCGTTTGGGTTGCTCCCCACAAAGGGGTTCCCCGCCTCATTTTTTGACGCTTTCACATAAGTTTCCGGCTTTTCGTCGGTGTATTCCTGAAGGTGAATAAGCGAACCATCTACGGGTTCTTCATTCGCAGCAATGCGGTTGTAAAACATCAGATAGCGCAACTGCACACCCGTTTCCTGCGATACATCTGCCATCGTTTCTCCGGGCTTCACCACATAAAGCGGCATCAATCCTTTGGTAAGTTTTTTCTCCAGATAGATGTACATATCCTTTGCCAATGGCGCATCCTGCAGGTCATTATAATCAAGCAGTTTGCCATAGCGCATGTTGTGTTTCAATGCATCATTCAGTAGCGTTGTTCCTTTCCGGGCGTAGTATGCTTTCAGTCCGTTGATGATTACAATCTTGTCGTACTCTGGACTGTCGGCTTCCTGTTGCATCATGTCGTCCTGTGTCGATGGTTCTGTATAAACCACTTTCATCACCTTCATTTTTGGGGCAGGAGCAGGAGTAACATTGGGCACAACCGGCGCATCATTTTCAGGAATTATCTCAGTGGCGGCATAACGCACTTTGGGTTCCGCGTTTATTGATTCTTTAACCGGATTTGAGTTTTCAGAAAGTGCAGCAATCGTGTAATCCTGCAAGTGGTAATCTTCAATCAGTTTCGTCAATACCTGTGCGTAGCGTGGGTTTGTGGCATATCCACAACGCTTTAGTCCTGCTGCCCAACCGGCGTAATCAGTGGGCTTCAGCGTAAATAAAACGGCATATCGCGGGCTGTTTTTTAAATAATCAGAATGGTCTTTAAAGGATTCCATGTAGTGTTTGTATTTCCTGAAACACTCGTCTGGCGCATCATCCGTGTGGGCAAATGTTTTGCCGCGCCATTCCTTTTTGCATTTTATCCCGAAGTGATTATTGGCTTCCGTAGCCAGCACGCTATTGCCTGCGCTTGTTTCATGGATGCCTTGTGCCAGCGTTATTGCAGCCGGAACGCCGCTAAGCCGCTGTTCTTCCATTGCCAGTTCGCGGTATTGTCCAATGTAGGCACGCACGCGTCCTTCGTAACTGTTTTGTGCTTTTGCTCCGGCGCACATCAGGAGTAAACCAATGCACACCAACTTCCACTTTTCCATCGCTGCTTGTTGTTTTATTTTTTTAAGAAATCGAACGTTTCCGCATCATCATAATGCCATCGCGCAAAGGCAATAACAACTGCTGCACGCGTCCGTCGTTTTTTATTTTTTCATTAAACTGATGCATTGCCTGTGCATTTTTGCTTTGCTTCGTTTCTTCCAAAATCACCTCCCCTCCATACAATACATTATCTGCCAGAATGAAACCACCATCCACTACTTTATCCATCACGAGGTCAAAATATTTTCCGTAGTTCAGTTTATCGGCATCAATAAAAACAAGGTCAAACTTTTCATTTAATTGGGGGATGATAGCCGCCGCTTCACCAACGTGCTGTGTAACCTTTTTTTCAATGCCAGCTTCGCGAAAATAACGAAATGCCATCTCCTCCAGTTCTTCATTAATATCAATGGTGTGCAAATGCCCGTCAGCTATTAATCCCTGCGCCAGGCAAATGGCAGAATATCCAGTGTAGGTTCCAATTTCTAAAATGCGGCGTGGCTTCAGCATCATCGAAACCATTTGCAGAAACGCCCCCTGCATTTTGCCGGAAAGCATTTCAGGAACAGACACTTTGAGATGCGTTTCGCGGTTGAGTTTTGACAGCACCGGCGTTTCATTTATGGTGAAGTCTTCTGCGTATTGAAGCAATTCAGGAGGGAGGTTGGTGAGCGCCATTTTGGGTTCTTAAAAGTTTGGTTGCAGTTTGTTGTGGGAGTAAAAATCATGGAGGTATTCCACCACTTCATCCGCCGTGTCAAAAATCTGAATCATCTCCAAATCACCCGGACTGATGTTCGCAAAGCCTTCCAGCATCACGGCTTTCATCCAGTCGAACAAGCCCTGCCAATATTCTTTCCCAATGCAAATCATGGGTGTTTGTGTAAACTTTCGTGTTTGGATAAGTGTGGCTACTTCAAAAAATTCATCCATCGTTCCCCAACCGCCGGGCATCATTATGAACCCTTGTGAGTATTTAGAGAACATCACTTTGCGCACAAAAAAGTAATCGAAGTTGAGGTTCTTATCGCCGTCTATAAATGGATTGTCGTGCTGCTCAAAAGGCAATTCAATATTCAGTCCCACGCTTTTTCCGCCCGCCATTTGTGCGCCTTTATTGCCTGCTTCCATTATGCCCGGGCCGCCGCCGGTTATCACGCCAAATCCTTCTTCCGCAAGGCGTTTCGCAATTTCAACCGTAAGCTCATAATACTTATGTCCCGGAGATGTGCGCGCCGAACCGAAGATGGAAATGCAAGGTCCAATCTTAGCCAAAACTTCAAAGCCCTGCACAAACTCCGCCATTATTTTAAACACCTGCCAGCTTGAGTGGGCGCGGGTTTCCGTCCAGTCTCGAAGTTTTATTTTGTTTAGTTGTTCTTTCATGCAGGCACTGCAAATGCAGTTTGTTTTTTGGAGCTTAAAAGTAGCAGTATAAACGCCAGACCGGCATTGATAATCAGCAGCTCCGTACCAATTACATAACCGCCCAGCCATGCTTTATCATGCTGCTTCAAAACATAGCAAACAATGGGTGCAGCAATGGCAATCAGCGGCACCAGCGTGGGTGATACCATCCTTTTTGTAAGAATGCCGAAGGCAAAAAGCGCCAGCAGCGGACCGTAAGTATATCCCGCCACAACAAGCAATGTTTGTATCAATGAACCATTGTCGGCTTCGCGAAAAAAGAACACGCAGGCAAGGAATACAACCGCAAAAACATTGTGCACCATCAGCCTTATTTTCTTCTTCCGCGCTTCATCCCAGTCGCTCCTTCGTTTCATCCCAAGAATATCAATGCAAAAGGAGGAAGTGAGCGCCGTGAGTGCACCATCTGCGCTCGGAAACAAGGCGCTAATTAAGCCAATTAAAAAGCAAACGGTAATGAAGAAAGGCACACCGCCGCCCATGGCAACTATCGGGAAAATATCATCGCCGGCAGCAGCAATTCCCTGCGCATCCACATACAGATAAAGCAAGCCGCCGAGCAACAGAAACAGGAAATTTGCCAGCACCAGAATGAAGCAAAACGAAATCATGTTCTTCTGCGAATCTTTTAGGTTGCGCACGCTGATGTTCTTCTGCATCATCTCCTGGTCAAGCCCCGTCATGGCGATGGTTATGAACGCGCCACCAAGAATTTGTTTAAGAAAAAAGTTGCCTTTCAGCGGGTCGGTGCCAAGCAGTTTGGTGTAGCCTTTTGCCTGCATCGCGCTCCAGGTTTCTGTGAAATTTAACCCCAGCCGCTGCATGATGAAGCCTACGCACACCAGCAAGGCGAGGAGCATAAAAGTGGTCTGCAAAGTGTCTGTCCATACAATGGTTTTAACGCCGCCGCGATACGTGTAAAGCAGTATTAAACCGAGGATAACGACGGCAGTCATTTCAAACGAAATACCCATTTCCTGAAGCACAAATTTCTCCAGCACTTTTATTACCAGATACAGGCGCAGCGTGGCTCCCAGCGTTCTTGAAAGGATGAAAAATAAGGAGCCGGTTTTGTATGCTGTCACGCCCAGTCGCTGCTCCAGATAGGTGTAGATAGAAGTGAGTTGCAGCTTATAATAAAGCGGTAGTAAAACGAAGGAAACCACGAAATATCCCAGCCAGTAACCAATCACCACCTGGAAATAATCGAAGCCAACATTACCCACTGTGCCGGGTACGGAAATGAATGTCATCCCACTCAGCGATGTGCCAATCATCCCGAAGGCAACTACATACCATTTGCTGCTGCGGTTGCCGATAAAGAAGGATTCGTTGTTGGAATTGCGGGAAGTGTAAAATGCAATGCCCAGCAACAAAGCGAAGTATGCAAGGATGATGGCAAGAAGTAAAGGTGCGTTCATGCGGGTGAAAATAAAAAGACGCTGCAAACTTGCGCAGCGTCTTTAATTATAAGAGAATGAAAACTTAGAAGCCGATTAAAAATCCACCCCTGAAAAATACCGAGTTGCCGTAAGGGCTGTAATCTGATTGTCCGTTCAGCACATCATACAGTGCGGTGAAAATAAAAGAGGCGCGCTCACCCACGGGTTGCCTGATGCCTGCACCTAAAAGGATGGCCGGTGCGCTAGCGTTGTTTTTAGAAATGAGCACCTGATTATTAAAATAATCATAGCCATAATCGCGGTAATAAAGCTTGTTGTATTCCGCCTCTGCATGAACAAAGATGTTGTTCCAAACCCGGTACCGCGACCAGATGCTGCCGGAATAAACCGCCGAGCGGAAGGGTCTGTAAATGGAATTATTGGGGTTGTTGGGGTCGGGCAATTCAAAAAAGTTTTTGATGCTGAGGTATTGAAACCCGATGCCCACGCCGGCCGAAAATTTATCGTTAAACGCATAGCCGATAACCGGTGAAACGCCCAGATTAGTAAACTGCCCGAAGCTCAGCACAATGCCACCGCCGAATATCAGTTTGTCTTTATCAAACCCTGTTTTTTTCTGCTCTCTTTTCTTCGCATTTGCCGGGCGGCCGCTGCTTGTGTAGGTATCCTGTGCTGTTGCTGCCATGCCCATGCAAAGAAGCAGGGCGATAGCTATTATATTGACTTTCATCGAAAAAATCTTTTTGCCGTTCAAAGTTATGCATCTCTAACCCTAAGAAGCGGACAGTTATTGCATTTGCAGCAGGTTTTAGCACACGCCCGGCGCCTATTCTATATCTCCCGCTCTTACCTTTGCACCCATGCCGGAAACCACTCATTCCCCCAATATTGCCACTCTTGAGCAAGCACAAAAATTAGGACTCACAAAAGATGAATTTGAAGCCATAACCAAGCTGTTAGGCCGCACGCCCAATTTCAACGAAACTGCCATGTACAGCGTAATGTGGAGCGAGCATTGCAGCTATAAAAATTCCATCTCCTGGCTAAAAACATTGCCCCGCGAAGGCGAAAGATTACTGGTGAAAGCGGGTGAAGAAAATGCCGGACTCGTGGATATTGGCGACGGATGGGGATGTGTTTTTAAAATTGAATCGCACAATCACCCCAGCGCCATCGAACCATTTCAGGGGGCGGCAACAGGCGTGGGCGGCATTCACCGCGATATTTTTACGATGGGCGCGCGGCCTATTGCCTCCCTCAATTCCCTGCGTTTCGGCAAACTGGATAATCCCAAAACAAAATGGCTGCTGAAAGGTGTGGTAAAAGGCATCGGGCATTATGGTAACTGCTTCGGCGTGCCTACGGTTGGCGGGGAGATTTATTTTGAAAGTTGCTACCAAACTAATCCGCTGGTTAATGCCATGAGTGTGGGCGTTATCAAAGCCGGGAAAATGGTTTCAGCTACATCACACGGCGCGGGCAATCCGGTATTTATTGTAGGTGCGGCAACCGGAAAAGATGGCATTGGCGGCGCTTCGTTTGCTTCCGCAGATATCACGGAAGACAGTGCAAAAAGCCTTCCCTCCGTGCAGGTGGGCGACCCTTTTGAGGAGAAGAAATTACTGGAAGCCTGCCTCGAAGCGGTTGAAACCGGTGCCATGATTGGTATGCAGGATATGGGCGCAGCGGGCATCACTTGTTCCACTGCTGAAATGAGCGCCAAAGGTGAGCATGGGATGATAATCCACCTTGACAAAGTGCCCGTGCGCCAGGAAATGAAAGCATGGGAAATGCTGCTCAGCGAAAGCCAGGAGCGGATGCTGATAGTGGTGAAAAAAGGTAGGGAACAGGAACTCCTCACCATTTTTGAAAAGTGGGATATCCATTGCGTGGAGATTGGCGAAGTAACTGCGGAGCAGACGTTGAAATATTACATGCACGAAACGCTGGTGGCAGAAGTGCCGGCAGAAAGTCTGGTGTTAGGCGGCGGCGCACCTATCTATAAAAGGGAATACACCACGCCAAAATATTTTGAAGCGATTGCACAATTTGATGCCTCCAAAATTCCCGTTTCTGCCGACCTGAAAGCAACCGCTTATCAACTCATTCAGCTTCCAAACATTGCTTCCAAGCGCTGGATTTATGAGCAGTACGATAGCATGGTAGGCACCGGAAACACCGGCACAAACGACCCGAGCGATGCTTCCGTAATCCGCGTTCATGGCACGCAGAAAGCACTTGCCTGCACCACGGATTGCAACAGCCGCTACGTTTTTTCTGACCCGCACAAAGGCGCGATGATAGCCGTGAGCGAAGCCGCAAGAAACATTGTGTGCAGCGGCGGCACTCCGGTAGCGATTACCAATTGCCTCAACTTCGGCAACCCTTACAATCCGGAGGTTTATTATCAGTTTGTACACGTTATTAAGGGTTTGGGCGAAGTTTGTTTAAAACTTAAAACACCCGTTACAGGCGGCAATGTGAGCTTCTACAATCAGATAAATGATGAACCCGTTTACCCCACGCCAACAATCGGCATGGTAGGCGTACTCGATTCTTTGGAGGATAAAATGACCATGCACTTCCGCAACGATGGCGATGTGATTTACCTTCTCGGAAAACAGCGTGATGACATCAACTGTTCTGAATATCTGCACCACCTCTGCGGCGTTACCCACAGTCCTGCACCTTATTTTGAAATGGAAGAAGAATATGCCTTGCAGGAAACGCTTTTATCCCTCATAAAGCAGCGGGTAATTGCAAGTGCGCATGATTGTTCGGAAGGTGGATTGTTTACGGCATTGCTAGAAAGTTGTTTGCATGGCGGTAAAGGTTTTGAGGTAGAAATGAATGATGAAATCCGTGCGGATGCATGGTTGTTTGGAGAAGCGCAGAGCCGTGTGGTAGTAAGCGTTTCAGCAGATAAAACAGCGGCTTTTGAAAGCGCAGTGGGCAAGCATCCTTTCACCAAATTAGGCGTTGTAAAAGGCAATGGTCAGCTTGTTGTTTCCGGCACCGAATGGGGGCATATCGTGGATTGGAAGAAGGCTTATGATGAAGCGATTGAAAAGCATTTGGCGTAGCAGATAGAACGCAGATTGCTATGATTTTTATGATGCAGGATGATTGCCTCGCCCCACCCACTTATCACCTCAATGTCGGTGCCTGAAATAAGTTGACTGGTTTTAAAGAGATTTTTCACTTTTAAAACCATTGATATTATGGCAAACAGGATGCAGTTTAAACAGAGTACGGAGGAGCGGCGGCGGCGGTTCTTCAGTGAAGAGTTTAAGCGCAAGAAAGTTCGGGAAATTGAACAGAAAATTACGACTATTGCGCAGGTAAGTCGTCAGTATGAGGTGCGCGAGAACAGCGTGTCTAAGTGGCTAAATAAATTCGGGGTCAATTATATGAAAGGAGTGCGCACCATTGTTGAATCGGAAAGTGATACACTGAAGCTGCGGGAGCTGGAGCGGAAGGTGGCTGAACTGGAACGCGCCGTTGGGCAGAAGCAATTGCAGCTTGACTTTCGGGACAAGATGATTGAATTAGCGGAAGAGACTTACGGTGTGGACATCAAAAAAAAATTTTCAGAAACGCCCTCATTTGGTTCTGGAGAAACAGGGAAGCCATGAGCGTTAGTCTAAACAATCTTTACCGTGCAACGGGTGTTACCCGTCAGGGTGTGCATCAGATGCTGAACCGTATTCTAAAGGCAGAAAAACGCCAGGCAGACTTGTGGACTTTAATAATGCAGATCCGTGCCGACCATCCCACGTTAAGTTGTCGTGCTATGTATCACAAGCTACAGCCTGAAGGCATTGGCAGGGACGCATTTGAGCATTTTTGCAAAGCGCAGGGACTAAGCTCAAAGCCGCGCCAGTTGCGGCCTCGCACCACCGATAGCAGCGGTGTGATTCGTTTTCCTGATTTGCTTAGCGGTAAGATTTTACAACGTCTGAACGAGGCGTGGAGCAGTGACATTACCTACTTCGAAGTGGGGGAGCGGTACTACTACATCACCTTCGTAATGGATTGTTTTTCACGTCGCATATTGGGCTATCAGGTTTCCGACCGACTGAGCACGGAGCAGACCACTTTGCCGGCTCTGCGGATGGCAGTAGCAAACCGCGGCGGGCAACTTTCAGCAGGGATAATTTTCCATTCAGACGGAGGCGGCCAGTATTATGATCAGGAATTTTTAGCCTTCACCCGCAAGCATAAAATGCACAATAGTATGTGCGAATGGGCGTGGGAGAATGGAAAAGCAGAGCGTTTAAACGGGATTATAAAGAATAACTATTTGGCGCACCGGAGTATAAATAATTTGGCAGCATTGAAGCGGGAAGTGGTAAAGTCGGTGAAGTTATATAATACAGACCGGCCGCATAAATCGTTACAATACCAAAGCCCGATTGAGTATGAAAACGATGGGGTACTTTTGGTCGGGCAAACAAAGCCGAAGATGACGAGGTCATTGGAAGCAGACTTCATTTGTGAGGGGGTGTAAGCCCCCCCATAAGTGGGTCAAACAAAGCCTCAGACTCTAAGTATCTTCATCGCAGACTCTTCTTTTATGAGGCAAATACCAGTCAACGGTTTTTAGGCATTGACAGGGTTACCTCACCCCCTGACCCCCTCTCCAAAAATGGAGAGGGGGGACCATACGGGTTAGATTTTGAGGACAAATAAAAAACGGGCGGTCGTGGTGACTGCCCGTTGGTGATTTATGGATGGTGAAGGGATGTAAAGAATGATTCGAGGGGATGAAAGAGGGATTCGGTGGGTTTGTGTGAGGATTCGTTTTGTGTAATGAAGGATTAGAGGTTTGTAAAATTTCGTTCGGATAAGAGGGAGAACTATTATGTGGGCTTGAAGTGGGGTTGGGTGGAGGCAAATTAAAATTAGTTGGGTGTCATGAAGGGTTCGGTGGGTTCTTATTAAGATTAGTTGCTTGTCATACGCCTTTCGGTTTAATGCCCAAAAAATATGTTGGTGGGTTGGATTATTTTTAGCGATGCAATTTGAGGGGATTATAGGAAAACATTGGGAGCATTAAGATTGCTTCGGGCAAGCCCTCGCAATGACGGGAAGTTTTTTAGTTGCTTAAGGAAGTTCCCTACAGTATAACCTTATTTAGGAAGGTGGGTTATCGCCGGTATTGCCGCCGGATTGATTATCATCACTGCCGCCGCCGTTGCTGCGGTTGAGGTTGGAGAGGAGTTTTGTGTAGGAGAAGCGTTCGAGGATTGCTTTTTCTTTTTGAAAGGCTGCTTTGGCTACGCCGGTGATGAACATGGTTTCATTGTAGAGGGCGTTGAGGGTTAAAATGTCTTCGTCGGTTATTTCTTTATGTGCTTCTTTTTCTCCTTCCTGGTATACATTGGCTTCATTGAAGGTGGTGACGAAGGCTAGTGGGTCGTTGAGTTTATCTTCAGCAATATTTGCATCAATCAATTTTTCGAATACTTCTCCGGTTAAGTTTCTACGGTATTGGAAAAGGAGGTTTGCTAGGGCTTCCTGATCGCGCAGTTGCACGCGCCGGATGAATGTGGTGAAGCCGAGGGATTGGAGGATTTCTTTTTTAACTTCAGGACGGGTGCGGAAGGCGGCTTCTAGGAGGA
Organism: Flavipsychrobacter sp.; assembly: GCA_965218185.1. Taxonomy (GTDB): domain Bacteria; phylum Bacteroidota; class Bacteroidia; order Chitinophagales; family Chitinophagaceae; genus JAFIGV01. Next base: position 245,013 of record CBDCKE010000005.1, read on the forward strand.
GGGAGACTACGGCAAGGGCATCGTGGGCTTGTGAAAACATGCCGAGCACTTGAAGGGTGGCATTGCGCTGTGTCTGGAGGACGTCGGTGCCGAGGATGGTGGTGGTTTCCGCGACGATGCGGAGGCGAAAGGCGGTGAGAAAGTCGGGAGTAAGCGCTGTGTTGAATGTGACGAGGATGGCTTGTTTGACTATTGCAAAATCTACAAGGACGAGGATGATGGTTGCCATTTCGACGTCTTTACCATTGTAGGCACGGACGGGGCGGTTTTGATCGTTTGTGGGCATAAAAAAGGTTTTAAAGTTTGTGAGGAGTTTTTTGGGGGTGGTTGATTTATGGGTGGTTTTTTAAAAAAGTGGTTTTAATAATTTCGTGCCAAAGGAGGCCGTTTTTGTGTGCGTGAGTCCCTGCGGAGACTCACGCACGAAAGTAAAGTTTGTGAGGAGTTTTTTTGGGGGTGGTTAATTTATGGGTGGTTTTAAAAAAGTGGCTTTAATTATTTCGTTCCGAAGGAGGCCATTTTTTGGTGCTTGAGTCCCTGCGGAGACTCACGCACGAAAGTAGGATTACAGTTGAAATCCTAGGGATGCATTGATCGAAAATGGGCGAAAGTCCTTATCCACTGCGTGATAAGTAGCACCTAAACCAAAAAAGAAAAATCTAATTGGATTGTATTTTACCATAAACTGTGCTGTAGGTCTAAGTTGATTAATATATTGGTCAGATTTCGAGGTATAATAACCTCCCCAAGGATCGTTCTCATCCCAACTCAATATTGAGGGATCGTATGATTTGTACAACTTTAAACTGTATGGATAAGACCCGAGCTTACTTACGCCCACATAGAGCCATATGCCAAGTTTATTTTTTAAATAAGTCGGCATATAACCGTCTAATAAACTTGAAAAATTATAACCTAATGTAAAATCGTAAAAAACAGCCATTCTTTCCGACAGGAAGTTATCAAAGGTGTGCGATTTGATTTTAGGATAGGCAATTTGATGAATTGTTGTATATAGGAAGCGAATGGAAATTTTATTTTTGTAATAATACGCTCCCCATACAGCGTTATTATCGCCGATATAGCTCTCAAAATCACTTCTCGTAAAAATATTTATACCTGAGTTATTATGCCATTGTGAAGGTTTAGAATAACTTAAAAGGTCACCCCCCACGGCAATACTATGCACATGCTGTGCGAATGCGTAAGCATTAAGACAAACTAAATAAAATAATAAAAGTATTGTTTTCATTCTAATTACTTATGTTAACTTTGTGTATTTCTACAATACCGTTTGCCATTGTTAACTTAACCAAGTAAAGTCCGTTAGCCAAGTCGAAAACATTAATCCGCTCGTTATCATTGATTATTTGGGTACTCAGTTTCTTTCCCAGAATATCATATATAGAAACGGAGCAATTATTTCCAACTCCTGTAATTGTAAAATAATTGCTGCTAGGATTTGGAAACACCGATGCAAAATTACTTAAAGGAGAGGCAGACCCACTTCTAAATCCTCCGTTTTGTTTAGGTTTGAATATCGATGAGGGATCAACTTGCGAGGAAATAGGAAATAAGGTCTGAGTTCCATCGCAGTTAACTACATTTATTATATAGTAATTACTCACTGTAAAATTATTAGGAAAATATGCAACAACGGATATAACGATTTGACTTCCAATTGATAACCCTTTGCCGCTTAGAAACAATTTATTTCCAGAGGTCGAGTATTGTGCAGGCCCTGTCGTTCCTGTAGCATAGCTACTCCATACATAATAATCGGCCGGTATTTCGCTTGTAGCTGTATATGTTATTGTTGCGAGTTTCAATAATTTGGAGTAACAAATATTTGAGGTGCCGCCAATTGTCACACAATAGGGATCTGCATAGCCAGTTCCTACTCCTACTTCGGTCCATGCGCTAATTGTTTTACTTACTGGTAATGAACAAACCCCCCAATATTCTTTTGCTGCTTGTATACTACCTACTCTTGCATCCATATAGTGAGCGGAGGAAAATAATTTACTATTTAAATTATTATACACAATCTTTGCCGCGATATCATAATTGGTATAGTTAAAAACTTTATAAAACCAAAAGTTTGGAATGCTATTATTTACATGTGAAAAGCTTTCGTAGTCAGTACCATAATACCAATTTGAACCCTTGTAATAAGTCGGACTTCCATCTAGGGATGGATCATATAAATGACGAGGATTATAACTCACGCTTTCACCTATTGTCCAATCCAGTATACCAGTTGCTTTATAATCACTCAAGACCCCAAAAATGTCGGCAAAAGATTCATTCAAAGCTCCCGCTTCATATTTATAAACAGGATCATTTGCTTTGTTAAATCCCGCTGTATATTTGACAACCCCATGTGTGTATTCATGAGCTATCACATCTAACGAGCCTTTTGTTTTATTATCCCACGGTCTGGTTCCTATGGAAAAATTATTCGTACCATCAAAGGAAGCATTTTGTGTTCCATCATCCACACGTAAAATCAACTTTTTACTCATATTACCAATACCTAATCTATTGTGATAGTTTTTAAAATATTCTCTAGCCTTTCCAACTGCCCAATGACAACTAGTAGGATTTTGATCATCAGTTCCCCAGGCATTGTCACCATCTCTAACATCAAAAGTTAAAGCATGCTTCGTTTTCCATAAGGTATGAATTTCACCTCCGTTCCCTGTTAAGCAATCTTTTAAATCATAATAATTCTTCAGACCCCCATTATAGTTTGTAAGTATTGATTGGTTGCTATTGTAATGAGTTACACATTGCCCGATCTGTCCACAATTATCTAATAGAGATGTATTAGATATCACATCTCCATTAGTTGCATTTATAAAGACTTTCCGGACATCGTAAGGTAGAAATGTTTTGATTTTAAATCGCCAAGCTAAAGAATAGTCAGCACTGTCTTGTTGATTATTTCCCCACACATATACTAAAGTTCCAGGCGCAGGAAAATTAGTGGCAGAAGTATCATTGTTAATTTCCTTAATTAATGTTTCCTCATCGTCATTCTCCCATGTAAATTGACTAGCGTTTACGGATTCAATTGCAACATTGAGTGCGCTAACAGCATCTAAAGTTGGGATATTTGGAAGATTATTGGAAATGCCTTTAACTAAATTACCCATTATCGACCACACTTTATTATCTTTTTCCGTAAAGTTACACACGGCATTAAAAACTTCAATGTGGCGGTGGAATTGCTTGAATCGAATGGTAACAAATTCAGATATAGAATCAGCAATATAGCCTTCGTATCCAAGAGAGTCCATATCCCCAATGTTCAAAACAGAGCGATGTTGAGATATTATAGAACTAGAAGAGACATTTAAGTTACCATCAACGATAAATGTATTATCATTAATTTTATAACTATTAATTGTATCAGTTGAAACTTCTTGAGCGTAGATCTTGCTAAAAACAAGGATACTCAGAAAAAGTGCTATTCCCACACTTTTTTTATGTTTGCCAATACTAAGGCTAGTAGATCTTCCAACTTCCATTTTTAAAACGTTTTAGGAAACAAAAGTAACACCATTTTCTAATTCCTGCAACCTATTTTTTGCACCTCATAATACTTTTATCATCCAAACTTTGCTTATTTCTTGCTTAAGACCTACGGAGACTCACGCACGAAAGTGAGCGAAAAATCAACGTCAACCCGCTTATTCCACCTCCACATTCAACGCCTCCCAAAGGGCATCTTTCAATTCATTCAATCCCTTATTTGCAACGCTCGAAATGTACAGATGCGGAATGGTGGGGGGCAGCGTTTTAGAGATTTCGGTTTTCAGTTCTTCATCCAGCATGTCGCTTTTGCTGATGGCAAGGAGCATGTTTTTATGGAGCAGTTCGGGGTTGTATTGTTCCAGTTCGCTGTGAAGAATGGCAAACTCTTTTGCATGGTCGGGGCTATCGGCAGGCACCACAAACAGCAACACAGAATTACGCTCAATGTGGCGCAGAAAACGATGCCCTAGTCCTTTGCCTTCAGCTGCCCCTTCAATAATTCCCGGAAGATCTGCCATGCAAAAAGACAGGTTATCGCGGTAAGAAACGATGCCCAGTTGAGGCACTAAAGTGGTGAAAGCATAATCAGCAATTTTGGGTTTTGCAGCACTCAACACGGAAAGCAATGTGGATTTACCTGCATTCGGAAAGCCCACCAAGCCTACGTCTGCCAGGATTTTCAATTCCAGAAATTTATAACCTTCAGTGCCGGGCTCGCCGGGTTGGGAATGTTCAGGCGCCTGGTTGGTTGCGGTTCTGAAATTGAAATTTCCGAGTCCGCCACGACCGCCGCGCAACCAGATGATTTCCTGACCGTGTTCCAGCACTTCGGCTTCAATTTCTCCGGTTTCTTCGTCTTTGGCAATGGTGCCGAGTGGCACTTCAATGATGATGTCTTTACCGTCTTTGCCGGTGCAGTTGTTCTTGCTTCCGTTTTCACCGCTTTCGGCAATCACGTTTTTGTAATAGCGCAGATGCAGTAAGGTCCAGAGTTGGGAATTGCCGCGCAAAATAATGTGAGCGCCCCGCCCTCCGTCGCCACCGTCAGGGCCTGCTTGCGGATTGAATTTGGTGCGGGCAAAATGGGAGCTTCCGCCGCCGCCTTTTCCGCTTCGGCAAAATATTTTTATATAGTCAACAAAGTTTCCCCTTTCCACTATACGGGTTGCAAATACTTATCAATCTCTTTGCTGAGCAGTTTAAAAGTTTCAGGAATGGTATTGTCGCCTTTTATGCGCTCCAGTTTTCCCTGGGCGTGGTAATGAGAAGCTACGATTTCCGTTTTTGCGTGGTATTCTTTAATGCGCTTGGTGATGACTTCTTCCGTGTCGTCGGTTCTGCCTGATGTGATGCCGCGCTGCACAAGTCGGGAAATTAATTCTTTTTCAGGAACTTCAAGGGCTACGAGCAGGTGTATTTCTGTGTTCTTAAATTCCAGCAGGTTATCAAGCGCTTCTGCCTGTGCTTTTGTTCTTGGAAAGCCATCAAAAATAAATCCGCGCGCACCTACACCTGAGGCGTCAATGCGGCTGCTGATCATCCCGATTACTACTTCATCCGGCACCAGTAATCCCTGATCCATATATTTTTTGGCTTCCACACCAAGCGGTGTTTGGGTTGCTACTTCTTCGCGCAGCAAATCGCCTGTGGAAATGTGATGCAACTGGTAAGCGTCCACAATGTTTTGCGACTGCGTGCCTTTGCCACTGCCGGGAGGTCCAAAAAGAATAAGGTTAAACATAGACGAGGTAAAAAGTGAGGCGCAAAAGTAGCTATCTTTTTTCGATTTGGATTTGAGTGGGAAAGATAGAGGTGTTTGAAAGAGGAAAGAACGATAGTAAATTAATGAATGCCTTAGCGTTTGGCTCGGAATAATAATATGAATGCTCGGAAATAATATCGTCTGGCTCGGAATAATTATAAATTGGCTCGAAAGGCTTTACGTGATGTCCTAAACGATTATAGAATTACCCGTGGCATTTATCGGGAGTCTCGAAATAATTATAAGTTGCGTCGGGAGTTTTTACGGAATACTCCAAATAATAATAAGGCGGAATGAAATAAATTGAGGGAGGCTCGGAATTGATTGCGGAAAGCTCGGAAGGTTTTGCATGTGGAACGAAATGAATTAAGGAGACGTTTTTGAAATGGAGCATGGATGGAATGTTATATTATTTTGCTGAATGGAAGACGTAGGCTCAACCTACGCCTAACGGGTTTTTTTAGAGGAAGACACATAGCATTCGAATAGTAAAAAATAAAGTAAGAAAAAAGGCTAGCATGGTGCTAGCCTTTTAATTTTTTAATTATCAAAAAACTAACTCTTAATAATTTTTACACGCGTAATAAAATCCCCGCTTGATAATTCCACAATATACATCCCCGGCGGAAGCTTAGAAACATTCACGTTTTGTATCGCTTCTGAAATAACGGTAGAAAGCATTTTTTTACCTTCGATTGAGAAAATCGTAATTTCTCCTTTTACACCAGTGACTTTTATTTCATCATGGGCAGGATTGGGAAATATCGCGATTTGTCCGTTTGCTATAATTTCTTCAATTCCGACAACCACATCCACATGAAAATCACCACTCGGCGCACCACATCCATAACCAGCGTTAATAATCACACTGTAATCTCCAGTTACAACTGGAGTATATGTGTCATTAGTCGCACCAGGGATCAGAATTCCCTCTTTATACCACTGGTATTTTAAACCAGCAGGAAAGGCAGTGAGAACTTCTCCAGAAAACCCAAGGGAATAATTATAATCTGGACATTGATGTAATTTTGCAATGTATATGTCTTCTGAATTCACAGTTGAATTGAGCGAAACAACATTGCTATTACTATCAAAGTACTGAAGACTTCCCTTAAAACCAGTGGTAACGTATATGTCACCTGCACTGTCTAAAGATAGCGCGCGCGTAGATCGATAATTGCTCGGACCCACAAAAGGAAACGATATTGGATCACCGAGTAATACACCAGCGGTATCCACTCGATAAGCAGCGTTTGCCACGCAACCAAAACCATAGTATGAGAACACAGCCTGTGTTTGATCAAACTCGTTTATTTTGTAAACCACAGTTGGATCAAAAAAACATGATGTAGTAGCACTTGTTACACTAGGAGGACCATCCATTGACCGAGAAAATTTTTTGATTCTCACTTCGTATGGAGATACGTCTCTCACCCACGTAAGTGTCCATTCTCCTTTAAGATTATATTGGCCTGTGCAATATGTATACGGGCCACCAAGGCCAAGATAAATTCCTACCGTTTGGATTCCTCCTAAAAGCTTTCCATCTGTGGAATACTTGGCTTGGAAGAAATCCCAATCGTTAAGGCCATCTGTAGCATTAAAGGTTATCGGAGTGCCTCCACCATTACTCAAAGTATCTGCTAAAGTAATTTGGTAATTGAATTGTCCTACGATCCTTACTGTATCCTCGTATAAAGTAATATTATAGATACTGCTTCCTGTGGAAGAGTAGCTATATGACCATTCGGTAGTTCCATCTAGCGGGGCTGATTTTGCAATTGTGTAACCGTTTTCTATGTTTGGAAAACGATTTCCAACGGAATAGACTGTATTATTTCCATCAACGCAAAAATCTTTTAGCAAAACACTTGCTATTTCCGTATGTGCAAGCATAGCTCCGTTTGGAGTAAATACCCATATGTTTTGATTAGGAACATTCGCTCCCACAAAAATTTTGCCATTTGCAATTACTATTTTAGCAGAACTAGGTTCTGGCAGTAACGGATTGAATAATGGTAATTTTTTTGCCCATAATTGAGTACCTATATTGGAAACCTTTACAATAAAAGCTTCTTGTATTTGAGGCCCTGCCGCATTCAACGTATCATTTCCAAAAATCATTTGACCGGTAAAAAAACCAGTCACATATGAATTTCCATCAATATCGGTCTCTATGGAGCCAGAAATTTCTGTTCCAGTTTGGCCGATTCTTTGTACCCATTCAAAAATGGGTACCTGCTGTCCAAGCACCTTAGAAGGTGCTGCAAATGCTGCCACCAATAGGCAGACTAAGAGAAAGTTTGTTTTTTTCATAGAAGTTGAAATTGAAAGTTTGAGTACAAAAGCAGTGCGCTTTTACGAAGGCGAATATATTACGCACATGCAGCTAAATACAACTTTTCCCTTTTCAAAAATCCCCCCTACTTTCGCAGATTTTTTTAGTAGCCATTTTCTTGCTTTAATTCAATTCAAGATTCGCCGAGTGCCTTGCCCCTCCTGCATTTCATCGAAATAAAAAAAGCTATTCCACAAAAATGATACAGGCAATAATCTCTACATTTTCTTTCAAAATTCCTAATCGTCTACCTCTGCAAAATCCGTTTTATAAGGATTGACTATGGAATTTTAGCCACAGAATATAAAATGACCCTTGTTTTTGCGGTTTCGTTTTGCGAATATTTGGGCGTATCCGCGACGGAAGATTTTACTTTCAGAAGATGCTTTTTTTGAAAGAAGTTTTAAGTGCTCAAAAACCTCATTTCCCACTCATCAATTCATCCAGATTTTGGCGGGTAAGCTCTAGGTTTTCTCCGGGTTTCAGGGAATCAATATTGATGTTGCCAATGCTGTGGCGAATCAGTCTTAAAGTCGGGAAATCCACGGCCGCAGTCATCTTTCTTACCTGCCTGTTTTTGCCTTCGGTAAGGGTTATTTGCAACCACGAATCCGGAACCGATTTCCGAAACCGGATGGGCGGATTTCTTTCAGGCACGGGTGGTGGCGCAGAAAAAATTTCAGCAGAAGCGGGAAGTGTTTTATAAGCGTTTCCATCCACGTTTATGCTTACGCCGCTGCAAAGTTTTTGAATCGCTTCTTCATCAATGCTGCCTTCCACCTGCACCCAGTAAGTGCGTGTATGTTTTTGAGAAGGATGGAGTAATTGCTGGTTCAGCGTTTTATCATTCGTGAGCAGCAGCAATCCCTCACTGTCGTAATCAAGACGCCCCACTGGGTAAACATCTTTTGGCAATCCCGTAAAGAAATCTGCGAGTGTTTTTTTATTTCCCTCAGTTGAAAATTGCGAAAGCACCTGAAAGGGTTTGTAGAAAATGAAATAGCGAAGCATAAGAAACAATAGCTTGAAAGCCACGCCAGGAGGGCGTTTCGGCGGAGAAAGAAAAAGTCCGGCGAGTGTTGTGTGCTGCCGGACTTCTATAAGGATGGGTTAGTAAGTACAATCCTCCTACAATATTAAACAGAAATTTTCCGACAGAAAAAAAATCTTCAAAAAAACTTTTGCAGTTGTGGATAACGTGTGAATAGGGAATGCCGGAAAACTTCTTGCTGATGTTTCTTTTTCTAAAAAATGACCGGCAATTTTTGGTTTGAAAAAGCGGATTAAATGCTACCAGTCTTTGTCAAGTTTTGCCTGCGTTGCTTTTCCTTTTTCCTTTTTGTCGTGCAGTTTTTTTTCTTCCTGCGCTAAGGCATTCAGCAATTGGTCGGCTTGTTCTTTTGAAAGTTTGCTGGGTTGCGGTTGTGGCTTTTTCTGCTGTTCTTCTTTCTTGTTTTCGTCGTTTTTATTTTGTTGGTCCTGCTGATCTTTTTTGTCTTGCTGGTCTTTATTCTGCTCGTCTTTTTTATCCTTTTGATCTTTGTTTTGCTGGTCTTTGTTTTTGTCTTTTCCTCCGCCTTTGTTCTCTTGTTTCTTCATCATTTCCCGCGCGTAGGAAAGGTTGTATTTCGCAGCTTCATCGCCCGGATTGTTTCGGAGTGTTTTCTTGTAAGCGTCAATGGCATCTTCCCATTTTTGCTCCTGCATGTAAGTGTTGCCAATGTTGTAGTTCGCATCTCCTTTCACCAGTTTGTCGGGCGCATTTTTAGCCGCTGCGTCCAGCACTTTTCTTGAAGCGTCATAGTTTTTCTGCTGAAACAAAGCATTGCCAAGATTGAAGATGCCGGGTATGTTTCCCGGATTTTCTTTTAATCCCTGCTCATAAGCTGCAGCGGCTTCTTTATACTTTTTATCCTGGTAAAGCCTATTCCCTTCGCGCACGTCTTTCCATTGTGCAGAAAGCACCGAGGGGAAACCTATCATTAACCCAACGAACAACCATCTCAACATTTCTATACCGGTTTTGTTTTTTGAAAGCGGCGCGCGCCTGGTATCATCCATTCAATACCCAACGCAATGAATGTCGCAAGCAGAAAATACTGGAAATAACTTTTGTAACTGCTGTAAGCCACCGTTCCAAGGTTGCGCTGTTCCATGCCATCAATATCGTTTACCAATTCAGTTGCAGCATTGTCGGCATTGCGCAGCAGCGTGTATGTGCCTTTGCCAGCAGCAGCAATGGATTTCAGTTCGGCTTCATTCAGTTTGCTTACTACGGGGTTTCCCTGTTCATCCAGTTTCACGGAGTTTGTTTGCGGATCAAAAATGGTCGTTCCATCCGGAGAACCAACACCTACCGTATGCACGATTATACCTGCGGATGCTGCGTCGGAAGCCAGTTTTGCAGCCTGCTCATCATGGTCTTCACCATCTGAAATAAGGATCAGCGATTTGTACTTTTTTTCTTTTTGTGAGAAGGAATTAATAGCCAGTTCAATGGCTTCGCTGATAACCGTTCCCTGCGTTGGAACAAGGGATGGGCGCGCCTCCTGAAGCAATAATTTGGTAGCACCATAGTCAATGGTTAAGGGCACTTGCAGATAAGCATGTCCTGCAAAAACGATCAGCCCGATGCGGTCGTTTTTCATTTTATCGAGCATGCTTAAGATTAATTGCTTGGCGCGGGTAAGCCTGTCGGGCTGAAGGTCTTTGGCTAACATGCTTTTGCTGACGTCAAGCGCAATAATTACATCCACGCCTTTTCGCTCCACGGTTTCTAAACCTGAGCCTTTCTGAAGATTAGCCCAGCCGAAAATGGCTGCTGTTACTGCCAGTAATAACAGGATGAAACGCGTAGCAGGCCTCCCTGAAATAGAACCTAAAAACTGAAACTTTACCAGCCGCTCATCGCCCAGTTTCTGCATCTTCTTTTTGCGCCACCACACCAAAGCAAGGAACAGCAAAATGAGAATAGGAAGGGCTGCGAGAAAGTATAAATGGGATGGGTGCTGAAATCGGAACATAATTCGTGCGGAGCCTGGCAAATTTAAAACCGGTGCCTAAGCTCAAAAGATATAGCAGGGTGAATTTTCGTTTATTTAACAGCGGTTTTTTGTTGCATTTTTTGAAGGCATTGCAAGGCTTATTTTCGCCGGATGCAGGATTATTTGAAGGGACTGAATGAACAGCAACATGAAGCCGTAGCCCATCTTGACGGACCGCTAATGATAGTAGCCGGAGCGGGTAGCGGAAAAACAAAAGTGCTTACCACACGTATTGCACACCTCATGGCGCAGGGCGTAGATGCCTTCAACATTCTGGCGCTTACGTTCACTAATAAAGCCGCTGCGGAAATGAAAGAAAGGATTGAAAACATCCTGGGAAACCGCGAAGCACGCAATCTTTACATCGGCACTTTTCACTCTGTTTTTTCCCGCATTTTAAGAGCCGAAGGGCCTAAAATCGGCTATCCGCATAACTTCTCTATTTACGACCCTGATGATGCCAAAAGTGTTATCAAAAGCATTGTTCAGGAAATGAAACTGGATGAAAAGCACTACAAGCCATCCTTTGTGCTGAACCGGATTTCAGCCGCAAAAAACAATTTGGTTGACCCGATTACTTATCAGCAGGACAGCGGCATACAGGCAGAAGATGAACGCAGCACCCGCCCGCTGATAGGCACTATTTACGGAGCATACGCAAAGCGTTGTTTCAGAAATGGCGCTATGGATTTTGATGATTTGCTCTTCAACATGTATGTGTTGCTTACCCACGTGCCCGAAGCGCTTACAAAATATCAGCACCGGTTTAAGTACATCCTCATTGATGAATATCAGGACACCAATCTTGCGCAATACCAGGTGGTGAAAATGCTGGGAGCCGTGCATGAAAACATTTGCGTGGTGGGCGATGATGCACAGAGTATCTATTCTTTTCGCGGAGCCACGGTGAAAAATATTTTGCAGTTTCAGGATGATTATGACGACGTAAAAGTGGTGAAGCTGGAACAGAATTACCGCAGCACGCAAAGCATCCTGAATGTTGCTAACAACGTGATTTCAAAAAATGAAAACCAGATTCCTAAAAACCTTTGGACGAGCAATATTGAAGGAGACAAGATTAAGATTGTGCGCACGCTTACTGATAATGATGAGGGAAGATTTGTAGCCGATGCCATCACGGAAATGAAACTGCGCAACCATTATCAGCCGAAAGAATTTGCCATCCTCTACCGCACCAATTCGCAAAGCCGGTCGTTTGAGGAAAGCCTGCGCCGGATGAATATTCCCTACCGGATGTATGGCGGCATCTCCTTTTATCAACGCAAAGAAGTGAAAGATTTGCTGGCTTATCTGCGGCTGCTTGTAAATCCGAATGATGAAGAAAACCTGAAGCGGATTATCAATTATCCGGTGAGGGGTATTGGAAAAACAAGTCTTGACCGGCTCACCATAACCGCCCACCAGCAGGAAAAAACGCTTTGGGAAGTGCTTCAGTTCCCCGACATCAGCGGCGTACGCGGTTCCGGTGCTGCGTCTATCGAACGGTTTGTGCTGATGATTGAAAGTTTTCGCACGCTCCTCGACAAAGGCAATGCTTATGATGTGGCATTTGCTGTTGGAAAAAATACGGGATTGGTGCACGAGCTTTATAACGATAAATCGGTGGAAGGATTATCGCGCTATGAAAACGTGCAGGAACTATTGAACTCCATTAAAGAGTTTACAGAAACGCCGGATGAAGAAGGAGAAATTAAAGACAAAAGCCTCGGTAGCTATTTGCAGCAAATTGCATTGCTTACGGATGCTGACACAGACAAAACAAAGGATGCGGATGCTGTTAGCCTGATGACCATTCACGCAGCAAAGGGATTGGAATTTCCCTGCGTGTATGTGGTGGGAATGGAAGAAAATTTATTTCCCAGTGCCATGAGTTTGTACGACCGTGCCGACCTTGAAGAAGAGCGCAGGCTGTTTTATGTAGCCATCACCAGAGCTAAAGACAGGCTTTGGGTTACTTACGCCAACACGCGCTATCGCTTCGGAAATTTATTACAAAACGACCCCAGCAGATTTTTGGATGAGATTCCTGAAAACTACCAGGACCGCACGTTTACCGGAATGGCACACAAAGCAATCGGCTCGACAAATGCCTTCGGGAACATGATGAACCAGTCGTTTGAAAAAATTCCTTCCTTAAAAAAACTTGCGGATAAACTGCAGCAACAGCAGGCGGTAGCAACATCGCATCAACCGTCTTCTAATTTCCAGCCCGATAATCCTGATAATTTAGATACAGGAATGAAAGTAGAGCATCCAAAATTTGGGTTTGGCAATATTCTTTCCATTGAAGGCGGCATTCAAAACCGGATGGCAAAGATTGATTTCGGAGCACCGCACGGAGAGAAAACCCTAGTGTTGCGGTTTGCAAAATTGCGTATTGTGACAGAGAGCGGGGAAGGTGATTAATAAAAGGGACTTTTTAAAAAGTGCTGCTATTTTTCAAACCTTATTTCCTGAAGCTGATACTTGTTTTTCTGCGTGGTAATGGCAATGAAAATGCGGTAAGTGCCTTTTTCAGTGTTTAAAATGCCTATTAGGTGGTTGGTATTGCTTTGGGCCAGCTTAAATGTTTTAGGGCTGTTTTTTTTGAAGAAATTTTGCAGCATCATTTCTGCCTGCGCATGGCTGTAGGTGCCGCGTTCTTCGCCCACAGTCATGGCAATTGCATTCCCAATAAAATCGGAAAGGCAGGTTGCGCTTCCGGTTTGGAGGCAAATACTTAAAGCCGTATCCACATGCTGAGCTACAGCATTTTTACCGGCAAAAAGAAAAAAGGAAAACAGGATAATTACGAGCCGTTTCACGAAATCAGTCATACACAAGTTTCATCGGTGCGAAAATAATGCCAGTCCTCTCATTTATTTGAAATTAACCCGGCAGCAAGCTCCCAAACTACTCTTTATTATTACAGTGTGCCGCCAAAACCTAATTTTGCCGCCATGTCTAAAAAGGTTATGCTCCTGATTATGGACGGTTGGGGACACGGGAAAATTCCCGCTTCCGATGCCATTGCTCATGCCCACACGCCGTTCGTAAAATCCCTTTACGCAAAATATCCTAACACCGAACTTGTAACCTGCGGAGAAGCCGTGGGACTGCCGGAAGGGCAAATGGGTAATTCTGAAGTCGGGCACCTGAACCTCGGCGCCGGACGCATTGTTTATCAGGAACTGCAACGCATCAACGTAGCCATCCGAAGCGGTGAACTTGAACAAAATGAAGTGCTGCAAAATGCTTTTAGAACGGCAAAAGAAAACCGCGTAAAACTTCATTTCATGGGGTTGGTGAGCAATGGCGGCGTGCATTCTCACATAAACCACTTAAAAGCACTTTGCAAAATGGCGCAGGATGCAGCAGTGGAAAATTTTGCCGTTCATGCGTTTACGGATGGGCGCGACACAGACCCGAAAAGTGGCTACGGCTTTCTGGAAGATTTACAACAAACGCTCACTCAGACGGGTGGAAAACTTGCCACAATTACAGGCCGTTTCTTCGCCATGGACCGTGATAAAAGATGGGAACGCGTAAAACTTGCCTACGATGCACTTACAAAGGGAACGGGGCACAAAACGAGCAATCCTTTAGCGGCTGTGAAAGATGCTTATGATGCAGGCAAAACGGATGAATTTCTGGAGCCAATAATTGTGTGTGATGCGGATGAAAAACCTATAGCAATCATCCGGGAAAATGATGTGGTAATCTGTTTCAACTTCCGCACCGACCGCTGCCGCGAAATAACGATGGCACTTACGCAACAGGCATTTCCGGAGCAGGATATGAAGCCGTTGAACCTGCATTATGTTACCATGACGGAGTATGACCAGACCTATAAAAACGTGGAAGTAATCTTCAAAAATGACAACCTCACCAAAACGCTTGGAGAAGTGATTGAAGCAGCCGGTTTAAAACAAATCCGCATTGCAGAAACAGAAAAATATCCGCACGTTACGTTCTTTTTTTCAGGCGGCAGGGAAAAGGAATTTATGGGGGAGCGCAGGCTGATGTGTCCTTCGCCAAAAGAGGTATTGACCTACGATTTGAAACCGGAAATGAGCGCCTTTCAGATAACCGAAACCATCCTTCCTGAAATAGAAAATGAAACCGCTGATTTTATTTGCTTAAACTTCGCAAACACAGACATGGTGGGACATACAGGCGTGTGGAGTGCAGCCATCAAAGCCGCAGAAACAGTGGATTTGTGCGTAAGCAAAATAGTTCCCGAAGCATTAAAACATGGGTATGCCATCTTCCTTACTGCCGACCATGGCAACAGTGATTATCTGATAAATGAAGACGGCACGCCCAACACCGCACATACCCTTAATCTTGTTCCGCTTTTCCTTATTTCCAATGATTATAAGGGCAGTTTAAAACCTGGGAAACTTGGAGACATTGCGCCTACTATCCTGAAGTATATGGACATGGAGATTCCCAAAGAAATGACGGGTGATATTTTGATTACGTAGCTTCGTCCAAAAAAAACGTGAACCAGTTGCCTGATTCACGTTTAGAAAATAATTTAAAAACCGTTTTTACCTTCTGTTAGATACACCGCCATCGCTTGAGGGAAGCGTTACGCCTGCATCGAGGTAATTCGTGTTTCTTTGAATGGTATTAAAAACGCCATCGTTGGTAAGCGTTTCCTTGCCTTCATATGCTCCGTTCGGATCGTCAATCATTACGCGCATATTGCTTTTTTTGCGGCTGTGACGATTCATTGAGGTTTCGCTGGCCATGTTTACGTAAGCATCATTGCCGCCTGTAGCAGTTGTAGCGGAAGTGGGTGCGCCATATCCAGAACTCATCGCTTGCCCGGGTTCGCAAATCTGGTAGCGACCACCTACGTAGCAAACATTAAAATTCTGGTTGAAATTGCCTTTGTTTTTTTGAGCGTCTGCATTGATTGCAAAGCTGCAAATTGCCAGTGCGAAAAGTATCTTTTTCATAAAAAATTTGGTTTGTGTGAAGAAAAGAAATTCTTAGGAATAATTAGGGTGTTGATGCATTTGGATTGTTCACCTGCTTGCCGGATGGTGCAAAAGTTCCCACATTGTCAGGCTGGAGAACGTTTGTATTTGTGTTGTAAATTTTACCCTGCGGCGCCACTGTTCCGTTATAAAGCTGTGTGTTTTGCGGGTTACTGTTTCCAGGCTGAATATAGTCGGCATTTGCAGGGAAGGTAGTGGCATCGGGCGGCACATTGTCTTTGTTATACCATTCTGCATTATTAAAGTACATAGAACTTCCTTGTGCTGCATGGCTTGCTTCAGGATTATTGGTTACGGGAGGGGTATTGGTTTGTGCCTGAACCGCAAAGGCGCAAAATAGGCACATGGAAATTGCAATCAGACTTTTCATGGTTATGGATATTAGTGTGCTAAATTCAAAGTAAAATCGTACCCACAAAAAAACAGGCTATCCCAAAAATGAAACAGCCTGCAAATATTGAATCTATCTGGAAAAAAAACCTATCGCTTTCCGCGGTAAAAATCCGTCTCGTGCGGGTCGGTTGTAGCGCCTGAGCCACCGCCGGGGAAATGACCATTATTCTTGGAAGTATCGTACTGCGGATATTTTAAAGTATCCACCATACCCGGATTTTCCTGAAGTGTTTCGTTCATTGCAGCACGTTTGTCGGAAATAGGTTCCTGCGCTTTCATGGATTGGTCTTGCTTTAAGGCGCTGCCTTTGTTTAAATGGGTTTCCTGAGATTGGTTGATGCCTCCGCCTGCTTTTTCTTCTTTTTTAATGCGCTCATCCTGCATGTTCGTTTTGTAAGTGCGGTTGGTTTGTGCTTCTGTGCTTGCGGCTGTAAAAGTGAACAATGCTGCAGCTAATAATATCTTTTTCATGGTAAGTTGGTTATAAAAAGTGAACTGTTTGTTCTAGAAGTTCAAACATTGTTCCACTAAATGTTTTTGCACCTTAGGTCTTTGTTTTAAAAGTTCCTTTTCCGTTTGTTTAACAGTACCATCATTAGCTTTTTCGATTAAAACAAAGCAGCCGGAACCGTACTTTTGTAAAAAATAAAATCCCAGCTATGTTACAAACCGGAAACACCATCGTAAGCATTTATACCGAAATGACCCCAAACCCCGAAACCATGAAGTTTGTAGCCAACAAACTGCTTTACCCGGGCAAAAGCATTGATTTTCCGGATGAAACAAGCGCCACGCCTTCCCCACTTGCTAAGGAACTTTTTGCTTTCCCTTTCATCCGCAGCGTTTTTATTGCCTCCAATTTTGTGACGCTTAGCAAAACCCCTGAAACCATTTGGGACGAAGTAATTCCCACCATCCGCGAGTTTCTGAAAACCTATTTGCAGGAAGGTAAAACCATTATAAACGAAGATCAGATTGCCGCAAAACCTGCCGCTACAAACGATGTTTCTGCCGATGACAGCGACGTGGTGAAGCGCATAAAAGAACTGCTTGAAAACTACGTGAAGCCCGCTGTGGAAATGGACGGTGGCGCTATTGCCTTCAGAGGATATGAAGATGGCGTGGTGAACCTGATGATGCAAGGCTCTTGCAGCGGTTGCCCAAGCAGCATGATAACCCTGAAATCAGGCATTGAAGGCATGATGAAGCGCATGATTCCGGAAGTGAAAGAAGTAATTGCAGAAGCGGAATAAACATTTCATCCCCCGCCTTCCTGAAATTAATAAAATGAAACCCTGCCCATTAAAAACGGCTGGGTTTTGTTTTTAAACCCTTGCCTCCCACACCGCGTTTAGGCTTTACTTTTGATACCTCCTTTGCCGCAGGATAAAACTAAAAAGCGGAAAACACCCTTCCCTGATGAACAATCAAAATAACTACGTAGCCATTATGGCCGGGGGCATCGGCTCCCGCTTCTGGCCCGAAAGCCGCGCCGCATTCCCTAAACAATTCCTCGATATTCTGGGCACGGGCAAAAGCCTCATCCAATGGACGTACAACCGCTTCCTCAACATTTGCCCGCCTGAAAACATTTACTTCATCACCAACCACGCTTACATTGATTTATTGAAGGAGCAGATACCGGAGCTTCAGGAACATAACATCATCTCTGAACCTTCCAGGAAAAACACGGCTCCATGCGCAGCATATTTTGCCCACAAGCTATTGGCGCTTAACCCCGATGCCAACATTATTATGTCGCCTGCCGACCACCTGATTCTTGATGAACCGGCTTTCATCCGCACCGCGCAAGATGCACTCAAATTCGTATCACAGCACAATGCGCTGCTCACGCTTGGCATCAAACCCACCCGTCCTGACACTGGTTATGGCTACATTCAATTTGATGAAGCGGATGACATTGAACAGGTGTACCGCGTAAAAACTTTTACCGAAAAGCCTTCCCTCGAGCTTGCCCAAACCTTCCTTAAAAGCGGCGACTTCCTCTGGAACTCCGGCATCTTTGTGTGGAATGTGAACACCGTGATGCATGCCCTCGAAAAACATTTGCCCGAAATGCACGAGGTGTTTACCCAAGCCGCACATGCCTATAATAAACCCGAAGAAACAACCCTCATCCAGGAACTCTATACCCACTGCACCAACATTTCCATCGACTATGGCATCATGGAAAAAGCAAAAAACGTGTACGTTATTCCTTCTTACTTCGGCTGGTGCGACCTGGGGACATGGGAAAGCGCCTATGAAAACTCCCACAAAGATTACCTCGGCAATGCAGTGTATGGCAAGAACGTAATGATTATCGACGCTACCGAATGCATGGTGAAAGCACCGCCCGAAAAGCTGGTGGTACTGCAAGGGCTGGAGCAATTTATTGTGGTGGATACGCCCGACGTGCTCCTTATTTGCGAACGCAACCGCGAGCAGCAAATCAAAGAATACGTTGCCGAGGTGAAGCGCAACAAGGGCGAAAAGTTTCTCTAAGCCGCCATCAACCATCAAAACGCTACCGCCAAAACCATCCCGCAAACCATGCACCCTGAAGAAGAGGTCACCATTTTCTCCGCCATGTCGGCACTGGCAGCAAAGCACAACGCCATAAACCTTTCCCAAGGCTTTCCTGATTTTGATATTGACCCTGCGCTTGCTGCTTTTTTACACGATGCCGCCACCAAAGGCTTTAATCAATATGCCCCAATGGCAGGCCTGCCCATGCTTCGCAATGCCATCGCTAAAGACATTGAAACCCGCTACCACATTGCCATTGATGCCGAAGCAGAAATTACCATTACGCCCGGCGCTACTTACTGCATCTTCACCGCATTTGCTTCTTTCCTTAAAAAAGAGGATGAAGTGATAGTGCTGGAACCGGCTTACGATAGTTACATCCCAAACATCCTTCAGGCGGGTGCAATACCCGTTTGCATTCCTTTGCAGGCGCCGCAGTTTTCGGTGGACTGGAGCAGGGTGAAACAAGCCATCACGCCGCGCACCAAAGCCATCATCATCAACACACCCCACAACCCCACCGGCACCGTGTGGCAGCAGGCAGACTGGGATGCACTTACGGAAATTGTAGCCCACACCGACATCAAAATATTGAGTGATGAAGTGTATGAACAACTGGTGTTCGATGGGTGCAAACACATTTCCATCTTGCAGCAAAAAGACTTGCGGAAGCGCAGTTTTGCCATCTTTTCCTTCGGCAAGGTGTTCAACAATACGGGTTGGAAGGTGGGTTACGTCATCGCGCCGCCTGCCCTCACCAAAACTTTTCGCAAGCTGCATCAATACCTTGCTTTTTCGGTGAACACGCCTGCCCAATATGCCCTCGCCCAATACCTTCAATACCCCCAAAAGCCCAACGTTGCCACCACCATGCAGGCAAAGCGGGATGTTTTTTTAGGGTTGATGGCGCAGTTGCCGTTCACCATCCATCAGTCTGCCGCCGGTAGTTACTTTCAGGTGGCGGGATATGAAAATTTCTCCTCCCTGCCCGACCGCGCCTTTGCCATTTGGCTCACCGAAACCTTTGGCGTAGCCACCATTCCCCTAAGTCCGTTTTATCAAAACCGGCAAGATGATAAACTGATACGCTTTTGCTTCGCGAAGCAGGAAAAAACCCTGCAACAGGCGGCGGAGCGGATGAAGGGAATTTGATAATTCGGTAATTCGGCAATTAGCCAATTCGCTAAATACCCGATCATAATTAACCTCCTCTCCACTACCCAAAAAGTTGAACAAAGTATAACCCATCCTTCCATCCGCTTAGGCATCATTCAAACCGCTGCCACAAACCACTACAGAATTGCCTAATTGTCCCATTGCCGAATTGATTTGGGCGTGCCGCTTCGTTCCTCGCGTCGCGCTTTCCGCTCCAAGTCCTCGCTCGTGCCTCGCTGCGGGCTTTCCGCTACAATCGCTCACGCACCCGCCGCACACTCGCGCCCTGAACGGTTCCCATGGGAGCGCTCCGTCGGGGCAAACCAAGACCGGTTTATGCAAACGGAGCGCTCCGTCGGGGCAAACCAAGACTGGTTTATACAAACGGAGCGCTCCGTAAGGGCAAACCAAGACTGGTTTATACAAACGGAGCGCTCCGTCGGGGCAAACCAAGACTGGTTTATGCAAACGGAGCGCTCCGTCGGGGCAAACCAAGACTGGTTTATGCAAACGGAGCGCTCCGTCGGGGCAAACCAAGACTGGTTTATGCAAACGGAGCGCTCCGTCGGGGCAAACCAAGACTGGTTTATGCAAACGGAGCGCTCCGTCGGGGCAAACCAAGACTGGTTTATGCAAACGGAGCGCTCCGTCGGGGCAAACCAAGACCGGTTTATGCAAACGGAGCGCTCCGTCGGGGCAAACCAAGACTGGTTTATACAAACGGAGCGCTCCGTCGGGGCAAACCAAGACTGATTTATGCAGACGGAGCGCTCCGTCGGGGCAAACCAAGACTGATTTATGCAGACGGAGCGCTCCGTCGGGGCAAACCAAGACTGATTTATGCAGACGGAGCGCTCCGTCGGGGCAAACCAAGACTGGTTTATACAATCGGAGCGCTCCGTCGGGGCAAATCAAGACTGGTTTATACAAACGGAGCGCTCCGTACGGGCAAAGGAGGACTGGTTTATACAAACGGAGCGCTCCTATTGAGAAAAAGTGTAGACATTAATGAATTCACAACGCTACAGAATGACTTCAATGCGATGATTCATTAATGTATGCCATCTCCTGAAACAAAAAGAAGCTAATTTAAAGCATAAACTTCGATATCCTGTCGGGAAATATCAATAATCAATCACCTGCTCTTCCATCATTTCAGGCATTGCGCGGAATTCATACTGCTGGTTGCGGAGCTGCGCCGGAAAGCCTGCCTCATTTATTGCCTGCTGGATGCCTGAAGCCGTAAACCGGTGTGGAGCACCTGCAGCACTCACCACGTTTTCCTCAATCATGATAGAACCAAAATCGTTTGCCCCTGCGTTAAGGCAAATCTGCGCCACCGGCTTGCCCACCGTTAGCCACGATGCCTGTATGTTCTTAATGTTTGGCAGCATGATGCGGCTCATGGCTATCATCCGGATGTATTCTTCGGCAGTGGTGAGGTTTTTAGTGCCGCGAATGCGTTGCAGCAGCGTGTCCACATCCTGAAACGTCCACGGGATGAAGGCGATGAAACCCTTTGCGCCTTCCGGTTTCATTGCCTGCACCTCGCGGATTTTAATCAGGTGCTCAAACCGCTCTTCAATGGTTTCTACATGGCCAAACATCATGGTGGCGGTGGTGGTAAGCCCCACTTTGTGCGCCTCGTGCATAATGTCGAGCCATTCCTGCGCGCCGCATTTTCCTTTGGAGATTAAGCGGCGCACGCGGTCGTTCAAAATTTCGGCACCGGGCCCGGGCATGCTGTCCATGCCTGCTTCTTTTAAAGCAAGGAGCGCTTCGCGATGGCTCACGCCACTGATTTTGCAGATGTGCGCCACTTCCGGCGGGCCCAAAGCATGTAGTTTCAGGTTGGGGAACATCTCCTTCAGGTCGCGAAACAAACCGGTGTAATAATCCAGTCCTAAATCGGGGTTGTGGCCTCCCTGCAAAAGCAATTGTTCGCCGCCATAGCGAAAGGTTTCTTCAATTTTCTGGCGGTAGGTTTCAAGGTCGGTAACGTATGCCTCCGCATGACCGGGGATGCGGTAAAAGTTGCAGAACTTACAGTTGGCTACGCACACGTTGGTCGTGTTCATGTTGCGGTCAATAATCCAGGTGACCTTGCCATGCGGCACCTGCTTTTTGCGCAGCTCATTGGCGGTGTACATCAGTTCTGCAAGTGGTGCATTTTCGAAAAGAAAAATGCCTTCTTCCAGAGAAAGGAATTCAAAATTGAGGGCGCGTTGGTAAAGGGCATTCAGCTCCATTTCTGTCAGTTTTTTTAAAAGGGCAAAATTAGCGCAAATGCAGGCGTTTCTTTTCTTTGCCTGCGGCAGATGATAAAGCTTACCGGTAAATTCCCGTGGGTTATGCTTTACTTTGTGGGTGATGAACAGCAAGATGCTCGATTTGTTTGGCGATGAAGCATTGCCTTTTGAAAAACGCGACGTGAAACCCGTGCCCAAAAAGGGAAAGCAGGCGCCGGAAAACGTTTTAACCAAAGACCCGCTGGCAGGCTGGAAGGCGCAAAAACATTATTATTCCATTGGCGAAGTTGCCGCGCTTTTCGACGTTAATACCTCCGCCATCCGCTTCTGGACGATAGAATTTAAGCTTAAAGTGCGCACCACCCGCAAAGGCGACAGGCTTTACACCGAAGGGCAGATTCAGGAGTTGCGCAACATCTATCATCTCCTGAAAACAAAAGGACACAAAACGAGCGCGGCAAAAGAAATCCTGAAAGAAAAAAAGGTTACGCCCGCCGATACGCTTGACCTTAAATACAACCTCCTAAAACTCCGCAATCTGCTGGTGCAGGTTTCTAATAATTTAGCTTCCAAATGAAAACACTTCTTCTTTGCTTCGCGATGATGGCAGCATGTCCGCTCTTCGCCCAATCCGATTTTGATAAGTCAACCGATAAAGACAACGGTTCCATCATTTTTAAAGGGCAATTTGGTTTTGATGAATTGGAAACCGAACCCTCCTTTGCGTGGTGGAGCAGTGGCGTGAAGCAATACCATCCTGACACAGCCATTATTAAGAAGCTGAGCGCGGCATTGCCTGCTTTTGAAATAGTAGTGGTGATGGGCACCTGGTGTGAAGACTCTCAAAACCTTGTCCCGAAGCTATACAAGACCTTGCTTGAAGCCAATTATCCGCTTGAAAACCTGAAGCTTTACGGCGTTGACCGCAGCAAACAAACCAAATACATCGAAGGCAAACTCTACAAGATTGAACGCGTGCCCACCATCATCCTTTACAAAAACCATGTGGAAACCGGGCGCATTGTAGAGAGCGTGAAAGCAAGCATAGAGGCAGATTTGTTGCGCCTTGCCGAAGGTTCCTGAATAGCTTTTCCTGCGTTTCTATCATTTTATTATTAAGGTTGCTTGAGAGGTGCTTTGCAGTGATGTTTTGCACCGCCGGTATAAAAAAAAATCCCCGCCGCTAATAAAAGCAACGGGGATTTTTTAAAGAACAGAATGCATGAGGATCCTAATCCTTCACCAATCTGCGAACTTGCCTTGTGCCATTCACTGTAATCTCTGCGAGATACATGCCGTGTGCAAGGTTGCTGATGTCAATAGAAGCATTTTGGGCTGCTGATGCATCCATTGTTTTAGAAATCATGGTTTGTCCGGTAACATTTACAATGCGGATAGCAACTTGCTTATCATTTCCGGAAACACTCATGCGCACTTCGTTGTGGGCAGGGTTCGGGTAAAGATTGATGCTGAAATCGTTATTACCTGTGGCACTAAGGGCAGCACGCTGGGATACGCCTATGTTATCATCAAGGGTACGGAAAGCAGTGAATGCACGACCAAGAGAATAGCGTGTTACTGAATCATATTGGTTGTATTCAATCACGTTTACGCGGTATTGTGTGTTGGGCATTAAACCATCTACGGTTACGATGCTGCCTGTGGCGTTATATACTACGTACGTTTGATTACCTAAATCATCACCATTTCCAAACATAGCGCTTGCGTTGTACATCATACCATCTACAGGTACATCGAAAATTGGTCCGTTACGCACGGTTACGATACGCTTATCTCCGTTGCCTGGAGTCCAGTTAATCGTAGCGCTAGTAGTAGTAATGCTAAACACATTCAGGTTTGTTGATTTTTGAGTTGGGCCGCTAAGCTGAAGAACTGTATCCCCTACTAATCTTCCTGAAGTATTGTATTGAGGTCCAGCAGTGGTGCTATCATACTCATAAACGTAGTAGTAAACACGTGCGCCCGCAGGCAAATCTTTCAATGTGAAGCGCTTAAGAATATTTGGCTTGTTGAAGAATTTATAAACCACTTTACCATTGCCCACCATTGGAAGGTTTGGATTGGTCCATGAAGTGGCACTTGTATAAGCTGTTAGATTGTCAACGCTTGGATCGTTATAGGCAATGCCACAAACTGGGTCATTTGTAAGCGGAGTAAGTGAAGCAACTACAATTACACCTTTACTACCGTTTCCGCGAACAAAGTCCGTGCGGATCAGATTTTTACCAACAGTTTTAAATACTAAGTTAGTAGCTGGACTCGCTGTAGTAGCGCATTGAGGAACATAAGTTAAACGAACGGCAATGTCCTGCACCTGAACGTTATAACCAATGCTGCCGATAAGCATCGTGTTTCCGTTTGTATCAGAAGTGTACAAGTTGTCGAAATTACTTGTGCCTACGTTGGCAGCAATGTATCCTTTGTTTGCCATTCCATCATAATAAACGTCGAGGTCAACAGTAGGGTCAGCCTGATTAATGTTTAACCAGTTTGAATTACGGGTGATAAGTGTTCCACCGTTTGCATTGGTCACTTTCACAAAGTTGGAAAGCGTGTCGTCAATAGCATATAAACCGGTGGCAGTTGCACCTTTAAAACTATTCAGGTAAGCCACGGTACTGATGTAAGGCATTGTCCCGAAATTCGGATCGCCGGATACGTAAGCAAAGGAAACATCCTGCACATACGTTCCATCATTGGGATTCATGCGGAAGTTGTTAGCGTTTGTGCCGCCGGTTACGCGAATCCTGTCAACGGTTGGGTTGAAATCAAAACCTACACGTCCTGAACCTAAAGTAATAGTTCCGGAAGCGCCGATGGCAGTAGCTGCACCAGTCATTTGGTTGATTTTATAAAGCTGATAAGTGGAATTGGAACTATTATATCCTAAAGCCAAAAGCTCTAAAGTTGCAGGACGGAAATCCATTCCTACCAACACCTGGCCTGTAGTAATGCCACTGATTGCATACAAATCGCGGATGATAGATGGATTATCACTGTCGAAAGAAATAAGATAGCGGTTAACACGGGTAAGACCATAAATCAATTCTCCGGTAAGTGGAGGAAGCGTACGATCGATAGTTACGGCTATGTTTTTCACTTTCAAACCAATTGTTCCGATGGCAGTTGTTGCTCCGTTAGTGAGGTTAACTGTGTAAAGCGCATCAAAGCCGGTTGTGTCGTTTGAAACCAGATAAGCAGTGTTTGTTTTAGTGGAGGGATCAAAATAAATGTCAAGATCCAATGAAAGATCTACTGTGTCCTGAACAATGCCTGTAGCGCCCAATGTGTTTAAAACACCAGCATTGGGTGGATTTTGAGTAGCAAAAATATTAAGCTGCTCATCATAGTCATACAATGTAGTGGTTTCAGTGCCGATGTAACTGTTGGCATAAGCTACTCCGCCAATGCGTGCAGGCGTACCAAAATTTTGGTCGCCGGCTGCGTAAGCAAGGCTACCATCTGTTGCAGCAATAGCTCCGGTTACGGGGTGCAGCCGATAATTGTTTCCGTTCGATCCTACAACGCGGATACGATCCACGGTAGGGTTAAAATCAAACCCGATACTTCCGTTTCCGAGCGTTAAATTACTAAAAGCACCTACCGTAGTAGCCACGCCAGTAGATGGATTGATCGTGTACAGCCGTGCGTCACCCGTAGCACGTACGTATCCGAGTGCATAAAGCTCTCCGGTATTTGGGCGGAAGTCAATTCCCACAAGCTCCTGAGAGCTTCCCATGCCCGTGACGGCAACCGGTGTCGAATAAAAGTTTGGCAAACCCGGGACTCCGATCGTGAAGATCTTATCGTCCGTGGTGATGCCTACAATGGATTGTGCCGTTGCGTTTTGAAACACAAATGCGCATAAGGCGAGCGCAAAAAGGCGTAGTGTACTTCTTCTCATAAGTTTTTTGTTTTAAGAAGGTTAAGAAAAATTGTTTGTATAACCACTTACGCAGCAATATTGTAAATGGATTAGTTTTCCCCAATCAAAAAACTGTTCCACACCAATAAAATAGTTTGACGATTCTAAAAAACCGGTGCAGCATATTCCCTGATCGGGGTAGTAATTGCATGGTACGCCAAACGACTAATTATGTTTGACCTTCGCTCCTCCACAATTTCTATTTCCTGCACCCACCTCCATGAACTTATCCATTGCCATCATCTGCACTTCTCCAGGGTTTGGAGGTTTGGAAATGAATACCCTCAAACTTGCCAAATGGCTTTCCGCAAAAAATTGGAACGTGCAGCTTCTTACCAACGAAAAAAGCAACATCACCCAGGAAGGCATCAAAAACCAACTTTCAGTTACCACCATTCAATCTCTGCACGCCAAAAAAAACGCCGCTTTTGTATTAAAACGATGGCTGCAAAACCACCCTGCCGATATTTTATTCACACCCTATAATAAAGACCTCGCGCCGCTTGCTTTTTACAAAATGCTTTTTCGCAGAAAGGCAACACTCGTTTATCAGCAACACATGAAAGTGGGCATCCCGAAGCGCGATTTAATCCACACACTCCGCTACCGGACCATTGATTTGTGGCTCAGCCCACTGCAATATCTAAAAGAAGAAACCCTGCAACTCACCAAACTAAAAGCGGAAAAAATAGCCGTCATCCCATTGGGCATTGAGCCAAAAAAATTCTCCATTCCGCTAAATCAGGAAGCCGCAAGACTGGAATTAGGACTGCCGCAACATGCTTTCATTATTGGCATTGCAGGACGCATAGACCCTAAAAAAGGTCAGGACTTTTTAGTGGAAATGATGCCCAGGATTTTGAAAGAAATCCACTCCGCACTGCTGGTAATAATGGGAGATGTTACTGCGCATGAAGGCAATCATTTCTTGCAACTGCTGCTTCAAAAAATAAAGGAATCCGGCTTGCAGGATAAAATAATCCTCCTGCCTTTCAAGAAAGAAGTCGTTCATTTTTACAAAGCAATTGATGTGCTTGCCGTGCCTTCCGAAGGTGAAACTTATGGCATGGTAACGCTTGAAGCCATGGCATCCGGCACGCCCGTTATTGGCGCTAATAAAGACGGCACTAAAGAAATTTTGCAGAAAGGCGCACTCGGCTGGCTTTATAATTCTGGAGATGAAAATGCATTCTTATCACAGCTCCTTGAAATTGCCTCGGGCGAAAACGGGAGCGAAAAAACAAACGCCGCAAAAGCAGAAATCAACACGCACTATGCCGCTTCAAGAACTTTTGAAGAAACCGAAGAAGCCCTTAAAGCGCTTATCTCAAAGCAGCGTTTCTGACTGACTCACTTTTCAACCTCATTTTTTTACCTTTCAGCAAACCATTTTCTTTATGAAACACGCATACATTTTCCCCGGACAAGGCGCACAGTTCACCGGCATGGGCAAACAACTTTACGACAGCAGCGACCTCGCCAAAAAATATTTTGAGCAAGCCAACGATATCCTCGGTTTCCGAATTACGGATGTAATGTTTGATGGCACTGCCGATGCATTAAAGCAAACCAACGTCACGCAGCCCGCCGTTTTTCTCCATTCAGTTATTCTTTTTGAAACCACGCCCAATCTGAAACCCGATGCCGTAGCCGGGCATTCTTTGGGTGAAATTTCTGCGTTGGTTGCCGCCCGTGTTTTGTCTTTTGAAGATGGCTTAAAGCTGGTTGCAAAAAGAGCCGAAGCCATGCAGCGCGCCTGCGCATTAAATCCTTCCACCATGGCGGCAATTCTGGGCCTGGATGATGCATTAATTGAAAAAACACTTGCAGAAATGGAAGGTGAAATTGTGGTAGCAGCAAACTATAACAGCCCCAGACAATTGGTTATTTCCGGAAGCATGGCAGGCATTGAAAAAGCCTGCGAAGCGCTGAAAACAGCAGGTGCAAAGCGCGCGTTGGTATTGCCCGTTGGCGGTGCTTTTCACTCTCCATTAATGATGCCCGCAAAAGAAGATTTGCAGGAAGCCATTACCCACACGCATTTCCGCAACCCCACCTGCCCGGTGTATCAAAACGTGGATGCCCATCCTTACATCGACCCGGGAATGCTGAAGCAAAACCTGATTAACCAACTCACCTCGCCCGTCCGCTGGACCCAAACCATTCAGAAAATGGTAGACAATGGTGTTACGCATTTCACGGAAGTCGGACCTGGAAACGTGCTTCAGGGTTTGGTGAAAAAAATTGCAAAGGAGGTGGAAGTGGATGGATTGTAAGGAAGTTAAGATGCTATGTTATCTCTCCAAGGAAATAAAACCTTACTGATTTATACCGACGGAGTACTCCGTCGGGGCAAACCAAGACTGATTAATGCAGACGGAGTGCTCCATGAGGGCAAAACAAGACTGATTTACCCTCACGGAGTAGAACATGGGGACAAAACAAGACCAAAATGCCCTCACGGAGTAGAACATGAGGGCAAAACAATGCTAGTTTGTCATGCTGGAGTAGAACTTGGGGACAAACCAAGACCAAAATGACCTCATGGAGTAGAACTTGGGGCAAAACAAGACCGATTTACCCTCACGGAGTAAAAATTGAGGTAGCGAATGCGTCATTTTGTCAATAATGTAGAAATCATGTGGTATCATCGCCCTCCGGTCATTGAATTGCTTCAGATGATATGAACAAATAAAAGCTCGCCGCAATCAATCCTTCCGCAAACAATAAGACAAACAAATGCAACCCATGCCATCCTCCCCTAACTTGCAACCTCACTTTTAAAACATCCCCTCCCTAATGACCATCATCCCCGGTGAAATAAAAACCTCCCTCCTGCATAGTTACCTCCTTGGTGCCATCGCCCCCCGCCCCATTTGCTTCGCTTCTACGATTGATGAAAACGGCGTCCCGAACCTTTCTCCTTTTTCCTTTTTCAATGTCTTCGGAAGCAATCCACCCCTGCTCATTTTCTCCCCTGCCCGCCGCGTGCGCAACAATAGCATTAAGCACTCCCTGTTAAATGCAATGGCTAATAAAGAAGTAGTCATCAACGTAGTGAGCTATGCCATGGTGCAGCAAATGAGCCTCGCCAGTTGTGAATATCCTGATGGCACGGATGAATTTCTGAAATCGGGCTTCACGCCGGTGCCTTCTAAACTTGTAAAACCTTTTCGCGTAAAAGAATCACATGCGCAACTGGAATGCCGCGTGCAACAGATTATTGAAACGGGCACAGAAGGCGGCGCCGGAAACCTGATTATCTGCGAAGTGGTGTGTATGCACGTGGATGATGCCGTGCTTAATGAAACCGGAAATGCCATCGACCCGCATAAAATAGACCTCGTAGCCCGCATGGGTGGCGATTATTATTGTCGGGCATCGGGCAGTGCCGTGTTTGAGGTACCGAAGCCGAATATGCAGCTTGGCATTGGGGTGGATATGCTGCCCGAAGCCATCCGGCAAAGCACTGTTTTAACCGGAAATAATCTGGGGATGCTTGGCAACAGCACGGCTATACCGGTGGTGAGTGATATGCTGTATGACGATCGCCTGTCGCAGATAATGAAGGAATACAACACCGATGAAAAAGCCCGCGACCACGCACTCCACCTTTATGCAAAGGAATTGCTTGACCATGGCAACTTGGAGAAAGCCTGGGAAGTGCTATTGGCAAACTAATACCGAATCCTCTTTTCACCATCGGCATTCACCAACAAATCGTCATTGCGAGGGCTTGCCCGAAGCAATCTCAAAACTAGCCGTGGTATACCATTTAGACACCCAAACTAGTCCCCGTCATTGCGAGGGCTTGCCCGAAGCAATCTAAAGTCAAAAATCATTTCTACGCCGCTCTTCAGATTGCTTCACTGCGTTCGCAATGACGAAGTGCTAAAACTGCAGGTTCTCATTGGTAAAAGGAATAAAAAAGGAAGACTTAACTGCGTGAAGAAGCCGTTTGTTCCCAAAGCCTGATGGCTTGCATGCACTGCTTTAGCCTTGCGGTTTCGGTGCCTTCGGCAATGGTAAAGGGGCGGGAAGTATGGCTCACAATATCAAGGTATTGCCGGAAGAAATAATGGCGCATGTTGGCTTCGCCATGCTCCCGCAAAGGGTCGGGGTGCCAGGGAAAATCAATACCGGTGAGGATATAATAATCGTAAACGCGGGTGGCAATCTGCTGCAAAATCCAATCATTGCAAGTGCCAAAGCTGTGCTCGCTCCACACCTTCAGGACATACAAATCGGTATCGCAAATCAGGAAATTATGGGCTTGAGGTAACATTTTTTCTTCCAGCAGCAGCTGCCCTTTGGCAATTTGCAGTAAGTCTTTTGGTTGATAATTACTACCGATGGTTTCGAGGTATTGACGTGCATATTCCGGCACCCACACCGTGTTCAGTTCCTTTGCCAGCGCCGCGCTCAGCGTTGATTTTCCCGTGCTTTCAGGCCCAATGATTACTATCTTTTTAAGGGCGCTCAAAATGTAGTTTTTGCTGCACGCGCTGCGACCATTTTTTGATGAACCATTGGTTTGCCTTGTATGCAATGAATGAAGAACCGGCACCCACCACAGCTCCTGCCAATACATCCCCGGGATAGTGCTGCCCCAAATGCACTCTTGAATAACCCACCACGCCCGCCCATGCAAAAGCAGGCACCGTGACATACCACTTTTTGTATTCAAGGCTTAATGTAGTTGCTGTTGCAAAGGCAAATGAAACATGCCCTGAAGGGAAAGAGGGGGAGCCATCGCGCTCGTAAGGAATGTATTGCGGATGCGCATCGTAAGGGCGTTCGCGATGGGCAATTTCTTTGATGCTGTAAGTAAGTGCGGTGTTGATGAAGAGCGCCGTTCCGGTTTGGATGGCATTGTCAAAACTCTTGGCATCGTGCATCGCGAAGGCATAAATCATTTGGGCTAAAGGCACCGCTGCCGCAATGGGATAAACGGTGAAGGAAACCACATTCATTGCACCATCTAAACCGGTATTCCTGTTGGTGTATAGCTCATCATAAAGCCGGAGGTCAAGGCTTTGCGCCTGCACCATCTGCAAAGGCATCATCAAAAAGAAAAGAAAAACGCGAAACTTCATGAGGCAAGGCGGGAACGAATAATGCGCTTCCAGCGGAAGTAACCAAAAATAGCCACGATAAAAAGAAACACCGTAAGCAGTGCCGTAAGCGGAATGCCTTTGTGAATCAACAGCGGAACAGCCACCGCATTGGAGAGATTAAGCCACAGCCAGTTTTCGACCTTATGCCTTGCCAGCAGCCACATTCCGGCACATGCAGTTGCAGAAACAAAAGCATCCCACACCGCAACATCACTATCCGTAAACCTGCTTAAGAGGAGGTAGAAAACAATCCACCCAACTGCTGCAATGCCTAAGGCAATCACCCAATGCCTTTGCTTGCTGAAAGCCACCGGCACTTCGGGATGCTTGTTTTTTCTGCTGCTCCACACTATCCATCCATACACGCTCATCCCGAAATAATAGCCGTTCAGAAGCGCTTCTGCATACAGTTTCACCGAAGGCATCAGCCAGATGTAAATGCCGGTGCTGATGATGCCTGCGGGATAAAGCAACACGTTATTTCGAGAAGCCAGGATAACGCTTAGCATCCCGAAAAACACCGCCAGCATTTCCAACAAACCGGTGTGGTGCAATTGTTCAATCGTTAGCGAAATGAATTGGGAGATTGCCATGAAGAGCAGCAAAGGAAATAAAAAGAAACAGCCTCCAGAATTTGAAGGCTGTTTCCGCATCCGCAGAAGTAAATTGTTGTCAGAGAAAAAGAGAGAGCGTTTCTATAGAAAGGAAGTTCTTGCGGAGCTAAGATTTTTATAAGAATGAGGTTGCGTGATTTTTTAGTTTTTGCAAAAGAATAGCCCGGTGTTTCAATCTTTAATCGTGTCTGTTTGGTTTAATAAATCGGCTGTTTTGCTTGCACCACCGGGGCTTTCTGTTGCTATGTTAGATTCGGACGTCGCCATCCACTTCAAGCCTTATGGAGTAAACATCATTCCACGTTTGCGGACGCGCTGATTTGTGGCGATTTGGAAACAAAAAACTGTGGTGGTGGGGAAGTAAGTTCATAAGTGGTTAGGTTGACAAGTTCATAAGTGGGTAGGTTGGTAAGATTATAAGTTGGATGAGGAATATGCAGAGCCGATGCACACTCTGGTTTTACCCCACCAATTGCGTCAGGGTATATCCAATCCTTGACGCCGTTTCTTCCATACCAATAAGCGCTGCAATATCAAACACGCCGGGGCCATATTTATCGCCCACCAGCATAATGCGCAGCGGCAATAAAACATCTCCCTTCTTCAGTCCTGCTGCTTGCATGGCGTTCATAAAATGGGTTTCAATTTCAGCAGCTTGCCAGGTGTTTATTGCAGGTAATGATTGCATCCAGGCTTCAAAGAACTGTGCTTTCGCTGCGTTCCATTTTTCTTGTACAGGCGCTATCGCAATGTCTTTAGGGGCGGTGAAAAAGAAATGGCCTTGCTGCCAGAAATCGGTGAGTAAATGACAACGCTCCTTCACCAAACCAACCACCTGCGTGAGGAAATCAGGAGCTGCTGTAACGCCCTGTTTTGCCATAAAAGGAGCAACTAATTCCGCCAGTTCTTCATTGCTTTTGCGCAGGATAAACTGATGGTTGTACCACTTTGCCTTGTCATAATCGAACCTTGCGCCTGCCTTGTGTACCCGCTCAATAGAGAAGCGTTCAATCAGTTCTTCCTTCGTAAATATTTCTTGCTCGGTGCCATCATTCCATCCAAGTGCAGCCAGCATATTGATGAATGCTTCCGGCAAAAATCCTTTCTCTTTAAAACCTTCTGTTACGTTGCCGGTCTTGGGGTCGTTCCAATCCATGGCGAACACCGGAAAGCCCAGTCTGTCGCCATCACGCTTGCTCAGTTTGCCATTGCCGTCAGGTTTTAAAATCAATGGAAGGTGCGCCCACTGCGGCATCTGCGCCTGCCAGCCTAAATATTTCCAGAGGAGCAAATGCACCGGTGCGCTTGGCAGCCATTCTTCTCCGCGGAAGGCGTGGGTTATTTCCATGAGGTAATCATCTACCACCACAGCCAGATGATACGTGGGCATTCCATCTGCTTTCAGCAACACTTTATCATCAATCAGTGAGGTGTCAAAACTTACCTCCCCGCGAATCATGTCTGTAAATGTTACGGTCTCTGCTTCCGGCATTTTTATGCGGATAACGCGGGGTGTGTTTTGTAGTAAAAGCGCTTCCGTTTCTTCTTTTGAAAGGGTGATGGAATTGCGCATCTGCATTCTTGTGCGGCTGTCGTACTGCGGATTGGTGTTGTGTTCCGTCCTGAATTTTCCCCGCATCTGCTCCAGTTCTTCGGGTGTATCGAAGGCATAATAAGCATGGCCTGAATCAATCAGTTGCTGTGCATATTGATGATACAATGCCTTGCGTTCGCTTTGGCGGTAGGGCGCAAACTTGCCACCTTTCACGGGGCTTTCATCAGGCTGTAGGCCGCACCATTTCAGGCATTGAAGGATGTAAGCCTCTGCGCCATACACGTATCGGTTCTGGTCGGTATCTTCTATTCTTAAAACGAAAACACCCTGGTGCTGCCGCGCAAAAAGGAAGTTATACAACACGGTGCGCACACCGCCTAAATGCAATCCACCTGTGGGGCTGGGGGCAAATCTTACTCTTGTTTTGGGGGGAGTGTTCATAAGGGGTAAGTTCTTAGGTTCATAAGTTATTGTGTCAATGCCTAAAAACCGTTGACTGGTATTTGCCTCATAAAAGAAGAGTCTGCAATCAAGATACTTAGAGTCTGAGGCTTTGTTTGACCCACTTATGGGGGGGCTTACACCCCCTCACAAATGAAGTCTGCTTCCAATGACCTCGTCATCTTCGGCTTTGTTTGCCCGACCAAAAGTACCCCATCGTTTTCATACTCAATCGGGCTTTGGTATTGTAACGATTTATGCGGCCGGTCTGTATTATATAACTTCACCGACTTTACCACTTCCCGCTTCAATGCTGCCAAATTATTTATACTCCGGTGCGCCAAATAGTTATTCTTTATAATCCCGTTTAAACGCTCTGCTTTTCCATTCTCCCACGCCCATTCGCACATACTATTGTGCATTTTATGCTTGCGGGTGAAGGCTAAAAATTCCTGATCATAATACTGGCCGCCTCCGTCTGAATGGAAAATTATCCCTGCTGAAAGTTGCCCGCCGCGGTTTGCTACTGCCATCCGCAGAGCCGGCAAAGTGGTCTGCTCCGTGCTCAGTCGGTCGGAAACCTGATAGCCCAATATGCGACGTGAAAAACAATCCATTACGAAGGTGATGTAGTAGTACCGCTCCCCCACTTCGAAGTAGGTAATGTCACTGCTCCACGCCTCGTTCAGACGTTGTAAAATCTTACCGCTAAGCAAATCAGGAAAACGAATCACACCGCTGCTATCGGTGGTGCGAGGCCGCAACTGGCGCGGCTTTGAGCTTAGTCCCTGCGCTTTGCAAAAATGCTCAAATGCGTCCCTGCCAATGCCTTCAGGCTGTAGCTTGTGATACATAGCACGACAACTTAACGTGGGATGGTCGGCACGGATCTGCATTATTAAAGTCCACAAGTCTGCCTGGCGTTTTTCTGCCTTTAGAATACGGTTCAGCATCTGATGCACACCCTGACGGGTAACACCCGTTGCACGGTAAAGATTGTTTAGACTAACGCTCATGGCTTCCCTGTTTCTCCAGAACCAAATGAGGGCGTTTCTGAAAATTTTTTTTTGATGTCCACACCGTAAGTCTCTTCCGCTAATTCAATCATCTTGTCCCGAAAGTCAAGCTGCAATTGCTTCTGCCCAACGGCGCGTTCCAGTTCAGCCACCTTCCGCTCCAGCTCCCGCAGCTTCAGTGTATCACTTTCCGATTCAACAATGGTGCGCACTCCTTTCATATAATTGACCCCGAATTTATTTAGCCACTTAGACACGCTGTTCTCGCGCACCTCATACTGACGACTTACCTGCGCAATAGTCGTAATTTTCTGTTCAATTTCCCGAACTTTCTTGCGCTTAAACTCTTCACTGAAGAACCGCCGCCGCCGCTCCTCCGTACTCTGTTTAAACTGCATCCTGTTTGCCATAATATCAATGGTTTTAAAAGTGAAAAATCTCTTTAAAACCAGTCAACTTATTTCAGGCACCGACAATCTTCTATTGCGAATTCACAATCCGCTCCATAAAAAAATCCGCAGAATCCATTTTCGTGCGTGAGTCTCCGCAGGGACTCACGCACAAAATAATCAACACCCAAACCTTTTCCTCCCCGCAGGAGAGTACACCTATCGCTTCACCGCAAAAGATGGCACCACAGCAAAAGGCAAACTCATCATCAATCCCTAAACCTCCAATATTTTTCTTAAAGTCAATAACATATCAAATCCCGATTTGCTATCTCGACATCAAGATCGTCGCTTCGCTCTTCCAGATCGTCGCTCTCGTCTTCCGGATTAACTATTCGCTTTCCAATATTATCGCTCACGTCACCAATTTCTCCGCTCACGTCTTCCAGATAACCAATTCGTTTCTCCGGTTCGCCTCTTCGCTCTTCCAGAAGAACGCTTCCAACTTTCAGATCACCTTCCGTCTTCCAGATCGCCGCTTCGCCTTCCAATATGCCCAATTCCGTTCCCAATTTCACCTTCTCTTTTTCCGCCTTTCCCATCCACTAAAAAAGTTTCAACCTTTGTAAACATAACGCCGTCTTCATTATCGCTTAACCTTTTTTATGAAAAACACGCTACTTATTCTATTTCTTTCTTCGTTTGTTTCCACAATTTCAGCCCAAACGGCGCATTTAAATGCAGAACAAACGCTTCAAGAGCATGAAAGCATAGTCAATTATTTTTTGGGATTAAACGAAAGCAGGAACGTTGCAAAAACAACCGCTAACCCTAAACGTTTATCATCAAAAAGCAGTTATGGCTTTGATGGCAGCGTGCCTCAGTTTGCTGACACCACGGTGTATCAATATTCCCACGGGCGGGGTTCTTATTTTGATTTTAATGTGATGGCTTACAAGGAATGTCTGCCACTGTATGATGATCCCACTTTCGTTTACACCCAATTTGAAAAAATTACCGTTAATGCTGATTCCGGCAAAACATACCGCATCAGGAACGGAGCGCTTTCATTAACCCTGTTTCATAATTCCACCTTTAGTGCTATGCATGAACTGACGTCGCAACAACAAATGTTTAATGATTTTTCCAATTGGCACTACGATAAACAATTTACGCTGTCTTATAATGCACAAGGGAGATTATCTGCGTATGCTTCGCTAGAACTTGATACCCTCACCGGAAAATGGGATATCGTCAGGCTCCGCAAAATCAACTATTCCGCCGCAGGCAAAATTAAATCTGACACTGTTTTCTATAATTTTAATGGCACCTACTTTCCTTCTCAGGTTCATTTCTGGAAATATAACAGCGCAGGAAAACCTACTGAAATAACGGTGTCCATCATATTATCAGACCAAACCTGGACGGATAGCCGACTAATTTCACTTCAGTATTACCCCTCCGGCAACCTGAAATCCTTGGCTGATTATGTCTATGGCCCTCCAGGAAATAAACTGCCTTACGCAAAAGACAGCTTCATTTATAGCAGCAACATGCCATACTATACGGAGCGATATATTTTGTACGGCAATTATACTCAGTTTAAGCCAGTTGGCAGGTTTTCAAAATCCGTCAATAATATGGGGTTGCCAGACACACTGTTTTATCATAAAATAGATTCAACCGGCAATTTAAATTTTTACTCCAAAGTAAGTTTTGAATACAATACTGATAAGCTGCCCACAAGAAGTTATATTCAAAGCAATAGCACAGGAAACTTAGAATTCAACAAACTTACCAATTATTATTACGAAACCTATCAGCCCACCGGAGTTAAAGAAATAGCTTCCGTCAGCAATATTTCCATGCTATTGTTTCCTAACCCTGCGCATGATGCATTAAATATTATTTGGGATGAAGGCGTTGGTAAGCGTGTATCTATCTTCGTAACTACTTTAGACGGGCGTACTGTTTTTTCAGAAAGTGTTTTATGGGCAAAAACAAAACATGAAATTTCAATAAAAGACCTCCCTACCGGTGTATATGTACTGTACGTGCATGATTCAAAAGGTATAGTCATTTTTTCTCAACGACTTCTGAAAAATTAATCATTGCTGTTCGAGATGTTCCGCAGGACCATCTCGAACACAGGGATGAAGCGGATTTGCAATCCGTCCCATAAAAAAATCAGCGGAATCCTTTAATCCGCTTAATCCGCGATTCAAAAAAGTAGAAAGTCTAAAACTGTGTACCGGCGTAAAAATCATAACCAATCATCCCAATCATAAAGATCTGCGTTCCATCTTAAAACCTCCTCCCACCTTTCCCGCCGCACCGGGGGAGAAAATCCCTTTGCTGTATTTTTGCTGGCAATAATCCGAAGTCTC
This sequence comes from Flavipsychrobacter sp., assembly GCA_965218185.1. GTDB lineage: Bacteria > Bacteroidota > Bacteroidia > Chitinophagales > Chitinophagaceae > JAFIGV01. The sequence continues at coordinate 282,497 of CBDCKE010000005.1, forward strand.
TTTTTCCCCCTCATCCACAAGCCGCTGATGCAAAATTTATTAGAAGAACTCAAAAGCCTGCTTGCTACCGACGAAAGATTTGTAAAAGGCGGGCAGATTTTGAAAAATAAAATCACAGAGCACACGCTTAGCCTCGATAAAAACCTGATAAAACTGCTCCGCTCCCAACCACGCATCAGGCAGCATTTTTTTGAAATAGTGGAGGAGGTAGTAGTGTTTGATAAGATAAAATTCATAAACTTTTTAAACAGCAAAGAATTTCTCCCCGATAGCTACACGGCGCTTAAAAATAAAATAGGCCTCACCGTTAAAGATCATTTTATTGCCGATGGCAGCGAAGTGCTTCTTTCATTCCCTTATAAAGACTGCATTTTGGAAGGCGGGCAAACTTCCGAAGACAAAACCAGGGTCGAAATTTTCTGGAATAAGCTATTAGCTCCTGATGAAATTGACCGGCTTTTAAGCCCCAAAGCATTCTCCGGTTTTAAAAAATTCGCCTCCGGCACGGAAGAAGTACCGGAGCAAATTTCCGAAACAGATAATTTCATTATTAAAGGAAACAACCTAATTGCCCTCCACACCATTAAATCCCGCTACCATTCCAAAATAAAATTAATCTACATCGACCCGCCTTACAACACCGGTAGCGATGGGTTTAAATACAACGACAGCTTCAACCATTCCACTTGGCTCACATTTATGCGCAACCGACTGGAAGTAGCAAAAAATTTACTGACTGCCGATGGGAGCATCTGGATAAATATTGACGATAATGAAAGCCACTATCTGAAAGTTTTGTGTGATGAAATTTTTGGCAGGGAAAACTTCGTGATCAACTTCATCTGGCAAAAAAAATACGCCCCTTCAAACGATGCAAAGTGGTTTAGCGATAATCACGATCATATTTTAGTGTATGCCAAAAACAAAAAGCTCTTTAAACCCAACTTATTACCTCGCACAGAGGAAATGAATAATAGATACTCCAATCCTGACAACGACCCGCGCGGCAACTGGAAACCCGGCGGCTATTCCGTAAAAACCTATTCCCGCGATTACGATTATCCTATCACCACACCTTCCGGAAAAATAGTGCATCCGCCCAAAGGCAGTTGTTGGCAAACATCGGAAGCAAACTATAAAAAAATGGTGGCGGACAACCGTATCTGGTTCGGCAAAAACCAGGATTCTAAACCGCAACTTAAACAGTTTCTAAGCGAAGTGCAGCAGGGCACGGTTGCAAAAAGCATATGGTTATATGATGAAGTCGGGCACAATCAAATTTCGCGGTCAGAAATAATTAAACTTTTTGGTGAACATGTTTTTGTTACGCCCAAACCGGAAAAACTGCTAAAAAGAATTATTGAACTTGCTTCCGCAGCAGGCGATTTTGTATTGGATTTCTTTTTGGGAAGCGGCACAACGGCAGCAGTTGCCCACAAACTGAAAAGAAAATATGTAGGCATTGATCAAATGGATTACATTGAAACCGTAGCCGGGGAGCGTTTAAAAAAAGTGATTGCCGGGGAAGATGGGGGCATTTCAAAAGAAGTAAACTGGGAAGGCGGCGGTTCCTTTATTTATGCAGAGATAGCCGTGCAGCATCATAAATGGGTGGAGCAGATTCTACGGGCTGAAACGCCGGAAGAACTGATGGATATTTTAAACAACATGAAAGAAAATTATGCACTGAACTATCTGCATGAAAAATCAATAACAGCACTGCAAGAGCGCAATAATGATGACGTACCAATGGAAGACTTACGCAAGCTGATAATGGAAATGACAGAATACAATCAACTGTACGTAAATTATTCAGAGGTTGCGGATGCGGATAATCATTTTAGTGAGAAAATTATAGCCCTCAATCATCAGTTTCAAAATTTTAAAAATGAAGTTTGACGAGGTTTATTCTCTGCCCGTAAGTCCTGAAATTGCGCTGAAAACAGCGATAAATACGATCAAAAAATTTAGTCACACACAACGCGCACTGATGTATGGCAGAACGCCCGTAGAGCTTTTAGACAATATTTACATGGGTGACATTGCTAAGAATGCATTACTGGACTTTCTGCGTTTAAACTGCAGCACGCCGGTTATTGATTATGATGACTTGCGAACCGATCATTTCACGCTGCCCGACCCGGGTTGGGATTTTAAGGTGGGCAATGCGGCAATAAAAGTAGAAATTAAATCATCCACTCCGCCCAATAAAGAAAACAGAGAAGCAATTATTAATCTGCGGGATATAAAAATTACTGCCAGTCACGATAAAGGCAAAACCTGGATAGACCCTGCATCATTGGAAAGTGAAATTCATGTGCAGATTTATTTTGAAGCCCGACCTTATAAAAACGGGTTTGATTCTATAGAAGCACTGCAAAAAGCATTGAATGAAAACCCTTCCAGTATAACAGAAATAATAAATGCGGGTAAATACAATAATCCTTTATTTTTCGGATGGAATTTTAAAGAGAAAATCATGCATTACGCCAATACGTTGGCTCCCCCCACCTGGAGTTTCAGTTGGACGAACAGAATTTACTGGCGTTGCCCCATAAAAGAAGCGCTCACCTTGCCGCAATTAATAGATTTTATAAACGCTCATTAAGCATCTATGCAATTGCTCAGCGAAAAAATTTCGGCTTTAGTCACTTCCGGTGAAATCTCCATAAAACTCCCCGAAGTTATTGGTGAAAACATTCGCGCAGGATTTGGTAAACGAACTTATCAAATAGAGGCTTTTGCGCGATTTAAATATTACATTGATAAAGAAAGTCCCTCCGAGATGCCCACGCAATTGCTCTTTCACATGGCAACCGGCAGTGGTAAAACGCTCATCATGGCAGGGTGCATTTTGTATTTGTATGAAAAGGGCTACCGGAATTTCATTTTTTTCGTAAACAGCACCAACATTATTGATAAGACACGGGATAATTTCCTGAACCCTGCGTCTTCTAAATATTTATTCAACACACCCATTTCTATTAACGGGAAGCAAGTCAGTATTCGGGAAGTGCAAAACTTTGAAAACAGTCAAACGGACAATATCAATATCATTTTTACCACCATTCAGGGGTTGCACACGCGATTAAGAAATTCAAGAGAAAACGCCATTACTTATGCTGATTTAAGCGACAAAAACTTAGTCCTTATTTCTGATGAAGCGCACCATATAAATGCAGAAACTAAAAAGGGAAATGCCATTTTTTTAGAGGAGGCAATAAGCTGGGAAAGCACGGTCAATAAAATTCTGGAAACCAATTCAGAAAATATTCTTTTAGAGTTTACCGCAACGGCTGATTTAAAGCATGATGAAATAAGAAAGAAATACACCGATAAACTGATTTTCGATTATTCGCTCAGGCAATTCAGGCTTGATGGATTTTCCAAAGAAGTAAAAGTGCTCCAGACAAACACATCCGAAATAGAAAGAGCGCTGGTTGCGCTGGTTTTGAGCCAATACCGGAGAAAGTTGTTTGAAAAATATGGGCAAGCCATTAAGCCGGTAATTTTATTTAAATCGAAAACAATTAAGGAAAGCCGCCATTTTTTTGAAGTATTTGAAGAGGCGATTGCTCAACTTTCGTCCGCCACAATTGAAAAATGGAGCGACAACAACGAGCATCCTGTCTTGAAGAAAGCATTTTCTTATTTCAGCGAGCAGCATGTTGATTTGGAGAATTTGGTTTTGGAACTTAAAAATGATTTTGCAAGGGAAAAGTGCATTATCGTTAATAGCAAGGATGAAACAGAAATCCACCAGATAGCGCTCAATACCTTGGAGGATGTCGGGAATGAATATCGGGCAATATTTGCAGTAGATAAATTGAATGAAGGCTGGGATGTTTTAAACCTTTTTGACATTGTTCGCCTGTATAACACGCGCGATGTTCAATCGGGGAAAGTGGGTAAAACCACCATGTCTGAAGCACAGCTAATTGGGAGAGGCGCGCGCTATTGTCCTTTTAAAATAAGGGAAGAACAGTCTGCCTATACTAGAAAATATGATGGTAACCATGACCACGAGCTAAGAATTTGCGAGGAACTGTATTATCATAGTGCTTATAATCCGCCTTATTTGGAAGATTTAGACACGGCACTAAAGGATATTGGCATTAAAGCAGAAGAAAATGAAATAGCATTTGAAGACTATCAGGCTAATCCCAAAAATTATATAGATTCTGATAAGAAAAAGCCACTAAAGAATCTTCAAACATTAAATCTCCCGCAGCTAATAATCTACAAAACGCAAGCAACTGAAGTCAATAAGCCGGTTGATGCTGCAATGATATCGACTTTTACAGCACTCGGTATTCCCGTTATCCTAAAGGCAATAAGCAAACTTTGTTTTTTTCAATTTTCAAGTTTGAAAAACTATTTTGTACAATTACAATCCATTTCAGAGTTTATTAATTCACCAGAGTATTTAGGCAATATAAAAATTCGAATTGAAGGAATAAATGGAAATGTGGACGTTATAAATCCCGAAGAAAAACTGAAAGCCGCTATGTATGTTCTGAGCCTTATTTCACAGAAAATATTGGCACATAATCACTAATCAGCAATCACTAATTCAGTATCTAATATTTTTGAGGAAGCAATTCTTCGTTTCCTTACCAAACCATTTCACATTCCTGCAACGTCTTCTTCCCCGCACGTACGGCACACACCAACTTTTTCTTCAAAACCTTTCTTTAAAACAACACCTCATGAAAAAAGCACTACTCCTAATCCTGTCCTGCATCAGCCTGTCGGCAATGGCGCAAACCATCAGCTTCACCCTGAACCAGCAACCATGCAATTCAAACGGCGTCCCGAACGGAACCGTTACCAGTAGCTTCCCCACCGTTACCCCACCTGTTGTAGTAACGTATTATTTCAACAACGGCAGCTCCATCATCCACAATGCTACCGGCACCACGGATGTGCTTACCGGCTACTCCGGCGCACCGATGTACGTTTATGCAAACGGCGCAAACAATACTTTTTCTTTTGGTAATTATTCCGCTGTGCCGTTTAGTTATTCAGTTAATACGCAGGCGGGCGTTTGCCCGGGCAATGGCACTGCCACCGCCACCGTGCAAGGCGGGCAGGCGCCGTATCAGTTTGAATGGTACGCGCTTCCTTCACTCAACGTATTAAGCGCCACCAATCCTGCTTCGCTGCCGATGGGGCAATACGGCATAAAAATCACGGATGCCAACGGCTGTATTTTCGGCTCTGCATACAATCCTGATTCGATATTTGTAGAAACGGTTGCTTCCTTTCAGGTTACGGTAGGCACCACACCCGCCAATTGCACCAACGGCACTGCTTCCGTAAATCCACCCATCGGCGCAGGCGTTTTGCCCTACACTTATTTATGGAGCAACGGAGCCACTACTTCATCTATCAATAACCTCACAAAAGGCAATTATCAGGTAACGGTTACGGATGCTATTGGTTGCGCAGCTACAGGCTATGGTTTCGTTACCCAACCCATTACCATCAATACAAACGTAGTGACCACACCCGCTTCCTGCCTGCAAAATGATGGCGCTATTACGGCATTTGGCAGCGGCGGAATGCCTCCTTACAGTTATTTATGGACCAATGGCGTTCCGCTTCAAAATCAAAACAATTTGCCTTCGGGATATTATAGCCTCACGATTACCGATGCAAACGGTTGCACGGGCAATGGCGGCGGACAAATAACTACTACCACACCAATCACCGTTACCACATCTGCAACCTCAAGCCTTTGCACCGCGCCCACCGGAACCGCCACCCTCACCATCAGTGGCGGACAAACGCCTTATGTTATCTCCTGGAACACCTTCCCTGCACAAAGCACGAATACGATTAGCAATATGCCTGCGGGCACTTATTCATTCAATATTACTGATGCGAATGGATGCGTTCAAAATGGCGCAGTTGTAATTCCTCCTCAAAATATCATTACTGCATCTTTATCACCCGTATTCCCAACCTGCATTGCATCAAACGGAAGCCTTACCGTAAATCCCGCCGGCGGCGCATTGCCTTACACTTATAGCTGGAACAACGGCACAACCACGGCTACCAATTCCGCTATTCCACAAGGATATTACAACGTGCTGATTACCGACAACGACGGCTGTTCTATCAATAAATCAACTTACCTGAACGCTACTTCACCCGTTACCATCGGGATGGCTACCACGCAGGCAACCTGTATTTTCAATGCAGATGGAAGCATTACGGCAAATGCATTGGGCGGCACAGCACCTTACACTTACAGTTGGAGCAATGGCGTTAATTCAGCCACCGTCAGCAATCTTATTTCAGGATATTACACCGTTTCAGTTGTTGATGCTATGGGATGCACCGCTTATGCTTCCACGTTTGTGCCTTATAATACTTCTAATAATTCCTGCTACGCTACCATTACCGGAACCGTGTATGAAGATGCAAACGGAAACTGCACGCAGGATGCCGGAGAGAATGGCATTCACAACATACAAATCCACTGTAGCAATATTGGATATGCTTATAGCAATGCGAATGGCGTTTACAGTTTCATCGTCCCAACCGGAAATTATAGCGTTTCCCAAACCGTACAGACGCTGTATCCTTTAAGCCTTTGCCAGAATAACAATGTGAGCGTGTCGGCAGTTGCATCTTCAGGGGCTACATACACCGTGAACTTTGCGGATACCATCACGCCACTGCACGACCTCCACATCAGCACTTGGAATTTTATCCCGCCGGTTTTGGGTAATGCCTTTACGCTGCAAACAATAATTAGCAATGATGGCACAGTGCCTGAAAACATGATGATTGCCGGATTGCGCGTGGATACACAATTAACCCCGCCGCTGTTCACGCCTTCGGCAGTGTTTGTAAACAATGGTTTAGGATGGTATGATTTCGGGGCAGGTGCAGTAACGCTTAATCCGGGCACTGCACAAGCAATCAATTCTACTTATCAGGTGCCTGCCAATATTCCATTGAACACGGTGCTTACGTTTAAAGATTCTGTGTCAGCCACCGCGCCCATCAGCAATTGGCTGAACGATTACACCCCCTGGAACAACGTTAATTATATCACCAGCTCCACCTTAGGTTCTTACGACCCGAACTTTAAGCAGGTTAGTCCGCAGGGAACAGGCCCGCAGGGAAACATCACCGTTATTGATTCTGTGCTTGATTACAATGTGCACTTCCAGAATTTGGGGAATTACTACGCTGAGAAAGTGGTGGTGGTAGATACTTTAGATGCCGACCTCGACTGGACAACGCTTCGCCCCATTTATTCATCGCACCCATCTACGGTAACGATTACGGAAGGCGGCGTGCTTACATACACGTTCAATAATATTCATCTCCCCGCTAAAAGCATGAATGATTTTGCAAGCAATGGCATGTTTACCTATTCTATCAAAACAAAAAAGAACCTGCCGATAGGTACAAAGTTTACCAACAGCGCGGCTATTTATTTTGATTTTAATGCGCCCGTTATCACAAATACCACAGTGAATACGCTTACGCAAACGCAATCCATCAGCCAGGTGAGCCATCAGAAAGAAGGCACAATGATGCTTTATCCAAACCCTGCAGGGGAGAATGTGGTTGCGGTGGTTGGTAAAGGCAATGCTTCTCAACTCTCTGTGGTGGATGTTCAGGGAAGGATGATGTTGCAACAATTAGTTCCCGCTTCTGAAAATGCGCGCAACATTCGGATTGATGCAGCTTCTCTGGCACCGGGTATTTATTTCGTCCGGTTTGGGAATGATGCAAATGCGGTAACTGAAAAGCTGGTTATCATGAAATAGACTTTGAATAAAAGTCTAAAGTAGAAAGTCTAAAGATTAAAGTCTAAAGCTATTGTTTGGCGGGCTTTTCTCTTTAGACTTTTGTCTCATAGCTTTCATTTGCCAGACTTGCTACTTGATACTTGCTACTTATAACTACCTCACCCCGGGCCCCTCTCCAAAAATGGAGAGGGGGGACTTACGGGTTAGACTTTGACGCCGGTAGCTTTTGTCTCATAGCTTTTGTCTTTGTCTCATAGCTTTCATCTGCCAGACTTGCTACTTGATGTTTACTACCTGATACTTCTGATCCCCTTATCTTCGTAACCTTCCAAACACACACACTTCAATTATGGGTTTTCTATTTCTTGCCGTTATTCTGTTCATTGCCGCATCTATTCTTCCGAAAATAAATTATCAGTTAGGCAATTACGTGAAACCATTGCGCGGACTCGCGGCCATACTGGTGCTAATAGGCATTCTCACCTCCTGCATTGTGCAGATAGATGCGGGATATATTGGCGTACAAAAGCTTTTTGGAAAGGTGAAACCGGATGTGCTGAACAGCGGACTGCATTTTATTAATCCTTTGGTTGATGTAATAGAGGTGGATGTGCGCACGCAGAACTACACCATGAGCGGCGTGCACGATGAAGGCACCCAGGCGGGCGACGATGCTATACGCATACTTTCTGCCGATGGGCTTGAAATAGTTATTGACCTCACCGTGCTCTATCGCATCAATGCATCGCAGGCGCCGCGCATTGTGAAGCAAACCGGTTTGGATTTGACTAATAAAATTGTCCGTCCCGTTGCCCGCACCGAAATCCGGGATAATGCGGTTTATTATGATGCAGTAGCGCTTTACAGTAATAAGCGGCAGGAGTTTCAAATCCGGATTGAGAAAAGCATTGAAATGGAGTTTCGCAAGCGGGGCTTGTTTCTGGAAAATCTATTGGTGCGGAACATCACCTTGCCTGCAAGCGTAAAAAATGCCATCGAACTAAAGATAAACGCTGAGCAGGAAGCGCAGAAAATGCAGTTTGTGCTTCAGAAAGAACGCCAGGAAGCAGAGCGGAAAAGGGTGGAAGCGCAGGGTATAGCCGATTATCAGCACATTATTTCTGAAAGCCTTACCGACAAGCAACTGCAGTATGAGCAGATTAAAGCCATGAAGGATTTAGCCGCTTCTTCCAACGCCAAACTCATTTTAATGGGAAAAAATGGCGCACCAGTTATTCTGGATGCGAAGTAAAATTTGACAATTTGACAATTCGGCAATTCGACAAGTTGTTCCTTTCCTTTGAAAATGCAGGTGCATTTTTGTGAAACACAGGTGCTTTTTGAGGAAATGCAGATGAACTCTGATAAAATGCAAGCGCATTTTTCTAAAACCCAGACGCTTTTTGAGAAAATGCACCCGCACTTTGGAAAAATGCAGGCGCATCCTGATAAAAGGCAGATGCAACTCAACGAATTGCTGTTGTATTTTGAGAAAATGCAGGGAGACCTTTATAAAATGCAGGTACATTTTTAAAAAAGGACCGATACTATTCTCGTTCGTTAGGCAATATAGCCTTATTCCCTCCCCCTTTTCGAACTTACCAACCTATAAACTTACTAACTTATGGACTTACTAACTTATGGACTTGTCCACTTATGAACTTACTCCGCCCCGCCCTTAAACTTCCGCACTGCCGCAGCCAGTTTCGGAACCACTTCCAAAGCATCGCCCACCACGCCATAATCGGCAGCTTTAAAGAAAGGTGCTTCAGGGTCTTTGTTGATAACTACAATGGTTTTAGATGCATTTACGCCGGCAAGATGTTGAATGGCGCCGGAGATACCAACCGCTACGTATAAATTAGGACGGATAGTGCCGCCGGTTTGCCCCACGTGCTCATGGTGTGGACGCCAATGACTATCTGCCACCGGACGGCTGCAAGCCAGGGCAGCACCAAATGCCTCCGCAAGATTCTCCAGCACGCCCCAGTTTTCAGGTCCCTTCAATCCGCGACCACCGCTCACCACCAGTTCCGCCTCGCCCAAAGGCACGGCACCTGTTACTTTATTTACTTCTTTCACCTTAGTACCAAAATCCTTTTCCTCAAAAGCTACGTCCAGTTTATCAACAGTCGCTGTGCCTTCGCCCTGCTTCACCGGAAAAGTGTTTGGCATCAGGGTAATCACTTTTACTTCGGAGGTAATGCTGATATTGGCAAATGCCTTCCCGGAAAACACTGCCTTGCGGATTTCAAAACCTTTATCTAAATCAGGGTAAGAAATAGCTCCGGCAATTAAACCGGCACCCAATCGGGCAGCTACGCGCGGGGCAACGGCTTTTCCGGCAACGTCGTGGAGGGTGATAATGATTTTAGCGTCTGATTTTTCGGCTGCCGCAATGATGGCGCGTACGTAAGCGCGGGCGTGCAGTTCATTTAATCGTGCATCCGCAACGTGCAAAACCTGCGCGGCACCGTAAGCGCCAAGGGTTTTCAGCATATCGTCAGCTACTTCGCCAAGCACAAGGGCAACGGCTTTCGTGTTTTTTTGCTGCGCAATAGCGGCGGCGTATTGAACGGCTTCAAAAGATTTTTTACGAAAACTTCCGTTGGTATGTTCAGCGAGTACGAGTATCATGGGAGTGTTTTTTAAGTATCAAGTTGTAAGAGAAAGTATCAAGTAGTAAGTATCAAGTATCAAGTCGGTGGCGATAGAATATTTTACAGCGGGTTTGTCGGTTATGGTCCTCCCTCTCCTTTTCGGAGAGGGGGTCAGGCTTTTAAAGTATCCAATATCAAGTCGGTGGCGATAGAATATTTTACAGCGGTTTGTCGGTCAGGGGGTGAGGCTTTAAATCACCTTCGCCTCTTCGTGCAATGCTTTCACCAGGCCATCCAAATCATTTTCCTGAAACAGCTTTACGCCGGTTTTGGCAGGGGGCATTTGGAAGGAAGCAATGCGGGTTAAGGATTGTGCGCCTGCATCTGCCACCACTTTCAAAGGTTTTGTGCGCGCCGCCATGATGCCCCGCATATTCGGGATGCGTGCTTCCGCCATGCCTTTCTGGCAACTAACTACCAATGGTAAGGAGGCTTCCACTTTTTCTTCACCGCCTTCAATTTCACGGGTAAGTGTGGCAGTATTTCCTTCTAATTTTAAACTCGTGGCGAAGCCTACATAATCAAGGTCTAAATGTTCGGCTATCATTGCAGGCACCACGCCATTGTTATAATCAATAGATTCCTTACCGCACAGAATGAGGTCATAGTTTTCTGACTTTGCGTAGGTAGCAATCTGCGAAGCCACAGCCGACGGGTCGCCATTATCGGCATCAATCCGAATGGCTTCATCACCACCTAATGCAAGCGCCTTGCGGATAACAGGCTCTGCATCTGCGCCGCCCACGGTCACGAGGTTTACGGTTGCAGCGGTGCCGGCTTCCTTCAGTTCCAACGCCCTTACCAAAGCATACCATTCATCATAGGGGTTGATAATCATGGTGACGCCCTGCGTATTGAATTTGGTGTCGTTATCGGTGAAAGAAATTTTAGCGGTAGTGTCAGGAACGGGGGTAATGCAAACGAGTATTTTCATGAAGAATAAAGTATAAAAATGAATGCTTTTGCTATCAGAAAGCAGGTGTAAAAACGGCTGCGAAAGTACAATAAAACCCTTAGCCTGAAAAATGCTTACTCCACAGGTTTCACCAAATAAACCAAAGAAGGAAAGTGGTCGCTGTAGCCATTCATCCACGTAGTGCCCACGAATGAACGGTGCGGATAACCACGGTACTGACCGAATTTATTTTTCAGGAAATCGCGGTTAAAAATCTCTGCCTTATAGTATTGCCAATGGCTTTTATCTCCGTGCAGGAAGCCGCCTGAAACGATAATCTGGTCAAAAAGATTCCAACTATCGTTGTAGCCAAGGGAGCCAATGCCTTGCTTATAAAACCGCGTAAAGGGATTGTATAAATCCTGCAGTTTCACATCGTCTCTGTTGCCTTTTGCCTTCAACACTTTAGTAACGCTGTTATCCACCGGGTCATCATTTAAATCCCCCATCACAACAATTTTCACTGCAGGGTTTTCTTTTTCAAGCGAGTCAATTATTTTTCTGGAAACGCCTGCCGCAATGGCTCTGAATGGCGCTGATGCTGCTTCTCCACCGCTCCGCGAAGGCCAGTGATTCACCAAAACATGCACGGTATCCCCCGCAAAAATGCCGGTAACATAAAGCACATCCCGCGTCCGGTGATTGTCTTTTGCAGCGGGACGGAGGTCCACATTAAGGGAGCGGGCGCCCAGAAGCTGAAAGTATTTTGGATTATACAGTAGTCCGCAATCAATGCCCCGCGCATCAGGTCCTTCAAAATGCACCACGCCATAACCGCGGCTTTTTATTTCCGGCTGCGCTACTAAATCAAGCAACACCTTTTCATTTTCAATTTCAGCAGTGCCGATTATTGCAGGTCCGTCAGGCGTTACTTCCGTTCCCAGCTTCTCTAAAACAGTTGCAAGGTTGTGGAGTTTTTGATGGTAGATTTCTTCAGTGTAGTGATAAGCGCCGTCAGGGGTAAACTCCTCATCAAACTTTCGTGGGTCGTCCTTTGTATCAAACAGGTTTTCAAAATTGTAAAAGGCAATGGCGCTTACCTGATACTTCGTTTTTGTTTGAGCAAAGGAAGGAAGCAGACTAAGGGATAAAAACAACGCAAGACAAAACCGGAGCATGAGCAGAGTGTGTGGGGGAAAAAATTTTTACAAAAAAAGGAAATAAATACCGGTTCAGGTGTGCCATTATGCATTGCGTAACAATTACTTAATCATTCACCGCTGTATTTTTCATTCATTCCGAAACGTACATTTGCCGCTCTTTTATACGCATCTCCTCCTCATAATATTTTATGGTTAGAAAGCTACAATTGGTAGTGCTTTTAGTTTTGATAAGCACTCATATTGCCGTAGCACAGGCAAAGAAAACAGCATTAGTAAAAGGTAAGGTGATGAACAAAGCTACCACCGCCGTAGCCGCCGATGTGCAGGTGAGCATTCCATACCTCAAGCAATTAGTCAGCACTGATGCCGCAGGAGATTTTGAACTAAGCCAGGTGCCTTACGGCAAGCAAATGATTATTGTGGGCGGCAGAACCATGAAGCCCGACACCCTGAATGTGGATATTAATTCAGAAATCCTTGACTTAGGCGTGCTGCAATTATTTCCCAATGAAGCCGCTATTTCCATGCAAAGCATAGACATTCCAACCATTGCTCTGGAAGATAATAACGTGAGCACACAGGATGATGGCTTCGCTTCTCAAAACATCAGCGGACTGCTGACCGCAAGCCGCGACCCATTTTTAAACACAGCAGCATTCGTGTGGGGGCCTTACCGCTTTCAGCCGCGCGGCTACGACCGCAACCAGCAGGATGTGCAGATAAACGGAGCTCCATTAAATGATATTGAAACCGGAGATGCTTATTGGAGCCAGTGGGGCGGACTGAACGATGTGTTCCGCAGCAGAAGCAACATTTACGGTTTGCAGGCTTCCGATTATGCTTTCGGAGGGATAAATGGCATTGTATATTTTGATGCAACTGCCGCTAACCAACGCAAGCAAACCCGCGTCACTTACTCGCGCACAAACCGCCTTTACCGCAACCGCCTGATGCTTACCCACAGCAGCGGATTGTTGAAAAGCGGATGGGCTTATTCTCTTTCTGCATCAAAACGCTGGAGCCAGGAAGGCTACGTGCCCGGTACTTTTTACGATGGTTATTCTTATTACGCAGCCATCAGCAAAGTAATCGGCACCAAGCATTCCTTCAACCTTACAACCTTTGGTGCGCCCACTCGACGCGGCAAATCGGCACCGGTGGTGCAGGAAGCATACGACCTTGCAGGAAGCAACTTTTACAATCCCAATTGGGGCTTTCAGAACGGGGAAAAAAGAAACTCCAAAGTGGCAGATTACTTCCAGCCAACTACGCTTTTTAATTACACTTACACCCCCAGCAACCGCACCCGTTGGAACACTGCCATCGGCTATCAGTTTGGTAAAAACAAAAACTCCCTCATCGATTGGAATAACGGCACCAACCCAAGCCCCGTTTACTATCGTTTCCTCCCAAGCTGGCAGTATGAATTGTTTAGCAACGACCCTGCGCAGGCTGCAAGCGAAGCGGCTGACGTAGCCAATGATTTCAAAAACAACACCTCTGTTTCGCAACTTAATTGGGACAGGCTTTATCAGGTAAACCGCACAAACATTGAAACAGTAGAAAACGTAAATGGCGTTGCGGGAAGTAACGTAACCGGCAACCGCTCTGTGTATGTGTTGGGGCAGGATGTGGACGACATAAAGAAGTACATCATTAACTCCAATTTGCAACACGGACTTTCAGAGCACGTAACTATTTACTCCGGCATTTCCTTCCTTACCCAGCGCACAGAAAGCTACCGCGAACTGCAAGACCTTTTAGGTGGCGACTTCTACGTGAATTACAATCAGTTTGCACAGCGCACATACGTTGGCAACAACGACCTCCGACAGAATGATTTAAACAACCCAAACAGAGTGGTGAAAACCGGTGAGCGCTATTACTATAATTATTACAGCCGCTTCACGAAAGCAAATGCATGGGCGCAGGCAACGTTCACCTTCAATAAGGTGGATTTCTTTGCGGCAGCTTCTTATGGCTTCAACAATTTCAGCAGAGACGGACTTTACAAGAATGGTTTGTACCCAAATGGTTCCTTCGGAAAAAGCACGCAGCAACGCTTTACAACCTATGCCGTGAAGGGCGGAGGCACTTACAAAATAAACGGTCGCCATTACATCTTCTTAAACGGAAGCTACGTGCAGGATGCGCCCACTTTCGACAATACTTATGTTTCTCCACGCACCAGAAATCAAGTGGTTGACAAGCCCCAGGAGCAACATTCCATGCTGTTGGAAGGCGGCTATTTACTCCACGCCCCAAAGCTGAATGCACGCGTGGTGGGCTATGTTACCGACATTAAGGATGCTACCGACATTAAGCGGTTTTACAACGATGCACCTGCCTTTCAATCCTTCGTGAATTATGCCCTCACCAACATCAACACACGCTACACCGGTTTGGAACTGGCGCTGGATGTGAAAGTGAGTTCAGCATTAAATATTACCGGTGTGGCAGCCGTGGGTCAGGCATTTTATACCAACCGCCCCGACGTGAGTATTTACCGAGATAATGACACCGTGACCACTGCCGTAAACCGCGTTACTTACCTCCAGAATTATTACCTCGCCGTAGGCCCGCAAACCAATTATTCTTTGGGATTGAATTACCGCTCACCGTTTTATTGGTATGGCAGCCTCACGGCAAATTATTTTGATAGAAACTACGTGGACGTAAATCCTGACCGCAGAACAGCTAATGCAGCAGAAGGCATTGTGCGCGATTCAAAAGAGTGGAACGCCATTTTTGCACAGGAGAAATTACCCTCTGCTTTCACGCTCGATTTGTTTTTCGGGAAGTCTTTTAAGCTCAATAAATTCAACAATAAAATTCCGCAAAGCGCATTCATTTACCTAAACGTGGGCATCAACAATCTGCTTGACAACACCAACATCCGCACGGGTGGGTTTGAGCAACTGCGGTATGATTTCACCACCAGTAATCCCAACCGTTTTCCTCCTAAATACTTCTATGGTTTTGGCAGAAACTTCTTCGTAAATCTCTCTTTGAAATTCTAAGCTTTCTTTTAAAAACAAACTTTTAAACAACCTGATAATGAAACGTTTTCTCCTCGTCCTAAGCCTCTTCATTGTGAGCGCCGCATTGCTTCAATCCTGCGTTAAGAAAGATTTTGACGCCCCGCCTGATACTTCCGGCATAGACCCAAACCTGCCGGTGAACGCCACCATTTCCCGCCTGCTGCAAAAGAACAATCCATACAATCCTGTGGGCGGCGGACCGTCATTTTTAATAGACACTGCCATCACCATTCAGGGCATCGTAACCGCTAACGACCGCTCCGGAAATTTCTACAAGCAGATAGTGATTGATGATAACTCCGCAGGCATTATGGTGTTGATAGACATCAATAGTTTGTACAACGATTTTCCGGTGGGACGCAAGATTTACATCAAAACTCAGGGGTTGTATTTAGGGTATGAAAGCGGACTTCCGGTGTTGGGTTACACGCCCACTTCGCAAGGTGGATTAAACGCCATTCCTGCCAACCGCGTGGATGAATTTATTGTGAAAGCAAACACGAATAATCCGGTCCCTACGCTCACGGTTACCTTGAAAGATGTAGGCTACACCGGCACTTTTTCAAACAGCACGGCATACGCTGAATACTACAACCGACTCATCACCATCAGCGAAGCACAGTTTGAAGACCCAACTAAAAACTACACAGAACCAAACGCCAGCGCCAGCCGTGACATCGTTTCCTGCGATGATTACAGAGTGACTGTGCGCAGCAGCAACTACGCCAATTTTGCAGGCAATAAACTACCTGCCGGCAAAGGAAGCATCACGGGCATTTACACCGTTTACACTTCTTCTTCAGGCCGCAAAACCCCGCAATTATTGCTGCGCGATTCTACAGATGTTCATTTCGATTCTGCACGTTGTGCAGGCACCGCCGTAGAAACCGTTATCCTTTCCGAAGGTTTTGATGGTGGCACTTCAGGAGAAATTCAGCTTACCGGCTGGACTAATTTTGCACAAACAGGCGGCATTAAATACGTGTATTCCAACGCCGGCAGCACGTCCAATCCTTACGCAAAAATCACGGCATTCACTTCCGGTCAGGCATCTGTAATTTCCTGGCTGGTAACTCCCGGCTTCGACCTAACAGGCGCGCAAAATCCAAAACTTACTTTCAAAAGCTCTAACGGATTTAGTAATGGAGCCGAAAGTTTTCAGGTGATGATTAGTACCAATTATACTGAAGGCACCGACCCCAACACCGCCACCTGGACGCCGCTGCAAGCCACTTTTCCCGCCCCAAAATCAAGCGGATACACGCCCTTTACTGCATCTGATGATGTGGATTTGAGCAGTTACTCCGGCACGGCGCACATTGCCTGGAAATACACAGGCGGCGACCCCGGAAAAACCGGCACATGGGAGCTTGACGAGGTGAAAGTGACGAAGGATTAATCAGGTTTTTGAGGACAGAATAAGGTGTTTTCAGCCTTATACCAAATAGACAACTAGATTACCCATTCGGAACGTTATTGCGAACGCAGTGAAGCAATCTGAAGAAACGGGGAGGATAGATGAAATCTTTAGTTGACTTCAGATTGCTTCGGGCAAGCCCTCGCAAGGACGCCGGGACTAGTTTGGGTGTCTAAATGGTATTAGAAACCTTCTTGAAGTGCTCTACATCATGTAGAATGTTACCTACTCCCCTCCGCTGCCCTTAAACTGATGATGCACCTCCTTAAACAATACATTAAACGAAGTGAGCGATCCGTAAATGAGGGTGATATATTGTTGCAGTTCCACCTTCTCCTCATCGGTCAACACCTTGTGCGCATTTATTTTTTGCTCCATCACCCGCAGCCGGTCGCGCACCATCACAATCTTGTGGAAGAACATTTCAATCGGCATTTCTTTAGGCTGAAGAGCATCATCGGCAGGCTTCAAAACCAAAGTGCCGTTGTTCCATTTATTGCCTAAAATAACCAGCGGCGATTCCTGCAAACGCCTGTCAAGCACTGTTTCCAAAGCCATTTCAATATCAGCCAGGGAAATGTTTTGAGCTTCGGAAGAAGCACCCGTATTTTCTTTGGTTTCGAGGACGCGCATTTCATAATCGCGACTCACATTCTTCGCCATCCCCTGGCTTTTAAACCACACCATGTAGGTTTCTGAAGTAGCCTCCACCACCACGCCTTTGCCAAAATGCGGATGGTCAACGCGGGAACCGATGCCTAAGTTTTGCTCCATAATGTTTGCTTGTTTTTAGCGAGCGGGCAAGATAATCAAAGCGCTGCCTCAGCGTTTTTTCACCGCGCTCACAGTGGCATCAAAAACGTAAGCAGGCGCGCGGTTTACCAGCAAAGAAATAGGGTAGTGACCGCCCTTGCCGAGCGGTAAATCCACATACAGTTGGCTGCCCACGAGGTAATATTCTACCGGATATTCCACCTCATTTACAATGGCTGAAAGTGTCTGTATTTTTTCAGGGTGCGCTGCGCGAAATAAAATCCGCTTGCAGTCTTTCCCGCGCCCACGCAGCTTTCCGCGTGCATTCTCCTGAATAAAAACATCAAAAATGATAGCTGCTTTATCCGCCACCGGAGAGAAATTGTAAACAGGTTTTGCCACAGGTTTTTCAAGAAATTGATGCTTCGGATTATCAGGAAAATGCGTTAGGGCAAACAGACTCCGGTTGGGATACATCCATGCATCGGTAAGGTCTGCCGAAAAGTTTTTGTGACGTGCATCTGTAGTGCCCGCGCCCCATGTGGCATCAATCAAAAACCAAGTGTTGCGCAGGTTCACTGCATTCCAGTAATGGCGGTTTTCAGGCTTCAAAGCATTGCCGATTGCTGCTGCATGTGCTTTCGCAAACCCGGGAATGATGATGCAGGAAATGCGTGCATAATCGCACATCGCTTTGAACAGATTTGCATAGCCTTCGCTTGTAGCTGTTATGTTTTTTAAGGCAGCAGAGGCAGTGTTGTTAGCGCTTTTTGGGTGATGGAAAGCCTTGCTGTCGAAGGCGATGTTTTTCACCATCCACATGTAAATGGCGCGCACCATTTCCTGCTCATTCGGGTTCTGTGTTCTGAAAGTATCGATGATGCTCCGCAAGGGATAATCCTCCATTGCCCCAACAGAACTCACGAATAAATCCATCCGCTGAAAGGCGTTCCTGTCGATGGATTGGGCGGAGGAAGTAATTGAAAGAAGTAGGCAAAAGAGGAGATGAAAAACGGAGCGCATTATTTCAAAAGTAAATGGTGTTTTAGTACAACAAATGCGCTGATGGATGAGAAAGCAGGGCGGGGCGTAACTTACATTCTCTCAATTCTAAATGATGAATCGGTTTTCCTTTTTTTGGAGTTGCATTATGGTACTTCCTTTTTTCGCCAATGCACAGAATGATGGGGAGATTACAAATCGTTTTCGGGAAGGAAAATATCCCGAGGTGATAACATTTTCTAAGCCCGTTCCTTTTATAATAATGGGGGAGAAAGTATTTTCTACACCTACCCCCCTTACTATTAAGGGAAAATCCATCCACAATGAAACGTTGGTTGATAAAGCGCCCGAACTTAAGCGTGGAGGAGATTTCAGCAGCTATCTTTTTAGCAAAATAAAATCCTTATTTTCCCAATTACCAAATGGAAATTATATTGTCATCCCTTTTAACCTCGTGGTGGATGAGCATGGGAAATTAGCCTACTTTGATGTCAACAAATTGCAATTCACTAAAGGAAAAATGCAAACACAAGCCACTGCCGGTGAGTTACCAGAAGGCATGGATTTCAAGGAATATCTCCAGACATTCCTTAATAAATCACTGCCTTCAAAAATTCCGGATGAGGTAAAAAACCGTTCTACTCCTCTCAAAGAAAATCCCGCAATGGTGGACAGTATTTACTTCGCCATTAATCAAGCCTTTCTAGAATGCCCGCCTTTTTCTCCGGCAATACTGGAAGGGAAAAAAGTTTGCTCATTGCTTTCGATGTGTCCAATTGTAATTGCCGTAAAAGAACACAGCGCATCTTACCGGAAAGTTTTTTCGGATACGCCGAAATCGAAAAAGGTGTTGGAAATTAATTGAGGAGTTCTACATAAACCCGCACACAATTCCACCCATCAGCGCCAGCGTCACAATCCAATAGCCAGTGTGGATGGCAATGTATTTAAAGCCCTTCCCCTCAAACATCGCAATGATGGCAGTAACCGGCAGGGCAATCATAATGGCGGCAAGCGTGCCATGGAAGGCCCCATGTTTAAACGTTCTGAAATTGGAGCCAAACCGGTTGAAATAATCAATGGCATAGAGGTTCATTTCAGAGCCTGCTACTTCCACCGTTTTATCATTGGCTACCAAGGAGAGGAAATGAATCTGGTGAATGGTGAGCGCCATCAAAGCACCACTCAGGAACACGCCAAAAACGTAAGTAAGCACAAACACCCAGGGTGAATGTTTCATTTTAGCTGCGTCTTCGGGCGCAACATTTACGGAACGGGCAAGCGCATTTCCGAATAAAAATTTGCTGTACCAGATGGCTCCGGTAATTAAAGGAACGAGTGCGGATACGAATACGATCCAAGTCTTTAAGTCAATCATGAGGTGTGATTTTTAAGTGAAGGCAACAAGGTAATTCCGTTTTTGAAAATGCAAATGCCGCTACGTTTTTAAGGCTCGTATGTTTCGCTGTATGCCGCGCCACTTGCTGCGTTTAAGCGGGGAGTCTTTAAAAATTTTCCTGAAAGCATCTTCACTCATTGCTTCCCATTCGCCGAGAGAAAGGTTCAGGATTTCGGGTATCGGCGTGAAGCCTGTTTCGCTGTTTGCTTTTGAAAACCGGTTCCAGGGGCACACATCCTGACACACGTCGCAGCCAAACATCCAGCCGTCCATTTTGCTTTCCATGCCGTTTGAAATCAGCGCATCTTTCAGTTCAATGGTGAGATAAGAAATACACTTGTTGCTGTCAATTTCTTTGGGGGAGATAATAGCCTCAGTCGGGCAGGCATCCATGCAGCGCGTGCAGGTTCCGCAATGGTCTGTAAGGAATGGCGCGTCGGGCGTGAGTTCTAAATCTGTAATCAGCGTAGCAATAAAAAAGAAAGACCCGGAATGGCGCGTCAGCAGGTTGGCATTCTTTCCAATCCAGCCTAAGCCGCTGCGCAAAGCCCAGCTTCTTTCAAGCACCGGCGCACTGTCCACAAACCCGCGCCCGTGCACATCTCCAATGTTTGTTTTGATGAAATAAAGCAACTCATTCAGCTTCTCCCTTATCACGAAATGGTAGTCTGTTCCCCATGCATACTTCGCAACTTTCGGAGCGTCAGTTTGCTGCGTTTCCTGCGGATAATAATTCAGTAAAACGGTGATGACAGACTTAGCACCGGGCACCAGTTTCGTGGGGTCAATGCGTAGGTCAAAATTGTTTTCCATGTATTGCATTCCTGCGTTGAAACCCTTGCTTAGCCATGCTTCCAGTCGCTTAGCATCGTCATCAAGTTGCGTAGCTTTTGCAATACCGCAAGCCATAAACCCAAGCCGCGCTGCTTCTTGTTTAATGGCTGAAGTATGTTGGGAATAGGGCAGCATCAGGCGTTTTGCTCCTTCTTTTTGATGGTGAGACTTCTTATTTCTGATAGCTTTTCGATGGTTGCTGCGCTTTGTTTTTTAGGAATGCCTGCGGTGATGATGCAGAACAATTGAAGGTCTTGTTTGTAAATAGTTGCTTCGCTTTGTTTGAGTAAATACAACACCTCGCCCATCACCGGATAGTCGAATTCCAGCGTTATTATTTCTTCCAGGTTTTTATGAATGACGGTTGCACATTGCAATGCTTTGGCAGTAGCAGTTTTGTAAGCATTTATCAATCCGGGAACGCCCAGCAAAGTGCCACCGAAATAGCGCACCACCACCACTAAAACATTGGTGAGTCCGGCGCTGTCTATTTGTCCGAGAATGGGTTTGCCGGCGCTACCTGAAGGTTCGCCATCATCATTTGCGCGATGCTGATTGCCGTCTGTTCCCAGGCGCCATGCATAGCAATGATGCACTGCTTTTGGATGTTCTTTTTTCAAGTGCTGCAGGGCGGTTTTTATCTGCTCCGCATCCTCCACCGGAAAGGCAAACGACAAAAACTTACTGCCCCTGTCGCGGAAATCTCCTGTGGTTTCAGAGGCTATGGTGGCGTATTGAAATTCAGTTTCCATACAGGTCAGACAAGGCAATGAGCAAAATAGAAACAACGGCAAGCGCCAATCCTAAAACCCTGTAGCGACTTGCTTTTTCACCAAAAAACAACATGGCAACCAATGCTGAAAGCAGCACAATTCCAATGTTATTAATGGGGATGGCGGCAGAGCTTTGAAGCCAGCCACTATGCAGCAACCGGATTAAAAAATAGAGCGAGAAAAAGTTGGGAATGCCCAGCACGACGCCGGCTATGAGATTACGTGAAGCCAGCTTTATTTTCCCTACAAGCAGCAACACGATAATCAACAAAAAACCGCTGCATGCCGCTGCTGCAAACACGTGAATGGTGTATGCCATTTGGGTATCGGTTTCTTTCAGGAAGTTTTGCTCCGCATATTTCACGACCGTATCCAGTAAGCCGCTGCCGAGGAATAAAAGTGCAATCCAGAAAAAATTCTTTTCTCCTTTCCCTACGCTTTCTTCTTTCTTTTTAGAAGCAAAATAAACGGCAGGTGCAGCGAGAATGATGCCTGCAATTTTGAAGGGTCCAATTTGCTCAGAGTACAGAAAGTAAGCAGCAATTACCGGGATTACCAGCGATATTTTATTAGCTATAGTGGTTGCCGTCATGCCTTCTTTTGAAGTGCGCCAGGCAATGAGATTGAATACGGAAATAAATCCGACGCCCAATCCTATTGCCCATGGAAACCACGGCTGCTGCACACTTTCAGCCCCAATGGGAAATCTGCCTAAAAACAAACTGCCGGTGATTACCGTCACGAAATAATTAGCCACAATAGCCTGTAGTGTGTCTATTTTATATTTCGGAAACACTTTGAAAAGCGTAAACAAAACAGTGTTCAGGACGATGGTGCCAATCAGATAGAACATGGAAGGGTGCAGGGTTACAATTCCATTTCTGGCTGGTAAGGAAATGGGGTGTCAGCATTGGTAAAAACGGAAAGCAAATCGTCACCTATTGCTGTTGAAAATGCAAGCGTAGCGTTAGTAAGTGAAGGCACCTGAATGCCCATTTTTAAAGTGAAAGGTGCGGTGAAAATCCGGGCTTCATCCCATAGGTTTTGCCGGAAGAAATGTTGCAGCGTTGCTGCGCCGCCTTCCACAATTACGGACTGAATGTTTTGTTGGTGCAACATCTGCAATACGCTGCTGACAAGGCTTTCATCAAATTTTAGTGAAGCAAACCGAACGTGGTTTTGAGTTTCATTTTTCAGCTCATTTACCACCATTGTATTGGCGTCGTCACCAAATATTTCTGAGGAAGAAGGCACGCTCAATTTCCTGTCTATCAGAATGCGTACGGGCTGCTTTCCCTTCCATAACCTTGCGGTGAGTTGCGGGTCATCGTTCAATGCCGTGCGCGTGCCAACAAGAATTGCAGCTTCTTCTGTGCGCCATTTATGTACAAGAAGCCGGCTGTGTTTGTTGCTGATTTGAAAACGGCTTCCATCCTTTGGCGCAATAAATCCATCAGCCGTTTGCGCCCATTTTAAAATAACGTAAGGACGTTGCAATTCCTGCGCACAGAAGAAACGCCGGTTCAACCATCTGCCTTCTTTTTCAAGCACGCCTTTCGTAATTGTTACGCCTGCATTTTCTAAAAGTGCATAGCCCCTTCCATCCACTTTTGGAAATGGGTCATCATTGCAAACCACTACTTTTTTTATGCCTTCTTCAATTATACGCAATGCGCATGGTGGGGTTTTCCCGTGATGTGCACATGGCTCTAACGTCACAAAAAGGGTGCTTTCAGGAATTAGCTTTCTGTCTTTTTCAGTAACGGAGTTCAAGGCATTTACTTCAGCGTGTGCTTCGCCAAATTGTTTATGAAATCCTTCGCCGATTATGCGTTCATTATGCACCAACACTGCGCCCACTAAGGGATTAGGAGCTGCGTAGCTTTTTCCTTTTTGCGCAAGGTCGAGGCAGCGGCGCATGTACTTTTCAGAAGACAACATTCTCTGCAAATGTAACCGCGGCGCAGAGGCTTAATTGCGCGGAATGAGGCGGGAATAATCAATTCCTGTGTGTAGGATTTCTTCGATGAAGGGGTTCTCTTCAGCAGTATCATCCGTATGAAAAGGGTGCAATTCCACGGAGATGTTGCGGCTCAGGATGGATGCCACTTTTGGATAGTCAACCACGCGGGCACCCGTAAAATCATCCGCAAAAACGGCAACATCAAGGTCGCTGTATTCACGCGGTGTTCCTTTAGCGTAAGAGCCAAACAGAAACATACGCTTCGGCGCGAAACCCGCCACTGCAAGGTCTTTTGCCAAAGTTTTCAACTTTTCTTCTACAGCTTTAATCGTAAACATTCGTACAGTTTTTTTATTCGGTCCACGTGCACTTTCATGTAAGCATCGGTGGCAATGCGGTGGAGTGTTTTTTTAAAATCAGGATAGCGCGCTTCAATGTTCCATGAATTAATGGTGCCTAAAAAATCATAGTCTTCACCTGAGAGTTCAAGCGTTGTTTCGCTGCTGAGTTTCAATAAATCATGTGTGAACGGCGGGGTGTTAGAAAAATTATCCTTCACCCAAATTCCTTTCAGTAGTTTTTCGATGGTGAGGTGGAAAAAGAACAATGCCGGAACATGCCGCTTCCCTGAAATGTTGTAGAGTGCGGTTTCCAAATCTTCTGCTGCACCATTTTTCCAGTAAGCTATGTGTTCCTTCTTTTCCATAACTTTTCAAAGTTAAGCACCACCATTCCTAACAATTACTTTTACGTGATGGAAAATATCCAGCGCAATGCACAATTCGATTTGGCAGCATCGTTTGTGTTGCACACCGCGAAAAACGTCTATCTCACCGGTCGGGCAGGAACCGGAAAAACCACCTTCCTAAAATACATCCGTGAACACACCAAAAAGAAAATTGCCATTGCAGCGCCCACAGGTGTTGCTGCCATGAATGCCGGCGGCGTCACGCTTCATTCGCTTTTTCAATTGCCGTTCGGTTCCTTCATTCCCGTGCCACAACCGGCTTTCAGCGCCTCACCTGCTTCCGGAACCGACCTGCAAACGATGCTCCGCTCCGTTCGTTTCTCCTCTGACAAAAGAAAATTGATGCGTGAATTGGAGCTGCTGGTGATTGATGAAGTGAGCATGGTGCGTGCAGATATGCTGGATGCTGCTGATCAGGTATTGCGCCACTTCCGGAAAAATGGAAAACCTTTTGGCGGTGTGCAGGTGTTGCTGATTGGCGACATGAACCAACTGCCTCCTGTGGTGAAGGATGATGATTGGACAATGCTCAGTTCTTACTACAAAAGCATGTTCTTTTTTGATGCGCTTGTGCTGAAAGAAAATCAACCCGCCTGCATTGAACTGCAAACCATTTACCGCCAAACGGACACAAAATTTATCAACCTCCTCAATGCCATCCGAAACAATATTGCCACCGATGAAGACCTTGATTTACTAAACCGCCACTACGACCCGTCGTTTTATCCCGAAGGCGATGACGGCTACATTATCCTCACTTCCCACAATTACAAAGCGGATAAAATAAACGAAAGCAACCTGTCCAGACTGCCTTCCAACGTGTATGAATTTGAGGGAGTGCTACAGGGAGATTTTAATGAAAACGCTTTGCCAGTCAGCAGAAAGCTTTGCCTGAAAGAAGGCGCGCAGGTGATGTTCATCAAAAACGACAAAGGCGAAAACCGGCGCTTCTACAATGGAAAAATCGGCATCATCAGCAGGTTGCGCAAAGATGAAATTTGGGTGCGGTTTCCCGGGGAGCCAGGCGAAATGGAAGTGGAACAGGAAACCTGGCGCAACATCCGCTATCAATACAATGAAAAAGATGACAGCATTGCAGAAGAAGCATTAGGCTCTTACCAGCAATATCCGCTTCGGCTTGCGTGGGCTGTAACGATTCATAAAAGCCAGGGACTAACGTTTGAGAAAGCGATTATCGATGCCGCACAATCTTTCGCACCCGGGCAGGTTTATGTAGCACTTAGCCGCCTCACTTCATTAGGTGGTTTGGTGTTGAGTTCACCTATTTCTCCGCAGGCAATTTTTACGGAATCGCGGATTGATACGTTCAATAATACCCATCAGGATGATGAAACCCTGCAGGAAATATTGAGCGAAGCACAGCAGGAATATTTGGAAGACCGGCTTACCAGCAGTTTCAGCTTCTCAAAACTTACAGACCTCTTTCAGGCGCAGCATTACAGCTACAAGGAAATGAAATTGCCCAACATGCCCGATGCTTTGCAATGGAGCCAGAAATCGCTTTTGGCGCTTAGCAAAATCAATGAAACAGGACTCAAATTTCAAAACGAATTGCAACGGTTGCTGAATGGCGGACACCAACATTTATCAGGCAGGGCAATAGCTGCGCGAAATTATTTTAAGAATGAAATTGAAACCACATTATTGCAGCCGCTGGATGTGCACATTAAAGATTCGGAAGCGAAAAAGGGAACGAAAAAATATGGCGGAATGCTGCGTTCACTAAGAGCCGCTTTGCTTCAAAAACTTACGGAGATGGACAGCATCGTGGCCATTACGGAAAGTTTATCGCGCGGTGAAGGCATCAGCGAAGCCATGCAAAAAGGAAACGAAGCACCGAAGGCAAAAATTGCGGAATTGCCCGAAGCAAAAGCTGGAAAAAAAGAAGACACTAAACTGATAAGTCTGCGCATGATGCAGGAAGGAAAAAGCCTTGCAGAAATTGCTGTGGCAAGAGGTTATGTTACCAGTACAATTGCGTCACACCTGGTGCATTTTATCCCAACCGGTGAAGTGCGTTTACTACATTTAATGACTGCCGAAACTGAGCAAATAATCAGGCGGCACATCTCGAAATACGGCGCGCAGGAAATTGCGGAAGTGAAACAGGCACTAGACGATTCAATTCAGTATTATGAGATTAAAGCGGTGCTGGCGCAGTTGCAAAAGGAACAAACTGCCTGATCGCCAAAAGCAATAATCATTCATCTTTCGTCGCCTTTACCTTTGCTTCATGAATCTTTCCGCTCCGGATTATATCCTTAATTACACGAATGGCAAACTTGAGAAACCCATTGCCGGTTATTATTTAGAAAACACCAATCCCGCTACTGGCAAGGTTTACAGCCACACGCCCGACAGTAGCGCAGAGGATGTGAACGCTGCAGTGGAAGCCGCAGAAGTTGCATTTAAAACATGGAGCGTAACACCTGCGGAGGAACGTTTTAAAATCCTCAACCGCATTGCGGAACTGATTGATGAAAACATGGAAGCCCTTGCCCTTGCCGAAACCAACGATAATGGCAAACCGCTGTGGCTTTCTAAAAAAGTGGACATCCCCCGCGCCTCTTCCAACTTCCGTTTTTTCGCGACAGCGCTGATGCACATGAGCACCGAAAGCCACAGCATGGAAGACAGCGCTATTAACTACACTTTGCGGCAGCCGATTGGCGTCGTGGGTTGCATTTCTCCCTGGAATTTGCCGCTCTATCTTTTTACCTGGAAGATAGCACCAGCGCTGGCTGCAGGCAATTGCGTGATTGCAAAACCGAGCGAAGTGACGCCCATGAGTTCTTACCTGCTAAGCCTACTTTGCATGGAAGCCGGATTGCCTGCCGGTGTGCTCAATATTATCCATGGCGGAGGCCCGCATTGTGGCAGTGAAATAGTGAAGCATCCGCGCATCAAAGCCATTTCATTTACGGGCAGCACCCGCGCCGGCAAAGACATTGCATCCATTGCTGCGCCTGCTTTTAAGAAGCTTTCTCTGGAGCTTGGAGGCAAGAACCCCAACATCATTTTTGCGGATTGCGACTGGGAGAAAATGATACGCACAACGGTGCAAAGTTCCTTCGCCAATCAGGGGCAGATTTGCCTTTGCGGCAGCCGGATTTTGATTGAAGAAAGCATCTACGAAAAATTCAAAACGGAGTTCATTGCCCGCGTAAAAAAACTAACTGTCGGAGACCCGCTAGATGAAAACACAAAACAGGGCGCGATAGTAAGCAAACTGCATTTCGACAAAGTGATTGCCTGCATTGAAACAGCGAAGGAAGAAGGCGGCAAAATATTGCTGGGCGGCAAGGCAATAAAAGGTACAGGGCGCTGCGCAGATGGCTTGTTTATAGAACCCACCATCATTGAAGGATTAGGCGCTGAATGCCGCACCAACATGGAAGAAATTTTTGGGCCTGTAGTCACGCTTCAATCCTTTAAAACAGAAGAAGAAGCCCTGCAACTTGGCAACACTTCCGACTATGGACTTGCCGCCACCATCTGGACGCAAGACATAAGCCGCGCCAATCGTGTGGCGGCAAAAGTGCATTCGGGCATCATCTGGATAAACTGCTGGCTGCTGCGCGATTTGCGGACACCTTTCGGCGGATTTAAAAACAGCGGCATAGGCAAAGAAGGCGGTTGGGAAGCGATGCGTTTTTTCACCGAAGCCAAAAATGTGTGTGTGGAATTATAGCTCTTCAAAAAGCGTTTCAAGCTCTGAAAGAATCATTGCCGTAGCGCCCCAAAGAATGCTTCCGTCAGCAAGTTTATAAGCCTTTACATCGCGCACAAAATGCTTGTCGGCAGGGGAAGTAACGCGGGCAATTGTTTTGTTTTTTTCAGTGAGAAAATATTGCAGCGGCGTCTCAATTACATACGCCACTTCATCCGCATTCGGAAAGAACTCAGGCTGTTTTTCGGCAAATGCTACAAACGGATGCACCAGGAAATTGGACACCGGAATATAGAGCGGCGACAGCTCCCCCAAAATTTCTACATCCTCTTTTAGAATGCCTGTTTCTTCATTTGCTTCGCGGATGGCTGTGGTTTGTAGATCAATGTCAGCGGGTTCTTTTTTTCCACCGGGGAAGGAGATTTGTCCGCTGTGTGCCCTGCCGTCTTCGGTGCGTTTAATCAATAGCAAATGCAGGGTTTCATTCTTAGGAAAAAGCAACAACAGCACGGCGCTTGGGCGGGCATCGGCAGGCATGTGGGGCGGTAAATCTATCACCCGCGCCATCATTCTTTCCTGCGCTTTTAAGCCCGGCAATGGCTGTGATAACCGGTTTTTGAGAAATGCTATTTGCGTTGAAATTTCCAAAGGCAGTAAAGCTAATTGTAAATGAAAATGTCCCTTCCTGAAAAGGCAAAAAGGTTTTTTAAAAAACGATGGACTTACCTTGCTGCTTCTCAAAAAAAGAAAACATGGCACACACAATATTGGTGATTGATGATGAAGCTGCAATACGCCGTTCGCTTACGGACATCCTCACGATGGAAGGTTATAAAATAGAAGAAGCAGAAGATGGCGCAGCAGGTTTAAAACTGATTGAAAGCAACGACTACGACTGCATTCTCTGCGATATAAAAATGCCCAAAATGGATGGCATTGAAGTGCTTGAAAAACTACAGGAACTGAAGCCCGACATCCCGATGATTATGGTGTCCGGACATGGCAATATTGAAACCGCAGTTGAAGCCGTGAAGAAAGGCGCTTATGATTTCATTTCTAAACCGCCTGATTTAAACCGCCTGTTCATTACGCTACGCAATGCCATGGATAAAACGCTGCTTGTAGCTGAAACAAAAACATTGCGCAAGCGCGTTTCAAAATCCGCGGAAATGATTGGGAATTCCGCCCCAATAAATCAAATCAGAGAAACGATTCAGAAAGTAGCACCTACGGAAGCACGGGTTTTGATTACCGGAGAAAACGGCGTGGGAAAAGAATTGGTGGCGCGTCAGCTTCATGCTTTAAGCAATCGAAACAATGCGCCGCTTATTGAAGTAAACTGCGCAGCTATTCCTTCTGAACTGATAGAAAGTGAACTCTTCGGGCATGAAAAAGGTTCGTTTACCTCGGCGATAAAACAGCGCATCGGCAAGTTTGAACAGGCAAGCGGAGGCACTTTGTTTATGGATGAAATTGGCGACATGAGCCTTGATGCACAGGCAAAAGTGTTGCGGGCTTTGCAGGAAGGAAAAATTACGCGCGTAGGCGGCGAAAAGGAAATAAAAGTGGACGTGCGCGTTATCACCGCTACCAATAAAAACCTGTTGGAAGAAGTGGAGGCAAAGCGTTTCAGGATGGATTTATACCACAGGCTGGGCGTTATTTTAATCCACGTGCCTTCCCTGAATGAGCGTAAAGAAGACATTCCGTTGCTGATTGCACACTTCCTGGAAAGCATCAGTCAAGATTATAAACAAGCCGCCAAAGCCATAGATAAGGATGCGATGAAAGCCTTGCAGAATTACGACTGGACGGGCAACATCCGGGAATTACGAAACGTGGTGGAGCGGCTTATTATTCTTTCTGAAAAAAAGATAACGAAGAAGGATGTGGAGCGGTATATTTTGCAATAACCGCAATTGGGTTAGAGCAGTTCATTACGGCATGCATGAAGTAATCGTCAAAAGGTTTTAAAACTTTGCTCATTATTGGGTGGAGATGTTTGTGGAATTCTATCATAGGCAACGTCTTGATTCCTTTACTGCACCATTTTTGCTAAAGTGCAATTCATAGTGCCGGATGCCTTTATTTCCACTCTTTTAAGCAAAAATTTCAAGCAATTATCACCCAAAAACTTATGAAATATCTCATGATTTTGTCCACCATTTTATTGTTCCCCTTTTTTCTCTTCGGGCAGGAAGAGGAGAATGAACCCTACAAAAAAGAATGGAAAAAAGCCGACTCCCTGTTAAACAATGGCTTCCCCGAATCTGCTCAAAAAATAGCCGAAGACATCCTGAGCCGCGCCTCGCAAAAGCAACAACAAGTGCAAATGATGAAGGCGCAGATTTACCTGATGAACGCCGGTTTCCAGCGAAGCGAAGAAGCTTTTCAGGAAGCGATTTTAAAAGCAGAAAAAGAAGCCGCTTCGCAAAACTTCCCGAACAATGCCATTTGGCACAGCATTGCCGCTGAGCTTTACTGGAATTATTATCAGAACAACCGCTACCAAATTCTCGACCGCACCCGCGTTAGCACCGACACCAAAATCGAAGACTTTGAGCAATGGGATGCTTCCCGTTTTTTTGAGAAAACTGCTGCGCATTACAAGGCATCCTTACAGCAGGCAGAGGCGCTTGAAAATGTGCCCATCAAAAACTACAACCCCATTTTAGTGAAAGGTGTAAACACTTCAAAACTGCGCCCTTCTTTGTTTGATTTATTGGCTTTTCGTGCCCTTGCTTTTTTTGAAAATGATGAAAAGGATTTGACCAAACCTGCTTTCGCTTTTGTGATGAACGATGCCGCAGCTTTTGCAAGTGCCGAAGCATTTATTGCTCACAAGTTTAAAACTGATGACACCGCTTCGATGCAATGGCAGGCGCTTAATATTTACAAACGGCTGCTCGAAATTCATACAGACGGTAAACAGCCGGATGCCTTTATTGACGCGGATTTGCACCGGTTGGAGTTTGCTTACCGCGCTTCTGTATTGCCCAATAAGAAGGCATCGTATTCGGCAGCATTAGAGCAAATCGATAAGCAATGGAGCGATAATCCATTGAGCGCGTTGGCAGCTTTTAAGAAAGTGCAATTGATGTTTCCCGATGATTTTAAAGATGATTATGGCGAGGACGACTGGGAAGACGAAGACGATGAAATCAGCAATAAAAAAAGCGAGGTAAACCTGCCTGAAATCGTTGCAAAACTGGAAGCCATTATTGCAAAGTTTCCAAAAAGCGAAGGTGCGTATCTGGCAGAAACAATGAAAAGGCAACTCACCACAAAATCCCTGAGCCTACTTGCCGAAGAAGCCGTGTTGCCTAATGAAGCATCTCGGATTTTAGTGCGTTATCAGAACATTCCAAAGGCATCGCTCCGGTTAATTCGGCTTGAAAATAAAAATGAAAAATGGCTGGGAAACAATTATGGTTATCAGGAAAAACTGGCGGAAGAACTGTTGAAACTTCCGTTTAAGAAAGAATGGAACACTGCATTGCCCGGCACCGAAGATTTAGAAAAACACAGTGCAGAACTGATGCTGGAAGCCTTGCCTACAGGTACTTACGCCGTGTTGATAAGCAGCAAAAATGACTTTTCACTTTCCGACAATCTGATGAACTACGTTGTTTTTCAGGTGACGCAAATAAGCACCGTGCTTCAATCAGGAAACGGCAAAGGATATGCATTGAACAGAAAAACCGGAAAGCCCATTGCCAATGCAGAAATCACTTTTTACACCGAACGCTATAACGACAATATCCGCGGTACAGAACTTCGGCAGATTAGCCGAACGAACTCCTCGATAAACGGTGTTTTTTCTATCCCGGAAAAAAATGAATCGCGGGCAATACGCATTGTTTCAGGCAACGATAGTTTTTTAGCGAAGGGCTATTTCAACGGGTATCGGTATCGCCAGGAAACAACGCCAAACACCCAAACGTTTTTCTTTACCGACCGCTCCATTTACCGCCCCGGCCAAACCGTTTTCTTTAAAGGAGTTATGGTGCGCAGAGAAGATGGCAACCGTAAAAACAACACCATTGCCAATGAAAAAACGGAAGTGGTTTTCAATGACGTAAACGGACAAAAAATTGCTTCTCAAAACTTCACGACAAATGAATTCGGTTCTTTTTCTGGTTCTTTTATTGCGCCCGAAACTGGTCTCACCGGCAACATGACCATCCGCAATAGTTCAGGCTCCGCAAGCATTTCAGTAGAAGAATACAAGCGCCCTAAGTTTTTGGTTTCATTCGATACGGTGAAGAATGCGTATGCCATAAACGAAACCATTACCGTAAAAGGAAAGGCAATTGCTTATGCCGGTAATGCTATTGACGGAGCTGTGGTAAAATATCGTGTGGTGCGGGAGACGCGCTTGCATTATTGGTGGTATGCCTGGCGTTATGGCTTCCCGCGTTCGCCTGAAATGGCCATTGAAAACGGCACCGTAACAACAGATGCACAAGGCAATTTTTCGATTGATTTTAAAGCGATTCCCGATGAGAGCGTGAACCCGGAAGCCTTGCCTGTATTCACTTACGTCGTGTCTGCGGATGTTACCGACGTTAATGGAGAAACGAGAAGCGGCATTCAAACCGTAAGCGTGGGTTACACTTCTTTGCAGCTCATTGCAGCTATTCCTGAAGAGGCAGAACCGGAAGAATTGGACACCCTGAAAATCACCTCCAAAAATCTCAACAGCCAATTTGTGGCAACGGAAATAAATCTTGTAATTCATCGCCTAAAATCCCCTGAAACCTTTTATAGAAGCCGATTGTGGGCTGTGCCGGATATGTTTGTGATGGACGAGGCAACTTTCAAAAAACATTTCCCGAACGACCCTTATAAGCATGAGGACGACCATCTGCATTGGGAAAAAGGCGTGCAGGTTTTTCAGAAAAATTTTACGAGTTCAAAAGAGGGAATTGTTGCAGTCCCACAAAAAGCCTGGAACGAAAACGGATGGTATGAAATAGAAATTACGGCTACCGACAAGAACGGAAAAAAGATTACCGAAAAGAAATTTGTAGAAGTAGCCAGCACCAAAAACAACGGGAATATTTCACGCGCATTGATGCTCTTGCCAGCCACACAAAAACAGGAACCCGGCGCCACCGCAAAAGTGAATTTACTCAGCGCTTACACCGATTTGCATTTGCTCCGCAATGTTTCTGACATGACTGAAACCGATGACGTTTCGCAACTGGAATATTCGGGCAAGCCCATAATCTGGACGAGGCAAATAAATGAGGCAGACCGCGGCGGCATACAGGTTTTCTACCTCACCGTAAAAGAAAACAGGGTTTACACCGAAAGCGCTTTTATTAATGTGCCCTGGAGCAATAAAGACCTGTACATAAGCTGGGAAACACATCGCGACAAGCTGGAACCGGGCGCAAAAGAAACATGGACAATGGTGGTGAGCGGCAATAAAAAGGAAAAAGTAGCAGCAGAACTGGTCGCTACTTTATACGATGCTTCGCTGGATGCATTCCGTCCGCACAACTTTAATATTTACCGACTTTTCCCGACTGTTTCGCAAGGTTATGGTTGGAACTATCAATACGGATTTACTATTGCAAACGGCAGGCAAGTCAGTAATTTTTTAAGCGAAAAATATCCTTACTACAACAAGAGTTATGACCAGTTGATTGATTTTGGATTTCTTAGAGGACGTGGCACCAGATACATCATAGACGGCGTGCAAGTTTTTCGGAGTAGTTCAGCGTTAGACGCGTCAAAAGATGAGCTTGAAGTCAATCTAGCAGATGCCAGCGCACCGATTGCAAAATTTGCGCGACCCGAAACCTCTACTGTAGAAGAAAAAGCTCCTCCCCCACCGCCTCCAAATGAACCACAGCAGGAAATCTCCGTCCGCAAAAACCTTCAGGAAACCGCTTTCTTTTTCCCGCAATTAAAAACGGATGAAGCCGGCAACATCAGAATAGAATTTACACTGCCCGAAGCGCTAACCGAATGGAAACTGCTTGCTTTTGCCCACACCAAAGACATGGCTACCGGCAAGCTGGAAGGCGCCGTGAAAACGCAAAAAGATTTGATGGTGATGCCCAACCTGCCGCGCTTTTTCAGGCAGGGAGATGAAATAACCATCGCCGCTAAAATCAGCAACCTGAGTGAAAATGCGTTGACCGGCACCGCACAAATTCAATTGCTGAATGCACTCACTTTGCAACCGGTAAATCTGCCTTTCCGCCTCTCAAAAACAGAGCAACCATTTTCGGTTTTAAAAGATGGCAGCACCTCCGTAAGCTGGAAACTGAATGTGCCTGAAAGTATGTACGAGCCTGTAACGGTGCGCATTTCAGCCCGTGCCGGAAACTTTACAGATGGCGAAGAAAACACCCTTCCTGTCATCACTAACCGGATGCTCGTAACCGAAACTTTGCCTTTGTGGATAAACGGAAACGGCACCAAAAACTTTTCTTTTTCAAAGCTCCAACATGCCGATAGCAGCAAGACTTTAGTGCATCATGCACTGACGCTTGAATACACCGGAAACCCCGCCTGGTATGCCGTTCAGGCTTTGCCTTACATGATGGAGTACCCTTACGAATGTGCAGAGCAAACCTTTAATCGCTATTACGCAACAGCGCTTGCAGGACACATCGTAGCCCAATCTCCAAAAATCAAAACCATTTTTGAACGCTGGAAAAACGAGAAAGATTTTGAAACGCTTTCCTCGCCTTTAGAAAAAAATCAGGAGCTAAAATCTGCCTTGCTGGAAGAAACGCCCTGGGTCATGGAAGCCAAAGGCGAAACAGAACAACGCAAAAGAATCGGGCAGCTTTTTGATGCTTACAAACTTTCTAAAAACCTGAATGCCCATTTGCGCAGCTTAGAAGCAAAGCAACTTTCAGACGGTAGTTTTCCCTGGTTTCATGGTATGGGCAGCGACCGTTTTATCACCCAATACATCATTACAGGCTTGGGCAAACTGGAAGCGCTCGGCGTGAAAGATGCAAAGAGCAGAGCAGCAAACATCATTGCCAAAGCATTGCCTTACCTCGACCGCGAAATGCGCAACAGCTATGAAGAACTGCTGAAATACAAAGCAAACATGAACGACCAGCAGATTGGCTACGCCGAAGTTCAATACCTCTACATGCGCAGTTTTATGGAGCAGCCTGTGGCATCATCTGCACAAACGGCTTATAAATATTATCAGGGGCAGGCAAAAAAATACTGGTCGCAGTTCAATCCGTTTTTGAAAGGGATGATAGCACTTGCGCTACATCGTTCTAATGATGCAACTACTCCAAAAACCATTATTGCATCTCTACGTGAAACTGCTATTGAAAAAGAAGAGATGGGCATGTACTGGATGGCACACGGCAATGGTTACTGGTGGTATCAGGCACCGATAGAAGCACAAAGCTTGCTGATAGAAGCGTTCAATGAAATTGCTAAGGATGAAACCACAGTGGACAAGATGAAAATCTGGTTGCTGAAAAACAAGCAAACCCAAAACTGGGAATCTACCAAAGCCACTGCTGACGCGTGTTACGCGCTGTTGCTTGCAGGCTCCGACTGGCTTACGAACACACCAAACGTATCCATACAGCTGGGCGATAAAACCATCAGCAGTGACCATCAGAAAACAGAAGCCGGAAGCGGTTATTTCAAGAAGAGATTTGAAGGAAAAGAAGTGACAGAAAACATGGGCAACATACAGCTCACAGTCCAGGACAATCCATCCGCAACATCATGGGGCGCCGTGTACTGGCAATACTTTGAAGACCTTGATAAAATTACTTCTGCTAAAACGCCTTTGGAAATCCGCAAGCAATTATTCATCGAAAAAAACACTCCCCGTGGTCATGAATTGCAGGAAATAAAAGACGGCAACAACATCAAAATTGGGGATAAAATAAAAATGCGGATAGAAATTCTGGTGGACAGAGACATGGAGTATGTTCATCTGAAAGACATGCGGGCAGCGGGTTTCGAGCCGGTAAACGTTTTAAGCGGATACCACTGGCAAGGCGGATTGGGCTATTACGAAAGCACTAAAGACGTGAGTACCAACTTCTTTTTTGACCGGTTGCGCAAGGGGAAATACGTTTTTGAATATCCGGTTTTTGCACAGCAGGCGGGTGATTTTTCAAACGGAATTGCGACTATTCAATGCATGTATGCTCCGGAGTTTAGCAGTCACAGTAATGGCATCAGGGTGCAGGTTTCTGAAAAATAAAATCAGTGTTCTAAGTAACTTTTCAAATCCACTTCTTTAAGGCTGGGATTTACTTTGAGAATGTATTGCGTGATGCCTTCGTTGGAAATTAGACAACGTCCATCGGGCAGCAACACAATGGCTTCTACCTGATGAAAAGCATCGTTTAGCGGAAGCAGTTTTGTGCTACCTCCAAAAAAATGCGTGCCTTTAAAATCCTGCAATAAAATCACGAAAGGATTGAGGTAAGTAAGCCGGTTGGTTTTGTATCCGCAAAGCGCAATGAGGTTTTTCTCCAGCAAAATATCTGCACCCGTAATCAGTCCGTCAAGCGGATAGAAATCAATTTTATGAGCCGCGTAATTCCCTGGAATTTTGGGAAGGGTGTAAACGCTTGTTCCGGGCGTAATCCATTGTTTAGTGAAGAGATAAAGACTGTCGCCCAATGCAATAAAAGCTTCGCAATCAAAGTCGGTATCTTCTGTTTTTCGCTTGGTAAAATCGGTTTGGTCTTCGTAATGAAACTGAATAGTGTCAGCCATTACAAACAGTGAATCCTCCAGCAAATCCGATTTTGAAACGCGATAAATGTTTAGGTTTTTGCGAACGCCGTTGGTATTGTTTCCGAAGTTTCCGATGTAGATGTAATCATCGTCTTGTGCTAAGTCTTCCCAATTTCCGTAGCGGGTGTTTTTTACTTTAATGATGCGCTTTATGTTGCCAAAAGTGTCCAGTTCAAAAAGGTCATTTTCTTTGGTGTCGTTGTGTGTCCACAGGCTTCCGTTCCAAAAAATAAGGCCGGAGTTTTCTTTCAGCGTATCCTTTAGTACAGCGATAGTTTTAGGAACAATACCGTTGCTTAATGGCTTCTCCATTTTCCAGAAATAGGCTACTGCAGCCGCCGCCAACACAATGCACAAGGCAATCAGAACTATCCGGATTTTCATAAAAAAAGAAAGCGCAAAATAAGTTGGTTCTCTGTTGGCACTTTGCGCTGCGTGGTTGTTAGTTTTGTTTTTTTAAAAAATCCCTTTTGCTATGCGCGTTGCCTTAATTGGCGCTACCGGTCTGGTAGGTTCTACAATGCTTCGTATTCTCGAAGAAAGAAATTTTCCTGTTTCTGAATTAGTTCCTGTGGCATCCGCAGCATCCGCAGGCAGTAAAATCATTTTTAAGAATGAAGAAATTGATGTGGTTACAGCCGAAAAAGCTTTACTCCGAAAGCCGCAACTAGCAATCTTTTCAGCAGGTGGCTCCGTATCATTGGAGTGGGCAGAAAAATTTGCAGATGTAGGTTGCATAGTGGTGGATAACTCTTCTGCCTGGCGTATGGACAAAGACAAAAAGCTCATTGTTCCGGAGGTAAATGGTGCATGCTTAACCGCCGCCGATTTCATCATTGCAAACCCTAATTGTTCCACTATTCAATTGGTGATGGTGTTAGCGCCGCTTCATAAAAAATACCGGATAAAACGCGTGGTGGTCAGCACTTATCAATCCGTTACCGGAACCGGCGCGAAGGCAGTTGATGAAATGATGCAGCAACGAAATGGCAGCACAACCTCTGAAGTTTATCCGCACCAGATTGACCTGAATGTGTTGCCGCATATTGATGTTTTCGGAGCGAACGGATATACCAAAGAAGAAATGAAAATGGTGCTGGAAACCTGTAAGATTATGGGGGATGATTCCATAAAAGTTACAGCAACAACGGTGCGTGTTCCTGTGATGGGCGGGCACAGCGAAAGCGTGAATATTGAGTTTGAAAATGCTTTTGAGTTAGATGACATTCGCAGTTTGCTGCGCGATGCAGAAGGTGTGAAAGTGATGGACAGCCCTGCTGCAAATGAATATCCGATGCCGCTTTTTGCTGCCGGAAAAGATGAGGTGTTTGTGGGCAGAATAAGGCGTGACGAGAGTAGGGAGAACTGTATAAATTGCTGGATTGTAGCGGATAATTTACGGAAAGGCGCTGCTACAAATGCGGTTCAGATTGCGGAGTTGCTAAGCCGCAAAGGTTTACTGTAAGCGCCTTTCAACGTGTTGTCATTCTTTTGTAAAGTCTGATTTTCTTTCAGGTAGCCCCATATGCTGCAAGTACCTTTGCAGCGTTCAAAAACTATATAATGACATTAAAAAATCTACTCCTCGCGGGTGCATTATTTGCGGCACCACAACTCCACGCACAAACTTGGGTGAATGACTCTCTTTCTATGACTCCAGGATATGCCAACGATGTTTTTTACAGCTTTAAAAACGGCATCGCGAAAACAGAAACGGCAAACAACTGGCATCTTGCCTTTCAGATGACACCTCCCGGACCTTACGGAAATGTGAGCGTGCTGGCAAACCACGTGAGCGGCAAAGTGAAAGTTTATTCAGCGCACCTTGGAGCTACTGCTAATTTTTCAACCTTTAATGCAATGGATACCGGCACGGTAGCTATTCCGTCAAATGAAGTTTATAACAGTGATACAAGCTGGAACTACGGCGCGTTCAACCAATTGAACGACCCTACCGACCCCTTCGATTATAGCTGGGGAGCTTATGACCTTACTACGCATAACGTAAACGGAGACTCTCTATACCTTATCAATGCTAACGGCACTTTTTATAAAATCTGGTTGCAGCAGTTTGTAAGTTTTCCGCTTGATTCAGTTCAATGGAAATTCAGGATTGGAAGTTTGGATGGCACGCTTGATACCACCATTCACATCAACCGCCAAAACGGATTTACCGACAGGTTGTTTGCTTATTTCGATATTAATTCCCTCTCCACCGTTGACCGTGAACCCTCAAGAAGCGCTTGGGACGTACTTTTCACGCGATACAAAGAATATATTCCCGGTGCGCCCGGAAGTCCGTTTTATAACGTTACCGGAGTGCTTTCCAACTTTGATGTTACAGTTGCAGAAGTGAATAATCTACCTGCTGATTCCGCAAACCTCGACGACCAAATCAACGCTAATTCTTTTTCTAAAAAGCAAAATGAAATTGGTTCTGACTGGAAAGAATTTGATTTTTCGGCTAACGGATTTGTGATTTTGGATAGCCTTTCTTATTTCGTAAAAACGCTGCACACCAACGAATATTACCAGCTTCAGTTCACAGGTTTCAGCGGCACACAATCGGGCAATATTAGTTTCAAGAAGCGCTTTCTAAAAGATGCTTTGGCCATTCAGGGAATACACGTAGAAGCGTTGAATGGATTTATTGTTTCTCCGAATCCCGCTGTGGGCAAGGTTTCCATTTTACTGGATGCTAAAGAAAATGCAGGTGCATCGCGCATTCTCTTAACCGACCTTACCGGAAAGGTGGTTTATCATTCCTCTGTTGATTTATCAAAAGGATTGAACGCTTACAATTTGAATGTAGCTTCTTATACTGCCGGCATTTACATGCTCTCCGTAACCAATGGCAAATGGAAAGTGACTGAAAAATTGATGGTGCAACACTAAGTACCGCACTGTCTAAAAATGTTTTTGGAAAGTTCAGTTGCTGCATGTCGGTAGCTGAACTTTCTTTTTTGAAATTCCTGAAAATGTTGTTTAAAAAATTCCTGTTCATTGCATTGTTATTTTGGCTGTATGCCGCTCCTGCAAAGGCTCAGACCGCTCCGTCAGAAAATGAAAACAATGCGCCATTGTCTGATACGCTGAAGGAAGTAATCGTCACCGGAGTTCCAAATGCAACCCGACTTAAGGACGCTTTTGCCACCTACCAAATTGTAACTGCCGCGCAAATGCAGGCACAAGGTTCCGTGACGGTGAGCGATGCACTGCGCACGCAACTGAACGTAAACATTGGCAACGATAATCAACTCGGCAGCAACGTCAGTATGCAGGGAATGAAGGGCGATAAAGTGAAAATCCTTTTGGACGGACTGCCGGTGAATGGTCGCGAAAACGGGCAAATAGACCTCGGGCAACTGATGACCAACAACGTGCAGCGAATTGAAATTGTGCAAGGACCAATGTCTGTGGTTTACGGGTCAGATGCGCTGGGTGGTGTCATCAACATCATCACTAAAAAAACAAAAACGCCCTGGGGCATTGAAGCCGGAACTTATTTTGAAAGCATCGGCAAATACAATTTTGACGCGGCAGGAAATTATCGGTTTAGCGACCGCCATCAACTGCGCATGGGCGGCGGTAGAAATTTTTTTGACGGCTGGAAACCGCTTGACCCAATGGAGCGCTCTTTCCTTTGGCTGCCTAAAGAACAATACTTCGCAAATGCCGCTTACGATTATACCGCAAAGTCTTCGTTCAGGCTGCGCTTCGCTTCTGATTTTACGCAGGAAAAACTTACCGGCAAAGACGCGAACTATAAAATTTCTCCTTACGAAGCATATGCATTCGACAATTATTTCCACACAACACGCCTCAATAATCGCCTTACGCTTTCCGGAAAAGCTGGCAAAAAAGGAAACTGGCAAAGTCAGAATAATTATGCCTTTTACTACCGCACCCGGAATAAATACCGAAAGGATTTAGTAACGCTTAATCAGCAGCTTGTGGATGAAAATGGGGCGCAGGATACTACCCGTTTTGATGACATAAATCTGCGTGGCAGCTACAGCAACAATGCTTTTAAAAAGATGGATTACACTGTTGGCTATGATGTGAATCTGGAACATGCAGTAAGCGGAAAATTGGACACAAATGCGCGGCAGAACATTCAGGATTGTGCAGCCTGGGTTTCGGCATCTTTTCCATTTTTTACCCCACGCCTTAAAGTGCAGCCCGCATTGCGATATACTTACAACACGGCGTTTAAAGTGCCCCTCATTCCTTCGCTCCAATTTTTGCTGGACGTGAATGATGCCGTGCAATACAGGCTTTCCTACAGCAGTGGTTTCCGCGCGCCTTCGCTAAAGGAATTGTACCTCCATTTTTACGACAGCAATCATGAAGTGGAAGGCAACCCAAACCTTTTACCGGAGCGTGGAAATCATTTTCAGACGTCACTTTCTTGGCGGTTTTATCAGCAGGATAACGACTTTGCAAAACTGCTTTTCACCGGTTTTTACAACGATGTTTTTAACCAGATTTCCTTGTATCAGCCCGAACCAGTTTTGCGACCGGCATACGCTGTTTACACCAATATTGCGCATCTTCAAAACATCCTTGGAACGGTGCAGGCAGAAACGCAGCTCAGCAACCTGTATGTGCAGTCAGGCTTTACTTTTGCGCATATTCTTGCCGGTGGCGGAAACGTAAAAAACAGTGTGCAGGCAACGGCTAATGTGCAGTATTCCTGGTTGAAAACGGGCTTGCTTTTCAATGGCTTCTTAAAGTATTTTGGCACGCAACCTAACATCACCACGACTGTGGACGGCAGCTCGGCTTACGACGGCGTAATTAGTCCTTACAGTATGCTGGATTTTTCTGCTTCGAGGAAATTCTGGAAACGCAGGATAACGTTCACTGTGGGATTTAAAAATCTCCTGAATGTGCAATCCGTTTCTACCACTGGAGCGAGCAGCGGTGGGGTACACAGCGGCGGAAGCGCCAATGGAAATCCGGTTAATAACATTGCGCCTGGCAGAAGTTTTTTTAGTTCGCTTCGTCTGGCGTTGCCCTGATGCTTTTGGACAAATGCGCTTTCTTAAAGAAGTTACATTCGCGGTCAAACCACCGCTGTGCTTGAGCATTCTTCTTCAAAAATCCTTCTCGTTGTTTCTTGCTTATTGTTGCTGTTTTCATGTTCTCAAAATGAAAAAACGGTAGGGCAGGAAGAAAAAATCCTTTCCAAAATTTCAGGAAACAAACTGGAAGCAGGAACCCTCATTTCGGCAGACAGTATGCGCATCCCTGACCCGCTGAATGAGCAATATTTCACCGTGCGGCTATTGACAACCGATGCCAGTGATGAAGGCACTTATGAACTGCAGGTGGTTTACGGAATGAATGATGCATCCACTGAACTCACGTTTCCGCAAGGCACTGAACCGGTAACGCCAACCATCAAAAAAGGCAAGGAACCTTTCAGTTACGTTATTGGATTTCTTTACGGAGCGGACACTACTTTCAATGATTATTTTTTAGTGCAAAGCATCCGCAACCAAACCAAAATGCGGTATTTGAAGGCTTATACTTTGCCTTAGAAACTGGACGGTTAACTGCCTTTCGCGCGCTCCAACTTTATCAAGCCTCATCAAACATTATCTAACCACTTGACTTTCTACTTTTGTCTTTAAACTTTCTACTCCAAAATGAACATCCCCGTTGTTGACCTCTTTCAGTTTACTTCCGGCGATGCCGGACAAAAATATGCTTTCGTGGCGCAGCTTGGCAAAGCGTATGAAGATGTAGGTTTTGTAGCCGTTAAAAACCATGGCATTCCTGATGCGCTTATTGCAGGTTTATACAAGCACGTGGAAGCATTTTTTGCACTTCCCGAAGCATCGAAAAAGGCGTATGAAATTCCGGAACTCGCAGGGCAGCGTGGCTATACTTCTTTCGGGAAGGAACATGCGAAAGGATTTGAAGCACCCGATTTAAAAGCATTTTTTCAGTTTGGGCAAATCGTAAAACCAGGTGATGCAAATGCAGAAGGTTATCCAGAAAATGTGACCGTGAAAGAAATACCGGAATTCACGCCTACACTAGTTGAAGCTTACAAAGGTTTTGAAGAAAGCGGTTTTAAATTGCTGCGTGCTATTGCGCTTTATCTGCACCTGCCTGAAACCTTTTTTGATGAACACGTGCAGGGAGGCAATTCCATTTTACGCGCCATTCATTATCCGCCTATTACCACGGAACCAAAATCTGCCATCCGTGCGGAACAACATGAAGACATTAACCTGATAACCCTTCTGGTGGGCGCTTCAGCCGATGGTTTGCAAATTTTAAACAAGAACAATGAATGGGT
The DNA here is from genome assembly GCA_965218185.1 of Flavipsychrobacter sp. GTDB lineage: Bacteria > Bacteroidota > Bacteroidia > Chitinophagales > Chitinophagaceae > JAFIGV01. The sequence goes on from CBDCKE010000005.1 coordinate 325,681, forward strand.
TGGAGTTACCAGTCTGCCCGAACAAATTGTGGTGAACGTTGGTGATATGCTGCAACGGATCACAAACAATAAGTTGAAATCGACCACGCACCGAGTTGTGAATCCACCCAAAGAAAAATGGGGAACGCCGCGTTTTTCCATTCCCTTTTTCCTTCACCCTAAAAGCAGCATGAGCCTTGCATGCCTGGCAGATTGCATAGATGCCGCCCACCCGAAGGCTTATGAAGACGTTACTGCCGGAGAATATCTGGATGAGCGGCTGCGGGAGATTGGGTTGAAAAAATAAGACGTTTTCATATCAATGACTTTATTCATGTGCTCCTAATGATTTCCGGGTGTGGTTATATCTTTTATTATTGAGGCTGCAAAGTTTCACTCCTTTGGATGATGAATTACCATTTTCACAATTATTTTTAGCTAAAATAAATATCTTCATTGCCCGTTCTTTAATTAATAGGGAAGCCCGTATTAAAACCCAAGACCCGTTTTTTTTAAAGTTATCCATTCAGGTATGAAATTTTGTCTCACGCTTCTCTGCTCTTTCTTCCTCCAGATTTCCTTTGCGCAAACCGACCCGCTGCTACAGGCAAAACTGGCAATGGACATGAAAGATTATCCCAAAGCAGTCAGTCTTTTTGAAGAATTATACAAAGCGCAGCCTGCCGATGATGATGTTTATGACGGCTACCTGCAATCGCTCCTTCTTTTAAAAGATTATAAAGCGGCACTTACCCTCACGGAATCCCGCCAAAAAATGCGTCCTCAAAACCCGATGATACTGCTGGACATTGGCGGCGTGTATACTTTAATGGGGAAGGATAAGAAAGCACGCGAAGCCTTCGACCTTGCCGTGAGCGCCGTGAATGGCGACGACATGCTGACCACCCGTTTGGCACATGCTTTCTCCACCATGAAGCAGGATGATTATGCCATCCTCGTGTATGAAAAAGCGCGGGAACTTTTGCGCAACAATGCATTTTACAGCAGTCAGCTTGCGCGACTTTATGCCCGAAAAGGGAATGCAGAAAAAGCCGTGATTACGCTCCTGGATGCAGGCCCGGCACAGCCCGGCGGAGTGGAAGACACAAAAGCTACTTTGCTGGAAATGCTGGGCGCTGATGCCGCAAAATTATTGGTAGCCCAAAAGGCAATCATCAAACGGATAAATGCGCAGCCTGAAAACACTTTTTATGCTGAAATCCTTACCTGGCTTTACACACAGCGGGACGACTGGGATGGCGCACTGCTGCAGATTGCTGCTTTGGATGCCCGTTTAAAAGAAGGCGGGCAGCGCCTTGTGTCGTTTGCCCGCAATGCAAGGCGGGAGCAACAATGGGACGTGGCGCTCCGTGCTTTAGATGTTGCTGCGGAGGAAGCAAAAGACAGTCCGGTGTTTCCTATAACCCGTGCTGAAGCACTTGCCGTAAAAATGGAACGACTTCGCGATAACGGCAGTCGCACGCCACAGGAAATGGAAGCATTGAACCAGGAGTTTGATACGTTTTTAAAAGCCTTTCCGCAATACAGAAATACAGAAACCTTGCGGGATTATGCAGAACTGCTGGCGCAATATGCGGGCAAGCCGCAGGAGGCGGTAGCGTTGTTGGATGATGCCTTAAAAGTGCCGACGGCAAGGCGGGAGTTTGACGGTTTGCTTCGGTTGCAACTGGGCGATTACCTGATTCTTACAGGCAACGTTTGGGAAGCATCATTGCGTTACAGTCAGGTGGATAAAGACTTTCGGGAAGATGTATTAGGAGAAGAAGCGCGCTTCCGGAATGCTAAGCTGGCGTGGTATCGGGGCGATTTTGAATGGGCGCAGCTTCAGTTGGATGTGTTGAAAGCCTCCACTTCGGAATTGATAGCTAATGACGCCCTTTATCTTTCTGTTTTAATAACCGAAAACATTCCGCCTGATTCCAACCTGCTGCCACTGGAACGCTTTGCTGCAGCGGATTTGCTGCTTTTTCAAAACCATGATGCTGCTGCTGCTGCCTTGCTTGATTCTATATCGCAGGCTTTCCCGAAGCATCCTTTGCAAGATGATATTTTGATGCAACAGGCAAAAATTGCGCGCCGCAAAAAAGACTTTACTGGAGCCGGAAACTTGTATGCTCAGGTTTATGAAATGCCCAAAGCAGGCGAAAAGAAAGATGACCTTTTAGCCGACGATGCCTTGTTTAATGCTGCAGAAATGACGGAGCGGAATCTTAAAAATCCGGAGCAGGCAAAGACATTGTATGAACAACTGATTTTGCGGTTTCCCGGGAGCACATTCGTGCAGCGTGCAAGAGAGCGGCTGGACATAATTGAAGGGAAAACGACCCCGCTCTAAAATCTATCCGGCGGCGATTGTGTATTTTTTGATGCACAAATTTTGAAGTGGAACGCTGGAAACCTGCATCCTTTTATTTCTGGGAAAGCACACCATTATTTAAGGTGTTACTTCCGCTAATTCTGTCCATCATTTGCTTTGATGCACAGGTGCTTCCTCACGTGGAATTAGGGCAGCTTTGCATGGCTACAGGAAGCCTTGCCGCAGTCACATTTTTACTGCATTTTTTCCGCAATTTTCAACTAAAGTTTTATTGGGTAAATGGCTTGCTCTTCAGTCTCGTTTTCTTTTTGGCAGGCTGGGCAATATGCGTGTCGGCAGACGTGAAAAGAAACCCCGAATGGCTGGGCAAACGTTTAGAAAATGCAACCGTGTTTGATGCTGTTGCGCTGGAAGAGCCGTCGCCAAAAGAAAAAACCTGGAAAGTAACTGTAGAACTTCGTCACGCTTTAGTTAACGACACGCTGAAAAGCTGTACAGGCAAGGCTTTGGTGTATTTTTTCAAAGGGGAGAATGAGCCTGCCATCAAACCCGGAGACGTGCTTTTATTGCCCAATAAATGGGATGCAGTGAAAAATGCAGGCAATCCGTTTGAGTTCGATTATGCGCAATATCTCGCCCGCAAAAACATTTTTTTTCAGCAGTTTTTAAGTCTTGAGCAGGTGAAGATAATTCCATCGGCGCAGCAAGAAATTTCTGTTCCACAAAAGCTGCATCAATGGGGTTTGGAAACAGTATCTGCGCATGTAAAAGACAGCACCACGCTTGGCATTTTGCAGGCAATGCTTTTAGGCGACGACAGAAACTTTGACCCGCAGGTTCGGCAGACGTTTTCAGAAACCGGCATTGTGCATATCGTAGCCATTTCCGGAGCGCATATTGGTTTCTTTTTTCTGATGGTGCGCGGGCTGTTTTTCTGGATTAGGAAGAAGCGGTACGAATGGATGAAAAACATGATTGCCATTCCATTTATCTGGCTCTACGTACTTGTGGCAGGATGTCCGGTTTCGGCTGTGCGCGCAGCCATTATGTTCACGCTTCTTGGCTTTGGAATGATGGTGAAAAAAGACCGGAATCCGCTCAACATTTTATTTGCTGCTGCGCTTATAATGCTCCTTGCCGACCCGCAAACTTTATACGCCACAGGTTTTCAGCTTTCCTTCATGGCGGTACTTTCCTTGTTGTTGTTTTATAACAAAATTGCACAGTGGTTTTACATCAAAAACAAAGTGCTCAAATTCCTTTGGAGCGTTGCAGCGGCAAGCATTGCAGCAGAAATTCTGATTGCTCCGGTTATCGCTTTTTATTTCCATTTATTTCCGCTTGGTTTTATTGTTGCTAATCTGCTGGCTTACGGATTTTTGCTTCTGATGATGTATGCCGGATTTGCATTGTTAGCGTTTAGTTGGTTGCCGCTTGTTCCTGATTTTCTGGGGTTCATTGCAACAATCGGAACTGGCATTTTCAGCACCATTATGGATAGCGTGAAAACCCTGAATCCGGACGCTTTCAGAAACCTGCAGCTTTCCTTGCAACTGCTTTTATTGTTGTTTGCAATCATCATGTTTACATCACTTTTCGCATTTTATAAAAAACCAAAAATGCTGGTGGCAGCATTTGTATTGATTGCCTTGTTTACCAGCTTAATGATTTTGAATGAATGGCAGGCATTACACCAGGAAAAGCTGATTGTTTACAACGATAAAAATGGATACGCTGAAATTATCCGTGGTAAATATTTCCAGCCGGTTTCCGCAAAGCAAGCAGACGAAAATAGCGTCAGGTACTTCATAAAAAACACGCACGACGCGCTTCATGCCTGGCGTAAAACAAACGACACGGCGAAGCACTTGGTGTATAAAATAGCCGGGCAATCGGTTGGTTTCCTTCACGAAAATATTAAGCCGGATTCATCAGTTCGTGTGCCGCTTGATTATCTCATTCTTGATTATCCGGTCAAAAATTTTCAGGCGATGGAATTGCAGCAAATGTTTCGTTTCAAAAAGCTAATTGTAAGTTCTCAAAAACGATACAAAGCGCTTCAATGGCAGGATAGCTGCCTTAAGCATCACATTCCGGTGCACTTCACGCAATTTGACGGCGCCTTTGTTTTGAGCAATTAAGCTGATTCTTTTGTCGCCCTTTATCTTCGCTCCCTTTCTTCAAAAAATCAATCCTTTACTTTATGAGCAGACCTTTGCAAGCTGCACTGATTTCCGTTTTTTATAAAGACGGTCTGGAGCCAGTTGTCCGCAAACTGCATGAGCTGAACGTAACTATTTACAGCACCGGCGGCACCGAAACTTTCATCAAAAATCTGGGCATTCCCTGCATTGCGGTGGAAGCGCTTACTGACTATCCTTCCATCCTTGGCGGGAGAGTGAAAACACTGCATCCTAAGGTGTTTGGCGGCATTCTTGCCCGCAGAAAAAATGAGGAAGATTTACAGCAAACCACCCAATACGAAATCCCCTTGCTGGACCTTGTGATTGTGGATTTATACCCTTTTGAAGAAACAGTGAAAGAGACGCTGGATGAATCTGCGATCATTGAAAAAATAGACATTGGCGGCGTGTCGCTGATTCGCGCTGCGGCTAAAAATTTTGAAGACGTTTTGGTAATTGCTTCGCGCAAAAAATATGCAGCGCTGCTTGAATTGCTCCAGGAGAAAAAAGGAATTACAGATTTCGCTGACCGCAGAAAATTTGCTGCCGGTGCTTTTGCAGAATGTGCGCATTACGATGTAGCAATTGCCCAATATTTTGAAGCGGATGCAAAGGATTGCTTCCAGCTTTCTGAGTGCAATCCACAGCCGCTTCGTTACGGTGAAAATCCACATCAGGACGCTGCATTTTTTGGCAATGTGGATGCGCTTTTTGAGAAGTTAAACGGCAAAGAACTTTCTTACAACAATCTGGTAGATGCTGATGCTGCCGTTACGCTGATGAACGAATTGCAGGAGCCTGCTTTTGCCATCATTAAACATACCAACGTGTGCGGCATTGCTTTGGATGAAAACATTTTGGAGGCCTGGAAAAAAGCATTGTCAGGCGACCCGGAAAGTGCGTTTGGCGGCGTATTAATTTCTAACCAGGAAATATCAGAAGAAGTAGCCAAATCAATAAACGAACTTTTCTTTGAAATCCTTATTGCGCCTGCGTTTGATGCGAATGCACTGGAGTTGTTGCGCAGCAAAAAAAACCGGATTTTATTACAGCAAAAAGAACCCTTCACAGCCACTAAGGAATTTAAAAGAATACTGAACGGCGTGCTTGTGCAGGAAACCGACGCTACCAATTATGCAGATTGGAATGAGGCAGGCGGCAGAGAAGCAACGGAACAGGAAAATGACGACATGCTTTTTGCAAACCTGGTGTGTAAGCATTTAAAATCAAACGCCATTGCACTGGTAAAAAACAAGGTTCTAATTGGGAAAGGTTGCGGGCAAACCAGTAGAATAGATGCGTTGAAACAGGCAATCGAAAAAGCAAAACAATTCGGGTTTTCACTGCAAGGTGCGGTAATGGCTTCCGATGCTTTTTTTCCTTTTGATGATTGTGTGAAACTGGCGTATGAAGCGGGCATCGCAGCGGTTATTCAGCCGGGCGGCTCAGTGAGAGATAAAGACACAATTCAATTTTGCGAGGAACACAAGATGGCGTTGGTGATGACCGGAATGCGCCATTTTAAACACTGATGCTGCGATGAAAATGCTTTGCAAAAGCTGTTTGAAAACCTACCGAATATCCTAAGCCAATGGTTTCAATAATCGTTGATGAGCAGGTGCAATTGCGAAGCTATCAGCCGGAAGATGCGCCAGAACTTTTTCGAACCATTGAGGCTTCACGCCAGCATTTGCGCCCATGGCTTAACTGGATTGACAAGCATACGAGGCTCGAACATACGCAGCACTTCATTCAATACACCATCAACCAACTGAACCAGCAGGATGGTTTGTACGTCGGTATTTTTAAAGAAAAAGAAGTGGTTGGAGAACTCTGTATGTACGACTGGAAGCGGGATGTAAAGAAAGCGCAGGTTGGATACTGGATTGGTGTGCAGCATTCAGGAAAGGGATTACTGCATCAATGCCTTATCCGGTTTATGGATTTTTTGTTTGAAAAAACAGGATTGAATAAAATAGAGATTCACTTTGTGCAAGCGAACCAGCGAAGCGCACGGGTTGCGGAAAAATTAGGTTGCAAAACAGAAGGCATTTTAAGGCAAAGCTATTTGCGGAATGGCTTGCTGGACGACCTGATTGTGACCGGTATTTTAAAACAGGAATGGAGGAAACAACAAAATCAGCAACCTAATTTTTAGTCAGCTTTTCCCATATTTCAGGGATGCGTTTTATCCAGTTCAGTTCCTTCATTTTTGACCTTGCATCCTCAGCCGGTGAACCAAAATAAATCTTACCACCTGCAAGGCTGGAAGGCACGCCACTCTGGGCATACACCACTGCTCCCTTGCCAATCGTAAGGTCTTTACTCACGCCAACCTGCCCCCATAAAATCACCTCATCTTCAATAATCGCTTTGCCGCCAATGCCCACCTGCGCAGCAAACAAACAGTTCTTTCCAATCACCGCTCCGTGCCCGATGTGCACATGATTATCCAGCTTGGTGCCGCTGCCAATAATGGTATCGCCGCTCACGCCTCTATCAATCGTACAACATGCGCCAATTTCTACATCATCTTCAATAATTACGCGACCGCAACTTTCCAGTTTGTCATACTGTGCTTCACGTTCTTTTCTTCTTTTAAAATAAAAAGCATCCGCACCTAAAACCGCACCTGCATGAATAATTACGTTGTTGCCAATTACGGTGTTATCGTAAATAGTGACGTTCGGATGAATGAGGCAATGGCTGCCGATGCGCACGTTATTTCCTACAAAAACATTGGGTTGAAGATGCGTGCCTTCGCCGATAATGGCAGTGTCGCTAACCATTTTATCTGCCGGCATAAAACCGCTGAAATGCTTTACCAGCTTCACATACGCGGAAAATGGTTCAGGATGAACCAACAATGTTTTACCGGCAGGGTAGTCCACTTCCTTGTTTATTAAGATGATGGTGGCGGGCGATTGCAGGCACTTGTCGTAATACTTTTCAAAGTCCACAAAAGAAAGGTCGCCTGCGGTTACTTTATGAATTTCGTTCAGCCCGTAAATCATTTGGGTTTCATTGCCCGAAAGCTTCGCTCCGATAAACTCAGCTGCCCATTTCACCGAAACCGGTTCCTTCAATTTCATGCCTGATTGCCTTTTTGGAAACCCCAAAATTACAAGACAGTTCTACCTTCACGCCAAAAGAATAATAAATGAACGCTTCGCCTTTTGTTAATCTGAACGGTAAAATTTTGCAGCGTGATGAAGCGAATATTAATCTGCACAGCAGCGCTTTCCGATACGGTTTGGGTTTGTTTGAAACCATGCTTGTGCAGAATGGGCGCATCAGGTTAGGAGTTCATCACCTGAATCGGTTAAAAGAAGGAATGCTGGCATTAAACCTCGCTTTCCCAATGCATTTTTCGGTTGAAAAACTGGAGCAGGAAATAATGGCCACAGCAGCAAAAAACAACCTGAAAACACTCGCCAGAATCCGGCTACAGGTGGACACGAAAATGGACGGAATTTTTACTGAGCCAGCGGCAGCGCAGTTTTTGATTGAATGCTATCCGCTTGAAAAAAGTGTGCTTGACCTGAACACGAATGGCTTAGTGACAGGCACCTTCACCCAAATGAAAAAACAGCAGGATGCCATTGCCAATTTTAAAACAACCAACGCCCTTATTTATACACTTGCGGCACAACAAGCAACAGCCGAAAAATGGAATGATGCACTGATTACAAATGCTTCGGGTCATTTTATTGAAAGCAGTATTGCCAACATTTTTTGGGTGAAAAACACCGTGATTTACACCCCGCCACTTTATGAAGGTTGCATTTGTGGTGTGATGCGCAGCTATTTGCTCAAAACTTTACCAGGCATGGGTTTCAACGTTAAAGAGTCATTCCTCACAGAAGAAAACCTGAAAAAAGCGGATGAGGTTTTTCTTACCAATTCCATCCGCGGCATAAAATGGGTGAAGCAATGGGAAAACACATTTTACCGCTGCCACCTGGTGCGAAACGTAGCCGAAAAATTAGCCGCAACCTTTTCAGAAAACCATTCTAAAAATCCGGCATTCACCATTTAGCTTTAATGCTTTCCTCCAAATCAATTTTCCCCAAAAATTCAATTCTGAAAATTAAAAAACTACTTCTCTCTTTTCTTCTGTTCGGTTGTTATTCTGCCGGCGCACAATCTTTCACCAGTTATTTTACGGGCGACACCAGCAACGTAAATAACCTTACCACTCCCGGACTTTGCCTGATGGGTGGGGCAACTGAAAATGACAGCGCCTCAACCTGGTGGCTGCAACGTGCCGGCGGCGGCGACATCGTGGTGCTCCGGGCATCAGGAAGTAATGGCTACAATAGTTACTTTTTCACGGACTTAGGACAAACCGTAAACTCTGTAGAAACCATTGTTTTCAATGATGCCACAGCCGCGCAAGACCCTTATGTGCGCCGTAGAATTGCAGAAGCAGAAGCGTTGTGGATTGCTGGTGGTGACCAATCTGATTACGTAGATTATTGGCGCGGCACCGGCATAGATTCACTGATCAATCAACTTGCAAACGTGAAACGCATTCCTATTGGTGGCACAAGCGCAGACATGGCAATACTCGGTTTCAATTATTACAGCGCGCTGAATGGAAGCGTAACGAGCGCAGCAGCATTAGCCAATCCTTTTAATAATGACATTACCCTGGGGCAAAATGATTTTCTGAAAATGCCTTTCATGCAGGGTGTGATTACGGATACGCACTACGATAATCCGGACAGGCGCGGACGGCATGTAGTTTTCCTTTCAAGGTTGATAAAAGATAGCAGCGAAAACTTTTTGTGCGGCATTGCTTGTGATGAATACACGGCAGTGTGCGTAGATGGCAATGGCAAAGCGCGTGTGTATGGAGAGTTTCCGGCGCAGGATGATAATGCGTACTTCCTTCAGGTAAATTGTGCAGTGCCTAACAATCCTGAAATGGTGACGTCAGGGCAGCCGCTAAACTGGGTGAAAAACAACGAAGCCGTGAAAGTGTATCATGCAAAAGGAACGGAAAATGGTGCGCAGTTTTTAAACCTTACCGACTGGAAAACCGGCAGTGGTGGCGCATGGGAAAACTGGTGGGTGAATAATGGAACATTGCAAACAGCTTCAGGGATGGCCCCTGATTGTGTGACTTCCGTGCAATCGATTTCCTCTTCGTTGCCCTTGCTTGCAGTTTATCCAAATCCTGCTAATGAGTCCTTATTTATAGAAACAACTTTAGAAGGCACTGCATTTTTGATTGCCCTAGACGGAAGGATTGCGCAGGAAATAAAATTGAAAAAGGGCCAGAATAAAATAGCCGTGCAGGAAATTGCAGCAGGCGTCTATGAGTTGAAGCTAAAAGAAACGCACGCTAAGATTTTAATTCAGCGGTAAAGGATTTTGGTGTATTGTAATGTTCTAAATTGTAGCTTTGGTTTTTTAATAAAAACTTCAAAAAAACAAGGTCATGAAAAAGCTACTTTTCTCCGCAAGTTCAATTGCCATTGCCACTTTCATTTTAGGCACTTCTTCCTGCAAAAAAGATGATCCAGCTCCGCAACCTGCCGCGCCAGTTTGCAAATTGATTGCCGCCACGGTAACCCCTGCTACTGGAGCAGGAGCGACTTACAACTTTAGTTATAACTCTGAAGGAAAGGCGATTCAAATTGCTGCATCAGGAAGCAGCACTTTCACCAGAACGCTTACCTACGCCAGCAGTACGATAAATATCATTCAAAATAACGCTGGTGTAACCGAACAAAAAAGTGTACTCACCCTCAATTCCGCAGGCAAAATTTTAAAACTAGAAAATCGGGATGTAAATAATGATACTGTCAGGAGTACCCAAACTTTCACTTATAACGGTAATGGAGAATTATTGACAACCAAGTATCAAAGCGGAGGAAGCAGCACCGTTACTACAACTGTAGTCTCCTACACAGCAGGAAACCTTACAAGTTTCAGTTCCGCCGGAAGTATTACTACCTATGAATACATCACGGATCAGGCTTTTAGACCAGGAGATTACTGGTATATTGCCCAGTTCTTGTCGTACGGAAATAATTTTTTCATTACTAATAAAAACCTATTGAAATCACAAACCTCAGGAGCCGATATCGTCAACTTTGATTACACTTTTGACTCCAACAATAACATCAGTAAGCTTCAAATAATAAGCGGTGCCGACATTACGGATGTTGACTATCAATACGACTGTCAATAATCCCAATACAAAAGAAGCAGGTAACTATAAAAGCAGCAAAGCAACATTCATTTCCTTCTAAAAATTAGAGGTGAATACCAACATTAATCCACCCATCATCAAACGTGGCATCAAGAGATTTATAAAACTGAATGGCCGGCTCGTTCCAATCCAACACCTGCCAGGAAATGCCGTGAAGTTGTTTTGATTTCGCTTCATTTTTCAATGCCTCCATTAATTGTTTGCCAATGCCTTTGCCGCGCCAGGCTTCGGTTACGATGAGGTCTTCGAGATACATTCTTTGTCCCTTCCAGGTGCTGTAGCGGATGTAATAAAGTGCAAAGCCGATAACTGTTTTGGAGAAATCTTCCGCAGTATTTTCAGCCACAAATGCCCACCACACAGGCGTTTCGCCACATCCGCTTGCTTCAAAATGCGCTAATGAAACGGTTACTTCTTCGGGCGCTTTTTCATAAACAGCCAGTTCATGAATCAGTTCCATCATTTGCGGACAATCATTTTTTTGGGCAAGGCGGATAATTGTTTGGAGCGGCTGTGGCATGGGCGTTAATGAAAAGAGAAGCAATAATAAGCGCTGCGAAATTTGCGTTAAAGGGCTTCTATCTTATTTCCACACACTTACTTTTAAACAAAACAAAAACGCATGAGCATTCAGGGTGAAATTCTATGGGTGGACGATGAAATTGATTCATTGAAATCCCAGATTCTTTTTCTAAAAAATAAAGGTTATGAAGTGACGCCGCTCAGCAACGGGCACGATGCGCTGGAACTTTTGAAAGAAAAACAAGTGGACGTGGTGATGCTGGATGAAAGCATGCCCGGGCTTACAGGATTGGAAACGCTGGCAAAAATTAAAGAGCAATATCCGCAATTGCCCGTCGTGATGGTTACGAAAAATGAGGCGGAAAACATCATGGAAGAGGCGATTGGCGCGCAGATAACCGACTACTTGATAAAGCCCGTAAATCCAAACCAGGTGCTGCTTTCGCTGAAAAAAATAATGGACGGAAGGCGTTTGGTTTCTGCGGCAACCACGCAGGCTTATCAGCAGGATTTCCGCAACCTTTTTATGGCGCTCTCCTCCAACCCCAATCATGAAGAATGGAAGGAATTGTATCGCCGTCTCATTTTTTGGGAACTTGAAATGGCACGCAGCAATAGCGATGAAATGATGGAAGTGCTGACCTCTCAAAAAAGCGAAGCGAACACGGAATTCTATAAGTACGTTTCCAAAAACTATGAAGGCTGGATAAAAGGAAACGATGCACCACTTTTTTCGCACCAGCTTTTAAAGGAGAAAATATTCCCGCATCTGGAGCAGGGCAAACCAACGTTTCTGGTGTTGATTGATAACCTCCGTTTTGACCAGTGGAAAGCCATTCAGCCCATTGTGAGTGAAAACTTCCGCACGGTGGAGGAAGACCTTTATTACAGCATCCTTCCCACCGCCACGCAATACAGTCGCAATGCGCTTTTCGCCGGTATGCTCCCCATTGAAATGGCGGCAAAATTTCCGAACGAATGGAAGAACGATGAGGAAGAAGGCGGCAAAAATCTGCACGAAGCCCACTTCCTGAATGCGAACCTGAAATCCAACCACTTCGGCGATTTAAAAACGCAGTACGTGAAGATTACCAACAATGAAGACGGGAAGCTTTTTGAAGACAACATTCATAATTATCTGAACAACGACCTGACGGTTATTGTATACAATTTCGTGGACATGCTAAGCCATGCACGCACGGAAATGGAAGTGCTGAAAGAACTCGCCGGCGATGAAATTTCTTACCGCTCGCTCACCGTTAGCTGGTTTGAACATTCGCCTTTGCACCGCGCATTGCGCCGCATTTCCGATAAAGACATTCAGCTTTTCGTAACCACCGACCATGGAACGGTGCGGGTGCAAAAACCAAGTAAATGCATCGGCGACAGGCAAACGACTACTAACCTGCGGTATAAGCATGGTCGCAACTTGCAGTATGAAGCCAAAGACGTGCTTGCCTTCCGTGATCCGCGCCAGGCGGGACTTCCGAAGCCTAATGTGAGTTCCACTTTTATTTTTGCTAAAGAGGATGTTTTCCTTTGCTACCCCAATAATTACAACCATTACGTGAATTACTATCGGAACACTTTTCAGCACGGCGGTATTTCTTTGGAGGAAATGCTGATACCGATTGTGAGGTTGTTGCCGAAATAAGAGTGCCCAATGCCTAAAAATCTTCTTTTAAAATGAACTACGGAGCCATCAATATAGACCCGGAAACAATGGGTGGAACACCTGTTTTTACAAACACCAGAGTGCCAATAAAAGCTTTGTTCGATTTTTTGGAAACAGGCGAAACCCTGGACGAATTTTTAGAAAATTTTCCGTCGGTTGAAAGAGCGATTGCATTGCAGGCTTTAGAACTGGCGAAAAAATGCCTGACGACAGAAAAAATTCTGAATGAAAATTTTACTTGAAGCCCAATTTTCTTTTCTGAAATCTCTACCGTAAACCACCCGCTCACTAATATTTTATGGAACCCATTACCGCTTCAAACACCATCGTTTCCACTGAAGCTATCCCACATTTAATCTCCCAGATTGAAAAAGTAATCCGCGGGAAAAGGCATCAGATTGAGATGGTGATTACGTCCCTTCTTGCCGGTGGTCACATCCTGATGGAAGACAATCCCGGTACCGGAAAAACAGTGCTTGCACGCACGCTTGCGCAGGTAATTTCAGGAAAGCAGGGTGCCGACCATGTAGTGTTTAAACGCATTCAGTTTACGCCCGATTTGCTGCCGATGGATTTAATAGGCACGCACATTTTTGATGAAAACCGGAAAGATTTTGTGTTTAAAAAAGGTCCGCTTTTCTGCAACGTTTTGCTGGCTGATGAAATAAACCGCGCATCACCAAAAGTGCAGAGTGCATTGCTCGAAGCCATGGCGGAACAGCAAATAACCGTAGGTGACACAACGCTGCAACTGGAGCGTATGTTTTTCACCATTGCCACGCAAAACCCTATTGAAACGGAAGGGACGTATCCCTTGCCTGCTGCGCAACTGGACCGCTTTTTCATGAAAATTTATTTCGGTTACGTGGATGAAGAAACGGAGCTTGACATTTACCGCAGCTATCTGGATATTGCCCAAAATCTCACCACGCTGGAGCAGGTAATTTCTTTGCCGGAATTATTGCAGTTGCAGGAAGAAGCCACGCGGGTTTTTGTGCATGAAGAAATCATAAAAGCAGTTAGTAATCTGGTGCGCAACACCCGTGCTCATGCTGACATCACAGTTGGCGCATCCATCCGGAGCGGCATTGCATTGCTGCGCTGCCTGCGGGCTTTTGCTTTGGTGCGTGGTCGCAGTTTTGTGATTGAAGATGATGTGCGCGAAGTGAGCCGCAGCGTGCTCGATCACCGGCTCATTTACCGCAATAAAGACGGCAGGGAAAAAGCGCTTGAAGGCATTATTTCCAAAGAAATTGACAGGCTTGCAAAACTAAAATTGTATGCTTAGCCTTTGCCGAAAATGATTGACAAAACCATGAAAGGCTGGCTGCTTTTCTTTTCTTTTTTCTTATTGCCGATGCTGCAAAGCGCCGCGCAAATTCCTGTTTCCAACCATCCCAGAAACCCGGGCTTGCGTTACGAAATTGATGCAAAGCGCATGGGCACCGATGCTAACAGCAATGATGCATTGCCGCGCAGTCGCGAATTTTTGCGGATAGACAGCAGTTATTACGTGGGCTGGATGTACGAAGGCTATTACAAATACAACCACGCTGCCGATTACCTCGGTTTTAAAAACGCAGCCCAACCGCTGGAGCGTGCCTTGCGGCTGATGGAGCGCGATTACAAAAAAGAACTCTCTACCCGCACGTCTGATTTGATGCTGTATTTCCCGGTTTATAAATTCCAGTTGGATTATACGCTCACTGCTTATTACCTCATGAATTGCTACAGCAATATGGAGGAGCCTGAAAACGTGTATGCCTTGCTGCGCCGCGCTTTGCGCTGGAATTTCCAGAGAGATTATTACCTCGATGCTTACAACTTTTTAGGCTGGACGGTACACCGGAACAGATTCTACACTTCCTCCAAATATCCTTTCCTTAAAAACTCGATTGACGGCAATGAAAAGCTTGCGCAGCAATATTTAGATTCCGGTTTGCGCAGGATTCAGAAAAATATTCCGCTCAATAATCCCATCTTCCAACCAGGGTATGAACTACAGGAAAAGCTGGCGGTTTATCATTACAAATCTATCCTGCACAGCTATGCTTTTCATGTGGATTCCGCAGCTTATTACTATGGTATACTGCGAAAAAACGGCGCACTTTCTCACAACAATTATGCAACTTTCCGTGCCATCTGCGGAGACTTTCGCGAAGCGGAAACAGAATATGAAATAGAATCGCAGAATCCGCAAACAGACAAGCGGTTACAGGAGTGGGCATACTATCTGCCTATACTTTTCAACTACAAAGGATTGCCTAAAAAAGCAGCAGAAATGAGTCGGGATATGATTCGTGCAAACGGCTCTACGCCCGGCTTTGGATGGTACAACATTGCGCTTGCAAGGGCTTTGCTTTATGACGGCGAATTCAAAGAAGCAAACCGATACATCAACCGCGCAGCAGAATTTAAGGAGCTACACATTGGCACCACGCTCGGGCAAACGCACTATGATTTCAGCATTCAGCTTTTAAAACTTTTGCGCACCACTACCGCCTATGAAGCGCTTGAATTTGAAGACCGAAACTGGTGGTATCATCCTCAAACCCTGGCAAAAATGGCGAAGCTGCAAGGGGAGAAATTTTTGCAGCAATTCCTCATCATCAATCAGTTTTCCCAAAACCCGGAAAGAGACCGCGTGGTGTATAAAATCTTCTCCACAGAAAGCACTGTAAGCTGGGATGAAATCTGGTTCCTTATTCGCGATTTCAGCACCGGTTTTTTCCTGGATAAATTTCAGAAGGAGTGGAAAACTGACAACAGACCGCTGGTGAAACGTTACTTCCTTTACTTCATTGCAAGGCTGCAAATGAAACAGGGTGATTATAAAAAAGCACAGCAAAATCTGGATAAAATACTGGCGGATAAAACTTTTGATGTGGAGTATGAAAAACTGTTGCTGGCGCGGGTTCTGGAAGCGCAGGCGGAATGCAGCAAAGACCAAAACCACGTGAGCGAATACAAAGAAAAGCTCAACATGATGTACACGTTTTATCCGCAGTTGGTGCCATTTTCAGGAATGCGGCTCAACATGGGTTTAGTGGTTAGCGGCAATGCTGATCAGCAATTGCTTGACCGTCTTAAAGAATGCAATATTGACTGGACTGCAACGGGAGGCGCACCATTGGCACAACTTAATTTTTCAGGAAGCGGAGATAAAAAACGGGTGGATTTCCATGTGAGCGGCATTACCGGAAAAGAGATAGTTTCTCAACAGGCGCTGCTTTATAAAGATTCCGAAAAAGCCGCTGTGGAACTGGCTTACAGGCTGTTTAACATTGGCGGAAAAAGTGCTGAAGCGGATTCATTAAACACCGCACTTTAAGCAATAGCAACCTTCTGTTTTTAGCTTTTAAACTAACCTTGCATTTCATTTCCTGAATCATTTTTTTCAAAAAGAAACCACTGAATGCTGGTCATTTCCCTGTATAATTTAAAAGGTGGCGTAGGCAAAACTGCAGCTTGCGTAAACCTTGCTTACATGGCGGCGAAAGACGGCTATCGCACTTTGCTTTGGGATATGGACCCGCAGGGCGCAGCTTCGTTTTATTATGATGCAGAAGCTACTGAAAAAGGTCAGGCAAAAAAATTGGTAGCCTCGCAAATAAACCTGGAAAACGCTATTCTGCCGGCAGGGTATGAAAAACTGCACATCATTCCCGCCGATGTTTCAGCCCGGAAAATGGACGTGATGCTACAAGAAAAAGGTGCTTCCAAAAAGTTTCTACACAATTTGTTGAAGCCTGTTCAAAGCTTTTTTGATTTCGTTTTTATTGATTGTCCGCCCGGGGTTTCAGTACTTGCCGACAATATTTTTTTCGCCTCTGATGCAGTGCTGATGCCCGTTATACCCACCACGCTCTCCTCCCGCACTTACGAAATTGTGAAGCAATATTTTGAAGAAAGAAAGCTCGGCTTGGAAAAGCTGATGTGCTTTTTCAGCATGGTGGACGTCAGGAAAAAAATGCACAAGGAAACCATGATTGAATTGCTGAAAGAGAAACGCTATTTCGAACATTATATCCCTTACATGTCGCAGATTGAAAAAATGGGTGAACACCAGGCTCCTGTGGAAGTGTTTGCGCCCTCCGGTTTTGCAACAACCTGCTACCGCGCTTTGTGGGCTGAAATAAAAGAAGGCATTCTGGAATGAAAACGCGTTTAAAACCTTGCTACAATAAAAACATTCTGGAAGCCGGTATTGATGAAGCCGGAAGAGGATGCCTTGCAGGTCCGGTGTGTGCAGCCGCAGTTATTTTGCCAAAGCGTTTTTCGCATCCTTTCCTAAACGACAGCAAGCAACTTTCAGAAGCCCAACGGAATGAACTGCGCCCCATTATTGAAAAGAAAGCAATTGCCTGGGCTGTCGCCATTGTGGATCATGCGGTGATTGATGAAATAAACATCTTGCAAGCTACTTACAAAGCCATGCACGCAGCCGTTTCGCAACTCCCGCATAAGCCCGAATTATTGTTGGTAGATGGCAACCGTTTTCTGCCTTATTTCGGCATTGCCCATCATTGCGTGGTTAGTGGGGATGCCACATTTGCTTCCATTGCTGCGGCAAGCATCCTGGCAAAAACACATCGCGATGAACTGATGTTGCAGCTTCATTCAGATCATGAAGTATATGGCTGGCATCGCAACAAAGGCTACGGTACGCGGTTGCATATTGAAGGCATTCGGACGCACGGTTTTTCACCGTATCACCGGCGGACGTTTAAAGTGCAGATAGCTGATTGCGTTGATTGAAAACGCTTTTATCTTCCTGAAATTTCTGCTCCCTTTTTTTTACTTCCTAATTTTGAAAGCTCCCAACTCTTAAGTTTTTATGACGCTCGCTGCTCAGATTAAATCGCTTACCGTAAACGCACTTCACCATCTTTTTCCTGATGCGCAGATTGATACCGGCCAGGTGCTGATAAACCAAACCAAACCTGAATTTGAGGGAGATTATACCGTGGTGCTGTTCCCGTTTGTGAAGGCGCTTAAAATGAAACCCGATGAGTTGGGAAACGCGCTGGGCAAGCATTTGCTGGAATCTTACCAACTTTTTACTTCCTATAAAATGGTGGGTGGCTTTCTGAATCTATCTGTCAGCGATGCTTTTTGGGTGGATTTTCTGATGAACCATTTTGATGATCCCCACTTTGGCGAACAGCCTAAAAAAGATTGCCGCATCATGGTAGAATATTCATCGCCAAACACCAACAAGCCTTTGCACTTCGGGCATCTGCGCAATATTTTTCTTGGTGCTGCAGTGGCTGAAATATTGAAAGCCACAGGCAATCAGGTCGTGAAGGCAAACCTCATTAACGATCGCGGAATCCACATCTGCAAATCAATGCTTGCATGGCAGCGGTATGCAAACAGCGCAACGCCTGGCAGTGCAGGCATTAAAGGCGACCATCTGGTGGGCGATTATTACGTGCGTTTTAATGACGAATACAAGAAGGAAATAGCCATGCTTACTGCTTCAGGAAAAGAGGAAAAAGTTGCTGAAAAGGAAGCGCCGGTTATGCAGGACGCACAAGCACTTTTGCAACAATGGGAAGCAGGCGATAAGTCGGTTTATGCGCTTTGGGAAACCATGAATGGCTGGGTGTATGAAGGCTTCGATGCAACCTATAAAAAACTGGGTATCACCTTCGATAAAACCTACCACGAAAGCAACACTTACCTGCTCGGCAAAAAGATTGTGGAAGAAGGATTGGGCAAAGGAATTTTATTTCAAAAAGAAGATAATTCCGTGTGGATAGACCTGACGGACGCAGGTTTAGATCAAAAGCTTTTGCTGCGCGGTGATGGCACGTCTGTTTACATCACGCAAGACCTCGGCACTGCCCGCCTTAAACACAACGACTACAAACTGAACCAGAGTGTTTACGTTATTGGCGACGAGCAAAACTACCACATGCAGGTGCTGAAATTAATTCTTCAAAAGCTTGAAGAGCCTTGCGCAGCGGGCATTCACCATCTTTCTTACGGCATGGTGGAGCTGCCATCGGGCAAAATGAAAAGCCGCGAAGGAACGGTGGTGGATGCCGACGATATGGTGGATGAAATGTTGAATCTTGCGCAAGAGCAAACTGAAGCAGCAGGAAAAACAGACGGTTTTTCAGAGGATGAATTGAAGCAGCTTTATGAGATGATTGGCGTGGGCGCGTTGAAGTTTTACCTGCTTCGCGTAGAGCCAAAAAAGAAAATGATTTTCAATCCAAAAGAAAGCATTGACCTGCACGGATTTACTGCCGCTTTCATTCAATATGCCCATGCAAGAATCTGCTCCATTCTTCGTCGGGAAGGATTACCGTTGCAACCTGCAAACACAAAATTCCAGTCGTTTAAATGCACCCAACCTTTGCATGAAGGCGAAAAAAAACTGGTGTTTTTGCTGGAGCAATACCCCGAAGTTTTAGACAATGCGGCGAAGGAATTAGCGCCCTCATTTCTCTGCAATTATGCATTCAGTCTGGCGCAGGGTTTCAATTCTTTTTACGACGCATGCAGCATTGCGCAGGCAGAAAATGAAGAGAAGAAACAACTGCGGCTGATGCTCATCATTTTCACCGCTTCCATTTTGCGTCACAGCATGAATTTGCTGGGCATTCGGTTGCCGGAACGGATGTGATATTTAACTGCTTTTCAGGCTTGGGTCTTCAGCACGCACCGCGCGGGAAGCTGGATATAACCCCGCTAATAAACCAACCGTCAAAACGGTAATTATTATCAGCAAAACATCCCCGAAACGAACTGCCACAGGATAGGCATCGATGATGAATTGCCCCTGCAGTTTTATCCAGCCAAACTGCATTTGCCCCCAACAAATAAGCCCGCCAACAAGCAAGCCTGCGCTGCCCCCAATGCCTGCCCAAAGAATGCCTTCCGTTAAAAACAACCCATGGATAGAAGCGTTCGTAGCACCCATTGCGCGGAGCATTCCGATGTCTTTTTTCTTTTCAAGCACCAGCAAACTAAGCGCGCCCACCATGTTGAAAGAAGCAATTAAAAGCACGAGCAGTAACAATGCATAAGCCACCCATTTTTCGGTTTGCATTACCATGTAAAGCGTGCGGTTTTGTTCGTAGCGCGTAGCTACCAGAAAGCCGTTTCTTAATCGTTGCTGAAGCGCATTTTTTACATCATCCGCATTTGCACCATTGCGCAGTTTTAATTCAATAGAACTCCATTTTCCGGCTGCTCCAAAAAGCGTTTGTGTTTCTTCCAGAGGCGCCAGAATGTATTTGCCATCCACCTCATCCTGCACCCTGAAAATGCCATCTGGTTTTAGCTCCAGTTGCCGGAATGCCTGCGTGGGATTGAGGGCTGCATTTTGCAAAGCCGCGTCCGGATAATAAAGCATCAGCCTGCTGAAAACATTGTTGATATCCAGGCCCAACTCATTGGCAATGTAAAGCCCGGAAATGGCTGTGGGCAAGGGTTTTCCGTGCACGGCGCTTCTGCCGTCGTAGATGTAGGGCTCCAGATTATTGACGTTGTTGTAAGCAGCATCCACACCTTTAAGCGTAGCAATCCGCTGCACATCATTGGAGGAAATAAGGACGTTGTCTTCAATCACAAACGTGAAGGTTTCAACGCCATTTACTCTTTTTAAAGAAGCAATTTTTTCAGGAGGAAGAGAATAGAATTTTCCGCGCGCCGTGGTGATTTTTATTTCAGGATAGAAGGCTTTGTACAGGTCTTTTATTAAATCTTCAAAACCATTAAAAACGGAAAACAAAACAATCATCGCACCGCTGCCTACGGCAATTGCCAACATGCTGATGCGGCTTAAAACAGGCACTGCATTTCCGGCACGCTTGCCGCGCAAATATCTCCATGCAAGTTGCCAGATGAGGGTCAAGTTTTCTTTTGTTTTTTAAGAAGGGAATGGAGAAAGAAATTTTTTAGGGAGAAAGTTTTTTAGGCAAACGCGCAAGCTTTTTAAGAGCCACCCTTAGTTTTTCTTTCTTCTTCCAGTTTTTTAAAAATCTCTTCCATCTTAAAAACATAGTCCAGCGTATCATCCGGGAAAAACTGAATTTCTGGAACCCTGCGAAGCTGATTGCGCACCCGCATTCCCAATTGATTTCTCAATTCTCCGTGCCGCTCTTTTATCTGTTCCATCAATCCGTCGGTGTCTTTTATCTGAAACAAACTGAGGTAAATCCTTGCTTCCAGCAAATCAGGCGTCATCATTACTTTGGAAATAGACACCATTCCGCCGTCAATTACGTTTAGTCCTTCCCGCTGAAAAATGGCGCTCATTTCTTCCATAATTACCTGTGCTACTTGCTTTTGCCGCTTTCCCTGTTCCATTTTTGCTGATTGTTTTTGAGGATGGTAAAAGTAGCAAAATGACCCTTCAATTACGACTGTCTCCATTGGTTTGGTTAATTTCGGCACTCAATAAATCTTCCATGAAAAACCTCCTCCTGCTCCTTTCAGCTTCTGCATTGCTTATTTCATGTACCGAAAAAGGACCCGCAATTGATTTTGGTGGGCTCATCGAAGATTTTAAGGATTCCACTTATTTAGGCGCGGTAGAAACAAAGGAACCACACGTTGTTTTGGTGGAAGAATTTACCGGCGCCACCTGCCCCAACTGTCCGGCTGCCCGCGATCAGTTAGCTAACATTGGCGCGGCAAATCCGGATCGCGTAATCGTAATTGGTTATCACGTTTTTGGCATTCCGCAAAGCGCGCCTTTTGCAGATATCAGCCTGCACGATTTCAGAACACAAAAAGGAACGGACATTTTAAACACGGTGTATGGAAACGTTGTGGGCATCCCGATTGCAGGCATAGACCGCGTGCCGGTGAACAGTGCTTTGGCGCTCACCCGCGATAAATGGCAGCAGGCAATTGATGGTAGAATTGCTACCGCCGCACCCGTAAACATTGCACTGTCCAGCGATTACGATGCCATATCCGGCAAGGCATTCATCCAGGTGAAAGTTTCTTACACAGAGGATGTGAGTTTCAAACATTCTCTTTCGCTTGTGGTCCTTGAAAACGATATTGTAGATGCGCAGGAGTTTACTTCAAGCACAGATACCTTTTACCATTTCATGCACGTGTTCCGCGATTTTATAACCAGCACCGGCGGCTTAAATGTTCTTGATTCCCTTTCCGATAAAAAAGCCGGACGCGTTTATCAGGCTGCATTTAATTATCCCGTAAACGCGGAGTGGAAGCCTGAAAACTGTGTGATTGTAGGTTTCATTCACCGCAACGACGGCACCAGTAAAGAAATTATTCAGGCTGCTGAAATCCATCTGCGCCAGCCTTAAAATCACTCCATTTATTCCTTTCTGATTTTTCATGAAGTCATTTCGTTTTGCCTTGTTTTTTTCAGCAATTTCATGGTTATTATTCTCAGGTTGCAAGGATGAAAAAACAACCGACAAATCAGCAGGCGCAACAGAAGAAACCAACATTTCCAAACCGGTTTTTAATGCCGATACTGCTTATTCATTTATTGCAACGCAAGTAAGTTTTGGACCGCGAACGCCGGGCAGCGAAGCGCAGCAAAAATGCGCACAATGGATGGCGCAGCAACTCCGTGAAACATGCGACAGCGTTTACATTCAGGATACAAAAGTGAAAAGCGGAGACGGAAAAATGCTTCCCTGCTTAAACGTAATTGGTAGCATTCATCCGCTTGCTAAAAGGCGCATTTTATTGTTGGCTCACTGGGATTCCCGTCCGTGGGCAGACATGGATACTGAAAACGAAAACACCCCTATTGATGCGGCAGATGATGGCGCAAGCGGCGTGGCAGTGTTGCTTGAAATTGCGCGGCAAATAAAAACCCAACCCTTGCCTGCCGACGTGGGCATTGATATTTTGCTTACCGACGTGGAAGACTATGGCAAAACCGAATGGGGCGACGATAGTTACGCCCTCGGAACGCAATACTGGGCGCGGCATCCGCACGTGGCGGGATACAAAGCGGAGTTCGGAATTTTACTGGACATGGTGGGCGCCAGAAATGCGCAATTCCCGCTGGAAGGAAGCTCTTCGCAATACGCGGGAAACGTGCAGCAAAAAATATGGCAGGCGGCTGTGAAGGCAGGTTATTCCTCTTACTTTCCTTTTGTTGCCGGACCTTCCGTTACCGACGATCATGTGTTTGTGAATGAAATGATCAACATCCCGACTGTAGATATCATCAACCTGAACCGCAGTAGTGAAAGCGCATTTGCAGCGCATTGGCATACCCACAATGACAACCTTCAAATCATCGATCGAAACACGCTTAAAGCTGTTGGTGAAACATTACTACAGGTGATTTATTCTTTTTAGAGTAGAAAGTAGGAAGGATTAAGTCGGTGTGCAAATTTGCCGTAGTCATAACTTACCATAGTGTCGATTATAGTCACCTCCTCTTTTTTCAAATCATCCACTTGCGCTTCCAGATTTTCTACCACGTAATTAATCATAAAATCTTTTGTTGAAGGCTTAAAATAGTTTATTTTTCAAGAAATAGCGTCCATTGGGTTTGTCTCTTCTTTGCGCGAGGTGTTTTTGATACCACTCCGTCAGCATTTTAGGATTTTTGGCTTTAAAGAAGATACCTCCGATGCCGGTTACTTTTTATTTGTTGTAACAGTTTTATTATGGTTGACGATTATTGTTTTAAACACGAAACCGGATAGGAAAGAGGCGGTGATGGTAAGGATGGTTATGGAGGTTTTTTTCAATTTTTGTCTTGAGTTTTTAAAGATTAATACCAGCATTTTCTGTTTCTAAATCAAGCCTCAACACAAGGTTGCGTAATGCTTTTCTAAGGAAGCAATTAGGCATCAGGCATTTGAAAAAAGCGCACTAACGAAAGCCTGTTTCAATCTTGCAACAACGTAAAATTGTTTGGTAAATCGGTTTTTTTTCCGCGCAAAAATTTAAGCGCCGTCTGCCGCTGTGTATGCCCACTTTAAAAAAGTTGCACCCCAAGTAAATCCTCCGCCAAATGCAGCAAGCACCAGGTTGTCACCCTTCTTCAATTTGTTTTCCCACTCCCAAAGGCAAAGCGGTAAAGTGCCGTTTGTGGTGTTGCCGTATCGCTGAATGTTCAGCATCACTTTTTCTTCCGGAAGGTCCATACGCTGGCGTGTTGCTTCGATAATTCTTTTGTTTGCCTGATGCGGCACAAGCCAGGTAATATCATCCGCCGTCAGGTTGTTGCGCTTCATTATTTCGGCGCTCACGTCCGCCATGCCTTTCACCGCAAATTTGAAAACCGTTTGTCCTTCCTGATACACGTAATGTTCTTTATTCATCACAGTTTCAACGGTTGCAGGCTTCACGCTTCCTCCCGCTTTCTGATGCAAAAATGTTCTCCCGTTTCCATCCGCTTTCAGCACAGAATCAATCACACCAAGTCCCTCATTATTCGGTTCCAATAGCACGGCGCCGGCTCCATCTCCAAAAATGATACAGGTACTCCGGTCTTCATAATTAATGATGGAACTCATTTTGTCGCCGCCCACAATAATCACCTTCTGATACTTTCCTGTTTCAATGAATTGCGCACCCGTGTTGAGGGCAAAAAGAAAACCGCTGCATGCGGCATTAATGTCAAAACCAAAAGCCTTGCTCATGCCCGTTTTTGCTGAAATAATATTGGCAGTTGCCGGGAATTGCAAGTCAGGTGTAGTGGTGGCGCAAATCAACAAATCAATTTCATCAGGCGCAATACCGCGTTTTTTTAAGAGCAGGTTTACAGCTTCCATAGCCATGTCGGAAGTGCCTTTTCCTTCTTCTTTTAAAATGCGCCTTTCGCTGATGCCGGTGCGGGTCGTAATCCATTCATCGTTCGTGTCCACCATGGTTTCAAGCACGGCATTGGAAAGCACAAAGTCGGGAACATAGCCACCAACTGCGGTAATGGCTGCATGTATTTTCTGCATGAAAAAACTTTTTTAAAAACGGAGCAAATTTAGGGAAGGAAAGAAGGCACAACAATCATTTAGGTGTTCATTGCTCCGCACACGCTGATTACTTGTCCGCTCACGTAGGTGCTCATTTCAGAAGCCAGAAACAACGCCACGTTTGCTACTTCTTCCGGTTTTCCAAAACGCGCCAGCGGTATTTTTTCGAACCATTTTTCCGCGCCTCCATCCTGCAAGGCTCCCGTCATGTCTGTGTCTATAAAGCCCGGCGCTATTGCATTACAGCGAATGTTGCGGCTGCCAAGCTCCATCGCTATTGATTTTGTGAAGCCAATAATTCCGGCTTTTGATGCTGCATATGCAGCCTGCCCGGGATTGCCTTTCATGCCCACAATGGAGCTAAGGTTGATGATGCTGCCGGAGCGTGCTTTCATCATTGGTTTAATAACCTGGCGGGTGAGGTTGTAAACAGATTTCAGGTTCGCCTGCATCACTTCATCCCACTGTTCGGGCGTGAGGCGCAGTAATAAATTATCGCGGGAAATCCCTGCATTGTTTACACAGATGTGGATATCGCCAAATTCTTTCTGAACATTTCCTGCAAGTTTTTCAGCAGCGGCATAATCGGCGGCATCGCTTTTAAACCCCTTTGCCTGAACACCAAAGGAACTCAGCTTTTCTTCCAGCGCTTTTGCACGGCTTTCTGAAGAAAGAAAAGTGAAGGCAACGTTCGCGCCTTCTTCCGCAAATTTTAGGGCAATAGCTTCTCCAATGCCTCTGCTGGCACCGGTTACAAGGGCGGTTTTGTTTTGAAGGAGATTCATGAAAGAGGATGATTTGAAGACTAAAGTAACTACTGATTGAATATAGTAAAGGAGGTGTCATTTTTAAAGAAGAAATGCTATTAAAAATGCGGAACTCAAAAAAAACAAATCAGCAGCTATTCTGTCTGCAAAAAGTTTTCCTTTTCGGGTAAGCAGCAATTTATTGTTTTCGTTTTCCATCCAATTCTTTTCAAAAAAAACAGCGCATTTATTTAGGAGTGTAATTACTGAATCACTTCCCCATTTCTCTTCAATAATTGTTGTATCGCAGCCCCACATCGTCCGGAGGGAAGTCATCAGATACTCATTCAGTTGCTGGATGGAAGTGAGGGTTTCGATTTCAAAGGGAATCATTTTTTCAGCCAGCAAATTGTGTGTGTAAAGTGCGTTGTTTGCTACATTCCATTGTCTTGATGTGCCATTGAATGAATGTGCAGACGGGCCAACGCCGAGGTAAGGAACGCCCCGCCAGTAATTGGTATTGTGGACGGCATAGCAATCAGGTTTTGCAAAGTTGGAAATCTCGTAATGCTCAAATCCATTTTTGGCGGCATGCTCCATCAAAATTTCAAATTGCGCCGCAGCCTGTTCTGCATCCAAAGGCAACGTTTTCTTTTTCTCAATGGCATGATGCAATGCCGTGCCTTGTTCCACCGTTAATGCATAGGCTGAAAAATGCGGCACTTCCAGTTCAGTAAGTTGGTTGAGGTTAGAAAGCCAATGCTGATTCGATAAACCGGGTGTTCCGTAAATAAGGTCAATGGAGAGGTTTGTGAATCCTGCATCCTGCGAAGCTTTGATGGCATATTCTGCTTCCTGCGCGTTGTGTGCCCGATTCATAAACTTAAGGTCTGTATCTCTGAAAGATTGCACGCCAATGCTAAAACGATTGATGGGCGTGGCTTTCAACGATTTTAAAACGGTATTTGTAAGGTCGTCAGGATTGGCTTCAAGTGTGAATTCCAGTTGAGGGTCGGTTTCAAAATTTTGGAAGATGGCTTCAGTCAGCTGATTAATTTCATCGGCGGTCAATAAAGAAGGTGTTCCCCCACCAAAATAAATGGTGGACACTTTATCATTGCTGAGGTAGTTTTTTTGAAGTTCAATTTCGCGTTGCATGGCTTGCAGCAAAGCATCTTTGCCATTTGCGGAAGTGGAAAAATGAAAGTTACAGTAGTTGCATTTTTGCTTGCAGAAGGGAATGTGCAAATAGATGCCAGCCATAAACTATTTTTGAAAAGATGCCGGAAAAAGGGAAAAGGTGGACAGATGGAAAGCAGCGTCAGCAGGCAGTTTCAGGAGTTTTAAAAGGTTTGATTTTCCTTTTTGTTTTTACGCCTTTGTTCAGTGCTGCGCAAAACTACACGATTCGGTTGTTGGCTGTAGACACTTCTGCAAACACGCACATTTCAAACATCAAAGTCCCGGAAAATTTTTCTACTGCCGCCAATGCGTGGAATTATTTGCAGAAGTTGATTCCTGAAATGCAACAACGCGGTTTTTTAGCTGCTTCGCTGGATAGTATTTCTGTGCGCGAAAACCAATACACTGCACGGTTTTTTGCCGGTGAAAAATATAAATGGACGCGTGTTTCTTTTGAGAACGTGCCGCCTGAAGTTTTAAATGCACTCTCCATAAAGCAGGAACAATGGAGCAATCACCCTGTTTTTCCTAAAGATGTTTCAAGGCTTTCTGAAATGCTTTTACAATGGGCTGAAAACAATGGCTATCCCTTTGCTGCTGCAGGTTTCAAGGTGGATACCTTCGAAAAGCAAAATGAAATTTCAGGCAATTTTTATCTCCATAAAGGCCCATTTATAAAGTTGGATTCCATTGTTTTTGAAAACGAAGAAACTGTGTCACGAAATTTTTTGCTCCATTATCTTGAGCTGAAAGAAGGGTTACCCTACGACGAATCGAAGCTGAAAAAAATTTCCACGCGCATTCGGGAGTTGCCTTTTTTGCAGGAAGCGCAACCTCACACCATTCAATTCAAACGATCAGAAACACGCCTACAGTTTTATCTGAAACCTAAAAAAGCCAATCAGCTCAATGCCTTGATAGGCTTGCTTCCTAACAGTGTTGAAACCGGAAAGTTTTTACTGACCGTGGATGCACAGCTTCGGTTTCAAAACATTTTGGGAAGTGGCGAAAGCGTTTTTATTTCTTACCAGAATCTGCAGTTTAAATCCCCGCGTCTGAAAGCAAACTTTGTGTACCCTTATTTATTCAACACGCTTTTGGGGCTGGATGCAGATTTTGATTTGTATAAAAAAGACACCGCATTCAGGCGCACGCAATTGCAGGCCGGTGTTCGCTACCAATTTAACGCCATCAGCTATCTGCGGGTATATTATCAAAACCGAAGCAATCGCTTAATAACCGTAGATACTGCGTTTGTCAAAAGCCGGAAAATGTTGCCGGAAAATGTGGATGTGACTGCAAATGGCGCAGGTGCTGAATGGGTGATGAACAAGACAGATTACCGTTTAAATCCACGCAGGGGTTTTGAGGTTCAAATCAATGCAGCAGGTTTAAAAAGGAAAGTGAACAAAAGCGATGCTATTACCGGCTTGAAAGACGCAACAGGCTTTGATTACGGCGGTTTGTATGACACTCTTGAAAACAGAAGCAATCAATATCAGGTGCATGGTAGCGTTGGTTATTATTTCCCTTTGGGCAAACAATTGGTTTTAAAAACGGCTTATTCCGGCGGGTGGATTAGTGGCGAAAACCTTTTCCGAAATGAATTGTATCAGATAGGCGGATTCCGCTTGCTGCGCGGTTTTGACGAACAAAGCATCTTCACGAATCAATACCATGTAGCTACCATCGAATTGCGTTTGCTCACGGCAGATAATTCATTCGTTTATGCGTTTAGCGACGATGGATTTGTAAGGTCAGATTTTGGTGGTTTGAGAAAAGGCAGCGTTTACAATGGCTTCGGAATTGGTGCTACTTTGGAAACGAAAACCGGTCTTTTTTCTATTAGTTATGCTTTGGGAGCCAACACAAACAATCCTGTTCAGTTCCGGCAATCCAAAATTCATTTCGGGTATGTGGCTTTCTTTTAAAAGCTACTTTTGAAGACTGATGTTATGGCTGCATTCCGAAGCTTCTTACTGATATTATCAGGGGCGATTTTTCCACTTTTTGCCTCTGCAATTGCTCCGGCATTTTCAGTTTTTAAAATGGATAGTTCTCTGCAGAGCAGTGTGCTTGAAAGCCGCATGGATAGCCTGGTTCAGCGTACTTTAGAAAACAAGCCGGTTGTTTATTCCATTGCACATGCTGTGCCTTCCCACGCAAAAACCATGGATTTTTATCTGGTGCTGGGCGTGTTGATTTTATTGGGATTGATAAGGCTCACGGATCCACGGTATTTTCAGGAATTATGGCACTCATTCCGGAACCCTGCGAGCGGCAGTCGGCAAGCCCGTGAAAAAATGCAGCAAGCTTCTTTCACCAATCTTTTAATGAACTTTTTCTTTGCCATTTCCGCAGGTTTTTACCTCTATTATGCGGTGGGGAAGTATTTCTTAAGAAGCAGTTTTGAGGTAGTTCCTGATTATCTTTTGCTGATGATGATTGGGGGCATTCTGGGAATTTACCTCACAAAATATCTTGTGGTTCGTTTCATCGGCTGGGCATTTAATCTGGAAGGCATCACCGACCATTATCTCTTCAATGTGCTGCTGATAAATAAAGTGCTGGCTTTAGTTTTTGTGCCGTTTATTATTCTTCTTGCATTTGCCGGCAGAGGCTGGGCGGAGCCTGCGTTAATCATTTCTATGATTTTGGTTGCAGGGTTGCTCATTAATCGCTACATCAGAAGCTGGAAGGTGTTTGGCTCATTTTTCCAATTCAGCAAATTTCACTTTTTCACGTACCTTTGCGCCTCCGAAATATTGCCTTTGGCGATATTATTAAAGCTATTGGTGCGCGGATTGTTGCTGTGAAAGGATGTGTTTCTGCTCCGCCGCTTAAGTTGAAAATCCTCTAAAAAAACCTTAGCGAATAGAGAGTATGGCTAAAGCTGTCCGTTTACAGAATAAGGAGAAAAAAGTTCCTCAGAAAAAATCGCTGAAAGTTGCCTCCGGCAAAACTCCCGTAAAAAAATCCCCAACAAGTATCTCCGAGCCCGCTTTGAAAATTGCGAAGCAAACCGGAGGTAAAAAAGCAGTTTCGGCGCCCCCTAAATCAACTTCGGTAAAAGCAAAAAAGACTGCTTCTCCAAAAAAGATTGTGGCAAAGAAAGTTTCTGCTAAAACCATTAGTTCTGGTAAGTCATCATCCAAAAAAGTGGGTATAAAATCTGCCCGTTCTAAAGTAAAAACGACAGCAGTTAAAAAGGTTTCTCAAAAGAGTCCTATAGCATCTTCTAAAAGAATTGTCGCAAAAAAAGTTGCTGCACCCATAAAAAAAGTTGCGTCAAAAAAGCCTGCTGCGCCTCCAAAAAAAGTCGCTGCTAAAAAAGCGGTTACCCCGGTTAAGAAATCAGTTTCCAGCGTTTCAAAACCGGCGCCTATTAAGCAGAAGGCAACCAAAGAATCGGTCACTAAAAAAGTAAAGCCCAAAAAATCTGTAGAGAAAAAAGCAGTAATAAAAGAGATTACAAAGCCTGTCGCAAAGAAGAAAATAACCAAAGCATCTCCGCAAATAGCAAAGCCTGCAGCGCCAAAAAAGGTAAGCGTAGCGAAAGCAAAAACGGTTGTTGTAGAAAAAGTTGCCTCCTCAAAAAAGGCGAGCGTTTCATCTAAAAAAAGAAGGCCTGCAAGCGCTAAAAAAGCGCCCCGAAAACCGCGTGAAAAAGTAATTCCACTGCCCGTTCTGGAGCATCCGATTGAGTCTATACTCATTACCCAACCTCAACCGGAAAACGGAAAATCTCCTTTTTTTGAGCTGGCTTCTAAATTCAACCTTAACCTGAGTTTTCATCCTTTCATTCGCGTAGAAGGTGTGGCAGGGAGAGATTTTAGAAAGCAGCGGGTGGATATAATGGAGCATTCCGCAATCATTTTGAACAGTCGGAGCGCGGTAGATCATTTTTTCAGAATTGCCGAGGAACTTAAACTCAAAATTTCTCAGGAAATGAAATATTTCTGTGGCAGTGAAGCAGTAGCGCTTTATCTCCAAAAGTTCATTCTTTACAGAAAGCGCAAAGTTTTCTTTTCAGCAGATGGTTCCACAAAAGGACTTCTTGATGTGATTGCGAAACACAAGAATGAGCGGTATATGCTTCCCGTTTCTGACAATGGAAAGAATGAAATCAGAACATTCCTGAACAAGAATAAGATTGCATTTTCAGAGGTCGTAATGTTCCGCACGCTTTCAAACGATATTGATGAGGCAATGAAAAGCAGGTTCGACATGATTGTGTTTTTCAGTCCTTTCAGTGTGCAAACTTTATTGGAACACAGTCCTGGTTTTAAACAGAATGGCGTGCTGGTAGGCGCTTTCGGACCTACGACATCAAAAGCGGTAACAGACCATGGCTTACGTCTTGATGTGAAAGCACCCGCTCCAAATGCACCATCTATGGTAGCTGCGCTCGATAAATTTTTTACGGCACTTGATCAATAAGTTTTCCTCTTTTCCGTCAGGTTTTCTGAAATGGACTTGCCTTTTTTCAAAAAAAAAACTCGGTGATAAAAAAGACGGACAAAATCAGGAATCAAATAACGAGGCAGTTTTCCGAAAGATTTTTTGTTAGAAACGGAGCGTGTATATTTGTCTCCGACGGCAGTTTTTAGTTCCTTTCACAATGCGACAGGAGCAACTGCTAAAAAAAGTTACCTACAGTTTTGTTTCAACCTCGTACATTAGCAACCTTCAAAACCCGCCCTTTTTCAAAAAGTTTTAAAAGTTTTTTTCGATGGGATTTGCTTTTTCCGGAAATTCTATAAATATTGTGTGCCGGTTTAGAAATTATCCAAAGCTTTCTTTACCAAATTTTGACTTTATTTGCCTAATCGCAAACCAACAACAACAACAAACAGAAGTATGAG
The DNA here is from genome assembly GCA_965218185.1 of Flavipsychrobacter sp. GTDB lineage: Bacteria > Bacteroidota > Bacteroidia > Chitinophagales > Chitinophagaceae > JAFIGV01. The sequence goes on from CBDCKE010000005.1 coordinate 357,333, forward strand.
ACAACTTACCCTGAAGATCTCGGCTGTGGCGATGATAGCACTGGCTGCAAGCTGCGGAAGATCAGGAACCGGTGGACAACTGGTTGGCAATCCTACCAGCCTTAATTATAAGCCACCAGTACCTCTCGGCATGGTCTACGTTCCCTCTGGCATTTTGAAAATGGGTGCCAGCGACGAAGACGTTCGCGGCCTCAATGATGCCTTGATTCGTACCGTGCAAATGACCGGTTTTTACATGGATGCTACCGAAGTTTCTAATGCCGAATGGCGTCAGTTTTCTTCCTGGGTTCGGGATTCTATGGCGCACGTGCAGTTAGGCGACTATATTGACAACCCTGACGGTACGCAAAGAGTGGACATGCGCCGTCGGATTAACTACAATGATCAGGATGTAGCAGACCAACTTCCAAACTTCTTCATTCCTGCCGACCAAAGCGGATGGGGCAAAAGAGAATTTGACAATAGCAAATTGATTTATAACTATGAGGTGTTTGATTATGATGCTGCCGTAAGAAATCCGGATCAGCCCCGTAATAATTTCATCCGCAAGTATGAAGTTTCGGCTTACCCTGACACAACGGTCTGGATGCGGCAACTCACTTATTCTTATAATGAGCCTATTGCGCAGCAATACAATTGGTTCCCTGCATTTAATAACTATCCTGTGGTGGGAGTTGATTTTTTTCAGGCACAGGCATTTTGCAACTGGCGTACAAACTTGTGGCGTTCAGAGCGTGAAAAAAACAGACAATTTTTTGAAGGAGATTTTCGCCTACCTAATGAAACACAGTGGGAATGGGCTGCACGTGGCGGTCGTCTCGAATCTCCATACCCCTGGGGTGGTCCTTATGTAGTAAATAAGAAAGGATGCTATCTCGCAAATTTCAAACCTCAGCGTGGTAATTATGCTGCCGATGGCGGTTTATATACTGTTCCGGTAGATCGTTATTGGCCGAATGATTATGGGCTGTATAATATGTCAGGTAATGTAAGCGAATGGACTGCTTCTCAGTATTACGGTTCTGCCTATGCCACGATTTCCGATGTTAATCCTGAAATTAGAACCCGCTTAAAAGAAAATGATCCACAATGGCTTCGCCGGATGGTAGTTCGTGGTGGTAGCTGGAGGGATGTGGTATATTATATACAGGTTAGCACCCGCGATTGGGAATATGCCGATACTGCAAAGGCATATATTGGTTTCAGAGCTATTTACCAGGAAATTGCCCCCGCTTTAACGAACAGAAGATAATATCAAAATCACTTACTTTATTCAATCTTTGATAACCCCAAATAAACTATAATTCTGATGAATTCAATTGCGCTATTTTTTGAAACAAAACAAGGTAAATACCTTAAGAATTTAATTATTGGTTTAGGTGCATCTGTAGTACTTATTGGAGCACTGGCAAAAATCCAGCACTGGAGCTGGGCAGGTCCGGCACTTACCATCGGTATGATGACGGAAGCATTTCTTTTTGCGATGCTCGGCATTTTACCTCCACATAAAGATTATTACTGGGAGCGTTATTATCCAAACCTGGATGAGAACCCACATATTGAAGCATACCGTAAAGGAATTAAGTTTAAACCAACACCTATTCAGGGAATTGGGGACGCGAATAATGGCTCTGCTACAGCCTCTTTAGATAAGATGTTAGAAGATGCGCAGTTGAACCCTGCCAATTTACGGAGATTGAATGATAATTTTCAACGGTTTGGATTAGTAGTTGAGCAGGTAAAGGATATATCTGACGTTACCGCCGCTACAAATGAATATTCTGCAAGTGCCCGTGAAGCAGCTACCGCTTTAGGAGAAATGAAAGGAACCTTTGCAAGTGCTTCTCATACAATGGGAGCTTTCAACAATGCTGCTGATGATACTGCAAAATTTCACGAGCAGGTTCAGGTGCTTTCTAAAAATCTGGGTTCATTAAATCAGATTTATGAGGTAGAACTACAGGATGCGAATAACCATCTTAAAGCTATGAATAAATTTTACAGCAATCTGGTTAATGCGTCTGATGCTATGGCTTCAAGTGCGACCGATGCTATTGCTGCAAAAGAACAAATTGGAACATTAGCTAAAAACCTGACTACATTAAATCAGGTGTATGGCAATATGCTTTCAGCAATGCAAGGACGATAAGCAGATAATGTTGTTTACAATAATTATAAGGAAAGAAACAAAAAATCTCACTAAAGTAAACTAATCTTAGGATGTCTCTACCCAAAGAGCCGCGGCAATTAATGATCAATCTGATGTATCTGGTGTTGACCGCAATGCTGGCCCTCAATGTATCATCCGAAATATTGCACGCCTTTAAAACAATCAATCAAAGCATTGGTTCATCGAATAGTTCCATACAAGAGCGTAACGTGAAAATGTACGCAGCTTTTGATGCTCAGGAAAGTGAACCCGGGCAAAAAGAAAGGGTGAAGCCATTCAACGATCGCGCAAAGATTGCCCGAACAGAAGCGCAGCAGATGTATGATTACCTTCAATCGTGGAAAGAGCGTATCATCACTGCATCCGGAGGATATGAGGGTAAAAATAATAAAGAAATTAAGGCTGAAAGCGATATTGATGCTTCTACACGATTGTTAGTTGAAAATAATGGTGGAGACACAATTAAAAACAGAATTATAGAATTGCGCAACAAGCTTTTGACCTTGGTTAATCCTCAGGATCCTACTACGTTTGCGCATCAAATGCCACTTAATATTATTGATGCCTCTAAAACAGACAATAATCCACAGGGCGATTGGAAGATAGGTAATTTCTACAATATGCCTGTTATGGCTGCTGTTACATTATTTTCAAAGTTTCAAAACGACGTTCGTAATAGTGAAGCTCAGATTATTAATCAATTAGCTAATGAGGCTGGAGATATTCAGGTTAAATTTGATGACTTTCAGGCTATCGCTGTTGCTAAAAACAGCTATGTACTAGCCGGTCAACCCGTAGAAGCATCCATTTCCCTTGCGGCATACAACAAAGCTATTAACCCTGCCGTGAGCGCAAGCAGCGGAAGAATTACAAAAGTTGAAAATGGAGTAGCAACTTGGCAAACTACTGCTGCAGGTGTTGGTCTCCAAACAGTTCGTGGTTCGGTATCCATTAATTTAGGAAACAGAACGGAAAAGAAAGATTATTCTTTCAGTTATATGGTGGGTTCTACTGGTGCATCTATTCAGCTTGATAAAATGAACGTGTTTTATATCGGCGTACCGAACCCAATCACAGTTAGTGCTGCCGGTTATTCAATGGAAGATATTAGTGTGAGCATTCCGGGTGCTACAGTAAATAAAACGGCAAACGGACAATATGACGTTACAGTAACCACACCCGGAACGCTGGAAGCGGATATACTGGCTAAAACGGCTACCGGTGCTGCGAAAGTGGGCGGTTTGAAAGTGAGAGTTAAAACAATTCCTGACCCTGTTGCAAAAGTTGCCGGCAAAACTGGTGGTTTTATTTCTTCTGGTGTGTTTAAAGCACAATTAGGTATTCCTGCAGTATTAGATGGTTTCGATTTTGATGCTAAATTTCAGGTTACCAGTTTTGATTTCAGTTATTTGCCGAAAGGCGGTGAATATCAACCTCCAATGTCTGTACCTGGAGCTTATTTTAGAGATAATCCAACCGTTTTAAAATATCAGTCTACACAAGCACGTCCCGGCGATAAAGTATTTATTGAAAACATCAGGGCTAAAGGTCCTGATGGGCGTACCAGACTTTTAAATGCAATTAACCTCACCTTGAATTAAAATTTTTGAACAATTCACATTGACGATATGAAAAATCTTAGTTTGCAAATTAGACTTTCTTTCCTTTTCCTGCTTGCTTCTACGAGTTTTGTAGTGGCGCAAGATAATATGTCGGATAAAGTGCAAAACGGTAACTCGGCTGTGGAACCCGTTAATAAAATCTGGGAACCATCATTGGTTCGCGATGGCGTTATCGACCGTATGCCGCACATAAACGAGGCAAAGGCCTGGCAGCCCATCCGGGAAGCTGATGTTTTGTGGAAAAAGCGTGTTTGGAGAGAAATTGATGTTCGTCAAAAACAAAACGTTGCGTTTCGATACAGAGGTGACGACGCATCCGGCGGTGGAATGTTCGTAGAGATTTTGTTAGATGCCATAAAAAAAGGAAAAGTAAAAGCTTACAGTAGCGCCGGCAATGATGGTGATCGTTTTATAAATGCGATGACAAAAGATCAGGTAATGGAAATACTGATCGGTAAAACAGATTCAACACCGGTTGTTGACCCCATCACGGGTGAAACGCAAATCCGCATTACGCATAATGACTTTAATCCTGATTTGGTGACTAAATACCGTATTAAAGAGGATTGGTATTTTGACCGTAATCTTGGTAGGATGCAAGTAAAAATAATTGGCTTAGCACCTCTTTTAGATAAATACAGCAGTGAATCTGGTCAGTATCAGGGTACATATGCTATGCTATGGTTGTATTATCCTGAGCTGCGTGATGTATTGGTGCAATATGAAGTGTTTAATCCTGAAAATGACATCGCCCGTATGAATTGGGAAGAGTTTTTTGAAAACCGTTATTTTGCCAGCTACATAACTAAAGTGAGCAATCCGTTCGACAAAACATTTTCAGCCATGGGCTTGGAAGGCACAGATGCATTATACGAAGGAAAGCGCGTAGCGGAGGATCTCTTCGAAAAGGAACATGACATGTGGGTTTACTAGTTTAATGTCAACTTGTAAAAACAAATAAGCCATGGCATTTGTCGTGGCTTTTCTTTTAATATTTTATCCAATTGTTCTTCTTTGCTTATAAATGAATCATACGCCAAAGCCAATATTAGAAGTTTGTTCGTCGCCTGCACTACTGCATTTATACGACACTAAAAATGCTGTAGTAGTAATAATTGATATTTTCAGAGCCACTTCTACCATTGCCGCCGCATTACACAATGGCGCGGAATGCGTAATTCCTGTAGCAAGTGTTGAAAAATGCATTGCGTTAGGGAAATCTATCGATAATAGTATTACTGCTGGCGAACGTGACGGGAAAATAGCCTCTGGCTTGCAACATGGAAATAGTCCATTAGAATACCCTGCTTCTTTTATAAATGAACGTACACTAATTTTAACCACTACAAATGGCACTAAATTATTGCATATGGTGCAAGGGGCTGCAGAAATTATAACCGGCTCATTTTTAAATCTTTCAGTAACTTGTGATTATTTGGTCGCATCCGGTAAAAATGTGCTCTTAGCTTGCGCCGCTTGGAAAGACCGGATTAATCTGGAAGATTTCTTGTTTGCAGGCGCAGTAATCAATCAATTGGAAAATCATTTTGACATTGAATGCGATAGTGCAAGAATTGCGGCGCATTTATACAATCAATCAGGAAACAAGCTTTTTGAATTTTTGAAAAATAGTTCCCACTTCAAAAGATTGGCGGCTTACGGCCTTGAAGCAGATATGGAATATTGCACGACACCGGATTTGCACCCCGTAATTCCCGTTTTACACGGGAATAAATTGGTGGATTATGCGAAGACAAAATAAGCTCCTGTCAGGTTAAAAATGGATTGTGTTTCTTTTCAAATCCGATGCTCGTTACCGGGCCATGACCGGAATAGACCTGCGTATTTTCCGGCAGCGGGAGAAGTGCTGTTTTAATAGATTGAAGTAAGGTTGCATGATGTCCGCCGGGTAAATCTGTCCTGCCAATACTTTGATTGAAAAGCGCATCGCCGCTAATTACCCAATTGCCGGCGGGATGGTATAAAGACACACTTCCGGGTGAATGCCCGGGCGTAAAAAGCAGTTTTACCTCATCGTCAGCAAGCATAAGCGGGCGCTCCATGTCATAATAACTAACCGGTGTGGAAATCCTTTTAAAATCAAACCCGAACATGGTTGCTGCACCTACTGCACCATCAAGCACCAACTGCTCTTTTTGGTGAATGAAAAATGGAATAGAAAAAATGTCTGCCAGCATCTGAACTCCAAAAACGTGGTCAATATGTGCGTGTGTGTTCAGGATTGCGTGCGGTTCAAGTTGCTTTGTTTTCAAAAACTCAAGGAATGCCGTTTGCTCGCTATCGTCGTACATTCCCGGGTCAATAATCCAGCATTGTTTTTGGTCGTTGTGCAGAACGTAAGTATTTTCAGAAAAACCGTTGAAAGTGAAGCTTTGTAAATGAAGCATGAGGCTGCAAGAAATTTTTAGAGTAATTTAGTAAGGCAAAAATATCGTTTAAACCGGCAAGAGCGTTCTTAATATCAGGCTCGCATTTTTTAAGCTTGTTGCGGCTTATAATTATCTCCCTAAATGAAAATGATTTTTAAAAAGGAATGGATCAGAATTCAATTTCTGATTGCCCTCTTTCTGTGCTTCTTTGCCGGAATGAACGCGCAAACCAACACCGAAATTTTTGGGCAAAACCGCGTTCAGTTAAGAAACTACAACTGGCGTTTTTACGACACAGAACATTTTAGGGTGTACCATTATGATTTAGCCGGACGGCAGTTAGCACGCTACGTGGCAGAGCAGGCGGAAAAGGATATCGACATAATTGAGCAGAAAATGGGTGGCAAATTTCCGGGTCGTTTCAATATTATTCTCTACAACAATTACGATGAATACAGGCAAACAAATGTGGGGCTGAAATACGACTCGCAGTTACAGGATGTGCCCGCTGGAACAGTGGATTTAGTGGGCGACAGGCTGGTGGTTTATTTCACGGGAGTACATACTGATTTGCGCAGGCAATTGCGGTCAGGCATGGCGCGCGTGGTAATGCAGCGAATCATTTTTGGAGAGAGCTTTCGCGAAATGGTGAAGAATGCAGTGCTACTGAATTTACCTCCCTGGACAACCGACGGCTACATTGCTTACATCGTGGATGGCTGGGACGCAGAAACCGAAAATACCTGGAAAAATCTGCTGGTCGGCAATCCTCAAAAAGGTTTTTATGAACTCTCGGAAAAAAACCCTTCAGTAGCCGGAAAGGCTTTCTGGAAGTACGTTTCAGAGAAATTCGGGGAACACAATGTGAAGAACTTGCTTTACAATATGCAGCTAAAAAGCAGCCTTACGCAAGGAATAAAAATCACGCTATCCCAATCCGTTAAGCAGACCTACGATTCCGTGCTTAGCTACTACAAAACAGTTTATCAAAACGAAGCGCTGCGCCAGGAAACACCCGACAGCATGGGAGAGCCGATTCTGGAAATTCCGGTACCTAAGGACAACACTATCATTCAGGATGTACGCGTCTCTCCGCGTGGTTTGGATGTTGCCTACGTAAGCTGGAAAGATGGAGAATACACCGTTAACCTGCAAAACACGCAGGGAACCAAACAAAAAGACGTGATTTTGCAAGGGGGATTGAAAGACTACAATGAGAAAATGATTGACCCCGATTATCCACTGATGGCGTGGAGCAATGACGGCTATAAGCTTGCAATCCTTTACAGGCGCGGGTTCCAGACGAGGTTAAGAATTTATAATGCCGGTCGGGCTAAGATTGAGAACTACGTGATTCCCACCAATCGCTTTGACAGGGTTTTGGGAATGAGCTTCACTGAAGATGATCAGCAACTTATTTTTTCAGCCATTAAAAGAAGTCAGACAGACCTCTTTTTGTTTACCCTGCGCGGAAGACGAGCAGTAAATATTACCAACGATTTGTGGGACGATGTGCAGCCCGCTTTTATTAGTGGTGGTTCCAGAAGAGGCATCCTTTTTCTTTCCAACAGATCAACGCCCGATCTGGACGCGCCGCTTAGCGTGAACGAGCTTCCGGTAGGCCCTATGAACCTCTTTTTTTACGACACAAAAACAAAGAGAAAGCAACTGCTTCAGTGCTCTGATGTTGCGTCAGGAACCGTTACGCAACCCATCCAATATGGTGCAGATAATTTCGCGTTTTTGTATGACAGTAGCGGCATCCGCAATAAATACGTGGTGCTTTTTGGAAGAAATATCCGCAATGAAGATTCCGCTTTTGCAGTGCCGGTTACCAACTTCTCAGAAAGCATTATCAGCCATCAATACAACCCTGCAAGCCAAAAAGTGGCAGATGTAATTCTAGAGGGCGATAAGATCAAAATCTATTTTCACCCGCTGAAAATTCCAGCAATTGGCGATCCGGTTCAAGCCGTTACGCCCGCCACTTTATCAGGCAAAAACCGCAGCCGCCCTTTAACCGATGTGCGTGGAAATAAACTGCCCAAAGAAGATGATAAACCCGAAAATTTCCTGCGGAGCGGCAATATTTTTCAATCAGAATTTGAGGATTCAACCGCTATTTCTATCGAAGAAAATAAAGCGCTTAGCCAGCCTGAAATAAACATTCCGGAGCCGGAGGAAGACAGCATTCTGGTGGATAGCACCTACGTCAAAATGCGTCCGCAACCATACCGTTTATCTTTTAAACCCGACTTCTTTACCATTCGCGTTGATAATAATGTTCTGTTCACAAAATATCAGCCTTCGGCTTACAACGGCGGTCAGTTTTCCCAACCCAATCTTGGCGGAATGCTCACCGTTAGTCTGAACGACGTGATGGAGAATCACCGGCTGACCGGGGGTTTCAGGCTGCCGATAAATTTTAGCGGACTGGCTTATTATCTTCAGTATCAAAACTTCACCAACCGCCTTGACTGGAGCATTCTGTTTTTAAGAACTGAAAAATTTCAGGTTTACAACGTGGATTATTTTGACATTCAGGGTAATTATGTGCTCACTAATCAGCAGCTTGGAAAACTAACTTCCAACATTTTGCAGGGTTCCGTTTCGTATCCTTTTGATCGCGTGAAACGTGCCGGATTTTATTTCGGAATCCGCCAGGATGTGCTCAATTTTAAATCTACGGACACGCTGAGCCTTTCCTTTAGCCCGAAGCAAAGTATGTATTGGGCGTTGAGCCGCGCAGAGTATGTTTATGATAACACCACGTCGCCAACACTTAATATCCGCAAAGGAAGTCGCTACAAGTTTTTCGCGGAGTATTTGTATCAGCTTAGCAAACCTAATGGTGGATTTTACAACCTTGGTTTTGATTTAAGGAACTACACGAAGCTTTATAAGAACATCATCCTCGCCTCTCGTGGTGCATTTGCGCATTCAGCCGGCAACCAAAAAATCAACTACATAATGGGTGGGGTAGATAATTGGATCAACTCAAAACAAACGCCCATTCCGCCACCGCAAAATCAAACTTTTGCTTTTCAGGCGTTGGTTACAAACATGCGCGGATATCCGCAAAATGCCCGCAATGGCAATACTTACGGCGTGGTAAACATTGAGGTAAGGGCACCTGTTTTTACAACTTTTTTGAAACGTCCCATCCAATCCGGATTTCTTCGGAATTTGCAGTTGGTTACTTTTCTGGATGCAGGCAGCGCATGGAATGGCTTGTTGCCAACGGAAGATAATTTATCGCGGAGCTACACTTTCATTAATCAGCAAACAGGCGTGGGTTTAACTTCTCAGCTTCCGCAGCAAGATTTTTTAATTGGCTATGGGGCAGGCGCGCGAACAATGCTTTTCGGTTATTTTCTGCGTTTTGATGCCGCTTGGAACGTAGATGGTTTGAAGAAACCGATTCTTTATTTTTCCATCGGAACTGATTTTTAAAAGAGATAAAATAGCGCAACTATTAAAAGTCAGGAATGCTGAAAGGCATGGTTATTTAAACAGTGTTTTGTTGAAAGAGAATAAATGACGGCAGGGAACTGTTTTCAGCTATTTTTGTTTTGCAAAGACACACATTTCTTACATGAAATTTTCTAAAGAAGCACGGATCGGGCTCTTAGTTGCCTCTTCTATTCTCATCTTATTTGCCGGATTTTATTTTCTAAAAGGTGCAAACATCTTTTCCGGAGAAAACAATTACTACGTTTACTATGATAACGTGCAGGGTTTACAACCATCCTCTGATGTGCAGGTGAAAGGCATGAGCATAGGTCGCGTTTCAGATATCGCTTTGGATGAAACCAATGGAAAAGTAAAAGTTACACTCGCCATCAATAAGAAAACGGATGTTACAAAAGGTACCGTTGCGAAACTAACCTCTACAGATTTACTTGGCACAAAAGCTATTTCGCTTGACCTTGGAAAAAGCAAAGAACTGGTGGAAGAAGAGACGCAACTTCCTAGCGTTGTAGAAGGTGGAATTATTGATGCTATTTCTGCTGAAGTAACACCGTTGCTATTAGATGTGCGACACGTAGTGGGAACGCTCGATACCGTTTTGCTTGGCGTAAATAGTATTCTGGATCCCGCTTCCAGAGCCAATCTTCAGCATAGCATTGCCAATTTAGACGTTGCAATGGCTAACTTTTCGCAGCTTTCAAATCGCTTGAATGGGGAAAGCCAGCAGCTTGCAGGAATCATTCGTAACACCAACACCATAACCGCTAATCTTGCCGACAATAACCAGCGTATTGACCGCATTATTAAGAACGCAGATTACACCATTAACGAACTTACGAAAACACCCATCTCGCAAACCATGGCTGAATTGAAAGGTGCAGCAAATCAGTTACAGGGAATCGTGACCAAAATAAATTCCAATGAGGGCTCGCTTGGACTGTTAGTGAACGACAAGGCGCTCTACAATAATTTAAACGCTTCCCTGCAAACGCTTGATCTGTTGATGGCCGATGTGGAAGCGCATCCTGCTCGCTACATTAATGTGACCGTTTTTGGACGGCGCAAGCAACCATAATCCAGGCTTTTGCAAGGCTTCGTTTCAAAAAATAATTTCCATTTCTTTTTTCTGCGCCACAATATTTTCTGTTGCTGCCTTTGCCTTTTGTTTCCTCTTTTTCTTTCTGCTCAAAATCAGAAGGATGCAAAACTGCCGGTTCAGATTCTGGGCGCGCAGTTTCTAACTTTCGAAAAAACGCCTGAAGGAACAGAGTTAAACAAGCTTGTGGGGGATGTGCGTCTGCAGCAGGGTGAAAGCTTTATGAATTGCGACAGCGCCTACGTTAATCTGGCAACAAACAATCTGGAAGCATTTGGAAACGTGCAGATTACGCAACCCGGCGGCACACAAGTGCAGAGTGAATACCTGAAATATACCGGCAACACCCGAACTGCTTTTCTTCAAAAAAACGTGAGCCTTACGGACGGTAAAAACAATTTGTGGGGGGAAGAGCTCACCTACAACCTCGGCACCAAAATCGGCACGTATGAAAATGGCGGAACACTGCAAAGCGAAACCACAACGCTCTCTTCAAACAGCGGAGTTTATAACGCCCGAACCAAAGACTCCCGGTTTACCGGAAATGTGCTGGTTACAGATCCAAAATATCAGGTGTCTTCCACCGATCTTGGTTACAACACAGAAAGCAAAGTAGTCAACTTTCTCGGGCCTTCAGTAGTTAACAATGATAAGAGTGAACTCCGCACCAGCAGCGGCTTCTGGGATGCTAAAAGGGAAATCGGACATTTCAATGTACGTTCTTCCATTCGCAATGCAGAACAATACGTGGAAGCCGATACGCTTGATTATAACCGCCTCACCGGCTTCGCAATTGCTTTAGGAAATGTTTTGGCGCTTGATACGGTTCAGAAGACCACACTTTATTCAGGCTACGCTTCTTACAATGAAATTTCACGCGAACTGTATGCGGCAATTAAACCAGTACTCAAGCATGTTTTAACGAGCGACAGCATTTACATCCGTGCGGATACTTTTTATGCAGTGCATGTTTCAAAAGACATTGCTGATACGCTACAAACGCCTGACAGCAATACCTTCAACAAAAATCCTCAAAAAAAAAACCGTCAAAAAACAAAGAAAAGACTGGGAAACACCATCTCTGAAACCATCTCCGAACCTGCTGAAAAAAATAACCCGCGCCTTCAGCCAAAGCTTAAAATTCCAGACACCACCATGCCGCGTTTTTACACAGGTTTTCATCACGTCATCATCTATTCTGATTCCCTGCAGGCGCGTTGCGACAGCATTATTTATTCGGGGCAAGACAGCACCATGCGGCTCATGTACAATCCAGTTGCATGGAGCAGGCAAAGCCAGATAACCGGAGACACTATTCTGCTTTTATTAGACAGCAGTAAACTGAAAGAATTGTTTGTGCCGGATAAGGCATTTGTGGTATCACGCTCCGGTACTGAAAAAGCAGGATTGTATGATCAGGTTCAGGGAAAAACGCTTACAGCTTTTTTTGAAAAAAATCAGATTAACCGGATGGTGGTTTTCCCAAACGCAGAAACGATTTATTTCCCAACCGATGAAAGCGGTGCATACCTTGGCGTAAATGAAGTGACGGCTGAGCGAATGCGCATTTTTTTTGATGACCAGAAAATCAGCAGGATTATTTACGAGCAAGACGTGAAGCCAAACATGACACCTCTTAAAGACGTTTCCATTCCTGCGCTGAAACTGAGCCGCTTTCAATGGAGGGAAGATGAAAGACCGAAAAGCAAAGAAGAATTGTTTTATTAGATTTCGCATCGTCCGGCAGTTTAATTTATCAAACCATGTTGCAGATTCACAAGTTTGGCGGCGCATCTATTTCCACGCCGCAACGCGCTAAGGCTCTATTGCCCATTGTTCAATCCATTCATGGTGAATCTGTACTGGTTATTTCTGCAATCGGAAAAACGACCAATGCGCTGGAAGCCATTGTGGACGCAGCTTTCAGCGGAGAAAAAGCAACCGCACATCAGCTTGCAAAAGACCTGGAGCAGCATCATCTTGATTATGCAAAAATGCTTCTCGGCGAAAAGTTTTTTCAGCAAACTGCTTCCGGCCTCAATGTGCTTTTCACAGAATTGCAATGGGCAATTGATGATGCAGACCTGGAGCGATTTGATTACTCCTATGATCAGATTGTGTGCATGGGTGAACTAATGAGCACCCAAATTCTTGCAGCATTTTTTAAAGAGAATGGAGTGAACGCAGAATGGATGGACATCCGCGATATGCTGCGTACAGATGAAACATGGCGCGACGCAAAAGTGGACTGGAATTATACCACGCAGAAAGTGCTCCGAAAAATGAAACCGGCGCTTACCGCTCAAAAAATAATTGTGACGCAAGGCTTTATCGGCGCTACTGCTGACAATGCTTCTGTAACCCTTGGCAGGGAAGGAAGTGATTATACTGCCGCCCTGCTCGCGGCAATGCTTTCAGCAAAAAGCGTAACCATTTGGAAAGACGTGAAAGGCTTGCTCAGTGCGGATCCTAAAGAATTTCCGGAGGCGGTGCCGATTGAAAAAATCTCTTTTCACGAAGTGATTGAAATGGCTTTTTACGGCGCGCAGGTTATCCACCCAAAAACGATAAAACCATTGCAAAATGCAGGCATCCCGCTTTTTGTAAAATGCTTTTTAGAACCTGATTTTAGCGGCACATTAATTCATCACGAAGCAGAACCTATTCAGTATCCTCCGCTCCTTATTTTAAAACGAAATCAGGTGCTGCTGCAAGTAACCACGCGCGATTTTTCTTTTATTACAGAGCATAACCTGAAACATCTTTACACCACTTTTCACGACTTGCGCATTCGCATAAATCTGATTCAGAATGCTGCCATTTCCTTCGTCGCCTGCATAGATAATCGGGAAGATAAAATTGAATCGCTTATTGCCGCTTTGAAAGATGACTACAAAGTGTTGCGGAATGAAAACCTCACCTTGCTTACCATCCGGCATTACGATGCTGAAACATTCGGAAACCTCACCGGCAATTGCGAAATTTTACTGGAACAAAAAACACGACAAACCGTGCAGGTGGTCATGAAGGAATCCACATGCTGATGATGCCGTTCAGTCAACACGAATTCGTTTCCATGATTGCATAAACGCAACTTATAAGAGGACGCACAATCCGGAAGTTCATCTACGGCAGGAAACTAACTTTGCGGCATGACTATCACCCAGTTAGAGTATGTAGTGGCAGTGGCTACTTATAAGAGTTTTGTAGCCGCCGCAGATAAAACGTTTGTTACACAGCCAACGTTGTCCATGCAGATTCAGAAACTGGAAGATGAGCTAGACATCATTTTGTTTGACCGAAGCAAACATCCCATTGCGGTTACCGATGTGGGTGAGGCAATTGTAGAGCAGGCAAAAAAAATTCTCGCAGAACATGCGCGTGTTTCAGAAATGATTGATCAGCTTCACAATTCCCTTAATGGTACTTTCCGCCTTGCCGTTATCCCCACGCTTGCGCCTTATGTGTTGCCCGATCTCCTTGAAAGCTATGCGAAGCAATATCCGGACGTGAAAATTATTGTCACCGAAATGGAAACAGATAAAATTGTAAAAGCCCTGCACAACGGTGAAATTGAAGTGGGTCTTTTAAGCACTCCGCTTGAAGAAAAGAATATTGTTGAAACGCCTCTTTTTGAAGAACCGTTCGTGGGATATTTTTCTAAAAATGAAAAGGCGTTAAAGAAGCGCATGATCTCTCCATCTGATATTGAATTGGACAGGGTGTGGTTGCTAAGTGAAGGCAATTGCATGAGGAACCAAGTGATTAATCTTTGTAACGATCAGGTAGAAAAAATTCAGGCTTCCAGAAACTACCGGTATAACTCCGGGCACGTGGCTACGCTTTGCCGCATGGTGGATAAAAATAACGGACTTACTGTGCTTCCGGAACTTGCTACGCTTGATTTTAATGAGGAACAGGCGGAGCGCATTCGTTACTTTAAGGATGAAGAACCAGTAAGGGAAATAAGCCTCGTTACAAGTAAGCATTTCGTAAGGAAAGCATTTTTACAAAGCCTTGAAACGGAAATTTTAAAACTGGTGCCTGAAAAAATGCACAAGCAAAAAAAGAACAGAAAAGTGCTCCGCATCCAGAGCGCTAAGCTTTAGCAAAGAAGATCCGGTTGATGCCGTGCTCCATAATTTCTACTGAAGAAAAAAGCGCAGCGAGGTTGGTTTTCAATTTTAAAAAGTCAGTTTCCGCATTCAGTATGTAATTAAGCACGAGGTTTCCGTTTTTATCAAGATGCTCTTTGCACGCCTTCAGAAATGGAACTTCCAAAACAAAATCCGGAACGTTTCTCCCTTGAAAAATATCCACCACAATCAGGCTCCATTCTTCTGTGTGTTGAAGGAAATGATACGCATCATCATGAATGAAACGCAGTTGCGGATGCATGGATTCCAGGTTCATCGTATCTTCTGCCAAGCCTATGATTACTTCATCATAATCCACTAAAGTTGTAGACGGGAAATGCCCAAGTTTATGCATCACGTGCACGGCGCTTCCGATGCCTGCTCCCAGCACAAGCATTGTTTTAATCTGCGGCAATTCCTTTTTTAATTTCCTGAAAGCCAATGCCAGCGGCCGATAGCGGTAGCCATCAGAATACAAGGCATTGCCGGTAGCAAGCTGCCATTGGTTGCGGAAAAGCAAAAGCTCCAACAGGGTATTGTCCCTGCCGGAGCCTTGCCAGATTTTTACAGGAACGAGGTAGCTGAAAAGCTTCTGTAAAAACGATGCTTTGATCAATCTTGTTGCAGCTACTGAGGTTTGTAATATTTCATGGCTTCAGGCAGCCATTTTTTAATGTTGTTGATGCGCGTTTGATCGCTGGGGTGGGTGCTTAAAAATTCAGGAGGTTGTTGCCCACCTTTTGCAGCCATTCTCGACCAAAAATTTACGGCTTCATTCGGATTATATCCTGCAAGTGCCATAAAAATCAACCCCATTTTATCTGCTTCGCTTTCTTGGTCGCGGGAAAATTTGAGCAGTACGCCCTGTGAGCCTAATCCGATGGCAGTGTTAAAAAGTTGCCCCGCTACGCCGGGTTTTGTGCCTATCAAAGCAGAAAGCGTTTGGCCGCCTGCCTGCGCTGCAAGTTGCTGGCTCATCCGCTCATTTCCGTGGCGCGCCACTGCGTGCGCAATTTCGTGACCCATAACGGTGGCAAGTCCGGCTTCATTTTGCGTTAATGGAAGAATCCCTGAGTACACAACCACTTTTCCGCCCGGCATGCACCATGCATTTGCCTGATTATTATTTACGAGGTTAAACTGCCATTGCCAACCATTTACAAGTTCTGTTTGCCCAATGCTTTGAAGATAATTCTGCACCGCAACCGACATTTTTTTACCTATCCGGTCAACCATTTCAGCATCGCGCGATCCGTTTACCGGGCGGTTTGTAGAAAGAAAAGAAGCGTATTCCTGATTTGCCATGCTGCGCATGGTGCCTTCATCAACAAGATTTAAAGAACGGCGTCCGGTTACAGGATTTGTAAAGCAGGAAGCAAGACTTAGCAGCAATGCGCTGCATAAAACAATGTGTTTAAAATTTTTCATGGTTTCTTTTGAAAATACTGCTGACAAGATTTATACCAACAGGCAATAGAATCAATTCCTACTCTTTGTCTTCACTTCGCTTCTTTCTAAAAAAAGGCACTTTGCTTTCATTACCGTGCAACATGCGGTTGATGTTCTTATGGTGCGTCAAAACAACCAGACAAGCCGTGGCAATTGCAAAAACCCGATAGCTAACTTCAGGTTCCCGGAAAATAAAAAGAATAAGCAATGGAAAGGCTACGCTTGCGCTTATAGAACTGAGCGATACGTAACGGGTGAGCAATAAAATTCCCAGAAAAACCCCCACAAGACTAACGGCTACAAGAGGCTGAATACCAAGGATCATCCCAAATAAGGTAGCAATCCCTTTTCCGCCTTTAAACTCTGCCCAAATGGGGAAGATATGCCCAAGCACGGCTGCAAGCCCCAGAAAGATTTGAAGATTGGTAATCGCCTCGCTACTCCATGAGAAATGAGAAAGCAAAGAAAGCTTCACTGCGAGGAAACCTTTCAGCATATCTACCAGCATCACAGCCGCTCCGGCATTTTTTCCCAGCACTCTGAAAGTATTGGTCGCGCCTGCGTTGCCGCTACCATGTTCGCGAATATCTAATCCGAAAAATCTTTTGCTCACCCACACGGCAGTAGGAATAGAGCCGAGTAAATAGGCAACGACAATGAGGATAGCTATATTCATGAAGAAATTTTATTTTGGTTGAGTTGAGGCAAACTTAATGCTTTTGAAACGAAAACCCTAAGCTTTGAGGTAACATTAAACTTACAATTTTTTAAAGCAAAGTGCTGCCCATTGTTCCTGTTCTTTTTTTTGATGAAGCAATAATCCTTTTTCTGTGGCTTCTGTAATAATCATTTCAGCATCTTCGGAAACTATGCCACTCATCATAATAGTGCCTCCTGCAGCAAGTCGGTTTGCCATCGCAGGCATGTATTGAAGCAAAACGTTCCGGTTAATGTTGGCAAGAATAAAATCGAATGGTCCATCTGGCACTTCTTCCAAACTTCCTTTCACAACTTCTATTTGCGCCGTTTGGTTTGCTTTCGAATTTTCACGCGCATTTTCAACCGCCCATTCTTCATGATCCACAGCAATAATTTTTTGAGCGCCAAGTTTCCCTGCAAGTATGGATAAAATGCCGGTTCCG
Source organism: Flavipsychrobacter sp. (assembly GCA_965218185.1). Taxonomy (GTDB): domain Bacteria; phylum Bacteroidota; class Bacteroidia; order Chitinophagales; family Chitinophagaceae; genus JAFIGV01. Next base: position 374,809 of record CBDCKE010000005.1, read on the forward strand.
CATCCAAAATCCAACACTGATTTCTGAGTCAGATTTTGCGCTTCCATTTCGGTTTGCATCAGTTCCATCATTAATTGCGTAGTTGCATGATGGCCTGTGCCGAACGACATTTTTGGGCTGATAATTATTTCCATCGGCGTAGCTGAAACAAAAGAATGAAACGGCGCTTTTACGGTGCAAAAATTCTCAACAATTACTGGCTCAAAACCCGCTTCCCATGCGGCATTCCAGTTTTTCTTTTCGATAATTTCTTTACTGAATTTTTGATGAAATGGCTGAAGCGCCGATAATAAAACCGGTTCTTCAAAATCATTTTCAGGGATGTAAGCCATCAATCCGGTTTCTATTTCTTCAAAAGCTTCAAATCCGATTTCTGAAAGCAAGGCAATCAGTATTTCGGAAGTTTCCGGGTTGCTTATTTTGAAGGTTATTTTAAGATGGTTCATTTCAGGGCTAAAACAAAGAAGGCTGCACGTTTAATGCAGCCTTCGGAATGTTTGTAAATGTTGGTTTAGGTTACTGCTTATTGACGCGGCTTCCAGGATTTCCGGTTTCTGATTCAAAATCCGGTTCAGTATCTTCAGAATTGATGCTCTCGTCAATCTGCAGGTTTTTTGTTTGCTCGTCCATAGAACCAATTTTGGCGCTGTTGAAAATTACGCGACGGGTTGGAACGTCCGTTACGATACGAAATTCCGTGCGGCGGTTTAATTGTCTGCCGATTGGATTATCTTCTCCATTCACCACATTCGGAGCTGCAGGGTTGGTTTCTCCAAGTCCTTTTGCAAGCATTCTTTCTTTTTCTACACCATTGTTCACAAGGAAATTAATAACTGCCTGTGCTCTTTTCTGAGAAAGGTTTTTATTGTAAACATCCGTTCCTTTCGCATCCGCAAATGAATAAACTTCAACGCTCAGTGAAGGATTGTCTTTCATGAAAGCAACCAGTGAATCAAGCGAGGCTACAGATTCTGGACGAAGTGTGGCCTTGTCATAATCGTAGTAAATATTGCTGACGCGGAATGCGTTTGAAATGCTGTCCATGTAGATGGTTACGTAAGCGGTATCATCCGGGTCGCTGCGTTTCACTTCAGTGGTGCTGATGGTTGCGCGGGTGGAAGAATAGCCTCCCTGGTCGCCGGTAATAACATAACTGTGTCCACGGTTCAGGTTAAAAGCAAAGTTGCCGTCAGTAGAATTATAAGGTTTCATCAGTCCCTGCTCATTGGTAAGCTTCACCACCACATCGCTCATTGGTGCGTTCGACTGCCGGTTTAAAACTCTTCCAATCACCATCAGGCGGGGCTCGTATTGGATGCGCCAAATGTCATCGCAGCAGGTTGGGTTTTTTAAGGCAATGGAACCAATGCGGTTTGAAACCAAATAAGCATCCGGTTTTCCCACAGGATCTTTTACGAAATAAAGTTCATCTGCCGAAGTATTAATAGGGTAGCCAAGGTTAGTAATATTGGTGTAACGGGAAGGTCCGCCATCAGCAGAAAAAATATCGAAGCCACCCATTGTTACCCAGCCATTGGATGCGAAATAAAGTTTGTTTACGCGGCTGTCATAGTAAGGCGTGATTTCATCACTTTCTGTGTTTACTGATTTACCGGCGTTTTGCGGACGGCGATAAGTGCCGTTGCGCGGGTCGATAATAGAGTACCAAATGTCGTAACCGCCGCGGCTTTGCAGCTTGCGGTTTGAAGAGAAAAAGAGCACTTCCTTTTTGCCGAGTTTGGCAACATTGGGCTGCGTGTTTGAACCACCGTCATTGATGCCTTCTCCAAGTAAAGTCGGGTTCGTCCATTGGCTGCCTTTAAATTCAGAAACGTAGATTTTACAAATCACGTCAAGAGAATCTCCTTCTGCGCATTTTGTAAAATAAAAACGATCGCCACCCGGGCTGTAAGCTCCGTTTCCAACATGCACGCGCGGGTCGTTAAAACCGCCATCATCAAAAAGCAATGCCCACTGAAAAGAATCTGCAACGGGCACGTTTTCCTGTTTGCGTGAAGTCATCATTCTGGACAGATACTCTTCCCGACGGCGTTTGTTCACTTCAATAACATTGTTCTGGCGCATAGTTGCAAAAAGCAAAGCAGTGTCGCCCAATGGCATCGGTGAAAGTTCTGTATAGGCGCTGTTTACGTTTGGCCCCGCGTTAATAATCGTTACCGGAATCGGATCTCTCAAAGAATTCAGAGCCATAGTTGCGCCCTCAATTTCTCTCTTAGCGCGCAGCTTCAGTTTCTTGTAAGTTTTTGGATTGTCCGCCATGAACTGGTTAAAACGGGCTATCGCCTGGTCGTATTCACCCTGCATTTTCAGCATCATGGCTTCTTTAAAAGTAGCCTCAGGATAAAGCTTTGGAGCGAGTGCAAAAGCTTCACCATAATAATGAGAAGCCGGCACATAATCACGCGTCATCCAATAGCTTTCGGCAAGCTGGTAAGTAAGGTAAGGATTGCGTTCCTGCTCTTGTTTTAACTGCAGGTAATATTCGATGGCATTGAAGAAGCTACCTGATTTAAACAGGTCATCTGCCCACCTCAATTTTTTGTAGTAAGGAAGTTTTGACACCGGGTCATTTGCTTTGTTCCGGTATTTGGCTTTTCGTTGCTGCTGGGCATTTACGTCAGACTGAAAAGTTACAAAAAGCGTTGCTAAAACAAGTAGCAGCCAGGATTTTCTCATGTGCGCGAGCGTTAATTATCGGGATAAATGTAGTGATTGGTTTAAAAAAAAGAAAGGGCAAAAGAAAAATTCCTGCCCTTTCAACGTAAAAAAGTTTTTTTTAGAAGCGCGAGCAGGGATAAATCAGCTTCCTTGCAAAGTCCAGCGGGCTAGGTGCAATATAGCGCAAAGAGATTTCAAAGCCGCCATTACCATTGGAAGCCGACTTTAAAGATGACGTGTTATAGTCGTAGCTCAGCCCAATTCTAAAGCTCTTAAAATCCAATCCCGCATTCACAATAATGGCATCGTTGGTGCGATAATAAACGCCCGCATAAACACCGGTAGCAACTACGCGAAATTCAGGATTACCAACTATCACATTGAACTCATTTCCGAAAATCAATTCGGTAGCAGTTGTTTGAGTTTGATACAAAACGGCAGGGCGCAAACTAAACTTATCGCTCACGTAAGCAATAGCACCTGCCTGTGCTGTATAGCGGATTCCAAGCCCCACTTCGCTGTTTCTCTTTTTGGTCAGTGCTTCCTGCGGTTGGTTCAAATTCATAGCGCCAACGCCCAGGGTGTAACCAAAGTTTTCACTCACGCTGTGGCTCCAGCTTACGCCGGCATTTATCGTGAAGTAGTTCACCTTATTATTCAAACCTGGAAACTCCTGAGAAGTGCCTTGCTGAAAAATGCCGCTGTTAAATTCATCACCAAAATAAAGCTTGCTGAGGTCGATGCTTTTTTGCGTGTATCCACCTTGCAAACCCACCGTTAAAGCCTTGTCAGCATTGGCTCCCAGGAATTTATGGTAAGCAATGGAACCCAGAATGCTGGTGTTGGAAAGATTACCATCGCCTGCGCGATCGTTATACAATTGTACGCCTGCTGCCAGATAATCATCCACCGACAAATCGTGCACAATGGGTGCATCAAAAGACACGGCAAATGTTTTGAAAGGAGTAGTGACGCTACGCCACTGATCTCTGTAAACTGCGGATGCTCTGAACTGCCCGTTAAACGCACCGGTAAATGCCGGATTGATGGTTAGGGGCGCTGCCTGAAACTGTGAGAAATGCACGTCTTGTGCAAATACGGATGGTGCGGAAAGCGCTAATAAAGCGATGAAGCCTGCACGGGCGAAAATATTTTTGCGGATCATGATCGTTCGCGAAGTTATCTGATTAATGTGATGTTGCCTTGTTTAATAAATGGACGACCTGCACTTGTCTGTGCTTCGATCGTGTAAATATAGACGCCCATTGGTTGTGGTTCACCATTGAAACGTCCGTTCCAGCCTTTTTCAATGTCGGTGGTCTCAAAAACTTTTGCGCCCCAGCGGTTGAAAATACTAAAGGATTTCAAAGTTACAATGCCGCGCTTTACAATTTTGATTTCGCCGTTAGGAGCAGAGCCCGGAGAGAATGCATTTGGAAGGTCTAATACCGATTCTGCACTCACTATCACGTCAATAGAATCAGTAGCTGTGCAACCATATTCTGTTGTTCCCTGCACAAAATATCGTGTGTCCACAACAGGCGTTGCAACAGGGTTTGAAATCGTGGTACTGCTCAATCCTAATGGTGGAAACCAACTGTAATAAAGGCAATTTCCTGAAGGCTGTAACTGTGCGCTTTCGCCGGGATAAATTGTAACGTCCGGTCCATAATTCAACACAGCATCTGGATGTACCGTAACGTAAGATTCAAGCGTGTCGGTGCAGCTAAACTGATCGGTGATGATAACAGCATAAAGCGTGTTTGCTACAGGGTAAGCCAATGGATTATTGATGGTAGAATCAGAAAGAAAAAAGCCTGGTGACCATACATAACTCACGCCTCCGCCTGCGGTAAAAAATACCGTATCGCGCGGACATAAATCAGGGTCAATTGGATTCAGCGTTCCAAAATTTCCCGGATGCACGGTGATGTTTAGATTGTCTGATCCGGTGCAGCCTGCCGGCGTGGTAACGGTAAGCGTAAGTGGCAAAACATTCGTCTGCCCGCTGAAAATAATGTCCGGCAAAGTGGGATTATTGATGCCACCGGCGGGCGTCCAACTGTAGCTATAATTGGGGTAATAAGCCGGCGTCACAATTCCCTGAATATGCAACGTATCGAACTGGCATTTTTCCCTGTCTGCCCCTGCAAAAACCATGGGGTTTGGCTGCACATCAATTTTCAGGTTTTTTACGATATCCGTACATCCGGGAAAAGTAGCCGTTAGGGTGTAAGATGTTGTGGTATCAGGAGTAATTATCGGGTCAATAATGTTCGGGTCTGAAACGTAAATCACCGGGCTCCAGGTGTAATTAAATGCCGTGTCGCCCAATGCATTTATCTGCACACTAGCGCCTTTGCAAATGGCGGTGTCGTGATTAAAAAGCTGAAAATCATTTGGCAATACTCGGATGCTCACCGTGTCATAACCAAAGCAACCTACAGCACCGGGATCCACTTCAATAAAGTAAGTAACATCTGCCAGCGGGGTGCTAATAGGATTCGGAATTGTGTCGTAATTCAGGTAAGTAGGTGGTGTCCACTGAACGTGATAATTCGGGCCTATCGGAGAAATGTTGAGGTTGAACTGAACAGAATCGCCTAAACAAATTGCCCGGTCAGGACCCGCGTCCACAGCAGGTTCTACCTGAATGGCAATGGTTATCTGATCAGTTGATGCGGGACATCCGGAACCGGAAAGCGTAGCTGCAACTGTGTAGGTTATTGTTTGAAGCGGAGTGGCTGTGGGGTGCAACGTGTTGGGGCTGTCAAGCCACATTTGCGGCGTCCAGTTGTAGGTAAGTAAAGAGTCTCCTTCTGTAAGAATATGCACTGACTGGTACTTGCAAATGGAAGTATCCGGCGTCAGGATTTTTACGTAAAAAGAATCTTTGATCACCAGTTCTGCAGTGTCTAAAATCTGTGGCATTCCGGAAGCGCAATTGTATGGCGAAAGCACTAAAAGACGCACGGTGTCATCATCAATATTTCCTGGAACAATTAAAGGGTTGATCAGCAAAGTGTCGGTTAATTGTCCGCCCGGAATAACCACGCTGTCGGCAATCATCGAATAGTCAAGTCCGTTCACTGCATCTCCCTGAATCAGATATTTAATAGTGAGCGGATTTGGAGAAGGCACAGGGCGCGAAAAAACAAAACGACCGGGCAAACATCCACGTACGCAATAAGGAACCGGAGCAGATAAACCGCCGCCGCCTAAAGGAGCAATCGTGATTGCATTTGAAGTAAGACTTCCTGCTTTCAGAAAAACACCGCTGTCTAAAATACCATCGCCTGCGTCTGCTATTGCGAGCTTTAAATGGTAGGTTGTGCAAGGCTGAACAGCGGTTATAGCAGTCAGTACGGTAGTAAATCCATAGTAGGTAATAGAAGTTCCAATCGAGTTATCCACGTAATATTGAGCGAAAGGAGAACCTGCACCGATATTGGTACATGCGGTCGTACTTCCGGGAAGTGTAACTGCGGGATTTGTAGTGCTATTAATGGATACAGGAAACGTGGTTCCGGGTATCAGCGCAATGTTTTTAGGAACTACAAAACCTGGCCCGCTGATGATGAATCCAAACACATCATTAAAGCTGGAGCAGGAAAAACCGTCATACTCTTCAGATCCGAAAACGTAATCAAACTTTATGGTGTCACCCGCCGGAACAAAATCAAATTCCAATTTGCAGGCGTCAAATGTGGAATTAGATGCCAACGCTGTAAGATCAGGATCGCCGGGAAAGTTATTGTTTATGCTCGGGAAAAATCCGGTTTGAGAACCGTTTACACCAGCCGTCGTAACAGGAGTTAGAATAGTCTGAGCCTGTCCGCTGGTTAAAACAATGCCACTATCTAAACCTAAATTACTCGTAACAACCGTAAATAAACCATTCGCATTGGAAGGGCAGTTTAAGGTGGCGTTGGAAATGTTTACACCTGCGCCCACCAGTGTTTGAGCAAGAATTGTTGCAGTTTGATTTCCGGTTACAGTTACCTGCGCGTTTGTGTTTCCAATAGAAAAAAAGTTCAGCAATAAGGCAATTGCAAAACCTAACTTGAGGTGTGCTAGGCAATTTTTAGGGTAATAATTTATTTTCATTGTAATGGCTTAGGGAGATTGAATATTGGAAGGGCGTAAATGTAGGTAAGACAGGCGTGTTGTTCTTTTAGTTGGGCAAAGCAATAGAAGCCCCGGCGAATAAATTGCGTCAGTCATTTGAATCTCTCTGGTGCCCGCAAAGAAATTATCGCCTGAAGAATTCTGTACTTTCGCTTCCTTCCTCCAAAAATGGCTGCCCCCAAAAAAACTCCCAAATCAACTGCAAAGCGCGATACCTCAGCGCCGCGCAAAAACCCGCCTATCACCAAAAGGAATTTCAGACTCGGCTTTGGATTGTTTTTTCTGCTCACGGGCATTTTCATCTGCTTCGCCATCGTCAGTTATTTCTTCACCTGGCAGTTGGATCAGGATAAACTGCTCATCGCCAAAAGCACAGGCCATTTTATCTGGAACACAAACACACCCGTTGCAAACTGGGGCGGCAGACTGGGCGCAGCAATTGCCCATCTGTTGGTTTTTGAGGGCGCGGGTATTGCTTCGCTCATCATCGGTATCTGGATTGCCTCTCTCGGGCTTAATTTATTGTACGGAAGCCGCGTCGTTCCGCTCTTAAAATACCTGCGCCTCTCCTGCATTATTCTGCTGATTGTAGCGCCCGTTCTGGCATTCATCAAGCCACACGCAACCTTTCCATTTGGAGGCGCCTGGGGCAATGAATCGGTGCTTTATCTCAACACACTCCTCGGCAAAGCAGGCACAGGAATGTTGCTTGCAAGTGTTGCGCTGTTTTTTCTACTCGTCGTGTTTTCGCTTGACTTCCGCCCGTTTGCACGCCGCGCTAAAAGGCAATTACAAACCGTAACCAAAGCCGCACTAGCAAAGGAGGATACCCCCAAAGATGACATCATAACAGCAGCAGAAATACCGGTTGTTACTTCTCCGCAAAAGCCTTTAATCACCATTCCTGACTCCCCCAAAAAAGAATACGAAATTTCCCTTCAGGAAAAAGAACCCGAATCCACTTTTATCAGTCTCCACAACCAAAACGGACTAAAAAAATCACCCGCTGCTGCGGTTGCTGAACCCACACCGGAACCGGAAGAAGAGGACGATGAGGATGACTTTTTTGAGGTGATACAAACACCGCAGGAAGCTGCCAAAAAACTGGAAAGCGGCACCACCATCGGGCCTTCTGACGAGCCTTACGATCCCTCGCTCGAACTCAGTAATTACAAATTTCCAACCCTCGATCTTTTAGAAGAAAGAGATGAAGCCATTACCCGCGATGATGAGGAACTGGGCAAAAATAAAAACCAGATTATCCAGACGCTGCGCAGCTTTGGCATTGAGATACAGCGGATTTCAGCCACAGTAGGCCCCACCGTTACGCTCTATGAAATTGTTCCTGCCGAAGGTGTGCGCATCTCCAAAATAAGAAACCTGGAAGATGATATTGCCCTCAATCTTGCCGCGCTCGGCATCCGCATCATTGCACCCATTCCCGGCAAAGGAACCATTGGTATTGAAGTGCCGAATGCCCACAAACAAACCGTGTCTATGCGAACGTTGCTGAGCAGTGAAAAGTTCATCAATTCCAAAATGTCGCTGCCCATTGCACTGGGCAAAAAGATTGACAACGAGCACTACATTGTTGACCTCGCTTCCATGCCGCACTTGCTGATGGCAGGCGCCACCGGACAGGGAAAATCCGTGGGCATCAATGCCATTCTGGTTTCGCTGCTTTATAAAAAACACCCTTCGCAACTCAAGTTTGTGATGGTGGATCCGAAGAAGGTGGAGCTGTCTATTTACCGCACCATCGAAAAACATTTCCTTGCAAAATTGCCCGACGAAGAAGAGGCAATCATCACCGACATCAAGAAGGTTATCAACACCCTCAATGCCCTTTGCATTGAAATGGACAACCGCTACGAGATGCTGAAAGAAGCTGGTGCGCGCAACATCCGTGAATACAATGAAAAGTTTATCGCCCGGAAATTAAATCCTCAAAAAGGACACAAATACCTGCCTTTTATTGTCCTCGTAATTGATGAATTTGCAGACCTGATTATGACTGCCGGCAAAGAAGTGGAAATGCCAATCGCGCGCCTGGCGCAGCTTGCAAGGGCTGTGGGCATTCACTTAATTATTGCAACGCAACGTCCTTCCGTAAACGTAATTACCGGAACCATCAAAGCAAACTTCCCTGCGCGGATGGCTTTTAAAGTGTCTGCAAAAGTGGATTCAAGAACCATTATTGATACCGGCGGCGCAGAGCAATTAATTGGTCGGGGCGATATGCTGGTGTCTCATGGCAATGAACTGCTGCGCCTTCAATGTGCTTTTGTTGATACACCCGAAGTAGAAAAGGTGGTCGATTTTATTGGCAGTCAGCAGGGCTATCCATCCGCGTTTGAACTGCCGGAATATGACGGGCCTGAAGAAAGCGGCAAAGAAAAAGTGGTTGACCTCACCACCCGCGATGATTTATTTGAAGATTGCGCCCGCGTGGTCGTTCAAAACCAATCCGGCTCCACATCCATGTTGCAGCGGCGTTTTAACCTCGGCTACAATCGGGCAGGCCGCATTATGGATCAACTGGAAGCGGCAGGAATTGTAGGCCCCGCCAAAGGGAGCAAGCCCCGTGAGGTACTGTATCATACAGAAATGGATTTGGAGATTTTCCTCAACGACCTGAACTGATTTAAACCCGTTTTACTCATGGGTGCTGAAAACCCGCACAATCTTCATGAACCGTTCACGATAAGCATTATTCAAATCGCTCACCGTAACGCCATCTGCGCTGCCAGAAGAGGAATGAATAAACCGCAGGCTGTCGCCCTCATGAAAGAGCACAATGCCAATATGCCCCACTTCGCGCACGGCAGGATTGGTGCCGGTGAAGAGAATGATGTCGCCGCTTTTTGCAACCTCCAAAGGCACAGATTTACCCACGTCGGCAAAGCCTGATGAGGAGCGCGGTGCGGCAATATCAAAATGGTCGAAAACATAGTTCACAAAGCCCGAACAATCAAAACCCTGCTCCGGGCTGGCACATGCATATTCATAAGGAATGCCGCGCAAAGTTTTGGCAAAACTGATAATTTCTTCCGGGGTGGTTTTTCCGGTGCGGATGTAAAACGCGTCCGCATTATCCGGCGTTAGTGTGTCAGGAATTGGGGCAATAACAATGGTGTCTTCGGGAATAAAAACTTCCGGTTTTTTAGGTTCGGAATTGCAGGAAAAAAGCGCAGTAAAAAGAAGGAGCATAAAAACAAAACATCGCATAGCGCAGTTGCTACAAAAACGATGCACCCGCCATTAATTGAGGCTCCGGAAATCCACCGGCACCAGTTTGCTCACGCCCGCTTCCTGCATGGTAACGCCATAAATCACGTCCACGGCAGCCATCGTTTGCTTGTTGTGGGTCACGATGATGAATTGGGAGTTGTTTGAAAACTGGCGAATCATGTTTGTGAACTTGCCCACGTTCGCGTCATCCAGCGGCGCATCCACTTCGTCGAGAATGCAGAAGGGCGCGGGTTTGATGAGATAAATCGCAAAAAGAAAAGCCGTGGAAGTGAGTGTTTTTTCGCCGCCTGAAAGCTGGGTGAGTGTGCTGGGTCGTTTGCCTTTTGGCTGCGCGTAAATTTCAATGCCGCTGTCTGCAATGTTGTCCGGATCGGTAAGCAGCAGGTCGCTTTTATCCTCTTCGGTGAACAGCGCTTTAAACACTTCCACAAAGTTGGCGCGCACGGCATCAAAGGTTTCTTTGAATTTCTGGTTGGCGGTTAATTCCACTTCTTCAATGGTTGCAAGCAGGGAATTCTTAGCGTTTGTGAGGTCGTTTTTTTGCTCCGCGATGAAGTCGTGGCGGGCTTTCATTTCGGTGTATGCCTCGATGGCGGTGGGGTTTATTTCGCCCATGTTTTCAAGGCGTTTCTTCATGCGCTCACTTTCTGCCGTAAGCGTTTCAAGCGGTAAATCATTGCTGCGCGCTTCATCTAAAATATCATCAATATCCACCCTGAACTCCACGTGCAGCCGCTCTTTCAGCCCGGCAAGGCGCACTTTCATTTCGTTCAGTTTGTCTTTAATTCCCGAAAGCAGCACATCGCTTTGTTCTTTTTCGCGGCGCTTCTGGTTCAGTTTTCCTTCCTGCTCTGCAAGGGCATTTCTGATTTCATAGTAAGCGCGGTCGGTGTCATTTAAAGTGCGCTCATCTTTCTCTTTTTTGGTGAGGAGGTCATAGAGTTCTGTATCGCCGCCATGCAGTTTTCCTTCGGTTTCGGTGAGCTGCAAAATGGTTTGTTTTTGCTGCTCCTGGTTGGTGGCAATTTGTGTTTGCAAATCTGCAAGCTGGTTGCTGCGAAAGCTGCGCTCCTGCTTCATGTTTTCCAGTTTTGATTGCTGCTTTGTATACTGGATGTTTTGCTGGTTGTATTCCTGCGAAGCATTGCTGAACGCGGCTTCCACGGTTTTAAATTCCTTTTCGGCAGCTTCAATATTTTGCTGGATGGAGTGAATAGCCGTTGTTATTTTACGGAGGTCGTTACGCGCAGTTGTTACCGATTCCTGTGTTTGCGCAGCTTGTTTTTGAAGGTCTGAAACCCGCTGTTCACTGCGTTCCTGCTGTTGCGTTGCATGTTCTATCCGATGCGCCACGTTGGCAATGGAATTTTGAAAACGGTTTATTTCCTGCCTCGTGGTTTCAATGGCTTTGTCGTTCAGTTCCTGATTAAAGCCGGTGAGTTTTGTCTGTGTGTCAGCAACATGCTGCCGCAGTTTTGAAGTCGATTCTGTGAGTATTTTTATTTCTTCCCGCAAGCGTTCCAGATTTTTTGCCCTGCCCATTTTGTTGCCTTCAAACAAACCCGTTGAGCCGCCGCCAATCATCAGTTTGCCGCGCACCATGCTGCCGTTTTTAGTTACGAGCACATGTCCGTTCTGCTGCGGCATTTGGGTGATGGCTGTTTCATCATTTGCAATGAACACACTGCCTAATAAATGCTGGGCAAGATGTTGGTAAGCGGCATCAGTATTCACTACATTCAGTGCAGGCATTAATCCTTGAAAAGCATTGTCATTAGCGGGTTTCAGCGTTTCATCAAAATGATTTAGCACAAAGAAATTGGCCTTTCCTTTTTTATTGCTTTCAAGAAGATGAATGGCTTGCACTGCCGTTTCCATGTCAGGAACGATGTAATAATTGAGGTACGGGTCCAGTACGTTTTCAAGCGCTTTCTTGTAGGCATCATCCACCGCAAAAACATCGGAAAGCAGCGGCGCGTCAGCGCTCCAGGAAGGGTTTTTTTTCAGGAACTTAATGCTGTCGGGGTATCCTTCAAGGCTGTCAACAAGGGATTTCAGCAGGTCGTGTTCATTTTTTCGGCTGTCGAGTTTCCGATTTTCATCTGCCAGTTCAGCGCGCAACGTTTCCATTTGCTCCTGGCTTTCCAGAATTCTTTCTTTCACCGTTTCCTGCTTTTCAGTCAGCAATTGCAGGTGGTTTTGTTTTTCTTCCGTTGCTTTTTCAGCTTCGGCTTTTTCGAGGTTCCAGTTTTTAAGTTGCGTTTGCCTTTGTGTTTTTTCTTCGTCTGATTGCTGGATGCTGCGCTGCACATTTTGCAAAGAAGTTTCGCCCACGGCTACTTTCTTTTCTGCATCAAACTGGGTGCGCTGCTGCTGCTGATATTCATTCCGGTGTTGCTCCAGCACGCGCTTTTTATCATCAAAAGCAATGCGCTTTTCGTCCATTGATTTGCGTAGCGCTTCAAGTGTATCGCGCAGTTTTTCAAGCACGGTAGTTTCTTCTTCAATCTGCTTTTCTGCCGTGGCAATGGAGTCTTCCAGTTGCTTTAGCTGGTTGCCCGCGCCGCTTAAAAAATCCTGCAAGTTTTTGGCACGTTCCAGCAAATGTTCCAGTCGCTGCGAAGCCAGTTTTTTATCACTTTCCAGTTGCCTGATGCGGTTCACTAAATCATTAAAAGCCTTTTGCAGCTTGCTTAGTTCCTGTTCCTGCACGGTCAGTTTCACTTTCTGATTGGTGATGGAAGCTTCTTCAGTAGCGACGATGGCTTCAAGTTCTGTGCGGCGGTCTGTCTCTGTGTCGTGGCGGGAATTGAGGTCTTTGTATTGGTCATTAAACTCCTGAAGCGATGCTTTTGCAAGCTCAATGCTCACCTCTTTGTATTCCTTTTTGATGGCGTAATAACGCTCTGCTTTCTTCGCCTGATTTTCAAGCGTGCGCACGTTGTTTCCAATTTCAAAAAGCAAATCTTCAATCCGGGAAATGTCTTGTTCCGTGGCTTCCAGTTTTTGCTTGGCTTCTTTTTTCCGCGTTTTATAAATGGAAATTCCGGCAGCCTGTTCCAGCATTCTGCGGCGTGCGCCGTCTTTGTCTTTGATGATATCATCCACCATTCCTAATTCAATAATGGCGTAGGAATCATTGCTCACACCCGTGTCAAGGAAGAGGTTGTGAATGTCTTTCAGCCGGCAGGTAACATCATTAAGGCGGTATTCGCTTTCACCGTTTTTATAAAATTTCCTGGTGATGGTGACGGTCGTAAATTCTGTAGGGAGAAGGTTTCTGGTGTTTTCAAAAGTGAGGGAAACTTCTGCCATGCCGCTGCCACTGCGGGTTCTGGAGCCATTGAAAATTAGATCCTCCAGATTGTCGGAGCGAAGTGCTTTTATTTTATGCTCACCAATCACCCACCGGATGGCATCCACAATGTTTGATTTTCCGCAGCCATTGGGTCCAACAATTCCCGTGATGGGATGGTCGAGGATGATGTGGGTTTTATCGGCAAAGGATTTAAAGCCTTTTATTTCCAGAGATTTTAAGCGCAAAGGAGAATTGGTTTACCGTTTCAGTTTCTGAAAACGGTGCGTTGTAAAATAATGCTTTTAGAAAGCGTTTTGCAGAGATTTATTTTCCGCTTTCAATGCTTACTCGTGCGTTTCATCATACACTTCGTGCGGAAGTTTTTTCCGGTCGCCGCGCGGTGCTGCTTTTTCTTTTTTTGATTTCTTAACCGGCTTTGCATCTTCGTCTGTGTCGGCATCTTCGGGTTCATCGTCGGCATTCATTTCAGGGTCAACGCGTGATGGCGGCTCTGCGGAATTGACAATGGCGTTGTTGATTTCAATGAGAAATATTTTCTCCTTCTGCCCGAATTCATTGATGCGGCGTTCCACCGTTTGAATTTCATCTGTCTTCTCTGCAGTCAATGATTCGGCAGGAATCATCACGTCTTTCACAAACTGATTCAGAATCTGGAAGTAGTTGTTCATTGCAGTAAGCAACGGTCTTCCATCACCTTCGCCGATCATTCTGCGCATTTTCATGCCGTTGCCACGCAGGTATTTTTCAAAGTTCTCGCGTTGCGGTGTAAGCGCAGAAAAATCGTTCTTAGCAATGGCATCGTCCAGCGTTTTGCTCCATGCCTGTCGCATGGCTTCGCTGCCGTCTTTAAGACTAAGCAGGTTGCGGTTCGACATTGCGTCCTGTGCGTTTGCCATCAGGCTCCACATCATTATGGTCAAAAAAAGAAGTCGTTTCATGGTGTTGCAGTTAAGATTGTTTTGAGGGTTTTGCGCTTTCTGGTTTCAGCAGGCTAATGCCGTCCTTGTTTATATGTTTCCGCAATTCTGCGCTTTCAATGGATTCAAAATGAATGACGTCGAACTTGTAAGGCATAAAGGTTTCTTCTTCCAGCATGTCGTGAATTTCCCACAGCGCCTCTTCTGCATTTTCTCCTTTAATCGCAATATCAATATCGCTTCCCCGATTATAGTTTCCTCTGGCGCGGCTCCCGAAAATCAATGCATCTTCTACTTGCGGGAAAGCGCTGATGATGGTGGTTATTTCTGCTAGGTCTTCCGGTTCGAGTCCGCACATGATTTAGTGTTTTCGGGTAAGAAAATATTGCCTAAGTAAATCAAATTCCTTTGCAAAGTTTTTTATTCGTGCCACGGCTTTTATCACTTTGCTTTCATCATAAACATGCGTCATCACGTTCCTAAAGCTGAGTATTTCAAGCCAATGTTTTCCATTCGTTATAATGTTTGCAGAAAAGGCTTCTTTAATTGTTTCCCGGGGTGTTTTTGCTGTCAAACCCTGATGCTCGAGATAATCTTTCATGGTTTTCCAGGCTAATTCAAACGTCATTTCAAAGTATTGAATCAAACCGGCACGTTCCAATTCTGAAAGTTCATCAGTAACTACGGCATCATTAAGATTTTCCAAAGCACTTTCAAAATGTTCAAAGCGCTGATGCCAATGTGTATCTGAAACCATACTTAATCCTGAGCGGTAAAGATAACGCCGCACTGTAAAAAAGTGCCTCCCTACATCCTGAGCGCCTACTTTTGCGGCTATGGGAAAAGTAGCCATCAACCTTGCCACCGGAAGCATCCAACAGGCTGAAACCATTGTGGGCATTGACCTTGGGACGACGAACAGCCTAATAGCCATTGTGCACCCTGACACGCGTTTGCCCATTGCCCTGCGTGAAACGGATGGACTGGCGCTTGTTCCTTCCATCGTGCATTTTGATGCTTTTGGAAATCCGCTGGTGGGAAATGAAGCCCGTGAAAAATTGATTGAAGCTCCCGAACGCACCATTTATTCGGCGAAGCGCCTGATGGGCAAAAGCTATAAAGACGTGGCTGACCATGCGAAACGATTTGCGTATCAGGTGATTGATGATGACACAGATGCCTTGGTTAAGATTAGAATTGACGACCGATTTTACACGCCCATTGACCTCTCTGCTGAAATATTGCGTGAACTGAAAAAACGCGCAGAGCATATCCTCAAAATGCCGGTTTCAAAAGCAGTGATTACGGTGCCTGCTTATTTTAATGATGCTCAAAGACAAGCTACGCGCGATGCAGGAAAACTTGCCGGTTTGGATGTGCTGCGAATTGTGAATGAACCAACGGCAGCCGCGCTTGCATATGGACTTGGCGTGAAGGCGGAAGAAGAAAAGACCATTGCTGTGTATGACCTTGGCGGCGGCACTTTCGACGTTTCCATTCTGCATATTTCAAATGGAATTTTTGAAGTGCTGGCTACGCATGGCGACACTTACCTGGGCGGCGACGACATGGACAACGCGATCGCGGATTATTTTTTGAAACAACAAACCGCCACTACGATCACTCCGAACGAAGGCGCCATTCGCTTGCTTGCGGAAGAAGCCAAAAAGCATCTCTCCAAAAATGAATCCTTTGAAACGGAGTTGAACGGTGTGGGATATTCCATCAACATGACCACATTTAATGAACTGATTTCGCCGCTTATTGACCGCACTATTGAAAGTTGTAAAAACGCTTTGCGCGATGCAGGACTAAAGCAGGAAAGCATTGACGCTATTGTGCTGGTGGGCGGTTCTACAAAAGTTCCTTTGGTGAAAAGTCGTGTTCAGGAATTTTTTGGAAAAGATGTGAATGATAGCCTTAATCCTGATGAAGTGGTTGCTTTAGGCGCCGCGGTGCAAGCGGATATTTTAGCCGGCAATAACACTGAAATGCTGCTGCTTGACGTAACACCCTTAAGCCTGGGGATTGAAACAATGGGTGGCCTGATGGATGTCCTGATTCCACGCAATTCAAAAATCCCCAACAAGGCTTCGAGGCAATACACCACGCAAAAAGACGGGCAAAACGGAATGCGCATTTCAGTATTTCAGGGAGAAAGAGATTTGGTTCAGGACAACCGGAAACTGGCAGAATTCAACCTCACGAATATCCCCGGAATGCCGGCAGGATTGCCAAAAGTGGAAGTCAGTTTTTTGCTGGATGCAGACGGTATTTTAAAAGTATCGGCGGAGGAATTGCGCAGCGGAACCAAACAGGTTATCGACGTAAAACCACAGTACGGACTAACAGATGAAGAGGTGGAAAAAATGTTGTTCGATTCATTGACTCATGCAGAAGAGGATATTGCTACCCGCGCATTAGTAGAGGCTGAAACTGAGGCTTCGCAAATGCTGGATGTGACGCAGAAATTTCTGGACAAAAACAGCGCGTTGCTTGAGGAGTCAGAAATAAAAGAAACGGAATTGCAAATAGAAAATCTGCAGCAGGCAATTGCTTCAAAAAATAAAGACCTCATTCAAAAAGAAACAGAAACACTGAATGATGTGAGCCGCCCTTTTGCAGAACGCGTGATGGATGCTGCTTTGAAAGATGCGATGAAAGGCAAAAAGATTTTGTAAGAAAAGACCCGTTGCTATTGTTTTTCCGAAGCAGATAAATCTCCCAAAAGGTTTAAGACATCCGGTACATTCTGAACCCTGTATTGCGCGGCAGTAGGCTCATCCCCCACTTTTATGCAGCGTGCATTTTCAATGTTTTGAAGGTGGATAAACATGTCTTCATCGGTGGTATCATCTCCGCAACAAAGAATAAAATCGTAGTCAGTTTCTTTTAAAAGGTTTTGAGTGGCAGCACCTTTATTTACGCCTTTATTGCGCACCTCAATAACCTTATGTCCTTTGATAACCTGTATGGGCAATGCTTCCAACCTTTCGTTTAAGTCTCTGAAAAGTTTTTCTGCAATGGCATCAATATCTGTGCATTGTGCGTTCCGGTAATGCCAGGCAACTGAAAACTTTTTGCTTTCTACAAAGGTTCCGGCACATGTCGCAGACACGGTTTCCAGTTGGTTTTTTATTTCAGGAATCCACTCTGTTACTGCCGCAGGCGTGTGTTCCCAATCGCAGCCCAAAGCCTTTGCCATAGCGCCATGTTCGGCAATTATGTGAAGCGGTAAATGCCCGAGCCATTCTTCCAGTTTATTGCTGTTTCTGCCGCTGATAATGTAAATGGTATTCGCGGAATCTTTTGTGAGTTGCTCTAGTGTTTGCAGCGTTTGTCCTGACGGTTTTGCCTGGTCGGGCAGGGAAGCAAAAGAAACGAGCGTGCCATCATAATCCAGCAATAGCAAGCGATTTGAAGCTTGTGTGTAATGCGATTTTAGTTGTTGTATTTCATCTTCTTTTAAAAATGAAACGGCTGAATTGGTGTGCATTTAGTTGTTTGATTTTATCGTTTATCCAGAAGAAGAGGGAACGTTTTTTTGTGCTGGAATTTTCTCCACAAAAAGGGATTGTGTGGGGTAAGCAAATTCAATGTTTTCTTCTTCAAAAGCAGCTACAATGCGCAGGTAAATTTGCTGTTGCTTATCCATGTAAAAAGCATAGTCAGAGCGCTCCACATAATAAACGAATTCAAAATCCAGACTAAAATCTCCGAAGCCGGAAAAATGTCCGCGGTCAAAACGTACCGCATCAATATCCTCCATTATAGACTTAATGATTTCGGGAATTTTCTGAAGTTTTGAATGCGGGGTTTGGTAGATAACGCCCAGTTTAAAAACGACCCGTCGCTCCAGCATCCGCTTGTAGTTATGCACCCGTTGGTTGGTAAGAAAAGTGTTGGAGCAAATCAGTTGTTCGCCGCCGAGGGTTCTTAATCTGGTGGTTTTGATTCCTACGTATTCCACCACGCCCATTTTATCTTCCACCTGAATAAGGTCGCCGATTTCAAAAGGACGATCGAAGAAGATGACGAAATAAGAAAACAGATCGACCAAAATGGTTTGTGCAGCAAGTGCAATGGCGATGCCGCCAATTCCTAATCCGGCAATGAGTGTGGTTACATCATACCCCAAATTATCAATCAGGAAAACGATCCCGAGAATCCAGATGGTGACGTTTACGATGATGAGTAAGCCCTTGGATTGTTTTTCTTTTGTTTCGCTATCCGATTGATGTTTGATGAACGAAAAGACGAACTGCTTTACAAGTGCGGTGATGATGCGGAGGACAAAAAACGTAGCAACCATCAGGAAGGCGACATAAAAAATGCGGCTGATGTTGGGCGGAGTGTTGATGGTTTTGAGCGAGAAGTAGAAGGCGGCGAGATAGAGTAGGGGAACGACTGATTTTTCTATAGTGAGGATTAGGAAATCATCGAGCGTCGTTTCCGTTTTGGAAGCCCATTTTTTCAGGCGGGCGAGGAAAATTTTCTTAAAAATGTTGATGGCAATGAAACTGGCAAGTAGGATGGAAAGCGCAATTATCCAGTTGTTGGTGGGATTGTTTAAAAAAGTTTGGTTCCGGAAATCGGGCATAGGGTTTTGAGAAAGTATGAATGGTGTGTTAGGAGAATTTGGAAGTTTGGAAGAAATGTGTATTTTGTGAGTTGATGAGGCAAAAAAAAGCCCCCGTAAAGTCGAGGGCAACTTAATGTTTTCACAACGGAATAATCCTTATTGTGATTTGCTTCGGAAGCAAAGTTAAGTAAAAAAAGAGAATAAAAATCATTGGCAAAAGAATCAAGAAATAATTCTGACTTCGAAAAGGTTGGGGAACTATTGCAATCTCATTTGTTGCAAATCAGAAGCCTCTTTGCCATAGTGCCGGATAGAATTTCGATTTATGAAACTCAAGCTGAAGTTTCATGATTGTGATTTGCTTTAAATCCGGCACTTTTTTTTAAAAAAAATACTAAAAAAATGAAAAAAGTTTTAGGTCTTGACCTTGGTACCACATCTATTGGCTGGGCTTTCGTGAAAGAAAGTGACAATCCGAATATTCCGTCAACTATTGAAAGAATTGGAGTTCGCGTAAATCCCTTAACCACGGACGAGCAAATCAATTTTGAAAAAGGGAAACCCATTTCTATTAATGCAGACAGAACTTTAAAACGTGGAGCACGAAGAAACCTGCAACGTTATAAGCAACGGCGCGAAAATCTGATTGTGGTTTTGAAGAAAAATGGCATTATTAGCGAAGATTCCATTCTTGCCGAAAATGATAAACACACCACGCATGCTACATACGCATTAAGGGCAAAAGCGGCGACGGAAGAAATTCCAAAGGAGGCATTCGCAAGAGTGCTGCTGATGATCAATAAAAAGAGAGGGTATAAAAGCAGCCGGAAAGCGAAGAGTGAAGATGAAGGGCACGCAATAGATGGAATGGCAGTGGCAAAAAGGCTTTATGAAGAAGGCTTAACGCCGGGTCAATTGTCTTTGCAATTATTGAAAGAAGGGAAGAAAACGTTGCCTGATTATTATCGTTCTGATTTACTGGCTGAATTTGATAAAGTTTGGGATTTTCAAAAACAGTTTCATCCGGAAATCCTAATTGAGGATTTTAAAAAAGAAATTATCGGTAAGGGACAAAAAGTGACATCAGCAATTTTTTGGAAAACCTACAACTTTAATACAGCTGAAAATAAAGGCACAAGGGAACAGAAAAAATTACAGGCTTATGAGTGGAGGAGCAAAGCCATCAACACAAAACTTGAAAAAGAAGAAGTTGCTTTCGCAATTACAGAAATTAATAGCAATCTTGCAAGTTCTAGCGGTTACTTAGGCGCTATTAGCGACCGTAGCAAAGAACTTTATTTCAACAAACAAACGGTTGGGGAGTATTTGTACAGGCAACTTCAGGCAAATCCACACACACGCTTAAAGAATCAGGTTTTCTATCGTCAGGATTATTTTGATGAGTTTGAAACTATTTGGGAAACACAAGCAAAGTATCATCCCATTCTCACTCAAGAACTTAAGGAGGAGATACGTGACATCATTATTTTTTATCAGCGCAAGTTAAAATCGCAAAAAGGACTTGTGAGCGTTTGCGAGTTTGAGAGCAAAGAAATAGAAATTGAAGTTGGCGATTTGAAAAAGAAAAAATTAGTCGGGTATAAAGTCGCTCCAAAATCTTCCCCATTATTTCAGGAGTTCAAAATATGGCAAATTCTGAATAATCTTGAAATTCAAAACAAAAAAGAAAAAGAATGGCGGTATTTTGATGAAGAGGCGAAACAAATATTGTTTGACGAACTGAACGTAAAAGGAACTATCACAAACGTTGGTTTGCTTGAATTAATTAAGGACGCCCCAAGTAGTTACGAACTGAATTACAAAAACATTGAAGGAAATAGAACCAATAAGCTGCTGTATGAAGCTTATTTTAAAATGATGGTATTGGAAAGTCAGGATGAAATTGAGTGGGAGAAAAAAAGTGCAGCATCAATAAAAGCTACCATTCTTGATTTTTTTAAATCGCAAAATATAAATGCAGCCATTCTTGAGTTTGATGCGCAACTTGAAGGGAAGGCGTTTGAAAGGCAAATTTCTTATCAGCTTTGGCACCTACTCTATTCTTATGAAGAAGACGGGTCTAATTCCGGTAACGAAAAATTGTACGATTTGCTACAAGCAAAATTTGGCTTCAAAAGAGATTTTGCTAAGATACTTGCAAATTTAAATTTTCAGGATGACTATGGAAATTTAAGTGCGAAAGCGATGCGTAAAATAATAATTCATTTAAAGGCTGGACATCCTTTTGCTAAAAAGGATAAAAATGATAAAATTGCAAGTGCTACAGCCTTAGCAGGTTATAACCATTCATCTTCAATTCCTAAAGAAGAAAACGAAAAGAGAATATTAAAGAATGAATTAGTGTTACTTCCCAAAAATAGTCTCAGAAATCCTGTAGTCGAAAAGATACTCAACCAAATGGTGAACGTGATAAACGAAATAATCGCCGATCCTGCTTTGGGTAAACCTGATGAGATTAGGATAGAACTAGCACGAGAACTGAAAAAAAGCGCAGGGGAAAGAGAGGAAATGACTGCTTCCATCAATAAAGCTACTGCGGAACACGAAAAAATTCGGGAGATTTTGAGAATAGAAGATGGGATACCTAATCCGACCCGAAACGATGTTATTCGCTATCGGCTTTACGAAGAACTGAAGAATAACGGGTACAAAACACTTTACTCAAACACCTACATTCCCCGCGAAAAACTGTTTTCAAAAGAGTTTGATGTTGAACACATCATTCCAAAAGCGCTTTTATTTGATGATAGTTTTTCCAACAAAACACTATGTTTAAGACAAGAAAATCTTGATAAGGGGAATGTTTGTGCTATGGATTTCGTAGGACCTCATTTTGGAAATGAAAGGATGCAAGAGTATATTGACAGGGTTGAAATGATGCACAAAGCAAAAGAGGGGGGCATTAGTAAAGCAAAATACAAAAAGCTTTTGATGAAAGCCGACACAATTGGAGAAGGCTTTATTGAAAGAGATTTGCGCAATACACAATACATCGCAAAAAAGGCGAAAAATATGCTTTTGGAAATTTGCAGGAATGTAGTATCTACTACTGGAAGCGTAACGGATCGTTTAAGGGAAGATTGGGGCTTGATAAACGTGATGCAGGAATTGAACTTTGAAAAGTATAAAAGTTTGGGTTTGATTGAATTAATCGAAAACAAAGATGGTAGTTTTAAAGAAAGAATTAAAGACTGGACAAAAAGAAACGATCACCGTCACCATGCAATGGACGCGATAACAGTTGCGTTCACTAAACACGCACATATCCAATACTTAAATAACCTTAACGCAAGGCGTAATGAGCAGCATAAAAAGCATGCTTCCATTTCAGCTATTGAAAATAAAATAACCGAATTAATAACTGATTCAGAAGGCAGGAGGAAAAGAAAATTCATAGCTCCAATGCCCCACTTCCGTTCGGAAGCTAAAAAGCATTTGGAAGAAGTCTTGATATCTTTTAAGGCAAAAAATAAGGTTTTTACAAAAAATAAAAACAATTATAAGACTGGAAGCGGGGAAAAATGCAAAGTAGAACTGACACCACGTGGTCAGCTCCATAAAGAAACCGTTTATGGTAAGCTCAGAAAATATGTAACTAAAGAAGAAAAAGTAGGCGCTAAATTTTCTGAAGAAATAATAGGAACGGTGGCATCAACAAAATACCGGACAGCATTATTAAATCGCTTAAAAGAAAACGCTAACGATCCTAAAAAGGCATTTACTGGAAAGAATAGTTTGGATAAAAATCCTCTTTACGTCAATGATGAAAAGACTGAAAAATTACCTGAAAAAGTAAAATTGGTTTCTTTTGAAGAAGATTACACCATTCGTAAAGATATTACACCCGATAACTTTAAAGATACTAAAAACATTGAGAAGGTGATTGATGTTGGGGTAAAAAATATCTTGTTTCAACGTCTGAAAGACCATAAGAATAATGCAAAAGAGGCATTTTCCAACTTAGATAAGAATCCTATTTGGCAAAATGAAGAAAAAGGAATTGCCATAAAAAGAGTGACAATTAGCGGGGTAAAAAATGTTGAAGCATTGCACCACAAAAAAGATCACTTAGGTAAAGAAATTTTAGATGAAAAAAGTAATAAAATTCCAGTGGACTTCGTCAGCACGGGAAATAACCATCATGTAGCTATTTACAAAGATTCTGAAGGGAATTTACAGGAGAATGTGGTATCGTTCTATGAAGCGGTTGAACGTATAAATCAGGGTATTTCAGTAATTGATAAAGCATTCAATGAAGAAATTGGATGGAGGTTTTTATTCACAATGAAACAGAATGAGTATTTCATTTTTCCCAGTGAAAATTTTGAGCCATCAGAAGTGGATTTATTAAATCCTGAAAATTATCGAATAATTAGCCCTAATTTGTTTAGGGTGCAGAAAATAGCTACTAAAAATTATATGTTTAGGCATCACTTGGAAACAAACGTAGAAGAAAATAAAGCTTTAGTACACATTGCATATCGGAATCTTCGAAGCTGTTCTAATTTATCAGAATTAGTAAAAGTGCGAATCAATCACGTTGGACAAATTGTAAAAGTAGGAGAATATTAATTGTTGTCAACATGATTAAACGCACACTCTATTTCGGAAACCCCGCCTACCTCAAAACATCCATCGAACAAATGGTAGTGGAATTACCTGATACAGCCGAAAGGAAAAGCGTTCCCATTGAAGACATTGGCATTGTTATTCTAGATCATCAACAGATAACCATCAGCCAGGCATTAATGGCAAAACTGTTAGAAAACAATGCGGCTTTAATAACCTGTAACGCAACCCACCATCCGGTGGGTTTGTTGTTGAACCTCGAAGGAAACACCCTTCAAAGCAGTAAGTTTCAGGCGCAAATGGAAGCCACCATACCGCTCAAAAAGCAACTGTGGCAACAAACAATCGTTGCGAAAATTACCAATCAGGCTTCTGTTTTGGCGGGTGAAAAAGTGGAAAATAAAATTCTCCAGAATTATTCTCGCGAAGTGAAAAGCGGCGACAGTGAAAACCATGAAGCCCGCGCTGCAGGTTATTATTGGAAAAATATTTTTCCTGATTTTCTTGAATTCAGCCGTTCAAGAGAAGGGTTGCCGCCGAACAATTTACTGAATTATGGCTACGCAATTTTACGGGCTGCCGTGGCCAGAAGTCTTGTTGGGAGCGGCTTACTGCCCACGTTGGGGATTTTTCATCGCAATCAATACAACGCTTATTGCCTGGCTGACGATATCATGGAACCTTACCGGCCGTTTGTGGATAAAATTGTTTGCAACATCGTGCGGATGAATGGGAGTTTTTTAGAAATGACGCCGAACATGAAAAAAGAGTTGCTCACCATTCCGGCAATGGATGTGGTGATTGACCGGCAAAAAAGTCCGCTGATGATTGCCGTGCAACGAACCACGGCGAGCCTTGTGAGGTGCTTTGAAGGAACGACGAAAAAGATTCTTTACCCCACAATTGCACCCTTCTGAAAGTTTTGATTATTAACCTGGTTATTCAATGTTTGACCGCCTAAATGCTTACCGGATTATGTGGGTGTTCGTGATGTTCGACCTGCCAACGCAAACTAAAAAAGACATAAAAGCGTACAGCCAATTTCGGAAGAAAATGATGGCGGATGGTTTTGCGATGTTTCAGTTCAGTTTGTATTTGCGGCATTGCAACAGTCGTGAAAATGCGGAAGTGCACATTAAGAGAGTGAAAAGTATTTTGCCGCCGCGCGGTAATGTTGGGATATTATTTGTGACGGATAAACAGTTTGGGATGATGGAGATTTTTCAGGGTCGGGACCCTGCAAAATTACCGGATGCACCGCAACAACTGGAGCTATTTTAGGAAGGAAGATATGGGTTGTAAAAACAAAAAAACCGGCTTAAAAAGTCCGGTTTTTTTGTTGGCTAACTTAGTGAAACCTTTGCTGGTAGCGGCTTTGCGCGTAAGGTGCTAAGTTATTTCAAAGATTGAAAGCAAATCACAACGCCCCTACCATTAACAAACTAACTTAGGAGCTAAGTTATGTCAAAGATTGAAAGCAAATCACAACCTTACTTACAAGATGATCGATCAACAAGGAGCTAAGTTATGTCAAAGATTGAAAGCAAATCACAACGTGCCTGAATGCCTGCAAGTTCAATTGCTAGCTAAGTTATGTCAAAGATTGAAAGCAAATCACAACGCAGACCACTCGAACCACCGTCATCGCAGAGCTAAGTTATGTCAAAGATTGAAAGCAAATCACAACCAAATTAGTACACTAGCAGCATAACCATCGGCTAAGTTATGTCAAAGATTGAAAGCAAATCACAACTTGTTTTCCCGACGCGCATTTTGATTCCGAGCTAAGTTATGTCAAAGATTGAAAGCAAATCACAACGATAGCTATGATGTTAGAGAAGTTAGTTGGGCTAAGTTATGTCAAAGATTGAAAGCAAATCACAACACCCAGGATATTGAACGCGTGATTACCAAAGCTAAGTTATGTCAAAGATTGAAAGCAAATCACAACCATCCCACACCAAAAACAAAATTCCATTAGCTAAGTTATGTCAAAGATTGAAAGCAAATCACAACTAGCAATCGTCAGGGTCTGCATGTGGATAGGCTAAGTTATGTCAAAGATTGAAAGCAAATCACAACGTACATGACGCTCGTGCTTATTCAGGTAGAGCTAAGTTATGTCAAAGATTGAAAGCAAATCACAACTCAGGATTAAAATAGGCATCGAATGAAAATGCTAAGTTATGTCAAAGATTGAAAGCAAATCACAACGATTTGCATTCCGGCGACCGATGGACCGAAGCTAAGTTATGTCAAAGATTGAAAGCAAATCACAACCAGAACGGTTATCAGTGCCGTAAAGCACTTGCTAAGTTATGTCAAAGATTGAAAGCAAATCACAACCACGTAAATGTTGATGTAGTTTGCGTTTTCGCTAAGTTATGTCAAAGATTGAAAGCAAATCACAACGTTGTTCGTGAGCTTCTGATACTGCTCGTTGCTAAGTTATGTCAAAGATTGAAAGCAAATCACAACCCGTCATCATCTTCATCCACATCCAAAAGCGCTAAGTTATGTCAAAGATTGAAAGCAAATCACAACCAGCAATTTGTTTATGAGAATTGTTTTTTGGCTAAGTTATGTCAAAGATTGAAAGCAAATCACAACTTGTTGCGTAAACTGCAAGGCTTCCCTGAGCTAAGTTATGTCAAAGATTGAAAGCAAATCACAACTTGCAAAGGTTAGACACT
Source organism: Flavipsychrobacter sp. (assembly GCA_965218185.1). GTDB lineage: Bacteria > Bacteroidota > Bacteroidia > Chitinophagales > Chitinophagaceae > JAFIGV01. The sequence goes on from CBDCKE010000005.1 coordinate 400,969, forward strand.
CCAAAGAGTATAGCTAAGTTATGTCAAAGATTGAAAGCAAATCACAACTAACCAATACGATGACGTATTCATTTCCATGCTAAGTTATGTCAAAGATTGAAAGCAAATCACAACTTTAGCCGTTAGCGTTAATTATCTATTAGCGCTAAGTTATGTCAAAGATTGAAAGCAAATCACAACATGCGCGTGCGTGCTAAACATGTTGATTTGGCTAAGTTATGTCAAAGATTGAAAGCAAATCACAACCGTTTCAACTGCGCACATAATTTAACGCGGGCTAAGTTATGTCAAAGATTGAAAGCAAATCACAACGATTTGCATTCCGGCGACCGATGGACCGAAGCTAAGTTATGTCAAAGATTGAAAGCAAATCACAACCCTGGCAGAAAGAAACCTTGCAACCACGCGCTAAGTTATGTCAAAGATTGAAAGCAAATCACAACTATGCTTTGTACGGCGAAGATTTCCGCCTGGCTAAGTTATGTCAAAGATTGAAAGCAAATCACAACTTTTACGTAATCCATGTAGAATTCATCGCTGCTAAGTTATGTCAAAGATTGAAAGCAAATCACAACGGAATCAAGCAACGTCAAAGCGCCAGAATGCTAAGTTATGTCAAAGATTGAAAGCAAATCACAACACGCCGTATTTATCAAGCAAATTTTCAGAGCTAAGTTATGTCAAAGATTGAAAGCAAATCACAACAGAATAATTTAATTGATTGGCGAATTGTCAGCTAAGTTATGTCAAAGATTGAAAGCAAATCACAACCGTAGTATTTTCTTTTCCTGATTTACAGGGCTAAGTTATGTCAAAGATTGAAAGCAAATCACAACTTTCTTCGCTTTCGTTGTTGAATTCAGCTGGCTAAGTTATGTCAAAGATTGAAAGCAAATCACAACAACGGCAAATTGGTTACGCCAAACAACATTGCTAAGTTATGTCAAAGATTGAAAGCAAATCACAACCTGTTTCCATTACTCAGTAATTAGAATTTGGCTAAGTTATGTCAAAGATTGAAAGCAAATCACAACTGCCTACCTACCACAACAATACTTACTATTCTTCCTTATTACTGCCGACGAATCCGCAAAGGATGATGTTTAGATTTATTAAAAATCTTTGTATCGTTCTGCCTCCCTGCCCGCCGTGCCCGCGCTTCATCTTCAGGTAATTCCAATTCACTTTTACAATCAACATTACAACAACCTTTATACAGCGCATGGCAATCAGCACATTGTATAAACAATAAATGGCACCCCTCGTTCGCACAATTAGTGTGACCGTCGCAAACCTTACCACATTGATGACATTGTGATAAAATATCCTCAGTAATTCGTTCACCTAATCGTTCATCAAAAACAAAATTTCTTCCCTTAAACTTGAGAGGCAAGTTAGCTTCGCGCGCTTTCCTTACGTATTCAATAATCCCACCTTCCAAATGAAATACGTTTTTAAATCCATTATGCAACAAGTATGCACTCGCCTTTTCACACCGAATACCACCCGTACAATACATAATAATATTCTTTTCTTTTTTGTCTTCTAACATCGAAACCGCCATGGGTAATTGTTCCCGAAAAGTATCCGAGGGTATCTCCAATGCTCCTTCAAAATGCCCCACTTCATATTCATAATGGTTTCGCATATCAACCACAATCGTATTTTCATCTTTAGATAATTCGTTGTAAGCCAACGCATCAAGGTATCTACCGGTATTTTCAAGACTAAAATCTGGATCTGTAATGCCGTCAGCCACAATTTTTGGTCTCACTTTCACCCGCAAAACCCAAAAGGATTTTCCATCATCATCAACAGCAATGTTTAATCTGCAATTATTTAATGCCACAGCAAACGCATACAAGGTTTCCCGAAGTTGCTCAAATTCATTTTTAGGAACCGATGCCTGTCCGTTTATACCTTCAGATGCAATATATATTCTACCAAAAACATTTAATTCAGCTAATTTAACGTACAATAAATCTCTAAATGACTGAGGATTCTCTATATTGAAATATTTGTAGAAGGAAAAAGTTACGCGCGGCTTTGTCTCTGCAAGCATCTTCGCTTTTAGCTCTTCGTTTGAAATCCGGTTATGTAATGAAGCCATTATAAAAATAAACTATTCTATTCAGGAAATTGCAAAGGTAAAGTAAGTTCCAAAATTGTAGGAGATTGAAAGCAAATCACAGCCACTCTACCGCCGTAAAACTTTTCTCACCTAAACTTTATTTTAAAAAAACGAAGTTTGCACCTGTGATGAACAGAATTTTGTGTTTGGCAATTTTATTATTATTTCCTGCTTGTGTTTTTTCACAGCCGCAGTCGTTTGAAATGCGACCTTTGGAAGGGTACTATCTTGATGCAAAAATCCCCTTAAAAAAAGGACTTAACTTTTTCGTAATTTCTGATCAGAAAACCTTTACTAAATATTTTGGGAATATACATAAGGCTGATGCACCCCGGTTCGATTTTGAACACGTTCTGGTGATGGCAATGCCTGATACCAAAAAACAAATGATTCTTGAAATTGCTCCAAATGCAGTCAAAGCAGGAAATTATATAGAGGTTTACTGTTCAGCCAAAAAGAAAAATAAGCATACGTTGACCTACTTCGACCATCCAATCGTTGTAATAGCCATTCCAAAATACTTTTCAGTAAATGAAATAAATTTTTATGATAAGGAGGAACTCAAACTACTGGAATCCATTCATTTCAGAAAATAAATGCTCCCTTTTATAAATAGCGCAAAGGATTGCGCCTGCTCATCCCGATGTACCTTTTAATGTTCATCCAAAATGCAAGCACCATATAAATAATCACCGGAGAACCAAGGGTGAGGAAGGAAATGTAAATGAACCACAGCCGGATTTTTGAAGTCGCTACTCCAATATGGTCACCAATGGCTGCGCAAACACCAAAGGCTTTCCATTCAATAAAATTCTTAAGGTCGGACGCTAAACGCATAAAATAAGGGGTGTGTTCATTGGCGTGAAGTTAGGATTTTATCTTTTGAAAAAAATAAAAAAAAACCGGAACAGCATTGCTGCAATTCCGGTATGCTATCAAAAAAGCGGGGCAATAATTACGCGTTTTCGCGCTCCGCTTCCTTTTTTGCGTCTCTTCTGATAACGTTCAGCGCGCCACCGGCTTTAAACCATTCAATCTGTTGCTGGTTAAAAGTGTGGTTCATAAGAATGCTGTCTTCTGTGCCGTCTTTATGATGGGCTACAAGCGTCAATTGCTTGCCTGGCGTGAATTCCGTAAGTCCGGTAATGTCGAAAGTATCATCTTCCAAAATCTTATCGTAATCGCTTTTTTCAGAAAAAGTAAGCGCCAGCATGCCTTGTTTTTTAAGGTTGGTTTCATGGATGCGCGCAAAGCTTTTTACTATAATGGCACGAACGCCCAAATGGCGTGGCTCCATTGCAGCATGTTCTCTTGAAGAGCCTTCGCCATAATTTTCATCGCCAATTACTACGCTTCCTACATGCGCGGCTTTGTATGCCCTTTGCACGTCAGGCACGGTGCCGAATTCACCGGTTAAAGCATTTTTCACGGTGTTGGTTTCCATGTTAAATGCATTGAGTGCGCCAATCAGCATGTTGTTGGAAATATTGTCGAGATGCCCGCGGTACTTTAACCAGGGACCTGCCATGGAAATATGATCTGTAGTGCATTTTCCAAACGCTTTAATCAGCAGTTTTAATCCTTTTAAATTGGTTCCTTCCCAGGCGTCAAATGGCTCCAGTAATTGCAGGCGTTCACTTTCAGGATCTACCTCAATCACAATTTTAGACCCATCCACCGCCGGCGACTGATAACCTGCATCTTTCACCGAAAAGCCTGCGGGTGGCATTTCATAACCGGTGGGTTCAGCAAGCATCACTTCTTCTCCTTTGTCGTTCAGGAGTTTGTCAGTCATTGGATTGAACGACAATTTACCGGCAATTGCCAGCGCAGTTACAAGTTCCGGCGAAGCCACAAATGCATGGGTAGATGCAAGCCCGTCATTTCGTTTTGCAAAGTTGCGGTTGAAGGAAGTAACGATGGTATTTTTCCTTTTCGGATCGTCTATATGCCGCGCCCACTGCCCGATACAAGGCCCGCAGGCATTTGCTAAAACAACGCCGCCCATCTTTTCAAAAGTGTCGAGAAAACCATCGCGTTCAATGGTAAAACGCACCATTTCTGAACCCGGCGTAATCGTGTATTCACTCTTTGTGGTAAGGCCTTTGGCAATGGCATCTTTGGCTACGGAAACACTTCGGGAAATGTCTTCGTAAGAAGAATTGGTGCAACTTCCAATCAATGCAACTTCCACTACTTCAGGCCAGTCGTGTTGCTTCAGGGCCTCTGCCATTTTTGAAATCGGAGTAGCGAGATCGGGCGTAAAAGGTCCGTTTAAATGCGGCTCCAGTTCGTTAAGGTTTATCTCCACTACCTGATCGTAAAAAATTTCAGGGTTGTCATACACTTCTTTGTCGGAACGGAGATAATCGTGAATTTTGTCCGCCATTTTTGCAATTTCTGTGCGGTTCGTTCCCTGCAAATACGCCGACATTTTTTCGTCGTAAGCAAAGAGAGAACAGGTGGCACCAATTTCTGCGCCCATGTTGCAGATGGTTGCTTTTCCGGTGCAGCTTAATGTTTCAGCGCCGGGACCAAAATATTCTACGATAGCACCGGTTCCGCCTTTTACGGTTAGGATGCCTGCCACTTTTAAAATCACATCTTTTGCGGAAGTCCAGCCACTCAATTTCCCGGTTAGTTTGATGCCGATCAGTTTGGGCATTTTCAGTTCCCACGGGAGGCTCGCCATCACGTCAACCGCATCTGCCCCGCCCACGCCAATGGCAATCATTCCGAGGCCGCCGGCATTAGGCGTATGGCTGTCTGTACCAATCATCATTCCGCCAGGGAAAGCATAGTTTTCAAGCACCACCTGATGGATAATTCCTGCGCCGGGTTTCCAGAATCCAATGCCGTATTTGTTTGAAATGGAAGCCAGAAAATCGTACACCTCTTTGTTTACGTCAATGGCTGTTGCAAGGTCTGCCGTGGCACCCACTTTTGCCTGGATTAGATGGTCGCAATGCACAGAGCTCGGCACAGCTACTTTTTCTTTTCCACAGGTTTTAAATTGCAGCAAAGCCATTTGCGCTGTTGCATCTTGCATAGCTACTCTGTCTGGCGCAAAGTCCACGTAATCTCTTCCGCGTTCGTAAGTATGTACCGGGGGCTCAAACGTGTGACTGTAAAGAATTTTCTCAGCCTGTGTGAGCGGCCGCCCAATTAATTTACGCGCGTTATCTACTTTTTGCGGGAGTTCTGAATATACTTTCTGAATGAGGTCAAGATCAAAAGCCATGGTGGGAAATGAGGAATTTTTTTGGTTGAAAAGTGGTGCAAAATTATTTAAAACGAAGCACAATGCAGGTAAGGCAATTCTGGAAATAACATTTCAACGTTTACTCAAAAAATAAACGCCCCTTTTTTTTAAAAAAGAGGCGCTTAAAAAAAGGGGAAAAATTGAATTATGGGAAGATGCCTAACTCTTCGTAAGCAACGCCAATTTTATTCATCGCTACCACAAAAGCTGCAGTGCGCATATCCGTTCCAGGGTTTTGCACAAGCGCTTCGCGGATTTCATGGTAAGAGCCAATCATCGTGTCTTCCAGTCCGGAATAAACAAGGTCAACTTCATCAGGACCATGCAGCAACTGCATCCGTTCAACGTCTGTTACCTTTTTGCCCGTAAGGGATTCAAGGGTTTTAAGAATCGCAAGGTTTTGATTTTCGCTGAAGCGTTTATCCATTCTTCCAAAACGAACGTGGCTAAGATTTTTCAACCACTCGAAATAGGAAACGGTTACACCGCCTGCATTCAGATACATGTCAGGAACGATGATCGCGCCTTTGGCATTCAGTATTTCATCCGCATCTGGCGTTAAAGGTCCGTTGGCACCTTCGCCAATAATTTTTGCCTGAATGCGCGCTGCGTTGCCGGAGTTAATCACATTTTCAAGCGCCGCAGGAATCAGAATATCGCAGGGTTGCTCCATGGTGTCGAAGCTGTTGGTAAATTCTGTAGCACCCGGATATTTAAGAATAGAACCCGAGGCTTTGCGATGCGATACTACTTTTTCAAGGTCTAAACCTTTTGGGTCGTAAATGCCGCCTTCATACTCTGCAAGTCCAACCAGAATGGCACCTGCCTCGTAGAAAAATTTTGCCGCGTGATAACCCACATTTCCCATTCCCTGCACAATCACCCGCTTGCCGGCAATACCGGTGGTTAAGCCAAGCTTATCCATGTCTTCCTTCACGTTGCAGAGCTCGCGGATGCCATAAAAAACACCGAGTCCCGTTGCTTCTGTTCTGCCTCTCACGCCGCCCTGGCTTACCGGTTTTCCGGTAACGCAGCCAAGTGCATTGATATCGCCGGGGTTAAGGGAAGCATAGGTATCAGCAATCCAGCTCATTTCGCGGGCACCGGTGCCATAATCAGGTGCGGGAACGTCGATACCTGCGCCAATAAAATTTTTCTTTACCAGCTCCGAAGTATAGCGGCGGGTAATTTTTTCGAGGTCGTAAGTAGAGTAGTTTTTTGGGTTGATTTTAATGCCGCCTTTTGCACCGCCGAAAGGAACGTTTACAATGGCGCATTTATAAGTCATCAAAGCAGCCAGTGCCATCACTTCATCCTGGTTCACGTCCATGCTGTAGCGAATACCACCTTTACAGGGGAGTTTATGGTGGGAGTGCTGCACGCGGTATGCTTCTATCACTTCAATTTTATCGTCTATCCGCACAGGAAATTTCATTCTGTACACGGAGTTGCAGGCTTTTATCTGCTCTAAAATTCCGGTTTCAAAACGGGTGAAAGTTGCAGCTTTATCAAAGTTGCGTTCTACGCCTTTGAAGAAGCTATAATGCTCTTGCGGCACGGCGGCAGTGGCTGTTTCTACCATAAATTCTGGATTAAGAAAGTTTGAGTTAATTGTTTTTTTCGAGTCGGGAAATTTTACGGTCTAAACGAATCAGATACCATAAAATTCCCGCAAAGATAGTAGCTATCACAAAAACGACGACGTATATTTTGCCATTGCTTCGCAAGGCATCTGCCATGGCTGGCGATGCAGATCGTGCCATTGTTTTTAAAGAAAAAAGCAGCAGGGCAATGAAAATGAAAAAGCAGGTTTTCCGCATCGTTCTGAAAAAATGAAAAGACTAAAAATTGTTCGCGTTTTTGAAATAAATAAGGCGTGTGCGAATGCTGAGTGTAGCCATCCATCCTCCCACTAAAAGCCATCCTATTACGGCCGGATAAAACACCATCCGCATGTCGCTGTCAAGGTCATAAGTGTTGAAGCCGGGGTTACCTCCATTGCCTGGATGCAGGGAATCAACCATGCGCGGCAATACCCATAATAAAGGTATCATCAAGGCAAAAGCAAAAACGTTGTACACGGCGCTTATTCTGGCGCGTTTCTCTTCATCTTTTATGCCATCGCGCAGCACCAGATAAGCAAAGTAAATAAGCATGGAGAGTGCTGTGCCAATTTGTTTGGGGTCGTTGCTCCAGGGTTCGCCCCAGGTAAAAGTTGCCCATTGCATGCCGGTAATCATTCCTAAAATGCTGAACACAATTCCAACGTTCGTGAATGCAGATGCGTTAATATCGTGCGTCATTTTTCCGGAGCGGAGATAGCGGATGGAAAATACGAAAGCACAGGTGAACAAGCCAATCATCGTGAACCACATCGGCACATGGAAATAAAGATTCCGGATGGTTTCGTTCAGGATGTCAAGACGCGGAACGGGCATCAGAAAACCGGCAATAATGGAATACAGAACCAAGCCTCCTCCAATCAATTTCCACCACCAAAGGCGCATAGGCTTTTCGAAAAATTTTTGCAAAAGTAGGCGTTTGGATAATGCATTGAAACTTCAAAAAAAAGAAGCGGCTGCCATTTTACTCCTGCCATAAAAAAGGAAAGAGGATAACGCCAAGCAAAACAATAAGTGCATCCAGCAAAAGCAATACTACAGCAAGCATCAACCAACCGGATTGATAAACAGGCGAGATGGTAGTGAGCGCCAGTTTGCTCAATATCAACAGCAGTGGCATTGCCAATGGGAAGCCAAGAATAGCCATCAGCGAAGCATTTTGATGTGCCCGCGCCGCAATAGCGGAAAGGAAGGTGAAAATGGCAGAAAGGGAAATGCTTCCTAACAACGAAACTGCCAGAAATAAAGCGGTTTGAGAAAGTGGTGAGCCCAGAAAAATGCAGAACAGCAGGAGCGTAATTAAGGTCATTATCATCAACAGAAAAAGGCTGTAAATAATTTTTCCGAGAAAAAAAGTAACCGGTTTTACGAGGGTGAAATAATACCTGAAGCGGGCATCAGACTCCTGCAAAAAACTTTTGGCAACGGCATTCACCGCCACAAATAATTGCGTGATCCAGAAAAGTGCATTCCAGGTTCTTGCTTCCGGCTGTCCGCTCATTAAAAAGAGTACAAACACAATGCAGGAGATGTACAGCAGCATTCCGGCGAGGGTGTGTTTCTGCCGCCATTCGAGCAAAATATCCTTGCGGATGAGGGAGAAAAGTGGAGATTGAAACATGCGAATATGCGAAGGTAGGCGCGTTTAAAAATGGCGTGTTTTTGCAGAGGCAGGAAAATTTTTTTTGAAAAAAAAGAAAACCCTTTTTGCAATTCTGAAAGAGCGTTCTATATTTGCACTCCCAAAGCGGGATATTTTTAGTTTCCTGCGGAAGTAGCTCAGTTGGTAGAGCATCACCTTGCCAAGGTGAGGGTCGCGGGTTCGAGTCTCGTCTTCCGCTCCAGAAATGAAAAATTCCATTCGCAACTGCCGGATGGAATTTTTGTTTGAAGTTCTTTTTCTTTGTAAAAAATGAAGTGCTAAGCGCATTTCTTCATTTCAATTTTACAAAAGGCGCCCTGGTGGTGAAATTGGTAGACACGCAGGACTTAAAATCCTGTTTGCAGCAATGCAAGTGCGGGTTCAAGTCCCGCCTGGGGCACGGGTTACAGCCGATTCGAAAGAGTCGGCTTTTTTATTTTGATGCTTCTATTTTGCCTGCATTTTACCGGTTAAAGACAGAACAGTTTTGTAATCCCAATGAAAGAAAACTACCGGTTAGAAAGACGATAAGAGAAAATGTAAAAAGCATGACAAAATCATTTCTGATTCTTAACCTCATTCCGTATCTTTGAAGGCTTATAATTTATCCCGTCCTCAAAAAAATACAATCACGTGAAGAAATCAATTCTACTCTCCTTAGCCGTATGCTTTTTTGCTGCTGCTAACGCACAAAAACATTGTTATACTGACGAAGTTCAGGAAAAACTGGAAGGTAAATATCCGGAAATTAAACTTAAAGAAGCGCAGCTCAAAAGACAAATAGATGCACGGATAAAAGGTTTGGATTTTACTAAATTAGCCAAAACGACCGCAACTTTTGCAGATAAAGACACTGTTTATCACGTGCCTATTGTTTTCCACGTTATTCATGGATATGGACCTGAATATGTTAGTGACAATGAGATTTATCAAAGTGTTGTTGATATAAATAAAATATACAATGCACTTAATGCTGACACAGTTGATATCATTCCGCCATATAAAGGGAATATACCCGGCACTGGCGTAAAGTATAATGGCAAGGCAAACATTATTTTTCATTTAGCCACTATTGATCCTAATGGAAACCCTACTCACGGCATCACCAGAAAGTTATCCCATTTAACTAGCGAAGGTGGTGATCAGGCTAAATATGATATTTGGGCACCCGATCAGTACATGAACATTTGGCTTATTCAAAGGTTTGACACTTTTCATAATTTTGCAGCAGCCTACGCATATAAACCAGCAACAGCCGCTATTTTACCTTATTATGACGGCGTTATTTCGCTTTCTTCTTATCTAAATCGTGATAATACTATTTCTCATGAATTAGGACATACGCTTACTTTAAGCCATCCATGGGGTAATAACAATAATTCTGGTGTTGCATGTGGTGACGATGGTATTGATGATACACCACCTACTAAGGGGCATAATCCTCCAAATGGTCCCAATGGTTGCACTCCTGAGAATTTATATGATACGGAATGTGTATTGAAAAACACAGACTTCGCAAAGCAAAATATCAATGCTATAAAAGATAAAACAATAACACAAAACGGAATCGGTATTGACTTCAGGGTTTTTGACCGGGTTCATATTGATCGCGTTAGCTTTTACCCCACCCAAAACGGTGTGCCTTTTCAAATTGCATTTAAAAGAAACGGAACAACTTTAAGTACTTATAATGGGGTAACTTCAACTGCCAGTCATATTTTCTCTGCGGCGCAAGTCGGTAAAACGATTATTGATTCTTCAGCTATAGCAGATTCTATTAATGGTCAGGGTATTAGCTTCTTAACTTATGATAGTGTAAAGATTGATAACGTAACTTTCTACCCTGCAGATTCTGTTGCGCGTCCTTATCAAATAGTATTAAAGCAAAATGGTGTAGTGATTGATTCATTAAACGGCACTACCAATGCCATTACAAGTGCACAAACTGCAAATGTCAATTTTTACGTTCCTGCTGATTCCATAAATGCTTATTCAATTGAGTTCTCTAAAAATCCTAATGTAAGAAGGGATACTGCAAACACAAACTACATTCGGGAAATACCAGGAGAAATAAAAATTACCAATGATGCTTCTTCAGGTTATTACAACTATTTTTACAAGATAAATATCCGCTTTGGTAATTTCCTTCAACAAGTGCCGCTGAATTTTGTAGCTGCAAGTAATGATACTAATGCCACCTACAGAATGGAATTTTCCGTAAATCCTGGTATTAAAGTGGATACTTTTGCAGTTGGTTATACGAAGTTTATTCCGGATGTAATTCAGATTACTAACGACCAAACAAGTGGTTACTATAATGGATTGTATAACTGGCAATTACGTTATGGTAATTATTACAAATTCTACGATTCTGCAACTGCAAAAGCTTATTTTGGAATTACCACTTCTGCACCTTTGTATGTAGATTACCCCGACACGGTTAATTCTCAAAACGTAATGGATTATACTTACTGCTCAAAAATGTTTACTTACCTGCAAAACTTAAATATGCGTGCGTCCCTTGAAGATCCTACAGCAAACCGTAATAATTTAATCGCCTTGCAGAATTTGAAAAATACAGGAGTAAAAGATCAGGCGGGCAATCTTGTTGGCAGATTAGATTTCTCACCAACAGCTGATTTTTCAATTGACAACTTTACTGATAAGTCTTTTGTTTGTGGAAATTCTTTAGGAAATTCTACACCACCGGTTAATTTCATTAATAGAAGTTGGAATGATACTGTAATAAGTGCCCAATGGACTTTTTCAAACGGAGCTACACAACCTGCATCTTCAAACATTCCTTTTGTTAATGGATTGAAATTCGCTACTCCGGGTTGGGTTACTGCAACATTAACAGTTCAAGGCAATAATACCGGAACCGACAGCATTGTGAAAGAACGTGCTTTGTATATTGCTGACCCTAATCCAGTTGATCCAATAGGTTACTTTGGAGAATTTGATCCCACAAAAGATTTAGATAAATACCCAATGTTTAACTATTATAATAATGCTCACAAGTGGGAGTATATGAATACTATTGGGTATTACGATAATACATCTATAAAGTATAACAATTTTGACGATCGACCTTATCCTCAAAGTGCAATAGGGCGCCCAAATGCTGATTTTGATGATTTCTTTACGCCTGGTTTTGACCTCCAAAATCTTTCTAACAATTTTTACCTTAACTTTTTTAGTGCTGGCGCATTTCGTACCAATCAGTTAAATGAGTTAAATGATGAGCTACTGATTTCTTACACTACAGACTGTGGCAGCTCATGGACTCCTTTAAAAACGCTTACCGCTGCTGATATTGGCAACAACGGTACTATTACTTATAGCTATACCCCTTCTTATTCAGGAGAATGGAAAGGACAAAGCATAAAAATACCCACAAACCTTCGTTTTGCTGAACGTGTTTTCTTCCGCTTCCGTTTCAAAGTAGGAGGGGTTAACAATTTTGGCACCGGCAATAATTTCTTCCTTGACAGGATTAATATAAGTGATTTTACTGCATCAGTGAATGAAATTGCTAATACTGAAAAGCAGATAGCGCTTGCTCCTAACCCTACAACCAGCGGCACAACGGTTATTATCAAAACTGATAAAAATCGCACTGCTGATGTTCGTGTAACAGATATAACCGGCAAATTAATTTACCAGGTAAATGCGACCCTTTCCGGAAATGTTTCATCTATCGAAATTCCTGCATCTGCAATTTCTGTAAAAGGAATTTATATGGTGCACGTAGTTACCGGTAGTAAATCATTTGCTGAAAAACTGGTAGTTTATTAGTATTTATTGGTTTAATTAAAAAGGCACCCTGGCATTTGTCAAGGTGCTTTTTTTGTTTTTTAGATTAGGCGCATTGCCGCTATATTTGTTCCTCAACTTTCTCATCCACAATGATAGATAGCAATATAGTTTCGCTCCACGATTCCAATATTTTTCAAGGGAAAAGTCTTATTCTTGAAAATATTAATTTTGAAGTTGGAAAAGGTGAATTTGTTTACTTAATCGGGAAAACAGGCACCGGTAAGTCCAGCTTATTAAAAACGCTTTACGGAGATTTATACCTGAAAGAAGGTTTTGGACATGTAGCAGGCTTTGACCTTAAAACGCTTAAATGGCAAACGGTTCCTTTGCTTCGCCGGAATCTCGGTATTGTTTTTCAGGATTTTAGATTGCTTACCGACCGCAACGTTTACGATAACCTGGAGTTCGTTTTAAAAGCTACAGGATGGAAAGATAAAGCGCTGATGAAGGAGAAAATAGAAACGGTTTTGGCAAAAGTTGGGCTTCGCGCAAAGGGATTTAAAATGACGTACGAAATGTCAGGCGGTGAACAACAACGTGTGGACATTGCAAGAGCGCTACTCAATAATCCCAAACTGATTTTAGCAGATGAGCCTACCGGAAATCTCGACCCTGAAACGACTGATGAAATAATGCAACTGCTTTTCAACATTTGCCGCGATTACCACACGGCTTTCATCATGGCAACCCACGATTACACCATCATTCAAAAATATCCGGCGCGGGTGGTGCGGATTGAAAACAGCGGCATCAGGGAAGTTTCGGTTGCAGGTATGTAAGCATTTTTGCGGCGTTTTTTTGTTTGTCAAAATGCACACTCAGCATAACGTTTCTTCTTTCCAATTCTTCAGGAGTGAAAGGAACTGCGGATAATAAATCGATAGCAGCAATCCATTCTTCTGGTTTTGAAACGATTTTACAACAAGCTTCTAAACCGCTGCCGTGCAGCATTTCCATGTTTGCAATCACATGCCTTCCTGCAAAAAGCGCAAACAATAATTTCAGCTTAAAACCCGTCATTTGGAAAGTGGGCAGCAAATGAATGTGCGCATCGCTTATCAGGCTTTCCATGGTTGCTGCATCAGGGTCTTCAATCAATGTGCATTGATTAAGTTTCGCACAGCGTTTCTTTATTTCTTTACAGGGATTTTTACCGGCAACAATTATCGGGAAGGAAATGAACGGGAATACATGCTCTAAAAGATACAAAGCCGCTTCTTCATTTTCAGGATGCTGAAGGTTGCCATGATACAAAGCAAAATTGCCCTGCCCTGTTTTGCCGATGGCCTTTTGGTGAGGCTGAAAAGGCGGGATAAATGCGTGCTCGCTTTCCGGATATTTTTGGCGAAAAAATTTTTCATCCTCCATCGAAACCGTCAGGAATAAATTCATCTGCTGAAGCGTGCTCTCATAATTTTTCAAAAGCTGCGCTTCCTTTTTAAAATAAAATTGCTTCCGGAAATTCGTTTCTTTTTGAGCTAATGCTGCATAATATTCCCACTCAATATTGTGCGCTCTTAATATTTTTTTGCGGCTTGCTAAAGTTGGATGAGCTGCATACAAACTGGTGTGTACGCCTTCAAAAAGAATGGGCGCATCAATTTCCTGAAGCCTTTTTAAAAGCTGTTTATTCCTTCTTGAAAACACGATATAAGGAATGGAAAAACTAACGCCTCTCCAGCCCGTAAGCCGCGGATAATACCACACTTCTTTACACCATTTTTTTAATTCCGGAGCTTCTTTTCTGCCATACTGAAAGCAATGCAAATAAATTTCGCAACCCGCTTCATGCAAGGCTTTTATTTTGAAATGCACGTCCACAATTCCGCCATAGTCGGGTGGAACGGGCACGTCGAAAGAAACGATATGGAGTTTAAGAGGTTGCAAGTTTTGCGTAAGTGGCGAGTAATGTTTTTGTTTCTTCCTGCCAGCAATATTGTGCGCGCGCAGCCAGGCTATTTTGTTGCAGTTTTTTATACAAAACTTCGTCGGTCAAAAGTTTGTTGATAGCGGCTGCAATTTTTTGCGGAGTTGGATTTTCGTCCAGCAAAATGCAGATTTCAAACCGCTCGTTTATGCGTTCATACTCCGGGTAGCGGATGCAAATTTGCGGGATGCCGCTGTGCATGTAATCGAAAAAGCGGTTGGCAAGGGAAAGCCGGTTGCTCAGGCTTGTGGCTTCAAAAAGGGTGATGCCAATCCATGCGTTTAGCGTGTAGCTTTTTAAATCTTCAGGTGGGATGTAACCCTTAAAGCTTATTTTCTTTTCCAGTCCTGACTTTCGGGTAATCTCTATGGCTTTTTCAAAAAAATTTCCGGCGCCACACACTATCAATGGAGCATTTACAAATTGCATAGCAGGGATTAATTCTTCAAAACATCTGCCCACATTCACAGCGCCCTGATAAAGAATATACCGTTCCATTTTTTCCGGAATAGTAATCGGACGCAAGATGGTTGCATTTCTCACAACGCCGTAATCCACCCCATATCGCTCCTTCAATGCTGCCGCGTAGGCTTCGCCAATTGTATATCCGGTTTTGAATTTGGGGATGGTATGCTTCGCAATGGCAAGCCACATTTTATGCACCGCCGGTCTTGAAATTACTTCCTTCAGTTCCGTAAACAATTCATGCGCATCATACACGCGTTTTTTCCTCCGCAGTTTTGAAACATAGTAAACCGGCAAAATGGTATCCAGGTCAATGGCGCAAAAAATATCCGCTTTCCGGAACATCAGAAAAACGAAAAGTTTCATCCAGAAATCCGCATACATCAGTTTGCTTTGCTCCACAATTATTGGTAGGCGCACCTGCTTAAACGGGCGTGGAATAAGCGGTTTGCTCTTTTTCTTCTTAAACCCTACAAGCGTTACATCATAACCTGCTTCTGCCAGTGTGCTGCAAATGCGGAGCATCCGCTGGTCGTAATTCAAATCATTAGTGACGGTGCAAACGATGCGTGTTTTATCCTTCATAAATCCGTCTTGCTGAAAAAATGTTTCTTTCCGTTTTCCAAAAAATAAGGCGGCTCAAAGCCGGGCATCATTGTAGCGCGGATGTACCGTTCCTGTTTTTCTTTTTTCCAGTTTTTATCAATTTCCCGAAGTTTATTAATGTCGCTCCGGTAATGCAACGAAGTGGTTCTTTCTTTTAATAATGATGATTGCGGAATTGGATTGTAATTGCCATCCACAATCTCTTTCAGCGTCCTTTGAAACAATGCTACTGCTGCACGTTCCGTCATTTCATAAAGTTCCTCCACCCAAATTTTTTCAGGAATGGGAAAGCGTTTTTCAAATAAAATATCGCCGCTGTCAATTCCTTTTTCAAGAACGTGAATGGTGGCGCCAAATGTTTTTGCTTCCTCAATAATGGCAAACGAAAATTGATTGCAACCGCGGTATTCCGGCAGTGGTGCCATGTGCAGGTTCACGGCAATTTGCGCGGCGCGGT
Source organism: Flavipsychrobacter sp. (assembly GCA_965218185.1). Classification (GTDB taxonomy): domain Bacteria; phylum Bacteroidota; class Bacteroidia; order Chitinophagales; family Chitinophagaceae; genus JAFIGV01. The sequence goes on from CBDCKE010000005.1 coordinate 416,900, forward strand.
TTATTTGTTGCTCACTTAAAATTTTGTGATACTGAACAGAATAAATCAAATCGCAGGCAGGAATTTCTTCTTCCGGTTCAAGTAAATGAATGCCGTGTTGGAGGGCAAGCGTGGGAACATCTTTTTGCCTGCCGAACTCTTTGTGTTGCTGGGTGCCTACTGCTTTAATGTTTACATTGAGTGCATGTTTTTGAGAAAGTAAATATTCCAGACAATAAAACCCGACAGGCTTGCTTCCTAAAAACACAATCTCCTTCACGGTCATGCGGTAAAATTAATCAATCGCACCAGTGTTTTATTTTCCAGTTTTGCAACAGCATATGACGGCATCACCACGTATTCTCATCCTCACAAACCGCATCCCTTTTCCCTTGCTCGACGGCGGCGCTATTGCTATGAATGCCATGCTGAAAGGTTACCTCGAACAAGGGTTTGAAGTTCACTTACTGGCAATGAACACTTCGCGGCATTTTGTGCCTGTAGATGAATTGCCGGAGCTTTATAAACAAATAGAATTCACTACGCATCAGCTGGATACGGACATTCGTTTTTTGCCGGTGCTCAAAAACTTTTTGCTAAGCCGCGAACCCAATCATGCCGCCCGTTTTTACGACCGCAATTTTGAATTGAAACTGCAACGCGTGATTGCTTCCTTTGAACCGGATTTTATTCAGTTAGAAAGCATTTTCCTTTCCACTTATTTACCCGTCATCCGCAGCATCAGCAAAGCGCTTGTCATCATTCGGCTTCACAATGTGGAGCACGAAATCTGGCACCGAATGGCGGAAGACAAAAATTATTCGCTCAAACGTTATTATCTCAACAATCTGGCGCAGCGGATGCGCATTTTTGAATTGCAAGCTTGGCAACATGCGGATTTGCTTTTGCCCATCACAGAAGAAGACGCGCAGAATGTGATGGATGCAGGCATCAACACGCCATTGTTTGTAGTGCCTTTCGGCATACCGGTAAGTGCGTTTGATGCGGAAGAAAAAAAACCGGTTCCTTTTACGCAGGGCTATCATTTAGGCGCTATGGACTGGATGCCGAATGCGGATGGAATTACCTGGTTTATGGAGCAAGTGTGGCAGGGATTGCATGAGCAGGTTCCGGCGTTTCAATTCACTTTTGCAGGACGGAACATGCCCGCATCTTTTGTGCGATTGCAAAAAGAAGGGGCGGTTTGTGCGGGTGAAATTTCAGATGCAGCAGAATTTCTGAAAGACAAGAAAGTATTAATTGTGCCCTTGCATTCAGGCAGCGGCATAAGGGTGAAAGTGCTGGAAGCCATGGCGGCGGATAAATTAGTTATCAGCACGAAGGTGGGGATGCACGGCATAATTGCTGCAAAGCCTTGTGTTCATTTTTTGCAGGCCGACACGCCGGAAGAATTCATTAAAGCAATAAAATGGGCGGTGGAAAACGAAACAGAGGCGGAAGAAATTGCAAGGGCGGGGAACCTGCTGGTGACTGACCATTATAATCATGAGCAGATTATGCGGAACTTAAAAATAAAGCTGACGCAATTCTACATGGAGAAAAATGTCTAAAAATCGTAAAAATTTTTTTTGGAAATTCGGAATTAGATATATCTTTGCGCCCTAATCAAAACCTCAAGAAAAAAATGAAAAAGTTAATCATTGCGACATGCCTTATTGGACTCGCTGCAACATCTGCAAAAGCACAGGGATTTTATGTACGTGGTGGAGTGGGATATTCCTTTCCGAATGCGGGCGACACTTATGCAAAAACGTCCAATGCCACATCTATTGAATTAAAAAAATACTCTCTTGGTTCTGGGTTCGGTGGTACGCTCGCTGGAGGCTATTGGTTCAATGAAAACGTGGGTGTTGAAGTTGCCGCAAATATCTTATTTGCAGCAAAGAAATATGAATTTACTTCAAGCGGGGCTACGAGCACAACTAATACGATGTTTTATTCTAAAGCGCCCATTTATTTGATGCCTTCGGTTGTGCTTAAAACTAATAACGAAAGTATTAATATTTATAGCAGAGTTGGCTTAGCAATTAATGTTAAAAGTAAAACTGTTTTAGAAGAACATGCTGTAAACACTGGGGGAGGAACGGACGATATAACGACTGAATATCGTTATCATACAGGAATTGGCTTTCAAGGTGCGCTCGGCGTTATGTTTCCTCTGGGCGATGTTCTGAGCGTTTTTGTTGAAGCAAACGGAATATCAATGAACCAATACTTAAAAAAGTCTGAAATCGTTAAGGCGGATGTTGATGGTGCTAGCGTTTTATCGGCATATACAACTGCAGATAAAATTACAGAATACGAGTATACTTTAAATTCCAGCACGGCTACAGGTCCTAATGTGCCAGCAAAAAGTTTTAGTATCTCGCATCCTTTCAGCACTTTCGGTGCCTCTGCCGGTATCATTTTCAAGTTCTAAATCTTTCTAAAAAAGTCTTTAAATCCCTGCCCAACCGGCGGGGATTTTTATTTTCTATACTGCCATTCCATCCACTTAATCCGAATGCTACATATTTGCCGGTATCGGAAGGGTAATCTGCATTTATCATCCGCATCTTTCAATAAAAAAGTCACCAAAAAAATCAACATAAAACATGGCAAAAACAACATGGAATCTCGACACAGCGCATTCTGAAATTCAGTTTAAAGTGAAGCACATGATGATTTCAACCGTAACGGGTCATTTCAAAACTTTTGACGGAAGCATTGAATCCGAAGGCGATGATTTTAAAAACGCCCAAATCAATTTTACGGCAGAGATTGACTCCATCACCACCAACAATGAAAAGCGCGACGAGCATTTAAAATCAACCGACTTTTTTGACGCAGCAAACCATCCGAAACTTGTTTTTAAAAGCACAAAAATGGAAGCTAAAAGCGATGAGGAGTTTACTTTGGAAGGCGAGCTTTCCATGCATGGCATCACAAAACCTGTGCAAATGAAAGTGAATTATGGCGGCACCATAAAAGACCCTTATGGCTTAACCCGCGCAGGTTTTGAGCTGGAAGGAAAAATTGACCGTAAAGATTTTGGATTGTCTTGGAATGCGCTTACGGAAGCAGGAGGAGTGGTAGTGTCAGAAGACGTGAAAATATACGCGAACGTGGAATTTACGAAGGCGCAGTAACAACGCTTTCTACACCATTTTTTAAAAACTCCGCCCATGCAGCGGAGCTTTTTTTTCACTGCCAATGCAAACTACTGTAACTTTTCCGCGCATCAAACGATTCCATTTTCAGCCTATGAGCTTAGCAGGAAAAGTATTTTTTATTACCGGAGCAAGTAGAGGAATCGGTAAAGCCATTGCCCTGAAACTGGCATCAGCAGGCGCTTTCATTGCCATTGCTGCAAAATCAGTAACGGAAGACGCAAGGTTGGGCGGCACCATTTATTCCGCCAAAGAAGAAATTGAGCAAGCCGGTGGTAAGGCGCTAGCCATCCCATGCGACATCCGGAATGAGGAGCAAATTCTGAATGCAGTGCAGCAAACTATTTCCATTTTTGGAGGTATCGACGGTTTGGTAAATAATGCTTCAGCCATCAATCTTTCCAACACAGAAATGCTGGAAACAAAACGCTTTGACCTGATGCATGAGGTGAACGTGCGCGGCACTTTTCTGGTAACAAAGCATTGCATTCCTTTCTTAAAAAAATCTTCGAATCCGCACATTCTTACGCTTTCTCCCCCATTGGATTTAAGTCCGGTGTGGTTTCAGCAATTTGCAGCCTACACCATTTCTAAATACAACATGAGCATGATGGCAATGGGCTGGGCCGCGGCTTACAAAAAAGAAGGCATCGCTTCGAACACACTGTGGCCTATGACGACTATTGCAACTTCTGCGGTTCGGAATCTTTTAGGCGGCGAAAAATTAATTGCCCGCAGCCGGAAGCCCGAAATCGTTGCTGATGCAGCTTTTTATATTTTGCAGCAATCATCCAAAACATGCACCGGCAATTTTTTTACGGATGAAAAAGCATTGCAGGATGCAGGCATTACAGACTTTGAACAATACGCCGTAACGCCAGGAGGAACTTTGCAAAAAGACCTTTTTATTTCTTAAACACAGCCATGAACCAACAAATGGAAACCGTACTTTCTATCCGGGATATCTCAAAATCTTATGGCGTGGTGCAAGCCCTCAAAAATGTTTCTTTCGAAGTTCCGGCGGGAAGCGTGTTTGGTATTTTAGGGCCCAACGGAAGTGGCAAAACAACCTTGCTCGCTATTTTGCTGGACGTTTTAAATGCAGATGCCGGAAGTTTTCAATGGTTTCAAAACATGCCCGCAAGTGACGCCCGAAAACACATTGGTGCATTGCTTGAAACGCCCAATTTCTATCATTACCTGTCAGCAATGGACAACCTCGAAATTGCGGCTTCCATAAAAGAAAAAGGAAAGGACGAACGCGAAAATGTGTTGCAGAAACTGGGATTGTTTGAGCGCCGGTTTAGCAAGTTCCAAACTTTTTCTTTGGGCATGAAACAGCGGCTAGCGTTGGCTTCTGCGCTTTTAGGAAGTCCGAAAATCTTAGTGCTTGATGAACCGACAAATGGATTAGACCCGCAGGGAATTGCGGAAATAAGAGGCTTGATTCAGCAATTGAATGAAGAAGGCATCACCATTATTATGGCAAGCCATCTGCTGGATGAAGTGGAGAAAGTGTGCACGCACGTTGCCATTTTAAAGCGGGGCGATTTATTATTGTCAGGGCCTGTAGATGAAGTGTTGCGTAGCGAAGACCAGGTGGAAATAAAAGCGGCAGACATGACGGCATTGCGGGAAATCATTTCTTCGATGCCCGGCATTTTAAAAGTGCAGCCTGTGAGTGGCGTTTTGCAAATTTCCTGCGATGCTGAAATCCATCCGGCGCACATCAATGATTATTGCTACAGTAAGGGCATTGTGCTTTCGCATTTGCTTCTTAAAAAGAAAAGCCTGGAAACGAAGTTTATGGAGTTGACGGGGTAGGCAAGTAGTAAGTATCAAGTAGTAAGTATCAAGTTGGAGGCGATAGATAGGTTGATAAGTTCGCAAGTTCATAAGTAGTTACATGAGAACTGATTTCTGGATTGAACCATTTTTACCACCCGCGCATTGCATCTAAACAATAAAATCACCCAAAATGAACACACTTTCCATAGAATGGCTTAAGGTAAAAAAATACCGCACTTTCTGGATTCTCACCGGCTTCTTTGCCTTGCTTTTGCCCATCTGGAATTATGGCATTGCCAACGGCGTTTTGAAATTTGGCGGCGGCGCAGGAAAGGAAGGCATCAACGTGCTGAGCAGTTTGTATTCTTTCTCCGGCGTGTGGGAAAACCTCGGTTTCTGGACCAGCATTTTCGTGGTTTTTTTATCCATTCTCATCATCATCCTCACGACCAATGAATATCAGTTTCGCACCAATCGCCAAAACGTAATTGACGGATGGTCGCGCCTTGACTTTTACCATGCAAAATGGGGTGTGGTGATTGCTTTGAGTGTTGCCACGGTGGCTTATGTGTTTATCGTAGGCTTTGCGTTTGGCGCTTCATACGGCTCATTCAGCAGCTTTCCGGGCAACATTGTTTTTCTGTTTTACACCTGGCTGCTGGCGCTTAATTATTACGCTTTCAGTTTGGTGCTTGCCTGTTTTTTCAAAAAAAGCGGTATCACCATCGGGATGTTTTTCCTTTACTCCATGATTCTGGAAGCGATGGTTGGCAAGGGCACGAACTGGCTTTTAAACACGGAAGCCGGCAATTATTTACCGCTCCAGGCAAGTGATGAATTGCTCCCTTTCCCGATAATGGACATGATTAAAACGATGACAGGAATGGGTAGTGGTCCGTCTGCAATTTATTACGTCATCGCATCCTTTGCGTGGATTGTGATTTACTATTTCATCGGGCGTCAAAAACTTTTGCGCAGCGATTGGTAACGAATTTTTTTTCAAAAAAAAATGCTTTGAAAAAGGAATCTTCAAAGCATTTTCATTAAGGCGTTAACCACTGTTTTTATTCTGAAGGCGTATTGTCGTTGCCTTCGGGCTTTGGACGATTGTTTCTGTTTCTGGAGTTTCTGTTATTATTATTTGACCGTCCTTCTTTGCCTTCTTGCGCTGGCTTGTTTTGCTTCCGTTGGTTTTGAGGCGCATTGGGTGAGCCATTGGCTACAAGGCTTTTTTCCTTTTTCTTGTTTTTATTTTTCCGGCTACTTTTTTCAAGAGACTTCAGGGTAAGTTGCCCCACATCGTTGATAAATCCTTTGTCCACTTCTGATGTTCCTTTTGTCTTCACCTCCAGTTCCACAGCGCCCATTTCTTCCGGTTTTATGCCCTCTCGATTAAGCTGCAAAATTTCCTTCACGCGCTCAATGGGAATGGGATATTGCTTTGTGCTGCTTTTGAAACTATACCACATCAGGTTCTTAAAGATGTCGCGTTTTTGAAGGAAAGCCTTACCGGCAGCCGTTTCTATGGATTCTGCATTTGGCGGAAACACGCGGAGCGCATCCATGTAAGTATCCAACTCATAATTAAGGCAGCATTTTAATCGTCCGCATTGCCCGGAGAGTTTCGTTTGGTTGATGGATAGATTTTGATAACGCGCAGCGGTGGTTGAAACGGATTTAAAATCAGAAAGCCAGGTGCTGCAACAAAGTTCTCTGCCGCAGGAGCCGATGCCGCCAATTTTTCCGCTTTCCTGGCGCGCGCCAATTTGCTTCATTTCCACTTTCAGGCGGAAGTCTGTGCCGTATACTCTGATGAGTTCGCGGAAATCTACTCGCCCGTCAGCAGTGTAAAAAAAAGTTGCCTTTTTGCCGTCCGCCTGCAATTCCACTTCGGCAATTTTCATGTCGAGGTTCATTTGCCTCGCAACGGCGCGGCTGCGAATCATGACGTCTTTTTCTTTGTCTTTTTGTTGATAATAACTTTCAAGGTCACCCTCGTTTGCTATCCGCAACGTGCGTTTCAGTTCACTATCATCTTTTACGTGATATTTCTTCATTTGCAGTTTCACCAGTTCACCGGTCAGGTTCACCATCCCAATGTCGAAGCCATTAAAGCCTTCCACGGCTATCATGTCGCCTTTGGTAAGTTGCAAATCAGGGTTGTTCCTGAAATAATCTTTCCGGCTGCCCTTATTGAAAGAAACTTCTATAATGTTGAAAGGTTTTGCGCTGTCGCTAAGCGGCACTTCACTCAACCAATCGAAAACGTTCATTTTATTACATCCGCCCGTGCTGCAACCGCCATTGCTGTTGCATCCGGCAGGTTTTCCGGAGCTTCCGGAACCACAATTGCCACATCCCATGTGATTATGTATGTTTTATATAGACGGCAGCGTGTCGTAACGGGGCGGTATTATTTCTTAAGAACAATAATGCTGAAGGCTTTTTGTTCAACAAAGTTCTAATGGGTTGCCCGCAAAACGGCTTTTGCCGGAGTGAAAAAAAGTACTGTTTGCAAATCTAAGGTTTTAAGTGGGAAAAACGACGTTGGGTATTCCATTTATAAAATCACAGACGCCAGGAATTCCATCGTGGACACTCGAATTCTCGCCACGAGTGTCAGGATTCTCGCCACGAGCCCTCGTTTTCCCACGACGAGTGCTCGTTTTCCCACGACGAGTGCTCGTTTTCCCACGACGAGTGCTCGTTTTCCGGCCACGAGCGCTCGTTTTGCCACCACGAGTGTCAGGATTGCTGCCCCGAACCCTCGAATTCCCACCACGAACCCTCGTTTTCTCGCCACGAGTGTTAGGATTTCCGCCACGGGAGCACATATTTGGCTTCGGGAGATGAAGGACTATCCAAAACGCAACGGTATTTTATTTCAAAATGCTCATTTCAGCGCTTTAAAAAGCCTGTCTAGCTTTTCTTTCAAAATTATTTTCTGCCATTGCCTTCCTTTGGCAATTACTCTATCCCCAACGGTAGCTATATAATTCGTTACAACCTCATTGCCATTTATTGCTAAAAGCGCAGCGGTAAATAAAACTTCCTGCCCAATAAGCGCTGGTGATAAATGCTCCACTGTGATGCCCGTTCCAATACCTTCCTCATGCGCTTCTTTCATTTTCAGAACAAATAAACGTCCGCTCCACTCCGCATCCCGCGCCAATGCAAACGTGCTGTAAACAGGATGCACTTCTCCGCTTTCAAAACGCGCTGCATCTTCGGGGGAAACGACGTGAGAAAAAGTGAGGCAATCGCCGGTTTTGAATTCATTTTTCATGGACCATGCAATGGTAAGGAAATCGTTTAACAGAAACTTTCCATCTCGTTTTTTATATTTGCATCTCTCTCAATGAAACGTTTCCTCGTCCTCCCTTTAATGGTGCTTTACATGTTCGCAGTTTGCGGCGTGTCTTTAAGTGCGCATTATTGCGGTGGCGATTTGGAAAGCCTGGGTTTGTTTCAACAAAATAAGGGTTGTGAAGATGGTGCCTGCGGCGATGAAAATAAAGCTGCCGACGATTGTTGCAAGGATAAAACAGTTGTTGCGAAGGTTACCGTTGACCAAAAAACGGCTTCTGAACTCCGGTTAGTGATTTCGCAAAAAATAATTGCCGGTTTACCGATTGTTTTTGAAAACGATTATATTGAAAAAGGAGTAACAAGCGGTTTATGCATTGTTGTTTCGAATCTCGCCAACGCGCCGCCAGGGCTTTGGCAAAATATTCCCCTTCATAAGCTTCATTCGAGGTTTACTTTTTACGGTTAAGTTGTTTTTTTCGGATTTTATTCTTTCAGAGAATTAATTCAAAAAATACCTGCGGGCTGGTCTGTTTTAGACCGCTGCATTTCAACTTCTTTATCTTAAAAACTAAATCAAAAAAATGAAAAACTTAATCATCCTTTTCGTTCTCTCTTTCTTTTCTTTTACCTCCATTGCGCAAAGCAATGATGTCAAAACCGAAACCTTTAAGGTGGAAGGCAATTGCGGCATGTGCCAAAAGCGCATTGAAGATGCGGCATACATTAAAGGCGTAAAACGCGCCGACTGGAATAAAGAAGACCGCATGCTTACCGTGGTTTATCGTGCTTCTAAAACATCACCTGAAGCAATCCAGAAAAGAATTGCAAAAGCAGGACACAGCACCGAAAAAATAACCGCTACCGAAAGCGATTACAAAAAACTGCCGGAGTGCTGCCAATACAAATCTCAAAGCTGTAACCACTAAAAAAAATACAGCCATGACGAGATTAAAAACAACCTTGTTAGCCACCATTATGCTTTGTGGTTTCCAAAATTTTGCGCAGGATTCTCTCTCTAAAAAGTTGGATGAATTCACCATTCGCGCGCACAACAGCACCACGCAAATCAGCACGCTCAGCACCATTAAAACCGAAAATATCGGTGGCAGAGAATTGCTGAAAGCTGCCTGCTGCAACCTGAGCGAAAGTTTTGAAACAACGCCTTCCGTTGACGTAGGATATACCGATGCTGTGAGCGGTTACAAACAAATCCAGATGCTGGGGCTGGCAAGTGCTTACACGGCTTTCACGCGGGAAAATATTCCTGACATCCGCGGGCTGGCATCCATCACCGGCTTCACGTTTACGCCCGGCACCTGGATAGAAAGTATGCAGCTCAGCAAAGGCACCGGCAGCGTGGTGAACGGTTATGAAGGCGTAGCCGGACAAATAAATGTGGAGTGGCGAAAACCCTTTGAGGATAAAGAGCCGGCTGCATTGCTCAACCTTTATCAAAACACGCAGGGACGCACGGAAGCCAACGCAGTTTTGAACAAAAAATTCAGCGATGCACTTTCTTCGAATCTTTTTGTAAACGCCAAAAGTCAGTGGATGCAGGTGGACATGAACAACGATGGTTACATGGACCAGCCGCTTGATAAACAACTGGTTGCAGCCAACAGATGGTTTTGGTTTAGCCCGAAAAACTGGGAAGTGCAGGCAGGCGTGAAAGGCACTTACCTCGACAACAGAGGAGGTATGCTTGACAAAGTAGGTTACGACATTTTCCGGCCACTTCCATGGCAATACAAACTGAACCTGAAGCGGCTTGAAGGCTGGGCAAAAATCGGACACGTTTTTTCTAAACCTGCTACCAGCGTTGGCTTGCAATTGTCCGCATTGCACCACGAACAAAATGCATTGTATGGCAGGCGGAATTATGATGCGCTGCAGCAAAGTTTTTACGCCAATCTGATTTATCAAACCATCATCGGAAACACCAATCACGTTATCAAAGGTGGCGCAAGTGCGCTCATTGATAATTATGATGAAACCTTTGCCGGTCAACGCTTTCAGCGGAATGAAACAGTGCCAGGCGTGTTTACGGAATACAGTTTTACAGGCGGCACGAAATGGAATATTGTTGCCGGATTGCGTGCCGACTATCACAATCTTTTCGGCGCTTTTGTAACGCCCCGTTTGCACGTTCGTTATGTGCCGTGGGATCGCGCTGCGCTGCGTGCATCGGTAGGTCGCTCGCAACGGACTGCCAACATTTTTGCAGAGAATATTGGCTACATGGCAAGCTCCAGAAACTTCATTATCGAAACGCCTGAAAGCGGATTGGCTTATGGATTAAATCCTGAAGTTGCCTGGAATTACGGCGTGAATTTTACGCAAAAGTTCAGGTTGAATTATCGGGACGGTGTGTTCACGACCGACTATTATTTCACCAACTTTCAAAACCAGATTGTTGTGAACGTGGAGCAGTTTGATAAAGTGCGGTTTTCAAATCTTGCAGGCACCTCTTACGCGCACAGCTTTCAGGCACAGCTTGATTATGAGCTTATCCGCAAGCTTGATTTTCGACTTGCTTACCGCTTTTATGATGTGCGCACCAGTTATGATAATGTGCTGAAACAAAAACCATTAATCGCGCCTCACCGTGCGTTTATGAACGTTGGTTATGAAACAAAAAGTAGCTGGCAATTTGATTACACCCTACAATGGATCAGCAGTAAGCGCGTGCCGCAAATAATGCCGGAAGCCAATACCATCCTGCCTTCCCGCCAATCGCCTTCTTATTTTTTGATGAATGCGCAAATCACTAAAAGCTTCAAAAATGGAGCGTTTGATTTGTATGTAGGCGGCGAAAACCTCACTAATTATTTACAGCCCAATGCAGTAATTCAACCCAACAATCCTTTTTCCCCGGGCTTTGATGCTTCCATGATTTGGGGACCTGTGATGGGACGGAATGTGTATGCGGGATTGAGGTGGAAGCTATAAGAAGTAGGAGAATCAGGGATCAAGTATGCGGGCTAAAAAAGGCGGTTAAATGCTGTCGGACTTCTTAAAAACATATGAACTTGCCAACCTGGAAACTTATTATCCCCTCCTTACGTCTTCCTCGGTTTTTTCTTAGCGGCAGGGAAAAGCACATTGTTTAAAATAAGCCTGTAACCCGGGGAAGTGGGGTGTAGCGCAAGGTCTGTTGGCGGGTCGCCCACTGCATGTTGATAATCTTCCGGGTCGTGACCGCCATAAAATGTCCAGGTGCCTTTGCCATATTCTCCATGGACGTAGCGCGCTTCATTTGCGGGTTTATAATCGCCCATTATCAAGGCGTTCGTCTTTAAAGTTTCTTTGCGGAAGCTGGTGGTTTGCCCCATAAATCCTTTAATAGTAGTTGTGTGGTTTTGGCAAAGCATGGTGGGCACGGGGTCAAACTTTGCAGAAAATGTGAACAGTGAAAAGTAATCACTCTCCATGGGCACACGGCGAAAATTGGTGTTGTCAATATTGCTGAACTCGTACTCATAAGGGCTTTTGGAAAGCGTAAAATCTCGGAATGCAAAACCCTGCGTAAAGTCCAGTTTCTGGTCTGCCTGCGGGTCCATAGGGTCGTTATCAAAAGGGATGTCGCAGATGTCGGTGTTTTCTGCGTCCAGCGCAATATCATAAGTATCCGTAGCACTGCACATTGCAAACAAATAACCACCGCCGGCTACGAATTCACGAATCTTTTTTGCCACAGCCAGTTTCAGTTGCGGCACTTTTTTGAAACCCCATTTTGTTGCCGCTGCTTCATCCCGCTTCACGTCTTCCTGATACCAGGATGCATTGCGGTAGCTCGCCCAGAATTTCCCCTGCTGACCCGTAAAATCTTCGTGGTGCAAATGCAGCCAGTCGTATTCTGCCAGCTTCAGTTCCATCACGTCGTTATCATACACTTTATCGAAAGGAATTTCGGCATAAGTGAGCACCAGCGTAACGGCATCGTCCCAGGGTTGCTTGCCTCCTGGCGTATAAACTGCAATTTTCGGGGGCTTTTCCAGCTTCATAATGTCGCCATTAAAATCAGGGTTGGAGATTTCATTCACGATGGCGAGGTATTGCCCATCGCTTATCACATCATAACTCACGCCCCGCAATTTGCACAACCGCTCAATAGATTCTGTTTGAGGAATGGCGAAAGACCCGCCTTTATAATTGAGCAACCAATCCGTTTCAATGCCTTGTTGCAAAGCTGCATAAGCCACGCCATATGCTTTGAGGTGAGCCTTTTGTCCATCTGCATCCATGGGGATGAAGATGCGGGCAGCTTTTGAGGAAAATGAAAAATGGAAGAGTAAAAGGAGTAGGAAAAAGGGCTTTTTATGCATAATCTTGTTTTAAAAGTCCTCTAAATTACGAGGAGAATGCCTATGCTTTTTTTAAAAAAATATTTTAACGATTGCGGTAGTAACTTTCTTTCCTTTACAAAAATGCAAAACCGAACTTAATCCCGATAGAAAAATTGAAGATTGGTTCATTATCTGGTTGATCCCTTGTGCCGATATAACCAAAGTGGGTAGGTACATAACTGTCCTCCGGCCGGCTGCGGGTGGATATTACATCTCGGATGCGCACACCAAGCCCGGCATAAGGCTCAAACACAAAATGCTTCCACGGCACTTTTGAAAGTCCATATTTGGCATTCACGCCCCACACCGTTTTATGGAGCCTGAAATACTCAACGTAAGAAAAAATGGTTTGTGCATTTGTAAAATAGCCATTACTGTTATAATCTACCTGATTTAAAAAGCCTTCAATTCCTACATATTGATACACTTTTTTAATTTTCTGATGGCTGATGTAATATTTTATCTCCGCTTTCGATTTAAAACCAGATGGGTTTTCAGAGCCGGAGAACGGAAAAATCTGACCATAAGTAACATCTGCTGCCAAAGCCGGATGAAAGCGATATTCAAACCCGAATTGTGCGGCAGGGAATGAAAACTGATCTACAAATGCAAGGGGCAGAATTTTGATGATACAGCGATGCACATTTATTTTATCGGCGGCATTTACGGTTTTGAAAGCGGCAAGAAATACGAGGAGAATGAATGGTTTTATGCAATGTTTCATTTGAGCAAGTAAGTTTATTAAGAGCAAATTTAGGATAGCATCGCACAAAAAATAATCCCGCCACTAATAAAAATGGCGGGATTGAACTAAAGACGAAAGCCTATTTATCAAAACCCATTAAACCGATATACGCATGTTCCAGCTTGGTTTTCCCTTTTGAGCTTGGCACCCGGTATGGAGAACCCTGAATTTCAGAAAGCGCACCATTTGGCGCTACTGTATAAATTGAAACACTATGGCTTTTAAATGCTCCTGAAACGTATAAATAACCATCCGAAGATTGATATTCATCCTTCGTATCTTCCTCAGGCACGCCTTTACGCCTCCAAAAGTTTGGTGTCAGGGATACGCCTAATTGTTGATTTGGCTTTATGTCGAACGTACTCACAATGCTTCCGGTAAAAGACGAGATAAAAAGTTTAGTTTTATCATTACTTATCCAGGTCCAGCAGGCTTCATCGTTCCGCTCTCCGGTAGCGAAATGTTGAACAAGCGCAGCAGTGGAACTGTTGTGTACGGTCACGCTATAATCTTCTTTAGAAGAGTGAAGATTAAAGTTAGCCATGTAAATGTATTGCTCATTTGGGCTCCAGGTTATTCCAATATTTCCTGAAACGCCGGTATCTTCATATCTTCCGGTTTCTACAAGTGCGCCATCTGAAAAGTTATATATGTATAATCTTCCGGGTCTTTGAAGGGAAAGGTCTGGCTCTGGCGTGAGAATATGCGCTACGCCCCATGTTGAAACCGCTAATTTGCTTCCATCTGAATTAAAATCAACGCAGGAAGGTCCGCCATAGGTAGGCTCCATATATGTAGCGCCTATGTTTTTAAAACTGAGCCTGCCTGTTGCCATATCCATTGTAAAAACGGCGACGTTTCTATTGGGCGTGGTCACAAAACTACCCACCAGCATCGCTGAAGGTTTCTGATAATTTGGGTTGGAATGTTGGTTACCTACTGCTACGTAAGTAGTTCCCCCAATTGTTTTAGCCGCCAGCGTTACCGGGCGCTCTCCTCTTGAATCCATATTATCCATTGCAGGGGTGGATGGATTTTGATCTACCTGAGTAAGATTTCCCGTTTCTCTGTCGATTTTATAAACAGAAATGGTACCATTTACCGGGTTAGCGCCTGCATTTACAGCAAGCAGGTAATCTCCAAAAATCCGCAAACCATATTGATGGTCAAAGTCATTGTCTGCGGCATCGCCTGCGCTACCAGTGTTATAAGGAGATGCGGGCAACTCTGTAAGTTTTCCGTCGCTTTTTCGCCCCATTGCAATAATGCCGTTACCTGCTGAGGAGTTGTTACTGGTGTAAAGAAATCCCTTATAATCTTCATTGTCAGGGTTTGTGTTACCACCAGTGTTGTTGTTGTTGTTTTTGTCGCAGGAGGAAATAGCCATTGCAAACGCTGCTAAAAAAATACTGATCTTTTTCATTTTTAAAAAGTTTTTTGGTTAAGAATAAACTGCTTGTTTAATAAACTATGCCTTAGAGCCTAATTTCCCTCACAGAAGTATAAACACTTTGAATGGAATTTAAGCCAGCTATCAATCCATCGTTGCTAAGCCTATATCTTCTGTTTTTAAAGGTAAAAAAAGAGCAATCCTTATGTAAGATTGCTATTAATTATTATAATGTTATAGGTTTTTTCATGCTCGTCGCAACGATTCTCCGGCGGTAAACACTGCCGAGCCGAGTAATAAAAGGTCTTTAGCTAAAAACTGCCCCGGCATTGGGGAAAGATAGGGGAAACCCATTCCCGCCTGCCACACTCCAGGCGTAGATAGCAAAAAACTTAACGTTATAAACGCCATGCAAATAGCTCCAATGCTACCGATTGCAGAAGCTCTGGCAGAAAGGGGAAAGATAGCTATCAACAAACCGAGAATAATTTCTATTATCCCCAATATTTTTGCGAAGCCATAAATGGTCGTCATGCTGAGCGTCCACGAAAGAAATGGGCTGTTTTCCACAAGAGGCTTAATGCCTTCTGCTTCATAATCCGTAAATTTTAGAAGTCCGACCCAAACCAATACGATTACGAGACCATAACGGATAATACCTGCGCCGAGGCGTTGTAAACTTGATGAATGTTCCATAAAAAATTAAATTTTGTTAGTGATTAAGATGATTGAAAATGGTAAAACTACTCTACCTTAAAAACTTTTTAAAAAAACCAATCCAAAATGGTTTAAATACCTCACCTAATTATTACAATTTACTCAAGATTTAATTTTGCTTTTTAATGACAATTGAACCTTCCTTAATTTAAGTTGGGTAAAAATTAAGCATGACGAGAAATCATTTGATGCATTCCTCAATTTGGGCAAAAAAAACCGCTTCTTGCGAGGCGGCTTTAATTAAGGCATTAAAGAGAATTAAACCCTTCTATTGTTTGTTTATTTTGATGGTTTGCTGATGGTTGTCATCTATATATTTGATGAAGTAAATACCATTTGCCATTCCATTCATGTTTACGGTTGCATTATTCTCTGTAACGTTCACAATCTGGATGGTTTTTCCGGTTATATCCATCATTCGCACATTCGCATTTCCGGTTTGCGTGCCATACACTTTAATGTTCAACACATTGTGCACCGGGTTTGGATATGCTTCCACCGTAAACGTACCTATTGTTTTTACAGTAGCTGTTACAATCTTAGAATGAGTAACCTGCTGTGCAGCATCGGTCATTTTAAGGCGGTAATAATTCACACCGGCTACGGGATTGTTATCCCAATAACTATAAGTGGAACCTGTACCTTTTGCATTCATTACATCCAATAAGGAAAAATTGCGACCATCGGCACTGCGCTGAATCGTGAACACATCTCCTGCATCTTCTGAAGCAGTGTTCCAGTCTACGCGATTGCGATTAGCATCATTCGTAGCTGAAACGTTTAAGAGATGAATGGCTAATGGACCGGTTGAGATATTGAATCCAATATTTCCGAACGAGCCGCTGTTACCATCTACAAACAGATAATAAGTAGTAGCTGCCGCAAGGGATGGTGTAGCGTATGATTGTGATGCATTTGCCGGTACCGGAGTTGAAGCCGGTGCAGCAACAGAACAATTGGTAAGGTCTGCTACGTCCGTAAACGTCAGCGTACCCGGGCAAGTTCCGGCGGCAGTGTATAACCACAACCATGCAGACATGTTATCGGTGCCAGATGCAGGCGCAAATGAATTTACATTGTAAACTCCTGCTGCGCTTGTCGTGAATTTATACCACACATTATTGTTGGCACCTGTGCAACTTGTTATATTAGTAGGGTCAGTAGGGTCGATTGTTGCATTGGTCGTATTCACAAAAGAAACTGCGGGGTCATTCACAATAAGGTCAGTAGCTCCGCAATAATTATCATTGCTGATAGGCAAAAGAAAACTGGTTGTTGACCACATGGAGTATCCGTTTGCGATTCCGCAGTTGGTGCGCACGTGGAGATAATACACATTGGTATTGCTTAATCCCGTAACGTTTGCGAAAGTATCCAAAGTAGGCGTTCCCATTCCTGCTGGCGGCGTTGCATTTTGATCAACTACGTATTCATATCCAGCAGTGGCACCTGCTACGCTATTCCAGGTTACGGTTGCGCCTGAGGCTGTACCATTTGTAGCAGCAAGTCCCGTTGGAGCAAGGCAGGTAGGCACTTCAATTACGGCAAAATCATCAATGGCAATATCACCTGTGAAGCTGGTTCCTTTGTATCCTTCAAATTTTACCTGTACGTTTCCGGTCACTCCGGTTAAGGGTATATTTCTTAAGAGGAAAGGGTCGCCCTGAGCAAGCTGTTGTTCTCCCACAATACTATCAATAGCATTGAACGGTCCACTATTTACAGAAATGAAGGTAATTAAGCTTGTGATTGTTGCACCATTCATGTGATACCAGAATTCAATAATCGGATTGCTTAATGAGGTCACATCAATAATTGGTGAGAAAAGTTGCGCCGTGTCGCCTGTTGATCCATTGGATGTTTCCAGAAAAAAGAACTTAGAACCGCTGTGCGGAGCCGTCGGACCTGTCCCGCTTGAGGGCGTTGAACTTCCCACATTCCATCGTGTTTGCGAGGTGGTATTTGTAGGGTTTGATGTCCAGCAAGCAGTAAGCTCAGAATTTGTCGTATTGTTTTGCGATTCGACATCGTGTATGTAAGGTGCTGGAATAGTGGTACACGGTGTCTGTAGCGTAGTGCTTTCGAAACTTGTTGCCGTATCTCCCGGGCTGCAAACAGTTGCCACATAAATTGTGTAAGGCGTAGAAGGCATTAGGTTTGAAACTGTGATGGGTGACGTCGTTACAAATCCGCTATCAATCGCCGAAGCAGTAACCGGGTTGGTACCTGTGACTACTCGGTAAGCATAACCTAATGGATTGCTTGAAGAGGCGCCGAAAGCAACAGTAGCTCCCGTAAGCGTAACGGAAGAAACCGTCAGTCCAGTTGGATTTTCGCAGGTGGCATCAAAATTCACGAACGTAAAAATGCTGGTATCGCCTACGCCACAAACAGACCGCACATAAAAGGTATAACTTGTTCCAGCCGTCAGTCCTAAAACTGTAGCGGTAGTGTCTCCGGCAGGCTCAATGCCCATGGCGACTGGCGTTCCCGTTGTTCCGGTTCCGGCGGTGAACACTTTCCACTCATAGCCTAACGCAGGTACAGAAATACTTGGATCCCAACTGAACATGGCGTTGTTTCCCTGAGTGTTTACAACCATTGGCGCACCGGGAACCACACAGCTTGGCGTTTCTATAATCGAAATATCGTCTATCGCGATATCACCTGTGAAACTGGTGCCTTTATAGCCTTCAAATTTAATCTGAATGTTTCCGGTAAGTCCGGTTAATGGCACATTTTGCTTCAGGAAAGGATCTGCCTGCGCAGTTTGTTGCTCACCAACAATGCTATCTATTGCATTAAAAGGACCACCATTCACCGAAACAAAAGTTACCAGTTTAGTAATGGTAGCACCATTCATGTGATACCAAAAACTTACTAAAGGTGCTGAAAGCGATGTTATGTCAACAATCGGTGATAACAATTGGGCGGTGTCTCCTGTAGAACCATTTGAAGTTTCCAGGAAAAAAAACTTTGAACCGCTATGGGCTGTATTTGGCCCGGTAGCTGACGAGGATGTTGAACCGCCAACGTTCCACCTTGTTAGGGAAGTAGTGCTTGTTGGGTTAGAAGTCCAGCAGGCTATCAATTCAGAATTGGTGGTATTATTTTGAGATTCTACATCGTGCGTGTAAGGCGCGGTAAATGGCACACAAAGCGTCTGAAAATCGAGGCTTTCATAAGTTCCAGCCGTATCGCCCGGAGAGCAGAAACTTCTGATGTAAACGGTATATTGGCTGGAAGACATGAGCGATGAAACTGCGAAAGGGGAACCGCTAACGGCACCACTATCTGCCGCAGGCGCATTCACACCTGCTCCCTGTGCCGTCACGCGATAAAAATATCCTAACGGCGCACTGGCAGAATTTGCAAATGAAAATGTAGCGCCTGTAGTTGCTGCTGTAACCAAAGCCAATCCCGTGGGGTTAGCACATTCAGTAAAGAAATTTGTAGAAGTCCATTGACTGGTATCTCCGGCTCCGCAAATAGACCTTACATAAAAAGTATAATTTGTGCTTGATGTTAAACCCGTTGCAGAAGCCATTGTATCACCAGCAGGCTCAAAACCGGAGGTAACGGACGTTCCTGTCGGTCCATTTCCGGCAGCAAAAACGCGCCATTCGTAACCCAAACCCGGGCTTGAAATACTTTGCATCCAACTGAAGGTCGCGCTTGTTCCTTGCGCAAAAGCAGACGGAGTACCCGGCGCTACGCAACTGGGCGTTTCAATCACGGCAAAATCATCAATGGCAATATCACCTGTGAAGCTGGTGCCTTTGTAACCTTCAAATTTAATTTGGATATTTCCCGAAGTAACCGGCAATGCGATTCCTTTTTTTAAGAAAGGATCAGCCTGAGCGGTTTGTTGCTCGCCTACAATACTATCAATGGCATTGAAAGGTCCGCCATTCACTGAAACAAAGGTTATTAAACGCGTAATTGTAGCGCCATTCATGTGATACCAAAACTGCAGGAACGGACTGGTTAACGTCGATACATTAATTATAGGGGAAAAAAGCTGTGCAGTATCACCTGTTGATCCATTGGAGGTTTCAAGGAAAAAGAATTTTGAACCGCTGTGTGCTGACGTTGGACCTGTGTTTGAAGAGCTTGTAGAGCCACCCACATTCCAACGCGTAGTAGATGTAGAGTTGGTAGGATTTGAACTCCAGCAATCTACTAAAACAGAATTAGTGGTATTGTTTTGAGTTTCTACATCATGGGTGTAAGGAGCAGAAAAAGCTGCACACTGTGTCTGGAAGTCGAAACTCACTGAAGTTGTTGCCGTGTCGCCGGGCGCACAAAAACTGCGCAAATACAAGGTGTATTGGGTGGCAGGTGATAAAAACGAAACGATAAAGGGTGCGCCACTCACGCCGCCGCTATCCGCAGCAGGTGCATTCACTCCGGTTCCCTGTGCCGTTACGCGATAAAAATATCCTAAGGGCATACTCGTTGAAGCGGTGAAAGTGAATGTTGCATTACTGGACGTGGATGAAAGCAAGGCGATACCCGTTGGGTTTAAACATTGCGCACTTGTGGTAATGAAACCCGCCATTAAAAAGACCGGCAGGAGCATCATCATTTTAAGTTTTGTGTAGTAATTTTTCATGTTCATAATTTTATTTTTTGGTTTAAATTAAAAAGCTGCTTTCTAAGTTGTAAAGCGATTGTCTTATTGGTTGAGTATTACATAACGTTATGGTTTTAAATATTAAACTGAATATCAATTCATTCTAAGTTGTATGTACTGATTTGTCCAATATAGCGTTTTATACTGAAACGACAAAATCATTTTAAGGATATTTTCAAATTATTGTAGAACGTTTGGAATTGTTAACCCCCCTTTGAACCTATATGGGATAATACGTTGTGCTTAGGTTAATAAAATCTTCAAATCAAATCCTGAACGATTATATAATTTGTATTCCGGAGTACACCCTTCCTGACTAAACTTATACAATAATTTAATCAAAAGAAGGGGTGTAAATCCTTTCGCGATCAACGGCAATTTTTCCCATTTCTTCTTCGTTAAGACCTGCGCGGTTATTTTCGCCATCACACCGTTTCATGAAGGTTTCCATCATCATCGTTAATTACAACGTCCGCCACTTTTTGCAGGTGTGCCTTGATGCTGTGAGCCGCGCCCCTAAGAGCATGGAAGCTGAAATAATAGTTGTGGATAATCATTCTGCTGACGACAGTATAGAAATGGTGCGCAGCATTTTCCCGGAGGTAATTTTATTGGAGAACGAAACCAACCTCGGTTTTTCGAAAGCGAATAATCAGGGGGTTGCCATTGCAAAAGGCGATTACATTTTGTTCTTAAATCCGGACACGGTGATGCCGGAAGATTTCTTTTCGGAGATGATTCCTTACATGGATGCACATCCCGAAGCAGGCGCTATTGGACCGCGATTAATTGATGGCAAAGGCGCTTATGCACCCGATGGCAAAAAAGGCTTCCCAACACTTTCTGTAGCGCTTTATAAAACCACGGGAATCAATAAAATTTTTCCACGCTCTGCTTTTTTCAACCGCTATTATGCCATGCATATTGGCGAGCACGAAACGGCAGCAGTGGATGTGCTTTCAGGTTGTTGCATGATGGTGCGGCGCAGCGTGATTACGGAGTTAGGCGGCGCGTTTGATGAAGCCTTCTTTATGTATTGCGAAGACGTGGACTTATGTTTCAGAATTCAGCAGGCAGGCTATCAGAACATTTATTTTCCTGCCGCCACGCTTATTCATTATAAAGGAGAAAGCACCCGCAAAAACAGCTTTGCGTATGTGCGGATATTCAACGATGCACTGGCAACTTTTGTGCGCAAACATTATGGACAAAAGCGTGCGCGGGTGTTCCTGTTTTTCATAAATGCGGGCATTGCTTTGCGGGCAATTCTGGGCGTAGTAAAAACGGTTTTTAATCTTTTAAGAATGCCTTTGCTGGATGCTTTGCTGCTCTTTTTGGTGTTGTGGCTGATGAAGGGATTTTGGGTGGAGCAGGTGAAAGACATGCAGCCCATTCCGGTGCGCTCCGTGCTCCTGATGTTTCCGGTTTATGCCGCCATCTGGATTGGTTCGCTTTTTCTGAATGGCGCTTACGACAAGCCTTACAGAGGATTGCGCGTGTTGCGCGGCATGGGCATCGGAACCATTTTAGTGCTGGCTTTTTATGGATTGCTGCCGCCCGAAATGCGGTATTCAAGGGCGATGCTTTTATTTTCAGGCGCAGGTGGTGCCATTGCTTTAATTGCTTTTCATGAATTGTTGCTGCGCTTTGGCATTGTAAAACTGCAACCTGAAAATTCGCTGGCGCACAAGGCAGTAATTGTAGCCGATGCGGCAACTTTTGAAACAACAAATACGCTGCTGAAACAAGTGCATTACGCGCCTAAAATAATGGGCAGAGTTTCCCCGGATTTAAATGATGCAACGGATGCACTTGGAAATGTAATGGACCTGAAACCTTTGCTCCGCGCGGCTGAAGTGGAGGAAGTGTTGTTTTGCGTAAACGGACTTTCATTCAAAACAATCCTAAGCCTGATGCAGGAATGCGGCAATGCGTTTGAATACAAAATACACCTGCAAGGCAGCCATGCTTTTGTGGGCAGTAACGCTGATTTTTCAGCAGGAAATTTGTATGCCGCCAACGCCTATTTTTCAATCGCAAACTTTGCGCAGCAACGAAATAAGCGGATGATTGACCTTGTTTTTGCGACCTCCTTTTTGCTTTTAAGTCCGGTAATTATCTGGTGGATTTCTGAAAAAAAAGGCTTCTTTCAAAATGCGCTTTCCGTGATTGCGGGCAGCACAACATGGGTGGGATACCCCCGCAAAACGGCTCTTCAAATGCAATTGCCGAAACTTAGAAAAGCGGTGCTGCCACCCTGGAATCTGGATGCTGATTATCAGCCGTCGGTAGCGGCAAAGGAAGAAATGAGCCTCGATTATGCGCGCGATTATCATCCAACAAGAGACGTTGGTTTTATTTTAAAAAACATGCACTTTCTTGGAAAAAAAACGAGAAAATATTTTGCGGAAAGGGAAGACTGATTATATTTGCAATCCCAAAAAAAGAGCTGCTTCCTTAGCTCAGTTGGTTAGAGCATCTGACTGTTAATCAGAGGGTCTCAGGTTCAAGTCCTGAAGGGAGCGCAAAGAAAAGCAAGGGTTTCAAACGATCAAAGTTTGAAACCCTTTTTTCATTCTCCGAATTAAAACAACATCCTCCTCATATCCCCAGAAACCTTACCCCAATGCAAAACGGATACTGTTCAATCCCGCTTTTATTCAGTGCTGTAAGCTGGTAAGATGCATATAACCTCAGGATGCCTTCCAAACCAATCTCACCTGTTACGCAACTATTAAAATCAGCAAAATTGAACGGGTCGTGGTTCTTCTTCGTGCCGCGCTCATTGCTTTTTTGTTTCGTCCATGAAGCAATGCGGTAGCCGCCCGTGATGCCTGCGCCATACACTAAGTCCAGCTTTTTAGAAAGTTTTGTTTTAGCGGTAAACATCAGCGGGATGGTAAGGTAAGAGATGCCCACCTTGTTTTTTGAGAAGGAAATACTGTCGCGAAAAATAAGCGGCTCCGTTTCATTGATGTAGGTAATTGGCTTCGTGTAGCGCAGGTTATAAATCTGCAAACCCGCCGCCAGCGAGACATACAGCCTTTGGCGTTCGGTTTTAAACAACCGGTATTTCGCCACCACGGGGTAGATGTTCACGTTAATGGTTTTGCCGCCGCGCAGCGAAAAAAGGTTTTGGTTGCGCCCATTGGGAGTCACTTTTTGCAGGAAGGATTGTGTTTCGGCGCTTGTATAATCCGTGTTATCGCTGATGCCAATAAAACCCAGGTCAAGCATTCCAAAATGGATGTCAAATCGGTCTTCCTCGTGTTTTGCAGATGCAACCGTTGCACTATCAGCAACCGTTGAAATTTTTATCCCATCGCTTCCAATTGAAATTGCTTTTCTGCGCACTTTTTTAGTGGTGTCGGTTTTGGAAGATGATGCCACGTCCGGCTGTGTATCGTTGGTTTGGGCGGTTGCTGCTATGCAAAAAATTAGGAGCATAGCAGAAAATAAAATCGGGAGCTTTTTCATTGTTTTATTGTTTGGTTTTTAGAAGTTGAATAAGTGAAAATCTTTGTTGCCAATGCGCACCACTACCTCTGCATCTTTCAGGTCGTTACGCAAGGTTTTTGCTTTCGCAATGGTTTGGTCAATATTGTTGAAAATGGTTTGAATGCCTTCCTTTTTTCCATCGCTAATTGGAAGCCCGTCAAGAAAATTATTTTCCTCCGCCGCCATCTCTGTCCGCACCATTATCCTCCGCTCATCCGCCATTGCCACCGTTGCCGCCTCAACCCCTGAAACCCTTGTTGGCAAAAGGATAGAAGAAATTGACTTAATCTTTTCGTGTAATAATTTTGCAGGTTTTTGCTGCGCAATAGTTTCTGTTTTTTGCTGCGCGATAATGCTTGTGTTTGAGTGATTTAATTTCCTTTTTTCAAGCGCAGCAGTCGTTGCTTTTTTTGTTTGGGAAGCGATAGTTTTCTCTATTTTATTAGAAGGAATGAGGGTTTCAGGTTCCACTTGTTTTTCCTCCACTTTGGATGCCAAAGGTTTCGATTCCGCAGGCTTGTTGATAACTATTTCATTGCCCGCACGCCTGTTTTCTAAAACCCATTTCCCGCCCAGCATCATCATCAATAAAAGCCCCGCAGCCACTGCATATTTCACCCCTTTTCCGAATGTAATTATCCTGGTCTTCCCTTCCGGTTTCAATAAGCTTTCTTTCCCTTCAAACCGAATGGATTCATCCGGTCTAAACCGTATTGCCTGGTACATCTTCCATTCCTTTTCCAATTCAGGGTGCAATGCAATAAACTTGCTCAAAGCCGCTTCTGATGCAGTATCCAGCTCACCGTCTGCACGAAGCAGCATCCATTCGTCGTAATTATCAAGGCTTATCATGGCAATGGGTTTTTTGTTGGGTAATTATCTAAATCACGTGTTCAATGCTTACTAAATATTGTTTCAAAGTTTTTCGGGCGCGGTGCAGATACACTTTTACCTGCGTCTCATTCAGTCCGGTTATCTGCCCAATCTCATCGTAGCGGTACCCTTCATAATCTTTCAGCAGCACCAATGCTCTTGCCTGTTCATCCAGTTGCTCCAACGCCTTGTCAAGCAAGCGTTTCAAGCCCGTGTTTGCAGGTTTCACAGGTGCGTTTGCGGGCATTGTTTCAGGGTAGCTCATGCGGCGTTGCTTTCTGTAATTGTCGATAGATTGGTTGTAAGCCACCTGAAATAAAAATGCTTTTCCTTTTGCTTCCGGCACGTCTTTCTTTTTTCTCCACAGCACTTCAAAACTTGTCTGCACCACATCCCGGGCATCTTCCTGGCTGCCTGTTGTTTTGCAGGCAAAGCGGAACAGTGCATCCGCCCAGTCGTGTACACAAGCGTTGTAGCTTTTGGCGTCCATTCAAGGGATTAAATCGGGGAGGAAAAGAAAAAGTTACAGCCTTTCTGTAAAAAAAAGAACGCGCTCCATTTTATTGTTGAAGCACGTTCTGAAAATTAATGATTAGCCTTCGCGGCACTCCGCGCACTACGTTTCACATTCCGACGGGTCTTACTTATGAGAACCTATCAGCTTGCCAACTTTTGAACTTTCTTAAAAGCGGCAATTGCTTTGTCAAGATGTTCTCTTGTATGCGCTGCAGAAATCTGCACCCTTATTCGCGCTTGTCCTTTCGGCACCACCGGGTAGAAAAACCCAATCACATAAATGCCTTCTTCCAAAACTTTTGCAGCCATGTCCTGCGCCGCCACCGCATCATACAGCATGATGGGTACAATGGGGTGCGTGCCCGGCTTTATATCAAATCCCGCTGCCGTCATTTCTTTGCGGAAGTAGGTAGTGTTTTCTTCCAGCCGGTCACGGAGTTCTGTAGTTTCTGAAAGCATATCGAGCACAGCTATGGAGCCGCCTACCACACTTGGCGCCACAGTGTTTGAGAATAAATAAGGGCGGCTTCGCTGACGCAACATTTCAATCACTTCTTTTTTGCCTGAAGTAAAACCGCCGGAAGCCCCGCCCAGCGCCTTGCCCAGCGTTCCGGTAATAATGTCCACTTCGCCCATCACGCCGCAAAGTTCATGCACGCCACGTCCGGTTTTTCCCATAAACCCTGAAGAGTGACTTTCATCAATCATCACCAGCGCATCGTATTTTTTGGCGAGGTTGTAAATCAGGTCAAGCTGCGCAATGGTGCCATCCATGGAAAAAACAGAATCGGTTACAATCATCCGTGTGCGTTTGTCCTGATTCGCTTTTAGCTGCGTTTCCAAATCAGCCATGTCGTTGTGTTTGTAGCGCGCACGGGCAGCCTTGCAAAGCCGCACGCCGTCAATTATAGAGGCATGGTTCAGTTCATCAGAAATAATGACGTCTTCATCGTTCAGCAACGGTTCAAACACACCGCCATTTGCATCAAAGCAAGCCACGTAAAGAATGGTATCTTCCGTACCCAGGAAGGTGGAAAGTTTTTGTTCCAGCGTTTTATGAATATCCTGCGTGCCGCAAATAAACCGTACGGATGACATGCCATAACCGCGCTCATCAATCGTTTGTTTTGCCGCTTCCACCACTTTTGGGTGGGATGAAAGACCGAGGTAATTATTGGCGCAAAAGTTCAGCACTTTTTTGCCGTTCACCATTATTTCAGCGCCCTGGTCAGAGGCTATAATGCGTTCCTTTTTTTGCAGTCCTGCTGCGGTTATTTCTTCCACTTCCTGCTGAATGCGACTGTAAAATGATTGAGACATAATGTGTAATTTCTGAGACAGCGAAGATAGTTCTGCACCAAAGAAACTTTAAGCAGGATCATCCCATGTTGTGTTACAAACCATGGTTCCTTAATCATTCCTTAACCTCACACCTTTATTATCTCAAATAAAACCTGCAACTTTGCGCCTTAAAAACAAGCAAACAATCTGTTATGAAAAAAATAGTTTTACTCTTCCTCGCAGCCATCACAGGCGCAACAGCAATGGCGCAGGTAACGCTTACAGGCACCAGCTACACTGAAAACTTTGATAACCTCGCCACAGGCTTTCCCACAGGATGGAATGTCTATACCGGCGCAACGGATATCATGCTCGGCACACCAGCAACTGCTTCCACTGCTCCGGCTACCTGGGGTGCAACCGCCGGAGGGTTTAAAAACTTTGCATCCGCCGATGGACTGACGGCCACTACAAGCGGAACCGTTCAGGATGCCGCTACTGACCGTGCTTTGGGTGTTCGTCAAACCGGAAGTTTCGGCGATCCCGGTGCTGCATTTGTTCTCCAGATTGCCAACACAAACGGCCTTGGCAACTTCGCAATGGATTTTAAACTTCAAAGCCTTGATGCTTCTTCTACAAGAACCACAACCTGGAGCGTTGATTACGGCTTCGGCGCGTCGCCCACCTTCACAACCGTAGCGGCAAGCGGCGTTTTAACCACTGGCAACAGCACCTTCTCCAACAACACCGTTAGCGTAAATTTTGGAACAGCTTTAAACACGCAGCCCGGCATTGTTTGGATAAGAATTGTGACACTCACCGCAAGCACCGGCAGCAACAACCGCCCAACAACCGCCATTGATGACGTGATGCTGAACTACACCACCGCAACGCCTAACTACAAGCCAAACATCGTGTCCCTATCTCCTGCCGACAACAGCACCAACATTGCAGCAGGTACTCCTTTGATGATTACGTTCGACCGCAACATTATGAATGGAACCGGCTTCATTAACATCACAAACGAAACGGCTAACACCACCAACTCCATCAACGTAACAAACGCAGCAGTTACCACAAGCGGACACACTGCCACCATCACCGGCGCAGCAGCTAATCTGATTGCAGGCGCTAATTATCACGTCACTTTCGATTCTACCGCTTTCGATACCGCCACTTTTAAAAGCTATGGCATTTACGATACCACTGCATGGAGTTTTAGCACAGTGGGCGCCGCCATTCCCACGGTTACTTTTTTAAACGAAACCTTCAATACTTCCTGCGGTACCACTCCCGGAAATCTGCCAATGGGCTGGCTAAAATTTAGCGTAACAGGAACGCAGGAATGGAACTGCACCAACTTCGGTTTCAACAACACAGGTGCCTTGCAAATGAATGGTTTTCAGGGAACGAACAATGCAAATGAAGACTGGCTGATAACACCACACCTCGATCTGAGCGCTATGCCACAGGCTTATCTCGAATTTCGTGCTTCCAAAAAGTTTAATGGGGATGATATTGAAGTGCTCGTTTCTACCAACTACGCCGGTTCCGGAAATCCAAACCTTGCAAACTGGACATCGCTAAATGTAAACTTCGCACAGGTTGATTCTACCTTCAAACTCTTCAATGCCAACCTCACTTCTTACATCGGTATGCCTTTTTACGTTGCTTTTAAATACACTTCTACTGCTACCAATGGCGCGCTCTGGAAAGTGGACGACGTGAAAACAACTACCGCTCCAAACTATCGCCCTGACCTGATTTCTATGTCGCCAGCCGACAATGCTACCAGCGTACCCGCAGGTGCTAATCTTGTAATGACTTTCGACCGCACTGTTACCGCAGGCACCGGACAAATCCACCTTCACAACAGCACCACTGCTACCGTTAATGACATCAATGCAACTTCTGCTGACGTTACTATTTCAGGCAATGTGGTAACTGTTACCAACACGAGCATCGCCGCAGGCAATAATTACTACGTAATGCTTGATTCCACAGCGTTTGACACTGCCGGTTATAAAATCTATGGCATCTACGACCAAACCACCTGGAACTTTTCAGCCGATACCGGCACTACGGGAGGAACTGTAGTTACTTCCCTCAATGAAAACTTTGACGCATCCTGCGGTGCCACGCCATCAAACCTGCCAATGGGCTGGAGCAAATACAGCGTAACCGGAACGCAGCAATGGAACTGCACCAACTTTGGATATAATGCTACGCCGGGTGTACAAATGAATGGCTTTCAGGCAGGTAACAATGTGAATGAAGACTGGCTCTTTACGCCCCGCCTTAACCTTAGCGCCCTGACGAACGCTTACCTCCAGTTCCGTGCGTTCAAAAAGTTTTCAGGAGATGATATTGAAGTGTTGCTTTCTACGAATTATTCAGGAATGGGCGACCCGAATATGGCGGGCGTTACATGGACTAACCTGAACGTAAACTTCAGTGCCGTGGATACTAACTACAAACAATTCCAGGCGAATTTGACGCCCTTCAAAGCCACGCCTTTTTACGTTGCCTTCAAATATGTTTCCACCGCTACAAATGGCTCTCAATGGAAGCTTGATAACATCCTCGTTTCTCAAACTCCTTTGGGAATAAATGAAACGGCGCACACTGCTTTACCGCTCACAGTTGTTGGGAATGCTACCCAAAACGCCATCACCATTGCATTCGATGCACCCAAAGCAGCGCAGCACACCATCACCGTGTATGACCTTGCAGGCAGAATACTTGCAGAGCGCAACGCCTTCCTGAATAATGGCACACAGCACTTCACCATGGATGGTTTAAACCTCACTTCCGGCATGTACCTCATCCAGGTGAGCAACGGCACCGAAACAGGCATTGCCAAAGCCATGGTTTTTTAAAGAAAAAGGGTTTCTTTTTTTAGAAAGTATAGCTGCTCCGCAACCCGTGGAGCAGCTTTTTTTTGGATAGTAATAATCATCTAAAAATCATTGCATCGTAACAATGCCTTCATGCAATGATTGTCCATTTGCATAACCAAACACCGCACGGGGAAAGCTCATGGCGAAACGCGAAGTGGACCTTGTTGTCCTTTCTGATTTGCATCTCGGCACATACGGTTGCCACGCCGTAGAACTGCTTCAATACCTCAAAAGTATTCAGCCCGAAGCCGTTGTTTTAAACGGTGATATCATCGACATCTGGCAGTTCAACAAGCGTTATTGGCCTGCCTCTCACATGCGGGTTATGAAACACCTCATCGGCCTGGTGGCAAAGGAAATACCGGTTTATTTTATCCCCGGCAACCATGATGAGATGCTCCGCAAATTTGCCGGTTTTCAGTTGGGTTCCTTAAAAATTACCAACAAGCTTTCGCTTAAAATAAACGGAGACAATGTTTGGATTTTTCATGGTGATGTATTCGACGTGGTAATGCAACACAGCAAGTGGCTGGCAAAGCTTGGCGCGGTGGGCTACGACACACTCATCCTCATTAACCGGTTTGTAAACTGGTGTTCCATGAAAATGGGTCATGGAAAAATTTCCTTCTCCAAAAAAATTAAGAATGGCGTGAAGAGCGCCGTGAAATTCATAAACCGGTTTGAAGACACTGTTTGTGAGATTGCTGCAGAGAATGATTATGATTACGTTATTTGCGGTCACATTCACCAACCGGAAATGCGCAGCGTAAACACCAAACACGGAAACGTGATGTACCTCAATTCGGGCGATTGGATTGAAAACCTGACCGCACTTGAATACCATGAAAAAGCGTGGAGTATATACCGCTATTCCGATGATCCCATTGCCCAAACAACAGAGGTGGAAAAGAAACAGAGCAGTCGCCAAAGTGCCCACGAAATGATGGCAAGCCTGATGCAGGAGTTTCACCTGGAGCATGATAAGCACACGCAATTCCATACAGAAGACGGTACACCCCAAACCGCTTTCTGATGAAAATCCTCTACGCCATACAAGGCACCGGAAACGGTCACCTTACCCGCGCCAGAGACGTGTATCCAGAGCTTTGCAAACATGGCGATGTGGATGTGCTGATTTCAGGCATTCAGGCAGATGTGGCATTCCCGCACCCAGTGAAATACAAGCGCTACGGCATGAGTTTCATCTTCGGAAAAAATGGCGGCGTGGACATTTGGCGCACCATCAGCAAAAGCAATTTGCTGCGGCTTTTAAAAGACATCCGCACGCTGCCGGTGAAACAATACGACCTCATCATAAACGATTTTGAACCCGTGAGCGCATGGGCTTGCCGCCTCGCCAAAAAACAATGCATTGCCCTTAGCCATCAAAGTGCGGTGCTGCACCCAATGGCGCCTCGCCCCGAAAAA
Source organism: Flavipsychrobacter sp. (assembly GCA_965218185.1). GTDB lineage: Bacteria > Bacteroidota > Bacteroidia > Chitinophagales > Chitinophagaceae > JAFIGV01. The sequence goes on from CBDCKE010000005.1 coordinate 447,476, forward strand.
GAAGACAAGTTTGGAAAGATGATTTTGCAGCGCTATGCACCCTTCACGGAGGCATACAGTTTCCACTTTAAAAGCTACGGACAAAACATTTTTACGCCCATCATCAGGCAGGAGGTGCGACAGGCGAAAAACGCTACCGGCGGGCATTACACGGTGTACCTACCTGCGTATGACGATGAACATCTTGTGGAGCACTTGTCTCATTTTAAGGAGGCAGAATGGCGCGTGTTTTCGAAGCATAACAAACAGCAGTTTACGCAGGGAAATGTGCAGGTGCAGCCTATTGAAAATGCAGCGTTCATCGCCAGCATGGCTTCGGGAAAAGGTGTGCTTTGCGGGGCGGGTTTTGAAGGACCGACAGAGGCGTTGTTTCTTCAAAAAAAACTGATGGTGGTGCCCATGCTGGCGCAATACGAACAGCAATGCAATGCCGCCGCACTGGCTGAAATGGGCGTGCCGGTAATTAAGTTTTTAAGCAGGCGATACTATGACCGCATCCGGTGGTGGCTGATGGACGACAGTACTGTGGCGGTGGATTACCCAGATCATACATCGGCGATTATTGCGCAATTGGTGCAGCAATTTTCATAACCGGTTGCCTCTAGCCAATTGCAAAGGAGGGATCATTCCACCCTTTATTTCTTCTAAAAACTAATAAACTTTATGTCCTCTTGTGCTTGTTGTAAATCGTCCGGATTGCCGATGTCGCGCCAATAGCCCAAAATAGGGTAGGAAAGCAGTTTTTTACCTGTGCTTAACAGTGCATCCATTAAATCGGTAACGTCATAAAAATCGCCATCCGGCACCATCATTAGCAATTCTTTTTTTGCGAGATAAATACCTGCGTTGCTTTGGTAAGAATAACTCGGTTTTTCCCGCAGTGCGTTCACCATGTTTTCACCGTCCACTTCAAGTACGCCATAAGGCACTTCCACTTTATAACTTGTAGTAGCTACTGCCATGTCGGCATCAGAATCTATAAACGCTTTGAAAAATGCAGCATAGTCGATGTCTGTAAGAATGTCACTGTTCATCACCAGCACATAATCATGCTCTAGTTCCTGCGCCAGTTTCACGGAGCCCATGGTGCCCATTGGGCGGCATTCTTCAATGTAACTGATGGAAATATTGCGGTCGGCGCCATCACCAAAATAGGTTTTAATGCTATCAGCCAGATAATTAACGCTCACATGGATATTGCGGATACCAAATTTTATTAGCCGGTCAATATTGTGTTCAAGAATGGGTTTATCGCCCACATGCAGCATTGGTTTAGGCGTTTTTTTGGTCAATGGCATTAACCGTTGTCCCTTGCCTCCTGCCATAATAACAACATCAGCAGGCAAAGCAGAATAGTGCGTCCTTAGGTTTATGATGTTTGTGATAACACGGTCTTTGTTGATGATGGGCATCACCAGCAAATGCTTTTTCTTTAATTCTGCGGCGTCTATCCTGTGTTGCTCATGGTCGTAAATAAATGGTGAATCGGGCATTACATATTCCATCAACGGTGTGTTGAAATCAAGCCCTTTTATAAACCCGCGGCGCAGGTCGCCATCTGTGAGCGTGCCTATTAACCTCAGTTCTTCGGAGGCTACAAAAAGAATCGCGTCTGATCGCAGGTCGTTCAGTTTTATCAGCGCATCGCGCACGCTTTCATGTGGGTGGATGATGTGTTTTAGTAAAGCGGATTTCATTAGAGAGCGGATGATTTAGGCTGCAAATTAATGGGGTGAAACAGGGTTTAATGGCTAAACAGACCTGCATAACAGCAGCAAAACATACCGATAACAAAGGGTTATAAAAGGGAAGAAAATCCCCACCGGAGCAGGGCTTACAATCAAACAAAAACAGCGTTTGGAAAACTTTTTGGTGACGGTGTTTTTTCCTTCAAAAAAGGACGGTAGCTGCTGGGAATATTTACGATGCGCGCTTCCAGCCATATAGCATGAGGCAGTAAGTCCGTTTGGCAATGCATGTACATCGGTAAAGTGTTTAGCAGCTTCCAGGCGGGGCGGGTCATCAAGCCATTTTCATTCGTTTCTTTTAAGAAAATATCGCGGCGTTCCGACTCTTGAAAAATCAATGTTTGCAACCAATAATTCGAATCGGCATTTTCAATTTCCTGAATCAGTTTCACATCTTCATTTTGAAAGAAAGCCGCGTATTCTTTTGTTAGTTTTCTTTTGTTTGAAAGGATGGATTGCAGTTGCTCTAATTGTGCGCAGGCAAGGGCTGCATTCAGGTTGGGCATCCGAAAATTATAACCGGCTTCATCATGCGCAAACTCCCACGCGTGGGGCAGTTTTGCAGTGGTAGATAAATGTTTGGCGCGCTTTGCAAATGCTTCATCATTGGTGATGATGGCGCCGCCGCCGCCGCAGGTCACCGTCTTGTTTCCATTAAAAGAAAAAACGCCTGCTGCGCCGAAAGTGCCTGTGTGCCTGCCTTTGTAAAAACTCCCCAAACTTTCTGCTGCGTCTTCCACCAAAGCAATATTCCAGGCTTCGCAAATGCGGGCAATTTCATCCACCCTGCATGGAAAACCAAACGTGTGCATCGGCACGCAGGCAGCAATGCGTTTGTTGGTTTTTTTATTGAAAGCCTGCCCGTTTTTGATGGTTGCATTTTCTGCCAAAAAATCTTCCAGAGCACCTGTTGACATGCCCATGGTATCTCTGTCCACATCAATAAAAACGGGCGTGGCGCCGGCATGGGTAATGGCATTTGCGGTAGCTACAAAACTGAGCGGCTGGGTAATTACTTCATCATCCGTGTTCACTCCGGCAACCGTTAATGCAAGTTGCAAAGCCGTGGTGCCGCTGCTCATAGCAATGGCATATTTCGCTCCCGTTATTTCGGTCATCATTTCCTCAAACCGATCAACGAATGCACCTACTGAAGAAACAAAAGTAGAGTCGATGGTCTCTAGCAAATACTGCTTTTCATTGCCGCCAAAATAGGGTGCATGAAGCGGCACAAAATTGTTTGGATTGCGGAAGGTTTTCCGGATGAAGGCAATGGTTGAGCTATACATTTTTATACTTCTGGTCGTCAGGATTAAGGATGAAACCGTCTTCTACAACTTGCTTTATCTGCCGGATGCCATCGGGCACTCTGTACATGATTTCGAAGCCGAGTCTGCTTTTTATTTTTTCAAACGAAACCCTGTAATCACGCGGGTCTTCGTCTTTTTTAACGTAAGAAATTTTAGCGTCCGGCAACACTTTTTTCACCTCGTCCACAATCATTTGCTTCTGGTAGTTTTCATTGCTGTCGCCTACGTTAAACACTTCAAAAGCCACCACATTTTCATCCGCTTCAAGCACCTGCATCACAGAGCGGGCGAGGTCATATACATGGCAATAAGGCCTCCAGAATTGCTCCCCGAAAACCACCAGTTCTCTGCCCATCGTAAGTTCTTTTGCAAATTCATTTACGGTTAAATCAAAGCGCGGGCGAAGGCTTAAACCATACACCGTTGAAAAGCGCAGGCAGGTGGGTTTGCAGATGTTTGTTTGAGGTTGCGATAAAAGAAATTGCTCCACTGCCACTTTCGTTTCGGCGTATAATGAAACCGGACTTAGCAGGGAATCTTCATTTAAAAAAACGTCAGGGTCTTCTTGCTTGCCGTAGTTGCTGCAGGTGGAAGCAAACACAAACTTTTTCAGACCCATTTCGTTGGCAAAATGATACAGCATTTTGCTGCCATCATAATTTGTGGAACGGGTAAGTTCAGGCTGTTGCGCACATGCCGGGTCGCCCACAATGGCAGCAAGATGCGCCATTGCTTCCATGCCTTTCATGGCTTTTATCACATCCGCCTCCACACTTACATCGCCCTTTACAAACTCAAAATTTGGGTAGTTAAACAAGTCCACAATCGGCTCACCGCCATACATCAGTTTGTCAAGCACACGAACATGATGACCTTTCTCCAAAAGCAATCGCGTGAGCACCGAACCGATGTAACCCGCGCCGCCTGTTACTAAAATTTTCATCTCTTTTTGATTTTATCCTTATAAAAAATGTAAGGAGGCGAAAGTAATTTTCTCCTCTAAAAATCAGCATAAAATGGAAGTATATAACGCACAGTTAACCGGTACGTAACGCTTTTTTAACCGCAGGCTTGAACGTCTACATTTTGATCATTGCATTGCGGAAAGGGTATGCCGCAAGCGTGTCATACACTTTAGAATGGCGCAGTTTGTCGAGGCTCTCTGTGTGGCGCAAATGGTGCGCATCACTGCCGCAATAGTGATACAGCTTTTGCTCAAGCAGGCGTTCTGCAATGTCCTTCACGCCTCTCCCATAATATCCTGAAAGCGAAAGCAAATTCAATTGCAAAAGGCAGCCACGATCCTTTAATTCCGAATAAATTTCGGGTTGGCGGTGGAAGTATTCAAACCGCTCAGGGTGCGCCAGTATTGGTTTGTAGCCTTTCGTCTGGATTTTAAAAACGATATCGCGTAGTTGCAGCGGTTCGCTCATAAAGGAGAATTCAATCAGCACCTCATTGCCGGTTATGGGCATTAAATCATCGGTTTCCAGCAAATCCATAAAGTGGTCGTCCACAAAATATTCTGCTGCTGCGCGCACGTTCATGCGAATGTTTTCGGTTTGCAAAACTTGTTGCAATTCCTTCATTCCCTGCTGAATAATTTCACGGCTGTTAGGAAAATGGTCAATTTTTACGTGAGGCGTGGTGATGATATTTTGATAGCCCAATGCCTCAAACCGGCGTATCATTTCGAGGCTTTCTTCTACAGAATCGGAGCCATCGTCAATGCCCGGAATAAGGTGGTTGTGAAACTCTGTTTTTAGGAAAGAAAAATCTCCGCGCGGGGAGACGCTCAGGCTTTCTTCTTTTTTTCCGAAGCCGAATAACTTTGAAAACATACGCTCAAAAGTAAGGGTTATAAAAAGTGAAGGGTTGCATTTGCCTGCATTAAAAAGGCTGCCCTAAAAGAAGCAGCCTTGTATTAATTCTTAGAAAAATTTCCCGAAAACTTTTCAGGAGGTATTATTTACAACTTGTCGACCACTTTATCCACAATGCCATATTCCAGTGCATGGGCAGCATCCATCCAATAGTCACGTTCCAGATCCCGCAACACGCGTTCATAGCTTTGTCCGGTGTTTTTAGAAAGTATTTCCGCGCCAATTTCTTTGGTCTTTTTAATCTGTATGGCGTGGATTTCAAGGTCGGCGCTTACACCCTGAAAATGCCCGCCGAGGCTGGGCTGATGAATCATTACTTCGCCATGTGGAAAAATAAACCGTTTGCCTTTTTCGCCGCCGCTTAATAATATAGAACCCATGCTGGCAGCAAGGCCCATGCAATAAGTGGATACCGGCGACTTAATCATTTTCATCACGTCGTAGATCACCATACCGCTTGTAACCACGCCGCCCGGGCTGTTGATAAAGAATTTTATTTCCTCGCCGGGTTTGTCGGCATCCAGCAGTATCAGGCGGTTCACGATGTCTTTTGCTGAGCGGTCGTCCACGCCGCCCCACAGGTAAACGGAGCGTTTTTTATAAAAAAGTTCGTCGGACTTTTTTGCCCACATGCTATGTGGCGACTGTCTTTCACCGGCGGGCATTTCGTCTTCGTCGTCTTCATCTTCATCGTCCATGCGCAGGTTCAGTTGTTGCAGATTATAATGGTTCATTGTTCCTTTATTTTTTGGGTGGAGAGATTATTTCTTTTGCTTGTTCGGGTTTGATTTCAGCACTTCATCCACGATACCATATTCTTTTGCTTCTTCGGCAATCATCCAGTAGTCACGGTCACAATCGCGGGCTACTTTTTCAATATCCTGGCCGGTGTGGTCAGAAATTACGGTGTAGAGGTTGCTTTTTATCCTTTGGATTTCCTTAATGGTGATTTCAATGTCGGTAGCTTGTCCGCCAATCGCGCTGCTCGGCTGGTGAAGCATTACGCGGCTGTGTTTTAATGCGGTTCGTTTTCCTTTGGTGCCTGCGCACATCAGCACCGCAGCCATCGAAGCAGCCATGCCTGTACAAATTGTGGAGACTTCAGGATTAATAATTTGCATGGTGTCATAAATTCCTAAACCTGCGTAAACGCTGCCGCCCGGGCTGTTTATGTACATCTGCACATCGCGGTTTCGGTCTGTGCTTTCAAGAAAAAGAAGTTGTGCGGTAATGATGTTGGCTACCTGATCATTCACGGGTTCACCCATAAAAATGATTCGGTCCATCATCAGGCGGCTGAAAACGTCCATTTGGGCTACGTTCATGGGGCGCTCTTCAATGATGTAGGGCGTGAGGGCAGTGGGGTTGTTCAGGACAGATTTTGCATAGCTGTCGTAGGTATTACTATTAATGCGCCGGTGCCCGATGGCGTATTTGCGGAATTCATTTGGATCCATAAAAGCTGATTTTTAGAAGCGGAGTTGTTCCGGTTTTTCAAACAATTTTCAAACCGCGCCGAATATAGTGCCATATCGGCACTCAGCCGCTCTTGTTAAGCCAGTTTTAGGAAGTCTATTCACCGATCTTTACGCCGTTCTGCCACATAAAATATTCTCCTTTGCATCTTTCCCTTCCGCTTGAGACGCCAAAATTAAAAACGCCGGTCAGCTATCATGATTCAATTTTGCTTGTCGGTTCGTGCTTTACGGAGCATATGTCGGCGCAGTTAAGCCGTCACAAATTCAGTGTGCTTCAAAACCCGAACGGCATTTTGTTTACGCCTTTAAGTGTTGCTAAATCTTTGAATGATTACGCAATCGGCAGGCAGTATGAAGCGGACGAACTTTTTTATCTGAACGAACTCTGGAACAGTTGGGATCACCACACTTCGTTTTCAAACTTTAATCAGGAAGCGGCATTGGCGCAAATAAATAAATCACTTGCAGTTGCTTCTAATTTTCTTGAGAGTGCAGGCTGGGTCATCATTACACTGGGTTCATCCTTTCAGTATTTTTTAAAAAAAGAAGCACGCGCAGTTGCCAATAATCATCGTGCGCCGCAGGGTTTGTTTGAAAAACGTTTGCTTGAAGTGGAAACAATGACGGCGGCACTTTCAGCAAGTATTCAAAAAATACGCGAAAAAAATCTGGAGGTAAAATTCATTTTTACCGTTAGTCCGGTGCGGCACGTGCGCGATGGCGTGGTGGAAAACAACCGGAGCAAGGCAAGATTAATTGAAACCGTTCACCGGCTTTGTGAAGAAATGGAGGACGTTTTTTATTTCCCTGCTTATGAAATGGTGATTGATGTGTTGCGCGATTACCGGTTTTATGATATTGACTTGGTGCATCCAAATTACCTCGCTACGCAAATGGTGTGGGAGCATTTTGTGAAAACCTGCATGGCGCCGGAAACTATTTTGTTAATGAAGGAAGTGAAAGACATCATGACGGCAGTTAGTCATCGTCCACGCTTTCCGGCAACAGTAGCCCATGGCGCTTTTTTAAAAAGCTACCGGCAGAAAGTTAAGAATTTACTTGAGCAATATCCTTTCCTTGATTTGGCGGAGGAGCTCGCTTATTTCGGCGGCTAATTTTCCTGAAGCATCATCCCGTTTTTGCTGACTACGGTTTTCTTTTTTGATGAAGCGCCCATCGTGCATTGCCCGTTAAACGTGGCGTTTGGGTCTATTTGCAGTTTGTCAGTTGTGAGGTTTCCGGTGATGTTGCAGGAGGCTTTCAAACACAATAAATCCTCGGCAGTAATGTTTCCGGTGATGGTTCCGTGGACATCCACATTCAATGCTTCAATATCGCCTTCCACCTTTCCGGAGCTGATAATTACGACTTTGCTTTTGCAGAAAACGTTGCCTTTCACAGTTCCGTCTATGCGTATATCGCCTTCGGCTGAAAGATTACCGGTGATTTGCATGCCGCCGGCTATGATGCTCACCTTTTCAGCAATGGCAGCCGTTTTCTCCATTTTATCCTGTTTGTTGTTTGAAAACATAACCTTTTGATTCTTGAAATTGCTTCCTGTATTTGTGACCTCATGAAGAGCGCGTTAAAAAAGGAAGGGTGGTAAATGTAAGGCTTCGATGTTTTTTCATCTCAAAAGCTAAGGATTGCCCCACGCTTTATTACCTACATTTGCACGCAATTTTTCACACCTTTTAATGGATAAGAATCAGGTTATCGGTTTCAGCCTTTTAGCGCTGTTGCTGATTGGGTATATCGTTTACAATAATCACGAACAAACACAGTTTCAGCAGCAAAAACAGGCGGATTCCATTGCTTACGCAAAAACGCATCCTAAAACCTTAGTTGACAGTACGAAGTTTACGCCCGCTGCTGCCGAAGAAAATCTCAACGATTCCCTGCAAGCCGCGCTGCCACCTGCTTTTAAAGGTCAGGAGCAATTAGTGACACTGGAGAATTCTAAACTAAGCCTGCAGTTTACAACCAAAGGAGGCTACCCTGTGAGTGCCCTTATCAAAGGCTATAAAACCTATGATGGCGACCCGCTTTATTTGTTTAAAGGCGTGGGCAATCAGCTAAGCATGGTGCTGCCAATTAATAATGGCGCGGTGGCTACTTCTGATTTGTATTTTTCGCCCACTAACCAAACGGATGAGAAAGGGAACAAAACCATCACTTTTCAGTCAATGCTGGAAGGCGGCAAATCGGTAACCATTTCTTACACGCTTCCTGCTGATGATTACATGCTTCAATGCAACATCCAAACTGTAGGATTGCCCGCACAAACCAATACCCTGAGATGGGAAACGCAAACCCTGCACACCGAAAAAGACCTCACCAACGAGCGCACCAACAGTCAGGTTTATTACCGGCTGATGGACAACGATAAAGATTACTTCACCATAACCGAAGACAAAAAAGAAGACCTCGAAAAGAAAACGCATTGGGTAGGTTTCAGAATGCACTTTTTCAATACTGCGCTTATTGCTAAAGATGGTTTTGAGAAAGCAAATTTATCGGCAACCACAAAGCTGGATAATCAGTTTGTAGCCCAAAATAGAAACACGTTTACCCTTGCCGGTCAGCCAGGAAACGTGCAGAATTTTAATTTGAACTGGTACATCGGGCCTAACCATTACAGCACTTTAAAATCATACGGTATTGACCTGGATGACATGGTGCCATTGGGATACGGGGTTATGTTTTTTGTAAAGTACATCAATAAATTCCTGATTATTCCCATCTTCAATGTACTGAGCAAGTTTATTACGAACTACGGAATCATCATTATGCTGATGACGATCATCATCCGTTTGCTGCTTTCATTTTTTACCTACAAAAGTTATTTATCCGCCGCCAAAATGCGCGTGCTAAAGCCTGAAATTGATGAACTCCGTGCTAAATACAAAGACGATCAGCAAAAGTTTGGGATGGAACAAATGAAGCTATTCAGGAGCGCAGGAGTAAATCCACTGGGCGGTTGCCTGCCCACACTTTTTCAGTTGCCGATTCTTTTTGCGATGTACTATTTTTTCCCTTCGAGCATAGAACTGCGGCAGGAAAACTTTTTGTGGGCCAATGATCTTTCTACTTATGACAGCATTGCCAACCTGCCATTTTCCATTCCTTTTTATGGGGATCACGTCAGCCTGTTTACTTTGCTGATGACGGCTTCCAGCCTTTTCCTGGCGCTTTACAACCGCAACATGACGGCGCAAGACCCTAACAATCCAATGCTGAAATGGATGCCTTATGTATTTCCTTTTCTGCTGATTGGCGTGTTCAATAAAATGGCTGCGGCGCTTACGTTTTATTATTTCTTTTCAAACATGCTCAGCATTGCGCAGCAGTTTATTATTCAGAAATACATCATCAACGAGTCTAAAATTCACGCGCAGATTCAGGAGAAGAAACTGAAGCCTGCCACGACTTCCAAATGGCAGCAAAAGCTGGAGGAAATGCAGAAGATGCAGGCAGACAAGACGAAACAATTGCCGGTTAAGAAAAAATAATGAGGCAATTTTCCTTCTTAAAATAGGATACGTCTCCGCGCTGCCACTTATAAAAAATTACCCCGAAACGGGTATTTATTTAGAAATATTGAAGACTACCTTTGAATTTCTAAAAACAATTTTTTATGAAAAAGCAATTTACCTTCTTTGCCACGCTGCTCCTCGCAGCCGTAACATCTGCAAATGCAGCCGTGCACACCGTAAGCAACCGCGCACCTGTGCCGGGGCAGTTTATAACCATTGACGCGGCCATCGCCGCAGCTACCGACGGAGACACCATTTATGTACACGGTTCTCCTGCCAATTATCTGGATGCCACCATCAACAAACGCATCACACTGATTGGTACAGGCTATGATGTTCCCAACAGCGACAGTCTGACTGCAGATTTGGACAATCTTACGCTTACAACAGGCGCTACCGGTTCTATAATTATTGGAATGAACCTATATTATGTGGCAACTAATGCCACTCTTATTGATAGTATTACCTTCCAAAGAAACCGTATTCGCTACCAGATAAGGATGAACAACTCCAACCTTAATTATTGGACGATTGACGGGAACTTTTTTGAATACACTGCGAATTGCATCGAAGCCAACAACGTGGAGATGGATTTCTTTATGATCAATAACAATATCTTCAATGGCTATCTTCAAAGCTTTAATTATTACGGAAACGGTTCTAACCTCGTAATTCGCAATAATTTGTTTTTAGGACCCAATCAGGGGTTAAATGGAGTTTACTACGCGTACATCTACAATAATATTTTTTACCGTGCCTCTCCCAGCACTGGAGCAACGAGTTGCGCATTCTCCGCTAATCTTTCTTACCAATGTGCAAACAATGGATTTCCAAATGGTGTAAACCAGGTAAACGTTGACCCGCTATTTGTAAACTTTCCCGCAGCCGGTGATTATTACAATCGCAACTATGATTTCCACCTTCAGCCCGGCTCCACTGCCATTGCCGCAGGCAACGATGGTTTGGATTTAGGGATCTACGGAGGCAACGGACATTACAACCACGGCGGCATTCCTGCCATCCCGCAAATCAGAAGCTTCAGCATTTCCGGAAGCAACGTCATTGCGCCCGGAACTTCTATCAACGTCAACATCATAAGCACCATCAAGCCTTAAAATTCCTTGCTCTTTTTTGCAAAGGATATTCTTTAACCTTTAAAACAATCAGGTTATGAAAAAGCTTGAACATCAATTTATGAAAACCCTGCGTTCGCTTGTCGTGATGCTGCTGTGCTGCCATGCGGCGCAGGCGCAAAACATTACCGGCGCAGAATATTTTTTAGACACTGACCCGGGCGTAGGCTATGGCATTCCCATCCTCACCGGCGCAGCGTCAGATAGTGTCTCTTTTTCCGGCATCATCAACACTTTTGGGCTAACTGCCGGAGAACATTTTATTTACGTGCGCACCCAAACCGATAGCGGAACGTGGAGCCTGCACACAACGCCTCAAAGCTTCTACATCAAAACATTAATTACCGATGCAGAATACTTTTGGGATACAGACCCGGGAGTCGGCAATGCCACGCCCATAGCGGTTTCCAATAGTTTCGACATGGTGAATGTTTCTACAAGCATCACCACGGTGGGGCTGAGTACGGGAGCGCATAACCTGTATGTGCGCACCCGCACCGAGGGCAACAATTGGAGCCTTCATGCGCAGCAACACATCTACATCCGGTCGTCCATTGTGGGGGCCGAATACTTTTGGGATGCAGACCCGGGCGTAGGAAATGGAACACCTATTTCTCTCACTGCCGCGCTTGATTCCGTTGCCTTTTCAGGTTCCGTTTCAACATCCGGCTTAATGCCCGGCGAACACCGATTGTACGTTCGTGCAAAAAATGAAAACGGCGTTTGGGGTTTGCATCAGCAGGAGCGGATAGAAATTACCAACAGCATTGCGGCAGCCGAATATTTTTTCGATACTGACCCCGGCGTTGGCAATGGAACAGCTTTAAACATCTCTTCGCCAGCCGATACAGTAAATGAAGGCGCGAGCATTCAGGTGCCGCTTTTATCTCCGGGCATTCACTTCGTTTATGTGCGCACGCAGAGCGTGAATGGCGTTTGGAGTTTGCACAGCCGCGATAGTATCGACGTGTTGCCTTGTGTTTATGCTACAGCTTCTATCAGCGGCGACACCGTGTTTTGCAATGGCAACAGCACCACTGTTTCTTTCAACGGAACGCCTGATGCAATTGTGATTTACCACGTTACCGGAAATGCTTCAAACGATACGCTAACCCTTGATGGCAGCGGCTTTGCGAGTGTTTCAACAGGTGTGATTAATGCAACGACTACTTACAAACTCATCACCGCTTACGATGCCGGATACACGGCTTGTCAAACAGCATTGAATGATAGTGCTGTGGTAGTAACCGGCCCATGTAATCTCTGCAACAGCGTGCCTCATCGCCCCACTTACATCAATTCTCTTGACGACGTGAAAGCTTGCCCGGGTGAAACAAGAAGCTATGAAATCGGGCTAACTTCTGATGCCGATTTGTATCAATGGACGGCTCCCGCAGGTGCTTCCATCCTTAGCGGACAAGGCACTACAAACGTGACGGTATTGTTTCAGTCTGGCTTTACGGCCGATGATACGCTACGCGTAGTGGGCGTGAATGCATGTGGCATCAGCAATGAAAGAATCCGGAAAGTAAAGTTTGGAAACCTGCCGTTGCGTCCTTCCTTTATTACAGGATTGCAGGATGGTGTGTGCGAATTGAATGACGTTGCATATGCTGTTGATTCAATGGCAGGCATGAGCTACAACTGGAGTTTCGACGTAGTTGGTGCTTCTGTTACATCCGGTCAGGGAACATCAAATGTGCTGGCAGCTTACACTGATTCATTTTCTTCAGGAAATATTTTAGTGTCGGCTGTTAATGGTTGCGGAGCCGGTTTGCCCCGCTCGCTTTCCATCATGGCGCCCATTAAAAAACTTGATGCCATTTCAGGACCATCCACCGCTTGTCCTAATGAAATGAATGTTGCATTCAGCGTTCCGGCAGCGGCAAGTGCTACTTCCTACACATGGAAGGCGCCAAACGGCTCCACCATTTCTGACGGAAACACGACGAGTACAGGAAACATACTGACCACACCATCCAACGCCATCACTATAAATTTTGGCAACATAACCGGCATAGTAAAAGTGTTTGCCTCTAACAGTTGTGGCGACAGCCGCTCGAGTTTGAAAGTGGTTTACAAAGGTTGTGGCGCGAGGGAAGCATCTGAAAGTATTCAGGAAGGCAACCTTGCATTGGAGCTTTATCCAAACCCTGCAAACGATATTTTGAATGCCGCGTTTGATGCAACAAAAGAAGGTGCTTATCATTTTCGCGTGGTAGATGCTTTAGGGAAAACGGTTTTATTTGGTGATGGCTTTGCAACAGATGGAAGCAATCGAATTACCATCGAAGTTTCTGCACTTGCCGCCGGTACTTATCATTTTCTGCTGGATGCTGCGGGTATTTCCTACAATCAGAATTTTGTAGTGAAGCAATAGAAGTGCTTCAGGAATGTTCCTCACGGAATGGGGGAAGTTCCTGATGCAATGGGGGACGTTCCTCACGGCATGGGGGACGTTCCTGATGGAGTGGGGGAGGTTCCTGATGCAATGGGGGAGGTTTCTGATGCAATGGGGGAAGTTCCTGATGCAATGGCGGAAGTCCCCGATAGAGTGGCGGAAGTTCCTGATGCAATGGCGGAAGTCCCCGATAGAGTGGCAGACGTTCCTGACGACACTGGAAACATCCCCGGTTAAGCCGAACAAAAAATGCATATTAAAGCCCCGACAACATGCCGGGGCTTTTTTGTTGAATTTATTATTAGGTACAGTTTTACTTAGCTTGCTTCCTGCACTTCTTTTCTTTTTCTAATAAATATGCCCCGCTGGCTCAAAATAACCCTCACCATTTTTGGTTCGCTTTTCTTTTTGTTGATAATTACGTGGCTTGTAATTGCATGGTATGTAAACACGCACAAGCCCTATTTAATCAAACAAATAACGGAGCAGGTGAATGAAAACGTCAACGGAACGGTAACCGTTAAAGACCTTGACATCACCCTTTTGCGCGGCTTCCCGGGCGTTTCGCTAACGCTCAGAAACGTGGTGTTGCGTGATTCTCTTTGGGCACAGCATCACCATGATTTATTAAATGCGCGGGATGTTTTTGTTTCCGTGAATGCATACTCCATTCTGAAAGGCGCCGTTCAAATCCGGGATATTAATGTGGACAGTGCTTCGATTTATTTATTTACAGACAGCACTGGTTATAGCAACACCAGCATGTTTAAAAAGAAGAATGCTGACACCACAGAGGCGAAAGGCAAACCAAAAATCAACCACCTCACTTTCACGAACGTCGGTTTTGTGTTTGAGAATGACACCAAATTCAAAATGTTCCGGCTTGACCTTAAAAAGCTGGTGACGGTGCTCGATTATTCGCCAACAGGTTGGGAGATGAAGGCAAACATCAACGCAAAAGTTCACGACTTTACTTTCAATACGCACAACGGAAGTTTCATCAAAAACAAAACCCTGAAAGCCAAACTGCGCCTCAGTTATAGCGATGCGGAACAAAAACTGGACATCCCCGTGCAGCCCATAAAACTGGATGACGACGAAATAAACATAGGCGGTCAGTTTGATTTTTCGCAGGCACCGGCAAGTTTTTTTCTGAAAATAAACGCCAAAAGCATTCCTTACAAAAATGCGGTTTCGCTGGTGTCGCCCAACATTTCGAAGAAGCTGAAATTGATGGACCTACGCGACCCGATTCCTTTGCAGGCGCTCATTCAGGGACGCACCAAATTCCGCGACACGCCATTGGTAAAAATTGCCTGGAGCACGAAGGATAACCTGTTCATCACGCCCGGAGGAAACATTGAACACGCCACATTCTCCGGCAATTTCATTAATGAGAAAACCCACGGCAAAGGGCATAACGACCCTAACTCCATGATTCAGTTGAAATCCGTTGCGGGTCAGTTTCAGACTATTCCGTTTAAGGCAACAAACGTGGTGGTGAGCAATCTGATTTATCCGGTGATTGAAGGGCATTTTCAAAGCAATTTTCCGCTTCAGAAAATCAACAATATTGATGGCGCAGAAACCTTTGTTTTTAAAACAGGCACTGCACTTATTGACCTTGATTATAAGGCGGGATTAAGTGCTAAAGACACCACCATCCCTTTTATCACAGGCGATGTAAAAATCATCAACGCAGGCTTTTTGTATGTGCCCCGCGGCTTGCCCATCAACAATTCGCGCATCACACTTCATTTCACGGGTAAAAACCTTTTTGTTCAAAATGCGCAATTCAAACTACAGCACAGCATCGTCAATTTAAGCGGCGAGGTGGACAATTTTCTGTACCTCTATTACCGCGCGCCGGAGCGCATTTTGCTTGATTGGAAAGTGAGCAGTCCGAACATTAACCTGAATGAATTTTTAGGCTTTCTCTCCAAAAGAAAAAACACAGCAACTGCTTCGTCGGCAGGCAAGACTTCCACCAAAATCAGCCAGCAAAACAACCGCCTAAATCAGGCGTTGGATAAGAGTACGGTTCGCGTCAATGCCACGTTCGATAAAGTGATTTACAACAAGTTTACCGCTACGGACATTAAAGCCATTGCCACCATTGCCAATGACCAAATTTCCCTGAAAGACGTGCAGGTAAAGGCTTCCGGCGGAAAAATATTTCTGGATGCAAACATCGACCAGCGCGGAAATGGAAATACAATTTCTGCAAACACAAAAATTGAAAGCGTAGAAGTGCGCTCGTTTTTTCAGGGGTTCGACAATTTTGGGCAGGATGCGATTACGGATAAAAACCTGCGCGGTTCTTTGTTTGCAGATGCAAAAATGAAAGCCCGCATTTCTCAACAAGGGCATATTGTTCCAGGCTCCATGGAAGGCGATGTTTCTTTCAATTTAAAAGATGGTGAGCTGGTAAATTTTGAACCGATTCAGAAAATCGGCAACCTCGTTTTCAGAAGAAGAAATATTGACCGGATTACTTTCAGAGACATTGAAAACACGCTTTCATTAAAAGGCGAAAAGATTACCATTCCGCCCATGCACATTGAAAGCAGCGCGCTGGTAATGTTTATTGAAGGCGTGTATGGCTTTAAAGGAGGAACGCAAATTTTTGTGGACGTGCCGCTTCGCAATCCTAAAAAAGATGAGCACATTCTGGACGATAGTTTACGGCTGGAGCGCAGCACAAAAGGCATTGTTATTCACTTGAAAGCGGAAGACGGCAGCGATGGGAAAGTAAAAATTTCGCTGACAGGCAAAGGCAAAAACTAACTGCTTTTTGGAGAAATACTTTGCTACATCACCGCAGTTTTCGGCGTTTTTAAAAATAAAAAATAGCCCGCCAGTATAATCCCTCCAAGGGCTGAAATACTAAACGTAAGTGCTGCGCCACCCCAATGCCACAATGCCCCTGCAGCCGTGCTCGCCAGCAAAATGGCAATGCTTTGCAGCGCGGAAAAAGTACCGATAGCAGTTGCAGTGTTGGCTCTTCCGGCAATGTTTGTAAGCCATGCTTTTGAAACGCCCTCTGTGGCTGCTGCGTAACATCCGTAAAGCGCAAGAAGTACCAAAAATTGCCACGATGCCGTTGCCGTCGCAAATCCAAAATAGACTACCGCAAAAACCCCGAAACCCGCCATCAGCATCTTGCGCATTCCAAAACGGTCAGCGAGATGACCTAAAGGATAGGCTGCAATAACGTAAACCAGATTGTAAAAAATGTAGGCAAGAATAACGTGGCTGTCTGAAAATCCGTGCGCTTTCAGTTGCAGCAAAAGGAACACATCGGAACTGTTTATTAAAGCGAAGAACAACAATCCGGCAGCGACTCTCCTGTATTCCTTCGGGCTTTGCTTCCAGTAATTTAAAAAGGAAAACAGACGCAACTTTTCCTTTGGCTTTTCCCTTTTTGCAATTTTATTTTTTTCGCGAAGCAGCATTGCAACGCCAATTGCAAGTAACCCGGGAACGGCAGCGAGCAGAAATAGCGGCTGATATTTTTGCGGATAAAAGTGCAGAAAAATCAGCGCGATAACAGGCCCGATAACAGCGCCAGCCGTATCCATTGCACGGTGAAAACCGAAAATCCTCCCTTTAGTTTCAGGGGTGGCTTCGTCGCTCAGCATGGCGTCTCGCGCTCCGGTTCTTACGCCTTTTCCCAGCCTGTCAATCATTCGGCAGAAAAACACCCAAACCGGCAAGGCAGAAATGGCAAGAAGTGGTTTTGATAATGCGCTTGCCGTGTAGCCCCACTTCACGTAAGGCGTGCGCAAACCGGTAGCATCTGAGTGCTTTCCAAAGTATCCTTTTGTGAATCCGGCTATTGCTTCTACCATGCCTTCCAGCACGCCAATCAGCAAAATAGAAAAGCCGATACTCTGCAAATAAACCGGCATCACGGGATACAACATTTCGCTTGCCGCATCAGTGAGTAAAGAAATGAGCGACAGCTTCACAACTGTGCGGGAAATTATTTTCAAAAGAAGTAACCGGATTAAAAAAGCCTCCCGATTTTATTAAAAAAGGTGAGGCTCGTAAAAAATAAATTTTGCAGCAGCTACAGACTCAGGTCTTCATCATTTTTAAAAGGATTTGGAGCACCTTGCTGACGCCAGTCTTCAAGCCGGTTACCAATATTATCGTCAGGTGGAGTGATGTTTTCAGTGCCTGATTTTTCTTCTGCCCTGTTTCCGAAATTTTCACGGTCAGGCTTTTGTTCTTGAATGAAGCCGTAGGTTTTATTGCCTTCGGAACTGCCGTAGCTCCCTTTATTTTTGTTGAAGCCGCCACTGCTCACTCCGCCACCATCGCTCCTTCTTTGCGAGTTATTGAAATTGCCTTTGTCTTTATTAAACCCGACGCTGCCTTTATTTCCGCCGGCATTTCGGGTGTCATTCGTTTTTGATTTTGCTTCTTTCACGGAAATTACCTGACCCATAAAATAGGTCATGTCGAGGTTATCAATGGCTTCAAAAGCAGGTCCCTTTTCTGTGTATTCTACAAAGCCAAAACCGCGGGGCGTATTCGTGGCAGGGTCAAAAATGATGCGGGCATTCTGGATGGTTCCGAACTCAGCAAAAAGCTGCTTCAGTTCATCAGTTGTTACGTCGGAAGAAAGATTTCCTACAAACAGATTCATGGTGTAATGGTTGGTTTTGGGGGTTAAAAAGGGATGTAAACTGCCTTGAACGTTAGTTTTCCTCAAGTGGAAAGCAAGTTAGCGATTTCTGAATTACACGTGATTTCTTTAGCAAACTTCTAATAAAAAGTGTGTGCTGTCAGGCGTCTCTTCCTTCAATTTCCAGCTCCTTTTTAAGCGCCGCATCGTAAAGCTCCGCATAAATTCCGCCGGCTTCAAGCAATGATTGATGGGTGCCCCGTTCCTCAATTTTTCCGCGCTCCATCACCAGTATTTCATCCGCTTTGCGGATGGTGGAAAGACGGTGCGCAATGATGATGGAAGTGCGCCCGGTAGTGAGCGTGTCAATCGCTTTCTGAATGAGTTGTTCGCTTTCACTATCCACGGCAGAAGTGGCTTCATCCAGAATTAAAATGGCGGGGTTATACAGCAACGCACGGGCGAAAGAAAGCAATTGCCGCTGCCCCTGAGAAAGCGTGCTGCCGCGTTCTTTAATATTGAAATCATAACCACCGGGCAGGCGTTCAATGAAGTTGTGCATGCCCAGAATTCTGGTGACGCGTTTCACATCATCCAGCGGAATGGCGGCATTGCGCAGCGTAATATTTTCAACCACAGTGCCAGAAAAAAGAAACACATCCTGAAGCACAATGCCAACGCGGCTGCGCAAACTTTCCACTTCATAATCAACGATGTTCTTATCATCAATCAGGATGCTGCCACTGCCGGTTTCATACATGCGGTTGATGAGGGAAATGATGGACGTTTTGCCTGCACCTGTGTGCCCGACTATTGCCATTGTTTTTCCTTTTTCAAGAAGGAATGAAATGCCGCGAAGCACCGGCACATCAGGCTTATAGCCAAAATGCACGTCCCTGAATTCTATTTTCCCCGCCAGGTTTTTTGCTGAAAGCGTACCGCTGTTTTCAAGGAAAGCTTCATCATCTAAAACATGCGCAACACGCTCTGTTGCCACCATGCCCATTTGCAGCACGTTGAATTTATCTGCCAGCATCCGCAGCGGACGAAAAAGCAAATTCAGGTACATCACGAAGGAAATAATTACCCCGGCCGTTACTTCATAATTGAGCATTCTTACGGCGCCCCACCAAACCAATAATCCCAGCGAAACGGCAAGTATTATTTCAACAATCGGGAAGAAAACCGAGTACGCAAAAATGGCTTTGATGTTAGCGTTGCGATGCTCCTGATTAATGCGCTCAAACTTTTTAAACTCCCGCTCTTCTGCGCCGAAAGCTTGCACTAGCATCATCCCCGAAA
Source organism: Flavipsychrobacter sp. (assembly GCA_965218185.1). Taxonomy (GTDB): domain Bacteria; phylum Bacteroidota; class Bacteroidia; order Chitinophagales; family Chitinophagaceae; genus JAFIGV01. The sequence continues at coordinate 466,900 of CBDCKE010000005.1, forward strand.
TATGCTCCTGCACAAATGCATTCAGCGAAGCCACCGCATTGCGCACGTTGGTAAACGACTTCCGTACGCTCTCCTTAAAATAATAAGTAGCTACAAGGAGGATGGGAAAAGTGGAAAGGCAAATAAGCGTAAGCTGCCAGTCGGTAAGTAGCATTACAATGATGATGGCAACAATCGTTAGCACATCGGCAACTATGGAAATCAAGCCTTCCGAAAAAACATCGTTGATGGCTTCCACATCATTAATGGTGCGGGTGGTGAGTGTGCCGACGGCTGATTTATCGAACCAGGCAATGTCCTGATGCAGGATTTTCTGAAACACGTTTCGCCGCAAATCATTCACCACCGTTTGCCCCAGCCAGTTGATGCGATACAGAAACCAAAACCGGATGCCGCTCTCTACAAACAACACCAATAGTTGCACGACGCTGATGAACACCAACCCGCGAAAAAGATTATGCGCTATGTATTTATCTACCGAAACCTGAATGAGGTATGGACGCAGCGGTGCAAACATTGCCAGCAGCACGGAAAGCACAATCGTAGCCCGGAAGCTGGATTTATAAGGCTTCGTGAAAGAGATAATGCGCCTTAGCTGATTTATTGATTTGGGGGATTTTTCCAATTTTCCTTATTGATTTAGAACATTTAACTCAAACCAGCGAGGCACAAAGTCGGGATTGAATTCTAATTCACGCCCGTTCGTTATTTCTGCAACAAATTGATAGCCCGCTCCGGAATTATCGAAAAGATATGCTCTGTCTGAAAGCTTGATAGCGGGTAATAGATTTGCTAACGTCTTTTCGTATCTGCTTGAAATCAGATTTTCCGGAACGTTGTGTCCACTCTTTAAAACTCTATCCCGCACGCGTTTAAAATTTGCGGTTGGGGTATTATCGCTATCCTTTTCAATGCAAATGAAATAGAGGTAAGTGCGGTAGCCGAGTTTCTTTGCCAGCTTTAAAAGTTGAATTTTATCACCGCCGGACATTACGGTTTCAAACGAAAAAGTTTGCCGCAGATCCAATAAACACTGTCTGATGAAATCTGCGAGCAACGCCGGGAAATAAGTATTGGAGGAGAGAGGTTGATCAAGTCGAAGAACATTGTACCGGACAGAACAAGTGACTGATGATTTCGGTCGTAATTCATGCGCATTATAAAACGTCAAAAACACTTTTTCCCGAACGCTCAATCCATATTTTCTTAAGGAAATTTTTTGGTCTCTCCTTAATTGATCTTCTATTTCATCAGCATTGATATACACGCCAAGGTTGAGATCGTATTTCTGCATCAAATCTTTTGTCAGTGTTGTCTTACCTGAACCGTTAGGACCTGCTATAATTCTCAACCTGTGCATTACCTCAACGTGACCTTCCCCGATTTATACTTTTTACCGCTTCTTTTTGCAGCGATGCCTATAATCACTTTTGTCCCATCAGGTAATAAAGAAACAATGTTGCCTTGCTCGATAATCGTTGCAGCGTACCCCAACTCATGCGTCTTTGCGATAGCGCGTTTGCCAACATCCATTAGTTTTCCGGCCTTCGCCAGCCGAACGATCACCTTGTCGGGATCCTGTGGTTGCGGCGCTTTATTAGCTGTTTCTTTTTTCATTTTTCTAAAGGTATTCATTCTTTACACCTCTTCTTTCTCCATCATGAGGTATGCTTTGATGAAATCATCCAGCTCGCCATCCATCACGGGTTGCACATTGCCCACTTCATAATCGGTGCGGTGGTCTTTAATCATTTTGTAAGGATGAAACACATAACTGCGGATTTGCGAGCCCCACTCTATTTTTTTCTTCCCCGCATAAGTGGCGTTTTTCAATGCTTCCCGCCGGCGCAATTCTTCTTCATAAAGCCTGCTTCTTAGCATCGTCAGTGCCTTATCGCGGTTCTCACCCTGCGTGCGCGATTGCTGACATTCTACGATGATGCCCGACGGAATGTGTTTCAGCCGCACCGCCGTTTCCACCTTGTTTACGTTTTGTCCGCCCTTGCCGCCGCTCCTGTAAAACTCCCATTCAATGTCGGCGGGGTTCACGTCAATTTCAATACTGTCGTCAATAAGCGGATATACAAACACGGAAGCAAAAGAAGTGTGGCGTCTTGCATTGCTATCGAAAGGAGAAATACGCACCAGCCTGTGGACGCCGCTTTCAGCCTTCAGCAATCCGTAAGCGAAGCTGCCTTCAAACTCCAGCGTAGCTTGTTTGATGCCTGCACCATCGCCATATTGGGTGTCAATTTCCGACACTTTCCAGCCCTGCTTTTCGCCATACATGCGGTACATGCGCAGCAGCATTTCTGCCCAGTCCTGACTTTCGGTGCCGCCTGCGCCGGAGTTAATTAAAAGCACGGCAGGCATTTCATCTTCCGGCTCGTTTAGGGTTGATTTAAACTCCAGTTCGTCTAGGTGTTTGATGGCTTCGCTGAAGGCTTCGCGGGCTTCATCTTCGGTGGCTTCACCGGCTTTCCAGAATTCAAAAAGCACGGCAAAATCTTCCACCGCATCTTCTGTGTTTTTGAACAGCGTGAGCCAGAATTCCTGCAGTTTTATTTCTTTAACGATGGCAGTAGCGCGGGTGTTATCATCCCAAAAACCGGGGGAAAGGGTGAGCTGCCGGTCGTTGTCGGTTTTAAAGGTTCTGTCTTCGATATTGAGGAAACGGCGGAGGTGCTGCACGCGGTCCCGCATTTCTTTTAGCGCTTCGAGGGTCATGATGGGGGCAAAGGTAGGGGAGGGTGGAAAGTTGGAAAGTTGATAAGTTCATAAGGTTTGATGAGGATGGATGAGGTTGTTGGCGGATTGCAAATCCGCATTATCCTTGTGTTTGAGACGGTGCTTCGGAACATCTCCAACCAGCAAATTGTACGCTCAGCGAACCAACCAATTTTCAACCCTTATTCCTTCAATGTTTTTAAAGTCAGAGATGTTATCGGTTATTAAAGTGAGCCTGTTTTCTACTGAAGTGATACCTATCAAGAAATCAAACTCATCATTCACTGGCTTGCCAATTTTTCGAAGCCTAACTTTTTCCTTTGCATAGCGGGCGAGGCAACCGAATATCGGTATTATCGTAAGCCCGTGGATGAAATTGTCAACTGCATTGTGAGCGTTTAAGGAATCGGTACTATTCTCAGCTCCAAACCTTAATTCAAACACTGTTATCTCAGAAACATAGCAATTCTCTCGACCTTTTTCTTTCATTATCTTATCGAAATCCAATTTGCCCCGAAGAAAGAATTACACAAATACTCGTATCAAGAAGATAAGCCATCAAGTTTGATTTCTTTATTTCCAAATTTCCTGCTAGTCTTGATTTCTTTTATAATCTCTTCTGCTGACTTATCAGAAGCAAAGGCACCAAAAGAGCTGTAAAACTTAGCTTCTTTCGTTTCTTCTTCGGAGGTTACAGAATTGGAAAGTCTTTTAATGATTGCTGCCTTACTCTCCGCACTTAAACTTTCGAGAAGGCCGGTATATACTTCAACAAGATGATTTTCAGTATAGCTCATAAAGGATTTTTCAGGCTAAGTTACAAATGGTTTGTCTATGTAGTTTTTTCTTTAAAAAGATAATGCGCGGATTACTAAAGCAAAACCCGCGCATGAAACAATTATCTAAAAAAACCTACCCCACCAACGTATCCAGCACGCCATTCATACTCCGCACGGCATCCGCTGATTTATTGAACGCTGCCTGCTCCGCTTCATTCAGTTTGTAATCAATCACTTTTTCCCAGCCATTTTTACCGATAACCACCGGCACGCCAAGGCAAATATCCTGCTGACCATACTCGCCATCAAGGGCTACGCAGCATGGGAACACTTTCTTCTGATCGCGGACAATGCTTTCTACCAATGCCGCACCGGCAGCGCCGGGCGCATACCAGGCTGATGTACCTAAAAGTTTGGTGAGCGTGGCGCCGCCTACCATGGTGTCTGCAGCTATTTTATTTAGTTTTTCTTCAGGGAGGAGATTGCTTACGGGCGTTCCGTTGAGGGTTGCCAGTCGGGTAAGCGGAATCATAGTGGTGTCGCCATGACCGCCGATGACGGTGGCGTGGAGGTCGGTGGGGGCGCAGTTCAGTTCCTGCTGGAGATATACTTTAAAACGGGCACTGTCAAGAATGCCACCCATGCCAATGATGCGATGTTTGGGAAGACCGGTGGCTTTGAGGGCGAGATATGTCATGGTGTCCATGGGGTTGGAGATGACTACGAGGACGGTGTCGGGGGAATGCTGGAGGAGGTTTTTGGCTACGGTTTCTACGATTTTTGCGTTGGTGCCGATGAGTTCTTCGCGGGTCATGCCGGGCTTGCGGGGCAGGCCTGAGGTGATTACGCACACGGCGGAACCTGCTGTTTTGCTATAATCGTTGGTGCTGCCGGACACGCGGGTGTTGAAGCCTAACAAGGAGGAGGTTTGCATAATGTCAAGGGCTTTGCCTTCGGCGAAACCTTCTTTAATGTCTAATAACACGAGTTCTTCTGCGAGTTCGCGGCGGGCAATGTTGTCGGCACAGGTGGCGCCTACTGCTCCGGCACCTACTACGGTAATTTTCATGATGTAAATATGTTTTTGGGGGGATGAAAGAGGGCAAAGGTAGGGGATTGGAAGTTCATAAGTTGATGGGGTGACAGGTTGATAAGTTGGTGTGTTGATATGTGGGCAAGTGGGGCTTGGCGCCAAAGCGTGAGCGATTGCAGCGGAAATCCTTTTTGTTTGCGTGGGTCTCTTTTGGGGCGCGGGAACAAAAAGATTGCAGCGGAAAGCGCGACGCGAGGAACGAAGCGGCACGCCCAAATTAATTTGATAATTCAATTTGGCAATTCGGCAATTCAATTTGATAATTTGACAATTCAATTTGACGGCTCGGCGTTTCCCGAATGGCTTGGGAGGCTGCAGGTGGGCTGATATATTTTTCCCGAAGTAATTGCAAGGTGCAAACTGCTTCGGGAAACGCGGATATAATCTATCTGCGGAGTGCGGAGTGCTTCGGGAAGGGCGGATATATATGACTTGCGGGGTGCGGAGTGGTTCGGGAAAGGCGGATATAACCTATCTGCGGAGTGCGGAGTGGTTCAGGAAAGGTGGATATAAGGACTTGCAGCGCGTAAGTTGTTTCGGGAAATGCGGATATACGGAGTTTGCAGATTGAGAAGTGGTTCGGGAAAGCTGGATATAAGGGGTTGCAGGTTGAGAAGTGGTTCGGGAAGCGTTTACATATCCACGGTGAGTTTTAGGTGCCCGCCGAATCCTTCCCGAACAATGCGCATGAGTGTGGATAATCGTATGTCGCTTGCATTGTTCTCTATGCGGGAAATGAAGGTTTTTGTGGTGCCGCATTTTTCGGCTAGTTGCTCCTGCGTCATGTTTTGCTGTTTCCTCATTTCCTGCAACATTGCGCCTAACTTAAATGCTTCGTAGCCTTCTTCAAAAGCTTCGCGTTCGGCATCTCCACGTTTTCCGTATTTCCGGGTGATGAATTCATCGAGGTCAATAAGTTCGTTTTGCTTTGTCTTCATAATACTGTGTTTTTAAGTTTTTAGCGCGTTCAATTTCTTTTGGCGGTGTTTTCTGACTTTTCTTCTGGAATCCGTTAAGCAGAATGATTAGTTGCCCTTCATCAAAAAAACAGAAAATCCTGAAAGCATCATTGCCGGATGTGATGCGCATTTCATAAAGTGCATCGGTGCCCGTAAGGTGTTTCAAGTATTTTTCAGGTACAATTGGAATATCCCGGATGAGCCGGATAGCCCAAAGAATGCGTGCCTGAACCTTCATCGTTTGCTTATTGTAGAAAGTCCAGAAGTCGCTTCCATATACTTTCAGGCTTCTTATCTCCCCTTTAAAATCCTGCACGATGCAAATGTAGGATTGAACGATGGATTAATTAGAATGACGGTTGGTGCTATGATTTTCCTTTTAGTGAATCACGGATTTATACAACTTGCAGGTTGCATTGCCGAATTACCAAATTGCCTCATTCCGCCATCACCGCGCTCCCCAACCGTCAAACACCTTAGCATCTTTATATTCAGGGGAAAGGCGGAGGTAATAGGTAGGTATTTTGGTGTGTATCCAGGTTTGCAGCTTTTCATTCTGCTTTTGCTGGAGGGCTACCTGCTGGATTTTTGCATAATCATCCTGAAGGTTGGCTCTGTGCGGCACGGTGCGGGAAGTGAGGTGCACGATGCGGGCGCTCTGCTCGCCGCGGTCGGTCTGGAAGATTTGGGGCTGGGAATAGGTGCCCACTTTCAGCGTATCCAACATTAAAACCATGGTGGGGTCGAGGCCTTCAATTTCTAACTGTGCTGAGCCGGTTTGGGGGTTGATAATCATGCCGCCGGTTTGTTTGGCAGCTTCATCGGTACTGAACATTCCTACGGCTTCGGGGAAGGTGATGGTTCCGGCAATAAGCAAGGCGCGGATGCTATCGAGCTTTTCGAAAGCGGCTTTAAAATCGGCAGTGGTGCGCTGCGGGCGGAGGAGGATGTGGCGGATGTCGACTTTTTCGCCTTTGCGCTGCACCATCTGGATGATGTGATATCCGAATTGTGTTTTCACGATGGGGCTTACTTCGCCGTTTTGCAGTTTAAAAGCAGCGGTGGCAAATTCTGGAACCACAGTGCCGCGCTCGACGTCCTTCATCAGTCCGCCTTCATCGCGTGAGCCCGGGTCCTGACTTTTTATGATGGCCATGGTTTCAAAACTCTTTCCGTCGTTCACTATTTCGTTACGGATGTCTGTAAGGTCTTTGCGGGTGAGGGAATCTATTTCGCGGCTGACGGGCGGGTCTATCACAATCTGCCCTACTTCTACCGTGGCGGGGAAAAAGGGGAGGCTATCGACGGGTATTTTCTCAAAAAACTGACGCACTTCGGATGGGGTAATTTTCACCGAGCCAATCAGTTTGCTTTGCATTCTTGCCGCCAGTATTTGCTCCTTCACGAGTTCGCGGTTGTCGTCTTTAATCTGATAAACGGTTTTGCCCACCACTTCTTCCAGTTTTTCTTTACTGCCGTATGCACGGATGAAATAGCGCAACTTGTTTTCGAGGTCGCCTTCCAGTTCTTCATCAGAAACCAAAAGACTGTCGTGCTCTGCCTGCTCCACCAGTAGTTTCTGAATCACCATGCGCTGGAAGAGTTGCATTTTGGAAGAATCAGTGAGTGTGGGATCTTTTTGTTTATCCATGGCAAACTGCGCTTCGAGGTCGCTTTGGAGGATAATTTTGTTTCTGCCCACTGCGGCAATCACTTTGTCTGTAACGCCGGGAGCAGCTTCACCTTGTGCATTCGCCGGAGGCGCAAAAGAAAAAGCGGTGCATAAGGCAATAAAAACCGGCACATACCGGAGCAGTGATTTATTCATTTCAAAAAGAATTAAAAGGGGGAGGGATTGAAAGTGCAACAAAATTAAGGGATGAATGCAGGGAGGGGAAACTTCAGGAAGGCTTTTAACTTTTGCAGTCGGAGAGCCGGGCTTATTTCTTTTTAGAGAAGAGATTGCGGAAGTTTTTAGGGTTGTAGAAATCGGTGGTGCGCATTTGCAGCGGGTGGTTTTCTTTCCATTTTTCAAAAGAAGGAATGGCTTCGGGATGGAATTTCTTCCAGGCTTCAAACTGCGCTGCGTTTTCCACCTTGCCAAAAAGCCATTGGTTGTAAGCATCAAACTGTCCGTTTTTCAATAAATCATTGAGGTAATAAACGAGGGAGAAGGCGTATTTGCGGCTAAAGTTTTGGAGCCAGTCCATCACGAAACGGGTGCGCAGCATGGTGAGGTTTTCAGGAGTGAAACCATCGCTCACCGTAGGCGCCGCTTGTAAAAGAGTAAACCGGATGGCATCATCAAACTTTATCCCTGCTGTGTCTGTAATGGCACTGCCCGGATTGGTGAACAGTGATTTGTATGCTTCTAAAATGGCTTTGCGGATTTCATAAGAGCGGGGTGTTTGCGATTCCTTATTCACGAATATTTCTCCGTAGATGATAGTCCATTCCGGTTTGCTGGTGTTGGCATAAGTGCGGGCGGCTTCGTAATAATTGAGGTGGTAATTCGGGTCTTGTTTTATGCCATCCAGCCACACATCCAATGCATATTCGGCGTCGTTTCTTTCTTCATAATACTTGCCTAATTCATGATAAAGCATTCCGGAGTTCGGGTATTTTTTGATGCCTGCTTCCAGCGTGCGCTTTGCTTTTTTAGGTTCTTTTGCCTTCATCCATCCCGCGCCTGCAATCTGATAACCTGCTTCATCGGCTACGTCGGCATCAATAAGTGGTTGGATGGTGCGTGCTGCGGCTTCGGCTTCGCCGTCTAATAAGAGTGCTTGCGCGAGGTCACGCTTCACGATGAGCACATCGGGCTGGCGTTGCTCCACTTGCTGAAACAATACCACCGCCTGCTTAATGGCACCGCGTGCAAGTGCTTCTTTAGCTGTTTTGTAAAGTTGTTCGGTTTCAGGGGACTCCCAATAAATAGTTTGTGCGGCGGCAGGCTGTAAGCAAAGGATACAACACAAGACTGCCAGAAATTTCATGATGCCATTCATGCGGTTTGCAAAGTAAAGGTTTAGGAAGGTTGGTTTGGATGATTTAATGAAAGGGTTTTGTTCCTTTAACACAATTCGTAAACCATTTTCCTTTTCTTTGCGACCCATGCGTCCGCTGATAGCTGCTTTCTTTCTCTTCATTTTCTCTTTGCAGATAATTCCCATCAAGGAAATTGGGCGCATATTGAGCAAAGGGCAGCTTACGGAAGAAAACACATCGGCTCAGGATTGCACAGATGATGCGCCCGATTTAAAACTGAAAAAAGAAGGCGACCCTTTTCATGGCACACCGCAGTTTGAATTAGCCCGTGTGTTGCACGCTTCCAAAGAAACGACCGTGCTGTTGCATCATCATTCTGTGCACCTTCCCGCCTTCCACGTGCCGGATGTGTTTACGCCGCCTCCCAACTTTTCCTAAGCGTTTCCTGTTTTCTTTTTTCTTCTTAATAATCCATTTTCACACACCGTGGTGTATGCAATGCTGCGCTGCGTTTCCCTAAAATAGTTTCATCATAATGACCCCCAAAACTTCCATATTCTCTAATTTCAAAAAAGATAGTCTTGCCGGAATTATCGTTTTCCTGATTGCACTTCCGCTTTGCCTTGGCATTGCGCAGGCTTCCGGCGCCCCATTGTTTTCCGGAATTATTGCCGGTATAGTTGGCGGCATTGTCGTAGGTTCCATCAGTGGTTCTCACCTCAGTGTTGCCGGTCCCGCTGCGGGCTTAACGGCCATTGTTTTAGCAGCTATTAATGAGTTGCAGGCGTTCGATATTTTCCTGTGTGCCGTAATGGTGGCGGGCGTGGTGCAAATGATACTTGGCTTCCTGAAGGGTGGCATCATCGGCAGTTATTTTCCTTTTGCAGTGATTGAGGGAATGCTGGCGGGCATTGGTCTTACCATCATCATCAAACAAATACCTGAAGCCATTGGTTACGACCCGCAAAAGTTTATGCGCGATGCGGAGGATGGATTTTCGTGGAGCAACTTCACAGAATCGTTTCAGCATATAGAATACGGCGCGGTGATTATTGCTGCATTTAGTTTGCTGCTGCTCATCCTCTGGACTACAAAACCGTTCAAGAAACTTGCCCTCATCCCTAGCGGATTGGTGGTGGTGGTGTTGGGCACTTTAATCAATGAAATGTTCCAGTGGAGCAACTCCGACCTTTTTCTTGGAGCGATGCATTTGGTAAGTCTTCCTGTTGCAGCATCTCCGCTTGATTTTATTGACCAGTTTACGCTGCCCAATTTCTCCGGCTTCCTGAATCCCGCTGTGTATAAAACAGGGGTTGTAATTGCCGTGGTTGCCTCTATTGAATCCTTGCTTTCCGTAGAAGCTACAGACCAGTTAGACCCTCACAAAAGATACACTCCCACCAACCGCGAGTTGAAAGCGCAAGGCATCGGCAACATGGTGAGTGGTTTAATTGGCGGCTTGCCCGTAACGGCAGTTATCATCCGGTCATCTGCAAACGTTACTGCCGGCGCGCGTTCTAAGCTTTCTGCCATTGTGCATGGTGTGTTATTGCTGGTGTGTGTGGCAACCATTCCATTCATTCTCAATAAAATCCCGAAGGCTACCCTGGCTGCAATCCTGCTTTTTATTGGTTACAAATTGTGCAGTCCTAAAAAAGCAAAACACCTTTGGAAGAAGGGCGGAATGACGCAGTTTATTCCTTATGCCGTTACGGCAATTGCCGTGGTTTCGCTTGATTTACTGAAGGGCGTAGGCATTGGTTTGCTGATTTCCATTTTCTACATTTTGCGGGAAAACATGAAGATTCCTTATTACTATCACCGCACACGGTATTCAGAAGATAAAGACCTGATTAAACTAACACTTGCGCAGGAAGTTTCTTTCCTGAACAAAGCCAGCATCAAGGAAACGCTGAACAAATTACCTCACGACAGCAGCGTGATTATTGACGCCGGCAAAACGGAATACATTGATTTTGACGTGCTCGAAATCATCAAAGAGTTTCAGCAAAACAAAGCGCCCGACCGTAACATCAACGTGTCTTTAACCGGCTTCCAAAATGTGTATGAAGTGCCGCAGGCCATTAGTGAAGAAGAAATAGTGAAGGACTTCGTAAACATTGAAGAACCGCCTGAATTATCTTCCGGCACGGCAGCAAAACTCCTCAAACACCTAAACAAGAAAAAGCATTAGGCAAACACGCTTATTCATCTTTAAAAACAAAAAAACATGAACAACAACACACCATCACAAACCACACTTACTGCCGAAAAAGTAACCCCACAACAAGCACTTCAAAAACTGAAGGAAGGCAACTTCCGGTTTATCACCAACCTGCAAGCCAATCACGACCTGTTGCAGATGGTGAACGAAACAAAGGATGGCCAAAAGCCTTTCGCCGTAATCCTCAGTTGCATGGACAGCCGGACGAGCGCCGAACACATTTTCGACCAGGGACTGGGCGATATTTTCTCCGTCCGCATTGCCGGCAATATTATTTCACCCGGCATTCTCGGCAGCCTGGAATACGCTGTGGCAGCGGCGGGCAGCAGTTTGATACTCGTGCTTGGACACACTAATTGCGGCGCTATTAAAGGTGCTTGCGATGATGTAAAACTCGGCAACCTCACCAACCTTCTGGCGCAAATTCGCCCTGCCGTAGAAGCTGAAAAAACCACGCAGGAAGAGCGGAACAGTAACAACCTGAACTTCGTGAATGAAGTGAGCAAACTGAATGTGGAGCACAGCATGAAAAGAATTCTGACCGACAGCCCCGTCATCAAAAAAATGGTGGACGATGGAACGATTATGCTTGAAGGCGCTATGTATGACGTAGCTACCGGCAAAGTGAAATTCTACGAATCCGAAAACGGGTAGCATGCCATTGAAGGTTTAATAGCAAAAGCATAATCACCTCAATAATTCTTTTCAATGAAAATAGGATTGATGACCTCCGGCGGCGACAGCCCGGGCATGAATGCAGCCATCCGCGCGGTGGTGCGCACCGCCATTTATTATGAGATGGAAGTGTTTGGCATCCGCCGCGGATATCAGGGAATGATAGACGGCGACATTTTTGAAATGAAAACTACAGATGTCGCCAACATTATCCAGCGCGGAGGCACCATCCTGAAAACCGCACGCAGCAAGGCTTTCATGACCGATGAAGGCATGGAGCAGGCATACAACGCTTTGCAGCAGCACGGCATTGAAGCACTTATTCTTATTGGCGGCGATGGCACTTTTCGCGGAGCGAGCGCTTTCTTTAAGAAATACACCATTCCGGCAGTTGGCTTGCCCGGCACTATTGATAAAGACATGGCAGGCACTGATTTCACCATCGGGTTTGATACCGCAGTGAACACCGCCGTGGATGCCATTGATAAAATAAGAGACACCGCAGAAGCGCACGACCGCCTGTTTATTGTGGAAGTAATGGGGCGCGATGCGGGTTACATTGCGCTATACAGTGGCATTGCCTGCGGCGCGGAAGACATCCTCATCCCCGAAACGAAAACAAACGTGGAAGAAGTGCTGCGCAGAATAGACTATGATGAACGCCGCCGCAAAACGGTGCACATCATTGTGATTTCAGAAGGCGATGATTTTGGCGGTGCGGCAGACCTTGCAAAACTGGTGAAGGAACGTTTCCCCGATATAGACACCCGCGCCACGGTGCTTGGGCACATCCAGCGGGGCGGCTCTCCCAGCAATGCTGACAGGGTGCTGGCTTCGCGGCTTGGACATGCAGCGGTGATGGCATTGCGCGAAGGAAAAACGCAGGTGATGGCAGGCATCATCAATAACGAGATTGTGTTTACGCCTTTTGAAAAAGTAGTGAAATCGCACACCATTATGGATGAAGACATGCTGGAGATGATACGCGTGCTGGCGATATGATTTTGAAACGTTTCACGCTTCATTGAAAAGCAACCATTGCTCCAAACCTTAGCTTTGCGCCCTGTTGTTTTAAAATCATTTGCTTCTTGAAATACCGTCACGCGCTGCTCCTTATTTTTATCATCATCCTGCTTGATCAGGCAATAAAATACTACGTGAAAACACATTTCTTTTATGGGGAAGAAGTGGCGATGATGGGCAACTGGGCGAAACTGCACTTCCTGGAAAACGAAGGGATGGCGTTTGGCATGAAGCTGGGCGACGGGAGCATTGGCAAAATGGTGCTCACGCTTTTCAGGTTGGTGGCAGTGGTGTTTGGTTTCTGGCTGCTGCGCAATCTTATAAAAAAGGGTTACGGGCGGGGGATAATTATTTGCGGCGCGCTCATTCTGGCAGGTGCACTTGGCAATCTGATTGATTCCCTTTTTTACGGACTTATTTTCTCGGAAAGCACGTTTCATCTTGGCAGGCTGGTTCCGTTTGGCGACGGCTACGGGCATTTTCTGCAGGGGCGCGTGGTGGATATGTTTTACTTCCCGATGGTGGACGGTGTGTTCCCAACTTGGGTTCCATTTTTCGGGGGGCATCATTTTGTGTTTTTTGAGCCTGTTTTTAATCTGGCGGATGCTGCCATCTCTATAGGTGTGCTTACGCTGGTATTTTTTCAAAAGAAATTATTGCAGCCGCCTAAACCCGTTCCGCAGGCTGCGTTTGATGATACTTCCGCACAACCGCGCTGAGTTTTTTTAAAGAAAGAATGCATCGCTGTGCGGGTTTGTTTTTAATAAAACGGAAGACATGAATACAGATGCGCTGATACCAATAAACGTGTGGCTTGCAGGGCGCAGTTACCGCATCCGCATTAATCCTGATGAGGAAGAAGCTGTGCGTAAATCGGTGAAGCTTGCGGATGTGCAAATTACAGAGTTAAGGCAGCACTATGCGGGTAAAGACGATCAGGATTTCGTGGCCATGTGCCTGCTGATGTATGCCGCCAATAGCGCTACTGACGGGAGTAACAGCCCGCTTCTTCAAAGCCAGCTTGCTGAAATGACGGCTGAAATTGATAAGGCTTTGAAAGATGATGCGGTATAGAAAAATTACAGCGCCTCTGCCAATAATTCCATCCTGCTGCCGCGGGAGCCTTTAATAAGAATGGATGCATTTTCAGGCTTGTTTTCCTGAAGATATTTTACCGCATCGGCAGCGTTTGCAAACCAAAGAAATGCACCTTGCAAACCTTCCATTTCACTGCCTACAAGGATTACGTTTTTCCACTCAAACTGTTTAATCAAATTAACCAAAGCCTGGTGTTCCGTTTTAGAAGCCGCGCCCATTTCCTTCATTCCGCCAATCCATAAATGCTTGTTGGTAAAGGAAGGGTTGTTAGCAAAATTCTGAATCGCAGCCTGCATACTTGTTGGGTTGGCATTGTAAGCATCGAGTATCAAAGTGTTGGTGCCACGTTTCAATAATTGAGAGCGGCTATTATCAGGCTGATAATTTTCAATGGCTTCTTTAATCGCATCAATCCCAATCCCGAAATGCAAGCCCACAGCTACGGCAGCCATCACGTTCGGGAAATTATAATCGCCCACAAGCTGCGTGTGGATGCTGCATTCAGCGCCGTAGGTAAAAATGGCAACCGATAAAAAATGACTGGTAATTAATGGCTTACCAATAAACTGTGCATTCGTGCTTCCGTAGGTGATGCGTTGCGCAATGCCTTCACTCATCTTATCCAAATAATGCAGGTCAGCATTGATGAACGCGGTGCCGTTATTTTCTCTTAAAAAAGTGAACAATTCTCCTTTGCCTTTTCTTACGCCTTCTTCGCCGCCAAAGCCTTCAATGTGTGCCTTTCCGCAGTTGGTAATAAGGCCGTGTGTAGGCAATGCAATGCGGCAATAGCTTTCAATTTCCTTCTGGTGGTTTGCGCCCATTTCTATTACGGCAAATGCTGCATCGCCCGGAATGCTTAGAAGCGTCAAAGGCACGCCGATATGGTTATTCAGGTTGCCGGTGGTAGCGCTGGTTTTATGTTTTTTGCGAAGCACAGCAGTAATTAATTCTTTAGTGGTAGTCTTTCCGTTGCTGCCGGTGATGGCGAGAAATGGCACTGCTTTTTCAATAAAAGTTTTGCGGTGATGCAATGCCAGTTTTTGAAGCGATTCAAGCACGTTATCAACCAAAATGCATTGCGGGTTAACTGCCACGCTTGCATCATCCACAATGGCGAAAGACGCACCTTCTCCGAGCGCCTGCAAAGCAAATTTGTTGCCGTCAAAGTTTTCTCCTTTCAGAGCAAAAAAAAGGTCGCCTGGTTTTAGTTTCCGGGAGTCTGTCTGCACGTTCGGGTATTGCAGAAAAATGTTGTAAAGCGCTGTTGTTTCCAAGGGAAAAATGGTTTCGTTTCAAAAATAAAAACCCCTCACAAATGCAAGGGGTTTTTGTAAAAAAAGTTTGTTCGAAAAATTATCTTCTCACACGTCCAAACTGGTTGCCGGCGCGGCGTCCATTGTTTCCGTCTGGAGAACCTAAACGATCCATCACGAGGCGGAAGCCTACAGTGGAACTGCCTTGTCCGGCTTGCTGATAGCGGCGTGTTCCCGGAGACATCCAGTAGGCACGGTCTGCCCAGCTTCCGCCTTTAATAACGCGGCTGTCGTTGTTAATTAAAGTGGTGCGTCCGTAATCATAAACGTAAGATGAATCACCGTCAATAAAGTCACGCGCATCTGCATCATTCACCATAAAATCAGAGTTGCGTTTTGCTGCCAGTTCTGCTGAAGTCATGAGGCGTTTAGGGATGCGGCCCAGGCTGTCTTTTTCTTCCAGTGAATTATCTTCTTCAATGCGCTGATACATGTCGTAAACATTTCCGCGGAAGGGGCGAAAATCCTCTGCATCACTAAAAGTAAGTGAGCGATACGTATCAAGTGTCCACTCGCTCACGTTGCCTGCCATGTTGTAAAGTCCATAGGCATTTGGCTTGTAAGAAAAGATTGGAGCAGGGATGTCGGCATTATCATTCAACCCACCGGGCGTACCCATTACGTCTCCGCGTCCACGCTGAAAGTTTCCAAGAAATTCTCCCTGATATTGATTGCGCATTCCTGCACGCACACCATCTCTTGGTCCCCATGGATAAATGTTTCTGTCGGTAAGCACTTCTTCACCACGGCGGCGTTTTGTTGCCGGCTCCGGGTTATTTCCGATTAATCCTAAGGCTGCATATTCCCACTCCGCTTCTGTAGGCAGGCGATAATTTGGAAGCAGATATCCATCAGCATAAGAAACGTTTCTGCGTCCGGAACCATTCGGGTCTAAATCCCGTTGGCGATTGCGGCCTACCGCTCCTTCGTATTGTCCGCCCACATAGGTTTCTGTGTTAAACACATCTTCATTCACCTGGTTCGGATTTCTTTTCAGCTTTCCGGTTTTGATGAGTATGTATTCATTTACGCGATCGCTGCGCCATTTTGCAAACGCATTTGCCTGATACCAATCCACACCCACAACAGGATAATAATTGTAAGCCGCATGGCGGAAATAAAGCATTACGAGCGGCTCATTATAAGCAAGCCCACGGCGCCATGAAGTGGTATCGGGAAGCGCAGCCGTGATGGCATTTGTATAGTCAGAACCATAAACGCGCGTAAGCCAGAAAATGTATTCACGATAGTGAATGTTCGCCACTTCTGTTTCGTCCATGTAAAAAGAAGAAACAGAAACCGTGTGCGGAATGTTATTGCGCTCGAAGGTTAAATCCTCTTCGGTTTGTCCCATTGTAAAACGACCGCCTTCCACGAATGTGAGGCCTGGTCCGGTTTGTTGTCCCGCATATTGCGCGGCTTCAAAACCGCCCAAACGAGCGTCGTTGTAGTTCCAGCCTGTGGCTCTTGAAACGCCCACATTTCTGCCGGATTCAGAACATGCTGTAAAGAGAGATAGTGTGCCGATGCACAAGATGCTCATGCCGATTAAGGATCTTTTCATAATCACTGAAAAATATAAACTGCTGTTGGTTGAAAGTTGCTAATTGAGTTACAATGTTAGAGCATTCTTTTCAGAAAGTCAAACATACCTGCCAAATCTTTTTTCACCGTAGAAAATCGATGGCTTTTTCACCTTCATAATATTCTGTTAGGTTTAGCGTTTTTGGGTAACGGAATTGTCAGGAATACCTTTGAAAACGATGGATTCCCTATTGCGTTTCGTAACTTCGGGGAACCTCATTTAAGCCCTTAAAAAAAACAAAACTATGCATAAAGTCCTTCTCTTTCTTTTTCTTTTTTCCCTTCTCCATTTCACTGCTTTTTCTCAATCAATATCTGCTTCGCACGATGTAACGCCACAAGAAGCGCAAACCGGATTCGTGGTGCAGAAAATGTGGCTGGAACATTACGCGCTTCCAAAACTTTTGCTTTCAAATCAAACCTACAAAACCGTAGAAACGCTGTCCGAATCTTTAGATAAAAATGCAGCAACGCTTCAGCCCGACATGATTTTAGGGAAGGAATTAAAACGTCCGTTTGTGTTTGTAAGGATTCCCGTTTATAAAAATGAAAGCGGCAATTCCATTCAACAACTGCAATCATTTGAGGTGAAACTGATGGAAGAAAATACGATTGCACCCCTCCTAAATTCATCTGCAAAAACAACTGCCGCAGCCAGCGTGCTTGCAACAGGCGCATGGTATAAAATATCGCTCACAGAACGTGGCATTTACCGGATTGATTATGACTTCCTGAAAAATAAATTAGGCATAAACCCTGACCAGATTAGCCCCGCCATGATGCGCGTATTTGGAAACGGAGGAACTATGCTTCATGAAGACAATGCCATTGCACACCCTGATGATTTGCAGGAAAATGCCATTGAGATGCACGACGGTGGCGACGGTACTTTTAACCCGGGCGATTACTTTCTTTTTTACGCAAACGGCACCATGGATTGGGTGAAAGACAGCATTAACCAAAAGTTTGTAAACCGCAAAAATCTTTACGAAGACAGGAGCTATTATTTTTTGAATTTCGATGGCGGCATCGGCGAAAGAATAGAAACCCAAACAATAGCGCTCACCCCAAATACGATCGTTACCGACTACAATGATTACATGGTGCATGAGCAGGATGACGCCAACCCGGGAAAGTTTGGAAAAGAATGGTGGGGTGATGAAATGAGCCTTGACCCAAACAAAGGGCAAACAAAAACTTTTTCTTTTCCGTTGGGAAATCTTACAGAAGATGCAGCGGTAGAAATATTGGTTGGCTCCCGTTCCGTTTCGCCAAATAATGTGTTCTCCATTTCAATGAACGGACAGCTATTGGGAAGCTACACTTTAGGCAGCATTGGGCTTGCAGAAACGGACATACCATTAACCGTGAAGACCGCTAATTACACGTTGCCAGTTCAAAACAACGCCGGTTTTTCAATCAGTTATACGCCTGCTGCCACCAGCGGAAAAGGCTACCTTAATTACATCCGTTTAAACACCCGCCGCCAGCTTTCCATGCACGATGGTCAGTTTACTTTCAGAGACTGGAAGTCAACAGGGGCGGGCAACGTAGCGAAATACACAATTGGAGGAAGCACTAATAATGTGCACGTTTGGGATGTTACGCAACCATTGACTCCAAAAAGCATGAACGGTAATTTTTCAGGCAATCAGTATTCCTTTTCACAGGATGCGGAAAGCCTGCATGAGTTTGTAGCTTTTGACGGCAGCAATTTTAAAACACCCGAATATTCAGGCACTGTAGCCAATCAGAATTTGCATGGTTCGCCGCAAGTCGATTACGTGATTGTTACAGCTCCGCAATTTTTAAACGCAGCAAATAAGCTTGCAGATTTCCACCGGCAGCATCGCAATTTGAGGGTGTTAGTTGCCGCTACGCAACAGGTTTACAATGAGTTTGGCTCAGGCAGTCAGGATATTTCAGCCATTCGGGATTTTGCCAGAATGTTTTATCTGCGTGCCGGAAATGATACTACCCAAATGCCCCGCTATCTGCTTCTTTTCGGAGATGCTTCCTATGATTATAAAGACCGCGTAGCCGGCAATACCAACTTTGTTCCCACTTTTGAAACGGCAGAATCTCTGCAACCACTTTCAGGATTTTGCACCGACGATTTCTTTTCTTTTTTAGATGATAATGAGAACATTGAAAGCGGAGCAGTTGCCAACACTATGGACCTTGGCGTAGGCAGAATTCCTGTGCAAACTGCGGATGAAGCCATGAATGTCGTGGATAAAATAATGGGCTATGCTGCGCCAAAATCTTTAGGCCCATGGCGCATTTCAACCACCATTGCAACGGATGATTACGACAATGCCGGAAACCACCTTTCAGACGGTGAAGTGATGGCATCTACCATCAACAGTTTTTCGCAGCTTTATAATCACACAAAAGTGTACATAGATGCCTTGCAAAAAGTGGCAACACCTGCCGGTGACCGCTGCCCTGACGCGAATAAAATAATTGACGACGGCGTTTATAAAGGCACCTTCCTGATAAACTATAATGGGCACGGAAGCGGACAAACGCTGGCACATGAGCGCATACTTTCTCAGGATGATTTCAACAACTGGAAAAACCTGGACCGCCTGCCAATAATGGTTACAGCCACGTGTGAATTCAGCAAGTATGATAACCCTGAATTTAATTCTGCCGGTGAAAAATTATTGGTGAAAGGTGATGGTGGTGCCATTGCATTATTAACCACTACCCAACTTGTTTACGCCGACCTGAACCGCGAAATGAATTCCAACTTCCTGCGCGCCATGTTTCGCCAGTACAATGGAGAATGGCCTGCATTCGGAGATGCATTTCGCTTTGGTAAGAATGTGACTTATGCAGTAGTTACTTCTCCCTGGTCACTTGCCAACTTCAGGAAATTTGCCTTGCTTGGCGACCCCGCTTTGGTGCCCGCTTTTCCAAAACATAAAGTGGTGACGGATGCGGTGCTTGACGGAAATACTTTGCAAACTGTGGATTCCATCCGCGCCCTTGGAAAATATCAGATTAAAGGCAGCATACAGGATGTGAACGATAATTTACTGAGTGATTTTAATGGCAACGTCTACATCACTATTTACGACAAGCCCAAAAATGTAGCCACTAAATCTCCTCAACCCATTCCCTTCTTCCAAACGCAAAGCAATATTATTTACAAAGGAAAAGTAACGGTGAGCAGCGGTAAATTCTCCTTCTTATTTATTGCACCCAAAGACCTGAACTATGATTTTGGAAAAGGAAAAATCAGCTATTATGCAGAGAACGGCATTACTGATGCTGCAGGCGGAGATACTACTGTTACGATTGGAGGATTTTCTGACAACCCGATTGAAGACGACAATGCACCTATTGTAAAACCGTTCATCAACGATACCTTGTTTAGAGATGGCGGCATTACCGGCTCCAACACGTTGCTTTATGTGCAGTTGAATGATGAATCAGGCATTAACGTGTCAGGCAATAGTGTGGGTCATGATTTGGTAGCCATTCTTGATGAAGAAGTGCAGAATCCGTTTTTATTGAATGATTATTATGAAACTGCTACGAATGATTTTACCCGCGGCTATGTTTTCTTCCCTATAAAAAACCTTTCAGAAGGCAGGCATTCGCTGCGCGTAAAGGCATGGGACATTAATAATAATTCCGGCGAAGGAACCGTGAATTTTGAAGTGGTAAACGGAAACGTGATGCAGGTGCGCAACCTGATGAACTATCCAAATCCTTTTGCCGATAACACCCGTTTCGTGTTTGAGCATAATCATCCTGAAGAAGCCCTGAATGTGCAAATCAACATTTACAATACCTCGGGTGGACTGGTGCGCTCACTTACTAAAGATTATACACCAGGCGGCAGTCGTAGCAACGAAATAATGTGGGATGGCACCGGTGATAATGGCTCGAAACTTCCTTCAGGCATGTATGTTTACCGGATGATAATAAATACGGATAAAGGAAATAAAGCGACTGCATACCAAAAGCTCGTTATTATCCGTTAAATGCGCTTAACAGCCCTTGCAGGCTATTTTAAAACCAATACTTTTGCAACCTCAAAATTTCAACACCCCCCAAATGGCAAAACGTTTTGCAATCATTGGACTGAGCTTACTGACTGCCACCGGTGCAGTTGCTCAAAACAATAGTTTCAACGGTCAGGTAAATACAATTACCACCGCTGTTCCTTTCCTAAGAATTTCTCCGGATGCCCGTGCGGGCGGCATGGGTGATGTTGGAATTGCCACTTCTGCCGATGCCAATGCGCAATATTGGAATGTTGCCAAACTGCCCTTCGCGGAAAAGAAAATTGGACTTTCGCTTACTTACACTCCCTGGTTAAAAGACTTAGTGCCTGATATTTTCCTAGCTTACATTTCGGGGTATTACAAATTTGGTGGTAATGGAGAAACGGAAGATAACCAATCAATCTCCGCATCGCTGCGCTATTTTAACCTTGGCGATATTAATTTCACTGATTTTAATGCGAATTCACTAGGAACCGGCAAACCACGTGAATTTTCTCTGGATGTAGGTTATTCCCGCAAGCTTTCAGAGTTTCTTTCTGTAGGCCTTAGTTTAAGATATGTTCATTCAGCCTTGCTGATTGGCTTACAACAACAATCTGGCGTTGATGCAAAACCTGGAAATGCTTTTGCAGCCGACCTCGGTTTCTTCTATACTAAAACAAAAGAAATTGACGAATTCCGCCGCCATAACTTTAGTGCAGGCTTGGTTTTGAGTAATCTGGGTTCAAAAATTTCTTACAGTACCACCCGCCGTGATTTTATCCCCATGAATTTAGGCTTGGGTGCTGCTTATACGGCAGGTCTGGATGAGTACAATAAAATAACTTTTGCCCTCGACATAAATAAATTGCTGGTTCCTACCCCATTAGCTAATAGAGATTCAGCAGGCAACCCTACCGGCACTTATTATATTCCAACTGAAAAAGGCGTAGTGCCGGCAATTTTAGGTTCGTTTAGTGACGCGCCCGGCGGCTTTAGTGAAGAGCTGAAAGAATTCCAGATTTCCCTTGGAGCAGAATATTGGTATCAAAATCAATTTGCTTTGCGTGCTGGTTATTTTTATGAAAATAAAGATAAAGGCAACCGAAAATACCTTACGGTGGGTCTCGGTGTGAAGTATAATGTATTCCAACTGAACGCATCTTACTTAGTGCCTTCCGGAAATACCACCAATAGAAACCCCTTGAGCAATACGCTTCGCTTTTCGCTGCTTTTTGAGTTTGATAAATTGTCAAGTGCTAATTCATCTTCTTCAGATACGCAATAAAACGGTGCTGATTTCTTATTTTTTGATGAACATCCTGCTTTTTGGCGGGATGTTTTACTTGGAGCAGAATGTGAATGAATTTAGTGCCGCACCATAAATTTCTGTACCGGATATTCTTCTACTTTGAGCAAGTAAGTGCCTTTGCCAAATCCGAAACATCAATTTCGCTGTTTGCTTTTAATGTTCCCGCTGCTACTATTTTGCCTGTGATATCGTTGATTAGGTAATTAAAGTCGGCTTGCGCAACATCTATTCGGATGGAATTGGAAGCAGGATTTGGGATGATTTTGAACGACCCATTTTTGCTATTTGCAGATGGGATGTGAAGCACTATAGGAGTAGTGGTGTCTTCGTAAAAATAATTTGAAGTATGTGTACCCCACCCACCATCATCCCTATAATTGATAGTGCTGCGCAACCGTTTCGGGAAGGTATCAGCGTTGTAAGCAACATCGTGCGTTACAGCAGTTATAAATCCCGCGTTGAAATGCGGTATGTATTCAACTGTTGAATCAATCTGAACTGTTGAATTAAGATAGGTGTGATATTGATTAGTGAGGACGGTATCTGTAGCGCTAAAATAATAAATATTTTGATGGACAGGTACATCAAACGTTATATCCCAATTATAATCAATTTTAAGTCCGGGTTGATTAGGGAGGCTACTATAACCCGCGTGATATTGCAGTTGGGTGTTCGCATACTTAAGAGAGGTAAAAAGTGTATCTGCAACTAATACCAACTGGACATCTATATTAGGCATGGTATTTGTATCTAATTCTGCATGGCTAAAAGACTTTTAATTACGGTTAATGAGAGCGAAGTGATGCTAAGACGCTTTATAAAAAGGCTCCTTTCCATCATCGTCCCCGCCTCAAAATGCTTCGTTGCATTTTAAACGGCGAAACAGCATCAGCAGCGTTGGCGGCAGCTACAGGTTCCAGCACTGATTCTATTGCACTCTGGAAAAAGGCGTATCATCAAGGCGGGCTGCAGGCGCTGCTAAGTGACGGGCGGGGCGGAGATTTCCGATCAGGGATGAGCGAAGAGCAGAAACAGAAAATTGAGCAGAAGCTCCACGTTGCCGAAGGTGCGCTTACCTCCTATAAACAAGCGCAACGCTGGCTTAAAGAAGAGCTTAATCTGGATAAGAATTATGACGCCGTTTATAAATACCTGAAGCGAAATCATGGCACCAAACTAAAAGTGGGACGAAAAAGCCACGTAAAAAAAGACGAAGCGGCGGTAGCCGTTTTTAAAAAACCTACCCCGGCTGCTAAAACACATTAAGAATACGAAGTTTCGACTTTCTGATACTAAGTCTTTGTCCGTTTATTTGATGGATGAAAGCCGTTTTGGCTTATTGTCCATACAGCGGCGTTGTTTGACAGCGAGAGGCATAAAGCCTATCGTGCCTTATCAGCACCGTTTCAAAAACTTTTATCTTTTTGGTGCCTATGCCCCCGTTAGTGGCGACCATTTTACGCTTGAAATGCCTTACTGCAATACCGATTGCTTTGAAGCGTACCTGACAGCCTTCTCTGAACGAAGACCGGATGAATTTAAGGTATTAATACTTGATAACGGAGCGTTCCACAAGGCAAAACGGCTAAATATTCCTTCAAACATAGCATTGCTCTTTCTGCCGCCTTACAGCCCTGAACTAAATCCTGCCGAACAAATCTGGCAATACATCAAAACCAGAATTGCCAATCAAATATTCGATACCCTCGAAACCCTCGCCACCACAGTAGGCCGTATTGTCACCAACCTCAAGCCCGAAACTATTAAATCAATCACAAGCAGAAAATTTTATACACAATACGGAATTTAGATGTCCAAATGGTATAAGAAAACTGGTTGGTGCGCGAGTCCCTGCGGAGACTCACGCACGAAGTAAGTGATTTAGTAGAATGAAATAAGATTATTAATTTGGGCGTTCGTAACACTATTTGGCTTGTTCGCTTTTAAGCTATTGGATGCCGTTGTTAAATCAATAGCATATTTTAAAATTAATAAGGCAAAAACTAATTCTTCGCAAAAAGATAATCGCTTTCAGTGAAGGTAAAAGTATAAGTTTGATCCCTTATATACTTTGATCTATCAGAATAGTAATAGCTATAGCTTTCCAACTGCAGAATATTGCGGGTGTTGGAATACTCCAGATACTTCTGCGCAAGTTGAGACGGGGCATTCACATAATGAACAACCTTATAAATTTTATCGTAGTAAACTACACATGAATCATTGCCATCTCCAAAATGATCCGAACTAAATCCCACCTGGCCGCTAAGTCCACGCCTAGAACCATTAGCAATCCTAAGGGTTTCACCTGCCTTAAGCTTCAGTGTATCATCGCTGTTTACATACCCCTGTTTGAAGCACAGAATTTTAATTTCATGAGAGGTAGAGTTAACAAGAAATGCTTCGTAATTCGTTAGAGATTCTCCAAAACAAGAACCTAAAATCAAAAGTGTAAATATAGCTAAAGAATATTTCATAAAAATCAATAAAATGATATTAGGTTGTCAATTTGCGCGTTTGTGACGCTGTTTGGCTTATTGGCTTTCAAGCTATTGGATGCCGTTGTTAAATCAACAGCATATTTAATAACAAATTTCTCCAAATTAGCGATCTTATAGCCCGTATTAGCTTCGCCAACTTGATCATTGACGCTACCAACATAAATATAACCAGCAAAACTTTTGCCAATTTCATTATATTTATCAATACAATTAATGAACAGACTTGTATATTTTGTATCAACGCTTTGATTCCAATATTGATATGCATAGTTGTTTGGATATTGTATCCCCGAAACATAATAATTATAGTCGCCATAGTTAGCTATGCCTCGGGACTTGTATTCTAATCCAGTTAACCACCATTCCACACATACTGCCCAACTTTCCCGTATTTTACCTCCTACGGAACCATAGGCAATGATGTTAGCATTAAGCAAGATTAAATGAGTTAGATGAGCCGTTTCATGACATGCAGTTGAGAAAATTTCATCATTGTAGAATTCATTATTTGAGCTTCTGTAACGGGCTATTTTGATAATAGGTATTATTCCAAAATTAGTTCCTGAGCCAAAGTTAGCAGTTGAGTTTATAGCTATGTAGTTTGTGGTATGTAGAGAGGGGTGTATGGGCCTAATTAAGTTGTCAATTCCTCTATAATGGTAGCGATAGGCACCCCTAAAAATATGACCCACAAAATTATTATAGCTATAGTGATTGATTGTTGTGTACCAATTTCCGGTTTGTTTCGGCCCATCCACATAGTTGATAAGTCCAAAAAAATGTTCCCTCACGTTAAAAAAGCCTGCTTCAAAATGTAGCCGATAGTTGCAGGGCCGTTTAAAATTACCATTCACTAAAAAATTGCCATTATAATCAGTTTTACCTTGAAATGTGGTAAACCATCTTCTTGCTGTGACTCTTACACCTTGCATACCTATGTCTTGGTTAAGCCGGTTATCATTTATCAAAATCTGCCCACCGGGTCTGTAACTTGAACGCGCTTGCGGCACATCGGGAGCTTTTTCAGTATCGCTAAAATTTCCAGTTTGAATGTACGCTTGATCCAGTAGTTGATCCATAAATTCAGTGTCCGAAATACTGGTATCTAATTCCGGAATATAAAGAGAGCTTAAATCTCATAAGTAATGCCGCTTGGAAATTGGTAGCCGGCTTCAACCGATGCATACTGAAAGGTGGGGATGCTATCAGCTAAAGATTTATCATGGTACCGATTACCAGCCGTTTCAATTTCCCTGTCCAAAGGATGGTCATAGAACACATGGTCAGTATCATCATGAAGTGCCTGATATTCATCGTTATCACGGGGGCTAAACTTTACATAATAATGCGTAGTACGAACTCTATAGCCACCAGGAGGGATGATATTTTTAATAATCAGAGAATCCAGTGCATTTTGCATGTTTGAAGGAGTGTATGGATTGATTAACTGATCTCCTAAAGTAGTTTCTCCTTCTGGATTATCAATATTGAGTCGACTACTTGTTATGGCATTTGGCGTTATAGAACCATTTTCATCTGTCATCTTCTTACAATTAGTAAATACTGTCGAAAATACGCACGCAATGAGGAAGAGATTAATGTTTTTCATAAAAAAATTGCCACGTTCCGGTTAGGGTTTACAAGGACTTGTTTAATGATTAAGAGATTTGTTAGAAATAAACCCCCCGAACACTTGTTAGGGAGTATCTTTGGCAAATGTGAAGCGTCTTTTTCCGTTAACGACATTTTTTATGTGCTTAACATCCGAATAACATCCTTCTTTGTACGTAGGTCATTTACTTCTTGCGTAAGTCTCCTGAAAGGGTAATCACGCATTTAAATTTCATCCAAAAACTCACTCAGCGTTTGTTTTTCTCCTTTCCCCTGTTTAAGTAGCGCAACCTGCTCAAATGCCTCTTTCAAATCAGACTTAAGCTGCAATGCCTGCTCATACTTTTTAATCTTGTTGAGCACCTTTTTCCAATCCGTTAAAGGCAATTGCACCGCCTGTGGATTGCGTTTCAGGTCACTTTAGTATTGAAGTGAAATTTTCATGTTCCTCCAATCATTCCAACGTCCTCCAACTTCACCCTTCATCACTCCAAAAAACTCGGATAATCCAGTTTCTTAGCAATCCTGTTTGCGGCATTCATCAACCCCACATGGCTGTATGCCTGCGGAAAATTGCCCCATTGGCTGCCATCAATTGCATCCACATCTTCACTCAGCAAACCCACGTGGTTGGTAAACTTCATCAGGTTGTCAAAATTCTCAATCGCTTCTTCCACCCTGCCCACGCAAGCCAATGCCTCCACATGCCAAAAGGCGGTAATTAAAAACGTAGTCTGCGGCTTCCCGAAATCATCTTTATGGATGTAGCGGTAAAACAAACCGTTGGCTGCTTTCAGTTCCCCTTCAAGGGCAATGAGGTGTTTTTTGGCGCGGTCGCTGTTTGGGTCGAGGTAATGCATCATAATGAGTTGCAGCGTGCTGGCATCCAGTTGCGGTTCCCCGATGGCCATGGTGTATACCTCGCGGGCTTCATCATAGCAGGCTTCAATTTTTTCAACCGCGCGGTCGTGCAGTTTTTTTGCTTTTTCAAGCAAGGCATCATCGCCAATGTGCAGCGCCATCTTCATGGCAGCCTTGCAGCCCGCCCACTGGAAAAGACTGGTGTAGCAATGGTGGTGCGCCATCGTGCGAAACTCCCAAATGCCCGCGTCAGGCTCCTCCATGGTGGCGGCTATTTTCGATAATAAATCAGCAATCCATGGGCTTGAAACGTGCCTTTCTTCAAAAATGAAACGCCCATCCGTGTATAGCGGCAGCAGCGAAAGCAGCACCTGTCCGTAAGTGTCGTTCTGGATATGCTCCACCGCCTGGTTGCCAATGCGCACGGGTTTATTGCCGAGGTATCCATTCAGGTCGATGATTTTTTCTACAAAATCTGCATTGCCCGTGATGGTATAAAGCGGGTTGTAGCGTCCGCCTTCGCGCGTGGTGAGGTTGGCAATAAACTGAAAATATTGCTCCGCTTCTTCAAAGTGACCAATGTTGTTGAAGGCATTCAGAATGTAGTAAGCATCGCGCAGCCAGCAAAAGCGATAATCCCAATTTCTGCCGCTCCCGTTGTATTCTGGAAGGCTTGTGGTGCTTGCGGCAATGATGGCTCCGGTGTCTTCATACTGATGGATTTTAAGCGCCAGTGAGGAGCGGATTACCTGCTGCTGATACATGTTTCCGATGCCTGTGGTTTTAATCCAGTTGCGCCAGTAAGTGATGGTGCGGCTCATAAAATCTTCGGCGGTGGTTTGCAAAGGCGCTTCAAGCGGAACGCCGTAAGTAAGCACCAAATATTTAGGTTCGTTGAGCACAAAAAACTGTTGGTCGAGCACGTAGTTTATGGAAGCATTTGTGGTGAGCCTCACAGCGCGCTCCAGCCCCATAAATTCGATGTGATTGCTTCCCTGCACGGGTTTCAGGCGAATGTCTCCATAAAGTCCCACCGGTTCGCAAGACACTTTTACGCGCGGATTTCCTTTTAATGCTTCAATTTTTCGCACCAGCATCAGGGGGCGGTAAAAGCGTTCATAAAGCTCAAAGCGCGGCGCAAAATCCGTGACTTTGTACGTGCCGTCTTCGCATTCAATTTCAGTAACCAGCACGTTTGTGTTTTCGATGTAGTGCTGTGTTGATTTAAATGTGCCTTCGGGCAGAATGGAAAACTTGCCGCCTTTTTCTGTGTCCAGCAAAGAGCCGAAAACGAAGCTGCTATCGAAGCGGGGCCAGCATAGCCAGGAGATGTTGGTGTCTAGTTGCACGTGTGCCATAAACGCGCAATTGCCGATAATGCCGGATTGGTAAGTGTGTCTTTCCATGTAAATGAGTGATGGTCGTTTTTGCGGAAGGCTAAACTTAGGGCATGGAAGGCACTCGGTGATTTTTATTCGCAAAATGGGAAGCAGTAACCGAATGGAAGCAATTACATCGCGCCTTAAAACTTGATAGACAATTGAACCTGACCACCTAAGCCAACCTCCACAATTTTTTGAAGGGTGGAAATCCGAACTTCTTTCAGGTTGTTTTCTATTTTAGAAATGTAGGACTTTGTGGTTCCCACTTTTGTTGCTAATTCTTCCTGTGTCAAGCCCCTTTCTAAACGCGCTGCGTGTAGCATTGCCCCCAATTTAAAATTCTCAAAACCGCCTTCTAATTTTTCCCGTTTGGCGGTTCCTCGTTTGCCGTAATGCTTGTCTTTAAACTGGTCGAGCGTGATGGTGTTAGTGGTTTTCGGTTTCATTTCAAATGCCAAAGGTATAAGAGCAGTTAAGGTTTCAATTGCATTAAACGGGATGCTGAAAACGGTATTTCCCCACTCCTTGCAATCCAGAAAAGCCGCACATCCGTTGCATCAGCTACAGCATCCACCCATCCGCAAAGGCAGGCTTCCATTCCGCGATGAATCATCAAATCGGAAGTGTAAAAAACGAGTTCTTCAGCATCAAAAGAATCACTGACGAGGCATGACTGCGCCCCCTGAAATCCGTGCCTGATGCAGATTTCACCCAACATTATGTTTGGCAGTGTGTACACAAACAGCGCAGGACTTGGAATCGTTTCAAGCGATTTCTGGAATTTTTTATCCACATCCAGGCTACCATTTTTCGTCATTAAAACAACGGCAATTTTTGTTTTTTCAATGCCCTCATACGCGAAGCTGCCATCGGGGTTTCGCAATAAATATTCCGCACCATTCCATACCCATTTTGAAAGAATATCCATCTTAAAAAACTTAGGGTAAGGAGCATTCAGCAAACCATACGTTTCCTGCGGTGTGCCGTCTTTTAAATGAATAGGAGCAGCATTATTTCGCAACATTTCACCGTTTCGGATAATACACCAATCGGCAATAAATAATCTAGTGTTTTCTTCGCTTTCCTGCATGGTGTTATTTGCCTGTTGAGGAAGCAGTTGCGGTTTTCTGTGCGCTTAAAAAGTTGCTGAGCATGCGCACATTTTTTTCATGGTTTTTC
Organism: Flavipsychrobacter sp.; assembly: GCA_965218185.1. Taxonomy (GTDB): domain Bacteria; phylum Bacteroidota; class Bacteroidia; order Chitinophagales; family Chitinophagaceae; genus JAFIGV01. The sequence continues at coordinate 496,213 of CBDCKE010000005.1, forward strand.
ACGAAGGGATTTTGCATGTCCCACACATAGCCGGCAAGCACAGAGCAAACCTGCGATTTAATTTCGGGGTTCGGATTCTCCGCAAAAAAGATGGGAAACAATGTGCCTTCATACCAGGCATTCACGTAAGTGCGGAACACGTTTACGCCCTGCTGCATCTGCTTCGTGTAGCCATTTTCCCAATCCACCTTTTCACCTTTTAATTGGCTGATAACGAGATGGGCGGCGAGCTGTGCACTCACCGAAGCAAGCGTTACGCCGGAAGAAAATATCGGGTCCAGAAACTCCGTAACGTTTCCAGTCAGCACAAAGCCTTTACCATAAAAAGTGTCGGTGGTGGCGCTCCAGCTTTGCAAACTCCGCGGCTCCCAAATCATTTCTGAATTTCCAAAACGGGTTGCCAGTTCGGGTTGTGCATTTATCAATTGCCTGAAAACTTCCGTGGGGGTGCCATCAAAACTTTCAAAAAATTCAGGACTGCTTACATATCCTACCGAAGTGTTGCCATTTGAAAAAGGAATGACCCAAATCCAGGTGTGCTCATTGTGCACATAAACGGTGATGCGGTTTGGCTCTACGCTTTCATTTCGCAATGGGTCGGAAAGATGGCAGAACATCGTTTTCCGTGGCTGCTGAGAAGATTCTTTTTCCAGCCCGAACAAACGTGGAATCACGCGCCCGTAGCCACTTCCATCCACAATGAACTTTGCGCGGATTTCTGTTTCTTCTCCTGTTTTGCTTTTTACTTTAGTGATGGAGTGGTCATCTAAAATTTCAATCCCTGTTACTTCTGTTTCGTAATGAATGGGGATGTCCATTTTTTCGCAGCAGTCGGCTAAAGTTTTGTCGAAATCTGCCCGGGGCGCCTGCCATGTCCACTTCCAGCCGTTGGTAAGCTGGTCTGCAAAATTGAAATCACAAACGGCACCATCACGCACAAATTTTGCACCTTCTTTTTGCTGAAAATTTTGCGCTTTCACTGCATCCAGAAACCCTGCTTCTTCCAGTGCTTCCATGCATCGCGGCAATAAACTTTCGCCAATCACAAAACGTGGGAAAAGCATTTTTTCAACAATCTGCACCTTCAAGCCTGCCTGGTGAAGAATAGAAGCGGCAATGGTTCCGGAAGGTCCTGCGCCAATCACAAGCACATCTACAGCGGAGAGGATGTTCATTTTTCTAAGAAATATTTTGGGTGTGGGTAAAATTATTTTTTCTGAAGCTCCAGCAAAGTATGTGCGTTGCCAATATCGTCCGTTTGTTTCACTACAGCAAAGTTTGCGCGCTCAATAAGTTTCACAAACACGGCGCTGTCGTACATCTGGCTGTTTCCATTTGCCATGGTCGTAAAATAGAGCGAAGTCATTTGCAAACTAAAAGCAGAAGAAGGGAAACGCTGGGCATCCCAAAAAAGTTCGTTAATGAAAACGCGGCCATCCGGCGGCAATGCGCGGTGGCATTTTTTAAGTATCTCCACAATTTCTTCATCCGCAAAGCAATCCAAAAACTGGCTCATCCAAATGGTGTCATATCCTGTTGGTAATTCACTATTTGGATCAAGCACATTGCATTCATGAAACTGCACGCGATGGTTGAAACCCGCGTCAGCAAGGTTTTTTCGGGCAACGTTTAATTGTACCGGCAGGTCCACAAGCCCCATTTCTACGTGTGGATTATCTACCAGCGCTGCCATTGAAAACTTGCCCGTGTTGGCACCAATGTCCATAATGCGTAGCGGTGAATGATGCATTACGTGCGGCAGTGCATCAGGGAATGCTTTATCAGAATAATAATGGTCGAACGCAAACCAGCTGTGGTTGGCAGGTTCCGGCAAAATGGACAATCCTTCGTAAATCGTTTCCCAATCGCCCAAATGCCTCAAGCCAACCGGTTTTCCTTTTTCAAGAGATGCTTCAAGGTCTTTCGCGCCATCATAACACACATCCCGCATGAAGTCTGTGTTGATAACGCCCATCGGATGATTAATAAAGAAGTGACCCGTTTTTGTGAGCCTGTATTTTCCTTCCTTGCGAATCAACAGCCCAATGCCCAAACCCGCTTCCATCAACACCCTAACGGCATACCGCGACAATTTTACTTTGGCCATTACTGCTTCCATTTCTATTCCTTCCTGCTTTGCATCATCCACTATTTTTAGAATGCCTTTATCGCGCAGCAACACAGAAGCCTGAAAAATGTAAGGTGCAAAAGCAATCCGCTGCGCTTCTGAAATGGCTTGCAGTGCGGAGGCTTTATCTGATTCAAATAACGGTGTTGCAGAGGTGGTTGAAGATTGCATGAGTAAGCTGTGTGTGAAAATTGAAAGGGCAAAAATAAGTTTCACCGCCTGCTAAATAAGGAGCGGGTAAAAGAACCACAAAAGGAGCAAAAATTCTGAACAACTATTTTTGAAAAAACTCCTCCATGACAGGCTATTTTTTATTGGCAGGCATCCTGTTTTTGCTCGGTTTGTTTGTAAGCAATCGTTTAAAAAGCAAGTTCCGGCATTACAGTGAAATCCCGCTTCCTAACGGCATGAGCGGCAAAGAAGTAGCCGAAAAAATGCTGCGCGACAATCTGATTTTTGATGTAAAAGTTATTTCCACACCGGGCTTTCTTTCTGACCATTATGACCCAGCGCAAAAAACGGTCAATCTCTCTGCTGATGTTTATACCGGTCGCTCTGTTTCTGCTGCTGCCGTGGCGGCGCATGAATGCGGACATGCCGTGCAACATGCTGCCGCTTACGGGCCTTTAAAAATGAGAAGTGCTTTGGTGCCTGTTGTGCAAATCAGCACTTCACTTTCCCAATGGATAATCATTGCAGGTTTGGGATGGATGGGTTTCGGCGGCGGCAGCCAGACGTTGCTGCTGATTGGCATTTTACTTTTTGCGGCAAGCACCGTTTTTTCACTCATCACGCTGCCGGTAGAATATGATGCGTCAAACCGCGCGCTTCACTGGATGGAAAGCAGCGGTGTTGCGGTTGGGAATGCACATGACCAGGCTGCGGATGCATTGAAATGGGCAGCGAGAACTTATGTGGTCGCAGCAATCGCTTCAGTGGCAACGCTGCTTTATTATCTCTCCATTTTCCTGAACCGCCGCGACGATTAAAAAAGTTTTCCCGAAAAATTACTGCATTGATAAGCGGATAAAAGAAACCAAACCGGAAAGCTTGTTCCATTGCCTACTTTTGAAAACAGGCGATTTACAGCCTACATTTTTTATCCAAAAAACACTTTATATGGACGTTCAGCAATTATACACTTCATGCCTTAGCGAGGCTGCTTATTTTATTGCTTCAGATGGCGAAGCCGCTGTCATTGACCCGCTTCGCGATGCGGAACCCTACCTTGAAATGGCACGGGAAAAAGGCGTTCAGATAAAATACATTTTCGAAACGCACTTCCATGCAGATTTTGTGAGCGGGCATCTGGAGCTGGCAAAAAAAACCGGCGCGGCAATCGTTTACGGACCCGGCACTAAAACAAACTTTCCCATTCACGAAGCCAAAGACGGTGAAATATTTTCCATCGGCAAACTGCAACTGAAAGCCATCCACACACCCGGTCACACGCTCGAAAGCACTTCCTACCTTCTAAATGATGAGGAAGGAAAACCGTATTGCATTTTTACCGGAGACACCTTGTTTGTGGGCGATGTGGGCAGGCCGGATTTGTTTAGCGGCGACATGACGAAAGAAGAACTTGCAGCGATGATGTATGACACACTAAACCAGAAAATAAAACCGCTTGAAGACCACGTGATTGTTTATCCTGCTCACGGCCCAGGAAGTGCTTGTGGCAAGGCTTTGGGCAAAGAAACCTTCAGCACAATCGGGCAGCAAAAGCAATCTAATTATGCGCTTCAGGAAATGAGTAAAGAGGATTTTATCAACGAGGTTACTTCTGGATTGAATGCACCACCTGCTTATTTTCCCATCAATGCACGCATTAATCAGGAAGGCTACAAACTGATGGATGAAATGATGACAGGTGCGGCAATTCCCTTGTCTGTGGCGGCTTTTAAAGAAAAAATGGAAGCCGGAGCATGGATTCTGGATACACGTCCATCTACTGAATTTACTTCCTCTTTTATTCCGGGATCTGTTAGCATTGGGCTTGATGGCAGGTTTGCAGAATGGGCAGGCAACTTGCTTCCGTTTGACCAGCCTTTGATATTGATTACAGAAGCCGGAAAGGAAATTGAAAGTATCAAAAGACTGGCGCGCGTAGGCATTGATAAAGTAGAAGGATATTTAGAAGGCGGCGTGGAAACATGGATTAATGCCGGAGAAAAAACAGACCTGATTATTGACATTGAGCCCGATGAACTGGCTATGGATTTACCCCACGACCTTAAACTGCAGGTGATTGATGTGCGCAAGCCCGGAGAGTTTGAGTCGGGGCATATTCGCGGAGCCGAAAACATTCCGTTGGATACCATGACGGACGTGGTTACCATCTCCAACATTGATGACGAGCGCAACCTGTATGTGCATTGTGCTGGCGGCTACCGGTCGGTTATTGCATCTTCGCTATTGAAGCGGCAGGGATACCATAACCTGCGAAATATTTTAGGCGGCTGGGGAAAAATGAAAGAGGAAAAACGATTGCCGAAAGTGCATCCGGTGAAGCATGAAATTTAATCTTCTCTGGTGTTTTAAAAGAAGCCCCCTTGCATTTTTTTTGTGAGGGGATTTTTTTTAAGAATTGAAATGACCCTGACAAAAAAAATCAGCATTTCATCAAAAGAATGAAGAAATGCTGAAGGAAAAAATAGAACTGCGTATTTTTAAGAAGCTAAAGCTAATGTGGGCTGTGTGTTCAATTGTGCCATCATGGTAACAATATCTTTCTTTACCACTAAGCTGCGACTTGCCTGGAAGCTGGTCATTAAAAACGATTTCAGGTCACTGAACTGAAACAAGTTGCGCAAAGCTTTTTGTCTTCTGATGTAATTTTTTGTGCGAAGTTTCATTGTATGTTGTTTTGTATTTTGAGAATGAATTTTCAGGTGAAGATTAAATACCGTGCCACACTATTTCGAAAGTAAAAGTAGATAAGTAAGCTGCTTTTCCATTTCCCAACTGTAAAATCCTATCTTTACGCGCACCACTAAAATAGCGGCAAAGACTATCTTTTAAACGTCATTTTTTTACAGACCTTTGCGGCAAATTTTACCACTTTTCAGAGCTTCTTAGCGCATTTATGGGATTGTTTAGTTTTTTAACACAGGAAATTGCTATTGACCTTGGCACAGCCAATACGCTTATTATACACAACGACATGGTGGTGGTAGACGAACCCTCCATTGTAGCCATAGACAGAACGACAAATAAAATTGTTGCCGTAGGAAAAAAGGCAATGATGATGCACGAAAAAACGCACGAAAACCTCAAAACCATTCGCCCTTTAAAAGATGGTGTGATTGCGGATTTCAATGCTGCTGAAGGCATGTTGCGGGAAATGATTAAACTGGTTTATCCTAAAAAGCCATTGTTTCCGCCAAGCTGGAGGATGGTTATCTGCATTCCCTCTTCCATTACAGAAGTTGAAAAACGCGCCGTTAGAGACAGTGCGGAACAGGCTGGTGCCAAAGAAGTGTACATGATTCACGAGCCTATGGCAGCTGCGCTGGGCATTGGAATAGACGTTGAAGAACCTACCGGAAACATGATTATTGACATTGGCGGCGGCACCACGGGCATCAGCGTAATTGCACTTGCCGGTATTGTTTGCGACCAGTCGATAAGAATTGCGGGGGATGAATTTACAGCGGATATTATGGAGGCGATGCGCCGCTATCATAGTCTGATGATTGGAGAGCGCACGGCGGAGCAAATTAAAATCCACGTCGGCTCTGCATTAAAAGATCTGGACGTGCCGCCGGATGATATTGCCGTGAATGGACGTGACCTCGTGACGGGCATTCCGAAGCAAATAATGGTGAGCTATCAGGAAGTGGCTGAAGCGCTTGATAAATCCGTTTTCAAAATTGAAGAAGCCATCCTGAAAGCATTGGAAAGCACACCGCCCGAACTGGCTGCTGATATTTACCGGCGCGGCTTATACCTTACCGGTGGCGGCGCTTTGCTGCGTGGCCTGGATAAACGTATTTCCCACAAAATAAAATTACCGGTGCACGTGGCTGACGACCCGCTTCGTGCGGTGGTGCGCGGCACGGGCATGGCTTTGAAAAATATTGCCCGGATGCCTTTCCTGATGAAATAATTTTTCAGCGGAGCGGATTTTACTGAAAAGCGATTTTTAGTTTTACAGTCTTCGCAGCTTTGCATTCCTTCGCAAAAATCAGCATCACCTTTGCGCAATTTCATACTCTTTGTTCGCCGTTTCTTTAACCTGATTCTTTTTTTGGCGCTTGAAGTGGTGTGCATTGTTTTGGTGGCGCGCACTAACACCCTTCAGGGGAACGAGGTGATGAGTTCTGCCAACACGATTTCCGGAATTGTGTACCAAAAAAGGGAAGACGTGATTTATTATTTCGGGCTTAAAAGTATGAACGACAGTCTGCTGAGTGAAAACCTTCGGCTACGCGCACAATTAGCCATGGCAGCGAGTTTCGACACTTTAACCGACAGCGTAGCCACCGGAAAAATTACTACCCAAAACGACACCGGCATCATCATTCAATATGCGAATTACCGCTACCGGAATGCGCGCGTTATCAATAATTCCGTTACAGCCGAAAACAATTTCATCACCATAAACCGCGGCAGTGAAGAAGGCGTGCAGAAAAATATGGCGGTGCTATCCGGAACCGGCGCTGTAGGAAAAGTGGTGCATGTGAGTGCGCATTTTGCCAGCATTTTATCCATCCTTAGCGTGAAGCAACAGGTGAGCGCCAAACTGAAAGACGGCACCATGGGAACGGTTATCTGGGAGATTGGAAATCCGGACCTGGTGATAATGAAGGATGTGCCGCCGCAGAACAAAGTGAAGCGCGGAGATTCGATTTTCACGACCAGTTATTCCTTCTTTCCACCTGATATTTTAATAGGCAGGGTGCGGAAAATAAAGACGATTAAGAAGAACAACCTGCAGCTTTTGTATTTGCAAACGGCTACCAATTTTCGCAACCTTCAATACGTTTACGTGGTAGAAAACACCCTCATCGGCGAACGTTTAAAACTAGAAGATTCCACGTCAAGATTACCATGAGTATTTACCTGAAAAGCTTTTTTCGTTTTTGCATCATGGTGCTGCTTCAGGTGCTTATCCTGAATGAAATAACAGTTCGTCCGCCGGGTTTTCCTGCCTTCACGCCTTATCTGTATCCACTTTTTATTTTGCTGTTGCCTTTTGAAACGCCGGTGTGGCTTCAGCTTTTACTTGGTTTTTTGCTGGGTCTCGTGATTGATACTTTCATGAACACAGCCGGCATTCACGCATGTGCTACGGTGCTGATTGCTTATCTGCGCACTAATATTTTCCACGCTATGCTTCCAAAAAATCTGGAGGAATACCCGAACCAATCGCCGGGCGTAAAAAACATGGGTTGGGGGTTGTTTTTAGTTTACAGCGGCATCCTCATTTTAATTCATCACGCCGTATTTTTCTCCATGGAATTATGGAGCTTTTCAAACCTTGATTATTTGCTGCTAAAAATTTTAGGCTCCGCTATTACGACCATGCTTTTTGTGCTGGTGTATCTGTTGCTTTTTACGCGTCAGCAATCCTTGCGGGGTTGAGGAAAATTACCATTGCTCGCCGCCAATATGCTTCATGTCCACCGGTTTCCAGTATTCCCCTTGTTGAAATAACAGCACAGCGTTTTCAGGTTTTCTTTTAAAAGTGAGCAGGTATTCGTGGCCCGGGTCCGTCATCTCCACCGAAAAAAAATCGTTGCTATAATTCGTAGCGCCAAAACTTTTAAACCACCACCAACTGCCCCATTGATTTAAAATAACGCGGACGTGCAGACTGTCTGAAACGATTACGTGCGCGCCATACCACAGGTTTTGCATGTTGTAAGAAGAAACCTCAAAAACTTCTCCCTGTATTTTTTTGCCGGTAAAAACAGCCACGTGATTTACGAAATTACCGGGGTCGTTTGCAGGTATAATGCCAATGCCATCATAGTTGTTAGGGAGGTTAAGCAACAATACCGTATCGGCGTTTTGCCATGAATAATGTTGGATGATGCCGTGAAAAACCTTTCCAGAATTTCTTGCTTTCATAACCAGCACAGCGGTAACAAAAACCATCAAACCGCAAAAAAGAAAAACGGAAAAAAGCCGGATTTTTTTTGAGGGCAAAAATGCTGCAACGCTTGCCAAAACCTGAAACTGAAAAATGGAAGGGAGATAAAAATACCGATCGTTACTGAACTTCGTGCTTTCATTATACCACAAAGGAATGATGATGATAAATGAGAGCAGGCAAAGAATAGAGAGCAGCACCGGCGCACGGAAAGCAGGTTTTAAGCGATGAAATAGCAGCCCGCCGACAGCAGTAATACCTACAAACAAAAGCACACACAGCTGCCCCAACCTGCCGTCAATAAACGAATAGGCGCTTTGCTTCAAATCGTTGCTCCATAAGGATTCCACGGCATAAACATGCAGGAAATACCGCGCGATTCTCCCCAAAATATTTTCAAAACCAAAGCTTTCTTCCAGATTCACTTCGTAATGGGAAATCCATTTGTGAAACACGAAATGATAGGTTAGCAAATGAACAAACCACAACGCTACGAGCGGAATGAAAAAACGGAAAAATGCCTTTTTAAAAACGGAAATAGTGATTGTATTTGAAAGGCGGAGCGCAAGCAAAATGGCACAAACAAAAGCCGGTGTCAGGTAAAAAATCTCGTGGGTGAAAGTGGAAATAAAATACAGCAAAAAGCTAAGCCAGAGAAATTTGTTTTTGCCAGTTTCAACATAATGAAGTAGCCACCACAGGATTGTAAAAATCATGAACGTGCCGGTGTGATAATGAAACGACGCTTTCCAGATTACTACCTCTGCCTGCACAGGGCTGATTAAAAAAAGCACGGCACCTGACAAAGCAATGAAGCCTGCATGGGGCACTTTCAACAACAAAAATAACCTACTGAAAAACCTGAAAATCAAGTATCCATTTAAGGCATGAAGGGCTGAAAAAAGAAAAAACCAGGGAAGTGGATTAGTTTTGAAAACCTTTATCAGTCCGAACAACAGAACCTGCGTTACCTGATACAAACTCTGATTAGTAAGTCCATCCCTATTGATGAAATCCACAAAACTTTGCGTTCGGGAAAGCACAATCGTGTCCAGAAAATCAAGGTAAAAACCGGCTTTATAAGCAGGAATGTAAATCGCTCCCACCAACATCCAAAAGATGAAAAACAGAAAGTAACCGGGCAGTTTTTTTTTGGTGAGGTGAATCATTTTCCGTTCATGAAAAACAGGTTGTTTTCTAACCAGCAGTTTTCAACACACTTTCCCAAAGTACATCAGCCGCTTTTTGCCAGTTGTATTTCTCCACCTGAAACGTTGCTTTTTCAATCAAAGTTTTACGCAGATTTTCATCCTTATAAAGCTGCTCCATCTTCGAGGCAATATCTTCCGCATCAAAAGGGTTCACCAGTAAAACTGCATCACCGCCCACTTCCGGCATGCTCGATGTGTTGCTTACAATGGCTGGAACACGGCATTGCAACGCTTCCAAAATGGGAATACCGAAACCTTCAAACAACGAAGCATACACCAGCGCATACGCGCCGCCAATAAGTTTCGAAAGCGCATCCACATCCATATAGCCCACCCATTTCACGTCATCTTTAAAAGGCATGTTGCTGCGCAAATCTTCCACCGCTTCATACTTCCAGGCAAGCCTTCCGGCAATTACGAGTTTCATGTTGGTGCCTTGTCTTTTCTTAAAAAGAATAAAAGCTTCCAGCAGTTTTACAATATTTTTTCGGGGATGAAGTGCGCCGGCAAACACAAAATATTCACAGCCATCAGCGTATTGTTTTTTCACGGCTTCACGCGTTTCCCAATCCAGTGGCTGATAGGCTGCATGGGCGCCGTTGCACGATACGTCAATTTTTTCAGGCTCAATTCCATAGCGATCGCAAACGTCTTTTTTAGAAAATTCAGACACCGTAACAATGCGCTTTGCCTTGCGTGCAAAGAGGGGTGAAAACTTTTGAAGATAGCGCCGGATGCTCCATTTTAAATGATGCGGATAATGCTCAAAAGCAAGGTCGTGGATCACGAGGCAGGTAGGCACTTTTGTGAAGAGCGAACACAAACCATCAGGAGAAAGGAACACATCCGCGCGGTATTTTTTGAGCATTGCCGGAATGCGCTGTTCATACCAGATGTAGAAAAGCAGCGGATGCCGCGCAGGCGGCGGTATCACAACCGGCGTCACGTTTTTTGAAAACACAAAACGTTCATCAAAAGGGCGGTCGAAGAAAAAAATAAAATCGTGTTCAGGATGCTGCTCCACAATTCTTTTCAGGGTTTCGTGTGTGTACCAGCCTATTCCTTCCAAAGCACCGTTTAACAGAAGCCTTGTGTTTACAGCAATGCGCATCTTGTAGTGGGCGCAAAAATATAATTTTACGCCTTCACCATTGCCCTTAAATGCGCCGCTTCTTCGCCCGTAATTTCCTTTTCGTTTTTATTCTAAATATTGTGGTGAAGCCGGTCTGGATTTTCCTTATCGACCTCACCGTTCAAAATAAAGTTGGGCACGAGGCATATGGAACCTATCAACCGCTTTTAAACCTCGCCGTAATTTTTCAAATCCTTCTTGATTTTGGGATAAATAATTACAACAGCCGCGTGCTTTCTCACTTTCCGGGCAAGGTAAAAAGGTTGTTTCCGGTGATGCTTACGGCGCGCATTTTTTTAAGTACCGCTTACCTGATTCTTGTTTCAGCAATCGGCATCATGCTGGGCTATTCCGGTAAAGAATTGTTGCTGCTTCAGGGGTTGCTTTTAGTGCAGGTTTTAGGTTCTGTCATTTTATTTTTTCGAAGCACCGCAGCAGGTTTACACCGTTTTAAGTGGGATGGGGTTTTATCCATCAGTGACCGCGTGCTGATGATTTTTATCTGCGGCGCACTTTTAATCATTCCTGCTGTTTCCAGTAATTTTCGGATAGAATGGTATGTAGGCGCATTGCTTGCATCAAGCGTAATTACGGTAGTGCTTGGATATTTTGTGATGCGGCATGTGGCGAAGGTTTCTTTGCGATTGTCTTTTCAGAAAACGCGGGTGCTCAACATCATGTATCGCAGTCTTCCTTTTGCTACCGTTATCCTTTTAATGGGCATTTACACGCGGGTTGATTTCATAATGATAGAACGGCTGGGAGGCTCGGCAGGAAAGGAACAGGCAGGAATTTACGCTACCGCTTACCGCCTTCTGGACATGGGCAATATGCTGGGTTTGATGTTCGCTGCAATGCTGCTTCCCGTGTTTGCAAAAATGCTCCGGCATCAGCAAAACATCACGCCGATTATCCGGCTTTGCACCAATGTTTTAATTCCGTTTTCGCTGATTGCCGTGGCGCTGGGGATTTTTTATCCGTCAGAAATTATGAACTTGCTTTACCGCGACACGACGGCTGAAAGCACCACCGTTTTTACGTTGCTGATGATTTCCCTGCCGGCGTTTTCTTTGTCAAATATTTACTCTACGGTGCTAACGGCTGCCAGTAAATTGCAGCGGATGATTGGCATTGCAGCCATTGGTGTGTTATTGAATCTTACCTTGAATTTCTGGCTTATTCCAAATCATTTTGCCGTTGGCGCGGCGGTAGCAGCATGCGCTACGCAATGGCTTGTAGCCTTGCTTTTTTTGAGGAATGCAAAGCGGCTGGTTCCGTTTTCTGCACCATTAAAATGGGTGCTTACTTTCGGTTTTTATTTTTTGATTTTATTGCTGGCAGGTTATTGTCTTCAATTTTTGCCTTTGTTCTGGATGGTGCGCTGCGCCATGCTTTTAGCGGTTGCTGCAATGCTGATGTTTGCTTTCCGTTTCATCGCGGTAAGAGAATTAATGGCGCTTATCTCCAAAAAATAATTCAGCTTTCTGCGGCTTCTTTTTCATCATCATTAAGTGGTTGTCCGTTCACCAGCACTTCCACTTCGCCGCTTTGATTGCCTTCTCTTTGTGCTTTCGTAATAGCCACGTCTTTATCCGTTTTTCCAGGCAAATGCTTCACTTCCTTTTTAAGAATAAAAACAGCGTTTTCATACGGCTTAATACCACATCCTATGCTCACGGCATACACTTTTGTGAACTCTGCCCCGAAGTATAAAATGATGGCAGAATAATAAACCCAGGATAAAATGATAATGATGCTCGCGGCAGCACCATATGTATCTCCCATGTTGGAAGAACCTAAATAAAACCCGATACCAAACTTGCCAACGATGAATAAAAACCCCGTGAAACCTGCGCCCACTCTGGCATCCTTCCAACCAATCTTTGCATCGGGCAGCACTTTGTAAATCACCGAAAACATAAACGTGATGATGATGTAGAGGATAATAATGTTGACTCCTTTAAACAAATAAACCATCTCGCTCTGAAACAAATTTTGAAGGCGGTCAGTAAGCAAATCCGTAACTGTATTGGCAAGTAGGGAAACGATAAGCAAGAAGCCAATGCCCACAATCATTGAAAAAGAAAGCAAGCGGTTAGTAATGAATTTCAGCCAACTTTTTTTTGGATTCACTTTAATGCTCCAGATGTAATTGATACTGTCCTGAATGTCTGCAAACACGGTGGTGGCGCCAAATGCTAAAACCGCAAAACCAATAAAACTGTATTTCGCTGCTGTTTTTTGCTCCTGTAACTTTTTGATGATGTCGATAAGTGTTTGCGCACCATCTGCACCCACTAAACTTTTCATCTGCGCATACAATGTTCCTGTGACGGTTTCTGTTTCAAAAAAAAGTCCGGTTAGGGAAATGATTACCAGTAGCAATGGGCCAATTGCAAATACGGTGTAATACGCCAATGATGCAGAAAGCTTCACTACGTTATCTGCTCCAAATTCTGTGAATGCCTCTTTCAGCAATCCAAAATATTTCTTGAATCCCATTCTTGCCATAGTGAAATCGTTTTCTTAGTTTAAGATAAGGTTGTGCCAGCAAAGGTGATAATAGATTGCGTAGCTTGAAATTAAAAAGCTGGCATCTCCGGTTTTGTTCCCATCACTTCATCAATGCGCTCCATTATTTCCGGTGTAAGTTTTTCTTTTACATCCAGCGCATTCAGGTTTTCTAAAAGCTGAGCTTCTTTGGTAGCTCCCAGAATGGCTGTTGTTACGTCCGGGTTTTTGAGCACCCACGCAATGGATAATGTAGAAAGCGAAGTGCCTAAATCATCCGCCACTTTGCTCAGTTTCCGCACGCTTGCAATCCGCTCTTCCGAAAGCGTCCTGTCTTTCAGCCATTCAAAACCTTCCATGCCCAGGCGACTTCCTTCGGGGATGCCATCATTGTATTTTCCGGTTAGTAGCCCACTTGCCAGCGGACTCCAGATGGTGGTGCCCATGCCTGTGTTTTTGAAAATAGTGTGGAACTCTACTTCCATTTTTTTGCGCTCAAACAAATTGTATTGCGGTTGCTCCAGCGCCGGGCCTTCCAATCCAAACTCTTTGGCTGCCGCATGTGCTTCCATTATTTCTGCGCCGCTCCATTCGCTTGTGCCCCAGTACAGAATTTTGCCTTGCTGAATCAATGTGTTCATCGTGCGCACCACTTCTTCCATGGGCGCATGTTTATCAGGGCGATGGCAGAGATATAAATCCAGATATTCCAGTTGAAACCGCTCCAGTGCTTCATGACATGCTTCCACAATGTGCTTGCGCGAAAGTCCGTTTTGATTCGGCTTGTTGTCATCTCCACCATGCCATCCAAAAAATACTTTTGAAGACACTACGTAAGAGGAACGCTCCCAGTTGGTTTTCTTCAAAATGCGCCCCATCATCTTTTCACTTTCTCCTTTTGAATACACTTCTGCATTGTCGAAGAAATTGATGCCCTTATCATAAGCCAGCGTCATTAATTTTTGGGAGGCATCATCATCAATTTGCTTCCCGAAAGTGACCCAAGAGCCGAAGCTCAAAGCGCTTAACCGTAATCCCGTTTTTCCTAATCTGCGATATTCCATGGTGTTTGTTTTTTGAGGTTTTTTAAAAAATAAAACGCCGTTTCAGGCGGCGCTTTCTAAGGAGATTAAAAGGTGTAAACCACAAGCCCATCGCGGGTTTTGGGTTCAAACCAGGTGCTTTTTGGTGGCATTACTTCGCCACTATCGGCAATATCAAACAACTGTTGAATGCTTACCGGATAAAGTGAAAATGCTGCTGCCATTTCTCCGCTGTCCACGCGTTTTTCAAGTTCGCCCAGTCCGCGAATACCGCCCACAAAATCTACTCTTTTATCTGTGCGCGGGTCATGGATTTCCAGCAATTTCGAAAGCACGTTATCCTGCAAAATGGTGACGTCCAGAATGCCAATCGGGTCGGTTAAAAAGGAAGTGTGTTTTGCAGTGAGTTTATACCATTTGCCTTGTAGATACATGCCTAACTGATGCAGTTCTTCAGGCTTAAACGCTTCTTTTCCTTTTGCTTCTATTTCAAAATCATCCAGCAGCGCAGCCATAAACTGGTCAGGCGTAAAACCGTTCAAATCCTTTACCACGCGGTTGTAATCCATTATCTGCAATTCGCTTTCGGGGAAGATGCAGGTGATGAAATAATTAAACGCTTCATCGCCGGTAATACTCTTTCCTTCTGCCCGCATCTCCTGACACACTTTGCCTGCCGATGCTGCGCGATGATGTCCATCGGCAATGTAAGTAGCGGGCACTTCGGTTTCAAAAAGATGAGAGATGCGCGCCACTTTTGCATAATCATCCATCACCCAAAACCGGTGCCTGACGCCATCTTCAGCCACAAAATCATTCTCTGGCATGTGGCTGCTTTTCCAGTCGGCGATGGTTTGCTGCACGTCTTTCTGGTCTTTGTAAGCCAGGAACACAATGCCCGTTTGCGCCTTCGTGGTTTTGATGTGATTGATTCTATCCTGCTCTTTTTCAGGACGTGTAAACTCATGTTTTTTGATGATGCCTTTGAAGTAATCATCGCAGGAAGAGCCGCAGATTAAACCCGTTTGCGCCCTTCCATTCATCGTCAGTTCATAGATGTAGTAACAAGGGTTTTCATCCTGCACCATTGTTTTGTTCTGCACCAGTTTGTCCAGGTTTTCTTTGGCTTTGTCATACACCTGCTGGCTGTGCACATCCACGTTTTCAGGCAGGTCAATTTCTGACCGCGTAACGTGGTAAAAATGATTCGGCTCGTCTTTATATTTTCTTGCTTCTGCCACGCTCACCACGTCATAAGGAAGCGTTGCCAGTTTCGGGGCAATTTCTTTTATAGGTCTTAAACCTTTGAAGGGAATTATTTTAGCCATAGTTTTTTAATTGTCTGAAACGCTTGTGAGTGTTGCATTTCAGCGGTTTTGCTGTTGTTCAAATGCCTGCATAATAGCTACCAGTTTCTGCACATCGGGCAATGTTACGGCATTATACAGAGAAGCGCGGAAGCCTCCAACGCTGCGATGTCCTTTGATGCCTTCTATGTTTTGCTGCTTCGAAAATTCTAAAAAAAGCGGTTCCAGTTTTTCATCATGGCAACGGAAACATGCGTTCATAAAACTCCGGTCTTCGGGCTGCGTAACCGTTCCGTAAAACAAAGGATTGCGGTCGATTTCTGCATACAGCTTTTCGGCTTTTTGTTGATTTATTGCAGCCAGTTTTTGCAGGGTTTTTCCCTTCGTCCAGCGGAGCATCAGTAACGAAACGTAAATCGCAAAAACGGGCGGCGTATTTAAGGTGCTGTCTGCTTTCACGGCGGCTGCATAATCCAAAACAGGCGGCAGGTTCTTATTTTGTTTTTCGAGGAAACACTTTTTTATAATCACCAGCGTGACGCCTGCACAGCCAATGTTTTTTTGAGCCACTGCATAGATTAAATCATGCGCAGCAAAATCTCTTTCTATACTTAGAAAATCAGAACTCATGTCAGCGACAAGCGGTGCATCCGTTGCCGGAATTTGCTTCCATTGCGTGCCGTAAATCGTGTTGTTAGAGGTGTAGTGCAGATAATTATAATCGTCTGAAACCCGCGCCGGTAAAGGCGGTAGCGCATTGTAGCTGTTATTTTTTGAAGAAGCAATGATTTCAGAACTTCCATAAAAACCGGCGCTCTTAATGGCTTCATCGCTCCAATGCCCGCTGTCTATGTAAGCTGCTTTTGCGCATTCTTTTAAAAAGTTCATAGGCAGCATGGTAAACTGCATTCTGCCGCCTCCCTGCAGCCAAATGATTTCATGCGCATCGCTCAAACCGCACAATTCGTTTACCAGCGTTTTGCTTTCATCCAGTATGTTTTGAAACAGCTTGCCGCGGTGTGGAATTTCTAAAATGGAAAGCCCGCTGCCTTCATAATTTAAGATGGCTGCTGATGCCTGCTGAAGCACTTCGGGCGGCAAAGCGGCAGGCCCGGCGCCGAAATAAATTTTGCGGTTGTCAGACAAATCGGTCAACGTGTTTTTCTTCTTCAATGCTTGTAATACCGCCGCTTACGGCAAATTTCATGGCCTCCGCGGCGTTCATTTTGGTGATGGGTTTCACGTGTTTTGGGTCAACGATGATTACCCAGCCGGAGATGGCGTAAGAGTGGGGCAGATATACGGAACATTTGCTCACCATGCCAAGATAGCTGAGGTCTTCCTGCGTCATAAAGCCGATGCGCCACATTTCGGGGCTTAGGTTGGTGCACACGAACACGGGTTTGTTGAACCGTTTTTTATCGCCCACAAAAGAATCGAGCACGTCTTTAATGGAGGTGTAAACGTATTTTATGCCGGGGATGTGCTCTAGAAAATAATCGAAGGAATCAACCACAATGCGGCCCACAAAAAAGCGGGTACCCATGAAGCCGATGAACGTGACAATAGTTACCACGATAAAGAAACCCAGACCGCGCGGCACCCATGGCACCATGCTATCCACACTGTCGAACACCAAGAAAATAATGTAGGCAGTAATAGCAATGGGGCTAAGGATAATTAAGCCCTGCAAAAAAGAACGGAAAGCAGTAGCAGCTAAGCGGCGCATGGATTTTTGGGGAGGGTTACAAATATAGGAGGTGGGGGCGGTAGCGGAAAATAGTGCGCCTTAAAAGTAAGTGCGTGAGTCCCTTGCAGGAGACTCACGCACGAAAAGTAATTCCTATATTTTGCTTATCCGAGATTTTTTTTCGGCAAACCAAATGTTTTAAGAATATGGTTTGCCCTGTCAACTTTGTCTTTAAAATGTGGTTGTTCCTTAAAAGGTTTTTCCAGCCCTGGCGCAATCCTGACACCTTTGGGTAAATTGACTTTCGGTATTGTTTTTTTCGGCTCCATGATTACAAAGGTATTGTTTTCGCCTGTACTAAAAACGCACCATATTCTGTCCCTTTATGGAACTTTCTCCCAACCACTTTCAGTTAGTCCTAAAACGGTAAAGTCCCGCTCAATAGCATCAATATTATTACTTACACCAATCCTGTAGAGTCTCGTTCTCGCATCTGTACTTCCGGTGGCTATAACTGTGGCTTCTGGATAAATTTGCATAAATAAATAAAGCGCTGCCCCCACCGTAGCAAGAACTTTTATGCTATCCTTATTATTTGTTCTCACGGTATCGCTAACATATCCGGTTATCGGGTCAATATCTCCAAACCCAAGGTTGTAAATGCCTTTCACGTTAATTTCAGTAAAGCGAATAACTTTTTTTACCGCTCCTTTTGGTACGTCGCTTGTGAAAACGAATGTTGTAAACCCTTCTGAAGCCTCTATTTCATACCGGTCGTGAAGCATGAGCTTTTGAAAAGTAGTGATATTAATGAAGGCATTGAAGGAGACTCACGCACGAAAGTAAAATAATGTAGGCAGTGATAGCAATGGGGCTAAGGATGATTAAGCCCTGCAAAAAAGAACGGAAAGCAGTAGCAGCTAAACGGCACATGGATTTTTGGGGAGGGTTACAAATATAGGAGGTGGGGGCGGTAGCGTAAAATAGTGCGCTTTAGAAAGTAAGATATTTCCTTACGATTGTGTTGCTACAAGTTATTTGGATTTTCTCCCACACAACTATATCCAGAATTAGTGCATGAAAAGCAAGTTCCTTTGAATACACAACTGGGTTGTGAAGCTTCACAGGGTGAAGAGTAGGTACAATCACCGGTATTACAAAGAGTATAATTATCAGAGTCCGAGCATTCGCTTAGTTTAATATCATTTTCAGGAAATACTTGCCAAATTTTGTTATTTAAATCTCCAAATGTGGTATTATAATGCCTGACTGTATTAAATAATGGTTCTACGTTTACTTCATCCGATCCTTCAGCATTCTTTTTTTTAATTTCCGGTGCATGATCAATAAACCTTCCAAGAAAATACATACAATAAAGCCGATAATCCTTGGTGAAAAGAATAAATACATGCCAAATTTTATCAAGTTCGATAGATGGTGCTAATCTGTGTGTTGTATTAGCACATAAGTAAAGAAATTTTTTTACTTCAAGGAAATACTCATCTGCTAACTCTTGTTCACAGCCAAACTCACTACAAAACTTTTCAATTATGTCATCGTTTTCGTAGCTAAGGGCAAGTTGTATTTTTGTTTTATCACTGAAATTTGAGAAAACGTTTTCCATTTTTAAATCAATCATTTTTTAGTGCGTAAATTTCCGAAGGGACTTGCGCACAATTTCATTTTTTACTAAAATCAAATCCCCCCTAATAATCCTCTTTCTGCAACCCCCTTCACTGTTTATCAGTTTTTGCATGAACTATTATTCTGTCTTTACTGATTGTGCGACCAATTTAAAAACCACAAGTATCAACGGAATTATCCCAAAAAATAAATGCCAGAACGAAAGATGAAAATTTCCCGATTCCAAATAGCTGACGTAAACAAATATGCTGTTTACTATTAATGTAATGAGTAAATGAAAATAGGTTACTTTGACTTTTGAGAACATTTGGAGAAAGTTTGGAGGAAGTTAGGAATAAAAAAGTATGCTCATTTTAATTTCGTGCGCAAATCTCCGTAGCTAATCACGCACACATACATCACCGACCGCACCACTTCTTCCAGATAATCTCGCAACTGGTTTTTTTCATGTAATTATAAAGTATAAAGACTCTCATTTGGAGACCTATCAAACGCCAACGCACTACTTTGGATTTTCTGTCAAGCCATATTACTTACGAATGGCATGCAGTTGCTTATTTCGTAATTCTGGTTTTTTTCATATTCCATCCTCAATTTTTCCCGTATGTCACGCTACATCTGTACAGCATCAAATTCTTTATTCATTTTTAAAATCTTCAAAGATTCTCCGCTCACCCTAAAAAATTACAATTTAAAACTATCAAAAAATCCACTAAACAGCACTGAGAACACTTTTAAAATCAACGCCCAATTTACTTAATTTTAGAAACGTTCACCCATCACTTCCGCCTGTCCTGCACTTCCTTCATCAGCAACCTCGCCTGAAGCCTCACCTCAATCTGCCCCATCACAATCCTCCCTAATTGGCGAAGAACAGATATTTCCTTAGCATCTAATTGCCGGGGTTGTTTGTCAATAATGCATATCGTTCCAAGGTTATATCCTTCCTTTGTGGTGAGCGGAGCGGATGCATAAAATTTTAAACCCATTACGCCCGCCACCAGCGGATTTGCCAACGTGCGTACATCCACACCGGCATTTTCAATCACATACACATCATCGCCCATAATAGCAGAACTGCACAAGCCCGGGTCGCGCGAAATTTCATCCACATCCAGCCCGTGGGAAGATTTAAACCATATCCGGTCTTTATCCACAAGCGTTACGATGGCAATGGGCACATCAAAAAGTTTTGCAGCGAGCGAAGTTATCTCATCAAAATAACCATCCTGGGGCGTATCCAGAATTTCGTACTGATGGAGGTTTTCAAGGCGCTTCGCTTCATTGGTTGTAGTGCTCATTTTGGGAGTTATTTTTTTAGGTTAGATGATAATTAAACAGAAGAATGGATTGAGTCCCAAAATTATTCATTTTTCTTTTGAAACCGTAAAATTATTTTTTGGAATTGGGGAAGGGTTACACCCATTCTGTAATATCTACCTTTCATGGATTTGATTTGGGGATAAAAATCTGGGAAAAAGCCATAGATCCTCAACTCTCTTCTTATAAAAAGTGTAACTTATTTATAACCATTCTCTCCCCCTAATGCCTCATTTCCTAAAAGTGCCTCCTAATATACTTTTAAACTTATCAACCTATTAACTTTCTCCCTTCCCAATGGCACCATTGTTTTCCAAACTTCATCTATAAAAAACCACCAAAACAATGGCACAAACAGTTTCAGAATTTATGATTGAACGCCTCCATCAGTGGGGCGTTTCGCGCATCTATGGTTTTCCCGGCGATGGCATTAATGGTTTAATGGGCGCCCTTAGCCGCGCCACCGATAAAATAGAATTCGTGCAAACGCGGCATGAAGAAAGTGCTGCCTTCATGGCTTGCGGTCATGCAAAATTTACGGGTGAAGTAGGGGTTTGCATGGCAACATCCGGTCCGGGTGCCATCCATTTATTAAATGGTTTGTATGATGCCAAAATGGACCATCAGCCCGTCGTGGCAATTGTGGGTCAGCAGGCACGCGCAGCCATGGGCGGCAATTATCAGCAGGAGGTAGATCTTATTTCTTTGTTTAAAGATGTAGCCCATGAGTATGTACATATGTGCACCGTGCCATCGCAAGTGCGCCATCTTGTGGATCGTGCCTTCCGGATTGCGAAAGATACGCGCAGCGTCACCTGCATCATTATGCCTAACGACGTGCAGGAACTGGAGTATAAAGAACCCGCCCGCGCACACGGCACCCTTCATTCCAGCATCGGTTATAACGCTCCGCGCATCATTCCTTTTAATGAAGATTTAGAGCGTGCTGCAAAATATTTGAACGAGGGTAAAAAAGTAGCCATGCTGGTGGGTGCCGGTGCGCTTCATGCTACAGATGAAATTCTGGAAGTGGCAGAATTGCTGGGTGCAGGCGTTGCAAAGGCATTGCTGGGAAAAGCTGCCGTGCCGGATGATGTGCCTTTCGTAACCGGTTCCATTGGTCTGTTAGGCACCAAGCCAAGCTATGATTTAATGATGGAGTGTGACACGCTTTTAATGGTCGGTTCCTCTTTTCCATATTCCGAATTTTTACCGAAGGAAGGGCAGGCAAATGGCATTCAGATAGACCTGGATGGCAAAATGCTGGGCATCCGCTATCCCATGAAAGTGCATCTGATAGGCGATAGTAAGGACACGCTGCGCGAATTAATTCCCATGCTGAAACGCAAAGAAGACAGGAGCTGGCAGGAAAAAATAATTAAAGACGTAGACAGATGGTGGCGCGTGCTGGATGCCCGTGCACACAAAAGTGCCGACCCTATAAACCCGCAATATTTCTTCTGGGAAATGTCGAAGCGGCTACCTGATAACTGCATCATTTCTGCCGATTCGGGTTCCACAGCTTCCTGGTTTGCAAGGGATTTAAAAATCCGAAAAGGCATGATGGCTTCGCTTTCCGGCAATCTGGCTACGATGTGTCCCGGCGTTCCTTACACGATTGCGGCAAAGTTTGCGCACCCTGAAAGGATGGCAATTGGGTTGATTGGTGATGGCGCATTTCAGATGCTGGGGATGAATGAAATGATCACCGTCGGGAAATATTGGAAAACCTGGAAAGACCCGCGTTTCCTCATCATCGTTTTAAAAAATCTGGATCTCAATCAGGTAACCTGGGAGCAGCGCGTGATGGTGGGCGATGCAAAATTTGAAGGCTCTCAAAACGTTCCTGATTTCCCCTATGCAGAATATGGTAGGATGCTTGGTTTGGAAGGCATAAGTGTGGAAAAGCCCGAAGAAATTCCCGATGCGCTTGATCGGGCAATGCGGGCAAACAAGCCGGTGATTTTAGAATTCGCTTCTGACCCGAGCGTGCCGCCATTGCCACCTCACATCACGTTTAAGCAAGCAAAGGCATTCACTTCTTCCATGCTTGATGGCGACCCCGACACATGGGATATGATTAAGCAATCGTACAAGGATGTGATCTCGGAATATTTTCCTGCGGAGAAAGAATAGTAGCCATGCAAACCAATACTGCGCCCGAACATTTTGTTCCCATCCAAAGCCTGAAAGTGTCTGCCTATAAAATTCCAACAGAGCAACCGGAATCTGACGGAACCGTGGAATGGATCAGCACCACCATGGTGTTGGTAGAAATAACAGCCGGCGGAAAATCAGGCATCGGATATTCTTACGCTGATGCCTCTGCTGCTTATTTAATGGAGCATTCGCTGAAGCATTTTGTTACCGGCAAAAATGCCCTGGATATTCCTTCGCTCAATGCCTTATTAATTCAGGAAATCAGGAACAATGGAACTACCGGAATTGCCATGATGGCGGTGTCTGCAATTGATAACGCGTTGTGGGATTTGAAAGCAAAAATCATGGAGCTGCCGCTCTGTAAATTATTAGGTCAGGCAAAAGATGAAATGCGGCTGTATGGCAGTGGTGGCTTCACTTCTTACAGTCCTGAAAAGCTACAGGAGCAATTGGGAAACTGGGCTGCCGATGGCTTTAAATATGTGAAGATGAAAATTGGCAGGCACCGCGATGAAGATGTGGAAAGAGTGCGGTTGGCACGGGAAGCAATTGGTGATGGGGTAAAATTATTTGTGGATGCCAATGGCGCTTACACGGCAAAACAAGCCATCAAAAAAGCAGAAGAATTTGCGCCGTTTCACGTTTCCTGGTTTGAAGAGCCGGTGGCTTCGGATGACTTAGCGGGTCTTGCTTTCATTCGCAATCACGTTCCTGCGGAGATGAATATAGCAGCAGGAGAATACGGTTATAACCTGCCCTATTTCCAGCAAATGCTTTCATTAAATGCTGTGGATATTTTGCAAGCGGATGCTACGCGTTGTGGCGGTATTTCAGGTTTCCTGAAAGCCGGGGCGCTTTGTGAAGCATACCAGCTTCCTTTCTCTTCCCATTGTGCGCCTGCGTTGCATTTACATGCTGCATTATCGCTCCCGGGCTTTTTCATTTCAGAATATTTCTACGACCATGCCCGCATTGAAAACATGCTTTTTGATGGCGTGCAGCAACCCCAAAACGGAACCCTCAAACCAGATCTTTCAAATCATGGGTTAGGTATCATCTTCAAAGAAAAAGACGCTCAACAATTCAAAATCTAACCTCCATGCTAAAGGATAAAATAAAGCAACACCATAAGCATCAACCCAAAAAACGCGACACCACTTTTGAAACACCACAATCAAAAGGCGTAGATGCAAAAGCAATCCAAAAAGAACTGGAACAAAGCATTGACGGTGAAGTGCGTTTTGATGATGGAAGCCGCGCCCTGTATGCCACAGATGCCTCCAACTACCGGCAAATTCCCATTGGCGTGGTGCTTCCAAAAACGGAAGAAGATATCCTGAAAACCATTGCCATTTGCCATAAATACAATGCACCGATTCTTACGCGCGGCGGCGGTACTAGCCTTGCCGGGCAGTGTTGCAATGTGGCGGTTCTGATGGACTTGTCTAAATACTACAACCACATTTTGTGGATGAACGCCGAAAAGAAAATGGTGAAAGTGCAGACCGGAATTGTGCTCGACGATATGCGCCATGCTACGGAGCAAAAAATAAAACTCACGTTCGGTCCTGACCCTGCCACCCACACGCATTGCACTATCGGCGGCATGTTAGGCAATAATTCCTGCGGTGTGCACTCCGTGATGGCTGCCTTTGAAGGTGATGGCGCGCGCACTTCCGACAATGTGGAAACCATGACGATTATAACCTACGATGGGTTGAAAATGGAAGTAGGCCCCACGTCGGATGAACTGTATAATCAAATCATCGAGCAGGGCGGAAGAAAAGCAGAAATCTACCGGAAAATGAAAGCCTTCCGGGATAAGTATGCTGACAAAATCCGCGAGAAATTTCCGGACATACCACGCCGTGTTTCCGGATATAATTTACCTGACTTGCTTCCTGAAAATGGGTTTAATGTAGCCCGTGCATTGGTGGGTTCAGAGAACACTTTGGTTACCATTCTTGATGCCACTTTAAAGCTTGTTCCCAACCCTGAATGCCGCTCCCTGCTTGTGTTAGGCTATCCTGATGTGTTTGCTGCCGGCAGCCATGTGATGGAGATTTTAAAACACAAACCCATTGGGCTGGAAGGCATTGACGATACGTTGATTAGCTACATGAAGAAGAAGAAACTGCACGTTCAGGACATTCCATTATTGCCGGAAGGGAAGGGATGGTTGCTTGTAGAATTTGGGGGAGAAACAAAAGAGGAAGCGGATAACAAAGCAAAAAAACTGGTTAAGGAAATACAGAAAGAAGACAATGCGCCTACCCACATTTTGTATGATAACGAAGAAGAAGAAAAGAAACTTTGGGAAATCCGTGAGTCAGGGTTAGGTGCAACTGCCTGGGTGCCTGGCGAGCCTATGAGCGTGCCCGGTTGGGAAGACAGTGCCGTAGATCCTAAAAATGTGGGTGAATACCTCAAAGAACTAAAAGACCTTTTTGCGAAGTACGGTTATAATCCCTCTGTTTACGGACACTTCGGGCAGGGCTGCATTCACTGTCGTGTGCAGTTTGATTTGTTTTCAAAAAAAGGACTGGAAGACTATAAAAATTTCACCGTGGAGGCAGCTCATCTGGTGGTGAAATTTGGTGGTGCACTTTCCGGCGAGCATGGCGATGGGCAGGCAAGAGGAGATTTACTGAACATCATGTTTGGTGATGAACTGGTGCAGGCATTCCGTGAATTCAAGGAAATATGGGATCCCCATTGGCGCATGAATCCGGGCAAAATTGTGGACACGTACGGACAGCTTTCTAACCTCCGGCTCGACAATACTTACAATCCCCCGAATCCTAAAACGCACTTTGCTTTTGAACATGACGACCACAGTTTTGCACACGCCACTTTAAGATGTGTGGGAGTGGGGGAATGCCGCAGGGAACATGGTGGCGTAATGTGCCCCAGCTACATGGTGACGCGGGAAGAAAAGCACAGCACACGCGGACGCGCAAGGCTTCTTTTTGAAATGATGGAAGGCGATGTAATTAAAAACGGATGGCAGGATGAAGCCGTGAAAGACGCGCTGGACCTGTGTCTGGCATGCAAAGGCTGCAAAGGCGATTGTCCGGTGAATGTGGATATGGCAACTTACAAAGCCGAGTTTCTCTCTCATTACTACAAAGGGAAATTGCGCCCGCGTTCCGCTTATGCTTTTGGCTGGATTTACTGGTGGTCGCGGCTTGCTTCGCTGATGCCGGGCGTGGCAAATTTCTTTACCCAAACGCCGGGATTTTCAAACCTGATGAAGGCAATGGGTGGCATCTCTCAAAAAAGACAAATGCCCAAATTTGCGCCCATCACCTTCAGGGAATGGTTTAAGAATCATCGCCAGAAACCTAAAAATAAAGGCGGCCAAAAAGTGATTTTGTGGGCAGATACTTTCAACAACTTTTTTAAACCGGAAACATTGGTGGCGGGAACAGAAGTGCTGGAAGCGGCGGGTTTTGAAGTAATTCTTCCTGAAAAAATTCTTTGCTGCGGCAGGCCTTTGTATGATTTCGGAATGCTGGACACCGCAAAAAAAATGCTGCGGGAAATTCTTTTTTCACTCCGTAAAGAAATTGAAGAAGGCATCCCGATGGTGGGGCTGGAGCCGAGTTGTGTAGCTGTGTTCAGAGATGAACTGACGGGTATTTTTCATAACGACAGAGATGCAGACAGGCTGAAACATCAAACCTTCACACTGGGAGAATTTCTGGAAAAATTTGCACCGGATTTTCATGTTCCGCAATTGAAACAAAAAGCCATTATGCAGGCGCATTGCCATCATCATGCAATAATGAAAACCGACAATGAAAAAAAACTGCTTCAGAAAATTGGTTTGGAATTGCACGTTTTAGATAGCGGCTGTTGTGGCATGGCAGGCTATTTCGGGTATGAAGCGGGAGAGCATTATGATGTTTCCATTGCAGCAGGTGAAAGGGTTTTGTTGCCCGCCGTGCGCAATGCTTCTAAGGACACGGTGATTGTTGCCGATGGTTTCAGTTGCCGCGAACAAATAGAACAACAAACCAACCGCAAAGGCATGCATCTGGCGCAGGTTTTACAAATGGCGCTTCAGGAAAATGGGCACGAAAATGTTATCAACCTCCCTGAAAAAAAGTATGTCGATAAGAAGAAACTAACGCAGCCTCACGCTATTAGAAATGGATTGCTGTTCATCGGTATTCTGGCAACCGGTTACTGCCTCCTGAAATCTTTAAACAACAAAAAGTAAATCAACCCACCATTATGCAGACAACCATCGTACACCAACACCCCTGGAAAGAAAAACTTTCTCTGGAAAAACTGAACAACGTTATCTGGCTTTCCATTTTAGGATTGGCGGATTTTATTGTGATCACCCTTTACCAAACCGGCGTGATCAAACACCTCCCTGATTTGCCGTGGGAAGTGTTCAATTCCGACAAAGTGAACGGTTCAGAAGACGCAATAATTTTCGGTATTCCGGATGGTTTTTTTGGTGGTGCGACCTACGTTTTCATCATCCTGATGTGCCTGATTGAAAAGTCGGATACAAATTCAGCCATTCCAAAAGCGCTCCTGATGTTTGCCATTGTGGGGAATGTGTGCGGCGCGCTTTTTTATCTCTACACCATGATTTTTGTGCAGCACCTGGCTTGCATTTACTGCATCTTCGGAGCTATCATTAACTTCATTTCATTGGCGGTTATTTTTCCGTGGATGTTGCGGGTGCTGAAAGGCACTGTTGATTAAATAAAATCAGAAACGATCAACAAGTAAATCGAAAAGCTATGAACTACAAACTTCTGGATGCCTCCCGCAACATTTACGCGATTATTTTGGATGCCGGCGATGAAGTGATGGAAACGCTGCAAACTTTCGCCAATGAACGCAGCCTCACATCTGCAAGATTTACTGCCATCGGTGCTTTCAAAAATGCAGAACTGGGTTATTTTGATTATGCTATAAAAGACTACCAGAAAATTCCGGTGAATGAGCAGGTGGAAGTGCTTTCTATGATGGGTGATATTGCGCTCTATGGAGATAAGGCAAAAGTGCATGCGCACATTGTTTTAGGCAGGTCAGACGGCAGCACATTGGGCGGACATTTAATAAAGGGCATCGCCCACCCAACCCTTGAAATTATGCTGGAGCAAATGCCGGGATATTTACAAAGAGAGATAGACCAAACAACGGGACTGCCCCTGATTAAAATCACTTAAAAAGCAAAGCGCACTGTAGCTATATTGACCTCCAAAACCGTTACAAAATTGAACTACCAAATGAAAGCCGCTTTTACTGTAATGCTCATTTTTATTCTTGGTGGTTCCGCTTGTGCGCAAGTTCCCTGTGCGTATAATCTAGAAAATCCCCTCAAAATAAAACTCCCCAAAGACCTTAAAGAAATTTCCGGACTTAGCTATAACGGTGCAGATAATAGTTTGTATGCCATTAGCGATGATGATGGCCATTTGTACCGCATCTCCTTAAACCAGCCTATTAAAATTGACAACTGGAAATACCATAAAAGCAAGGATTTTGAAGACGTAACCGTGATTGGCAAACATTTTTACGTGCTAAACAGCAACGGTGATATCTACGATGTGCGATTCAAAAAGAAAAAAACCGACGAACTGAAAGATGATAAATTCGGTTTCCCTTATGGCAAAGGCAATGAGTTTGAAATTATGTATTACGATGAATCAAAAGGCAAGCTCATTATTATTTGCAAAGATTGTAAGGCAGATGATAAAAAGCAGCTCAGCACATATAGCTTCGACCCTAAAACCCATCAATTCAGCGAAGAATCTTTTGTGATTGATGTGAGCAGCCTGGATAAATTGGTGAATGTGGATAAAATGAAGTTTAAGCCCTCCGCCGCAGCTATTAATCCCATCACTGGCAAGCTTTTTATTATTTCCTCCATCAATAAATTATTGGTTGTAGCCGATAAAATGGGTCGGATTGAAGCAGCTTATCCCTTAGACCCTGACCTTTATAAACAACCCGAAGGGCTCACCTTTACCAAAACCGGAGACATGCTTATCTCCAACGAATTTCACAAGCAGGGACACGCAAACATTTTATACTTCAAACCTAAAAACTAAATGCACATGAAACCATCAAAACGCGCTGCTACCGAAGGCGCCATCACATTTGCAGACGCAGTAGGCAAGGGCTTAATTGCGGGGCTTGCAGGCACCATTGCCATCACTATCTCCCAAATGATTGAGATGAAAATTACGGAGCGCGAAGCAAGTGACTCCCCCGCAAAAGCTGTAGAAAAAACCCTGGAAGTAGGCCCGGCAGACGGAAGCAGCGAAAAAGAATTTTCTCAAAAAGTGCATTGGGTGTATGGTACTGCCTGGGGTGTTGCCCGTGGTTTACTGGGGCTAATGGGATTAAATGGAGTGGCAGCCGCATCTATTCATTTTGCGGCGGTGCAAACCACCGCAATGGTGATGCTGCCCGCCCTCAAAGTGGCGCCGCCGCTTAAAGAATGGGGTGCAAAGGAAATAGCAATCGAAGTGATGCACCATCTTATTTATGCCGCCACAGTTGGCTGCGTTTATGATCTGCTTGACCGGAAAAAGTAAAAATAATTTATTAATAATGCCATTGTTATGCATTGAATGAAATTTAAAGATGGTTGCCCGTTTATGATTAGCTAACATTTTGCCCATAATTGCCGGTAGTTATTTTATAATCACATAGTTTAGCCGCCATTCGATTCCTGAACATGCATATTTCCACTAGTCTTCATCAAAAAAAAGCCCTTATTTGCGGAAGCACAAAAGGCATCGGGCTTGCGGCTGCTCAGGCAATGGCAGAGCTTGGCGCATCCTGCACTTTGCTGGCGCGTAATGAAACATCTTTACAGACAGCAGTAGCATCTCTGCCAAAAGAAAACGGTCAACAACATCAATACCTGATAGCTGATTTTTCAGACCAGGAAAAAGTACGCAAAACCATAACTGAATTTGCGGCTAAAAACGAAGTGCACATTCTGGTAAATAACACCGGGGGTCCACCGGCAGGGCCCATTGCGGATGCCACTACCGAAGCGTTTTTGGCGGCTTTTAATCAACACCTAATCTGCAATCACATCATTACTACGGCACTCATTCCAGCCATGAAAAAACTGGGGTATGGCCGCATTATTAACGTGGTGAGCACCTCCGTAAAAATTCCTTTAAAGGGTTTGGGTGTGAGCAATACTATTCGCGGGGCGGTGGCAAGCTGGGCAAAAACAATGGCAAACGAACTGGGTGCTTTTGGGATAACGGTGAACAACGTGTTGCCGGGTGCAACCGCTACAGGCAGACTGGATGCAATTATCCAAAACAAAGTGAACAAAAGCGGACATGCGGAGGCAGAAATAACACAGGAAATGCTTGCAGAAATACCGATGAGGCGCTTTGGGAAACCGGAGGAAATTGCGGCAGTAATAGCTTTCCTTGCAAGTGAGGCGGCGGGCTACATAAGCGGCGTTAATTTGCCGGTGGATGGTGGCAGGACAGGGAGCTTATAACTGATGGAGTTTTTCGTTTTTTTTTGAACTTTATTTTGAGTATCCACGGAGCGTTGTTTAAGTATGTTGAGTATTAAAAAATGCGCTCAGCTAACAATTTAATGACGCTTTAATGACATCGCAATTAAAAAAACTTATCAAAATCGGCTGAAAGCCGCGCCAGGCGCGGAAAAAAATTTTCTCTGAACGCTTTTTTGTTTGGAAGTCGCGTTGTAGTTTTGCCGACGCTTTGCGAAAAGGAAAGTTAATTTTCAAATTTGTTCCTGTGTCAGAATTATCCCAGCCAATGTTTCGGAAAATAGCCACTGCATTCGCTTTCATTATTACGCTTTTTGCTTTCAATACTGCATTTGCGCAGCCTGATGGTAAAGCACTTTTTCAATCCAATTGCGCATCCTGCCATAATCCGCTGAAAGACGCTACAGGTCCGGCATTGAAGGGTGTGAGCGGTCGCGTGCCGAGTGCGGACTGGATTCATGAATGGGTGCATAATCCCGCTGCTAAAATTGCCAGCGGTGATAAGTATGCAAACGCGATTTACACAAAGTGGAACAAGACGCAAATGACTGCGTTCCCAAACCTAAAAGTTGAAGAGATTGATGCGATTGTAGCTTACGTAAACAGCGTGGAACCACCAAAGGGGCCAGATCCCGGAGACCCAAGTAGTTCCGTCAATGGGAAAACAGATGATGGTAATGGTTGGGTTTATACAATTGTAACGCTGGTTCTGCTGGCGCTCGTAATGATTCTTTGGCGTGCAAATACCGGCTTACGCCATATTGCCAATGAAAAAGAAGGCATACCTAACGCAAAAGAAATTCCTTTCTGGAAAAATAAAGTAGTAATTGCCATTGTAGTTATCGGGGTGTTTATTTTTTCAGGTTACTGGATAACGAATGGCGCTGTTGAAATGGGCAGGCAGCAGAATTATGAACCGGAGCAACCTATTTTCTACTCCCACGCCGTGCACGCAGGCATCAACCAAATTAATTGTCTTTACTGCCACGCAGGTGCTGAAAAAAGCAAGCACGCCATGGTGCCATCTCCTAACGTTTGTATGAACTGTCACAAGCAAATTAGTGAATACAGCGGAGATGAAACGCACCCGCTTTATAATGCAGAAGGCAAGAAAGTGAACGGCACAGCTGAAATCCAGAAATTATATAAATACACCGGTTGGAACCCTGAGAAAAAGGATTATAACCGCGATGCGAACGGAAATATTATTGCCTCCCCAATAGCCTGGACAAGAATTCATAACCTTCCTGACCACGTTTATTTTAATCACTCCCAACACGTGAAAGTGGGGCAGGTGCAATGTCAGCGATGCCACGGCCCAATTCACGAAATGGATGAAGTGTATCAGGCTGCGCCGCTTTCCATGGGATGGTGCATTAACTGCCATCGCCAAACGCAGGTTCAGTTTGCGGATAATAAATACTACAGCATTTTTGAGAAATACCACGAAGAAATTAAAAGCGGTAAGCGCAGCGGCGTGACGGTGGAAGATATTGGCGGATTGGAATGCCAGCGGTGCCATTATTAAAAATAGAAAAACAGTGCATTCGGCAATAATTGAATTGTTGAATCAGAAATAAAAAGTGAGTCATTAGCAGATTGGTTAAAGCCCATTTGCACATTAAACAAACAATGAGTCAAAAACAATATTGGAAAGGTCTTGAGGAATTGCATCAAAGCGGTGCACATCAGGAAGTAGTAGCCAATGAATTTCAGGAAGCACTGCCTTTTGACATAGGCGGAAAGCTATTGAATGCCAACACACCACGCCGCGATTTTCTGAAATACATGGGTTTTAGTACGGCTGCCGCAATGCTTGCCGCCTCCTGCGAAATGCCTGTGCGGAAAGTGATTCCATATGCCATTAAGCCAGAAGATATTGTTCCGGGAATTCCGAATTACTACGCATCCACCTTTGTAGATAATGGTGATTATTGCGCCATCGTTATTAAAACCCGTGACGGCCGACCGATTAAAATTGAAGGAAACGAAAAATCATCCATTACCCGTGGAGGAACTTCTGCACGTGTTCAGGCGTCGGTACTGAGCCTTTATGACACCGCCCGCTTGCGTCAGCCTTATGCTGAAGGGCATGAAGCTACTTTTGAAGCGATTGACCGCCGCGTGCTGGAAGGTTTAAATGCGGGAGGTGCCACATATATTCTTACGGGAACTATTATTTCTCCCACTACCAAAGAAATCATCAACCAGTTTATTGCCAAATTTCCAAATGCGAAGCATATCATGTACGACCCCATTTCGTATTCCGGTATGTTGCTCGCTAATGAAGCAAGCTATGGCAAACGCTCTTTACCTTCTTATCATTTCGATAAAGCACAAACCATTGTAAGTATTGGTGCTGATTTTCTGGGAACCTGGATATCGCCCATTGAATACGCAAAGCAATATAGCAAAGGCAGGAAAGTGAGTGCACAGAATCTGCGGATGTCGAAGCATTATCACATTGAGCCAAACCACACCATTACGGGTGCAAAAGCAGATGAACGCGCGGTTTGCAAGCCTTCTGAAATGAATGGCATTGCCGTTGCTTTATACAATGCAGTTAGTAATGGCGCAAAACCTCAACTGGCGAGTGCTAAATTGAATAGATTAGTTAATAATGCTGCCGCCGACCTTAAAAAAGGTAACGGACTGGTAGTTTGCGGGTCTAATGATGTGAATGTGCAAACGGTTGTCAATGCCATCAACAGCAGTATTGGCGCGAACGGAACTACGATTAACTGGGCTGTTTCATCTAATTACAAGCAAGGTATTGACAGTGATTTAGTGGCGCTTACCAATGCGATGAATGCAGGGCAGGTTGGCACATTGCTTATACACGGCGTGAATCCTGTATATGAATATTTTCAGGGAAATAAATTTGCAGAAGGGCTGAAGAAAGTGCCCACCACGGTTTCTTTTAACGACCGGATGGATGAAACGACGCAGCTTTGTAAATACGTAGTTCCTGACCATCACTTTTTAGAAAGCTGGGGCGATGCAGAACCCAAAACCGGTTATTACAGTTTAATGCAGCCGGGCATTTCGCCATTGTTTAAAACCCGTGCGTTTCAGGATAGTTTACTGTTGTGGAGCGGCGCAAATACAACTTATGCTCAGTTTTGGAATCAATACTGGATGGGCAAATTGGGCAGTCAGGAGAATTTTGACCTGGCGCTTCAGGAAGGTGTAATTGAACCGAATAAATCTCTTCAGGTAAATAAAGACCACAGTCATGAAACGGATGAAATAGCTAATTCAGAAATAACCCACGGAGCGCATGCTGAAAATGATGTTGCCCATAGGGAACATAGCTGCTGGACAGATGAAGACCGTTATCCGGCAATGGCGATGAGCGGTGCAAGTTTTGCAGGAAATACAGGCGCTGCCATCGGCAATATTCAAAGTAAAAAAGCAGCCGGCGGTGCTAAAGAGGTTTATGTTTATGAAAAAGTAGCGATTGGGCGCGGCGGCATGTGGAGTAATAATCCGTGGTTGCTTGAAATGCCTGACCCAATTACAAAAGCTACCTGGGATAACTACGCTTGTGTATCTCCAAAAACAGCTAAAGAATTAGGGGCAGAGCTTACGAGCATTACGGAAGTTGACACCAAAAAGCATGTAATTAAAATAACTTCCAATGGGCAAAGCCTTGAACTGCCCATAGTTGTGGTTCCGGGAATGCATAATGACGTGGTTGCGATTGCAGTAGGTTATGGCAGAAATGAAAAAGTAGGTCGTGCGGCAGCTAATACCGGCAAAAATGCATATCCATTAATGACATGGAACGGTGCAACTTTCGATAATTACGGTGCGGCAACCATTGAAAAAACAGGCGGTTTTTATGATGTGGCGATTACGCAAACACACAATAGTTACGAAGGTCGTCCCATCATCCGCGAACTTACTTTAGAGGAATTTGTAAAAGACCCGAAACAATTGCAAAAAGAGCGTCAGGAAGAAATCGGGCACTACGCAACATTGCCATGGGAGCATGAAGAGAGAGGTGAAAATGCTGTAGCTGCAGCGAAAGAAGGTATTACTTTTCCTGCTGAAGATGCGCACCATCCGGGCAATCTGGAAGATGGTTTCCGTGAAAACGGCACGCTTTATCCAAACTATATTTCTCCGGGTTTGCATTGGGGAATGTCTATCGATTTAAATTCTTGTGTAGGCTGTGGCGCTTGCGTTATTGGCTGTCAGGCAGAAAATAATATCTCCGTAGTCGGAAAAACGCACGTTCTGAAATCTCAGGAAATGCACTGGATTCGCATTGACCGTTATTTCAGCGGTATGCCGGATGACCCGGATACTATCCAAACGGTTTTCCAACCGATGATTTGCCAGCACTGCGACAATGCGCCATGCGAAAACGTTTGTCCGGTTTCTGCTACAAACCATAGCTCTGAAGGATTGAACCAAATGGCATACAACCGTTGCATCGGAACGAAATATTGTGCAAATAACTGTCCTTACAAAGTGCGTCACTTCAATTGGATGGACTGGAACGGAGCTGATTGCTTTGATGATAATATTTACGAAGATGGTCGCCGTGATGAAATGAATGCAGACCTTACGAGGATGGTTTTAAATCCAGACGTAACGGTGCGCAGTCGCGGTGTGATGGAAAAATGTACATTCTGTGTGCAGCGCCTTCAGGATGCAAAACTTACAGCAAAAAAAGATGGTCGCCCACTAAGAGATGGTGAAGCAAAAACAGCTTGCCAGCAAGCATGCCCAACGGATGCTATTATTTTTGGAAACGTGAATGATAAGGGAAGTGAGATTTTCAATTTGCGCAGAGAAGGCCAGGCAGAAAGAATGTATTACGTGTTAGAAGAAATACACACACTGCCCAATGTAAATTATCTCGCAAAAGTTCGGAATACAGACATGATTATAGCTGGTGATGAAAAGCTGGATGGTATGTTTGAAAAGCACATTTAAGTGTTTTGAGACGAAAGTCGAATAAAGTCAAAAGCGTGTTGAGAGAAAAGTGGAGTGCCAAATAAGAACTAATAAGAATTTTTAAAGTGCCATGCATTTAAAATACGAATCGTTTGTACGGGAGCCGTTAGTGGATGGGAATAAATCCTACCACCAAATAACGGAAGACATCGTCCGCCCAATTGAGCAGAAGCCAGGCCGCATGTGGTATGTCGGTTTCTTTTTCTCTGTGGCATTGCTGATGTTTGGCGTTTTTTCAGTTACCTGGTTTGTATACTGGGGATTGGGAACCTGGGGCATCAACCGCACTGTGGGCTGGGGTTGGGATATAACAAACTTTGTATGGTGGGTGGGCATCGGTCACGCAGGAACGTTGATTTCCGCTATCCTTTTGCTTTTCAGGCAGGGATGGAGAACGGGTGTGAACCGCGCCGCAGAAGCGATGACGATATTTGCTGTAATGTGTGCCGGTCAGTTTCCAATATTTCACATGGGTCGTGTTTGGGATGCATTTTACGTACTTCCTTATCCAAACAGTCGTGGTCCATTATGGCCTAACTTCAATTCTGCATTGCTTTGGGACGTATTTGCGATTTCGACTTATTTTACGGTTTCCTTGTTATTTTGGTATTCCGGCTTAATTCCGGATTTTGCTACCATCCGCGACCGCGCTAAAACGAAATTTCGCAAGATGTCGTATGGTTTAGTTTCTTTTGGCTGGACAGGTTCCGCAAAAAACTGGCAGCGTCATGAAGCACTTTCTTTGGTTCTTGCAGGATTATCAACACCTCTTGTACTTTCCGTACACACCATCGTATCCTTTGACTTTGCCACTTCCGTAATTCCCGGATGGCACACTACAATCTTTCCTCCATATTTCGTTGCGGGTGCTATATTTTCCGGTTTTGCGATGGTGCAAACACTTTTAATTGTTTGCCGCAGAATTATGAACCTTGAGGATTACATCACTATTGGGCATATTGAGGCAATGAATAAAGTAATTGTGCTTACGGGTTCCATTGTTGGCGTGGCTTATCTAACTGAATTATTCATGGCGTGGTACAGTCAGGTAGTATATGAGCAGGCAGCATTTAACTGGAGGATTTTTGGTCCTTACTGGTGGAGTTATTGGGCTATGATGACCTGTAACGTAGTTTCCCCGCAGCTATTTTGGTTTAAGAAATTAAGAAGAAATGTAGTGTTCACGTTTGTGATGTCGATTGTAGTAAATATTGGTATGTGGTTCGAGCGTTTTGTAATTATTGTGACCTCACTTTATAGGGATTACCTCCCGAGCGCCTGGACTTATTACAGCCCAACCTGGCCTGAAATAGGATTTTATCTTGGTACTTTCGGATTATTTTTTACCTGCTTCTTCCTTTTTGCAAAATACTTTCCGGTTATCGCGATTGCTGAAATTAAATTCATTGTAAAAACTTCAGGTGAAGCGCAGAAACGGGCGATGCTACCATTGGATGAATTGGGGCCTGATGAATTTTTGGAAAAGGCACACGAAGAACATTTAGAAAGTACACCTGTTCAACTTCCATAAAAGAAAGAGATTTTAAGTTATGGCTATTAAGAAATTTGCAGTTGCCTGTTATGATGATGAGGAAGTTTTATTTCCGGCTGTTAAGAAAGTGCGTAACAGCGGATATAAATTGCACGATGTTTATACGCCATTTCCGGTGCATGGTTTAGACCACGCTTTGGGATTGAAAGATACAGACTTGCACGTTGCCGGATTTATTTACGGCATCACCGGTACCGCGACCGCACTCGGCTTCATGTCCTGGATTTTTACTTCCGACTGGCCTATTAATTTTGGCGGTAAACCACACCTTGCATTGCCTGCTTTTATTCCGATTACGTTTGAGCTAACGGTTTTATTTGCTGCAGTCGGAATGGTATTGACATTTTGCTATCTCAATCAAATAATGCCCGGCGTTAAAAAGCACATCTTTCACCCTCGCCAAACGGATGATTTATTTGTTATTACGCTTGAGATTAACGATCAGGTTACAGAACAAGAAGCCATTGACTTTTTGAAAAGTACCGGTTCTGTTGAAACAAATATCCAGATTGCAGAATCAGAATGGTGGTATGGCAGATGGGATAAAAGAGAACCTTACGAATTGGTTTGATAAAATATTAAGCGGTTATTGACCATTGAACTTCTAAAGTTTTTATGAATAAGATTAAAGGCATCATCGGATTTTTACTCATTGCAGGCATCTGCTTCGCCGCTTGCAATAGTGGAGGTAAGCGCAGCAATCCGGGCAGAATTTATGCCCCTGACATGACTTACTCCCGCGCTTATGATGCTTATACCATCAATCCCAATTTTGCTGATAGCCAATCGAGCCGCCTACCCGTGGCAGGTGCCATTGCACGCGGCCATGCATTGCCCGACCATTTAACAGAAGGCGATACCACAGCTTATAAATCCTTCACGACAAACCTTCGCTTTTCAGAAGATGAAATGAATGAAGGACAGCGTTTGTATGTTATTTATTGCGGCATCTGCCATGGTCAGCAATTGGATGGAAACGGACCGCTTTACAATGGTGGGAATGGACCTTTCGCTGCTGCACCTGCTAACTTTAAAGACGGAAAATATTTAAATATGCCCGTTGGACAAATGTATGCTGCGGTAAAATATGGCAAAAACATGATGGGTTCCTATGCAAGTCAACTTGATGTAAAGCAAAGATGGATGGTAATTGCCTATATTAAAAAGATTCAGGCTGACAATGGCGGTGCGGCATTTATTTTTGGAAACGCAGCTTTAACTGCTGATGCTTCTAACAATAATGCAGATTTGCTGAAAGCGAAAAGAGGTGCCGATTCCACAGAAACATTGAAGAATAATTAAGTAAAAAAATATTGCTTCCTAAAAGAAGAACAATGAACGAACGTTTTATTATACCTGCAAAATTAAAAACTACCAGTACGGTGCTAATGCTTATTGGCATTATCACTTTAATTCTGGGAGCGGTGCTGTTATTACCTAACAGTAACCCTAACCATGAAATCATGCATGCAGAAAAAACCCGTTTTTGGATTGTGTTGCTTCATAATAGTGTGTTTTTCTTATTAATTTCCGTAGCCAGTATTTTTATTCAGGCAGCGGCTTCCTTAGCGCAGGGCGGGTGGATTGTTGCTTATAAAAGAGTGCCGGAAGCTATTGGCGCAAACGTTTGGCTTTTTGGATTGATTGCAGCAATTATTTTATTTCTTTCAGCATTTGCTTTTAATATTGATGGGCATAATCCAATTTACCACTGGATGCATCCAAAAGGCGACGAGGTTTTGGAAGGCAAAAGCGGCTTTTTAAATCCGGCAATGTTTATTGGATTTACGATTGTTACCATTGGGCTTTGGGCTTTCTTTGGAAGGAAATTTCGTTCTATCTCTTTAAAAATGGAGCAGGCACCTAAAAACAGC
This sequence comes from Flavipsychrobacter sp., assembly GCA_965218185.1. Classification (GTDB taxonomy): domain Bacteria; phylum Bacteroidota; class Bacteroidia; order Chitinophagales; family Chitinophagaceae; genus JAFIGV01. The sequence continues at coordinate 534,372 of CBDCKE010000005.1, forward strand.
ACCAAAATTTACTGGAATTCTTTGAAATGGGGAGCAGGATTTTTATTGGTATATGCACTTACCCAAATGAGTACCACGCCATGGATGTGGATTATGAGTATTGATGCGCATTGGTATTCCACCATGTTTAGCTGGTACACTTTCGCCTCTGCTTTTGTAAGCGGCATGTCGCTTATTTTACTTTGGGTAGTATATCTAAAAAATCAGGGAAATCTGGAAATCGTTACGAAAGAGCATATTCATGACTTAGGTAAGTTAATGTTTGCATTTTCAATTTTCTGGACGTATGTATGGTTTGCACAGTTCATGCTGATATGGTACGCGAACATGCCCGAAGAAACGACCTATTTTAAAATCAGACAACAAGGACCTTACGGTTTGATTTGGTATTCAGTATTTATTATCAATTTCATAATGCCCATTTTAGTTTTGATGTCGCGGCCTAGCAAAAGAAATTATTTTACGGTAAGTTTTATGGCGATGGTCATAATTTTCGGGCATTGGTTAGATTTTTATATTATGACAATGCCGGGTCCTTTGGGTGCGCATTGGCATCTTAGCTGGTACGAACTCGGTATCTTTGCAGGCTTCGCGGGGATTATGATGTATTCTGTTTCTTCGACACTATCAAAAGCTGGATTAATTCCTAATAATCATCCGCTTTTAAAAGAAACATTAATACATCAGAGTTAAAAGATGTAAGGTTAATAGTCGGATTCTCAAAATAGAAACAAGTTAATAGCAACTGACCATGTCGGGATTTATTATAACAGCATTAGTAGTTCTGGTTTTTGTAATCATCTATCAGATTGCGAAAGCAAGTGAATATGCCACCATTTTACGTGGTGAAGAAAAAGTGAAGCGTCAAACTAACCGTTTAATGGCATGGCTGCTGATTGCTTTCTTCATTTTTGGCTGTTATGGAATTTATGTTTGTCATGAATATATGATGGGGATGATGCTTCCGGTTTCTGCCTCAGACCATGGGGAGCGCTACGATTCCATGTACAAAGTAACCGTTATCGTTACCGGAATCGTATTTTTCATTACTCAGGGAATTTTATTCTGGTTTTGTTTCCGCTATCAAAGCACAGAGAAACGAACTTCCTTCTTTTATCCACACAACAATAAACTGGAACTTTTATGGACCACCGTACCCGCTATTGCAATGGCAGCGCTCGTAGCAATCGGTTTGCGCCAATGGTTCACCATGACGTCCTCAGCGCCTGAAAATTCCCAAGTAGTAGAAATTGTAGGCAAGCAATTCAACTGGCTGGTGCGCTATCCTGGAGCTGATAATGCCTTTGGAAAACGAAATTTTAGAAACATAAACGACGCGAACAACGTGTTGGGCTTAGATTGGAACGACCCTGCAAGCAAAGATGATATTATTTCGGAAAACGGAGAAATGCATTTGATTGTAAATCAACCTGTGAAGCTAATTATTTCTTCCCGCGATGTAATTCACGATGTAGGTTTGCCGCATTTCAGAATGAAAATGGATGCGGTTCCGGGAATTATTACCAGCATGTGGTTCACCCCGCTTTACACAACGGAGCAGATGAAAACAATCACTAAAAATCCTGACTTTGTTTACGAAATTGCCTGCGACCAGATTTGTGGAAAGGGACACTATTCCATGCGCGGAACCGTGATTGTGGAAACACTGGCAGAACATCAGGCATGGCTGACTTCACAAACTGCCTATTACGCGAATGCAAACCCCGCTGCAAAACCTGCTGACAGCACACAAGCTACAGGCGCACCGGCAGATTCCGTGAAAGCAATATCGATGAAATAAAAATTATTCTGAACTGAGCAAGCAAAAATAAGTAGTGTAGCAATGAATACAGAAGCAATTATAAAAGACCCTCACATTAGCCATCCTCACGACGGACATGCAGGGCATGATGACCATCATCATCACGAGCAGCATTTTATTACAAAATACATTTTTAGCCAGGACCATAAAGTCATTGCGAAGCAATTCCTGATAACGGGAATTATCTGGGCAATTATAGGCGCTTTATTTTCGGTTTTTTTCCGTTTGCAATTAGGTTTCCCGAACGAAAGTTTCAAATTTCTGGAAACATTTTTAGGAGAATGGGCTAAAGGCGGGAAAATTACCCCGGAGTTTTATTATGCACTCGTTACAATGCACGGAACTATTTTAGTGTTCTTTGTATTGACTGCCGGATTGAGCGGAACATTTGCTAATCTGCTGATTCCATTTCAAATTGGAGCGCGGGATATGGCATCTCCTTTTATGAACATGCTGTCTTACTGGTTCTTTTTTACTGCCAGCATTTTCATGTTTGTATCCTTGTTTGTGCAAACAGGCCCGGCATCTGGCGGGTGGACCACTTACCCTCCATTAAGTGCATTAAAAGAAGCTTCTCTCGGCTCCGGTGCCGGAATGGATTTGTGGCTCATTTCCATGGCTTTGTTTGTTGTTTCTTCCCTATTAGGCGGGTTAAATTACATTGCTACCATCCTGAACATGCGCACAGCAGGCATGAGCATGACGAGGTTACCACTCACCATTTGGGCATTGTTCTTCACTGCCGTTTTGGGCGTGCTTTCGTTTCCCGTTTTATTATCTGGCTTTGTTCTTTTAATTTTTGATAGAAATTTCGGAACGTCATTTTATCTTTCTGAAATATTCATAGGCGGCAGAGCTTTGCCACATGTGGGCGGGTCAGCAATTTTGTATCAACACCTTTTCTGGTTTTTAGGGCATCCTGAGGTTTACATCATTATGCTTCCCGGAATGGGCATGGCATCAGAGGTGCTTTCTAACCACAGTCGCAAACCCATTTTCGGATATTTTGCGATGATTATTTCTTTGATTGGCATCACCGTACTTGCATTCCTTGTTTGGGCGCACCACATGTTCGTGACGGGAATGAGTCCGTTCCTCGGTTCCATATTCGTGCTGCTAACCTTGTTGATTGCGGTGCCTTCCGCCGTAAAAGTATTTAATTGGCTTACTACAATCTGGCGTGGAAACATTCGTTTTACGCCACCCATGCTGTTTGCACTCGGCTTCGTGTCTTTGTTCATTTCGGGTGGTTTAACCGGTATTTTCCTGGGTAATTCAGCGCTGGATATTCACCTGCACGATACTTATTTTGTAGTGGCGCACTTCCATATTGTGATGGGTGTGAGTGCCTTCTTCGGGATGTTTGCCGGCATTTACCATTGGTTCCCGAAAATGTTTGGAAGGTTTTTGAACAATACACTGGGCTACATTCACTTCTTCATTACGTTCATCGGTGCTTACCTGATTTTCTGGCCTATGCACTATGAAGGCGTAGCAGGGATGCCGCGTCGTTACTATGATTTCAGCGCCTGGAAAAGTTTTGACCAGTTCGGGTCGTTGAATCAGTTTATCTCCATCATTACGATTATTGTTTTCTTTGGGCAGTTATTATTTGTGGTAAATTTCTTTGCCTCCATTTGGCGAGGCAGAAAGCAAACTACTCAAAACCCCTGGGGTTCGCCCACTTTGGAATGGACAACACCCATCCGTCCCGGACACGGAAACTGGGAAGGAGAAATACCGACCGTGCACCGTTGGGCTTATGATTACAAAGATGACGGACACGGAAACGATTTTATTTCGCAAACGCAGCCAACTATGCCTGGAGAAGAAATTCACTAAACCGCATACAGACTAAGATTTCAAAAGCCCTGGTATTCATTTCGCCAGGGCTTTTTACTACACGATTTTTTTTGGAAATGTAGCACTATATATAAACTTTGAAAACGGGGTTGGATATTCTCTATTTTGCCCTAATTTTTCACACAATTAAATTCCCTGAAAAAACTCCGGAAAATACGCTATTTTGAGCCGGTTTTTAGTAACACCATTTCAATTTTTTATGAAAAAAGCACTGCTCTTTTTTAGTTGTCTCTCCATCATTTTTTCAGCAAATGCACAACCATTTCGTTTGGGATTAAATGGAGGAGTAAGCTACAATACAACGCCAACCCGCACCATCGACAAAGGCAGCGATGGCACTGTAAATTATGTAGCTGAAATGTCATTTCACTACAATTTTTCAGACCATTTTCAGGTAGGTGCCAGCGTGGGAATGACGCGATGGAATTCAAGGTCAGACGTTCAGTTAATTGCCGACAATGGCAACATTTTAGGAAACCAGCGCGTAGATTTTTTACTAGCGGAAAGAGCTTTTAATTTTGGGGCAGAATTCAATTTTGTGATGCCCGTGCAAGAAGCTTATGGCGATGTGCTGCTGGGTGAATTTACTTTTGGCGTAGCTGCGGGCGGCATAGCTACCGGCGCCGATGGGCAAAATATTTTTGACCGCGTAAATCCGCGAACACCGCGTGAATACGTTTACAGGAAGGAGTTTCACTACGAAAGTGGGTACGGATATTTTGTAGGTGCGCAAATTGGCTACACTTATTTTTTCAGCAACAGAGTAGGGTTTGATTTAAAACTTGCAGGGCGTTGGGGTGCGGTTACGACAATAGATCCACGCTATGGCGGAAGGAATGAGCGTTATGATTTGTTTTGGTTTCCGGCGATGGCAGGGCTAAAATTCCGCCTGGGAAGCGATGACCGGGTGTTCTAAAAAACTAAAGTACACCGCTTTTATTTGTGCATAAATTTTGACAAAAGAGGCTTGAAAAATTCAATTTTTCAAGCCTCTTTTTTGAAGAAAAATTTTTACTCTTCAGAAAGCAAATGAACCATTAATTGCTCATTGTATTGCAAAGCCAATTTGTAAGCATTAGCTTCCTGTGTTCCATACATTCGGGCAACCACCACTTTTGTAGCATCCGGATGATGGGCTATTAATTCCAAACCTCTTTCCAGCATAGCATGAAAAGTGGAATAATCCATGCCTTCTTCATAATAAAGTTCAAAGGTTTCATTAGCTACTTCAGGGTTCATTATAAGGTATTTTTGATAAGGCTGGAAGGCATTATTGCCAAAAAAAAGGTGGATTTTCTGTAAAAAATATTTTTTACAGGCTAGAAAATCTAAAGAAAAAAACCAACCTTTCTAAAAAAACGTCTTCAACGACGGGTAAAGTAAAAAGCGGTGCTCAAAATTGAGAACCGCTCTCCAAATCCAGAAACGCTGACTGCAAAAACGCAACAGTTAATCCTTTGAACGACCGCCACTGCGAAGCAACGCTACAAGCAACAATAAAAAAACCGCACCGCCTACAACCCACGCCCATGGCTGCATGTACCAGGTTGGCTCGTCTTTATTAACGCTGATGTCAACGTCAAGTTTTTTTTTCTGAGCAAATGCGGCAAGGTTTAAAAGCGAAAAAACGATGAGCAAAAGTGTGGCTTTTACTTTGGAAATCTGAAGCATAAAATTTGATTTTTTGGTTAAAAAGTGGATGATGAAAAGGCAATGTAGTAAATTAATGCCAAAATGCGATTGGTGTTTTATCAGAAATTCATTTTCCAAATTTCCAAAGCATAATTTTGCTGCCCGATTCTACATAATGCTAAGTCCGATTGAGCAAGTTGGGAAGGTTTAACCGAAAAGAAACGTGAGTAGGATGACTTCCAGAATTTGCAAACCTTACTTTTGCAACTTTTAGGATAAACGGCCCTTTATCCCAATTAGTTAAATTTATTTCTTTATGATCTCACAACTCAAAACACTTCCCCGTTGGTTGGTTTTTCTGGTAGATTTAATCACTATTGAGTTTGCTGTCTTCTTATCCGTATTTATTAGGGTTAATTTTTCTTTGGAAAAACTAATTGTTGCGAACGTCAATCTGATTTTTGTAGTAACTGTTTTAGTAAACACCATTCTGTTTTTAATATTTAAAACATATAAGGGAATAATTAGGTATACTACGCAAAGGGACACCATGCGTCTGATAGTTGCTAATATAATTGCTACGTTTATTTATACGGTTATCAGCTTTGGAACTATGTATAAGCAAAAATATTTTTACGGTGAAGTATTTTTTCTTTCAAGAGCCACCATCATTATAAATTTCCTGCTTGTGTGTTTTATGCTGCCAGGTTATAGAATATTGATTCGGTATTTGTACAAAGTTTTCTTTACCAACCAGATTATGCGGCATAAAACTAAAATTGCCGTTTTCGACACTAACGAACAGGGGCTATTAACTAAACGAATTATAAACGATCATCCTGAGAGTAATATGCAGGTGATGGCCTTTATGGATGACGTGCTGAGCAGAAAAGGAAAAGTAATGGAAGGCTTGCAAATTGTTTCACTTGATGAAGCAGGAATGTATAAGCTTAAAAAATTAGGCGTTCAAATGATTGTAATCGCCAATAAAGATATTGGTAAAGAGCGGCTGAATTTCTTAGTTGATATGGCACTGCAGCATGATATTAAAGTGCAGCAAATTCCTCCTATTCAACATTGGTTAAATGGAAAAGTGTCGCGCGTACAATTAAAAGATGTAAACATTGAAGATTTATTAGAGCGTGAAGTAATAGTAATTGAAAACGGACTGTTGGTTCAGGAAATAAAAGACAAGAAAATTCTGGTTACTGGCGCAGCAGGCTCCATTGGAAGTGAACTAGCCCGCCAATTAATCCTTTATAAGCCATCATTAATAGTTTTATGTGATAAAGCGGAAACTCCAATGCATGAGCTTTATCTCGAACTAAAAGAAAAATATCCTCAGGCAAATATCCGGGCTTACATGGGCGATATTTGTGATAAGATTAGGATGGAGCATCTTTTTGAGGTATATAATCCTCATCTCGTATTTCATGCCGCTGCTTACAAGCATGTTCCGTTAATGGAAGATAATCCATCGGTGGCAGTAATAAACAATGTGTTAGGTACAAAAATAATTGCAGAATTATCCGTGGCTAACAACGTAGAGAAATTCGTTATGGTTTCTACTGATAAAGCGGTGAACCCTACAAACATAATGGGGGCATCAAAAAGAATTGCTGAAATTTTTGCTCAAAGTTTTTTTAACTACATTACTAATGGCTTAAATAAAGATAAGAAAGAGGATTTTCCTACACGTTTTGTAACCACACGTTTCGGAAACGTGTTAGGATCTAATGGTTCCGTAATTCCTCGGTTTAAGCAACAATTAGAAAAAGGGGGGCCAGTTACCGTTACCCATCCTGATATAACCCGTTATTTTATGACTATTCCGGAAGCTTGTCAGCTGGTAATAGAGGCAGGGGTAATGGGAAACGGTGGTGAAATATTTGTTTTTGACATGGGTAAGCCTGTCAAAATTATTGATTTAGCTAACAAAATGATTCGACTAAGTGGCAAAACCCCGGGTGAAGATATTGAAGTAGTGTTTACAGGATTAAGGGCTGGCGAAAAACTTTATGAAGAACTGCTTAATAACTCTGAAAACACCATTCATACTTATCATGAAAAGATTATGATTGCCAGTGTAAAGGAGTATGATTTTATTTACATAAATAACAAGATTGAGCAGCTCATAGATTGTGCGAAAAAGCACTATACCTTTGAAACCGTAGGGTTAATGAAGGAAATTGTTCCTGAGTTTATTAGTAAAAATTCCGCATTTGAAAATTTGGATGCCAAAATTAGGGATTAGATCCTACTAAAAGAGCATTTCCTAAGTTTAAACTTTCTGCCTGATTCTCAACTTAAACGCTTACTTTTGCCCCCAAATTATCTTCTCACATGCGTTTGAAAAGTCGCTTTTTAGTACTTTCTGATTATTGTTTGTTTTTATTGCTACTAATCCTGCTTAGTTCATCTTGCAGTAGTGTAAAAAATATAACATATTTTGAAAATGTACCCGATAGCGTAAAATATAAAAATGCATTTGCTGTTAATCAAGCCGCGTATTCGGACCCATACATCCAGCCTAACGATATACTTCAAATAAGTGTCCAAACCTTAGATCCGCAGGTTAATAACTTAATGGGTGCTGCGCAAACTACCTCTTTTTCTACTCAAGCCGTAGCTACCGGCGGCGGCTCAGGGGTGGTAAGCGGCTATTTAGTAGATAAAAATGGTTTTATAGAATTACCTCTAGTTGGAAAACTAAAAGTGGGTGGGTTAACCACATCTGATGCTAGAGTGGCTATAAGTAAAAAGGCATCTGTATATTATAAAGATCCTGTGGTGAATGTACGATTTGCGAATTTTACTATTACAGTGTTGGGAGAAGTGAACCGCCCTTCACAATATGTAGTACCTAATGAAAAAGTAAGCGTTTTGGATGCTTTAGGTATGGCAGGCGACTTAACTATATACGGAAAAAGGGAGAATGTTCTTTTAATCAGAGATAAAAATGGAATAAAAGAAATGGTGCGTTTTGATTTAAACAACACTGCGTTATTTTCCTCCCCATATTTTTATTTACAGCAAGGTGATTACCTATATGTGGAGCCCAATAAAAGTAAGACCGCGACCACAGACGTAGCAAAAACAAGAACTTATTCTTTACTAATATCTGGAACGGCAGTCATGATCACCCTTATCCTAAGATTTATTAAGTAGTACAGCTTATGCAAGATTCGCAAAATGGCTTATTTCCCCAAGAAAACCCCGTCCAGCAAAGCAAACCAATAAATTTTCAAAAAATATTTGGTTTAGTTTTAGCTAAGTGGCCTTTATTTGTAGCCTCATTACTTATTTGCATGCTATTGGCATTTTTGTACCTAAGATACACCACTCCAGTGTATAAAACTGATGCTACAGTATTAATTAAAGATGATAAAAAAGGCGGAGATTTTTCTAGTGATGAAATGCTTCAGGAGTTAGGACTAAGTGGTGGCTTATCAAATGTAGATAATGAAGTAGAAATTTTTAAAAGTCGTGCTTTGATGGAGCGCGTTGTAAAGGATCTTGATTTACAGATTCGTTATCTTCAATCGGGGAGCATTAAAAACACTGAAATTTTTGATCAAATTCCTTTTCGTTTAGAAGTCATTAAATTACATGAAGATTCTTTGAAAAACCCATTGGAATATAAAATAATAGTAAAGAGATCTACCTTTGAAATTAGTGGCAACAAAACGGAGATAAAAGGTACTTTTGGAGACACTATTGAATGCCGTGCAGGCCGTTTTGTAGTTGAATCTAATAATTATTCTAAGAGAGGAGATGATGATTACTTTTTCACGGTAACAAATAGTGATGCTATCCGTGAAAAATACCAGGAAAACATCAGCATTGCCGTTGTAAATAAACAAGTAAGTTTAGTTTCCTTATCTATTGAAGATCCCATTCCGGTAAGAGGAAGAACAGTATTAAGTAATCTGATTTCTGAATATATAGAAGCGAATGTGGGGGATAAAAACCGGATTGCTGACAGTACGATGGCGTTTATTGATAATCGCTTAATATTAGTGAGTGAAGAATTAGGTGGTGTAGAAAAAGAATTAGAATCCTTTAAAAAAGCAAATGATTTTGCTGATCTTTCCGCTCAAACTTCTGCCATACTTTCAAGCAACACAGAATATGCCAAGCAGTTAACCCAGCTTGAAGTGCAATTAAGTATTGTACAATCGCTCCAGCAATATCTTCAGGACAATGCCAACAATAAGCGGGTAGTGCCCACCTCCATGGTTACGCAAGATGCCATCTATACAGGCTTAGTAGAGCGTTATAATGCATTGCAAATCAGGAGGGAAGAAGAATTAGCAAGCACTACAGAAACCCACCCGCGCGTAGTTAGTATTGACCAGCAACTGGAAAATGTACGTGCAGATATCCGGGCAAGTTTAGCCAACGTGAAAAGAGGAATATCTATAGGCATAAATGAGGTGCGTTCAAAATCAAATATGCTGGACGCACAAATGCGTAGGGTGCCCGAAAAAGAACGCCTGTTACTGGACATCTCCCGCCAGCAACAAATAAAACAAGAGCTTTATCTCTATCTCCTTAAAAAACGCGAGGAAACTGCTGTATCAAAATCTGCCACCATTGCAAACGCAAGAGTTATAGATGAACCGAGAACGGAGCCTGCACCTGTAAAACCAAAAAAGACAATAGTTATTCTATCGACTTTTCTAATTGGTTTACTTATTCCATCAGCGATAATTTATGTAAATTCTCTCCTAAATAATCGTATTGTTTCAAGAGAAGATATAGTAGATAACTCCCCAATCCCAATATTGGCTGAAATTAGTCACAACGAATCTCCAGAGGTTATGGTTATGGGAGAAAAAGTGAAGTCAGTTATAGCGGAACAATTCAGGGCGCTTCGCACCAACTTGCAATTTTTATTAAGTAATAAGGAAGAAAAAACCATTTTGCTAACGTCCAGTATGAGCGGTGAAGGTAAATCCTTTGTATCGATTAATCTGGCGGCAACATTGGCACTGAGTGGTAAAAAGACGCTTTTGATAGAAATGGATCTTAGAAAACCCAAAATATCAGAACACCTACACTTAGACAACACCACTGGTTATTCAAGTTATGTAATTGGCGATAACACATTAGACGAAGTAATAAAACCCACAGAAAATCCCAATTTATTTGTGTTAACATCGGGTATCGTTCCTCCAAATCCATCGGAACTTTTGTTAAGGGATCGCACGGTAGATATGTTTGAAATCCTAAAAAAGGAGTATGATTATCTGGTTATCGATACGCCCCCAATCGGCTTGGTGACGGATGCCCAGTTGATTAGTAGATACTGCGATATTTCTCTTTACCTTTTACGCCAAGGTTACACTTACAAACTGCAGCTCAACATAGCTAATGAAATGTACAGAGATCGTAAGATGAAGCGAATGAGCATTATCGTAAACGATGTGAAGAAAGAAGGTAAGTATGGTTATGGCTACGGTTACGGCTATGGTTACGGCTATGGCTACGGCGGTAAAGCAGCAGGTTACTATACGGACGATAAACAACCTGAAAAAAAATCTCTTTTAAATAAAATTAAGGGCAAAGCGTAGATACGCTATTTGAGTAATATTTTCTAAATAATAGAAGTGGCTAAAAACAATTCACTAATGAAAGCCGGCTTTTGGCAACTGCTAAATGTTTTCTTATTGGTGGTCATACAACTTTCATATTATGGATATTTGGCTCGAATTTTATCTAAAAAAGACTTTGGCGTTATTGCTATTGCCACCGTTTTTTTAAATCTTGCCATTTTACTATCAGAATCAGGTTTAGGGCCGGCACTCATACAGCGTAAAGAAATTACAAAGGGTCATATTTCTGCGGCATTGTTTACGAATATTTTAGTTGCAGCATTTTTCTTCTTCATAATGCTTTTATCCGCTAATGCAATTGGAAAATATTTTGATAGTGAGGTTTTGGGCGCCGTTTTAAAAGTATTATCCATTAATTTTATCCTTCAGGCAATGGGTTCAGTCTCCAATAATTTGCTGATGAAGTACATGAAATTTAAATTTATTTTTATTGCCGAAGTAGGTGCCAATTTTTTTTCAAGTATCATAGGCGTTATTTTAGTTTTAAAAGGTTTTGATATTTGGGCATTGGTTTACTCCATGGTCATTCTAACAGGCACACGCTCTTTGTTATTTATTTTCTTTAATCGTAAAAATGTTGTTCGTTTTGGAAAATTTACGAAGCAAGACTTCCATGACTTATATGCTTTTGGTATGGGATTAACCCTTGTGAGGCTCAATAATTATCTTAATACGTTCGGATTTCAATTTATGGTAGGTAAGTTGGTACCGCTCTCCGTGTTAGGCGTATTTGAAAGAAGTTACCGCATTATGATTCAGCCTGGCAACAGTTTAGGGAAAGTTATAGATAAAGTGATGTTTCCCGGAATGGCTAGAGTGAACGATGATGATGAATTATTATTTAAATATTATGAGCGTTTATTGGAATTAGTAAATATATTAATGATTCCAACTGCTGCATTATGCATTTTATTTACGAATGAAATTGTTGCTGTTATGCTTGGGCCAAAATGGAAAGAAGCGGTACCAGCTCTACGATTACTCTTTGCCTCAATGCCATTTATGATTTCTGTGAGAATGTGTGATTCTGTTATCAGGGCAAAAGGACGGGTATTGGATAGTGCAAAAAGGAAATTTTATTTTACTTTGATTTTATTTATTACGGTGTTTCTTGCTTGCATCGTTTTTAAGAACGATAATTTGAAGCTGTATGCTGTTTGCGGAGCTGTGACAATTTCTACTATTTTTAATTATTTTAATATGGTGGGGTTGGTAAAAAAGATTTTTTCTGCCAACATCAGCGTTTATTTTAAACCTTTCAGTACAGCTTTTAAAATGATGTTTGCCGCACTAGCTATTTGCTTGCCGATTTATTATGTGTCAGACTATTTTATCACAATAAAATTTTTACCCTTTTTGCTTTCAATCAGCATTATAATTCTTGCTGTTGTCTATACTTATCGATTTCATTCAAAAGCATTTGGTGAAACCCTTAATTGGTTTTTTAATCGTCTAAATTTGCCATACCGAAAAGGAATTGCTTCCTTAAAATAATTTTAATATATTGTTACCGCCTATTATTTTTATTGGTTTTCCGCGTTCAGGTACAACTATCATCTCTGAAATTATATTTCAGCATGAAGATCTTGCGTTGATTTCTAATTATCAGGAAGCTTTGCCGGGGAACGTAACCATAAATATTGTAAGGAGGTTTTTTGAAAATTCTTTTTGGAGGATAATGGGTAATAAGCGCCTCAAAAATTTGCCTTCAAAACTTAATTATTTCCTTTTTCGTCCTTTAGAAGGATATAAATTTTGGGAGCGCATTTCAGGGAAGGACATTAATTTTACTTACGATTTCCTGTTTCATAAAAAGGCTCAGCCTAAAGACGCTATCAGAATTCGTAATTATTTTAGTAAATTAATGCGTTTGCAAGGTAAAAAACGGTTGGCATTTAAAATAACAGGTCCCGGGCGGTTAACCTATCTGCACAGCATTTTTCCGGAAGCTATTTTTATTAATATTGTTCGCGACCCCGTAGCAACTATGCGTTCCTTATTAGAAGTTGATTTTTGGCAGGGAGATAAGCAGCATAAACTATGGTGGACTGGTGCTTATAGCACCGCTGAACTTGAAGCCTGTGAAGCACTTAAAACGGACCCACGACTATTAGCAGCCTTCCAATATAAAAAAGTAACTGAAACAATTTTGGAAGAGGCGGAAGATACAAATGCTAATCTATACAATATTAGGTATGAAGACTTCGTAAAAGCACCACAAGATGAAATTATGAAGCTGATGGATTATACAAATTTACGGCAGAGTAAATACGTAAATGACTATATGCAATTGATTAATATTACCAATCAAAATCAGAAAAGGAAAAGTAAAGTTTCAATTCCTGATGATATTCAGGAGAAAATCAGGGAGATTGTCCAAAATTCAAAATAGTGATGAAAATGACAAACACTAAAGCAAACCTCTTTTTAATTGGTGCACCCAAATGCGGCACTACTTCATTGCATTATTACTTGAACCAACATCCTGACGTGCGGATGAGCACCTTAAAGGAGCCTCATTATTTTTGCGATGATTATAATAGGCGGGTAACAAACATAAATACATATAATAAACAATTTGATTTTTTTAAGGAAGAAAAACAGTATTTTGGCGAATCCTCTGCTAACTATCTTTATAATTACAATGCAATAAGCAAAATTTTAGACTATAATCCTGATTCTAAATTCATTATTATGATTCGTAATCCCACTGAAATGGCGGTTGCATTATATTATGAAATGAAATGGAACGGAACCGAATCTGAAGATTTTATCACTGCTTGGAACTTTCAGGAAGAAAGGAGATCGGGCGCAAAATTGCCGCCAGTTGCATTGCACTATAAGCAATTAATGTATAAAGACCGATGCTCATTAGGGAGTCAAATTGAAGCAGCAAAAAAATTAATTCCCAAAAATAACCTTTTAATTGCTACTATTGAAGAGTTGAAAGAGAATGTATCTGGACTTATGCAACGCATTGAGAACTTCCTTAATCTGGCCGGGTATAATTCTTATGATTTTACAATAAAAAACGAACGTAAATCTACTAAATTCCAGATGGTTAATAATTTCGTCAGCCAGTTGGCGCAGATAAAACAAAAATTAGGTATAGATGGTAGTTTCGGGTTTGGAAGAAAAATACTACGCTTAAATACTATCAAACTCGATTTAGACAAGGAACAGTTAAACAAATACCATCAATATATTGCCGGAGATTTTAAGCAAGAAATACAACTTTTAGGTGCGGTTTTAAATAGAGATGTTTCTGAATGGCAAAACAAATTTTTATCAAATAGCAACAGCAAAAGTAATTGATGGGCGAATCGTTAAACATATTTATTTACGGACTGTATTTTGTCGCTTTCCCGATATATTTACTAAGAACGTATGCCCCGTGGATTTTTGGGTTGTACTTATATCACACAATATTTATATTTATATATTATAATACTGCGTCTACTAGCCTTACCGATTCTGGCATATACTGGCTTTTGTATACCGTAACAATAACCACTTATGATCATTGGTGGCAATATTTTGGAACGTCAACGGATTTTCTACAGTTTATTAATTATGGTTTGATAAAGTTTTTAGGTTTTAATTTCTTTAGTGGTTTTCTCTTATATGGGTTTTTAGGCTTTGTGGGAATACTACAGCTTTATCACAGTCTAAAATATTACACAGATACTTCTTTGTCTTTTAAAGGAATAAAATTATGGATTTTAATACTTTTCTTACCAAATATGCACTTTTGGACGGCCGCTATTGGAAAAGATTCTTCATCCTTTTTCTGCATTTCTTTAATAATTTTTTATATTTCAAAATATCAAATATTTAATATGCGCGTTCTAATTTTTGGTGCTCTTTTATTTATGGTCCGCCCGCACATTGCAATATTTCTTTTTTCAGGATTGGGAGCGGCACTTATAATAAGTGGAAAAATTCCTACCGGACGCAAATTGCTATATACTACAATTGGTGCTATTACTATTCCTATAATGATATTCTACACCTTAAGTAATGTAAATTTGGATACTGAGAGCGTTGAATCAATACAGGAAGATTTTAATTCTAAAGCCGATGCATTAGGTAATAAAGCTGGTTCTTCCATCCCTATGACTTCTTATCCTATATCGTACAAATATTTTACAGTGTTCTTTCGTCCTGCTTTATATGACATTAATAATACAAATACAGCCATCATAGCCATTGAAAATTCTTTTCACCTTTTAATGATTATAATTGCCGTTAAGTTAAGGTTTAGGAATAAAACTGCCATCCCATTCCAAATTCGTGGCATTTTATACTTTTCATTAATTGTTGGATCATTTTACGCTTTTAGATTGGGAAATTTAGGTATCATAATTCGGGAAAAAAATATGTTTGCTCCATTTTTGTTTTTATATGCTTTGTATATACTGTCTGCTGTAAAGTATAAAAGAAGGAGTTTGCGTATGAATTTTCAATCTATGCCTCAAATCCCTAACGTCAATAATAATATTTAGATGAATGAAAAAGTAGCTTATATTTGTGCGGATCGCCGTTCGGGTTCTACGCTTTTTTGCATGATTTTAGGACGTCACAAGCAATTAACAGGGGTTGGTGAAATCCACTCACTTTATGATTTCTTGAATGATAAATATATACGTGACGGTAAAAAAGAAGAAACCTGTACGTGTGGAGAAAAGCTTTATGATTGCGAATTTTGGGGACCCATCTTAAACAAATTTTCGGAAGTCCATAATGAAAATCCTGCCCATTTTCAAACACGTTTTCCACAGTATAAAAACAAGGTTAAGCAATATGCTTTAGAATTTTATCTCTCATTATTTCCCTTGTCCTTTATTCACAAGAGCCATCCATTATCAAAACAAGCAAATGAAGTAGCGGAAGTGAGAAAATCGTATTATAAGGTTATTAATGGACTGTATAGTGCGGAGTATGTAATTGATTCTTCAAAGAGAATTGACGCCGCCAAAATGCTCTTAGCGGCAAACCCAGAAACTACAAAAATGATTTTTCTTAAAAGAGATATTCGTGCTATCGCATATTCTAAACATAAAAGAAGAAAAGGTTCAAATTTGTATGTTATGGCAATGCAGACTTTTTTCTATAACTTAAAATTTTTTTTTACCATAATAACTACCCCTAAAGAAAAAAAACTTGTTGTAAAATATGAAGATTTAGTGGCAGATCCGAAAAGTATATTGAATGACGTATGTAATTATTTAAATGTTCCTTTTTCTCCTGAAGCTATAAATTTGAAATCATACGAAGAAGCTCATAACATTGGTGGAAGTCCAAGTAGGCATGGAAATAAATCGCTGGAGTTAAATGCAGATAATAAATGGAGAAATGAATTACCGCCCTTAAAACGCATGTTATTAACATCAATATTATTTCCCGTTAATCTGCTTTTAGGATATAATATTTAGAAATGAAGTCTAATTTTAATCAAAAGCCTGTTTTATTAAGAATTACGACGGTTCCGCAATCATTTCGGGGCTTTTTGCAAGGACAAATGAAATTTTTAAGTCATTGGTTTGATGCTCACGCTTGTTCCTCTCCAGGATGGCAACTTACAGAAATAGGGGAAAAAGAAAATGTTCCAATTCATGAAATCAAGATGGAGCGCGCCCCCTCCATTAAAAATGATTTGAAGTCGTTAATGAAAATGTATCAATTAATGCGAAAATTGAAGCCTGCAATAGTTCATACAGAAACCCCTAAAGCAGGTTTAATTGGTATGGTTGCAGCCTGGATGGCAAGAGTTCCTGTGCGCATTCACACAGTTGCAGGTTTGCCATGGATGGAAATATCAGGCAAAAAGCAAAAAGCATTAATGGCTTTAGAGAAATTTAATTATTCTTTCGCTACTCAGGTTTACTCTAATTCAAATAACTTACGTCAGTTTTTAATTGATAAGCATTTAATTAAATCGAACCGTATAGGCGTAATAGGGAATGGTACAAGTAATGGAATAAACACTTCGCATTATAAAAATACTCCTGAAATTATTGAAGAAGGAAAAAATCTACGAAAATCTTTTGGCTGGACGGATGATGAAGTGGTGATGCTTTTTATTGGACGTTTAGTGAAAGACAAGGGGATTGTGGAATTGATGGAAGCGTTTACCAATCTTTACAAAAATTATCCACAAATAAGATTATTGTTGGTGGGTCATGCAGAACCTCACCGTGATCCTTTGCCTCAAAAAACGTTAGATGCGATTGAAAAACATCCTGCTGTTAAAACTCCTGGTTATGCTTTGGATGTAAGGCCATGGTTTGCTATGGCGGATTTACTAGTGTTCCCTTCTTACAGAGAAGGTTTTCCAAATGTACCACTTCAATCCGGATCTCAGGGGGTGCCGATGATCCTTACGGATATAAATGGATGTAACGAAATTGTGGAGAATGAAAAAAATGGACTGATAATACCCACCAAAAATGGGCTGGCTTTAGAAGTTGCCATGAAGAAATTTTTAGATAAACCGGATTTCAGAAAAAATATGGGGATCAATGCACAAAAATTAGTTTATGAAAAATATGGACAAGAAAATTTTTGGCAAGAATTGTTGAAGGAATATAAACGCCAGTTAGCAGAAAAAGGTATAGCTATAAAGGAATCTTAAAATTAAGAGTATTTTTATTTTGAAAAGAATTTTTGATTTGATTTTATCTTTTGTATTATTAATAGTTTTTTCTCCAATTCTATTATGCGTTGCATTTTTAGTTTTAATAAATTTTGGAAGTCCGGTATTGTTTCGCCAAAAACGACCTGGGCAATTTGGTAAGCCAATCTTTCTTTTTAAGTTTAGGTCTATGACTAATAAAAAAGATGTGCAGGACAATTTGTTACCAAACGAACAACGCCACACTCCCTTTGGTAGGAAGCTACGGGCAACGAGCCTTGATGAGCTTCCAAGCTTATTTAATGTTTTAATAGGAGATATGTCATTTGTAGGTCCTCGTCCATTAAAAATGGACTATCTTCAATTATATCATGGAGACCAAATGCGTAGGCACGAAGTACGACCCGGCATAACGGGATGGGCGCAAATAAATGGAAGAAATAAATTATCATTTACAGAGCGTTTTAAGTTAGATGTTTGGTATGTAGATCATCAATCTATATGGTTAGATATAAAAATATTGTGGCTTACTGCAATAAAGGTTATCAGGAAAGAGAATATAGCACCTGAAAATAATGTAGAAGTTGTACCATTTAATGGAAATAATTAAAATTTGAATCTTGTGCGCATTGATAATCAGTTAACGGAGAATTTTGCCAAAAACACAAATTTTGAGAAGTATATTTCTGAATTAAATAATTCATTGTATGAGGTACAGGATGATTTTATTGAGAATTTACCAGAGAAGTATCCGACTTTGCATATTTTAGGGGCACCACGGTCGGGCACAACCTTATTAATGCAAATGATATCTTCATTTTTAGAAGTCGGATATATTAATAATTTAACAGCAGCATTTTGGAAAGCACCCCTTTTTGGTATCCAACTTTCTCTAAAACTTTTAGGGATGAAATATCAATCAGACTTTACATCATCATATGGGCGTACAAACAATATCTATGAGCCACATGAGTTTGGGTATTTTTGGAATTATCATTTAAAATATCCAGATTTCATTCAGAAGTCTCAGCTGCATGAAGATTGTATAGATTGGCAGCAGTTATCTAAAATATTAATAAACATGTCTTACGCTTTCAAAGCGCCTCTTGTGTTTAAATCCTTTTTATTAGGTTTTCATGCATCAAAAATGTCGAAGTATTTGCCTAAAAGCTGTTATGTTTATATTAAAAGAGACTTTTTAGAAAATGCTTTTTCCATATTAGGACTTCGTAAAACCTTATTAGGAGATGTTGAAAAATGGGCTTCGATACGTCCTAAACAATTTGAATGGTTGAAGAAAGAAAATAAATACATCCAGATTGCCGGCCAGATTTTATTCTTGGAACATGAATATTTAACCCAATTAAAAAACATTCCTGCTGAAAATGTGCTATTTTTAAATTATAATGAAGTTTGTACTGATCCTATTGGAGTATTGAGTCGTGTACAAACACAGTTATTTAATAAAAGTGGTGATATTTCCATTAATTCATTAAACAATATTTCTTTTAAGACGAAAATAAAGAATTATCCAAAAGAAGACGTAAGAAATTTTGAAAATGCATACCAGCGTTTAAGTTTGGAATTCCCAATGTTATTGAAATTATGATAAAAGTACTGAGTCTTAATGATCGAAATGAATGGGCGGCTGCATTAGAGAAAGTGGAAAGTTATGACTTCTATCATACTCCTGATTATCATCAATTAGCAGAAAAAAATGGAGAGGGTAAAGCGCTATGTATAATTTATGAAGAATCAAATTCAATTGTATTGTTCCCTTTTTTATTGCGAACGTTAGCTGATGTTCCAAAATTAATTACTCTTAAGGGAAACGATATTACATCCGTTTATGGATATGCAGGCCCTCTATCAAGCTTAAATCCTACTGATTCATTGATAAATAATTTTCAAAAAGAATTAAAACTATTCTTGCTTCAAAAAGATGTAATCTGTGTATTTTCAAGGCTTCATCCTTTATTAAGTCAGACTAGATTGCTTTGGAATCTTGGAGAAACGATTAAATTATCCTCAACTATATCAATCGATCTTACATTGTCAATTGAAGAACAACGACACCAATATCGGAAAAGTAATAAAGGAGAGATTAACAAACTCAGAAGAAACTATACCACAATTATTGCAAAGTCACTAGATGAAATTCAATATTACATTGATATTTACAATGAAAATATGACCCGCGTCGAAGCTGGAAACTATTATTTTTTTTCGAAAGAGTATTTTGATGCACTTTTAAAAGCAGAAAATTTCTCAACATTTATTATGTTAGCCATGGATGGTAATACGCCAATGGCAGGAGCTATGTTTATTTGTACAGATGAAATTGTGCAGTATCATCTGGCAGGAACTTCTGAGCATTATTTAAAACAAACCCCTATGAAACTTATTTTAGATGAGGTTCGATTATGGGGTACGGCAAATGGATATAAACACCTTCATTTAGGAGGCGGTGTTGGAAGCGCAGAAGATAATCTTTTCCTTTTTAAAACTGGATTCTCCAATTTGAGATACGATTTCAAAATCTGGAAATGGATTACAAATCAGCCCGCATATGATGAAGCAGTTAAGCTATCCGGAAACGAATCTGACCCCTATTTTCCTTTATACAGAGAAAAATAAATTGACACTATTTTGTGTTGCTTATAAGTCATGTTTAAGAAACCCTGTGCGCCACTTCTTCCTTCTCCGCAGGTAAACCTTTGGTTTCAACAATGGATTTACGTAAAATTTGCTCTTTTCTGCCGATTAATTTATACCAAAGTTTAATGTACCAGTCTTTTTCCATGCAGGGACGTTCAATCCATTTAAAGTAAAGAACACTTATTGCTGTAACGGCTAAAGTACACACTAAAAACAACAGAATCCAATCTCCAATTAAACTGTGTGTAAAGGAGTATTTAAAACATAACCTTCCCACAAATAATATAATAATCGTGTGTAGGAGATATATGCTATAGCACATGCCCCCAATTGTACTTATATACGTATTTTCTAAAAATTGATTCCATAGATTTCCTATAATTACAGCATAATAAAATGAAAAAATTAATACACATTGAGTAACCTGAAGTAAGGGACGGAATGCTGAGTATTCCTCGCTCCTAACAGAGCCACAAAACCAAATTGCAATAAAAGATAAAATTCCAGCAATTTTTATCAATAATGGTACTGTTTCTATCTTATCGGTGCTCACGTAAATATCCGCCATTAAAATTCCAATCAAAAAATATTGCAAATAATTCAATAATGCGACCGGATTAGAGTTAATCCATACAGCTGAAAGATAGCCAAATATAAGAATCGAACTACCGATTATCGGGCGCCTTAGTCTTTTTGGCAGCTTTAAAACCATCATTAATAACGGGGCGATGAGGTAAAATTGCACTTCAATTTCTAAACTCCAAGCAATTCCATTCACAACTGGAAGTCCGTCGTAAAATATATTATGAACGTATAAAAGAGATGCGGCAAGATGGGGAAACAGATAATTAAAAGTGAACTTTTTAAGAATAAATACCCACATCAGGAAAAAAATCACCATGCCTATTATGTATGGAGGCTCCAATCGTGTAAGTCGTCTTAAATAAAAGTTCTTCAAATGCACCTTCTTTCCATCTTTAAGATAGAATTTTGCAAATGGCAAAGCAAGAATAAATCCGCTTATAACAAAAAATAATTCAACTCCTGACTTTCCTTGAGAAAATAAATAATCAACCCATCCCCAAGTTTTAAAAGAGCCATAGATACCATCAAAGGGGTAATTATTTACCGCAAATTTATGAACATGATACAAAAAAACGCTAAATATTGCAATAAACCTTAGCCCATCAATTTTTGGGATAAATCTACCCCCTGATGTGACCCGTTGCAGATTTTGTATTCTCATTTTTTATTTATTATCTTTAGAGTAAAAGAAGAAAGATATTGCAAGTAGAATTATACTGTATCCGCGTGTAAAACTTTCATGGTTTCATTCTCAGAAATATGAGCTCCAATATAACCATTAGAAACTTCAACGGGATCAAATTCAACTTTTCTTCCCCATTCCACTTTAAGCCAGGCGCGTTCATGCAGCCAAAATAAACCCACTTTTGTAAGAACCTCAGCGCCGCCAATGGCAAGGGCGTTAGTAATATTTCCCGTCACAAAAAAGGCTATGATTATGGTATCCAACGTCCCGAAAAAACGCCAGCTAATTCCTTTCACAAAGCTTCGCCATTGCATTTCTTTCAGTTCCCCATTTATTTCTTTTATGCCAATGCGCATCCGCATCCACATCCGCTCGTGTAGATAAAAAAGCAAAAGTTTGGTGAACACTTCAATCACACCAATCTTAAAGGCATTTTTTATAGCGCCTGTAATCAACCAACTAAGGAAAATGGTGTCGCACGTAGCAACCACGCGCCATGAAATCCCTTTTACAAATGCACGGCTGTGTTTTTCCTGACTAACTAATTTGCTCATATCCTATCGGCTTAGTAGAGTATTCGGCAAAAGTAAACGAATTTCTTAAACCTCCAAGAAAAATTTCAACAACAAAATGATAAACAATCCGCTAACCTTTTACCTTTGCGCCCTATGAATTTATTTGCCTCCCAAAATGCGGAATTTATCCGCCGACACATTGGTCCTAATGATACCGAAACGCAGGAAATGTTGCAAACAATAGGCGTTGCCGACATGGAAGAACTCATTTCCCGTACCGTTCCTTCCGCCATCCGCATGGATCATCCGTTGCAAATTCCAAACGGCATTAGCGAGGCAGATTACATTGCTTACCTCAAGGAGCTTTCCATGAAAAACAAGGTAAACAAATCATGCATCGGGCAAGGATATTACGACACACACACGCCGAGCGTCATCCTGCGCAACGTGTTTGAAAATCCGGGTTGGTACACACAATACACGCCTTACCAGGCTGAAATTTCGCAGGGAAGGTTAGAAAGTCTGCTCAACTTCCAAACCATGGTGAGCGACCTTACCGGATTGCCCATTGCCAATGCTTCATTATTGGATGAAGCAACCGCTGCCGCCGAAGCCATGGCGATGTTTTTTTCCATGCTCAATAAAAATGCTGACACCGTTTCCCGACCAAAGTTTTTTGTCGATAACGATGTGTTTCCGCAAACAATTGACGTCGTAATTACAAGAGCATTGCCACTGAATATTGAAATTGTAAAAGGGGATTTCAGAAACGCAGAAATGGATGAAACCTATTTCGGCGCATTGCTCCAATATCCAAACGATAAAGGCTCCGTAATTGATTACCGGAAGTTTATTGAAACCGTTCATCAGGCAGGCGCATTTGTGGGCATGGCTACTGATTTACTGGCGCTAACTTTGCTCACGCCTCCAGCCGAATTAGGCGCGGATGCTGCATTTGGCTCCGCGCAGCGCTTTGGTGTTCCATTGGGTTTCGGTGGTCCGCACGCCGCGTTTTTTTCTTGTAAAGATGATTTCAAACGGAACATTCCCGGGCGAATAATCGGCGTAAGCATTGATGCGAAAGGCAACCGCGCTTTGCGCATGGCATTGCAAACCCGCGAGCAACACATTAAGCGCGAAAAAGCAACTTCCAACATTTGCACGGCGCAGGCTTTACTGGCAAACATGGCTGCGATGTATGCCGTGTTTCATGGGCCGGAAGGACTGAAAGACATTGCCAAACGCGTAGCCATGCTAACGCAAACTTTGGGCGAAACCCTTGCCGGAAAAGGCTTTCAACTGGTTTCCAATTCCTTTTTTGATACGCTTACAATCCGTGTGGAGCAGTCAAATCAAATCCGTAAAAACGCAGAAGCCGCAGGCATTAATTTCCGCTATTTCCCCGATGGTATGCACGTGGGTATTTCTCTGGATGAAACCACTACAACTTCTGACGTCTTACACACCCTGGAAGTGTTTGGGGAAGAAACTGCACCCGCAACTTTTTCAATTGATCACGATGCGGTGCTCACCCACATTCCAACATCACTTACCCGCACTTCTGAATTCCTGACACATCCGGTGTTCAACAGCCACCACAGCGAAACGCAAATGATGCGCTACCTCAAAATGCTGGAAAACAAAGACCTCTCACTGAACCGCAGCATGATTTCCCTCGGCTCCTGCACCATGAAGCTGAATGCCGCTTCCGAAATGTTGCCATTAAGCTGGTCGCACTGGAGCAAGATGCATCCGTTTGCACCCGCTGACCAAACCGGAGGTTACCTGCAAATGGCTAAAGAACTGGCTGATTATTTGTGTGAGATAACGGCTTTCGATGCTTGCAGTTTGCAACCTAACAGTGGCGCACAGGGAGAATATGCAGGCTTGCTTGCCATCCGGAATTATCATAAAAGCAAAGGGGAAGACAACCGCAACGTGATGCTGATTCCCATCTCTGCACATGGCACCAATCCTGCATCGGCAGTGATGGCGGGATACAAAGTGGTGGTGGTTAAGGCTTTGGAAAACGGATACATTGACGTAGATGATTTGAAAGCAAAAGCCACTCAACATGCCGAAAACCTTGCCGGAATCATGATTACGTATCCATCCACTTATGGTGTTTATGAAGAAACGATCAAAGAAATTACTGCCATTATTCACCAGCATAGCGGACAGGTTTACATGGATGGTGCGAACATGAACGCACAAGTCGGGCTTACAGCGCCGGGCTTAATTGGTGCGGATGTGTGCCATCTTAACCTGCATAAAACATTCGCGATTCCGCATGGCGGCGGTGGACCGGGCATGGGGCCTATTTGCGTGAAAACACATCTGGCGCCGCACCTACCCGGGCATGTGCAATTCAATAAAAATACTTCAGAAGCTGCAAGTGAAAATCCTGCGAATGCCGTGTCAGCAGCGCCTTTGGGGAGTGCAAGCATTCTCTTGATATCTTACGGCTACATCAGAATGCTTGGAAAAGAAGGCGTGAAAAAAGCTACTGAATATGCCATCCTGAATGCCAACTACATGCGCACGCGTTTGCAAAATGATTTCGACATTCTTTACACGGGCACCGGCGGCACTTGCGCGCATGAATTCATCGTTGATCTGCGCCCTTTTAAAAAGACGGCGGAGATAGAAGCCGAAGATGTGGCGAAGCGTCTGATGGATTATGGTTTCCACGCGCCAACGATGTCTTTCCCCGTGCCGGGCACCATCATGATTGAGCCTACCGAAAGCGAAGACAAAGCAGAGCTCGACCGGTTTTGCGATGCCATGCTCGAAATAAGAAAAGAGATTCGTGAAATTGAAAACGGCGGCGACCGCAAAGACAATCCGCTGAAACACGCGCCCCATACGCAGCTTGAAGTAACGGCTGATGAATGGACACACACTTATAGCAGATCAAAAGCTGCATTTCCATTGCCGTACATCCGCGAGAATAAATTCTGGCCCAGCATTTCAAGAGTCAACAACACGTTTGGCGACCGCAACCTGATTTGCACCTGCGAACCTACAAGCGCTTATGCAGAAGCATAGCTGACATGAGGTGGATTACAACCGATGATTTTATTGAAACCTGGACAAAAGTTTTTCAGAAAGGAAGCGCTTTCTGGATTTCCAGGTTTCATCCTGACCCGCTAAAAAGAACAAAAGGAACGTTTGATGAAGCAGCTCAGGAAAGCGGCAGTTATTGGTGGATGATTCCCGCAGTGCGCAAAAGAATAAACGCCCGCATCACAGGAAGCGAAGAAGAGTTGTATGAAACCTACTGCTGCAAAAAATACTTCGCCGGAAAAAAAAACCTGAAAATGCTTTCCCTCGGCACGGGCACTTGCACACATGAAATCCGCTTTGCACAATCCGGTTTGTTTGCCGAAGTAAAATGCATCGACCTCTCTGAAAACGTGCTGAAAGCGGCGCAGCAAAATGCCGAAAATCTGGGGTTGCAAAACATGCTTTTCGAAACTGCAAACGTGAATGAAATTGCTTTACCGGAAGCGCATTATGATGCGGTGCTTTTCCATTCTTCGCTGCATCATTTTGAAAACGTAGCTGCGCTGCTGCGCGATAAAATTGCACCTGCCCTAAAAAAGGATGGCTTGCTAATCATCCATGAATTCACAGGAGCTAACAGGTTGCAATTTCCAAAACACCAAATAGCGGGTATCAACAAAACCCTTTGTACCATCCCGAACGCATTTAGAAAACGATACAAAAGCAATTTCACAAAAAGCAACATCAGCGGAGCAGGCTATTTGCGAATGCTGATTACCGACCCATCAGAATGCGTAGAATCGGAGGAGATCATACCTGCCATTCATCGCCATTTTACGGTGTTTGAAGAGAAGGCGCTGGGTGGCAATTTGCTGATGCTGGTGTTCAAAGACATTGCGCATCATTTCTTCCAACCCAATGAAGTGAAAACAAAAATTCTGGACAAGGTTTTTAAAATGGAGGATGATTATTTGCGTGAAAATGCTTCGGATTTCGTGTTTGGGGTGTACGGGAAAGGGAGTTAATAAGTTAATAGATTCGTGTGTTCATAAGTGGGTTAAGGAGGTATGGAGATGTGTGAAAATGCAGGAAAAAGATTTTGAAGAGGTAGTTAGCTGAAGTGGTGCCTCCAAAATTAAAATAAGCAGCCCGAAAGCTGCCTAAGTGATCTTTCTTGAAATCCTTTTCAGGTCGCGAATTTTCAGGTAAAAATAGAGAACAAAAGTCTAAAGCGCACAGCACACATCTTCCCTGATTCGGTGGGGTAGAAAAGACTACCGCGCATCAAAATCAATAACCACTCGTTCCGTTTTTGGGTGCGATTGGCAGGTGAGCACAAAGCCCTTCGCCACTTCATCTTTTTCCAGCGCATAATTCACTTCCATTTCCACCTCGCCTTCCATCACTTTTGCACGGCAGGTACTGCAAACGCCACCCTTGCAGGCATATGGCAAATCAGCGCCATGCTTCAATGCAGCATCCAGAATATTATCACTGTTGTAGCCCAGTTTCATTTCGAAGGTGGCGCCGTCTAAAGTGATGCGCACAATGCTCATCGGGCCGCCATCGGTTGCATGTTCCTTCGCCCATTTTTTATGAGATGATGCCGGTTGGTCGGGCGAGGAAAACAGTTCAATGTGGATGTGTTCTTCCGGCAAGCCCAATTCAGAAAGTTGCTTGCGCACGCTCAAAAGCATGTCTTCCGGTCCGCAAATAAACGCCTCATCCACCTTCGATAAATCAATCAGCGCCTCTGAAAAATCAATGGCTTTCTGCGCATCAATCCTGCCATTAAAAAGCGGCACGTCCATCATTTCGCGGCTTAAAACATGATACACCCGCAGCCGCTGCATGTACCTGTTTTTCAGTCCTTCAATGGCTTCGCGAAAAATAATGGTGTTGCGGTTTTTGTTTCCATACACAAGCGTGAAGCGGCTTTCAGCGCTTTCTTCAAGCACCGACTTCATGATGCTCATGATGGGCGTGATGCCACTGCCTGCTGCAAAAGCGAGATAATTTTTTGCCTTGCCGTCTGCTTTCCGGGGAGAGAATTTACCCATCGGCGTCATCACGTCAAGAACATCGCCAGCCTTCATGCCGGCATTGGCAAAACCTGAAAACTTTCCGCCTTCCACTTTCTTAATCGCCACCCGTAGTTCATGGTCTTTAGGGCTTGCGCAGATGGAATAGGAGCGGCGTAATTCCGCATCTTCCAGGTGTTTTTTAAAGGTGAGATATTGCCCGGGCGCAAACCGGAACACTTCCTGAAATTCATCCGGCACATTCAAGGCTACAGACACACAATCGGGCGTTTCAGCCCTCACTTCTTTAATGGTAAGCGGGTAAAATTTAGGTGCAGACATGCTTCGTTTTGAAGGAAAAAATAGATGGGGGCAAATTTAGCCAAAGGAAAACGGGGAGGTTATTGCAGGAAAGCGGCACTCCGTTCCGGGCGCTACGTCATTGCGAACGCAGTGAAGCAATCTGAACGGGTAGTCGGTAGTTAAAAGTTGACCTGAGATTGCTTCGGGCAAGCCCTCGCAATGACATTTTTTTGGATGCAGCGTTAGACAGTCGGATTGGCAAATAGCCTTTTGGATAAACAGTCGAAAATGCGATTTACAGAACCTCAACAAATTGATTTCCTGGTTCATCTTCCGTTTCTTCCACGCACATTTCAATCACTTCTTTCAGATTCTCCATCGCTTCATCAATCGTTTTTCCGTAAGAATGACACCCTTTAAAACTCGGACAAGACACGATGAATATCCCATCTTCATCCACCTCTACCACAACCGGAAAATGATACGTTTTCATGTTCGTAAAACTAAGGCTTTAATCCAGCATCCCATCCAGTTCCTCCCGCTTCAAAATCCTGAAAATCTTTTTTCCGTCGGGTGCATATTCCGGTTGCGGACAGGCAAAAAGTTCGTCTATCAATGCCTGTTGTCCTTCCGCTTGCAGGATGGCTTGTTTGTTTTGTGAAAGCCGCTTTGCTACCTGCGCCAGCATTTTTTCCTGCCGGTGCGCAACCGCATCAGAAGCCTCGTTTTTTAGTTGTTCAATCACGTCATCCATCACCCCTTTTTCTTCTCCCGCCGCTAATCCCGAAGGCACGCCCTGCACCACAAAAGTGTGTTGCCCAAACGGACGAATATCAAAACCAATGCGCAGCAAATCAGCCAGCACTTCATTCAGCAGCAAAGCTTCCTGCGGGGATAATTCATGCGTTGTGGGAAACAATAATTGTTGCGAAGCGGTGTTGCCGGCATTCCATTCTTCAATCAATCTTTCATACCAAATTCTTTCCTGCGCGCGGCGAATGTGAATCAGCATCAACCCGCTTTTTATGGTAGTTACCAGCAGCGAACCTTGCACCAAAAGATGATGATTGCTTTGAGCTGCGATGGGATTATTTTGATGCAGTTCATTCGTTTTTTCAGGTGCTGCCGCGGATGGAATTGTATGGCTTTCCGGTGTCTGCTGCGCAATCTGATACAGGTCTTTCCATTGCTTCATGCTGCCCTTTGGGTCGGCAAAATGCGCCTGGTTTTTTTGCTGGAAAGCCTGGTATAAATAGCTGCTTTGCGTTTTCGCAATCTGCGCATCTTCCTGCGGACGGTTAACGGCTGAAAGTTGCTCCACGCCTGCATTCAGCGTAAAATCCAAAGCCGGAGAAATATTGAATCGCGCCAGCGAATGCTTGATTGCCGCATGGAGATAAGCATACATCATCCGGTCGTCATCAAACTTCACTTCCTGCTTTGTTGGATGCACATTTACGTCCACCCGCGCGGGGTCTGTTTCCAAAAACAAAACATAGAACGGATAGGCATCGCGGGCAATCATTCCTTCATAAGCACTGCTCACTGCATGGTGCAAATATGGGCTGCGGATAAACCGGTTGTTGATGAAGAAAAACTGATTGCCTTTGCTTCTCGTTGCGGCTTCGGGTTTGCCAATAAAGCCATAGATGTTCAGCAGCTCCGCATGTTCTTCCACCGGCACCAGATTTTTTTCGAAAGAACCTGCAAGCAGATGAACGACGCGCGTTTTAAGGTTTCCCGGCTCCAGCCTGAACTGCTCTGCTCCATTATGCCAAAGCCTGAAACCCACCTGCGGTTGCGCCATGGCAATGCGGGTAAACTCATCCAGAATATGCCGGTATTCAGTGTTGTTGCTTTTCAGGAAATGCCTTCGCGCAGGCACGTTGAAGAAAAGATTTTTTACCATCAGGTTTGTGCCATCAGCGCAGGAACAGGCTTCCTGAAATTTTACTTCCGTGCCTTCAATGCTGATGTGCGTGCCCAATGCAGTGTCCGCCTTTTTGCTTTTCAATTCCACCTGCGCCACGGCAGCAATGGAAGCAAGCGCCTCTCCCCTGAAACCCATCGTGCGGATGGTAAACAGGTCGTCAATGCTTTTGATTTTAGAAGTAGCATGCCTTTCAAAACTCATCCGCGCATCCACCGGGCTCATGCCGCTGCCATTGTCAATCACCTGTATCAGTTCCTTGCCTGCATCTTTTATCACCAGTTGAATGTCTGTAGCGCCTGCATCAATCGCGTTTTCAAGCAATTCCTTTACCGCCGAAGCAGGGCGCTGAATCACCTCGCCTGCAGCAATCTGATTGGCTAAATGGTCGGATAAAAGTTGGATAACGTCGGGCAATTTCTTTTCCCTTTTTTTGGGCTGCGCAAAGGTAGGCACGCAGGTAAGTGTTTTTGAAAAATGGATTTGCGGTGTATTATTTCTACCTTAAAAATTCCCTCTTAGCAAAAAGTAATCATTGCATTCCGCCTACTTTAGCCCTCATGCAAACAGGAGTTTCTTCCAAAAAGCTGCATCGCTCTTGGGCAATGTATGATTGGGCTAACAGCGCCTATAATCTTGTAATTACGTCCACCGTTTTTCCGGCTTATTATGCTGCCGTTACCACGCTAAAAAATGGTGATGAAGTCCTCAGCGACAAAGTTCATTTTTTCGGAAAAGAAATTACCAACAGTGTTTTGTTTGATTATGCACTCGCTGCGTCTTACCTCGTTATCGCTTTGCTTTCCCCCATTCTTTCCTCCATTGCAGATTATCGCGGCAATAAAAAAACCTTCCTAAAAGTGTTTTGCTACATCGGTGCGATTGCCTGCAGTGCGCTTTATTTTTTCAAAGGAGATACGCTTGAAACCGGCATTATTTGCTTTTCGCTCGCTGCCATTGGTTATTGCGGAAGCCTGGTTTTTTACAATGCCTTCCTCCCTGAAATTGCAACTGAAGCAGAGCAGGACAAAGTGAGCGCGCAGGGTTTTGCTTACGGATACATCGGCAGTGTGCTCTTGCAAATCATCTGCTTCGTCTTCATTTTCAAACCCGAATGGTTTGGCTGGTTGGGCATTTCAAATGAGGGTGATGCTTCCCGTTTTTCTTTTTTACTCGTCGGCATCTGGTGGCTGGCATTTGCGCAAATTCCTTTCAAAGCCTTGCCTGATAAGCCTTCCCTCAATCAGCATCCGCAGGAAAACATTTTTACCAATGGCTTTCGCGAATTGAAAAAAGTGTGGCAGCAACTCAAAAACATGCCGGTGATGAAAAGCTATCTCGCTTCTTTTTTCTTTTACAGCATGGGCGTGCAAACTGTTATGCTCGCGGCTACGCTTTTTGGCAGCAAAGAACTCCATCTTAAAACACCGCAACTCATTACCGTCATCCTCATCATCCAACTGGTAGCCATTGCTGGCGCTTATCTCATGGCGCGGCTCTCTAAATCTTTCGGCAATCTGAAGGTTTTATTGCTCGTGGTTTGCATCTGGATTGGCGTGTGCGTTTATGCTTATTTCATCACGTCGGCAATGCAGTTTTACATCATCGCGGTGGTGGTTGGTCTGGTGATGGGTGGCATCCAAAGCCTTAGCCGCAGCACATATGCGAAGCTGATGCCCGAAACCCGCGACACTGCTTCTTTCTTTTCTTTTTACGACGTCACCGAAAAAATAGCCATCGTCATCGGCATGTTTTCCTTCGGGTTTATTGAGCAACTCACCGGCTCTATGCGCAACAGCATTCTGGCGTTGTTTGTATTCTTTGCCATCGGCGCAGCCTTGTTGTACCTTGCCATTCGCAAAGCAAAAACCATTTCTTCCACCCCTTCCATTCTCTAAAAAACACCATGAAATTATTTTCCACCAACGCAGGATTTTTTAAGCTCGATGGCGGCGCTATGCACGGCGTTGTCCCTAAAACAATGTGGCAGAAAGTGAACCCTGCCGACGACCAAAACATGTGCACATGGGCAATGCGCTGCCTGCTCATAGAATTTGGCAACCACAAAATTTTAATCGACACCGGCATGGGCAATAAGCAGGATGAAAAATTCTTCTCGCACTATCATCCGCATGGCGAGGATTCTCTCGAAAAAAACCTGCTTAAAAATGGCTACACACCCGAAGACATAACCGACGTATTCCTTACCCACCTTCACTTCGACCATTGTGGCGGCGCTTTAAAAAGGGATGGCGATAAGATTGTGACTGCCTTTCCCCGCGCGGTTTTCTGGAGCCAGGAAATGCACTGGAACAACGCACTCCATCCCAACGACCGCGAAAAAGCATCCTTCCTCAAAGAGAACATTGTGCCGCTTGAAACCTCCGGACAGTTGCGCTTTGTAGAAACTCATGATGGCGGAGATTGGCTCGAAGACATCAGCATCCGCATCGTGAACGGACATACCCAGGCAATGATGCTGCCGCAGATAAATTTCAACGGAACCACCATTTTGTATTGCGCCGACCTCATCCCCAGTGCGGCGCACGTTTCCCAGCCATGGGTAATGGCATACGATATGAAGCCAATGGACACCCTGCTTGAAAAGAAAAAGATTTTGCGCGAAGCCGCAGAGGGCGGATGGGTTTTATTTTTTGAGCACGACCCGAAAATTGAATGCTGCACCGTGCAGGAAGTGGATGGGCGGGTGAAGATTAAAGAAATTTTTACGTTGGAGGAGTTGGTGGGGAGGGTGAATGGGTGAAAAATGGAAAGCTGCACCACAACACACTGTAAACTCAATAACAGATGGCATGAATACCATCGTAAATAACCATTTCGACCCGATAGAAATGCAACAGTAACCACCTTTCAGGTTTAATTGCTTGCAGAAAAACTTTTACGTACTTACTTTTGCCAAAACTATTTTATGAAAAAAACTATTTTTATCATTATCAGTCTTCTATTCTTTAATGCCGTATGTGCGCAAGTTAATCAAAGCAGCACTTGGGTAAATCCGTATACAAAGATTGATGGAACCATTGTAGGAGGACATCACAGAACAAATCCTAACAGTACAATTAACGACAACTACTCCACCTATCCCAACACAAATCCTTATACTGGTAAACAAGGCACAATACAACCTATATATCAATCATCTCCCACAATAACGCCTTATATCAATCAAAATTTTCCTACAAATTCATATCCTTCTTATCAAACGACCCCTTCTTACCAAACGATACCGTCCTATCAAACGGTGCCAATTTATAACCCGCCCAGTTACCCTGTGTATCAAAATAGCAGTTATTATCGATAGGTTTTTAGCTTCTTTTCTGAATTTCTTCTCCTTATTTTATCTTATGAATAATCAATTTAAAGTCAATGATTTTGTAGGCAAGAAAGGAACAACAAGTCCAAAAATGAAAATTATTAGTAATGTTCCTAGTGGTGGGCTTAGCATACAACAATACTTGCAAACAAACAAGTATCGGTGTGAATGGTTTATAGGCGAAATTCTCCATGCAAATTATTTTACTGGAGACGAATTAGAGTTAGCTTAAGATTTTTCCAGATGTTTCTCCTCTGGCGTGAGAATTAGCCCCGTTAGGCGTAGGCTGTGCCTACGTCATCTATTACTTTCATGCCTGAGTGTCGTTCTACTGAATTTAAACAATCTGGTTTTCAATATCCTCTGGCGCGAGAGTTAGCGCAGCGCTCTCGTGTCTTTCAAATCGCAGTTTCAAACTGCTTAAACCCTTAGCTCTTCATTCAAAATCCCCATCCGCAAAACCTTCCGACATATCCGCACTCAATTCCGACACATCCGCAGGTCATTCCGACACATCCACTGGAAAGTTAACCGCAAACTAATAGCTCATTTCAAACATCGCATAAGAAAAAAGCCTACAACTATTGCTTTCCCTGATTAAGATGATGGATAAGCATTTCAATCCCTACCCATCCTATCCTTCACTAATCATCACAATCATAAAAATCTGCCTGCCATCCTCCCGCCTTATCTAACTTCATCCCCCCCATGAAACTCGTCATCATTAAAGCATACCTGACGCCCGAAGAAGGAAGGCGATTGCAAAGCCTGCTGCGCAGTGAGGAAATTGAAAGTTTTCTGAAAGATGAAAACCTGCTGCAAACCGCGCCCTTCCTGCAATTTGCTACCGGCGGGGTGAAGCTGCAAGTGGCAGAGGCGGATGCATGGCGGGCGGTTTCATTGCTCCGAGAACATGGCTACATAAAGGATGAAGCCGATGCTCCGCCAAAGCGCGAATGGTGGAAGGTGTTACTGCTTTTTGTGGTGGTGGGCGGGCTGCTTGCGGCTAACAGTTGCTAAGCTGCTTTTCAAATTTCGACACTAAACATCATCGGGTTACAGCCAGTTTTAAAGTCTTGCTGCCCTGCATGGAGGAGGTGGTCAGGAGGTATATACCCGCGGCTAATTCATTTACAATAATTGTTTCGCGCGCTTCGCCAACTGGATAAATTTTTGGCGCTGCTGATTGCATTATTCTACCACTAACGTCGGTAAGCGTCCACCCATATTTTTCATTCGGGGCGGCATCAAAAAATAAAGTAGCCACATCATTTGCGGGGTTAGGATATACACTTGCCATCATTGCGAAAGCTGCATTGGTAGCGGTTTTGATGCTTAAAGGCCAGGTAACTTTCTGGCTGTTTAAAATGCTGCTGTCGCGGTCGCGGATGAAGAGGATGGTTGCAAAAAGGTGGCGGTAATTCCATGCGGGGCTTACGTTTAAAGTGAAGTTTGCGGTGTAGATATTGTTGTGTTGCAAAATGGAAGGCAGTGCATGGTCGCCCTTTGGGTCGGGGAAAATTTGTCGGGCTACGCGGTTATAAAACATTTGCGAAGCAGGCACAGGATTGGGCAGATTTTCAAAGCCACCCATGGTTCCCAACAAGCCTCCTGCATAAAAATTCTCCTGCGCATAGCCTGCTGCGTTTTGATGCACGCTGTCTTCCGTAAGCACCAATGCGATGCTTGTTTTTTCATGAAAATCTACCGCCGGCGTCACTTCAATATCAAGGGAAAGTTCTTTGCCGTTAATGCTTGAAAGTTCATCGCCAGTGAGGGTTGCATGGAGACTGATATCAGCATATCCGAAGTAGTTTTTCTGCTTTTCAATGGTTTCAAAAAAGCGTTCAGGGCGGATATTTTCCCGGCGGTCGAAAAGATAGAAGAGCACGAAGTTGGCGCCGCCCTGATTATACAGAAAATCATCGTATGCCTGCACACTCATTGGGTCTGCGGAATGGCTTGAAATAAGCGACAGGCTTGTGTTTGGCAGCATGGAAGCCTGCTGCATAGTGGTGTGACCGACGGGTGCGTTGCCATGCCATGTTGCAGTTCCTTCTTCAATGGTTAGTCGTTTTTGTGGGAAGAAATAAGCGCCTCTGATGATGGTGTTTGCAGAATCGTTTTGATGGAAATTATCTCCTGCGGTGGTGACCCATGCAATTACGTTTTCTGGTGCAGATCCGGTGATGGTGTCGGGGAACGTGTGGGTATAATCCATGCCTGTAAATGGCGCGAGGGAAATGTTGGTAACAACTTCTGTGTGAATGCTGCCCGATGCTTTTCGGTAAGAGAGATTGAATGCATGAAGCGTATCTGTTCCGTTGTTAAAAATGCGGGCAGTGTGTTGCATACCTGTGTTGATGACGGAATAGGCGAGGAGTGAATCATTTGGCGTAATGAAATCGAGTTGCACATCCGTTTGTGCCGGACTGAAAATGGTGAGGTTATCAATCATCCAACCGCTCATGTGCTCCCCTTTGTCGCTGTATTGAAATGCAAGCTGGATGCTGCTTTGCGCGCTCCATGCGGAGATATCTACGTATTGAGTTTCAAAGTTTCCGGAGGTGACGCCATGCAGGTTTTTGAGGAAGTTCCATGTTGCGCCGCTGTCTGCGGAAATCAAGATGGTTGCCGATTCTGTTTTGCCGTTTTGAACTGTTTCCAGAAAGTAAGAATCGAACTTCAACCATGCGCCTGGTGCGGCATTCAGAGGAATGTGGGGCGTAATAAGCATTACAGAAGTATCGAAATAAGTGCCGTTGCAACTAAAGCACTGATTGCATTTATAAGAGTCTTTCAGTCCGGCAACTTTGGAATGATAGCCGACTGCTTCAAAGCAATACCCGCTAATTACTTCGGCATAACCTGTTTCCCATGGGTAAGATCCGGGATTATTTATTTGTGCAGGCCATCCGGTTAGTTGATATCCCTGGAACGATTCAAAATTTTCGGAGTAAAGGATTTGCTGTGCATTTGCAAAAAAGAAAAAACAACAAAAGAATGCGGAGGTAAAAAGTGTTTTCATGAAGTGACTGGTTTGATGGAGTGAATGCGCTGTAAAAATATAAACAGTAGTTAGGAGCCATCTAATGAAAGTGTAAAATCCCACCTTTTATCAACTCATACACTTCACCACTTATGAACTTATCAATCTATCACCCTCTCAACTTGCTTACTTCAAACCCCAGCAGCCATTCTTTCCTTTCCAGCCCGCCTGAATAGCCGGTTAGTTTTCCATTTGCGCCCGTCACGCGGTGGCAGGGAATGAGAACAGCCAGTCCGTTTGCACCATTTGCAGCCGCTACAGCCCGCACTGCGCCTGCATTTCCTAAGTTTATTGCCTGCTGAAGATAACTGCGTGTTTCACCGAAAGGAATTTGCAAAAGACTTTCCCACACCTGCAATTGAAAGGGCGTTCCAATAGGATGCAGCGGCACGGAAAACGTTTTTGTCCTGCCTTCAAACCATGCTTCTAATTCTGATTTTAGCAAGGCAATGTGTTCATTCATTCCTTCTGTGATGGAACGTCCTTTGGTGATGCGCGCAATAATTTTTTCCTTGTTTTTCCTGTCGGGGAAATCAAACATGCAAATGCCTTTTTCAGAAGCCAGCGTGTGCATATTTCCTAACGGTGTGGGGAGGATGGCTGAAAATAATTTCATTGCAGTTGTTGATTTTGGGAAGTGCTTTTTTGCGCTACTCTTTCTTCAACCAGATGCAGCACTTTATCCAGTTGTTGTTGTGGCGTAAGGTGGGTGTTGTTAAGCACAATTGCATCGGCAGCCTGCCGCAGCGGACTTTCTTTCCGGTTGCTGTCCATGTAGTCGCGCATTTGCAGGTTGTGCATCACATCCACGATTGCGATGCCTGAATTTGTGGCGCAGAGTTCTTCATACCGGCGTTTCACGCGCACATCAGGGTCGGCCGTCATAAAAATTTTCAGTTCCGCATCGGGAAACACGACAGTGCCAATATCCCTTCCATCCATCACAATGCCTTTCTTTTTTCCCATCCTTTGCTGTTGCTTCACTGCAAAGGCACGCACTTCTTTAATGGCGGCTACTTCGCTCACCTTGTCAGCTATAATCAGGTCGCGAATGTGATGCTCCACTTTTTCTTCATTCAGGTAAATTTCTGATTTGCCGGTTGCATCATTCGGGTGGAAAGTGAGGTGGATATTTTCAAGCGCAGCAATGGTTTTTTGGGTGTCGGTGATGTCCACATTTTCGCGCAAAAAGAAGAGCGTAACCGCGCGGTACATTGCTCCACTGTCAATGTATTTATACTTCAGGGCGAGGGCTAATTCTTTGGCAAGCGTGCTTTTTCCGCAGGATGAAAAACCGTCAATGGCGATGGTGATTTTGGGCGTGGGCATTATTGCAAAAGTGCGAAAAAGGAAATGGGAAATTTGGGTAACAGGCTCCGCTTTCTTCAGAAATTATTTTCGGGAGATTTCCGGATTTTTTCAAGTTCTGTTACGTCCAGTAAATCTTTGGGTCTGCCTGTGGCTTTTTTGTTTTGGAGGAGATGATTAAGGTGGAGAAAACGAACAGATACACTGTCAATTTCTGCTATCGTTGCTACATCAAAATACTTCTGGAAACTGGCTTGCTGCAAACCCGGAATTTCCGTCATCAAATCAGCATACACGCCGTTATCCATCATGATTTCACAGTAACCGGCAATAATGGGCATGGTGTGTAACATTTCAAATCGTCCATAGCCCATTTCCTCCAAAGCGGTAACCAGGTTTTTACGGTTTTGTAAAGAATCTTTCAGGAAGAAATCTACATCGCCTGTCGTCCTGCTGTAACCATATTTATTAACCGCAAAACCGCCCACAACCAAATACTGCACTTCGTTTTTTTCAAAGCTTTTTATGAGCCTTAGAAATTCCTCGTTGTACAAATCCACACCGGTTATTTTTTGGGTTTGCGAATGATAATTCCTTTGCCTTGTGGTTGCTTCAAAGGCTTGCCGCCATTCAGTTTCACGGCAAGTGCATTAATGGTTAAAAGCCGTTTTATTTTATCGGTATCGCTTAGTGCATTGAATGCTAAAGCTCTTTCCAATGCCTGCTTTTCGGGGTCCGGATTTTCATGAAGAAATACACCTCCCATTTTAAGCGCTCATCTCCGCAAAATACTTGTGGAAGTAAGGCAGCGTTTCAATGCCTTTATAGAAATTGGCGACGTCAAATTTTTCATTCGGAGAATGAATATTGTCGTTGTCCAGACCAAAGCCCATCAGCACCGTTTTAAGCCCTAAAATCTGCTCAAACAAAGCCACAATCGGAATGCTTCCTCCCCCGCGCGTGGGGATGGGTTCTTTGCCAAAAGAAGTAGAAATAGCTTTTGATGCTGCCTTATAAGCTACGCTGTCCGTAGGCGTTACCACAGGCTCTCCGCCATGGTGTGATTTCACTTTCACTTTCACCGAAGGGGGTGCAATGCTTTCAAAATGCTTCTGGAATTTCTGCGCAATTTCTTCTGACGACTGATGTGGCACCAACCTCATGGAAATCTTTGCAAACGCTTTTGCAGGCAATACAGTTTTAGCGCCTTCGCCGGTATATCCGCCCCAAATGCCGTTCACATCAAGCGTGGGCCGCACGCCGGTTCGCTCCATAGTGGTGTAGGTTTTTTCGCCCCACACTTCGTTTATGCCCAATTCATTTTGGTATTCTTCAAGGTCAAACGGCGCGTTGTTCAATGCTTTGCGTTCCGCTTCTGAAAGCGCATCTACATTATCATAAAAACCCGGAATGGTGATGTGGTTATTTTCATCGTGCAGCGAAGCAATCATTTTGCAAAGTGCATTGATAGGGTTATTTACTGCGCCGCCATAAACGCCGCTGTGCAAGTCTCTTGCAGGTCCGTCCACTTCCACTTCCATGTAAGCAAGTCCGCGCAGGCCTGTTTCAATGCTGGGGTGCTCCATGCTAATCATTGACGTATCAGACACGAGCACGATGTCGGCATTTAGTTTTTCGCGGTTGTTTTCTAAGAAAGTTCCGAGGTTGGAAGAGCCAACTTCTTCTTCGCCTTCAATCATGAATTTGACGTTGCAGGAAAGTGTATTGGTTGCGTTCATTACTTCCAGCGCTTTCACGTGCATAAACATTTGCCCCTTGTCATCACAGGCGCCGCGTGCAAATATTTTTCCGTCTTTCACCACAGGCTCAAATGGGCCGCTATCCCACAGTTCAAGCGGGTCGGCAGGTTGCACATCATAATGCCCGTAAACCAATACTGTCGGGGCTTTGGGGTCAATTATTTTTTCACCGTACACGATCGGATGTCCGTCTGTCGGGCAGATTTCCGCTTTATCGCAACCAGCTTTCAAAAGGTTTTCTTTTACAGAATCTGCACAGTGGGCTACGTCTTTTTTGTATTTACTATCGGCACTCACAGAAGGAATGCGAAGCAAATCCAGTAATTCTTCAAGAAAGCGCTGTTTGTTTTGGTCGAGATAATCGCTCCATGCTTGCATAATGTAAAGGGGATTTTTTTTGGGGTGAAAGGTTTCAAAAGTATTGTTTTTGCAAAGAAGGTTTTGGGAGCGCTAATGATTAATAAAAGCTTAGAAAGCTGCTTGTGCGTATTTTACTATCTTTGCCCGCTTTTAAAAAAATTTTTCCTGCCGTATGAAGTTGACTGCCTTTAAATTCGACTTGCCTCTTAATCTTATCGCCCAGCATCCCACAAAATCCCGTGAAGACAGCCGCCTGATGGTAGTGCATCGCAAAACAGGAGAAATTGAACACAAAACTTTTCGCGACGTGCTTGATTATTTCAATGATAAGGACGTGATGATTGTGAACAACACCAAAGTTTTTCCCGCAAGGCTTTTTGGTCGGAAAGAAAAAACAGGTGCGCAAATTGAAGTTTTTCTGCTTCGCGAACTGAATAAAGTGAACCGCCTTTGGGACGTGATTGTGGACCCTGCAAGAAAAATAAGAGTGGGCAACAAACTTTATTTCGGAGATAATGATGAACTGGTTGCAGAAGTAATTGATAACACTACTTCCCGTGGACGCACCATTCGTTTTCTATTTGACGGAGATGATAACGGCTTTCGCAAAATAATTGAGCAATTGGGCGAAACCCCTTTGCCGCGCGACATTCGGCGTGTGCCGGATGCTACAGACAAAGAGCGTTACCAAACCGTTTATGCAAAGCATGAAGGCGCCGTAGCTGCACCAACTGCAGGTTTGCATTTTAGCAGGGAGCTGATAAAAAGACTGGAAATCACCGGAGTGAAATTTGCGGAAGTGACGCTGCACACAGGTTTGAGCACGTTTACACCGCTTGAAGTGGAAGACCTTTCTAAACACAAAATGGATGCGGAGTATTTTGAGGTAGATGAATATGCTTCTGCAATTGTGAACAAAGCAAAGGCAACAGGAAAGCACGTTTGCTCCATTGGAACGACTACCATACGCGCCATCGAAAGCAGTGTTACCGCCACAGGATTATTAAAGCCAGGCGATGGCTGGACAAACATTTTCATCCACCCTCCTTATCAGTTTTCCATTGCCGATTCCCTCATCACTAACTTCCATTTGCCGAAAACGAGTTTGCAGGTAATGGTGTGTGCTTTCGCCGGCTATGACCTTGCAATGGAAGCTTACCAGATTGCCATTAAAGAGAAATACCGCTTCTTCAGTTATGGCGATGCGATGCTTATTCTTTAACCTGATTTTCCTTTTTTTGCGGCGCGCTTCAGAAATTAAGAAGCGCGCCGTTTTATTTTTAGCACATGCTCATGTCCATCTCTCAAATCATCCGTGAATCCATTTCAGTAAAGCAACAAATTCTGGATGATGAACAACTTTTAAAAACTACCGAAGCCGTTACTTCAGCCATTATAAAAGCGTTTCAAAACGGGAATAAAGTTCTCTTTTGTGGAAATGGCGGCAGTGCTGCGGATGCACAACATTTGGCTGCAGAATTTAGCGGGCGTTTTTATTTAGACCGTGAACCTTTGTTTTCAGAAGCGCTTCATTGCAACACATCTTACCTCACGGCAGTGGCGAACGACTATAGTTTCGACGTTGTATATAGCAGGCTGGTGAAGGGAATGGGCAGGCAAGGGGATGTTTTAATTGCACTCAGCACTTCAGGTAATTCGCCCAATATTGTCAATGCCATGACGGAAGCACGCAAAATTGGTATGATTACTGTTGGCTTTACGGGAGCAAGCGGTGGAAAAATCAAAGCGCTGAGCGATTTTCTGATAAACATTCCAAGCACGGTAACGCCAAGAATTCAGGAAGCGCACATCATGATCGGACACATAGTTTGCGAGCTTGCAGAGCGGGTATTATTTCCTAAAAAAGAAAACGAACAACGATCATGAACACACAAAATTTTCAGACCCAAATTGATAAATCCTGGACGCTTTTTCTGGACAGAGATGGCGTGATAAACGAAGAAATAGTTGGTTCCTACGTTACTTCCTGGAGTGAGTTTCATTTCTGCGAAGGCGCACTTGAAGCGCTGAAAGAACTCAACAATGTTTTTGGAAGAATTGTAATCGTAACCAATCAACGCGGCGTTGGCAGAGGCATTATGACTATGGAATCCCTGAAAGAAATACACAGCAACATGCGCCATTCCATTGAAGCAACAGACGGCAGAATTGATGCGGTTTATGCCTGCACTGCAGAGCCTAATGATGACCATAACCGCAAACCAAACACCGGAATGGGCATGCAGGCAAAAGAAGATTTTCAGGAGATTGATTTTAAGCGCAGCGTCATTATCGGCAATAGTCTGAGCGATATGGAATTCGGAAAAAGACTGGCTATGCACACCATTTTCCTAACAACAAAACACGAACCTTTTGACCTTCCTAATGACCTGATTGACGATCAGTTTCCGTCCCTGATTTCGTGGGCGCAAAGCCTTGCAGAAGCGGAGGTGATGAGCTGACAAAATGTTGGGGTTTTTAAAAGAATTTAAGTCCGGTAAAAAAAACCGGATTTTCTTTTTGTTACTTCTGCATATTTCCGATACCTTTGCACTCCTTTTTAAAAATGGCTAAACAGTCTTTAATCAAACAAGATGGTGTAATCGTAGATGCTCTGTCAAACGCAATGTTTCGCGTCCGCCTTGAAAACGGTCATGAAATTCTGGCTACAATTTCCGGCAAAATGCGCATGCACTACATCCGCATCCTCCCCGGTGATAAAGTTGGCGTTGAGATGAGCCCATACGATTTGAGCCGTGGAAGGATAATTTACCGATACAAATAAAACCAAACAAACCATGAAAGTAAGAGCAGCAATTAAAAAGCGCAGCGCAGACTGCAAAATAGTGCGGAGGAAAGGAAAGCTTTACGTAATCAACAAAAAAAATCCTCGCTTTAAGCAGCGCCAGGGATAAAAATTTTTGAAAGCAGTATTGTACTAAATACTTTTCTGCCCGCTAAAAACTACCATCAAAAAAAGTAACTAAGAAATATGGCTCGTATATCAGGTATTGACCTGCCAAAAAACAAGCGTGGTGAAATAGCCCTCACTTATATATACGGAATCGGTCCAAGCACCGCCCGTTATATTTTAGACAAAGCAAACATTAACTACGATAAGAAAGCAATTGATTGGGACGACGAAGAGCAAACAGCTATCCGTAACATCATCACTTCAGAATTTAAAGTAGAAGGTCAGCTTCGCTCTGAAGTGCAAACCAATATTAAACGATTGATGGATATTGCGTGTTATCGCGGTCTTCGCCATCGTAAAGGATTGCCGCTTCGCGGGCAGCGCACGCGCACCAACAGCCGCACCCGTAAAGGAAAACGCAAGACGGTAGCGGGCAAGAAAAAAGCACCGAAGAAATAAAAAGTGATTGGCAGTTTTCAGTTGGCAGATTTATTTGCCGGTTGCAGATTGCCAATGCTTCTTAATAACAATATGGAGCACTGCCGGATATGCCGCAGATTTAAAACGGGCAAGGAGGAGTGACTCACGCAGCATCAAAAAAAAGGAAACAGCAAAAACTGAATCCTGAAATTTGATACTGAAAT
The DNA here is from genome assembly GCA_965218185.1 of Flavipsychrobacter sp. Lineage (GTDB taxonomy): Bacteria > Bacteroidota > Bacteroidia > Chitinophagales > Chitinophagaceae > JAFIGV01. The sequence goes on from CBDCKE010000005.1 coordinate 577,013, forward strand.
TTTTTAATCGACTACCTTTTTTAAAAACAAAATGGCAAAAGCACAAGCTTCAAAAAACACCGGTAAAGCGGCAGCAAAAAAGCGCATTGTAAAAGTGGATCCACACGGAGATGCACATATCAGCGCAACATTCAACAACATTATTATTTCCCTTACCAACAAAACGGGTCAGGTAATTTCCTGGTCGTCAGCAGGTAAAATGGGCTTCCGCGGTTCTAAAAAGAATACGCCTTATGCTGCTCAAACTGCTGCTCAGGATTGCGCGAAAGTGGCACTGGACGCAGGTTTGAAGAAAGTGGATGTGTATGTGAAAGGTCCGGGTTCAGGGCGTGAAGGCGCTATCCGTTCCTTGTCGCAAAATGGTATTGAAGTAGTGTCTATTAATGACGTTACGCCGCTGCCACATAACGGTTGCCGTCCGCCTAAAAAGCGCCGTGTATAAGATTGATTGAAGGCAATGGCGGGTTTTAATTTTATTATGCCGCTGCGTTTGCTTTCTTAATCTTCTCACTCAATTTTAAAAATCAGCTTTCCTTTTTCCGGTTTTTCGGTTTTAATGAAAAATGGAAGGCATCTAAAATAAAACCGTAAATACATTTAAACAAATGGCACGTTACACAGGTCCAAAAAATAGAATCTGCCGCATCTTCGGAGAGCCGATTCTTGGTTCAGGCAAAAACCTGAGCAAAAACAGCGCACCTCCCGGAATGCACGGGAACAGCAAAAAGCGTAAAACACAATCAGAATACGCTATTCAATTAAAAGAAAAACAAAAAGCAAAATATACCTACGGTGTGTTGGAGCGCCAATTCCGCAACACGTATGTGGAAGCTTCCCGACTAAAAGGCGCCACCGGTGAAAACCTGATTCGCCTGCTGGAAAGCCGTCTTGACAACGTAGTTTATCGTCTTGGCGTTGCCTCAACCCGTCCTGCCGCACGTCAGTTAGTTTCCCATAAACACATTATGGTGAATGGTGAAATCGTAAACATACCTTCTTATCAGGTGAAGCCTGGTGATATGATTGAACTGAAGCCCAAAAGCCGCGTGAACAACGACGTGCTGGGTATGATTCGCCCAAAAAACCAGCGTATTAACTGGATGGACTGGAATGAAAAAGACCTGAAAGGCACTTACATTGCCCATCCGGAGCGGGAAAGTGTTCCTGAAAATATTAAGGAGCAGCTAATCGTTGAACTTTATTCTAAATAAACACATTGCCTCTATACTTTTAAAACAAGGTAGGGGCTTTTGCTATATTTTTCTATCAATAATCATTAATTTAAACAACAACCATAATGGCAATTTTAAATTTCCAAAAACCGGATAAAATAGTTTTACAAAAAGCAACAGACTTTGAAGCACAATTTGAATTCCGTCCGCTTGAGCCAGGATATGGCGTAACCATCGGCAATGCGCTTCGCCGTGTGCTGCTTTCTTCTTTAGAAGGATATGCAATTACGGCTATAAAAATAAAAGGTGCAGACCATGAATTTGCAACTATGAAGGGCGTGTTGGAAGATGCTACCGAAATTATCCTGAACCTGAAGCAGGTGCGCCTTAAAAAGACAACTGCCGACGAGCCAAATCTTGATAAGGTATCTCTTCAAATTAAAAAAGAAGTCTTTACCGCCGGTATGATCAGCGAATCATTATCTTCTTTTGATGTGATGAACCCTGACCTCATTATATGCAATATGGAGCCGGGAACTACTTTCGAAATTGAACTTTATTTTGGTAAAGGACGCGGATATGTGCCATCCGAAGAAAACCGCCGCCCCACACATGCAGTGGATGTGATAGCTATTGATTCCATTTTTACCCCCATTAAAAACGTAAAATACAGCATTGAAAATACCCGTGTGGAGCAACGCACAGATTTTGAAAAGCTGATAATGGAAGTGATAACTGACGGAACGATTCATCCGGAAACTGCCGTGAAGGAAGCAAGCCGCATCCTGATTCAGCACCTGATGATTATTACCGATGAAAACATCAGCATGGATACGCAGCGGGAAGTGAAAGAAACTGTGGTGGACGAAGAAACTTTGCAATTGCGCAAAACACTTCACACACCGCTTGAAGATCTGGAACTTTCTGTACGTGCATTCAATTGCCTGAAAGCTGCAAAAATTAATTCACTTTCAGAACTGGTGCAATACACACAGGAAGAACTGATGAAATTCCGCAACTTCGGTCAGAAAAGCCTTTCTGAAATTGAGCAGGTGCTCGGCGAGCGCGGCTTACACTTTGGGATGGATATCAGCAAGGTGAAGAAACTTGAAAATATGTAAATACATTGGGTGCAGTCAGGATTATTTCTGACTGCACTTTTCTTTTTAGTACAACTGCCCACGCGGCAAATCATTCTTTAATTAAACAATTCGCTTCGCAATTCCTTGACACGGTGCGGGGTTAGTCTTTAAAAATAAAACAGTCATGCGTCACGGAGACAAAATTAAAAATTTAAGCCGCACCGCCTCTCACAGAAGAGCGCTGCTTGCCAACCTTGCCATCAATTTGATTGAGCATAAAAGAATAACGACAACGCTTGCAAAAGCAAAAAGCCTTCGGGTGTATGTGGAGCCGCTGATTACGCGTTGCAAGGTGGATAGCACCCACAACCGCAGAACAGTGTTCAGTTATCTTCAAAACAAAGAAGCTATTAAAGAACTTTTTAGCGCAGTGAGTGATAAAGTAGGCGATCGCCCGGGCGGGTATACCCGTATTCTCAAACTGGCGCCCCGCTTAGGCGATGCCGCTGAAATGGCGATGATAGAACTTGTGGACTTCAACGAGCTTTATAAGAAAGACGCGCAGGATGCGGAGAAGAAAAAGACGCGTCGCAGCCGTCGTGGTGGCGCTACTACTGCCGGAGCCAAAACTACCGCTGCCACTGATGCAAAAGCGACTTCTGAAAACGAACCGACAACTGCAACTGCTGTAGAAACTCCTGAAGCTGCACCTGCGCCGGAAGAAACTGCACCAGGCACAGAAGAAACCGCACAGGTTGAAGAGGCTGCTGCCGGCGAAACTGCTGCTGAAAAAATGGATGAAACCATTGCTAGTGCCGAAGCGCCTGCGCCTGCTGAAACTACTGAAACGGCTGCGCCTGCTGATGAAGCGCCTGCTCCGGAAACAACTGACAATTCAAACGATAACGAAGAAACTAAGGAAGCCTAAAGACGGTTTGTTTTGGTTTAATAATGACGTAAATGGCCGCCTTTTGGTGGCTGTTTGCGTATGGGGAAGTAGTGGTGGGAGGCAAATAGAGTGGCTTAGCATTCTGCATTTTTGAAGAAGCTAATTGCTCCTTAATCTATCATCAAATCTTTACTGCCAAAAGAAAATGGCATAAGGTATTCGGCATCTTCCACCATAATAATGTGACCATCAGGGCTGCACATGTAAACTGAAATAGGCACTCCCTGCCATTGCTGCACTTCCAGAATGCTTTGCCTGCAAATGCCGCAAGGTGCAAGCGGGTTGGAAGATTGATTTTCTGATTGGTAAGTTACTGCCAGCGCTTTTACAATGTTCGATTTATCATTCATTTCAAGGGAAGAAAGCACCGCGCGCTCCGCACAAACCCCGGCAGGATAAGCGGCATTTTCATGATTACTTCCGGTTAAAATTTTTCCGCTTCCAAGCAAAAGCGCAGCGCCCACTTTGAAGTGAGAATAGGGTGCATATGCCTTTGCTGCTGCAGCTTCTGCTGAGGTGATAAGTTGTAAAATTGCCTCAGGTAAAGATGCTTTTAGAGTGCGTTGGTAAGGAAACTGAAATTGTTGCAAAGGGCTATTTTTAAGTGATTTAATATTTTTGGCGCGTCCTCATTAGCTAATTGCCCTGTAGCTTAATTATCAAATCGCCGAGCCGCCGGTAAGCATCATTCCTGCGCGGCACAATAAAATGCCTATCACGAGGCTACTGATGCTATAAAGCAATGCCTGCATATTTTGTCCGCGGCTGATGAGCAGATTATTTTCAAGCGCAAAGGCTGAAAAAGTAGTAAATCCACCACAAAATCCTATTGCCAATACCGACCAGAAATCACTTTGCAACCAGTTGTTTTTTGATGCGGCGCCAAACAATAATCCAATCAGGAAGCAACCCACAACATTAACCAGAAAGGTGGCAATCATGAAAGGCTGTGTGCTCCATTTATTAAAAAGCAAAGCTGTTGCATAGCGCAGCATAGAACCTAAACCTCCCCCTAAACCAATTAATAAAAAGGTGCGCAGCATGGGCAAAAAATACGGGATTAATAGTTAGCTGTTTTTGCAAACATTTTTAAGAAAGCAGGGAATGCGCGGCGATTAAAAAAGCTTTGCTCCTTTGCGTCTTTGCGTGAAACCCGCAACGATAATAGCCGAATTCCTTACTCTGCCCAGTCTGCGATGAAAACGTTTGTATCGTGGGTGCCGCCGTTATTTCTGTTGGAAGAAAAAATCAGCTTTTTGCCATCAGGAGAAAACATGGGGAAGGCATCAAAACCACCGTCATGAGAGATCTTTTGAAGGTTGCTGCCATCGCCATTTACGGTGTAGAGATTGAAGGGAAAGCCACGCTCATACTCATGATTGGAGGCGAAGATGATGCGCTTGCCATCGGGCATAAAATTGGGCGCCCAGTTGGCTTTTCCCAGATTGGTAACTTGTTTTACGTTGCTGCCATCCGCATTGGCGGTAAACACTTCCATGTTGGTGGGCATCACCATGCCATGCCCTAAAAGGGATTTGTATTCTGTTACTTCTTCATTGGTTTTAGGGCGGGATGCGCGCCACACTATTTTGCTGCCATCAGGGGAGAACCAGGCACCGCCATCATAACCCAGTTCGTTGGTAATTTGCTTTACGTTGTTGCCATCTATATCCATTACGTACAGGTCCAAGTCGCCATTGCGCATGGAGGTGAAAATAATTTTATCGCCTTTTGGGGAGATGGTTGCTTCGGCATCGTATCCAGCCTCATGGGTGAGTTGTTGGGTGATGTTTCCCTGAAGATCGGCGATGAAAATATCGTAGCTATCGTAAACAGGCCACACGTATTTTTTCAGGGCTTTGCGGTCAGGGACGGGTGGGCATTCTTTATCAGCAAGATGGGTGGATGCGTAAAGCACATGCTTCATATCGGGCATGAGGTATGCGCAGGTGGTGCGGCCTGCCCCGCTGCTCACCATGTTGTAATGGAACGCGGTTTCTTTGCCGGTGGGGAGCGTAGCGTAAAAAATCTGATCGCAGATTAAGCCTTCCGCAGGGTTTGTTTTCTGGAAGACAATGTGCTCATTATCGAACCCGAAATAAGCTTCTGCATTATCGCCGCCGAAGGTGAGCTGGCGAACGTTTTTAAAATGTTTTTCATCGGGGTATTGGGTGGTTTCGCCGGGCTTAGAGGTGGGAGCGGCGGGCTGGGCAAAAGCAAGGGCATTGCCTGAAAAGAGGGCAATAACGAGCAGGTGTTTAAGCATTAATCAGTGTGTTTTAATTGAAAATTTCAGGAAGGCTGCAAAGCTAAGGCAAGGCGGTGGAGAATTGGCGGGGAGGAGGTCATTTTGTCAATGCCTAAAAACCGTTGACTGGTATTTGCCTCATAAAAGAAGAGTCTGCGATCAAGATACTTAGAGTCTGAGGCTTTGTTTGACCCACTTATGGGGGGGCTTACACCCCCTCACAAATGAAGTCTGCTTCCAATGACCTCGTCATCTTCGGCTTTGTTTGCCCGACCAAAAGTACCCCATCGTTTTCATACTCAATCGGGCTTTGGTATTGTAACGATTTATGCGGCCGGTCTGTATTATATAACTTCACCGACTTTACCACTTCCCGCTTCAATGCTGCCAAATTATTTATACTCCGGTGCGCCAAATAGTTATTCTTTATAATCCCGTTTAAACGCTCTGCTTTTCCATTCTCCCACGCCCATTCGCACATACTATTGTGCATTTTATGCTTGCGGGTGAAGGCTAAAAATTCCTGATCATAATACTGGCCGCCTCCGTCTGAATGGAAAATTATCCCTGCTGAAAGTTGCCCGCCGCGGTTTGCTACTGCCATCCGCAGAGCCGGCAAAGTGGTCTGCTCCGTGCTCAGTCGGTCGGAAACCTGATAGCCCAATATGCGACGTGAAAAACAATCCATTACGAAGGTGATGTAGTAGTACCGCTCCCCCACTTCGAAGTAGGTAATGTCACTGCTCCACGCCTCGTTCAGACGTTGTAAAATCTTACCGCTAAGCAAATCAGGAAAACGAATCACACCGCTGCTATCGGTGGTGCGAGGCCGCAACTGGCGCGGCTTTGAGCTTAGTCCCTGCGCTTTGCAAAAATGCTCAAATGCGTCCCTGCCAATGCCTTCAGGCTGTAGCTTGTGATACATAGCACGACAACTTAACGTGGGATGGTCGGCACGGATCTGCATTATTAAAGTCCACAAGTCTGCCTGGCGTTTTTCTGCCTTTAGAATACGGTTCAGCATCTGATGCACACCCTGACGGGTAACACCCGTTGCACGGTAAAGATTGTTTAGACTAACGCTCATGGCTTCCCTGTTTCTCCAGAACCAAATGAGGGCGTTTCTGAAAATTTTTTTTTGATGTCCACACCGTAAGTCTCTTCCGCTAATTCAATCATCTTGTCCCGAAAGTCAAGCTGCAATTGCTTCTGCCCAACGGCGCGTTCCAGTTCAGCCACCTTCCGCTCCAGCTCCCGCAGCTTCAGTGTATCACTTTCCGATTCAACAATGGTGCGCACTCCTTTCATATAATTGACCCCGAATTTATTTAGCCACTTAGACACGCTGTTCTCGCGCACCTCATACTGACGACTTACCTGCGCAATAGTCGTAATTTTCTGTTCAATTTCCCGAACTTTCTTGCGCTTAAACTCTTCACTGAAGAACCGCCGCCGCCGCTCCTCCGTACTCTGTTTAAACTGCATCCTGTTTGCCATAATATCAATGGTTTTAAAAGTGAAAAATCTCTTTAAAACCAGTCAACTTATTTCAGGCACCGACATTTGTTTGTAAAAGAGGCGGGAGAGAAGGGGGGTTATACCAAATAGACATCTAGATTACCAATACGGAGCGTCCTTGCGAGCGAAGCGAAGCAATCTGAAGAGCGGTTGGAGTGTTTGGTTTGACTTCAGATTGCTTCGGGCAAGCCCTCGCAATGATTGTTATGACCTGACCAAATCTTTTTTGCTTGTTTTTCAGGCGGCTTTTTGAAAGTTATCCACAAAAGGTCGCTGGTTATTCACAACTGCGGCAACCCGTAATAGCATCTTGTTTTTCACCGCATTCAAAGCGCTCCAGCCATGTTTGCCTTCACCCATTTTGCGTTCGTAATAAAGCCGTAATTCCGCGTTGTATTGAATGGCCGACATAGCGCCCATGAACAGTAGCTTTTTCAGTTCTTTATTGGCCATTTTATGAACGTGATCCTTCCTTCGGATGCTGCTGCCGCTCGTGTAGCCGAAGGGTGCCACGCCGGCATAGCTTGCCAACTGTTTGCCGGTGGGGCGGGATATAAAATTGCAGGTGCAGCAAAGCAAATAAACTGCTGTGATATGCCCAATGCCCGGCACCGAAACCAGCAGCTTATAGTTGGCATTCAGTTCCTGATTTTGATCAAGCAGCAGCTTTATCTGCGCTTCCAGCAATTTGATGGATTTTTTCTGTCCCTCCAGCGTTGATTTGTAGGAGGCTTCCAGGGCTTTTTGAGTGGCTGAAGGGCTTACGTTTTTCAACTCTTTCAGATAAACCTTGTTGCCCGAAAACTGCGCAAGCAGCCTGGCTCTGGAGGTGTAGAGGTCTTTGAGTTGCAGCATGTCAGGATGCAGTGTGGGCGCGGCTTTGAGGGCATCGGCTTCTTTGCAGGCATATTGGCAAAGGCGCATGGAATCGGTGCGGTCGTCTTTACCGCGGGTGATGCCGAGGCTCCATTTAATGTGGGCTGCATTGCCGATGTGGACGGGCAACGAAATCTTAGAGCAAAACCCCCACAGCAGGCGGTGGTAAACGCCGGTGTTTTCCATCACGAGCAGGGTGGTTTCGGGGGTGGATTTGTGGCTTTTCATCCATTTGCCAAAGAGTACCAGCCCGTCTGCGTTGTTCTCAAATCGCTGTTTTACAATAGCGCCTTTTTGGTGATTGATGACGCGCATTAGCGCAGCATCAAAATGCAGTTTGGATACATCGATTCCGATGTAGTGTTCCACCATGTTTTGTTGGTTCATGTTGTGTGTTGAGATTTGTAGATTTGCAGGATTGATCTAACCTTTTTTGCCCCATCGGCCCTAGTCCTTAATAATGGGTCTTAAAAGCCCTAATTGTTATATGGTCACAAAGGGAAAAAACCGGCAGCGGACTTCATCATTGCATAGGCATTTAAGTAGCCTTGACGCTGTATAGCGAGCCGCTGCCGGAGGGTTAGGTTATCCTACATTTTCTGCGTTATTAACAAGGAAAAAAATTATAATATAGTAATGGCTTTTTAAAGAAAAAGGCAGGGTGCAAATCTAAAGGACGTGGCGAGTAGTTTGGGTGTCTAAATGGTATTAAATGCTATTGATTTTATTGTTTAATTAGCCTACCCGAATATTCATTTTCATACCCCTTAAAACTTGCTTTGTAGAAATACATACCTGCGGGCAGTTCCTGTAAATCTATTTGTTTTTGCAGGGTTGTTTGTTTTAGTTTTCTGCCGAAGACGTCGAAAATGGTGATGGTGCCTTGTACGAAATTGGACGGGTAGGAAATGTTGACGATGCCGGAGGTGGAGGGATTTGGGGAGATGGAGAGGGGATTGGAAGAGATGTCTATGATATTTCCAGGACTTATCAATGGCGATACTAACTGAATGTCATCAATCATCCAACCGGGCTTAGATGTATTGATACTATCTGTTTTGAAAAGAAAGCGGTAACCAGATTTGGCACCGATTGAATCAGTTTGCTTAACTAAAGGGATAACGAAGCAAATGTTCTCCTTTACCCACCCGTTTGATTTTCCGGAGAAATTGATAACATGAGTGAAGTAAGGGTCGTTAGGCTTTCCGGTAAGGGAGCCATTATAAGAAAAGAAAAAATAATAAGGTAAATTAAACCAACTCATCCCGCTATCAATTGTTGCCTGAACCATGCAAGAGTCCAGCAAACTATCTACATCGTAATAATGCCAAAATGAAATGGAGAACTCGTCGTTTGGTGTCCATCCAAAAGATTCTGCGGTATCTCTCCAAATGTAAAAAGCAGATTGCAGACCCATTGCATAAGGGGCAGCGGTGTCAGTTTGGATGGCACGTGTACCACTGAATGCGGATGGAAAACCGCTTTTGGTGACATTGCCAATCATCCAGGCGTTGGTAGAATCTGTAGTGTCAATACTGATTTTAAAATGGGCTGTCTGGATGGCATCAAAATCGAACGTATCCAGCCCGATACCAACACCGTATACCGGATTTATACTATCTCTATAGCATGATGTGATTTGAGCGCTTGCAGTAAGGTACAAACCGAACATTAAAACGAAAAATAGTAACCGTGTTTTCATAAAAGATAATTTTGTTGTTGAATTATTGTTTTATTAACCTACCGGAATATACATTTTCAAACCCCTTAAAACTTGCTTTGTAGAAATACATGCCTGCGGGGAGATCCTGTAAATCTATTTGTTTTTGCAGGGGTGTTTGCTTTAGCTTTCTGCCGAAGACGTCGAAAATGGTGATGGTGCCTTGTACGAAATTGGACGGGTAGGAAATGTTGAAAATGCCGGAAGAAGAGGGATTCGGGGAGATGGAGAGGGGGTTAGAAGACAATTTGCGAACATATCCAGTTCCAGTTAACGGAGATATTAGTTGTATGTCGTCAATCATCCAGCCTGGCTTAGACGTATGGATGCTATCTGTTTTAAACAGAAATCGGTAACCATAGTTGGCATCTATTGGATCGATTTGCTTAGCTGCTGGACTTAAAAAACAAATATTCTCCTTTACCCACCCATTTGATTTTCCGGAGAAGTTGATGATATGAGTGAAGTCAGGGTCGTTAGGCGTTCCGGTAAGAGAGCCGCTATAATAAGAGTCGTTAAAATAAATAGGAAAATGAAACCAGCTAACTCCGCTATCGATTGTCGCCTGAATTATGCAAGAGTCAAACGAGCTATCCACATCGTAATAATGCCAAAATGAAATAGAGAATTCATTGTTTAATGCCCATCCAAAAGATTCTGCGGTATCTCTCCAAATGTAAAAAGCAGATTGCAGACCCATTGCATAAGGGGCAGCGGTGTCGGTTTGGATGGCACGTGTACCACTGAATGCGGATGGAAAACCGCTTTTGGTGACATTGCCTATCATCCAGGCGTTGGTAGAATCTGTAGTGTCAACACTGATTTTGAAATGTGCTGTCTGGATGGCATCAAAATCGAAGGTGTCAAGCCCGAATCCACCCAACTGTTGCGGGTCTGAATTGTCTTTATAGCATGACGTGATTTGAGCGCTTGCAGTAAGGTACAAACCGAACATTAAAACGAAAAATAGTAACCGTGTTTTCATAAAAGATAATTTTGTTGTTGGATTATTGTTTTATCAACCTACCCGAATATTCATTTTCATACCCCTTAAAACTTGCTTTGTAGAAATACATACCTGCGGGCAGTTCCTGTAAATCTATTTGTTTTTGCAGGGTTGTTTGTTTTAGCTTTCTGCCGAAGACGTCGAAAATGGTGATGGTGCCTTGTACGAAATTGGACGGGTAGGAAATGTTGACGATGCCGGAGGAGGAAGGATTTGGGGAGATGGAGAGGGGATTGGAAGAGATGTCTATGATATTTCCAGGACTTATCAATGGCGATACTAACTGAATGTCATCAATCATCCAACCCGGCTTAGATGTATTGATACTATCTGTTTTGAAAAGAAAGCGGTAACCAGATTTGGAACCGATTGAATCAGTTTGCTTAACTAAAGGGATAACGAAGCAAATGTTCTCCTTTACCCACCCGTTTGATTTTCCGGAGAAATTGATAACATGAGTGAAGTAAGGGTCGTTAGGCTTTCCGGTAAGGGAGCCATTATAAGAAAAGAAAAAATAATAAGGTAAATTAAACCAACTCATCCCGCTATCAATTGTTGCCTGAACCATGCAAGAGTCCAGCAAACTATCTACATCGTAATAATGCCAAAATGAAATGGAGAACTCGTCGTTTGGTGTCCATCCAAAAGATTCTGCGGTATCTCTCCAAATGTAAAAAGCAGATTGCAGACCCATTGCATAAGGGGCAGCGGTGTCAGTTTGGATGGCACGTGTACCACTGAATGCGGATGGAAAACCGCTTTTGGTGACATTGCCAATCATCCAGGCGTTGGTAGAATCTGTAGTGTCAATACTGATTTTAAAATGGGCTGTCTGGATGGCATCAAAATCGAACGTATCCAGCCCGATACCAACACCGTATACCGGATTTATACTATCTCTATAGCATGATGTGATTTGAGCGCTTGCAGTAAGGTACAAACCGAACATTAAAACGAAAAATAGTAACCGTGTTTTCATAAAAGATAATTTTGTTGTTGAATTATTGTTTTATTAACCTACCGGAATATACATTTTCAAACCCCTTAAAACTTGCTTTGTAGAAATACATGCCTGCGGGGAGATCCTGTAAATCTATTTGTTTTTGCAGGGGTGTTTGCTTTAGCTTTCTGCCGAAGACGTCGAAAATGGTGATGGTGCCTTGTACGAAATTGGACGGGTAGGAAATGTTGAAAATGCCGGAAGAAGAGGGATTCGGGGAGATGGAGAGGGGGTTAGAAGACAATTTGCGAACATATCCAGTTCCAGTTAACGGAGATATTAGTTGTATGTCGTCAATCATCCAGCCTGGCTTAGACGTATGGATGCTATCTGTTTTAAACAGAAATCGGTAACCATAGTTGGCATCTATTGGATCGATTTGCTTAGCTGCTGGACTTAAAAAACAAATATTCTCCTTTACCCACCCATTTGATTTTCCGGAGAAGTTGATGATATGAGTGAAGTCAGGGTCGTTAGGCGTTCCGGTAAGAGAGCCGCTATAATAAGAGTCGTTAAAATAAATAGGAAAATGAAACCAGCTAACTCCGCTATCGATTGTCGCCTGAATTATGCAAGAGTCAAACGAGCTATCCACATCGTAATAATGCCAAAATGAAATAGAGAATTCATTGTTTAATGCCCATCCAAAAGATTCTGCGGTATCTCTCCAAATGTAAAAAGCAGATTGCAGACCCATTGCATAAGGGGCAGCGGTGTCGGTTTGGATGGCACGTGTACCACTGAATGCGGATGGAAAACCGCTTTTGGTGACATTGCCTATCATCCAGGCGTTGGTAGAATCTGTAGTGTCAACACTGATTTTGAAATGTGCTGTCTGGATGGCATCAAAATCGAAGGTGTCAAGCCCGAATCCACCCAACTGTTGCGGGTCTGAATTGTCTTTATAGCATGACGTGATTTGAGCGCTTGCAGTAAGGTACAAACCGAACATTAAAACGAAAAATAGTAACCGTGTTTTCATAAAAGATAATTTTGTTGTTGGATTATTGTTTTATCAACCTACCCGAATATTCATTTTCATACCCCTTAAAACTTGCTTTGTAGAAATACATACCTGCGGGCAGTTCCTGTAAATCTATTTGTTTTTGCAGGGTTGTTTGTTTTAGCTTTCTGCCGAAGACGTCGAAAATGGTGATGGTGCCTTGTACGAAATTGGACGGGTAGGAAATGTTGACGATGCCGGAGGAGGAAGGATTTGGGGAGATGGAGAGGGGATTGGAAGAGATGTCTATGATATTTCCAGGACTTATCAATGGCGATACTAACTGAATGTCATCAATCATCCAACCCGGCTTAGATGTATTGATACTATCTGTTTTGAAAAGAAAGCGGTAACCAGATTTGGAACCGATTGAATCAGTTTGCTTAACTAAAGGGATAACGAAGCAAATGTTCTCCTTTACCCACCCGTTTGATTTTCCGGAGAAATTGATAACATGAGTGAAGTAAGGGTCGTTAGGCTTTCCGGTAAGGGAGCCATTATAAGAAAAGAAAAAATAATAAGGTAAATTAAACCAACTCATCCCGCTATCAATTGTTGCCTGAACCATGCAAGAGTCCAGCAAACTATCTACATCGTAATAATGCCAAAATGAAATGGAGAACTCGTCGTTTGGTGTCCATCCAAAAGATTCTGCGGTATCTCTCCAAATGTAAAAAGCAGATTGCAGCCCCACTGCATAAGGTGCAGCGGTGTCGGTTTGGATGGCACGTGAACCACTGAATGCGGATGGAAAACCACTTTTGGTAACGTTGCCAATCATCCAGGCGTTGGTAGAATCTGTAGTGTCAATACTGATTTTAAAATGGGCTGTCTGGATGGCATCAAAATCGAAGGTATCCAGCCCAATACCAACACCGTAAACCGGATTTGTACTATCTCTATAGCATGATGTAATTTGAGCGCTTGCAGCCAAGTGCAAACCGAACATTAAAACGAAAAATAGTAACCGTGTTTTCATGAAAGATAATTTTATTGTTGGATTATTGTTTTATCAACCTACCTGAATATTCATTTTCAAACCCCTTAAAGCTTGCTTTGTAGAAATACATGCCTGCGGGGAGTTCCTGTAAGTCTATTTGTTTTTGCAGGGTTGTTTGTTTTAGCTTTCTGCCGAAGACATCGAAAATGGTGATGGTGCCTTGTACGAAATTGTACGGGTAGGAAATGTTGAAGATGCCGGAGGAGGATGGATTTGGGGAGATGGAAAGGGGGTTGGAAGAGTTGATATCTGAAACGGAACTTTCGAAATAATCGTCCATTTGAAAATCATCGAACATTAAGCCGTCTTTGTTATTTCCGATGCCATCTGAAATGAAGGTTATTTTAATCAGGATGGTATCGCCTCGCTGCAAGCTATCAGCCATCGCATAACTAAAGAAGTCAAGAAAAAAATACTTCCACCCATTCGAATTCCCTTTCAAGACAGGGGCATTAGAAGACATGTTGATGTTGGAGATGGTGTCATCTATTCTTCTCCATGTTTGTCCATTGTTTAAGGACAAATGCATCATGCCGAAATCGCTTCCGGGTCCATCCATGTGTGTCGCATATTTGCCTCGCAGCGAAAAAAAGACAGGTGTCGTGTAATCTAACCATGCTGCAACTTGTTTTATAATGAAGCTGGAGGTGTCGTTTTTCTTGTAATCGTTTATGGTGTCGGTTACAATTACATTATTAGTGGATTGGAAGGTGCGTTTAGTTGCCTTTCCGATTTGCCAGATGTTAGTCGGGTTGGAAATGGTGTCGATAATAATTTCATGGTATTCATTTGGCCAGCCATTGTTGTTTCCATCAAAATTTTCGTAGAAGGTTGAGGTAGTTTTTAATTGTGCAATCCCGCAGAAGGATAATAATAAAAGGGCAAGAAAAATGGAAAGCTTCTTCATGAACTGCAAATTTTGGAAGGAATAAAGATAGCGGGTTTTCAATAATTTCGTGCGGGAGTCGCGCCCCACTGCTTCAGACTTTCTACTTCATACAGCCTCAGACTTTTACCCTCCCCTATCGGCTTATCACCACCTTCCCGTTTACTTTCCGCCCCTCCTTATCCTCAAACCGATAAGTATAAACCCCCGCCGGAAAATCAATCACCGAAATATTTTTGGAATAAGCGCCTGCGGGCAGTGTTTCTAATAAAACCGCTCTCCCTAATAAATCATACAAACGGAAACTGCCTGCGGATGTGTAATCAATATACAAAACATTTTCAGCAGGATTTGGGTGCAGGCGCAAAAGCGGTGCTGCGGTGGAAGTAATAGTATGAACGCCGCTGGTATTGCTCTTTAAAACAAGCGTATCCTTTGCTGAAAAGCAACCACTGCTATCCGTAACGGTGAGGATGAAAACGTTGGTATTAGCAGGATTGAGGGGGTGCGGATGGAGGATGTTTGGGCTATCAACTGTGGCAGCGGGGCTCCAGCTATACTTGTAATAATTGCCAATGGGCGAAACAGTAGCATCGAGCACATAATTGGCAGGCACGGCATTGAGGAAGGAGGTATCGCGCGCTATGACGGTGTACTGCCGGATGACGGTAACAGTGGTGGTGTCGGAGCTTTGGCAGGCGCCGAATTTACGGGTGAGCACGTAGGCAGTGGTAGAATCAGGGGTTACTTTTTGTGAGGCGCAGGCAACGCAGGAAAGTTGCGGGTCGCCGCCGGGGAGGGTGCTCCAAATGGGATTGTAACCGCCAATGGCTTGCAGCAACAGCGTGTCGCCCACGCAAATGCGGCTTTGTGCATTAATGCTTACCGGACTGATTACATGAATGGTGATCCCTTTGCTGCCATGGACGGGCAGATGACCCGGACCGCAGGCGGTATCTATTGCATCAAAATAAAGATGGTGAAAACCGTTGTCACTGTTTTGGGTGCTCCAACTGAAAGTTGCGTTTGCTGATGCGGTACCTCCGCCTGAATAAGTGATGGTGCTGCCTGACGCGGCAGAATCTGCATTGGTGGTGAGGGCTATTTGCGCATTTGAAAGCACGGAAGTGGCTGATGCGGAAAAACTGACGGATTGCCCGCTGCAAACAGTGAGGATGTTGGTGGCTGCATCGTAAGAGCCGCCTGTAAGATTGTTAGGAACAGAAAGTTGCGGGAGTTTGATACCAACAGAATCGCGGACGATGGCAATGCGCACGTTCATCATATCTCCCAACAGTTGCCCGTCGCGATATTCCTCTATGCGGTATGCAAGGAGGTAAACGCCTGTGTCTTGCGCGGTGAAGGAAATTTGTCCGGTGGCAGGTTGCAGGGTGTAAGCTGCGTTTGCGCCGAAGGGCTGGGCTGCGCTGAAGCCGGGTTTGTAAATGATGTCTTGTGAAGAATCGGTGAGGGCGTGTTTAATAAATGTTTGCTGCGCAATGGATAAGGGCAGGCTGGGACTGCCACCGATTACATAGCTTGGGTGAAAGCGGGAATTGGATAGCCTTAAGTTGAGCGGCTTCACGGCAATTGAATCACTTTCTGTATCCCAAATGCCCGGGTTCCAGGTTTGCGGCACTCCGCGAATGGCTGCAATGGTGTTGGTATTGTTTAACTCAGGGGAGTGGATGGAATCATAATCCTGAAAATGATAAACGCGGGAATAATAATAGGCATATGGCGCGGAAGTAAACAAATTATACACTTTAGCAACCGGTACGCCGCCAAAGGGTTCTACATTGCGCAGGTATTTGCATAAGGAATCATCAAAAATATCGGGTGTTTTTTGGAAGAGGGTGATGGACTGGGTGGTGGAATCTACCATGGTGTAAGGGAAATACTGGCTGTAGGATATAATGTTGGAATCGCAATGGAACTCGGTGAGTTTTTTATAGACAGTGAGGGGGTCAAAATATGTTTGATAGCAGGTGTTGCAATATTGGTTTCCTAAGGTCAGGTAAAAAAGTGAAAATGTGGGGGTGCCGCTGGTTATAAATGTACCATTTATATTATGAGAATATCCTTTGTAGGATGAGTCGGCATTATTCTGATAAAGGATGTTGTTAAGGCAATTTCCTGAAGTTGCAGCACTGGCACCAAAAATTACTGTAGGATTAGGGGGAATATGGCTGTCCCAATTAGCATTACATCCATAGTAATACTTTTGCTTTCCGTCAATTTTATTTAATAATACCTTATTGTACCCGACATTTGCACCAGTTGAAGTACTTTGTAGTTTTGATGGTGGACTTAGCCAAAGGGATGAGGAACAACCGTATTGAGAATATGCACTATTAAAATACACAAGTGTCAGGATGATGACTATATAAAGTTTCATGACATAAAAAGATAAAGCCATTAGCCCCTCCATCAAACATAACGGAAGGACTAATAGCTGGTGAGGAGAAATTATTGGATGGAGAGCTTTAGTGGAGCAACCGCATTACGGTTTATCGATACATTGAGCAAGTATATTCCTGTTGTTAAACCAGAAGCAGATAAAGGCATCTTCAGTTCCGCATAAAACCCGTCAAAAGCTTTTGCAACTTTTCTGCCACTCATGTCATAAACCTCAATGGTTATCACATCAGTTGAAACAGGTTCTTTTTCAAACTGGATGCTGAAATTGCCGTCGGAGGGGTTAGGATAAATAGAAAGGGACTGAATTTTATTACTGATATTTTGCACAGCAGTAGTGCGATATATTCCGCTCAATCCGCAGTCAAAAGTGTTGTTTGGAAACACATTGGCAATCTGAAAACTTGCGCCAGTTATTTGGAGCGAGGGTAAAAAGTTTACTACAGTTACGGGATTACAAGAAATACAATCGGTTGCATTGGTATAGGTTTGGTTGTAAGAACAAGGCCCTTGCCCCTGAGTACAGGAAAAGTCATCCCCATCATCATCCGTAATGATGAATTTCATATTTAATGGGCCTATTTTACCCCATGGCGCATAGAGACCAATGTTGTCATTATTAGTGCTGCCTATAGTGCGACGTGCAGCAAAAATGGGCGCCCACGCTATTTCTGATAGTCCACCACCTAATTGGTAAAAAGAATTTACCTGACCACTTCGCAGTGTACCGACAGTTGAAAAGTAGGTACGCCATGAAAAAATGCCTACGCCTATACCCGATGAACCATTCCATGTAGGGAGTATTTCCGCAAGAAACGGATTAATATTATCAAGAGAAGGTTGAAGAGCAGCAGTGGGACAGGACCCACCACCATTATAATGCGCGAAATACCCGCCTAATACATACCTGTTAGTACCGTAAATGCTTGGTAATGTTTGGGTACACCAAATATAATCGGATAAAGAGATTTCAGCGCGATTAAGTAGCGCGGCAGTAGAAATAAATGAGGAATTAATATATGTAACGGTGATTGTATGAGGGGCTGGGTCAAAGCCTGGTTGCTGATTAATATTTATGATGCCCTTGTTGCCAATTAAAAAGTATCCGCCGCTTGCCGCATCGGGAAGAATATCTAAGCCATATTCTCCTGTAGGAGTTTTTTCAAGTATAGGTTTAGTGGCAGTGCTTACAACTAAGGTATTGCGGTTCAACACCAAATTCATGCTACCTTCTGTCGGGTTATAAACCATATTTGTCGCATCATACCATTCTGCATTGCAACTTCCCGTTACGTACAAATCACTTGCGCCATTATTGTTTACCATCTTCATGCGCATGGCAATATCGTAGTCGTCTATAAGACTCCCACTTGACGGTACGGTAAAATCATAAGTACGACATGCAGAAACAACATTTGCATTTAAATTGTATCGCAAAACAAATGCTTTTTTGTCATTTGGCTGCGATAAATTTAAAGCGTTGTAGTTGGGCTGATTTGGTGCAGCCGTTATGCCTTTACTTAAAAACCCACAAATATAAAGGTTATTCCCATCCACCAAAGCACCCATTGGATAAAGGTTAACATAATCTGCATTCATAAATACAGTATTTGTCTGGATTACTTGATTGAAAGTTGGGTTACCAGCGTTGTCAAGCCCCATTAACCCAATTCTATCGCGGTCTATCCCATTGCCAATACCTCTTAGGAGGGATATCATAACTTGCCTTGTTGCATTATGCCGCACAAAAGCAACTAAACGTTCATCGCGGTTAGCTACGTCAAAAGTTTTAGAGGTAACAACGGTACCAGTATTGTTAATCCACATGTAATGAAGTTGATTATCATTCGGATTAGCGGGATTCGGAAACACTGTGCCTGCCAATGAAAAGTCTTTACTGTTCGGGTCAGCAAGCACATGATAATTTTTCATGTCAATGCCAAATTCATGTACTTTGGTTGAGGTTTGGGCAATCAAATTACCACCCCCACATAATATGATGAGGAGTAGCGTGGTTTGGAAAATGTTTGTCTTTTTCATTTTGATTTGTTTTTTGTGGTTAAGAAAAAAAGTTGGTTGCTTTATTTGCTGTCTTGTTTGTTTCAAAAAATACCGCTCTTTCTTTTTTCTTTTCCTCAAAAATCTTTTCCTCAAAAAAATTGCTGCAAGTCCGGCGGGTTAAATTTTCATTCTGGAGTGTGTACGTTTTTGTTTCTGAAAACAAACCTAAGGAAATAATTCCAAAACGGCGTAAAAAAACATTTCAATAACAACAACCAATGAAAAGCAATGTTCCGTTTCATGCTTTAACCCACAAAATGAATCAGGGAGATGCTCAACTGCTAACGTTTAAGCGCTCTATTTTTAAAACTTTTTCCGCTTTGCACATGCCTAAAACCCTCCTCATCATTTCAGGTCCCACAGCCGTTGGTAAAACAGACATTGCCATCCGCGCAGCGCAGCATTTTGGCACTTCCATTATTTCCGCCGACAGCCGCCAGTGCTACCGCGAAATGAACATAGGCACTGCAAAACCAACACCGGCTGAAATGCAGGGCGTGCCCCATTTTTTCATCAACAGCCATTCGGTTTTAAATCCTGTTTCGGCGGCAGGTTTTGAAGCATATGCCTTAGCAGTTTTAGAAAATATTTTTCAGGAAAAAGACATCGCCATTTTGTGCGGCGGCACGGGGCTTTACATTAAAGCGCTCTGCGAAGGACTGGATGAAATGCCACCCGTCAGCAATGCCATTGCGCAGCAAACAGAACATGATTTTGAAACGCGCGGAATAGCATGGCTTCAGGAAAGTCTGGAAAAAGAAGACACTGCATTTTATGAAGCAGGAGAAATGCAAAACCCGGCAAGAATGCTGCGGGCATTGACTTTCACGCGTTCAACCGGCAAAAGCATTATTGATTTTAAAACCGGCATACCGAAGGAAAGAAGCTTTAGCATTATAAAAACCGGCTTGCAATTGCCACGCAATATCCTCTACCAAAGAATAAACGAACGCGTGGATAAAATGATGGAAAACGGATTGCTGGAGGAGGTTGAAAGTTTGCAGCCGCTTCAACATCTTAAACCCTTAAACACCGTTGGCTACAGTGAATTATTTGCCTTCCTGAACAAAGAAACAAGCCTCGAAAATGCCATTGAAAAAATAAAACAACACACCCGCAATTATGCAAAGCGGCAGATGACCTGGTTTCGGAAAGATGATGATGTTATTTGGCTGGATGCTGCGGATGACAAGTTGTTGGAGCATATCATTTCAATCGTTGAAAAAGAAATCCCGCCTCCAAATGAATGAAAGCGGGAAATACTTTGAGTGTTTTGTTGAAGCGACTTAGGACTTCTTTTCAGGCGTCTTTGCTTCTTCTTTCTTTGCGCTGCCTTTATCGCAGGATTTTTTGTCTTTGCAGCACTCTTTTTTAGCTGTTTCTTTTTTGCAACAAGCTTTGCCGTCTTTTTTATCACCATCGCAAGCAAAAGTAGCACCGGCAATAAGCAACATGCTGAGCATTAAACTGATTTTCTTCATAAGGAATTTGTTTTTAAAAGTTTAGATTGAATCGCAAACTTAAGGCAAATGTGCCAGAATAGTGATGCCGCTTTTCACCACTTCTCCTATTTTAACATCCACCACCGTACCCACCGGAAAGAACACATCTACCCTGCTTCCAAAGCGGATAAACCCAAACTCTTCGTTCTGCTGAACGGCATCGCCTTCCTTCACATAATAGCAAATACGCCTTGCCAACGCGCCTGCAATCTGCCTTAGTAAAAGCTCTGTGCGGTCGTTGCCAATCACCAAAGTGGTGCGTTCATTTTCTGTAGATGATTTTGGATGCCAGGCTACAAGGTATTTCCCTGCGTGATACTTCATGTATTTCACCACGCCACTAATCGGGTTGCGGTTCACGTGCACATTCAGCGGGCTCATAAAAATGGATACTTGCAGGCGCTGGTCTTTAAAATACTCCGGCTCAAAAGTTTCTTCAATCACCACCACTTTTCCATCAGCCGGTGCAGTAATAATTTGTTCGCCGGAAGCGTGCGTTCTTGCAGGCAGTCGGAAAAACCAGATAACCCAAAACCACAGCAAAAAAGCGGCAATCATTATCAGCCAGAAAAACAATGGAACGGGATACAGAAAGCGGTAAGCCAGAAAACAGATAATGGCGCCGAGCACGGTTGCTATCAAAATGTACCGGTATCCTTCGCGGTGTAAACGCATGAAAAAACAGTTTGAGAGGCGGCAAAGATAACCGTCTCAAAAAAAGGATTTTGCGGTTAGAAGGAATGTTTTTCGGATGATTGTTTTTCTTAAAAAATCAGCACTTCCAGCGGCGGCATAAAACACCAGGCATAAGCAAATGCAAAGGGAGATGCTACCAGCAAAGAATCAAACCGGTCGAGCGCGCCGCCATGGCCGGGCATTAAGGTTCCGGAATCTTTTATGCCTGCCAGCCGTTTTAGTTTTGACTCCAGCAAATCGCCTGCTGTGCCTGCAACGGAAGCACAAATTGCCAGCGCCATCCAGTCAATCATGTAGTAGTAAGGCGAGCAATAACCCCAGATTGCCGCGCCGGTTAAAGTCAGCAAAGCGCCGCCTGCTGTGCCTTCCCAGGTTTTTTTAGGGGAGATTTTTGAGAAAGGCGTTTTACCGATGAAGGAGCCAACGAGATAAGCCATCGTGTCGTTCATCCAAATCATCAATACCAAAGCCAAAGGAATGACCAGAGAAATGCTCCTCATGCTGAGTAACAAAAGCAGTGGCAGCGTGATATAAATCCACCCGCCAAAACATTGCAACGCCTGCAAAAGGAAAGTTTTTTTGGAGAGCACAGCTAATAATAAAAGCAAAGTAGGAATCAGCAGAAACGCCTGCCAGTACTGGTTCACAGCCGATATAGAAAGGATGCTTAGCACCAGCAAATTGCCGAACACTCTTGTATACAATCTAAGCCAGACGGGAACAAAATGGTCGGGGAAAATCTTTTCAAAAAGTCTGAAATATTCTTTGATGCAGAGGTCGTGAATAAACAACACCAGCACCATAAAAAGCACTGCGTTGGTAAGCAAACCAGCCATCATCACCACCGTAAAAAGCAGGGCGCTACCGAGGCGTGTGAAGAATGTGGGGAGATGGAGCGGCATCTTTTTTAATGGTGAATGTTTAATGTTGAATTGTGAATGCAGGTTAATGATGAACGGTGGATGGCCTTTTTAATTTACAATTGACCATCGACAATTGTCTTTTCTTCTGCTGAAAAATCATCGCTCCAGTTTGAAAGTAATGGCGTGCTGTATTTCCACAAAGCAGCAAAGGAAATGGCAAACAAACCAACGCCTGAAAGTAGCAACCACAGCGGCACTTCATTGGATTCGAGCATTGTTTTTACCTCCTCATTTCCTCCTGCGAAATACAAACCAAACACCTGAATAGCATTGCTCGTAAAATGCCCTAACATGCTCATCACCAAAGACCCTGTGCGGTAATAAATTATACCCAACACGCTTCCCGCAATCAATATAGAAGTGAAGTTGAAAAAACTGGTGTGTACCAATGCAAACATCACCGCTGAAATCAAAACCGGCATCCACATTCCTTTAAAACGCTTTGCTGCAAACCGCATCAGCACGCCGCGAAATAAAAGCTCTTCACCCACGGCAGGCAGCAAAGCCACAACCAGCAAAAGCTTTATAAAATCACCTGCGGAATGCGTAACCGTAATGGCTTCCATCATTTTTTGAAAACCGGTTTCACTTGCCACAATGCTTTTGCTCCAAGGCAATAAACTCACCCACACGCTTATCTGCGATTCAAGGGGAATCAGTCCAATCATAATCAGAATAACTAAGGGAATTTGTATTGATTTTCCAGGCTTTCTTAAACCCAGATATTCGGCAGGACGCGGGTGCGTGGCGTACGCAAAAAGCAAGGGCACAGCAATAAATAATCCGAAGGAAGAAAGCGCCTGCGCAAGCAATGCCGCCTGCCGCAGCATGTAAGGACTGTCTTTAGTAATGTTCAGCGCATCATTCAATTCAAAGCCCGTGATTTTAGGCACCAGCATCACATTCATCAACCCGAAAAAAGAGAGCAGCACCACCATTAAAATAATGAGCTGAAACAACTGAAAATACCAGGGATAACTGCGCCAGTAACGGTTAAACATGGGAGCAAAGAAAGGATTTAAGTATCAAGTAGCGAGTATCAAGTATCAAGTATCAAGTCGGGACGGTGAGATGATAGACGCCGCTATTGTTTCTCTGCTCACATGCTTTTGTCTTTCGACTTTAGTCTGTATCAAAATCTAACCTGCAAGTCCCCACTCTCCATTTTGGAGAGGAGCCGGGGGTGAGGTTATTTTAAGTAGCAAGTAGCAAGTAGCAAGTATCAAGTCGGACGGTGAGATGAAGTGCGCAATATATTTCTCTGCTCAAACGCTTTTGTCTTTTGTCTTTCAACATTTGTCTCTCTACCTCAACTTTAATCTTCCCCCAACTTTAAACCCACCCACTTGTTTTATTTTTGAAAACTTTCCTTTTTTAATTTTTTTCGTTCATGGATGAAATAGCCGCCGGTCCGTTACTTGCCCAAATCAACACGCCCAATGATTTGCGGAAAATCGATAAGGCTGACTTGCAACAGGTGTGCACAGAACTACGTCAGTTTATTATTGATTGCGTAAGCATTCATGGCGGGCATTTCGGCGCAAGCCTTGGCGTGGTGGAGCTCTCAGTAGCGCTGCATTATGCATTGAACACGCCCGATGATCAGTTGGTTTGGGATGTGGGTCACCAGGCTTACGGACATAAAATATTGACCGGCCGCAGAAAAATTTTTCACACAAACCGTAAATATGGCGGTTTAAGCGGCTTCCCGAAAAGAGGCGAAAGCAACTACGATACGTTTGGCGTCGGGCACTCCTCCACTTCCATTTCCGCAGCATTAGGAATGGCCATTGCATCCAAACTGAAAGGCGAATCAACCCGCAGGCACGTAGCAGTTATTGGCGATGGCGCCATGACAGCCGGTTTACCATTTGAAGCATTAAATCATGCAGGCGTTAGCGGCAGCAATTTGCTCGTTATTTTAAACGATAACAACATGAGCATCGACCCGAATGTGGGTGCGCTCAAAGAATACCTCACCGACATCACCACTTCCCACACCTGGAACAAGTTTCGCGACGACATCTGGAAACTTCTCGGCAAACTCCCCTACCCCGATTTTCAAAGAGAAATGGCTTCTAAAATGGAGGCTGGCGTAAAGGGTATGATCTCCAAAAGCAGCAATCTATTTGAAGCATTGGGGATGCGCTATTTCGGCCCCATAGACGGGCACAATGTGTTGAAACTGGTGGAAATTTTAAACGACCTGCAAGACATTCCCGGACCTAAACTCCTCCACATTAAAACCGTGAAAGGCAAGGGTTATGAACTGGCTGAAAAAGACCAGACGCTCTGGCACGCACCCGGCACTTTTGATAAGATAACCGGCAAAATCAACAAAAAAAAAATCACCGTTCCGGAACCGCCAAAATACCAGGATGTGTTCGGCCACACCATCATTGAACTGGCGGAAAAAAATCCGAAAATAATGGGCATCACGCCGGCTATGCCTTCGGGATGTTCCCTAAAATACATGATGGCTGCCATGCCCGACCGCGCCCTCGACGTGGGCATTGCAGAGCAGCACGCAGTAACGCTTTCAGCCGGATTGGCTACGCAGGGAATGACGGTGTTTTGCAACATTTACAGCACGTTTATGCAGCGCGCTTACGACATGGTGATTCATGATGTAGCCATCCAAAAACTCCCTGTAATTTTTTGTTTGGATCGCGCAGGTTTGGTGGGTGATGATGGCCCAACGCACCATGGTTGTTACGACATTGCTTACATGCGCTGCGTGCCCAACATGGTGGTGAGCGCCCCGATGAATGAAGCAGAACTCCGCAACCTGATGTATTCCGCGCAACTGGATGAAAACAAGAATCCTTACGTAATTCGCTACCCGCGCGGGCAGGGCGTAATGCCGGAGTGGCGCACCCCCATGGAGAAGATTGAAACGGGAACCGGAAGACTGATTCAGGATGGTGAAGAAGTGGCCATTCTTACTTTAGGTCATCCTGGAAATTTTGCCGTTGAAGCTTGTAAAACTTTAGCTGCAGAAGGGTTGCATCCTGCGCATTACGACATGCGGTTTGCAAAGCCTTTGGATGAAGCCTTGCTGCATGAAATTGCCCATCGTTTTTCTAAAATAATTACCGTGGAAGATGGCACCATCGTGGGTGGTTTTGGCTCCGCCATTCTGGAGTTTCTGAATCAATATCATTACACGCCTGAAGTAAAAATTCTTGGCATTCCTGACATTATTGTGGAGCATGGAAAACCCGAAGAGCAGCACAGAGATTGTGGGTATGATGCGGCGGCAATTGTGAAATGGGTGCGGGCATTGCATGGGGTGGAAGTAGGAAATGGGTTAGTAGAAAGTCTAAAGTAGAAAGTCTAAAGCTATCATCTCAGGTTTGAGTTCCCTGTGGGAGACTCACGAACGAAACTATAATGGTAAGATTGCTTTGCGCTGATTGTGCGCGTTAGGGATTACTCATTAATAAGTAGTTTGTTTTTTAAAGGAATTCGTGAGATCGCTGCGCTAAGTTGCAGCGGAAAGCCTTTTTGCAGCGTCAGCCTCATTCGGGGCGCGGGGCAAAGAAATTCGCTCCGTTCAGCGTAGGCTGCGCCTACGTCGCAATGCTCTTCACTCCCCCTCATAAAATCCCACCTTATTCCGCAATTCCTGCAATTCCCCTTGCATGGTTTCAATGCGCTGCAGCATGTGCGTTATCGCTTCAATGCCTTCCAGATTTATTTCCAGTTCGTAATGCAGGCGAATCATTTTTTCAAGCAATTGCATATGGTCGGGCAAAAGGTATTGCTCTGTTTCCATGGTAATGACGGTTATCAATCCATATTCCTGTAGCTCCTGGATGAAGGTCAGTTCCACATTGTAGTGTGTGCATATTTGCCGGATGGGAATCATTGGTTGGTTATTCATGATTGCGGATTTTAGAGAGTTCAGTAAATAATTCCTTTTCGCGGGCTGAAAGATTAGTTGGCAGTTGCAAATTCCAGGTCACAAATAAATCGCCGAAGGCACCTTCCTTTTTATACACCGGAAAGCCTTTGCCGGCCAGCCTTACCACGGTGCCGGGCTGCGTTTCGGGCGCCACTTTCAGTTTCACTTTGCCATCAAAAGTTTCGATGGTTTTTTCGCCGCCGAGGAGTGCGGTGTATAAATCAAGCGGTTCGTCTTTGTAAAGATTATTGCCGTCGCGGCGAAAAGGCGTGTTGTTCGTGATGTTGAAACTGATGAATAAATCGCCTGCCGGTCCGCCATTCGCACCTGCTCCTCCATAACCCTTCAGCTTAATGGTTTGTCCGTTTTCAGCACCGGCATTTATGGTGATGCGGATGCTTTTTCCATTGATGTTGAAGGTTTGTTTGTTAGTAGCAAATACATCCCGCAATTGCAGGGTCAGCGTAGCGTTCATGTCTTGTCCTCTAAATTTTGCATTACCATTTCTACCGCCGCCTCCACCAAACATGGAGCTGAAAAAGTCTGAGAAATCTTCCCCTTCAAACTGACTGCCGCCAAAGCCGCCACCGCCCCCAAAAGGATTGCCTCCGCCGCCGCTGCCTGCATACTTTCCTTGTTGCTGCCGCGCCTGTTCATACTGGTCGGCATGTTTCCAGTTTTCGCCGTATTGGTCATACTTCTTGCGTTTTTCAGGGTCGCTCAGCACCTCATTGGCTTCGTTCACCTGCTGGAACTTTTGTTTGGCATTGTTATCATTCGGGTTCAGGTCGGGGTGCAGCTTCCGGGCAAGTTTGCGGTAGGCTTTTTTGATGGCATCGTCTGTAGCATCTTTCGGCACGCCCAGCACTTTGTAGTAGTCTATAAATTCCATGTTGAAAAGTGATTGAAATGCATTTCGGCAGGAAGCTACAATAATATTTTGCCAGCCTGTTTTTGCGGCGCGGTTTACTTTGCGTTTCCCCTTTTATGATTCAGATTCCGGTTAGTAACGATGCCTTGCAATTGCGCTTTCAAAACGAACGCCGCGAGGTGTATTGCCCCATCCGCAAACGCTGGTTTTTACTGACGCCTGAAGAGCACGTGCGGCAGGTGTTGCTACAGTTTTTTTTTAAAGAAATGAATTATCCAAAGGCCATGCTTGCCGTGGAAAGGAAGATTGATTATGGCACGTTTCACCGCCGGTTTGATGTCGTTGTTTTCTCAAAAAAACATCTGCCCTGGATGCTGGTGGAATGCAAAGAACCTTCGGTAAACATTGGCATCGAAACCTTGCATCAGCTGGTGCATTACCATAGCGCTATCCCTTGCCGGTATTGGGTTTTAAGCAATGGCGTGCATACGTTTTGTGCAGATGCAGGAGATGTGCAACAGATAAAATGGCTGGAAGAACTACCTGCTTATGATTGAATAATAATCGTTGCTGTGGAGCACGCGCACTGCCGTTTGCAAGGTTTTATCTTCAGGCGCAATGATGGCATAATAGCCATTGTTTCTAAACAAAAGCCTGGCGAGCTGTGCTTTAATCTGCGTGGTAAAAAATTGTCGGTTGCCGTTTTTCTGAAGCAATTTTTCAGTGGCATTTTTAGTGGGTGCGGGTAAATTTTTGAGGTAATAATCAATCACGTCCTGTGCATTAAATCCCGCACGGAAAGCATTAATGGAAGGGTAGCGTTTCAGCGCGTCTTTATGCCGGATGAAATAATCCCAAAGCGTGTTTTTGAGACTTTCGCTGTAAAGCGTGTTCAGCAATCCGGAGTTCATTTTTCCGGTGTCTATCGGCACATACACATCGGGCGTGATGCCGCCGCCTGCATACACTTTTCGTTTTTGGGAAGTGTAGTAGGTCATAGTGTCGGCAGCAACCACACTGTCTTTTCCGGAGGCTGTTTCCTGCTCAATTCTTTCGGTGATTTCTGCTTCGTAAGCAATCTTACCGCGTTTGTATGTGCGCTGAATGCTGCGTCCTGATGGCGTGTAATAGCGGGCAATAGTGAGTCGCAGCGCAGAGCCATTGTCCATTTCATATTGTTCCTGCACCAATCCTTTGCCAAAAGTGCGGCGCCCCACCACAATGCCGCGGTCCCAGTCCTGAATGGCGCCTGCAAGAATTTCGCTGGCTGAGGCGCTCCCTTCATCCACCAAAATGGCGAGTTTTCCTTTCTCAAAAATGCCCTTCATGCCTGCGCGATATTCGCGTTTTGGCGCTTTAGAGCCAACGGTGTAAACCAGCAATTTGTCGCCGTCAATAAATTCATCGGCAATCATGGTAGCAGCATCCAGATATCCGCCCGGGTTTTGGCGCAGGTCCAAAATCATCTCCTTTGCACCTTTCTTTTTCAGGCTTTTTAAGGATTCCAGAAACTCTTCGAAAGTGGTGGCGGCAAACCGGTTTATTTTGATGTAGCCTGTGGTGCTGTCGAGCATCAGATTTGCCTCCACACTGTAAAGCGGCACGGCATCACGCTCAATAATCACGTTCTTTAGTTTTCCGGTAAAGGGCGAGCGCATCGTCACCACCACCTTGCTGTATTGCTTGCCGCGCAACAGTCTTATAATTCTGTCGGTCGTAATTCCTGTTCCGGCAATCACGCTGTCGCCCACTTTTATCAGTTGGTCTCCGGCTTCCACACCCACCCTTTCTGAAGGGCCTTGTTCAACCACAGAAGTAACCTGAATCGTGTCGCGCACAATGGAAAACTCTACGCCGATTCCGAAAAAACTGCCTTCCAAATCTTCATTCACGCCTTCCACTTCTGAAATGGGAATGTAAACCGTGTGCGGATCCAGATGGCTCACAATTCCGGAAACTGCATCTTCATAAAGCAGGTTGGTGTTAATGCTGTCAACATACTTTTCTTTTATGAGGTCGATGATTTGCTCCAGCCTGTCGTTGCGTTCCACAATCGAAGAAATATCACGTTTGCTCCGCAGCGTATCGCGCAGGTTAAAACCCAGCACCATGCCGGCAATAAGAATAATGGAAAAGAGAAGAGGAAGCCAGATTTGCAACCGCCGTGGGCGATGTTCGTCCATTTAAATAAGGAGGAAAAGGGGCGTAAAGTTAGAAGTTAAATTGATTGCTAAAAGGAGTAAAACATCAAGCCATCTTTTAGAAAAGGCGTTTAAAGAAAACGACAACGATTGTTGGGTTATTATTGTGTAATGAGTTCCCTGCTACTTGCCGAAAGCGGCTCTACCAAAACCGATTGGTGCCTGATTGACTCCACTTCCCCGCCGCGTTATTTCAAAACTTCCGGCATCAATCCGCATCTGCAAAGCGCCGAAGTGATTCGCGAATTATTATCGACTGAAACTTTATGGAATGCAGAATTGCCTGTTGCCGAATCTCTCATTTTTTACGGTGCAGGTGCAGGGAGGAAAGAAAAACAAACCCTGCTCTCTTCGGTTCTGAAAGCGCATTTCGGCGCAGGTAATGTAGAAGTGCATGGCGATTTACTGGCAGCAGCGCGGGCAATGTGCGGCAATGAAAAAGGCATCGTTTCCATTTTGGGCACGGGCAGCAACAGTTGTTATTTTGATGGCAAAGAAATCAGGAATCAGCATGTTTCTTTAGGCTTTATTGCAGGGGATGAAGGCAGCGGAAACCACATGGGCAAGCGCGTGCTGCAATACTATGCTTACCACACTTTTGATGAAGAGCTGACGATGAGTTTTGAGCAGTTGTTCGGTAATGACCTGCACGGCATCATCCGCGAAATGTATGCAACGCCTTTCCCAAACCGTTACCTGGCAACGTTTGTAAAGCTGCTGCTCGAAAACCGCGGGCATTTTATGGTGGAGAACATTATTGAAGATTCCCTGAACGATTTCTTCCAGACGCACCTGTTGAAGTATCGCGAAAGCTGGAAACATCCTTTGCATTTCACCGGCTCTGTAGCGCATGAATTCCGCGATGTGCTTGCTGCTATTTGCCATCAGTACGAACTCGAAATTGGCACCATTGAAAAAAGCCCGATTGAAAAGTTGGTGCGCTTTCATGCGAATGCTCTTTAAAACTTATCGCCCGCAGACACAAAAAAAGACTGCCGTTTCAGACAGTCTTTTCTCCTTTTTTTAAAACGTTTTCCCTAAGCGATGGTAATGTCTTTATCGAGGTAAACATCCTGAATGGTATTCAGCAATTCAATGCCTTCATTCATTGGTTTCTGGAATGCCTTCCGACCGGAAATCAATCCCATGCCACCTGCACGTTTGTTCACAACCGCAGTTGTTACGGCTTCTGCCATGTCGCTGGCGCCTTTTGATTCTCCGCCGGAATTTATTAAACCCACACGACCCATGTAGCAGTTCAAAACCTGATAACGGCACAAATCAATCGGGTGGTCGCTGCTCAGTTTCTCATACACATTTTTGTGCGTCTTGCCAAAGTTCATGGCAGTATATCCACCATTGTTTACGGGTAGCTTTTGCTTAATGATGTCTGCCTGAATGGTGACGCCCAAATGGTTTGCCTGTGCAGTAAGGTCAGCGGCTGCATGATAATCAACGCCGTCTTTTTTAAACGCGCTGTTGCGGAGATAACACCAAAGCACCGTTGCCATGCCCAGTTCGTGTGCATATTCAAAAGCCTTTGCCACTTCCACAATTTGCCGCGCACTTTCATCAGACCCGAAATAAATAGTAGCTCCCACGGCTTTTGCGCCCATGTTCCATGCATCTTTAATGGTGCCAAACATTATCTGGTCGAAGCGATTCGGGTAAGAGATAAACTCGTTGTGGTTAATCTTTACAATGAAGGGGATTTTGTGAGCGTATTTCCGGGCAACGGCACCAAGAACGCCATAAGTGGAAGCCACTGCATTACATCCGCCTTCAATGGCGAGCTTCACAATATTTTCAGGGTCAAAAAACTGCGGGTTAGGTGCGAAAGATGCGCCTGCACTGTGTTCTATCCCCTGGTCAACCGGAAGAATGGAAACATAACCGGTGCCTGAAAGCCTGCCGTGGTTCATTAAAGAACTGATGCTATTAAGCGTTTGCAGGTTTCTGTTTGATTGCATCCACACATCATCAATTGCAGAAGGAGAAGGCAAATAAAGCTGAGCTTTATCCACCGTTTTGCTGGTGTGCCCGAGAAGGTATTCTGCCTGTTCGCCAAGCAGTTGCTGTATTTTTTGAGAAGCCATAATGGATTGGTTTTTTAAAGTGGCGGCAAAGATAATCAACCGCATAAACTGAAAACCGCCTGTTTTAGAAATGGAACTTCCTGAATTCAGAAGCAAAGTATTCCTCGCCTAAAGCAAAAAAGATAACCGTGCAAATAACCAGCAAAGCAACGCCCAGCATGCGATGCATTTTCAGCCGCTGACTCTTGATTTTGCTGTGGGTAAAAAATGAAAGCAGCGCCGTAATTACATAAACAATGAAGGCAGCAATGGCAGCAAACAGGAAAAAGTGATTCAGTTTCGTGTCGAGCACACATGGGTCAGATGAACTGCCGCAATACAAACTCAGCAAAAAATAAAGTGCGCCATACACCGTGAACCCTACCAGCAAACCTTTTAAAAATTTCAGGTAGCGGAAAAGTTTTTTAGAGGGTCTGCGCTGCTTCACACGCCTGTGGGTGAGCGCTTCGGGATGGTTTTTAGAACTTAAACTGTGACGTGTGGTTGCCATGATGTGCGGGTGTTAGCGGGTTGGGAAATCAAATTACGGCACTTTCTAAAAATAAAAAAACCTTTGCCGGAAATTATTTCCTCACTGCGGCTATTAACCCCTGCAAATAAGGAACAGAATGCAGCAACCGGCTGCCATACCAGCTAAACATTTCTCCATCCACAAGCATCACTTCCGCCTGCGGACAAACAACTTTTATCATCGCCATATGCTTCTCTTTAAAAGGAAATGGTTCAGAAGAAAGCAACACCACATCCGGTTTTTCCACTGCCAGCTTTGCAAGGTTTATTTCAGGATAACGCGTTTCATTTTCAAACACATTCATCCAGCCCATCTGCCGGATAACATCTGCAATAAACGTATCGCTACCCACCGTCATCCAGGGGTTATACCAAATGAAATACGCCACGCGCAATGGATTTTCTGCCCGCTTCATTTCTTTAAAACCCACTTCAATTTCCGTAGCAATGGCATGTGCTTTTGCCGCCGTGCCGGTGAGGATGCCCAGGCTCTGAATCATGCCCAGCGCGTCTTGCAGCGTTTTAATGTCGCTTATCCAGACCGGTACTTTTTCTGCGAGCACTTCTAAATCTGCCTGCGTGTTTTCTTCTTTATTGGCAATAATTAAATCGGGCTGCAACTCCAATATCCTTTCAACGTTCAGCGTTTTGGTGCCACCAATCCGCGTCTTGCTGCGAAACCATTTTTCAGGATGCACGCAAAACTTAGTAATGCCCACAACGGCATCTTCCAGCCCCAAATCATAAAGCAATTCCGTTTGAGAAGGCACCACAGATACAATCCTTTTCGGACTGCCATCCAGCATCACTTCCCGCCCCAGCATATCGCGGAATGCAGCCATTACTCAAACTTTTTGAAGTACACCAGAATGAAAAAACAAAACAACAAACTGGCAGGAAAAAACGGTGAAACCAGACTTCCTTTTTCACCAAGCAGCGACGTGAAATAATGCAAAGCCACGCTCGCAATCACCAGCAAGACGTAACTAATAGCTGCCCATTTCCGCAGGTCTGTAAGGAAAAACCACAACACCGAAAGCAGCATCATCGTAAGGATGTCAATCAGCCGCCCGCGGTCCAACCCATCATCATAAGGAATTTTAAAAAAAAGCCACACGGCATGCATGGTTACCAGCACATGAAAAATGGCTACCAGCGGAAAAACTATGGGCGACTTTTTGAAGAAACGTTTTATCATGCAAACTGCTTTATTTGCTCATGGCGCTGATGACGTCGTACCGCGTCAGGATGTTGTATTGTCCGCTCTCATCGCGCGCCAGCACAGCACCGGTTTCTTTGTTGAAAGATTGTGTGAGCCGCTCCAAAGCCAGGTCCATGCTCACTTCCGGCAAGGCAGGCTCCAGCACATCGGCAACCAAAAAGTCTTTCACGTCGTTGTTTTCTATCAGCTTGCGAAACAAACCGGTTTGCGTAATCGCACCTTTCATTTCAAGTCCCTGCACCACCGGTATTTGCTCAATGTCATACTTTTTCATTAGCTCCAGCGCATCGCTCACTTTGGCATCTTCGGAAATCGTTACGAGCCTGCGCTGCCCCAGTCCGCCAATTAAATCGCGCACCGTTTTCACGTCCAGAAAACCCCTGTCAAGCATCCATTCATCATTGTAAATCTTACCCACATACCGGCTGCCGTGGTCGTGAAAAATAACCACCACCAAATCCGTTGGTTTCAGTTTATCCTTCAACTGCCGCAAACCGGCAATCACGCTGCCGGCGCTGTATCCCACAAAAAGTCCTTCCTCTTTGGCTATCCGCCGCGCCATCACCGCACCGTCTTTATCCGTCACTTTTTCAAAATGGTCTATCACGTTGCGGATGTAATTCTGCGGCAAAAAATCTTCTCCAAAACCCTCTGAAATGTAAGGGTGCACCTCGCTCATATCCAGCTCACCGGTGTCGAACCATTTTTTCAGCAAAGAGCCATAACTGTCTATCGCCCACATCTGCACATCCGGGTTTTGCTCCTTCATGTACATGCCGATGCCCGTAATCGTTCCGCCCGTTCCGCTCGCTACCACCACATGCGTCACCTTGCCCTCCGTTTGTTCCCATATTTCTGGAGCCGTGCTTTCATAATGCGCCTGCCGGTTCGCCAGATTATCGTATTGGTTCACGTACCAGCTATTCGGTATTTCCGTAGCCAGCCTTTTGGATACAGAATAATAACTGCGCGGATCTTCCGGCTCCACATTGGTGGGGCACACAATCACCTCTGCGCCCACCGCTTTCAGGATGTCCACTTTTTCTTTCGACTGTTTATCCGTAGTGGCAAACACACATTTATAACCCCGCACTATGGCTGCCAGCGCCAGCCCCATTCCGGTGTTGCCGCTTGTGCCTTCTATGATGGTGCCTCCCGGTTTTATTTTTCCTTCCGCTTCGGCTACGTCCAGCATTTTCACCGCCATGCGATCTTTAATAGAATTACCGGGGTTAAAAAAATCCACCTTAGCATACACAGGACAAGGCAAGCCTGCGGTCACTTTGTTTAATTTAATAAGGGGCGTGTTGCCTATTGTTTGCAATACGTTGTCGTACACCCGTTTTGATGCATTCATGCGGGCAAAGGTAGGCGGATGGAAGGGAGGTGGAAAAAAGGTTTGATGAAGGAGGAGGATGAAGGAGGATGAAGTTGGAGGAAATTTGATGAGGTTGGATGAGGTTTTAAAGATGGAACGCAGATTTTTAGGATGGGGATGATTGGTTATGATTTTGGCGCCCCGTCATTGCGAGGGCTTGCCCGAAGCAATCTGAATAAAACTGTAGCCGCTCTTTTTTAAATCGCGGATGAAGCAGAGTAAAGAATTGCGCTAACTTTTTACAGAACTAAACAATCCGCGCGATCTGCGCAATCCTTTTAAAATCCGCGATTCTAAAGGTTCTGAAATTACTTTCGTGCGTGCGTCTCCGCACGACCTCGCGCACACCATTAAATTATCCTAATTCTTCAAAAGCTTATGCGTCTCATACCGCCCATTCCCATCACGAACGGTAACAGTATAAACACCCGGCGCTAAACCGCTGATGTTTATCGTTTCATGACGGTTTCGTAGCTGCTGCGACAACTGCACCCTGCCCACCAAGTCAATAATCCTTAGCTCTAAATCCATCGCCTGAGAACTTTCTATGTGTAACACATCCGTGGCAGGATTTGGATACAGTTTTAGCTCCGGCAGAAAATAATTACCGGCAATAGTGGTGGGTAACCATTGCGTATCTGCAATTTGGCAACCCGCCACTAAGCAGCCAAAAGAATCTGTAAGCACCATCCAGCCAAAAGTTCCGTAAGCTATCCCAGAGGGTAAGGTACCTTCACCTTTGTATTCTCCTGTAACCAATAGGTTGCCTGAAGGGGTTTCATCCGCATGATAAATTGCGTTTGATGTCGCACTGGTCGCACCTGATACATACTCGATTTCACGGTAGGATTTTATATTGCCTACGCTATCCGAAATTACGACTATAGGATGCTCGTAGTAGTTGTAATACGCAAGACCCGACAAAATTAAATCCCCATTTTTGCGCAAACTTAATCTACGAAGCAGAGTATTTTTATATCCTGCAACCTGCCCGGTATCAGCGAATTCTTTACCCCATATTTTATTACCATTGCTGTCACATTCCCCAAAGTACAATAGACTGCTTTCTACGCTAGGGTGAACTTGCGTAAAGTCAACAGGTGTATTAGCCATATTAGACGCAAAATAAAAACCTCCATATTTTGAAGCTACAATATCGATGTTGCACAATTCAGGATATGTGTTTGGCCTGTAATTTTTTATCCATTGGGTATTCCCATTTGCAGCGAGCTTCATTACAAAGTGGGTCATGCTGTTAGAGTCCGCTATCCAGGTTACGCCAGCAATAAGGCACCCGTTATCCGAGGTTGGAATAATCTTAGTGGGCACGCTTTCAGTGAATAGTCCAATATATGTAGAGCCTACGACCTTCATCATTCTTCTTTCCCACAAGGTATTCCCATATTTATCTAGCCGTGTAATATACACACTGCTTCCAAGATAAAAATAGCCAAATCCATCATTATTATTTCCCAGTTCAGTGCCTAAATCTTTTGCAGCAAGGATAAATCCACTATCCGCGGTTGTTGCAATGGTTACTGGCTGCATTGTTTCTACGGAGTCAATGCCGTAATATTTGCGAAATAAAAGGCTGTCACCGTTAGCAGAAAACACATAAATATAGTTATGAGATACGGATATAACCCCTTGACGGGCAAAAGTATCCCGCTCTACGCCTGTGATTACAAAATCACCATTATGTCTGTTTAAAGCCTGTAATCGGAAAGTGGAATTCATTGGACCTGGAAAATCGAGTTTCGTATGCCATTGCACATTGCCGTTATAATCACAACGCGCAACGTAGGTTTTTATGCTATTTGTGATTATATCCC
Source organism: Flavipsychrobacter sp. (assembly GCA_965218185.1). Classification (GTDB taxonomy): domain Bacteria; phylum Bacteroidota; class Bacteroidia; order Chitinophagales; family Chitinophagaceae; genus JAFIGV01. The sequence continues at coordinate 613,090 of CBDCKE010000005.1, forward strand.
ATTGATTTCCAGCAATAATGTAAAAATTGGAATCAAGAACACAACCAAAAATTGTAGTAGCGGCAATATCTGGTGGCAATTGTGCAAAGTCAATAACCTTGTTAAAAGGTTGAGCAGTGCATAAAAAAGTGCTGAGGGCAAAAACTGCCGAAAATATAAATTTCATGTCTTAAGTTTTAGTTTTATGAAAGTAAAAATAAGGCTGCCCACCAAAACGAAGGCAGCCTATTTAAATTTTACAGTTTACTAAACCTTATAGTGTGCACCTTTCCTCCACCATCCTTTACCTGAATGATATAAACACCAGTCATCAACGTTTGTACAGAAATTTCCTCATTTCCGTTCAATAGTTTATGATTGAGCACTTTTTTCCCCATCATGTCATAAACTACAAGTTCTCCTGATGTTACGCCGGTTAGCTGAATAGACTTACCTGAAGGGTTCGGATACACCGTAACTGTTTCGTCAACAAATTTTGCTTTCCGGGCAATCACCCATTGGTTGCTTGTGTTGAGATGCAATAGATTAGGAGCGAACACAGAATCCTCATAAGCACTTAGGTAATAACGCGCCATGTATCCGGCTAAAAAGTCATCTTCGGTCACCATCGCGCCGATTAAAGAACGGTCATCTTCACTAAGCGAACGCCAGTCGTTATCTGCCTCATTCAGCCTTGTGGCAATATCTACTATATCTTCTATGCTGTTTACGCGGGTCCGCTCTTCTTTGTTCAGGCTAAAGTTTGAAGTAATTCGCGAAAGCGTGCTGGTAGCGTCCGAAAACAGACCCAGTTGCATTTCAACCCCTGCCTTCATAACGTGGTAATCATAAATGTATTTGCATGTGCCCAACACGTAAATTACACTGTCCAATCTTGCTGTACCTAAAGAGTCATAATATCCAAGATAAGTGGTAATCATCCGGTTGTTCACCTCTCTGTATTGCGCCAAAAGGTCATCAAGCCTCGCAGATTCTGTAGTCGCATCAATTTGGCTTTCTAAATCCCCCTTTATAGAAATGTAGGTTCCAAAAGTGATGAAATAGGGGAACCCGCTCGTTGAAATTTTGGAAGGGCAGGTATTTTCAACATCTGCAGTTACAAGAGAAATAGATGTCGTTGTATAGCAAGTCGGACAATACGCGTTGCAGTAGTAGGCGACACTAAGTCCATTATTTCTAAACTGGTTGGCATTTGTACAGGTGAAGGAACTACTGAAAGTATTTCCAGCAGTCAATGAATTTGAGATAGCGTATCCTGCTTGAATGTTTGAAATGCCTGGTGTAGTAGGCACCGTAACATCGTATGCATTCGTTAGCGTATTACTCATTCCGTTGCACAAAAGCCTAGTTCCTGCTTGAATTTGGTTCACATGTCTGTTTATCCCGTTTGCCTGTATTGCATAATTTGCTTTAGCTACCGTGTTTTTATAAAGTTCATTGGAGTTCTCACCACTGTTCGTAATCTCAATTCCGTAAGTAAGCGCACTGGAGGAAGGACTATTTACATTAATAGTATTTTGCTCTACCCTATAGCCAGTGCAGGCTTCCAAAGCGATGCCGCTCTGCTTGTTCGTTCCATCCGTGTAGATTTGAAATTCATTTTGCAAAATCACGGGGTTTTGCGTTCCGTTGATGTGAATTCCATATCGGCAATTGGTAAACAAAGCTTTAGTTACAGAAATTTTATGCGTGTTGTAAGGTGCTACCGAATATATGCCGTATTTTAAACTGTTGAATTGCGTCTGCGTGATGTTGCTACAGGGCTGTCCAAAGTAAATAATGGGCGAATTGCAAGCATCTTCAATAATAGCACCCGCACTTTCCAGCCAAAAACCTCTTTCAGTTATTCCTCCGGTTGCATTTTTACCGCCTACAGAGGAAGCTACACTCATGCTGGTACCGGAAAAATGGACACCCTCCACGTCATGAAGACGAACAAAAGCAGCACTAGCTGGACTGTTACCTGCAATTCTGGTGAAAGTGCATTTGTAAAAATTACTGTAATCATTCAGTTTAATGCTACTGTTGGTTATCAAAAAGTTTTGGTAGTGGCTCATGTTAACCCCATAGCCGTTGTTTGAGAAAGTGCAATTACTTGCTACAATAATGCCTCCCCCTGTTGTATTCGCATTGTAGTCTGTGAGTAGGTCCCAATTCGTGATGCCAAACTGCATTTTCTTAAAGGTGCAATTCGTAAAAGTGCCTTTTGCCATCCGTGAGCTTTGCTGACTGAGCGTCTTATCTCCGGCTATATACACGCCATCCCATTGGTTGGTGCTTAAGCTTTGAAAAGTGACACCATCTGCAACAATTCTTCCACCATTTGTGGATGTTGAAGAACTTGTTGCCACGTAGATGTATGCGCCTGAACCCATAGTAACAGTTACGCCGCTATTGATAGTTAAAGTCGCACCCTGATTAATGACGACGCAACTCGAAACGGTTGTGTTAGTCGTCCATGTGGTGTTGGTTGTAATATTAATGCATGCTGCATTGGCAAAGTTTGCCGTGCACAAAAGCAAAGCGATAAAAATTGATTGTAAAATTGATTTTGTATTCATTGTGTAATGTTTTTGTTGTTGAAAAAAAGGAAATTGAGTGTTATGTAAAGTCGTATCCAAATCCTCACGGGCGGTGAATGATTATGAAGCGGGAACGCTAAGCCTTCATGCCAATCGGGGAGCAAAGAAAATGAACTACCAGCCATAGTGGGGTGTGAAAAAGATGTGAACATTAATATCGTGCCATGATTTTAACGGTTCTTTTGTGCTGAATTTTACTATTGGCAAAGGTAGGAAGCATAGCTAACATTGCACATCTACCCGCGTTTTTCACCAAACGAATTCAGCTTCTCAGCAAAAGATGGCACCACGGCAAACGATAAACTCATCATCAATCCCTAAACCTCCAATATTTTTCTTAAAGTCAATAACATATCAAATCCCGATTTGCTATCTCGACATCAAGATCGCCGCTCTCGTCTTCCGGATCGCCCATTCGCTCTTCCGGATGGTCGCTTCGCTCTTCCGGATTAACTATTCGGTTTCCAATATTATCGCTCACGTCACCAATTTCTCCGCTCACGTCTTCCAGATAACAAATTCGTTTCTCCGGTTCGCCTCTTCGCTCTTCCAGATGAACGCTTCCAACTTCCAGATCGCCGCTTCCGTCTTCCAGATCAACAATTCGCCTTCCAATATGCCCAACTCCGTTACCAATTTCACCGTCTCTTTTAACGCTTTTCCAATCCCACAAAAAGATATTTCCAGCCCCACACAATAAAACGCTTTTCTCTTTAGTTTTACTCCCACAAATCTTTTCAAAAACTCCAAAAACACATCAAAAATGGAAAACCAACAAGCCGCCCGCCTCAACCGCAACCAAACCGTAGTCGCTACTGCACAAGAGCATCCTGAAATCCTGGAAGAAAACCCGGGTCTTCAAGACGAGATCACAGACCTCCAGGCAAACATCACCGCCACCACTGCCGCCGCCCAAATTGCCGATTCCGACCCCTCCGGCACCACTGCCAATTCTGATGCATTCCGTGAAGAGCAGGAAGATCGCACCCTCATTATTGCAGGCTTCCTCTATGCCATCGCCATCCGCAATAGCAATAATGAACTCCTCGCCATCGCAAAAATCACAAAGTCATCTATTGACGATATTCCGGGCGTTGAGCTTGTAAGCATCATGCGCGGCGTGCACGATGCAGCCCGCGAACATGAAACCATTCTTGCTTCAAAATATAAATTCACCCAAACCGATCGCGAAACATACCTCACCGACATCAACACCTTCGAAACCGAAACCAAAAACGCCCCCCAAATTGCCCGTTCCAAAGTGAACGCCGCCAAAAAGGAAGTAAAAACCTTCATCCGTCAGTCCAATAAAATAATCACCGTTATCAAGCGCTACCTCCGCGCCTTCCGCAAGCCCAACCCCGATTTTTATTACCAGATGCTCGATGCCATCCGCATCATCGACCCCGCTACCTCCCACACCGCTGCCTCCATTTCCGTCACCAATGTAAATGGTGAAGCCATCCGCGCCGCCACCATCCGTTTCACCAATCAGGAAGACACCACAAAAGTGTACAATTTCACCACCAATGGCGAAGGGCAGTCCATTGAGCGACTGCCGCAAGGGCTTTATACCTTAGATATTACCGCCGCCGGCTTCACAGATTACCATCAAATGGATCTCCGCATCTTCCTCGGCAGAACCAAAACCCTGAACATTCAGTTATCCGCAGGGTAAAAATCAAAAAAAACAAATAGCCACAAAAAAACGGGCAGTCAGCAATGAGTGCCCGTTTTTTTATTTGTCCTCAAAATCTAACCCCTATGGTCCCCCCTCTCCATTTTTGGAGAGGGGTCAGGGGGTGAGGTAAATCATAACCCTGTCAATGCCTAAAAACCGTTGACTGGTATTTGCCTCATAAAAGAAGAGTCTGCGATCAAGATACTTAGAGTCTGAGGCTTTGTTTGACCCACTTATGGGGGGGCTTACACCCCCTCACAAATGAAGTCTGCTTCCAATGACCTCGTCATCTTCGGCTTTGTTTGCCCGACCAAAAGTACCCCATCGTTTTCATACTCAATCGGGCTTTGGTATTGTAACGATTTATGCGGCCGGTCTGTATTATATAACTTCACCGACTTTACCACTTCCCGCTTCAATGCTGCCAAATTATTTATACTCCGGTGCGCCAAATAGTTATTCTTTATAATCCCGTTTAAACGCTCTGCTTTTCCATTCTCCCACGCCCATTCGCACATACTATTGTGCATTTTATGCTTGCGGGTGAAGGCTAAAAATTCCTGATCATAATACTGGCCGCCTCCGTCTGAATGGAAAATTATCCCTGCTGAAAGTTGCCCGCCGCGGTTTGCTACTGCCATCCGCAGAGCCGGCAAAGTGGTCTGCTCCGTGCTCAGTCGGTCGGAAACCTGATAGCCCAATATGCGACGTGAAAAACAATCCATTACGAAGGTGATGTAGTAGTACCGCTCCCCCACTTCGAAGTAGGTAATGTCACTGCTCCACGCCTCGTTCAGACGTTGTAAAATCTTACCGCTAAGCAAATCAGGAAAACGAATCACACCGCTGCTATCGGTGGTGCGAGGCCGCAACTGGCGCGGCTTTGAGCTTAGTCCCTGCGCTTTGCAAAAATGCTCAAATGCGTCCCTGCCAATGCCTTCAGGCTGTAGCTTGTGATACATAGCACGACAACTTAACGTGGGATGGTCGGCACGGATCTGCATTATTAAAGTCCACAAGTCTGCCTGGCGTTTTTCTGCCTTTAGAATACGGTTCAGCATCTGATGCACACCCTGACGGGTAACACCCGTTGCACGGTAAAGATTGTTTAGACTAACGCTCATGGCTTCCCTGTTTCTCCAGAACCAAATGAGGGCGTTTCTGAAAATTTTTTTTTGATGTCCACACCGTAAGTCTCTTCCGCTAATTCAATCATCTTGTCCCGAAAGTCAAGCTGCAATTGCTTCTGCCCAACGGCGCGTTCCAGTTCAGCCACCTTCCGCTCCAGCTCCCGCAGCTTCAGTGTATCACTTTCCGATTCAACAATGGTGCGCACTCCTTTCATATAATTGACCCCGAATTTATTTAGCCACTTAGACACGCTGTTCTCGCGCACCTCATACTGACGACTTACCTGCGCAATAGTCGTAATTTTCTGTTCAATTTCCCGAACTTTCTTGCGCTTAAACTCTTCACTGAAGAACCGCCGCCGCCGCTCCTCCGTACTCTGTTTAAACTGCATCCTGTTTGCCATAATATCAATGGTTTTAAAAGTGAAAAATCTCTTTAAAACCAGTCAACTTATTTCAGGCACCGACACCCATCATCCCAATCATAAAAAATCAGCATTCCGTTTAGACACCCAAATTAGTCCCCACGTCCTTGCGAGGACTTGCCCGAAGCAATCTAAAAGTTTCCCCGTCCTTTAGATTTGCACCCTGCCTTTTTCTTTAAAAAGCCATTACTATTATTATAATTTTTTTCCTTGTTAATAACGCAGAAAATGTAGGATAACCTAACCCTCCGGCAGCGGCTCGCTATACAGCGTCAAGGCTACTTAAATGCCTATGCAATGATGAAGTCCGCTGCCGGTTTTTTCCCTTTGTGACCATATAACAATTAGGGCTTTTAAGACCCATTATTAAGGACTAGGGCCGATGGGGCAAAAAAGGTTAGATCAATCCTGCAAATCTACAAATCTCAACACACAACATGAACCAACAAAACATGGTGGAACACTACATCGGAATCGATGTATCCAAACTGCATTTTGATGCTGCGCTAATGCGCGTCATCAATCACCAAAAAGGCGCTATTGTAAAACAGCGATTTGAGAACAACGCAGACGGGCTGGTACTCTTTGGCAAATGGATGAAAAGCCACAAATCCACCCCCGAAACCACCCTGCTCGTGATGGAAAACACCGGCGTTTACCACCGCCTGCTGTGGGGGTTTTGCTCTAAGATTTCGTTGCCCGTCCACATCGGCAATGCAGCCCACATTAAATGGAGCCTCGGTATCACCCGCGGTAAAGACGACCGCACCGATTCCATGCGCCTTTGCCAATATGCCTGCAAAGAAGCCGATGCCCTCAAAGCCGCGCCCACACTCCATCCTGACATGCTGCAACTCAAAGACCTCTACACCTCCAGAGCCAGGCTGCTTGCGCAGCTTTCGGGCAACAAGGTTTATCTGAAAGAGTTGAAAAACGTAAGCCCTTCAGCCACTCAAAAAGCCCTGGAAGCCTCCTACAAATCAACGCTGGAGGGACAGAAAAAATCCATCAAATTGCTGGAAGCTCAGATAAAGCTGCTGCTTGAGCAAAATCAGGAACTGAATGCCAACTATAAGCTGCTGGTTTCGGTGCCGGGCATTGGGCATATCACGGCTATTTATTTGCTTTGCTGCACCTGCAATTTTATATCCCGCCCCACTGGCAAACAGCTGGCGAGCTATGCCGGCGTGGCACCCTTCGGCTACACGAGCGGCAGCAGCATCCGAAGGAAGGATCATGTCCATAAAATGGCCAACAAAGAGCTGAAAAAGCTGCTGTTCATGGGCGCTATGTCGGCCATTCAATACAACGCTGAGTTGCGGCTTTATTACGAACGCAAAATGGGTGAAGGCAAACATGGCTGGAGCGCTTTGAATGCGGTGAAAAACAAGATACTATTACGGGTTGCCGCAGTTGTGAATAACCAGCGACCTTTTGTGGATAACTTTCAAAAAGCCGCCTGAAAAACAAGCAAAAAAGATTTGGCCGGGTCATAACAATCATTGCGAGGGCTTGCCCGAAGCAATCTAAAAATTTCCCCGTCATTGCGAGGGCTTGCCCGAAGCAATCTAAAAACCTCCTCGTCATTGCGAGGGCTTGCCCGAAGCAATCTAAAGCCAAACCAAACACTCCAAACGCTTTTCAGATTGCTTCACTACGTTCGCAAGGACGTTCCGTTATGGTAATCTAGATGTCTATTTAGAGTATTTGTACTCGTTCATTCCTTATGAGACATGATTTAATACCATTTAGACACCCAAACTACTCCCCACGTCCTTGCGAGGGCTTGCCTGAAGCAATCTAAAGTCAAAAATCATTTCTACACTACTTTTCAGATTGCTTCACTACGCTCGCAAGGACGTTCCGTAGTGGTAATCTAGATGTGAATTTAGAGTATATTGTACTCGTTCATTCTTTATAAAACATGATTAACGCTATAAGGTAATCCCTCGCCGCTACTGCCCTCCCACTACCTTCTTCATCCCCTCCAGCATCGCCTTCCAGTTCCCCTCCGCCTCCTTCTTGCTCTCTTCATTTACATTCTTATCCTGCGTCAGCGTCACTTCCGTCTGCTCATCATCCCCTTTCAATGCAATAGATACCGTATGGTAATTTTCCGGCACGTCCTCCTGCCCACTCATAGGGCTGAAGTGCGTGTAAGCAAGTTTCCTTTCAGGGATAATTTCCAAAATCTCCCCCTTGTCTTCATATTTCTTGCCCTTCATCTCCCCGCTCCAGGTAATCTTGCTGCCCTTTTTCCAGTCCGTTTCCACAGTTGCGCCAAACATATACTCCTTAATCTTTTTCGGGTCGGTCAGTGCTTCCCAAACCTTTGCCGCCGGGGCATTAATCATTGTCTGCGCAGTGGCAGTTAAGTTTTGCTTTTCCATTTTGTAGTTTTTATTGTTGATGATATAATAATTATTACTTGTTTTAAATATTAAGCGAACCTTTTTTTACACCAGTTGCATTTTTACATCCCACCTGAATGCAAACGTCATTGCGAGGGCTTGCCCGAAGCAATCTAAAAGTTTCCACGTCCTTGCGAGGGCTTGCCCGAAGCAATCTAAAGCCAAACCAAACACTCCAAACGCTTTTCAGATTGCTTCGCTTCGCTCGCAAAGACGAGCTGTATTGGTATCTATTTGGTATAAGCTCATCACCCTCCTTTATATTTTAACACCCTCACATCACAATCACATCCCGTTCCCTCAAACTCCCATCCCGATCGGTCAATATGGCGTCCCGTTTCATCACAATCACATCCCGTTCCATCACAATCCCCTCCCGATCGGTCAATATGGCGTCCCGTTCCATCACAATCACATCCCGTTCCCTCAAAATCCCATCCCGTTCCATCACAATCCCATCCCGATCAGTCAATATCCCATCCCGTTCCATCACAATCCCCTCCCGTTCCTCCAAATGCCCCTCCCGCCCCACCATTTCTGCCTCCCCTCACATAAAAATGCCATCCCGTTTTCCCGAAATGGCATTCTTTTTCCTAAAAAATATTTCCAGCATCCCCTAAATCTCTGTCTGACGATCTCTTTTCACCCGCGTAAACTTCAGCCCCGTCAGCATCCGCGTCTCCGCCTTGTTCGCGCCAAACAATCCGGTGGCATATTTCTTCGCAGCCACACTCAAATCCACAATTCCCGTATCCTGTGCATATAATTCCCTGTCGCGCGTCAGCCGCACCTGCTCCACCGGTTCCAGCAGCGCCCCCACACCATCGTTCATCGTTCGCATTTGTCCGTAAAGCGCATCCAGCGCCTCCAGGTTCAGCGCATCCTCATTGGGTGCATACAGAGGTTGGTTCCGGTAAAATTCTATTAGTTGATGAAACCCGTCCGCCTTTTGCACATAGCTCCTGTGGCTCGTGCTGATGCTGCTCGCGTTCGGTATCCCCTCCGTTGGTGTCGTCAGGTCTTTCGCCTTCGTGCCCCTAATTCGGTCCCCAATCCCCTTCGCATCCTTCTTCGCCTCGTCGCTCGCCTTCGTGCTGTAAAAATTATTTAGCGTGCGCGTCACCAGTGGGTCCAGTCCTTTAAACAATATTTTCCGCTCATTCAGCGGTTCCCTCACGCGCTGCAAAGCCGCATTCAGCGCGGTGTGCGCCATGTCTGCCGCCGTCCATTTTGAAAATAAACTAGGCACCGTCAGGTCTGTATTCGATGGATTCCATGTCCCGCCGAAACCCCGCACCACATCGTGCAGCTTTTTAAAATTCCCAATGTTTATGGAGTGTCCTGTTTCTGAATTCGAGGTCATGTTTTTTGTTTTTTAAAGATGATTAAGTAGGTAAAATCAAGGTTTTTGGTGGATAAAATAGCGTCGCTTACCCTATGGATATTCCTCCGAATTATCAATGTGCAACACCAGTTCATCGTTGTCATACACCCGCATCACAAGCGTAGCCCTGCCGCCGCTCGTTCTTGCTTTGCTTAATGAAACAGAACTCAGCGTTGGATACCGGCCTATCAGCGCTTTTATCAGGGAGATAGTATAGCAGCTTGTCGCATAATCTCCGCTCGCAGGCGTCAGTCCCACCTCATTATTGTTGTCGTAATTGCTTCCGTCAAACACCAGTTTCAGGTATTTCACGGTGCAATCCAGCTTTGCCCATTTGTCAAGCGTCGTCCGCAGCACCACTTTGTCGTCGTTAGGCCAGTCGGGCCCAAAAAAACTTTCCACCATATCGGCATACATGGTTGATGAAATAACGTGGTTGCTAATCCAGGTTGCATAGCAGTTTGCATCTGCACAATTACTCCGCGCGCTGCAATCACCGGCAGGCGGCTTCGCGTTTGTTGCAATAGCGGAAAGCATAATCAGGGAATAAAGGAAAAAACGGCGCATAAGGCTTTTCTGTTTTGATGTTTGTGGGTTAGGTATTTGGTTAGATGAATTAATTACGGTTTAAAAATAGCAAGCCTTTTTAAAACTTTTCGCATTTCGGTAAAATTTTTTTTTGAAAGAAGAAATCGCATCCCGTAATCACGCCTCCGGTTTGTTTCTTCCCAAAAAATCAAGGAAGGGTTTCATCACCTTATAATGGCTCACAATTTCCTGCGCCAGGTTTTTATCCTTTAATGCACTGTCGGACAGTTTTGTACCCACCGTAAAGCTTTTCATTTTCAAAAAATCAATGGCTGCATTGTCTTCAGAATAGCCTTGTGGCGGGCGTTTCAGGCTTTCACCTTCAATTTTCGGAAACAGCTTTTTAAAAGCCTTTGCTTCGATGATTTTTTGGAAGTCTTTGAAGTTGTAATCAAGCTCCTGCCTGATGTTTTTGAGTGTTGCGCTGTCGGGCATCCACATTCCGCCGCCCACAAAGCTCTTCCCTCCCGCCTCAATGTGGAGGTAATATCCGGCACCCGTGTCCTTCTTCCCTCCCGGGCTGAAACCCGCGCTCAGGTGGGGTTTGTAAGGCGTCTTATCTTTTGAAAACCGCACATCCCTGAATATCCTGAAGATGGATTTCTTAGCCGTGCATCCCTCAAATTCAGGGTCCATTTCCACAAGCTCTTGCAGCACTTCGGTCACTAAAATTTCAAAGTCTTTTTTGGCGGCTTCGTATTGTTTTCGGTGCGCGTCAAACCAGGGTTTGTTGTTGTTTTCAGCAAGGGATTTAATAAAAGAAAGCGTAGCGGCTTGCAGCATGTTATTATTCGTTTTTGATGATAAAAGATTTCAAAATTAGCAGCATTTTCTTAAGTCAATAAACCTTCCAGCCTGCATACCTGCCTATATTTGCCGCCTCATTTTTTTAGTAAACTCCCTTTCCCTTTTTTATTTTGAAGAAACGATTGGCAATCCTCGGGTCAACCGGCAGCATAGGCACTCAGGCTTTGGAAGTAGTGGCTGCACACCCTGATTTATTTGAGGTTGAAATCCTTACCGCCCATAGCAACGCTGCATTATTGATTGAGCAAACCATTGCGCATAAACCCAACGCCATTGTTGTTACCGATGAAGCACAGTTCGATGCCGTAAAATCTGCCCTCAGCAATCAGCCCGTAAAAATTTTCAAAGGCAATGCCGCCCTGCTCGATGTTGTAGCGTGGGATACTGTAGATGTGGTGCTCGGCGCCATTGTTGGCTTTGCAGGTTTGCATTCCATCCTTGCCGCCATTGATGCCGGTAAAACAATTGCCCTTGCCAATAAAGAAACTTTGGTAGTTGCAGGCGAATTAGTGATGCAGCGCGCAGCAGAAAAAAAGGTGCGCATCATTCCTGTGGATAGTGAGCATTCCGCCATCTTTCAATGTCTTGTTGGCGAGCGTTGGGACACGGTAGAAAAAGTAATTCTCACCGCTTCCGGCGGTCCTTTTTTAGGTAGGAAAACAAACTATCTCGTAAACGTAAAAGCCACCCACGCACTCCAGCATCCTAACTGGACTATGGGCGCTAAAATCTCCATCGACAGTGCTACGTTGATGAATAAAGGCCTTGAAATGCTGGAAGCAAAATGGCTTTTTGGTTTAGAGAATGAACAGATTGAAGTAGTAATTCATCCTGAGTCTATCCTGCATTCATTTGTGCAGTTTAAAGACGGCTCCATTAAGGCGCAAATGGGCTTGCCGGATATGAAGTTGCCTATTCAGTTTGCCCTTGCTTTCCCTAACCGCATCGGCAATGATTTCAAACGCTTTTCCTTCCGCGATTATCCCAAACTTCATTTTGATACGCCCGATGTAAAGACGTTTCGCAACCTCCAGCTCGCTACCGATGCCATGAAGCGCGGCGGCAATGCACCCTGTGTTTTAAACGCTGCCAATGAAGTGGTGGTGGAGGCATTTTTAAACAATAAAGTGGGCTTCCTCGAAATGAGCGACATGATTGAAAAGGTGTTGGAGCAAATTCCTTTTCAGGAAAAACCTACCCTCGATGATTATGAAGCTACCGACCGCGAAGCGCGTATCCTCACCGGCGAACTCGTGAAAAAAGGACAGCTTTCTTTCCACTAATAATCACATTCACACCCACAATATTCCTATGATTTTTCAAAGCATTTTCCTCCTTGCAGGCGGTTGGGTTCAGGCGTTGCAATTGCTTGCCGCTTTGTCCTTCCTCATCCTCCTGCATGAGTTCGGTCACTTCTTTTTTGCCCGCCTTTTTAAAACCCGTGTGGAGAAGTTTTACCTCTTCTTTGATTTTTTGTTTCCCTTCCCCGGTCTGCTAAATTTCTCCCTGTTTAAAACCAAAAAAGGCGATACAGAATATGGCCTCGGTTGGTTCCCTTTAGGAGGCTATGTAAAAATTGCAGGCATGGTGGATGAAAGCATGGACAAGGAAGCCATGAAGGCACCCCCTGAACCTTGGGAATATCGCAGCAAACCCGCGTGGCAAAGGCTTTTCATCATGCTCGGCGGCATCATCATGAACATACTCGTGGCAATGGTGCTCTACATGTTTATCTATGGCATTTGGGGGGAGAGTTATTTACCTGCTGACAACGTGAAGTATGGCATTGTTGCCGACTCACTTGCGCAAAACATGGGGCTTCGCAACGGAGATAAAATCGTCAGCATCGGTGGCAAAAAAGTAGACCGTTTTGAAAGTGTGATGAAACAGTTTATCCTCAGCCAGGCAAAAACAATTGAAGTGGAGCGCAACAATCAACGCCTCACCATCAACGTACCGGATGGCACCGTCCGCCAAATCATCAACATGCGGAAGAAAGCATCCACTTTTATTGGAGTTCGCACGCCCTTTTTAGTAGGTACTGTTTCCAATGGCACCGCAGCAGAAAAAATGGGTTTGCAAAGGGGCGATAGCATCGTCGCTTTCAACAACCAGCCTGTTCCTTTCTACGACCAGTTTGAGGAAATGAAGAAAGCACACAAAGGAGAAAAAGTAGAACTCCGCATTGTGCGCAGCGGCAATGAAAAAATCCTTTCCGGCACCCTCCCTGAAACCGGCATTTTTGGCTTTCAGACGCAAGCAGAAGGCGCAAGATATTTTGAGCTGAAAACAGTGAAGTACAGCTTCTTCGGTGCCATTGGCAAAGGCGTTTCAGCCACTTTCAAAACCTTTGGTTTTTACCTCGAGCAGTTCAAATTCCTCTTCACTTCCAAAGAAGTAAAAGCCTCCGAAAGCCTTGGCGGCATTGTCAGTTTCGGGCAAATGTTCCCACCCGTTTTTGACTGGCAAACGTTTTTAAATCTCAGTGCCTTCGTTTCCATCATCCTTGCCTTCATGAATTTGTTGCCCATTCCGGGGTTAGATGGCGGCTATGTAATGTTCCTTTTGTTTGAACTCGTTACCGGAAAAAAGGTGAGTGATAAAGTGATGGAACGCGCTACCACAGCAGGCTTGGTGTTGTTGCTTGCTTTGATGCTTTACGCTAACGGGCTGGATATTTTCAGGCTTTTTAAGAACTAAGCGTTTAAGGTTTTTATTTTTTTTCAGAAGAAGGAGCATAGCTTTTGTAACTTCGTCAGCAGTTCTTTGAAAGCACTTGTAGCTTTTTTTAAAAAACCGGGGCCGACTGGTTTTGACAGCACAGGGCAGGGTATGTAAGCATGTCGAGCGTTGTTTCTTAAGCTCGTAAATCTCAGGATTCAAACCAATAACTGGCAATACACAGTATGCCATGGCTGCCTAATTCAAATTAGCGCAACCATTTTGGCCGCCGCGAGGAGAAGCCCAAATCTCACGCCGCCGCCTAAATCAAACAAAGATTGGGATAGTACACCGGGCACTGCGACTGGGGTATGAAATTAAAGCAGGGTAGGAAGTTGATAAGTGCGTCCGGTTCTGGCCACCTTCCGAAATTCAATGCCGGAATAAACATGTAGAAAGCCTATCGGGCATGTGTTTGGACGCGGGTTCGAATCCCGCCGGCTCCACCCGTTTTTCAGAAATTAAGGAAGTTGTTTCAAAAGCACCTTCCTTTTTTTATGCACTTTTTTTAGCAATTTCCCTTTCATTCTAAACATACTTTTGAACAAACCTTTTTTATGAAAAAACAACTCGCCGTTTTAGCGCTACTGCTTTCCTTTTCCTTGTCTGTTTTTGCGCAGGGCATTCATTTTGAAGACCGCAACTGGAAGGATGTGATGGCTAAAGCAAAAAAGGAAAACAAGATGGTGTATGTGGATGTATTTACCACTTGGTGCGGCCCTTGCAAAATGATGGAGAAGAATATTTTCCCGCAGGCAGCAGCAGGCAAAGTGTATAACGCCAACTTCATTAATTACCGCATTGATGCTGAAAAAGGCGAAGGACTGGAAGTTGCCAAAAAATATTCCGTGCGTGGTTATCCTACCAATCTTTTTATTAATCCCAATGATGAAAGCGTAATCTTCTACACCTTGGGCGCACCACAAAGTGTGGAAGGGTTTAATGAAAATGCCACTATTGCACTCACAGAATTTAAAGACCCAATGACCTGGAAAGCCTACACTTCCGAATTTGAAAAAGGCAAGCGCGACCAGAAATTTCTGAAAGGCTATCTCACAAAAGCAAACCGCCTTTCAAAAGACAATGATGCCATTTTGGATGCTTACCTCAAAACTATCGACACTAAGAACCTCACCGATAGCCAGCTCATTTTCTTTTCTCAAAATGTGCAAAGCCTGAACAACAATGCCATTCCGTTGCTTGCTGCCAATAAAGAAAGATTGCAAAAACTGAACGGAACAAATGAGGATGGCAACGACGGCAAATCTTTTTTTGAAGAGATGATGCGGCAATGGGAATACAGAACTTTCCTGAAAGCCGTAGAAACGAAAAATGAAGCCATGCTCGACGTGCTGCAAAAAAACATTTACACTTATAACCCGGAAGGTGCGGAGCAAAAAATGGCTGAATTCAAAACAGACTTTTATTCCAAAACCGGCAACGAAGAAGGTGCGAAAAAATCTGCAAAAGCCGAAGCGGATTTACTGCTTTTAAAAAACCTAAGCGATTATAAACCGGAAGATGAAATGATGGCAAACGGGTTGCGTGCACAAATTGAAAGCCAACTGAAAGAAGCCAAAGTGCCTGACAGCACTATGGCACGCCTGATGGAGAAGAACTTCAACGCCAATGCAATGGCGCTTCCATCTTTGCAGGCAGCCAATAAACTCAACAACCTTGCATGGGCAGTTTATGAAGACAAAAACGCTACACAACAGGATTTAAAAACCGCCATGAGCTGGTCGCAAAAAGCTATGGAATTTTCAAAACCCTACATTAATTGGTGGGCCATGTTTGCCGATACTTATGCGCATTTGCTTTACAACAGCGGCAATAAAAAAGAAGCTATAAAAGTGCAGGAAGAAGCGGTGAAAAAAGCGATTGAAGCAAAAAGCGAGGAAAAGGATGACTTGATAAAATCCTTGGAAGAAATGAAATCGGGCAAACTGTAAAAAGTCAAAAGCAAACATAGACTTCCCACAAAAACGTTTCCCTTCGGTTAGCGTCCGGCACGCAAAGCCCTGAAGGGGCGACATACAACAGCGATGGGTAACGCCCATCGACAATTAAAAAACGGCGCGGGTGAAATATCCCGCGCCGTTTTCTTTTTCTACACCCGCGCTTACCTTAGCGCAAAACCAACCTTCGTGCTATGAATAAAGTAGTCGCTTCTGCTGATGAAGCCATAAAAGACATTCCTTCCGGTGCCGTTTTAATGCTGGGTGGTTTCGGGCTTTGCGGCATCCCTGAAAACTGCATTGCAGCCCTCGTAAAAAAAGGAATTGATAACCTCACGTGTATTTCCAACAATGCCGGCGTGGATGATTTTGGCATCGGGCTAATGCTACAGCAAAAGCAGGTGAAGAAAATGATTGCTTCTTACGTGGGTGAAAATGCAGAGTTTGAAAGACAATTATTAAGCGGCGAACTGGAAGTGGAATTGATACCGCAAGGCACGCTGGCTACGCGCTGCATGATTGCCGGATATGGAATTCCTTTTGTGCCGGTGCTGGCTGGCGTAGGCACTGAAGTAGCCGAAGGAAAAGAAATGGTGGAGCGCAATGGAAAACAATACCTGATTGAAGATGCTTTTGAGGCTGATTTTGCTTTGGTGAAAGCCTGGAAAGGCGACACAATGGGCAATCTGATTTTTAAAGCTACAGCCCGGAATTTCAATCCATCCATGGCGATGGGCGGAAAAATAACCATTGCAGAAGTGGAAGAACTGGTACCCGCGGGCTCGCTCGACCCGAATGAAATTCACACGCCCGGAATTTACGTAAACCGCATTTTTAAAGGAGAAAATTATGAGAAGCGGATTGAGCAAAGAACCGTTCGGCAAGCGTAAAAAAGGTTTCAAAAACAATAACAATTATGGCACTCAATAAAGAACAAATTGCACAACGCATTGCCCGCGAACTCCGCGATGGCTTTTACGTAAACCTCGGCATTGGCATTCCCACGCTGGTGGCTAATTACATTCCGCAGGGCGTAAACGTGGTGTTGCAAAGTGAAAATGGATTGCTTGGAATGGGACCATTTCCCGAAGCCGGTAAAGAAGATGCTGACCTTATAAACGCAGGCAAGCAAACCATCACAACAGTTCCCGGTTCCGTGTTTTTCGATTCTGCCATGAGCTTCGGGATGATACGCAGCGGCAAAGTGGACCTCACCGTTTTAGGCGCTATGGAAGTTTCTGAAAAAGGAGATATTGCCAACTGGAAAATACCCGGTAAAATGGTGAAAGGAATGGGCGGTGCTATGGATTTGGTAGCTGCTGCGCAAAACATCATCGTAGCCATGCAGCACACCGACAGAACGGGAAATTCAAAACTCTTAGCGCAATGTTCTTTGCCGATTACGGGCTTAAAATGCGTGAAGAAAATTGTTACCGACCTCGGTGTTTTTGAAATCAGGGAAGATGGCTTTTGGTGTATGGAATATGCGCCGGGCGTGACGATTGAAGAACTCAAAAGCAAGACGGCTGGCAGACTTACGATTGCTGAAAGTGTGAAGGAAATGGCGTTCGGAATTTAAAAATTTATGAATTTAATACTTATTCAAAATAAAATTTACGATATTCGCGAACAAAAGGTGATGCTTGATTTTGATTTGGCTGAGCTCTATAAAGTTGAAACGAGGGTTTTAAAACAGGCAATTCGAAGAAATAAAGACCGTTTCCCAGACGATTTTATGTTTGTGCTATCTAACGAAGAGTGGAAATTTATAAGATCACAAACTGTGATGTTGCAAAATAATTCATACTCTAAATACAATCCATTTGCGTTTACAGAACACGGCGTTACGATGTTAGCATCAGTCCTACGAAGTGAAAGTGCCATAAAAACGAATATTGCAATCGTCCGCGCTTTTATAATGATGCGTCACATGGCAATTAACTATAAGGGGCTAGCAGATAAAATAACGACGCTAGAACTTAAATATGATAAGCAGTTCAAAGACATTTTTGAAGCACTTCAATATCTAATGGCAGAAAAAGATGCTAAAGATGATTGGGATGAACGACAAATTATCGGTTTTAAAAAGTAAGAATACCGCTAAAGCATTTTGCCTTGCTCCGATTGTATCTTCCTCTACTCCTTTTTCTAACGCCGCTTTTCTTATCTGCACAGCAACCCACCGAACAAGCGCTCATCGCCACCATCGTTTCTAAATTAAACCAAAAAGATACCCTCGGCTACACAAAGCTTTTTCCTAAACGCGATTCGCTAAACATATGGCGCCCACAGCTTTTAAGCCATGCTTCTCCCTTCCACCAACCACCGCATTATTTAAGTCGCGAAGAAGCGGAGATGAACTTTGCCGACATTATGTATCGCGGGCGGGGGGAAGGCATTCACTGGCGAACCATTGTGTTGCTGCGTTATGAAATCGAAGAATCTAAAAACGGTGTGCGGCTAAGCCGCGATGAAATGCCTTTTTCTGACTTTCAGGGATACGTTTTTGTGCGCGACCAAAAGACCGGAAAAATTTTCACCCTCTCCATCGCCAACATCATTATTGCCGGAGGAAAATGGTATGGCGGCGAAATTATTTCAGTGCTGCCGGCTTCCACAAAAGAGGCATTCCTTACCGCATTGGAAGAAGAAAAAAAGTTGCTGAAAATGCAGGCGGATGGCACCGCGCCTCCCCGCGACAGCAGCTTTGCAGATGATGAAGACGATGACCTAAAACCGTCCCACGAAATTGTTGACCGCAAACTTTACAAAGGCTGGTTTGATGAAGAAACAAGCGTCGAGCTTTACATCCGTTACCTCAAAGGAAACTGTGCGGAGCCTGCCTGCAGTTGGGAAGCGCTTTTTAAGTTTGGAGATGACGATTGGGTAGCTATGCAAGTGAGCAAAACGGATGCAGGCAACTGGCTTTTTACAGAAGCTGGCGGCAGCATGGAACTTGAATTGACAGCACAAACTTTTACCGGCACCTGGGCTGCGGATAAAAACGGAACAGAGTATGAAGCGAGGATGAAAGAAGCGCCCGTATCTCCCACAAAAATTCAGGAACTGGATGAAATGCTTTTAAAAATTAGTGGAGCAGATTGAGCGTTATCAATTCAATCAATCAACACATCCGCTGCCCTCTTGCAATGCCCGTTTCTATTCCTTTACTTTTAGTTTTTCAAGCCATTCATTTCCTTCAAAAAAACGATGCAGCAACCAACCATAAAAACATTCGGCGAGCTTAAAAAAGCAGCCTACCATTCCAAAAACGTAAAGCAGGAAGTAAGAGATAACCTCATCAAATCCATCCGCGATAAACAAAACCCTTTCCCCGGAATTTTAGGGTTTGAAGACACCGTAATTCCTGACGTAGAACGCGCACTTTTATCACGTCACAACATTCTGTTCCTCGGCTTGCGCGGGCAGGCAAAAACGCGCCTGGCGCGGGAAATGGTGAACCTGCTGGATGAATGGATACCCGTAATTGAAGGCAGCGAAATCAATGATAATCCCTTCACGCCCATTTCGCTTTTTGCTAAAAATTTACTCAAAGAAAAAGGCGATGAAACACCCATAAACTGGCTGCACAGAAGCGACCGCTACGGTGAAAAACTTGCTACCCCCGATGTTTCCGTAGCTGATTTAATTGGCGATGTTGACCCGATAAAAGCAGCCAACCTGCGCCTCAGTTTTGCAGATGAACGCGTGATTCATTATGGCATCATTCCGCGCTCCCACCGCGGCATTTTTGTGATTAATGAATTGCCGGATTTGCAGGCACGCATTCAGGTTTCGCTGTTCAACATTTTGCAGGAGGGAGACATTCAGATTCGCGGCTTTAAACTGCGCATGCCACTGGATATTCTCTTTGTCTTCACCGCCAATCCGGAAGATTATACCAACCGCGGCTCCATTGTTACGCCCTTGAAGGACAGGATTGAAAGCCAGATCATCACGCACTATCCGAAATCGGTGGAACTCAGTAAATCCATTACCACGCAGGAAGCCGATGTGCTGGATGAACAATTTAGGAAAGTGGACATGCCCGATTTGTGCAGATTGCTGGTGGAACAGATAGCCATGGAGGCGCGTAAGAGTGAGTATGTGGATCAGAAAAGCGGCGTGTCTGCCAGGCTTACCATCAGCGCTTTTGAAAACCTGATGAGCAGCGCAGAACGGCGTGCATTGAAAACCGGAATGGACAAAACCACGGTGCGGATTGTAGATTTTATTGGCGTGATGCCTGCCATTACCGGAAAGATTGAACTGGTGTATGAAGGCGAGCAGGAAGGCGCGGCAAATGTTGCCTATCGCTTGCTGGGACAAGCTTTGAGGACATTGTTTACCCAATATTTCCCCGACCCGCAATCCTTCAAAAGAAATAATAAAGAGCCGCAAAACCGCAAGCAGAAATCAAGCCCTTACCAGCCCGTGATTGATTGGTTTGGAAAAGGAAACGACCTCGCATTGCTTCAGGACGACCGCGATGAAGCTTACCTGCGGAAGCTTTATTCTGTAGATGGATTGTATGCCGCCGTGAAGCAGTTTTACCCGAAAGCGGATGAAGCCGAAAGCGCTTTGCTGATGGAATTTTTGCTACAGGGGCTTGCCGAATTTTCGTTAATCAATAAAAAAGGCATTGAAGCGGGCGGATATAGTTTTGGGGATATTCTTGGCAGTATGCTGGATATGGATTTTGGGGGTGTGGAAGAAGAAGAAGAGGATGATTTTTAAGGAAGGCGGATTGTAAATTCCGCTCTGTCTTTTGTATGGGATGACTCTATGGAACATTTCGAACAGCTTAAAGGTGTTATTTATAATTTTCTGACAGTAATAGCACGGCGCAAACTGCTTCCGGAAAACCTGTGCAAAACACTTGCAGAGTGCGAATTACTCTCAGAAAAGCGGCTTATACCTACTTGCAGAGTGAAAACTGTTTCCAGAAAACTTGCGCAGCTCAATTGCAAGTTGTGGGTTACTTCCAGAAAAGCTGCTTAAACCACTTGCACATTGAGATCGGGTTTCAGAAAAACTGCTTAACCCACTTGCAGGGTGCGGGTTGTTTCCAGACATCCTGCGGAGCGCAGTTGCAACTTTCGGAACAGGGTTTAATAAGTTGAAATTAAAATTGCCTTTTGATAAACCTCCCAAAAATATTTTATATGCATTATCTATGCTGGTCTTAAATGAGAACTGTAGTTTACTTTTTGCTTTGAAAGTAAACTATGGCTACACCCGAAATAGAATTTTCAGGTTTGAATCCTATCTCGATCTTTACAGAAAATAAAAACCCGCCCGACACTTAAAATGTTCAATATCCACCGCCCATACCAGCCCGCCGGAGACCAGCCTGAAGCCATAAAAGAATTAGTGAAGGGGCTGCGCGAGGATGAAAAATACCAAACCCTGCTCGGCGTTACCGGTTCCGGAAAAACGTTTACGATGGCTAACGTGATTCAGGAAATTCAGAAACCCACGCTCGTCCTCACGCACAACAAAACTCTTGTAGCACAGCTCTATGGCGAGTTCCGCCAGTTTTTCCCTGAAAATTCAGTAGAGTATTTCGTGAGTTACTATGATTATTATCAGCCCGAAGCTTACATCCCTACTTCTGATACTTACATCGAAAAAGACCTAGCCATAAATGAAGAACTGGAAAAACTGCGGCTGCGGGCGACCTCAAGTTTATTAAGCGGCAAGCGGGATATTATTGTTGTAGCCTCCGTGAGTTGCATTTATGGAATGGGAAATCCTACCGAATATGCTAACTCCATTATCCGGTTTAAACAAGGAGATGCTATCCCGAGAAATTCATTTTTACATGCGCTGGTAAGTGCGCTTTATCACCGCAGTCAGGGGGAGTTTTCACGCGGCACTTTCAGGGTGCAGGGAGACACTGTGGATGTGAATTTGCCTTACGTAGATTTTGGCTACCGCATCACTTTTCTGGGAGATGAAATTGAAGAGATTGAAACCTTTGAAACTGACACCGGAAAGCGCATTGGGACGATGGATTATGCAGCCATTTTTCCGGCAAATCTTTACCTCGCGCCGAAGGACCAGATGCAGAAAGTGATTTACGAAATTCAGGATGAACTACAGGCGCAGATTGAGTATTTCAAAAGCATACAAAAACCGCTAGAAGCGCAGCGGGTAAAGGAACGTGTGAATTATGACCTGGAGATGATTCAGGAATTAGGCTTCTGCCCGGGCATCGAAAATTATTCTCGTTTTTTTGATCGTCGCGTGCCGGGTTCACGTCCGTTTTGCCTGCTCGATTATTTCCCCGACGACTTCCTTTTATTTGTGGATGAAAGCCATGCTACGGTTCCGCAAATCAGCGGCATGTATGGCGGCGATCGTTCCAGGAAACTGAACCTTGTTGATTTTGGTTTTCGCCTGCCGTCTGCACTGGATAATCGCCCGCTCAATTTTCAGGAATTTGAAAGCCTGCTAAACCAAGTAATTTTCGTTTCTGCAACGCCTGCAAATTTTGAACTCGAGCAAAGTGGTGGCGTGGTGGTGGAGCAAGTGGTGCGCCCTACAGGTTTGCTGGATCCGCCCATAGAAATCCGCCCAAGCATTAATCAGATAGACGACCTACTGGATGAAATTGACAAGCGCGTAAAAAAAGGCGACCGCGTGCTATGCACCACGCTCACCAAGCGCATGGCGGAGGAACTGGATAAATACCTGAAGCGCATCAACATCAACAGCCGCTACATTCACAGCGAAGTGCACACGCTTGAAAGGACGGAGATTTTGCGCGATTTGCGGCTTGGAAATATTGATGTGCTGGTGGGTGTAAATCTGCTGCGCGAAGGTTTGGATTTACCGGAAGTTTCGCTGATGGCAATTCTGGATGCGGATAAAGAAGGCTTCCTTCGGGATGAAAGATCGCTCACGCAAATGGCAGGCCGTGCGGCAAGAAACGTGGACGGGATGGTAATTTTTTATGCCGATAAAATAACCGACTCCATGCAGCGCACACTGGATGAAACCGAACGCCGCCGCGACAAGCAATTGAAGTATAATGCTGAACACGGCATCACGCCAATGACGGTGCGGAAAGATGTGGAGCAGATAATGAAACAAACGTCTGTGCTCGATATTAAGGGTTACGATGAGAAGAGTAAATACGCCGTAGTAGATGAAATGCAGAGCCTTGCGGCAGAAGATGAAGTGCCTTACAAACGCAGCGCGGTGCAACTGGATAAACTGATTTTGCAAACGCAAAAAGCCATGCAAAAAGCAGCCAAAGACCTTGATTTTATGGAGGCTGCGCGGCTGCGGGATAAAATGCTGGCAATGCAAAAAGAAAAAGAAGCGATGAAATGAGGTTGAGATAGCTTGATTTACGTTAACTTAGTTGCCTTTTAGCCAACGAAAAAACAGAAAAGACTGTCTACAAAACGAATTCAATCCCCCCTTTATAAAAATGATGAGAATGATACCCCGCCTGGTAATGGCGCTGATACTTACAGTTGCCTTCACTACCAATGGCTTTGCCCAACCGTTGCCTTGCCCACCAAGCACTACATCCATTGTTAGCGGCGGTGCGGATGTAACTATTTGCCCGGGTGCGTGCGCAACGTTGAAAAAATTTGATAGTAGTTCTTTGAAAAGTACAAGTTCATACGCTACTTCCACTACAACCTATCTCCCTTTTGCGTTCAATTTTGGAACGCCCGTGATTGTAAATCAGGATGACATTTGGAGTCCGGTGATTACGTTGCCGTTTGATTTCTGTTTTTTTGGTACCAAATACACGCAGCTGGTTATTGGCTCTAATGGAAATGTTTCTTTTGACATCACGCAAACAGGTTTGTTTTGTCCTTACACCGTAACACCTATTCCGACCAACAATGTTTCTTACAATAATTGCATCATGGCTCCTTATTATGATCTGGATCCTCGCGTAAATGGATTGATCAGATATGCCACCTATGGAATTGCGCCTTGCAGAACCTTCGTAGTTAGCTGGGATAGTTTAAGCACTTTTCCCTGTGGGCAGGGTAGTGTTGGTGGTGGTTGCTCTTTTATAGGCACGCAACAACTTGTTCTTTATGAAACCACATATGCAATTGACATCTTTATAAAAGAAAAAAGCTTTTACTCAGGTTCTACCAGTAGTGGAAATGCAGCAATGGGTATTCAAAACGCAACAGGAACACAGTTTTACACCTTCCCCGGAAAAAATGGCACACAGTGGACAGCTCAAAATGAAGGTTATCGCTTCACGCCAAACGGTGCACCGACCAAAACAATTAAATGGACGAATCTCACAAACGGCATTGTTGTGGGTGCCACAGATTCTATAAACGTTTGCCCGCCCGATACTACATCTTATGAACTCGCCATTACTTTCTCTTCTCAATGCGATTCCATCATTTTAAAAGATACCGTAACCGTAAACGTTGAAAAATCTGCCGTTGCTGATTTCTCTTTCAATATTAATTATGGCTGCGATGAAGACACCGTTACTTTCACCAATAACTCCGTAAACAACTCTTTCAACATCTGGGATTTTGGCGATGCAACGGGCAGCACGGTCGTGGATCCGGTGCACATCTATCAAAACCAAAACACTTATCCGGTAAAACTGGTAGTGGGTCAAGGCAATTGCCGCGATAGCACTACCAAAACAGTAGACACCCAGCATCCGCTTGTAGCCTCTTTCACGGTAGATGATGACAGTATTTGCCAGCGCCAGACGGTTACGTTTACCAACAGCTCTAACTATACCCTTATTGGCGGACCTGCTACTTTCTTATGGAATTTTGGAGATGGCACTACCGACACAAACCTCAGCACCACACACACTTATAATAACACGGGCGTTTACAATGTTTCAATGGTAATTACGGATTTTGTTCCCTGCTCCGACACGGCGTTTATGACCATTTTGGTGGACAGCCTGCCCAGCCTCAACTTCTCGATTTCCGATAGTTCCCTTTGCGAAGGACAAGGCATAGACTTCACAGCTAATTACACGGAGCTTGGCAACCTTGGCATCACCTGGAATTTTGGAGATGGAAATATTGTTTTAAACCAGAATCAGATTTCACACGCTTACGATACGGCAGGCTTATTTTCTGTAACCCTAACGGGCGATTACCGCATTTGTCCGGATACAACTTTTGTTCGCGATATTACCATTCGCCCATTCCCGAGCATCAATTTAGGACCCGATACCGCCATGTGCCAGGGAAATGAAGCAATTTTATTGAGCGACCTTACCAATTTTAGTAACCCCGCAGCAAAATATTTCTGGAACACGGGAGATTCTTCTGCCAGCATTGTTGCAAGGCATCCCGGAGTTTATACTGCCCGCGTTACGCTGAATGGTTGTTCCGCCTCTGATTCCATAATCATCAACAAAGATTGTTACTTGGATATTCCCAATTCGTTTACACCTAACGGGGATGATTTGAACGATTATTTCCTGCCGCGCCAGTTGTTATCTCAAGGCGTAACGAAGTTTAAAATGACGATTTATAATCGTTGGGGACAGGAAATATGGCAGACTATGCGCATAGATGGTCGCGGATGGGATGGAAGATTTAATAATTTGGAACAACCAACTGGCGTTTACATCTACTTAATTGAAGTGACCCTTAAAAATGACCGGGTTGAAAAATATCAAGGCAATGTAACGTTGCTTCGATAGAGAAATGGCTTTCTTAACTTTAAAAAAAATCCCGGATTTATTTCGGGGTTTTTTATTTTTAGCAACGCATTAAATTGACTAAACATTCTTAAATTGATAATATTTAGGCTTGTTTAACGAACTATAATTCCACTTTAGACAACAAAATCGAATTTTTAAGCCTCCTCCAATCCCTATGGAGGAGGGAAGATATAAGCGGACAACCTAAATAATTGTTTATAGCAAATTTGGTATCAAAATGGTATTAAATGAACTTTTAAACCTACTTATATCCCCCGAAGGTGGTGAGGTGTTGATGGACAACCTATGGAACTATAGTTCCAACTATGTTTCGCAATAGAATTAATATACGATAATTTTTCAACATATGAACATACCAACTTACGAACTTTCCAACCTATCAACTTACAAACTTATAAACTTGCCAACCTATCAACTTTCCCACTTCCCAACATACCAATTCCTCACAACCCCGCCTTATCCACAAACTTATTCTTCTCCACGTATGTTTTTAGGTTAATAAGCCCTTTGTCAAAATCTTTAGAAATAGCTTTCGTCATGCCCATCGCCATCATCAATCCATTCATCGGGAACGCAGCCGGACTCCTGAAACCCCACACTGCCTTGCTTTTGCCGCCGCCTGCATCTTCCACGCGCCAGTAACCATTAGCAGTGCTTTCCCAGGGTTCTTTAAAATTCATTTCGTATTGCAACTCGCGGTCAGTCACAAACTTGTTGCGCATAATGCCGCTGCCGACATCATCATTTCCCTTCCATTCATACACCGTCCCCACCTTGCCATCTTCGCCAATCACCTGCGTTTGCATGTTTGGGTCTAGCCGCGACCACGGGCTCCAGTGATTGAAGTTTTTGAAGTAAAACATCTCGTTCACCACCGCATCCTGCGGCGCATTAATAACAATGGCGCGTTCTGTTTTAAATTCATTTGGGGCAATAAGCCCAAGCACCACCACCGTGGCAATAACTATCACCAGCAGCACGCCGACGACCTTTAATACTGTTCTCATAAAAAATAGATTTTGCGCAAAGTAAAAAATCTAAACCAAACAGGCATGTTATCCGATTGCTATTGCATCATACTTACATTTGCAAGCAATGAAAAATTTAAGGGAGGCAACGAAGGAAGAAATAGCTGCGCAAATGGCAGAGTGGGGGGAGCCAACCTTCCGCGCAAAACAAATTGAAGAGTGGCTCTGGAAAAAATTTGCAGGCAGCATTGAAGAAATGACCAATCTTCCCAAAGCCTTGCGGGACAAGCTTTCCAGCCAATATATAATCCCCCGCGTAAAAGTGCACCACAGCCAATTCAGCAACGATGGCACCATTAAAAACCGCCTCCAATTGCACGACGGGCATTATGTAGAAAGTGTGCTCATCCCCACGCCAAAACGGATGACTGTATGTGTGTCTTCGCAAGTGGGTTGCTCCCTGGCTTGTAAGTTTTGCGCCACCGGATATCTGCCCCGCAAGCGCAATATGGATTGGGATGAAATAGTGGACGAAGTGGTGCTGGCGAACGAGCAGGCAATGTCGCAGTTTGGAAAATCGCTTACCAACATCGTGTTTATGGGCATGGGCGAGCCGCTACTGAATTATAAAAACGTGCTGAAGGCGATTGATAAAATTACCTCGCCTGATAGTTTGGGCATGTCGCCGAGGCGGATAACCGTTTCTACGGCGGGCGTTTCAAAAATGATTAAGCAATTGGGAGATGATGGCGTGCGGTTTAAGCTGGCGCTTTCGCTCCATGCCGGCAGCGATGCGAAGCGGAATGAAATAATGCCCATCAACGAAACCAATTCCATTGCTTCGCTTATAGAAGCGATGAATTATTTTTACGCGGCCACCAAAAATGAAATCACCTTTGAGTACATCCTGTTCAAAAATTTTAATGATACACTGCGGGATGCTGATGAGCTTGTAAAAATTTACCGCAAAGTGCCTGCTGATTTGGTGAACATTATTGAATACAACCCCATTGAAGCAGCAGATTTTGAGAAGCCGGACGAAGCAGCTACCGATGAATTCATGAAATACCTGGAAAGCAAAGGGGTGAATGCGCGGTTGCGGCGGAGTAGGGGGAAGGATATAGATGCGGCTTGCGGGCAGTTGGCGAATGTGGGGTAGGGTTGGTGGGAAAAATTTCCTATCGAAATGATTATAAAAGTGTGGTTAAATAGTGAAGTTCAGAATAAATTTTGGACAGCAACATATCAAAATAATGAAAAAAGTACGACAAAAGTCTCGTTTATTTACGACTTATGCGGCAGGCTATGACAACCGACAGTTCCAACATTAAATAGACAAGAAAATGAGAAATAAAGCCAACGCTTCAGCAAAATCAAAAGAGCTGCAACCAGACGCACAAAGCCAACGCAATGCAGCACATTTGCTTTTGCCCCAACCGCACCAAAACAAACAACAGTAGCGTATGACGAAAACTCTATCTTTTTTTGACATAATAAAACAGCTGGTTTCGTTTTTAAAATTCCATTTTATTAGAATTGGGAAATTGCTTGCTATACTTTTCAAGAAAAACAAACGGTTGCAAAAACTGTCATTTGACTATTACAAAAATTGGCATTCTGACAATTCTTATTTGGTGGTGGACATTAAGTTTAAAAATGCAATTTATTTCAAAGTTGACGATACTAAAAGTTTTGATTTTGCAATACCACTAATTCTGAATTTAAAAACACTAAAAGCAGATAATATAAAAGTTGAAGTCTTTGGCTTTTTTCAAAAACAAGTCTTTATAATTGAACTCAAAAAAGAATTTCAACTCAATTCAAATCCTTTCAGAACTGCAATTGAAAACATTAGTCCGGTTGAAATAACTCGACAAAAGACAAGAATAAAAATACCTAACCTTAGGTTTGCCTTCGGCAAACCTAAGGTTACTATTCAAAGTGTTACCGTTAAATCAAAACATATAGCAATCAAATCTAACGAATTTAAAATCCAAGAGTTTTTATGAAAAGAGATTATTACATCACACCAAAAGCAGGTAAAATTATGCGTTTCCTTTGGAAATGTGCAGGAGGCGACCGTTATATTTTAGAACGAGCAACGTATAGTGACCAAATCAAATATATGTGTTTGGGAGGAATTGTATTCGCCACAGGTGCAATGGCAGGACTTGCAGGAGGATATGCCTTTTATACTATTTTCTCACCAAAAGGCTCGGCAGTTGAAGACGTGGTTGATTTTCCAACGGTTATTTTATCTGCTATTTTTGGACTTATTTGGGGGTTAATGATTTTCAATATTGACCGTTTCATTGTTACAAGTACGGGCAAAGGAGATGGAACAGAAAAAATAACTTGGGACGAATTCAAAAGTGCCATTCCTCGTATCATAATGGGTGCTATCATTGCAATAACGATTTCAAAACCTATTGAAATACGAATGTTTCAAACGGAAATCAATAATAAATTGTATGAAAAGCAACTTGAATTACAAAAGGAATTTGAGAAAAAAACAACTGCCAATTTTGAAGAACGTTTAAAAATTGTTGAAGGGGATTTAGGCGAAGTAGGTAAACAAAGACAAGATTTGATTAGTCGTATCAAAATTGCAGAACAAGCGTACACTGACAATTTAATGGGAAAAGCTAATGGAATTGGTGCAGGAAATGGTCCTTTATCAAAAGCGTTAAAATCCCAAATTGATGCTTTAAATAAAGAACTCGATAGATTTGACCAACAAAATGGAGATAAAATTAATGATGCAGATAAAAAACGAAAGGAAATTTTAGCTGAAAAAGAAAAAGTACTGGCTACAAACGTAAAAGTTGCACAAGGTTTAGACGGTTTGCTCGAACGTATAAAATTGGCTCACGAGGTTGCAGGTTTTTGGATTACACTTTTTATAACCTTGCTATTTATGGCTATAGAATTAACACCAATTTTCTTTAAGTTGATGCTAAATAAAACGCCTTACGATTATTTAAGCGAAAACAGAGATGACCTAATTCGGGCAGAAAATGGAATTGAAGTTCGCTATGATTATTACAAAGATAAAGAAGGTATTGAACGTCATCTGATAATCAATCACGAAGCCGAAAAAATGATTTTTGAAAAAATGAAAGTAACAGAAATTCAAAAAGAACTTACGGAATACGCTATTGCAAAATATAAAGAAAGGGAAAAAGAAAAAATTGATGGCAATTTAGATGAATACATCAAAAAAATAAATCCTTATGAGTTCACTTCTTAAAGCCTTAAGAAAACGTCTTTGTAAGTTGTCTGGGGAAGACTATACTATAATTTCAAAGTGCAGTAATAAAATTCAAATTTATTTTTCACTTATCGGATTATTGGTATTGGTGATTTTGTTGTGCAGTTTTGCAAGTGCTTTATATTTCACAGAACATTTATTTCATAGTGTTGTTGCGGATATTGGCGTTGGAATAATTTGGGGTTATATTGTTACCAATATGTACGTTTTATTTTTGTACACCATTACCCCAACACTTTTACCAACAAAAATCAGAAAAAATCAAAAGATAAAAACAAATCAATTTCAGCTCTCATTTTCAATGGTATTGAGAGTATTCATTGTTGTTTTATTGGCTATTATCATTGCTCAACCATTGAATGTTTTAATCTTAAAACCCAATTCAACAGCGTTAGCATTCGACATTAAACAGTTATTAATCACTGATCCTTTAGCAACAATCATTACAATAGCAGTTATTGCTATTTTCCTTTTACCTGTTTACCTAAAATATAGCATTAGAAAATTAGGTGAATTTTATGAACAAAAAGCAGAAATTAAAAAACGGATAATTGAAGATGATTACAACGATTTCAAAAAAGAATATAAACGTATTATAGAGAACAATATCTCAAATTACAATAAATCAGTTTGGGAAAATTTGATGCCATATTTAAACAAATTGGAAAAAATAAATCCGATTGCTTACCAAGAACATTTTACCGAAATAAATAATGAATTAATCAACGATAAAATTGAAAAATACGAGTATTGGGCTAATCCGCCATTCAGAACAATACTCAAATCGAAAACTAAAAACGTACTTTCTGAACAGGAATTACTAAACCACATTTATCCCGAAGCCAATTGACAACTGCAATTATCATCATCGCAGTTTTAGTTTTTCTGTATTTTTTCTTTTTTAGAACGAAAACAGCGGATAAATCTATTGTCGTTAATGATGAAATTGTAAAAGATAATCATACTGATTTTTCAGGTTCAGAATTAATCAATGAAGATGAAATTTTTAGCGATGAAAACGGGCAAAAATATAAATTAGTTGAAAAAACAAGAGAACTTCCACGACATACTTACATCAAAGCGTTATTAAACGGAAAGTATTGGGGCGAAATTGATGAGAACTTTTCCAATCAGTTTGAACATTCCAAGTTTTTTGATTTTAATATTTACGAAGTAACGCTCAAAAATGCCGTTTACAGCAAATCGCCTTTTCAGTTACAGCAAGATTTAAAAATACCAAGAGAAAAACTACCAAAACTATTAAATACCGTTTTAGAAAAAGGTGACAAAGAATATGAAGTCAATTTACACGAGCCGTTATTTGGTGAAATTAAATTCAATAGAAAATTACACCAAGACGAAGACAACGAAGTTTTTGGAACAATAGATGCAATCGTTACAGGATATGTGCTTGACTTTGTTGTAGAGCATTACACAGAAAAAGAGTACCTAATTTCCATAACTAATACAACTTCTCAAACATCATTAATCGCAGACCCAATTATAACAAAAACTTCAATACCAACAGGCAATGTAGAACACAACGGAAATTACAAACGAACGGAATATTTTTATTCAGACCATAAGAAATCATATTGGGGCGAATGGAAATATTCAAAACCTGCAAATTCATCAAATAACGAGGGCTGTTTTTCTACCATAATCGGAGTAATCGGAATAATTTTAGGCATTGCATTTTTACTAATGATATTGCCACAAATGGCTTTCATTTTGCCATTTGCCCTAATTCTGCTTTTAATGAATTTAATTCCAGCTAACATTTACAATTGGATTTTCAGAATTATTGGGATTGTAATACTAATTGGTTTTATTGTTAGTTTATTTCAGGTTTTTAACCGTTCTGCAAATACTTTCATTCCAAAACCTGTAGTAGTTGAAAATCCGAAAGAGCAAGAAACGCAATCAACACCAATAATTGACACGATAAATAATGTTGTAGAAAACGATACATTGATTAAGCATTTCAGGGTTTGGAACGATTATGACGGCAACAAATACGAGGGATATATTTGGACAAAGAAAAGCGATTACAGTAAAGCGAAACACTTTAAAAACTCATTGAATTTAGAACAAAACACACTACGAGCATACGATAAAATCATTTATTCGTTGAAAGAAAATGACAAGCAAAATCTCAATGGAGTTTATCAATTATTCGATAACATTATAGAAAAAGAACAATTGTCAAACGTGAAATTTGCGGAACTTCTTGTTTCTTTCGTTCAAGATATTCCTTATTCAGTAATTGTTCCAGACGGTTGCAATCCTAATTTATATGACGACAAATTTATTCGGGAATATCTATCTTCTGAAAATGTTAGTTGTAACGGATTTCAAAAATTCGGCATCAATTCGCCAGTAGAATTTATGTCAAATCTTTATGGCGACTGCGATACCAGAACATTGCTATTATACACAATGCTTGCTCATTATGGCTATGATGTTGCATTATTTAGTAGCGAATATTACAGTCATTCAATTATCGGAGTAAATTTACCGATAAGTGGAATTGCTTACACATACGAAAATCAGCGTTATGTGCTTTGGGAAACCACGGCACCAAACATAAAAGCAGGTGTTTTACCAAAAGAAATTTCTAACCTAAAGTATTGGAGAGTATCATTAAAATCAAAATAAAATGGATATAATAAAAACAATAACACTCACCAGTGTCAGCATAATTGCATTTGCAATTTCTCTTACAGCTACACAACTGTTAATCAGAAAAGAAAAATCTAAATCAGAAAGCGAAGGGAAAATTCTTTTGGCATACGGAATTTTATTTTCGAGTTGGGTTATCAGTTTTTCATTTCTTAATTTTAAAACGCTTTCCATTTTAAATGAATTTGTCGACACGATTTACAAAGTAAACACCGTAAATCCTTTGATCGAAATTGCAAAAACTAGTGTTTTGTTTATTGGCCTAACAAATACTTGGCTAATTCTTTGGTATTACATCACAAAAGCACTTTCCGTTATTTTTACAGGAAAACGAAATGATGTAAACGAAATCGAAGGTAATAATTACGTTTATTTTATTTTGAAAGGTATTTTTTTTATTGGCTTTGTTTATTCTTTAATGCCAGTTTTTGAAGGAATTTTAAGAACCTTTTTTCCGAATATTGAAATCCCATTTTACCGTTAATTATGAAAAAAATATTTACTTGCTGTTTGATAGTAACAGCTCTACTTTCATCATGTGTTTCTGAAAACGAACATCAAAAAGTCATTAATTAGAAAATTTCCTTATATATTGAAAACGAAAAGTTGAAAATTGAATTAGAAGAAATTATATTTGGTGTACCAAATTTACTTGCTGACGGAAAGAAATTTTTTGAAGCAAATGAGTTTTTAAAATCGAGAGAGAAGTTTCAAACACTTTTAGAAAAACATCCCCGTTAGGCGTAGGCTGCGCCTACGTCGTGCACCTTCATCCTCAGCCGCAAGTACACCAGTCCAACTTTTTTCGCTGGTGTAGGAGCGCTATCTCATCCATCATTTATACATGTTATTATTTTAACCTAAAAGCAACCCATTTCTAAAAACAAGGCCGCTGCCTTACCTCACAAGGCCGCCGCCTTAAACAACGAACCCGCTGTTTTGCCCAACGAGGCTGCTGCTTTACACAACGAGGCCGCAACCTTACACAACAAGGTCGCTAGCCTTACCCAACAAGACTGCGACCTTACCCAACAAGACTGCGACCTTACCCAACGAGGCTGCTGCCTTACACAACAAGGCCGCAACCTTACACAACAAAGGCCGCAACCCAACCCTAATAATAATACGACAAATTCTAAACGCCAAACCAAACCATCCAAACAAACACCCCCGCAATTCCAAACATTCCCAATTCTTTTTTTACTTTCGCCCACAAAAGCGCCCTAATAGTCCAATACCCAAACCATCAATCATATCCTTAAACCACTCTCACCTTACTTCGTGCGTGAGTCTCCTGCAAGGGACTCACGCATCCAAAATGCCTTTACAAAAACATAATAACCATCTCCCTTTTAAACATCAATGCAATCACCGTCGATGTTTAATAACAATATTCAATTTAACACCAAAACTATTAAAATGATATCCCTAAACAATAAACAAATCAACCTATCCACCCAATCACAAGCAATTGTCCATTTCATTGAAACCATGGACATCGAAATGATTGACGCATTTTTAGACGATGATAAAACCTATCAGGATTTCAAAAAGTATATTTTCATTAGTAAATTACAAGAAGCATTTGAAAAATTTGCAAACTTCGGCGACACGAATTTAATTTCAGTGGCAGGCAGATGCACCAGCTGTGACAAAACAAAGTCGGGCTTCCTTTTTATTGGAAATAATAGTAATAATTACATGAATTTAATATTCGACACAGCAAATGGTAAGGTCAATGACCTGTACGAATGTCGCAACTTTAAAAATCAACACACTGACCTTGAGCTAAACACAAGAATTTATTTAGAGGAAGTGTTTCCTTTTTAGCTTAGCTGGCAAAGGTATACAGCATAGCCAAATTGCAGCAACTTACCTGTACCGTACCATGTTGGCGAGAATTTCATTCCTGCCATCACATTTATTCCGCAATAAACCGAAAGCCGTATGACAAACAACTAATCCTAATACCATTCCACCAAATGCTTCATAACATCCAACTAATCCTCCTATTTGCCTAACTAGCCTTACTCTTTGTCAACATAACAAAACCTTCTTTCATCCGAACGACTCTTCCACCCAACCAAATGCCTATTGGCGGGCAACTAACCTCCATATTAACGCACATAGTTTAACACCCACCCATCTGAAAAGCATCTATACCTACCTAATGATTGGTGTTTTCACCAGCCGCCCACCTCTGTTGGTTTAAAATTTCCGGAGAATTAATCGCAATTATCGCCATAATGTAGTCAGCCCTTCTATCTCAAACGTAAACAATGCCTCTCAAATATCCTCCGCCCATCAGTATAAAACCGAATAAAACAGCTTTCATTTCCGCTCCCAGATTAAACCAGCAAAAAAAGTCCTCGGCTGCGAAGGCCCGTAGATGTAATTGCTATCGCGGAACTTGCCCGTGTCGAAATCGTTTTGATATTGATTGGTGAAGTTTTTAACGCCGGCACTTATTGTGAATGCGGAAGAAATGTTTTTCAATGCAAGCCGGTAACTGATTTTCAAAGTGTGGGTGAAATAAGTTTTCGTGGTTTTTATTTCATCCTGCAAAACGCCTGGCGCACCCGCAAAATGCGGCACCAGCATTGGGCCGGTTAATACACCTGAAAAGGCAGCGGAAAATTTATTTTTCGGGAACAAACTGAGGGTGTAATAACCATAAAAATCAGGCGTCCGCAAATATTTTTTGGTGCCTGAAATGGAAGAAGACCAACTGACCGGCTGCGCATAATCCGACTTTTGAAAAGTAAACGCCGTTTCAATTTGTAGTTTCTGGTTGGCGTTCAATCTTCCTTCCACCGTTATTCCGCGAACGATTGCACTGTTTCCATTGCTGCGCAAAAGTTGCTGATTTCCATTGGCATCGGTTCCGGTTTGCTCGAGGATAATGCATTGTTGAGGCGGGTGTAAAAAGCATTGATGGAATAGCCGTAAATAATGCGTTCTGAAGGTTTATCAAAATCTATTGAGGCATTAAAAGCGTTTGAAGTTTCGGCAATTAAAGTTGGATTTACGCGGATGATGGACACGCCGCCGTTGGCAAACGCAATGTGCATATCGGTTTCAAAAGCCTGCGGCGCTTTGAAGCCACGGGCGTATGATGCGCGAAATTGCGTGAAGGCATTTGGTTTAAAAAGAGCGCTGATTTTTGGCGTAATAATCAGGTTATTTACGCGGTTGGATTTATTGACGCGAACGCCTGAAAGCAGCGTAAGTTTTTTAGAAATTTCCCAATCGCTTTGCAGGAAAACACC
The DNA here is from genome assembly GCA_965218185.1 of Flavipsychrobacter sp. Taxonomy (GTDB): domain Bacteria; phylum Bacteroidota; class Bacteroidia; order Chitinophagales; family Chitinophagaceae; genus JAFIGV01. Next base: position 648,661 of record CBDCKE010000005.1, read on the forward strand.
GGTGAGGTTTACGTGCTGGTCTATGAGATAATGGTATAAAGGAATCTGGTCGAAAGTGTATTCATACTGATTTTCGAAGCCAGTGGTTAAGGTGTTGGTTCCTTTTAAAAAATGATTCAGTTTGAGGTTGTATTGCAAGCCGCCCTGGAAAGAATAGTTCTTCGTGTTGCCCCATGCATCTGCTCCATCAATTCCGGTGTAGTGCCTTCTTTTTGTTTTTTGTGCAGATGCATAAACGCTCCACCAGCTTTTGCTGCCCGGTTTCTGATGTTCAAAATTGAAACCTCCCAAAACAATTTGATGATGCCGGAACTCGCTCTGTTCCGCCTTTTCAGCCGATTGGTGTACTTTGTTTCCGCCCTGCCTGTATTCATCAATATACCAGCCATTCACTTCCAGCTTGTTGGTTTCAGAAAAGTTCAGGAAGGAATTAAAGCCAACGGAATTGTTGATTAACCGCGGCATTTCAGAAAAGCCATCGCCATTGGCATCGTAAGCTTGTTTATCTCTTCTGGAACCAAAAATTGAAATGCCTTTTGTTTTGTCGGCGCTTACTTCGGTAATATTTGCGTTCCCGAAATTATCTTTTGCTGTGCCGCCAATCAGGGAAAAATTATTGGAAATCTGCGCCGCATTTTCCTGTGGTTTTTTGGTGATAACATTCACCGTTCCGGCAATGGCGCTTGCACCGTAAAGCACAGAACCTCCGCCGCGCACCACTTCCACGCGCTCAATCATGTTGGCGGGAATTTGCTCCAGTCCGTAAAGGCTCATTAAAGAACTGAAAACGGGGCGGCTGTTGATGAGAATTTGAGAATAAGCACCACCTAAACCATTCATGCGAAGCTGAGAATAATTACAGGTTTGGCAATCAGTTTCCATGCGGAGGCCGGGGGAAAAACAAAGTCCGTCGGCAAGCGTGTTAGACTGTGTGATGCGAAAAGTGCGACTATTGAGAATATCCACTGCAACGGCGCTTTCCGCTTTTCGTTTTTGGGTGCGCGTGCCGGTGACTACAAATTCCTGCATGGTGGCATTCATGGCATGTTTCAGGGAATCGGATTGGGAGCGGATATAAATGCTGTCAGCGGAAGTTTGGGCAAATGTTCTGTGACTTATTAGGAGCGATGCAATGATGAATAAAATGGAAATTAAGGTTTTCAAAGAAAAAGATTTGGCTGCAAAACTATGATTTTAGATTGGTCTAAAAAAAGAATTTTGGAAATAATTTTTAGTGCGATTTTGATTTGGCGGGCAGCGTTTAGTTTTGCGATTTAATAAAAAAAATAAGCGCAAATGGAAACTTACATCTCCATACTCAGAGGCATAAACGTGGGTGGCAAGCGGATGATAAAAATGGAAGCGTTGCGGGAGATGTTTACCGGCGGTTTGAAGTTTGAAAACGTGCGCTCTTACATTCAGAGTGGCAATGTGCTATTTCAATCTAAAAAAAGCGACCCTCAAAAATTAGCGGTGCTCATTGAAAAAACCATTCTTAAAAGCTTTGGCTTTGAAGTGCCGGTGTTGGTACTGATGATGGATGAGATGAAACGCGTTGTTAGCAACAATCCATTTTTGCAGGATGAAACAAGGCATGCAGCGCACTTCCACGTCACGTTTTTATCCGCTGCGCCTCTTTCAGAAAATGTGGAAAAAATAAAACCGGAAACGTTTGCGCCCGATGCGTTTCGAGTAATGGATGAAGCTGTTTATCTCTATTGCCCGAACAAATACAGCAATTCAAAACTCACCAATGGCTTTCTGGAAAATAAACTGAAAGTAACAGCTACGACGCGCAACTGGAAAACGGTGTTGGAATTGGTGGAGATGGGAGCGAGAGAAGAAGCTTAATGTCTTAAAAGCTTTCGCCTGATTTTTTAAAGAAGAAAGAGAAGCAGAATTACGATTGGCGCTGCCTCTTTTTAAAAATGACAAGTCTGTAACTTTTTACCGTGTTTTTTCCCTACCTTTACGCACACTTTTAAAAACAAAATTCTAAACAATGAAAAAACAACTTTTACTCATTTTGCTGGGTGGTTTAGCCCTTCCGGCATTTGCGCAGCAATCATCCAGAAAAGTAGTGGATGATTCCAAACTGGCACCTAATTATTTTGACAACAGCGAGGTGTCGAAATCGAAGCCATTAAGTTCTTACTCTTTTAGTAATCTGGCTAAAACTACAGCAGTTCCTTTTGTTTCGGAGGATTTTGGCTCCGGCACTCCCACTTCCTTGCCTACTGGATGGTCGGCTTCAGGCTCCGGTTCCGTTACCGCTACCTGGAAATGGGCAACAGCGGCTACAACGGGGGCATTTTCCATCGGCGCTATCAATTCACCAACGGCAACAAATGGCTGGATGGTGTATGATTCGGATTCCATAGGAAAATTAACCCCTACTGTTCAAATTTCAGGATATCTCCAGTCTCCTTCTTACAATTGCTTTGGGCACCCAACAGTTGAGTTAAGTTTTCAGGAGTATTACCGTAAATTTGCTGATTCCTGTTTTATCGATGTTTCAAACGACGGCGGATTAAATTTCACCACTTTTCCCATACAAGATAATAATGCATTATCTAATACGGCTTATGTGCCTTCTAATCCTTATTTGATTCGTATAGACATTAGCTCCGTGGCGGCTAATGAGGCAAGCGTGATTCTTCGCTTCCGTTATAAAACAACTTACCTTACCGGAACCTATAACTGGCTTGTTGACGATATTGCGCTTTCTGAATTGGAGCTTATTGATTTAAAGCTGAATAATCCAGCAGTAGTGATGTATGATGGGACAGGCGGTTTCACATCTTTCGGAAATATTCCCAAGCAATTTATAGATACGCTCGTTCCTGTTGTGTCACTAAGCAATCTTGGCTCTTCTGATCCTGGCAATGTTGCAGTACATGCTGATATTACTTTAAACGGCGCAACAGTTTATCAGGATTCATCCACGTTTACAACCTTTCCGTATGCCATTCAGGACTCTATTTTGGATTTTCCACCTTATTATACCACAGCTACGGGTGCATATCGTGCCGTTTACAGCGTAAACCAAATGGGTGATGCCGTAAGCGAAAATGATCAGGATACTTCATTCTTCAACGTGAATGATACGCTTTACCATCGGAACTCAGGCGCGCTTAGAAGCAGTTATGTCATTCACCGTTCAACGCTTTCTTCAACAGGTGCAGCGTCGTTTAACATTGGTATGTTCTATTCAATCCCTACGGGCAAGTTTGATACGCTGAGCGGCATTTTAGCAGGCTTCCAGCGGACGACCACACAAGGTTCTAGTGTAATAGCTCACGTCTTTAAGTTTGTAACCGCAGGGACTACCGGCACCTGGACATTACAAGCATCTTCCAGCGCTAAAACATTGGCGGCTGCAGATATATCCGTGTTAGATACAGTGCGGTACACCCGTTTCGATATCAATCCGGTTTTTGGTCAGCTTATTTTTGATGAAGGGGATTATGCGGTAGTAATCCAGGGTATCAATGTGCCGGATACCAATACAGTTCTATTGCTTTCTTCTGATGAAACCACACCTCCGTCACTTAATTATTTACACGGCATAGGTGATACTTCTCAGAATGATGGTATCACAGGTTTTGGCGGACCAAACAATTTGCCCTTCCGCGTGTCAAGCGCTCCGCTTGTTCGTTTGATTTTTGGAAAGCAGCCTCCTGTTGGAATTAACGAGATAAGCAATGACGTTTTTGTAGGAAGTCTTTATCCAAACCCTGCTAACAATGAAGTGAAACTTGATTTTACAGCATTGAAAAATACGGTTCTTGATATCACCATCACAAATGCTATTGGCCAGGTTATTACACAAAGAAGTGTAGGCCGGTTAAATGCTCAGTCAAAACACCAGGAAACATTTAATACCGCAAACTTATCAAACGGTGTGTATTACTGCACAATGAATGCCGACGGTGTTCGTGTTACCCAAAAATTTGTGGTGGCTCATTAATCCATCGCAGCTTTTAAAACAGTTACTATTTTTCAGAAAAAGGACGACGTTTCGATGTCGTCCTTTTTCTTTTCAGGGAACAATATCTATTATTGCACGCCCAAGGCATTTTCAGGAATGCAGAATCACCAAATTAAAAATTGAAAAAGTAGCAGCGAATGGCAAAGAATCTGTTGATTGTAGAATCCCCCGCAAAAGCAAAAACCATTGAAAAAATACTAGGCAGCGATTTTGAAGTAAAATCCTGTTACGGGCACATCCGTGACCTCCGGAAAGAAGACATGGGCATCGACATCCAAAACGGCTTTGAGCCGCATTACAAGGTATCAGACGATAAGCATAAAGTAGTGAGCGAACTGCGTGCCTTAGCCAAAAAGTCAAATGAAGTGTGGCTGGCAACGGATGAGGATCGCGAAGGAGAAGCAATTTCGTGGCACCTATGCGAAGTGCTGGGGCTGGATTGTGCGAACACGAAGCGCATCGTGTTTCATGAAATCACGAAACCGGCCATTAAAAAGGCAGTGGAAAGTCCGCGTACCGTAAATATGGATCTCGTAATGGCGCAACAGGCACGGCGTGTACTGGACCGGCTTGTGGGTTTTGAATTATCTCCAGTATTGTGGCGCAAAATGAGCATGCACAACAACCTTTCTGCGGGCAGGGTGCAATCGGTAACGGTGAGGCTTGTGGTGGAGCGCGAGCGGGAAATAAATGCCTTCAAACAAGAAGGCAGGTTCAGCGTGGAAGCGTTGTTTACATCGCCGGATGTGAACAAGAAAATAGTTGTTTTTAAAGCATCAGGTCCGGAGAAAATCAAAGCAGTTGAAGATGCGGAAGCTTACGTAAGAAAATGCATTGGCGCTAACTACACCGTAGCAGACGTGCAGGTAAAACCCGCTAAAAAATCGCCCTCCGCACCCTTCACCACTTCCACGCTTCAGCAGGAAGCCGGGCGTAAACTCGGCTATTCCGTTTCAAGAACCATGCAGGTAGCCCAGCGGCTTTACGAAAACGGATTCATCAGTTATATGCGTACCGATTCTGTGAGCCTCTCTGAAACAGCCTTGCAGAATATTGAACAAACCGTGGTGTCGCAGTACGGCAGTAAATATCATCAGCAAAGAAAGTTTCAAACCAAAAACGAATCAGCACAGGAAGCGCATGAAGCCATTCGCCCCACCGATATGAACGTGCATGAAATCTCTGACCGCGACTGGCAAAGCCTTTACAACCTTATCTGGAAGCGAACCATGGCATCGCAAATGGCAGATGCACAATTGCAAAGAACAATCGCAAAAATCAACGTTTCGGCACATCCCGAACCACTAACCGCCACCGGAGAAGTGTTGCGTTTTGACGGATTTCTGAAAGTTTATACAGAAGGTCGTGATGATGAAGATGGGGAGCAGGAACAGGAAGGCATTTTACCGCCGCTGTCCGTAAATCAAAAACTGGATATTCAGGAGATGCGCGCAACGGAGAAATTTTCCCGCGCAGCGCCCCGTTACACGGAAGCATCTCTTGTAAAAAAATTGGAAGAACTGGGCATCGGGCGACCATCAACCTATGCACCAACAATTAGTACCGTGCAGCAACGAGGTTACGTTGAAAGAAAGGATAAAGAAGGCATAAAGCGCGACTTCAGAATTATCAGCCTTAAAGGAGAAAACCTGACGCAACGCACAGAGCAGGAAAACACGGGAGCCGAGAAAGCAAAAATGTTTCCTACAGATTTGGGAATGGTGGTTACCGATTTTTTGAAAGAGCATTTTGACCGAGTGATGGATTACAGTTTTACCGCAAAAATTGAACAGGAATTTGATGAAATAGCGCGCGGTAAACTAGCCTGGAACAAAATGATAGATGCCTTTTACAATCCCTTTCATGAACGCGTAGTAAACACGCTTGAAAATGCAGAACGGGCGAAGGGAGAACATGAACTGGGCGTAGACCCCGCAAGTGGAAAACCCGTATTTGCAAGGCTTGGAAGGTTTGGCCCAATGGTGCAAATCGGAATAGCTGATGAAGAGGAAAAGCCTCGTTTTGCAACTTTAAAACCATCCCAAAGCATTGAAACCATTACCCTTGAAGAGGCGCTGGAACTTTTTAAATTACCGCTTGATTTAGGCGTTTTTGAAGATAAAGAAGTGTCTGTTAACTCCGGTCGGTATGGCCCTTATGTAAAATGGGGAGAGCAATTTATATCCCTTCCAAAAAATATAGACCCTGCAAATTTGAACCTGGAGGAAGCCTTGCATTTCATCAAAGAAAAAAAGGAAGCAGATGCCCCGATTGGATTTTATAAGGATTTGCCGGTAACGAAAGGCAAAGGCAGGTTTGGCCCGTTTATAAAATGGGAAAACATGTACGTAAACATTCCCAAAAAGTATGACTTCGATCATCTTTCGGCATCCGATATAAAAGAACTGATTAGCGCAAAACTGGAAAAAGAATCTAACCGTTACATCCAACAATGGCACAGCGAAAAAATAGCTTTGGAAAATGGACGATGGGGCCCATTTATACGCTATGGAAAGAAAAGCCTGAAACTTGGCAAAACGCCATCCGGCGAAAAATATGAAGCGGTAGATTTGGAAGACATTACGCTGGAAGAAGTGAAGAAAATGATTGAAGAACAATTACCCGGCAGCTTTAGCAAAGGCAAAAAATCAGGTGCGCCGGCTAAGAAAAGCACGAAAAAGATTGCGGTTAAAAAATCCGCTTCAAAGAAGGCAGCCAATAAATCTGCAACATCTAAAGCAGCTCCTAAAACCATTGCTCCTAAAAAGAAATAATCAGGCGGGAAAAAAAGTTACCCGGAAAATCTTCTTACTTTTCTATTGATCAGCATTAAAAATGAATGAAGGCAAATAAGGAAATTACAGCGTTGCTAACATTGATTGACGACCCTGATGAAGAGGTTTTCGATACCGTTTCTGAAAAGATACTGAACTATGGGAATGTCATTATTCCCAATCTGGAAAGCCTTTGGGAAGTGACGGCTGATGAACATTTGCAGGAGCGGATTGAGCAACTTATTCACCGCGTTCATTTTCAGGATTTACAACAGGATTTTGAGGAGTGGATGCAATCAGAAAAGCAGGATCTTTTTTTAGGCGCGCTGCTTGTAGCAAAATTTCAGTTTCCGGAAATGAACGTCACTTCTATGTTTTCTCTTTACGAAAAAATAAGGAAAGACCTTTGGCTGGAGCTCAATAGTTACCTCTCTCCGCTGGAGCAAGCAAACGTGATCAACAGCATCCTGTATAATTACTACAAGCTGGAAGGTCACGAACTTTCACAGCGCGAACCAAAATACTTCTTTATAAATCAAGTGCTGGAAAGCAGGCATGGCAATACTTTCAGCATTGGACTGCTTTATTTATCTCTTTGCGAAGCCTTGGACATTCCGCTGTTTGCTGTCAATATTCCGCGTCAGTTCATTTTTGCATTTATCGAAACGGTACATTCCTTTTCCAGCCTTGATACGGAAGGTGTGCAGCAAATCCAATTTTTTGTTGACCCAATGAACGGGGTTATTTACACGCAAAAAGAAGTGGATGTTTATCTCAAAAAAATAAACGCAGACGACAGGGTTCATTATTTTTTACCGGTTTCTAACTCTCAAATTCTTTCAAAAATGCTGGAAGAACTGGCGCAATGTTATCGGTATAAAAAAGAAGACGATAAAGCCCGGGAAATAGAAACACTCCGGCAAATAGTTAATGAATAAACTAACCGGTATTTTAGCCTTTTAGCCTTAGCATTAAATCCGCCAAAACCAATGCTGTAACGGCTTCCACCACCACAGGCACGCGCAATGCAATACACAAATCATGTCGCCCTGCTGCTGTAAATGATGCCACTTTTTCACTTTCAATATTCCAGGTCTGCTGCTCCTGAGGTGTGCTGCTTGTAGGCTTCACTGCTACCCTGAAAACAATTTCATTTCCGTTACTTATGCCGCCATTTATCCCACCGGAATTATTGGTTTTGGTGGAGCCTTGTGCATCCATTAAAGCATCGTTGTGCTCACTTCCCTTCATTTGGGCTGCGCTGAAACCCGCTCCAAATTCAATTCCCTTTATTGCCGGGATAGAAAAAATCGCATGACTAATCAACGACTCCAACGAATCAAAAAAAGGCTCCCCAAAACCGACAGGTAAATTCTTTACGCGGCATTCCACAATTCCTCCAATGCTGTCTTGCTGAACAATTGCTTTTTGTACCGCTGCTTCAATATCGTTTTCCCCGCCTACCTCGGTCAGCTTCGCTTCAATTTCAATCTCCTTAAAAATTTTTTTTGCAATTACGCCCGCCGCCACTAACGCTACTGTGAGTCTTCCGCTTGAATGCCCGCCGCCGCGATAATCATTGAATCCTCCAAACTTTTTATGAAGCACAAAATCGGCATGACCTGGGCGCGGCGTCTTTTTTATTTCATCGTAATCTTTGGAACGCACATTTCCATTTTTAAACAAAATGGTGATAGGAGAACCGGTAGAAAAACCATTGAAAATGCCGCTAATAATTTTGGGCGTATCCGTTTCTTTTCTGGGAGTTGTTCCTGCTGCGCCCGGCTTTCTTCTTTCCAAATCTTTTTCAAAATCAACATCGGAAACAGGAACTCCTGCCGGACAACCATCAATGGTAATGCCCACGAATGCGCCATGCGATTCTCCAAAAATGCTGACGCTGAATTGCGTTCCGAAACTGTTCATAAAGCGCTTGGTTTTTCTTGAAAAGTGAAGCCCAAAGTTGCAGCATCGGCAAAGAATCCGGGATAGGATTTTGAAACAGAATCCACATCAGTAATGTGCATTGAACCATTCACTTTTAAGGCGGCTACTGTTGCTGCCATCACAATTCTATGATCTCCAAAACCGTTGATAATAGCGGGTTTCAGGGCAGTTTGTCCTTTAATAAAGAAGTCATTTTCAGAGGTTGCAAAGGAAACTCCAAATGCTTTGAGCATGGCTTCAATGGATTCTTTTCTATTGCTTTCCTTGTTCAATAAACGATGGACGCCGGTTAGCCTGCTTTCTCCCTGCGCACAAGCGGCAAGAATGGAAACGACAGGAAAAAGATCCGGAGCATCAGTAAGGTCAGTTTCAAAGCCGAAGAGGGTAGAAGTTTTTACGACAATGCCGCTTTCGGAAAATGAAACTGAAGCTTTTGCCAACCGCAATATTTCCAGTATTTTTTCATCCGCCTGTTGCGAATGCAGCTTCAAACCTTTCACCAAAAGCTCCCCGTTTAATGCTCCCGCCACAAGCCAGAATGCCGCGCTGCTCCAATCTCCATCGACCGTAAAATCTATTTTAGCTTCTATTTTATCTGAAGGGAAAACAGTGAACTTCTGGTAATCATAGTGCGCTATTTTTCTGCCAAAATGCCGAAGCACTTTCAGGCTCAGATCGATGTAGGGCTTGCTTTTCAGGTTTTCAACAACGATGTTTACCGGAGAAGTAACAACAGAAGAAAGTGCAAAAAGCAATCCCGATAAATACTGGGAACTGGTGCTTCCGTCGATCGATAAATTATCGGGTTTTAAGGAGCCTTGAATGTTAGCAGGTAACCTTCCGTTTTGCATCGAAACCTTTACGCCAACCGCCTCTAAAATCCTTTGCAGTTCGTGCATGTTTCTTTTAAGCAAAGACCCTTCTCCCGTAATGCAAACATGCTTTTTTGAAAGCGCTATTATGGGTGTAAAAAGTCTGGCAGCAAGCCCGCTTTCTCCACAGGAAATAATGTCCGTTTGTGGATCAATTAATCCGTTTGAAAGAATGCGGAGGTGATCCTCATTTTGAGAAAAAACGGCTCCTAATTGCTGAATAATTTTAAGGGATGCACGGTCATCATCAGAAGTTCCAAAATTGAAAATACGGGTGATGCCATTGTGAAGCAATGCGGCTGCAACTGCCCGCTGCATAAGGCTTTTGGAGGGCGGCGCTGTTATTTCTCCTTTTAAAAAATGAGCGTTAACCTGCATCTTCCTGCTGAAACCTGATTAAACCATCCCGAACAATTTCGTAGGGGATATTCCGGATGGTTGCATGGCCTAAACTTTCCAGCACAATGAAATCAAGATGGTCACCCGTTTTCTTTTTGTCCATCTTCAATATTTGCAACACTTCATCCGCATTTATTTTGAAAGCTACAGGCAATTTGTAACGCTTCAAAAGTGCTTTCAGTTTCTCCGTTTCGTAGCCCTTTAAACCTGCAGTTTTTTCAGAAATGCAACAGGCGATTACCATACCCAATGCTACAGCCTTGCCATGTGAAAGCTCATATTTTTTTTCAATCGCGTGTCCGGCTGTGTGCCCGAAATTCAGCAGTTTGCGCAAGCCTTGCTCCCGTTCATCCTGCAGCACGGTTTGGTTTTTCAGGTGCACACATTTTTGGATCAGAAGCTGCAATGCGCCTGCATTGGTTTTGTAAAAAGCAAGATCGTTTTCCAGCAATTCGTTTAAAAGCTCTTTATCAAAAATACAGGCGTATTTAATGATTTCTGCAAAGCCATTGCTCCATTCTTCATCCGGCAATGAGTGTAAAAACGAAGCGTCGTTAATAATAAATGCAGGTTGCTGAATGGTGCCGATCATGTTTTTATAATCTCGGAAATCAATGCCGTTCTTCCCGCCAACAGATGCATCCGTCATGCATAATAAAGTGGTAGGCACAAACCCGAAGAAAAGCCCGCGCATGTAAACAGAAGCTACAAATCCTGCAATGTCTGTAACCGTGCCGCCACCCATCCCCACAATCAGCGTTTTTCTGTGTGCTTCTAAGTGAATCAATTCTCGGATGATATAGGCTATTGTGTCCCAACTTTTTTTATTGCCATCAGGAATGCAAATAACCGGATGCGGCATCATCCGATCTTTATAAAGCCCCAACACATTCTTGTCGGTAATAAAAACCACTTTTTCTGAGCCGGCAAATTCTGAAAGCGCGTCCTTGCTCTCTCCGAAAAGGTAGTGAACTTTGCCGGTCTGGAATTGAATATCATAACGTTCCTGCTCTTTCATAAGCCTTCAAAATTAACCCCTTCAAAACGCCATCCTCTTAACTTTGCAACGCAATAAGAATCAAAATTTAGCATGAGCAGAAACGGGAAAGTGCTGGTGGCAATGAGCGGCGGAATCGACAGCACGCTTAGCGCCCTGATGCTGCACCAGCAAGGATTTGAGGTGGTGGGCATTACCATGAAAACATGGGACTATGCAGCTTCAGGCGGTGGGAAAAAAGAAACAGGCTGCTGCAATCTCGACTCTTTTAATGATGCGCGGCAAGCGGCAGTTGACCACGGTTTTCCGCATTATGTGCTCGACATCCGGGAAGAATTTGGTGATCACGTTATCAACAATTTTGTGGAAGAATACATTGCAGGGCGCACGCCAAACCCTTGTGTGCTCTGCAATACACACATAAAATGGTCGGCGCTTTTGAAGCGTGCAAATGCGCTTGATTGTGATTTCATTGCTACAGGCCATTACGTAAAAGTGCGGGAAGCAAACAATCGCTTTGTGCTTTCAAAAGCAAAGGATTTGACGAAGGATCAGAGTTATGTGCTTTGGGGTTTAGGCCAGGAATGCCTTAGCCGCAGCATTTATCCTTTGGGGAATTACCTGAAGACGGAAGTGCGGCAAATTGCTTTTGATCTTGGCTATGAAGAACTTTCTAAAAAAGCGGAGAGCTATGAAATTTGTTTTGTACCGGATAATGATTATCGCGGCTTCTTAAAAAGAAATGTTCCTGATCTGGAAGCGGCTGTAGAAGGCGGTGCGTTTCAACTGACTGATGGAAGCATTGTGGGCAGGCATCGCGGCTATCCTTTTTACACCATCGGGCAAAGGAAAGGATTAGATATTGCTTTGGGGAAACCCATGTTCGTAACAGAAATTATTCCCGAAACGAATACTGTGATTTTGGGAGAAGCGGATGAACTTCAGCAAAATTCCATGACGGTTAGCGGACTGAACTACGTAAAATATGCTGACATTAAAAACGATATGGAAGCTGTAACAAAAATCCGGTACCGCGATGCCGGAACAGAGAGCATTATTTCAGAAAAGGATGGCATTGTATCCGTCAATTTTTCCCACATCGTAACGAGTATTGCGCCAGGCCAATCAGCCGTTTTTTATGAGGGAGATGATGTGATTGCCGGCGGTATTATCCAGAAAGGAAGCCTGCTGAATTATTGATTGTCTTTGTAATGCACAAGTAAACATCTTCGGGTAAAGCACTCCTTTTTCTCCTGATGAACTATATTTACCACCACTCCCCGATTTTATCATTTTTATGAACAAAAAGTTTTTGCCGTTGCTCCTTGCAGCGCTGTTTTTCTTAGGTTTTTATTCCTGCAAAAAAGTGGATGAAAACAATAAATACCCTGATGAATATTCAAGAGGATATTACCCGCTCCAGTTTGGACGTTACGTAGTGTACAATGTAGATTCCACCATTTGGGATGATTTTCTTTGTGTGAAAACGGTTCATAAATATCAGATGCGCTACACGATTGCGGATACGTTTCGCGATAATGAAAACCGGCTTTCTTACCGGATGGATGTGCACATTCGCAACAATGATTCTTCTGTGTTTGTAATTCACCGCGTCATTTATCTTACCCGAACACCCACCCGCCTCGAATATGTGGAGGCAAACGTTCGTTTTATAAAATTGATTTTCCCCGTTTCAACAGATGCAAGATGGCTTGGAAACGCATTGATTCCTGAAGCCGATGAGGATTACAAATATTTCCAGGGATGGAATTATCAGTACGGAAGTGTGGGGGCCGATTATTCAAATGGATTGGTAGATTTTAAAAACACCGTGACCGTAAATGAAATTGACGAGCAAATTAATAACCCCGAACTCCAGCCGGGCGCTTATTCTGAGAAGACGTTCAGCAAAGAGGTTTATGGTTATGACATCGGCATGATTTATCGCGAAACCACGCGTTGGATTTACGACCCGGGCGTAGCAAGTTGCCGGCGCGGTTACAGCGTTGTGATGCGAGCTGTAGACCATAATTAACAACCGCAAATGAGGGGCTTTAAAAGTTGGATTATTTCAGGTTTACTCCTGTTTGCTATCCTGCCCGTTTTCGCGCAGCAACAATTTGCTTACCGCATTTCATTTACTGACAAAGCCGGAGCGCCGCCGCTTTCAAATCCCTTAGTTTTTCTTTCGCAACGCGCGCTCGACCGCCGTTCTGCACAAAACATTTCATTGAATCAAACAGACCGCCCGGTTTCACCGCTTTATGTGGATACTGTTTTGACAATTACCGGAGGGGTCCTGCATGTAACTTCTAAATGGCTGAACAATTGTGTAGTGTTGCTGCCAGATTCATCCATGCTTCCCACATTGGCATCAAAGCCCTGGATTGCTGAAATACGCTATGTCGCTTTTTATCAAAACGGATTGCACCAGCGAAACGAAAATTCAGAAACGAACCCTAACCCCATAAAATCTTTTTCAAAAACAACCGGAAACGCAGCTTATTACGGCGCAGCATGGAATCAAACGCAACTGGTGAACGGCGATTGCCTGCATGATGCCGGTTTCAGGGGCGCGGGAAAACTAATTGCCATAATGGATGATGGCTACAATTATGTGCTCACCAATCATGGTTTCGACAGCCTGAATATGCGCAATGGCGTGGTGGATGTACACAATTTTGTGGGTAATTCAAACGATGTTTATTCGGGTAATTCTCATGGCACGCAGGCACTCAGCGTGATGGCAGGAATTGTAACGGATACTTTTGTGGGAGCCGCGCCGGATGCGGCTTACGCGCTTTACGTTACTGAAGACCAAAGCTCAGAACAGCCCATTGAAATGGACAATTTTGTAGCCGCTCTGGAGCGTGCCGACAGCGTGGGAGCAGACGTAATAAACGCCTCTATTGGTTACAATATTTTCTTTGGTCCGCTGGCAGGCGCTTCTCTTTCACTTGCTGATATTGACGGCAAAACGACTGTGGCTGCAAAGGGTGTAAACATCGCTGCTACCAAAGGAATTTTGTGCGTGATTTCCGCAGGTAATGAAGGAGGCAATAGCTGGAATAAAATCCTGACGCCGGGCGATGCAGACAGTGCGCTAACGGTTGGGAATGTAAATGCTGCGGGGATGATTGCAAGCAACAGCGGGTTTGGTCCGAATGCCGCAGGAGTTGTGAAGCCTGATGTGCTTGCGCTTGGAAATCCCGCAATGGTTTTAAGAACAAACACAATACCGATTGGTGTGAGCGGAACCTCTTTTGCAACGCCTCAAATTGCAGGGTTTGCAGCCTGCCTTTCAGAAGCTTTTCCACTGGCTAACGAAAGCGAAATACGACTTGCCATTAAGCAGAGTGCCAGCCAGTTCAACAACCCTGGAACACAGACGGGATACGGCATTCCTGATTTTTGCGCAGCCCGTGCATTTCTTGATATTCCCCCTGCTTTTCTAATGGAAAATGGAATGGCATTGTATCCAAATCCGGCGAACGATTTCCTGCAAATAAAACTTCCTGAAAACAGCCATTATGCGGCACTGCAAATTATCAGAATGGATGGAGCGGTTGTTTTTGAGAAAGAAATTTCAGGGAATACGAACCTCGTTTCAGTTTCTGTGGCGGCACTTCCTGCGGGAGTGTATGGTTGCAAAATCTGGATTGAAAACCAGATGAAAATGCTTCGTTTCGTGAAGCTATAATTATTGCTTTTTCAGCACAGCCACGAACATGCTGTCAGCCAATCTGCTTATTCCGTTTATTAATTGTTGCGTTTGGATTTGCACATTTTGTGTGGCTGCAATCGCTTCAACAACGGCTTCATTTTCCTTTCTGAAAACGGAACAGGTAATGTAAATGAGTTCACCTCCAGACTTCAAAAACTGCAAAGCATTTTCTGCAATTTTCTGCTGGCGCAATGCATAACTATCCAGTATTTCTTCCTTAAAAAAATACAGTGATTCCGGCGTTCTTGCCCACGTGCCGGAGCCACTGCAAGGCACATCGCAAATGATGGCATCGAAACGTTTCCCGCCAAATTTTTGCTGCAGCAATTGCACTTCTGTAGCGTCCACAACATGCGCTTCTGGCGGCGGAATATGGTATTGTTTGAAGCGCTCCTTTAGATTGTGAACTATGGATTTTCGGGAATCAGAAACGGTGAGTTCGGCATCAGGAAATTTGTCTTTCAGCAATAATGATTTACCTCCCGCACCACAGCAGCAATCCCACCATTTTCGGGCATTAAGCGAAAAATAATTCGCGGTTTGCTGGCTCGATAAATCCTGAACCACGTATGCGTCACCCGGAAGGAATGAATGAATGGAAGACGCGTTTGGCAATGCCAGGCAATCATCGCCAATGGCTTCAAAAAGGATGTTTTTTTCCTGAAGCAACGCTTCAATTTCCTTTCTTTTTTTGCGGATGCGGATGAAAAGTTTCGGCTGCCGCAACATGTTTTCCAGCCATGCTTCTTCTTGTATTCCTCCTGAAAAAGGAAAAGAAGCAGGCAACAGTTTTTGTAAATGGAAAGGATATTTTTTTGCTTCCAGAAACACCTTCCTTTCTGAATAAACTTCAGGCTTTTCAGAAAACCATTCCGGCATTATTCTCCCAATCTGTGATTCTGTT
This sequence comes from Flavipsychrobacter sp., assembly GCA_965218185.1. Lineage (GTDB taxonomy): Bacteria > Bacteroidota > Bacteroidia > Chitinophagales > Chitinophagaceae > JAFIGV01. Next base: position 664,269 of record CBDCKE010000005.1, read on the forward strand.
GTTTCACAAATAAAAAGACAGGCTTGCATCTTTTCGTTTAAAGCAATGGCATCATCAAAACCTTTTGAAGCGCGGTAGAAACAATAAACGGCTTCGCTGATAATGCGCCGGTCGCGGGAACCTAAAATGGGATGAGCACGATAGTATGTTTTAAGAAAAACAGCCAATGGCGTAAGTCCTGAATAACCGGAAATAATGTTGGAAATATGCGTGAAGAGATAGGACATCAGCTTTCAAAAATGTGCGTGTTCAGGTGTTGTTTTGAAATGAATAAAAGGAGGGAATCCCGCAAATAAACAACAACAATGCGCCGCGCAATGCTTTCATCAAAACTCAAAACCTTTACCTTGCTCCCCCTTCAATCATTAAGCCATGAAAAGAGAAGTTACCATCCTCGGCGCCGGACTTGTTGGCTCCCTGCTGGCAATTATTTTAAAGAAAAAAGGACACGCCGTTTCCATTTTTGAACGCCGCCCCGACATGCGCTCTGCCACCATTGCCGCCGGGCGTTCCATCAACCTTGCCATGAGCGAAAGAGGCTGGAAAGCATTGAAACTAGCGGGTTTGGAGTCAGACATTGCATCGCTTGCCATCCCGATGTACGGCAGGTTTTTGCACCAGCCTGATGGCAGTTCCGCATTTCAGCAATACGGAAAAAACAAGGAAGCTATTTACTCTGTAAGCCGCGGCGAACTAAATAAAAAGTTGATGACGCTTGCCGAAAAAGAAGGCGTGAAAATCAATTTTGAAAAGCGCTGCACGCATGTGGATGTTGCGTCCAATACACTGCATTTTGAAGATGCACAAAACGTGAAAGCCGATTTGTTGTTTGGCGCCGACGGTGCTTTCTCCGCATTACGCAACAGTTATTCTTACCTCGAACGCGTGAGCATGGCAAACGATTATCTGGAGCACGGCTACAAGGAATTGAGCATTCCGCCTCTGTCAGGAAAAGCGCAGATGGATGAAAATGCGCTCCACATCTGGCCCCGTAAAAACTTTATGCTCATTGCCTTGCCTAACACCGATGGCAATTTTACCTGCACGCTTTTTCTTCCTTTCAGCGGCGGTGAAAATTCCTTCGAAGCCTTAAACACTGAAGCAGATGTACAGGCATTTTTTGAAAAGAATTTTCCGGATGCGGTGCCTTTAATGCCTACGCTTATTCAGGATTTTTTTGAGAACCCGACAGCATCTTTAATCACCACGCACATGGCACCCTGGCATTTTGAAGATAAAAGCATGTTGATAGGCGATGCTGCTCACGCTATTGTTCCATTTTACGGGCAAGGGATGAATGCAGGTTTTGAAGATTGCACCGTGCTTGAATCGCTGATGGATGAAGGCAACAACGACTGGCATTCCATCTTTCAATCCTTTTACCAAAAGCGAAAGCCGGACGGCGATGCAGTTGCAAAACTGGCGCTCATCAACTTCATAGAAATGCGCGATAAAGTGGCTGATCCGCAGTTTCTTGAAAGGAAAAAAGTAGAGAAAGAATTGGGACGTTTATACCCCGATCAGTTTGTGAGTGTGTATGAAATGGTATCGTTTACGCACACGCCTTACCATGCTGCGCTTGAATTAATTGACGCTCAGGATGCCTTGTGGAAGAAGATAAAAAACGCTGGAAATTTTGAAGAAAACATGGCGCAAAACAATGGCTTCAAAAAGCAACTCGACGATTGGATGAATGATTATGCGGCAGAAGCAGCAAAAGTGAAAACTGCATGATGAGGGATAAAAGATGGACTTTAAAACCCGTAAATGAAGCGCATGTTTCGCAGCTTAGCGAATCGCTGAAAATTCACCCGGCTTTGTGCAGATTGCTTGCGGTGCGTGGCATTCATGATTTTGAGTCTGCAAAAAACTTCTTCCGCCCACAACCCGAACATCGCCATGATCCGTTCCTGATGAAGGGTATGCAAAAAGCAGTGGATCGCATTTCAGAAGCGATAGAATGGCATGAGCGGATAATGGTGTATGGCGATTATGATGTGGATGGAACAACATCGGTTGCAGTCGTGTATTCCTTCTTAAAACAACGCTACGACGGGCCGCTTGATTTCTACATTCCGCACCGCTACCGCGAAGGATACGGCGTAAGCAAAGCCGGGATTGATTATGCACATCAAAATGGTTTTACACTGCTGATAACATTGGATTGCGGCATTAAATCCGTGGAGCTGATTAAGTACGCCAACACGCTCGGCATTGATGTTATTGTTTGTGACCACCACCTTCCGGATGACCCGCTGCCGGCAGCTTTCGCCATTTTAAATCCGAAGCAAAGCGATTGCAATTATCCTTTTAAAGAACTGAGCGGATGCGGCATTGGCTACAAGCTTATTTGCGCACTTGCAACAAAATGGAACCTGCCGGAAGAAACTACAGATCAGTATCTCGACCTCGTAGCTACCAGCATTGCTGCCGATGTGGTGCCGATGGATGGAGAAAACAGAGTGCTCGCTTTTTACGGTATTAAAAAGGTGAACGAAAACCCATCGCTTTCTATAAAAACATTGAAGCACATTGGCGGGGTAAACCGCGACATGAGCATCTCCGACCTGGTGTTTGTAATAGGCCCACGGGTGAATGCAGCCGGCAGAATGGACGATGCGCGGAAGGCAGTAGAACTGTTTATTGAAACAGAACCCGACAGGCTGTTATTCCTCGCGCAGCAATTGCAAAGCGACAATAGCGACCGAAAAGAAGTGGACAAAAGCATTACCGAAGAAGCCTTGCTGATGATGCAAAACGATGCAGACATAGCCTCCCGAAAAAGCACCGTTCTTTTTAAAGATTACTGGCACAAAGGCGTGGTCGGCATTGTGGCTTCGCGGCTGATTGAGCATTATTACAGGCCTACCATTGTGCTAACAGAATCGAATGGAAGAGTGAGTGGGTCTGCACGGTCGGTGATGGGTTTCAACATTTACGAAGCCATCCATGAGTGCCGCGATTTGCTAGAAAATTATGGTGGTCATTTTTACGCAGCAGGCCTCACGATGCTTCCCGCGCGCGTTCCTGATTTTGTAAAAAAGTTTGAAGAAGTTGTTTCCAGTTCCATCCCGCCCGAACTCCTGATTCCTGAAATACAGATTGATGCCGAACTCCGCCTCTCCGAAATAAAACCTGCATTCTTCAACATCATCAAACAGTTTGAACCCTACGGACCTACCAATCTGCGACCCGTTTTTTTAACCAGAAACGTGTATGATTACAAAGGTTACAGCCGCGTAGTGAAAGAGCAGCACATCCGGTTTGTGGTGCATCAGCATGACGGCGTAGTGCTTGATGGTATTGGGTTTGGGCTGCACGAGCGTTTTGAAATTGTGGCGGGCGGCGCGTTTGATATGCTTTATACGATTGATGAAAACGAATACAACGGCAACACGAAACTTCAGGTGATGGTGATTGATGTGCGCAAAAGTTGCTGATGCGTGGTTTTGTTTTCATTATTGCATTGTTTGTTTGGGGCTGTTTCAGCATTGTTTTAGGATTGTTTCAGAGTTGTTGAAAGGGTTTTAGTTTTCAGCAATGGAAGTCTAAGCGCAAGCTTTGTCATTCCGCAGGAATCGAAGCAAGTGTGGTGCGCATTTCCAAATTGCGTCATTCCCGTATTTTCAAATTGAGTTGTGCTACGATCCCTTGCGGGATGACAAAGATGCTGGTGAGATGAAGATGGGGGGATTAATTGTCAATGGTGAATTGTCAATTGGCAATGAAGGGGAGCGCTCAAAAAAACTAACCGCAAACTTTTGTCATTCCGCAGGAATCGTAGCAAGTGTGGTTGAGCATTTCCAAATTGCCTCATTTCCGTATTTTCAAATTGGGTTGTGCTACGATCCCCACGGGATGACAAAGATGATGGTGAGATGAAGATGGGGGGATTATTTGTCAACGGTGAATTGTCAATTGGCAATGAAGGGGAGCGTTCAAAAAAACTAACCGCAAACTTTTGTCATTCCGTAGGAATCGTAGCAAGTGTAATAGGCATTAGCTAATTGTCAAATTTTCAAATTATTTCGTGCTAGGATCCCTCGCGGGATGACAAAGATGACGGTGAGATGAAGATAACGGTTTCGGATTACTTCGTTCGTTGGGGAATATTACGACGGAAGCGCAGCCTACGCCGAACGGAGGAAACTTATGGCAGGCTTAGAATAACCAGATTGAGCGAATTGCCGGCAGACCAGCAAGCCGTATCCTCATCGTCCCAAAATTTGCCGGGCTTTGTGGTGCCTTTTGGCACCGGCATCTTTCGCACCACCAAATACCGATACACGAAATCATGTCCAATATTGTTCAGCCGCTTTAGCACTGTTTCAATATACCTCACAAAGTCTTCTGTGGGTCGCCTTTGCCGAATTTTCTTCTTAGTGGTGCTCAGTTCAATAGTGTAAACAAAACAGGTGCTGCCGTGCTGCACAAAGGCAACATAGTCTGCCATTTGGTGCGCACCTTTTATGGGGTTGAAAAAAGGCAAAAGCTGCGCCGTCCGTTCATCAAACTTGCAAAGCAGCATGTTGCTTCCTCCCGAAAGGAGTTTTGTTTTGGGAAATGTTGGCTCCGCTTTTTCCTGAAGGATGTAACCGCCGCCGGATGCTTTTTCTTGGTAATCGGCTTTAAGGAGGGTTCGCAATTCATTCAGCATCTGCCTCTGTTTCTTCGTTTTCTAATAAAAAATAAAGTTCCTGGCTGGTGCTGTTAAGCTCCGCAATAATGCGGTCGATGGTGCTTACCTCAAAACCCGTTTCATCAATGTCCAGTGCTTCTACCATCACTTTGTTTTTGAGTTTGCCACTCTGGTAAGCAAACAGGTATGCGCCCACCGTGTCGGGATTAAGACCAATTGCCGGATCCTGATACGGTTCGGGCAATACCTTCTCCGGCTGTGTTTTAGTCAATCCATCCACCATCATCAGGTTATTCAGCTCGCGGATAATGTAGTCGCTGTGTGTGCTGATGAGCACTTTAAAGCCTTCATTGGCAATGCGTGCAATCAGGCGGGCAACCATTATTTGCGAATCGGGGTGCAGGTTTAGTTCCGGCTCGTCAATAATGATGAAATCACCTGCTGCTGCAAGATGCCGGAAGTAAATAATGAGCGCTGAAAATGATTTTACGATTGATGCCGTGACGTGCATGGGCAACCGCAGCGTCTTTGCTTTGTTGGGCGCAAACTGTACTTCCCCATCTTTTGAAATCAGCACTTTGCCTCCTAATACTTCTGATTCCAGTTCATCGGCAAAGGCGGCAAAATCGCTTGTGTGCTTTTTGAAAGTGGCAATGTCTTCCGCTATATCCAATCCATGACGCACCGGCATCGGATAGCGCATGGCACGGCGGGCAAAAAGGTCCATCGGGTTTTGGTTCTTCCCTTTGGCATCTTTTAAACGCAGCATTTCATCAACAAGGTCATTGCGCTGGATGGCCAACTCCTTGCTAAAGGTGAAAATGGAATTGCGTTCCACCGGAGCAATGAAGGTGTTAGGCAGCAAATACGCCATGTACATTTCAAAGAGCGTCTCAATCAAAGAGTACGGTACGGTTGTCAGTTCGCTTGGAGCCCGATCCGGTCTCGTAACAATTACAAAATGCATTTCAGGGGATCCTTCTTTTTTACGGATGTCCATTACACTACCGTCCGACAACTGCACACCATACTTTATCGACATTGCTAACATTGCTTGCCGGGTTTCCTCTCTAAAAGGGATAGAAACGTTTACCCTTGCTTGGCCAAATAGCTTTCCTGTAGAGTCTTTATCCAACCCAAATATGCTTGAAAGGGAACGTTCAAAGCCTTTTTCTATGTACCATTTAATGGTGGAGCGGTGCGCCTTATAGTGTTCAGGGATATCAAGCGTTGCTTTTCCGTCGACAAACTGTAAATCCGTCTTAAGGCGGGGGAAAGCAAATGGCTCAATGGTGCGCAGCTTTAGCAAGCCATACAGGCAGTAAGCAATATACGTCTTGCCCGTGTTGTTAGGACCGCAAAGGATGCTGAGGTCTTTAGTAAGGTCTAACGTGCACTCCTGTACTGCGCCTATATTTTGGAAGGTAACTTTCATAAACCGGCTAAATAATTTTGGATTCGTTGAGCACTGCTATCTACGATGTTTTTAGAAGCGCGCAAAAATAGGCTGTTCCCTGCGCCCAAACTTCCTCCCTTCTTCTGCGTCTTAATTGTTCCCCCCTCACCCCTTCAAAAACCCCAATTCATACACCATCGGTTGCAGCTTTTCGGTGAGGGCGCGGTAGGCAGTTTCAAAATAGGAGAAGGAAACGGGGGGCAGGTCGCTGGTTTCGTTGCGGCGCTTCAGGGCGTTGCGGATTTGATACCAGCCTGCATCGGGGCGGTTCAGCTTCAGTTCATCGCGGGTGGCGCGTGGGTCGGTGTGGAAGAAGAAATGCTGCCACAGGTTTTTGCCTTCGGCAAGCACGGCAAGCGCTTCGGGGGAGAAGGTTTTACCGGCCATGTATTGCACCATAAAATCACTTTCAAAACGTGCGGGTGCGCCTACTTCGGTTTCGGTAAACGGAATGAAATGGTTGATGATGCTCCAGGTGCGGTTGTTCCATTGCAAGTCGTCGGCACCGGCGGTTAGGTTGCTGCCGTTAAACAGCATCCAGACGAGGCAATCGTTTTTAAAATCTTCGGTAAGTGGTTGGGTAGGTTGGAGGAACTGGTCGCGGTCGTTAAGCCAGGTGGGTTTTATGAGCCTCCTTACGGAAAAGACGATGGCGGCTTGCCAAAGGTTTTCGGGGTTGATGTAAAATCCATTTCCAGTGCTAAAAACTGAAGACGTAATTGCGGTTTGTTTAGCGGCGTTCTGCATATCATTGCTGTTGCAGTACATGTACGCAATTGCATCATCTACCCACGCAGTAACCTTTGCATAGTTGTTTTGGGGAGATACAGCATTTTTGAGGGGGATATTTGTAGTGTTCGTTTTTAACCGTGGCATCCACATGCTTAAAAAGCGTTTATTGGGAAGATTGTAAAAGTTCTTTTCGCCAATCGGTTGTGCATTTGCATCTAAAACCTCAGTTGTGATTTCTTGAATCGCTGGCCATTCATTAGCCTTCATTTTCCAAATCAAAAAGCCAATGGGGAAATTCCCTTTTAGCCCATCAAATGCTTTGCTATGCACAATGAATCCTCCTAAATATTCGGCGCTCCAAAGCATTCGGAACTTCTCAAAATTGGGAGCACTCACATACTTCAGTTTACTGAAAATGGCTATCGTCGCTGTTGGTATTTCTCTTGAAATCCTTACAAGAAACTGAACAAATAATTCCCTTGCAGCGTAGCCATAATTTTCCATCACCCGCGCCAATCCTGTTGCAGCCACGCCAGTCTTTCCTTCGTTACCCTGACTATTTGCTGCCTCCGCATACGGCGGATTAATCAACACCAAAATCTTCTTCTTTCCATCTGCCATGGCATCGCGCAGCGCCTGCGGTATTTTGTTGGTGAGGCTATAATCAATGCTGCCGTCGGGCGCTATGTCATCATTCAGGTAATCATACTGAAAGCGCGTAGCGGCTACGCATGTTTTGGTGGACTGCATCACGGCTACGTCGGCAGCATCCAGCGTGCTCATGTAAATGTTTCGCGGGTTGCTGTGTTTCACTTCCAGGTTGCCTACACCGCAACACATGTCCCACACGATGTAATCCCGCTGCCAGTTTTTGCCCAGCGTTTCGGAGAGCATATCGTAGGCTTTGTCCACCACGTGGAGCGGCGTGTAGTAAGCGCCTTTAAAGCTGCGCTCGTCAATAGGGATGAGGCTGTCGCGGCGCTCAAGCAAATAATTGCGGTATTCCTGCGCAGGCGGGCGGTGGTAGATAGCCCAAAACTGGCGGTAGCCTTCGTGGTTGCCCAGTTCATAGAGCTTGCCGCGCAGCATAAACACGGGCTGGTTATTTCGGTGGAGGAGTTCGGCGGGCAGGTCGGTGTGGGTGCTCACGTGTCCATCGCTCATGATGTCGGCAAAAAAGAGGAGGGCATAATCTTCCGCCGCCACGTCGCTCACTTCTTCGCCAATCATCTTCACCCATTTATCAAACACCTGCTTCAGATTGTCGGGCGTTATTTGCGTGCGGATGATGTTGCCGCTTTTAATAGCCGCCTTAATGGTGGAGATGAACTCCTGTTCGTGCGTTTCAATCTTAAAGCTTACGAGGTGGGTGCCAATGTATGCGCTCACCACATCCAGTGCTTCAGGCGTGTATCCGCTGGCGCTTTTGCCCCATTTAATGGGTTGTTTTTTATTGCGGAAAAGGGGTAGGGCATCGGCGGTTTTCATGATGGCAGCCTTGCGGGTATCTATCACGCAGAGGAAGGGCGGCACGTGGTCGCCTCTGTCGATTGCCTGCTGCACGTAATGAAGCAGTTGGGTAAACATTTGGTAAGTGCTGTGGCGGTAACCATCTTTGGCTTCAAACCATATTTCTTTGGTCTGGATGTCCACGAGGTTTTTGCTGTAGCTTTTTAAGCCGAGGGCTTTTATGTAGGCGTCTTTTACGTCTTCTTCGGTTCGTGCGGTGAGGAGGGTTTGGTGGAGGGACATTGGGGGGAATTTTAAAAGGAATGTTGGTGGTTGATGGTTACTTACTCTTCCACCAGCATCCAAATTCTTTTAAGCGGGAGTTCAGCTTTGAATTCATCAGAGAATTTGTCGTAGTACTTAAAGATGTTGTTGATTACATCATTTGCAGACCAGAGCCTGATGAAGAAGAAATCTTCCTTCGCTTCTGAAAGAACTTTTTGATTGAAGCCACTGGACGATACGATCAGACCTAAATCTGATTTCACCTTGCGCATTACGCCTTGCAGCTCGCGCAATGTTTTTACGTCCACTTGTGCGGTGGTTGATTTTATCTGAACGCAAATTCGTGGATTCTCGAAACCCAAAGCGCCTGAAGCAGCGAGGATGTCGATACCGCCGTCAGCACCCGGGGGTGAAAGTTGGGTTACATATCCCTGTGCATTCAGGATTTGCTCTACAAGTTTTGCGAAGCCATGTCCTTTAAATTTCCGGTCAAGGAGTTTTAGGATTTGATCTTTTGCGTGTTGCTCCACGTCAAATTCTTCTTCCACTTTTTCAATTGGAATTTCCTCAGAGATTCTTCTTGCGGGTTTCCCTTCAGCCAATGCGAGAACACGTTCTACGGCTTGTTCGCGTGACACCTGAGAGACGGTCAGTAATGAACCGAACGAGTACAAAATATCTTGATCAAAGTCAGCACGCGGAATGCTTTTAAGCCATTTTACGGGTCGCCAATGAACCACGTTTTCTGCTTTCTTTTCGTGTTTATAATCCCCTGTGATCTTGCCTATGTGAATGGTGGGCTGTGATTTAGAAGGCAGGGCAACCAAGTCGCCAATAGTTATCTCATTTGCAAAGCGCCACAATTGCCCTACCGCGTTTCCTGTCTTCCCATTGTTTGTTTCATCGTAAATGCTTTTGTAAGCTGTTGAGAGGTCATCTTTCGTTTCAAAAGATTTTAAGTCAGGGATATCACTCCAGCCAATTACGACGATTCCTTCATCCAGACAGATTTGCTCCTGTTCGCCATATTTTCCTGCTCGGATTGTCCATATTTTCATTGGAAGGTTTATGTCTTTGAAATCATTTTAAGTACGCTTTGCAATATACCCAGCTGTCCTTACAGTCCTGCCATTTATTTTGTTTCCAATCAGTCTAAATGTTCAGCCGTTGGTCTTTGTACAGACTGGATGAGGCGGAGGATTTTGTTCGGTATTTGCAACGTCCGTCATGCTCATTTTGCCATCGGCAGCCAGCATTTTCAAACCGTTACAATTTGTCACGGTTTCATTGCCTTGATGATGTAGCGTTTTCCGCGCAGAAAATTAGGACGCATGATACTGCGTATTTCTGCTTTATTTCTGAGAAGTTATCTCCTCAACCTTCCTTTTATAGCTGCAAACACACCTGCCAATTCCTGCTTTTCTTTTTGATAAATAAACATCAGGAAGGCGCTCATCAAAACAACTCCCAACGCAATTCTGAATGCCAACAAAGGCAGCCATCCGCCGGCAAACCAGGCAATGAAAAAACAACCCAGCATCACACCCATGTAACCCACCAATTTTCCGGTGGCGTAAGGAATCGGGAAAAACTTTTGCCCCCACACGTAAGACAGCAGCATCATTATTCCATAGCAAAGCAGCGTGCCCCAGGCGCAGGCAGCATAGCCCCATGTGGGAATCAAAAACCAGTTGAAACCAACAGTTACCAAAGAGCCAATCACCATGATGTATGCGCCATATTGCGTGCGGTCGGTAAGCTTATACCACACCGTAAGATTGTAGTAAATGCCGAGGAAAACATAGGATAGCAACAGCACCGGCACGAGGTTCAGCGCATCCCTGTATTCCGCGCCCACAAAGTATTTCCAGAGATCAATAAACAGCACAACGCTTAAAAACATGCAGCACAGCACGATCACAAACCACTTCATTACACGGGCATATGTAGCCGGTGCATTCTTATCTCCTGAAATAGAAAAGAAGAAAGGCTCCGCCGCCATTTTAAATGCCTGAATGGCCAAGTTTATCATGATGGAAAGCCGCACCGCAGCGGTGTAAATTCCCACCATCCGCAGCGATTCATTTTCACTCACCGGATAAAGTTTCTGAAACATCACGCGGTTCAGCGTATCGTTTATAGTGCCTGCAAAACCGGCTATCAGAATGGGCAATCCATACAGCATCAGTTTCTTCAAGAGTGCCTTATCAATAAGCGGGCGATAGTCTTTCAATTCCTTAGCCAAAAGCAACAAGATGACGATGGATTGCAGCACGTTTGCAAACAGAATAAATCCTAAACCCCAATGCCTTTGATACCAGCTTGCAAACCAACTATTGTTTCGCGCCAGCGCCGGGCCCAAACTGAAAAGCGAAACAATAGTGATGACGTAAACGATGATGCCGACCACTTTTGTAGCGGCATATTTGCGGGGTCTGTTTTCTTTTCTCAATCGGGCGTATGGCAAGGCTGACAAGGCATCCAGCCCAATGATTGCTGCGCACCAGCCAATGTATTCCAGGTTGTTTTCAATGTTGGCGAACTGCGCAATGGGCTGGCGGAACACAAATAGCAACACCGAAAAAAACAAGGTGCTTAGCAAAATAGAAGTGAGCTGCGTGCGGTAAAGCCGCGTCTGATTTTCAGTTGTGCTGTAGCGGAAATATGCCGTTTCCATGCCGTAGGTATAAAGCACATTCAGGATGGGCAATACGGCGTAGATGAAGGAATATTTCCCGAAGGCAAGCTGACCGGCAGCGCCGATGAGCGTGTAAGTGAGGTAAGGCGTGAGCAGGTACGTGAGCAATCGCGCAGCAATGTTGCTAACGCCATACCACATGGTTTGCCCGGCAAGTTGTTTTAAGGAAGACAAGGTGAGAAGTTAAAAAGTTGCTACGTTGACAAGTTGCTAAGGTAAAAATGGCCGTTAATTATGCGCAGACAAGAACTTATCAACCACTCAACTTATCAACCTTCTACGCCCCTACCCCTCGATCACCCAGGTCTCTTTTCCTTCCAAAAGTTTATCCAGATTGCCTTTGCCTTTTGATGCAATTACTTCTTCAATCTGCAGCTTCATGGCATCTTCATACGTGGGGCGTTCATTCGCATAAAACACACCGAAAGGTCGTGGCAGGTGTCCTTCTTTTTCAGGATTATCAAACAAACGGGTGAGGATTTGGGCTTTAAAAAGGTCTTGCTCATCATGAATCCATAAATCCCCGGCGCCATAATCGCTCATGCTCACCAGTTGTGGTTTGTAACCGTCGAGGCGTATGCCATAGTTTTTATCATTCCCAAAAAGCAATGGCTGCCCATGTTCCAGAAATAATCCGGCTTCCATTTTAGAGCTTTTATCCGTAAAAATCTCAAAGGCGGCATCATTAAAAATGTTGCAGTTCTGATAGATTTCGAGAAGTGAAGCGCCATGATGACCATGCGCCCGCAGCAGCATAGCCTGCAAATGTTTGGGGTCGCGGTCCATGCTTCTTGCAATAAAAGAGGCATCGGCACCGAGTGCCAGCGAGAGCGGATTAAAGGGATGGTCGATGCTGCCGGCAGGGGTGCTTTTGGTTATTTTTTGTTGTTCCGATGTGGGTGAATATTGACCTTTGGTGAGTCCGTAAATCTGATTATTGAAGAGGAGAATATTGACGTCGAAATTGCGGCGCAACAAATGGATGGTGTGGTTGCCGCCAATGGAGAGGCTGTCGCCATCGCCGGTCACAATCCAGATGCTTAGTTCTGGGCGGGTGGCTTTCAGTCCGGAGGCAATGGCAGTTGCGCGTCCGTGGATGGAGTGCATCCCGTAGGTATTCATATAATAAGGAAAGCGCGAAGAGCAGCCGATGCCGGAGATAATCACGAAGTTTTCTTTCGGAATTCCCAGCGTGGGCATCACCTTTTGCACTTGCGCCAAAATGGAATAATCGCCGCAGCCCGGGCACCAGCGCACTTCCTGATCGGTCGTAAAATCTTTGGCGGTTAAGGGAGCCGCTGCGGGGGCAATTGGGGGAGCTGAAATAGTGTCTTTCATAACAGAAATGCGAAGTTAACCCATTGGTTTGCGGGTGGTTTCATTTGGGGCGTAATTGGTTTTTATTTTTAGGATTATGTTGGATGCAACCTGGGATTTTAGCACAAAAGGCAGTTTTTAGGCAGAAATGCTTCTCCCGAACGAAGGACACCATATTTCATGGTGTATGGATACCTCTCCCGAACTAAGGACACCATATTTCAGTCTCGTTAGATACTTCTCCCGAACTAAGGATAACATATTTCAGTATTGTTAGATACCTCTCCCGAACTAAGGATACCATATTTCAGTCTTGTTAAATGCCTGTGGCTGAAATTGCATTATCCAAACGGTTATATTTTAGATAGAATAGCATTCGCAAAATGGGATGTTTGAGCTAATGGGTGGAGCCTCTTCGGGGCTTGCATAATATTGGGATGGTTTAGCCGCGTAGCGGCGAAAGGTTAATAAGGGGATGGGCGTGAACCCATCCCGAATGCAAGCAGTGCCCATCCCGAACGCACATCGAAACCAATCCAAACTTTTTCCTCAAAAAAAAAGAGGCAATCTTTTTAAAAGAAAGCCTCTTTGAAAATGAAAAACTAGCCGTGCTTTTTACTTCGAAATCGTAAACCGCGCCGTGCCCGTATTGCCATGGTCATCTTTCAAAACCAGAAAATAAACGCCGCTCGCAAAATGCGACAGGTTAAGTTCTTTTTTAGAAACATTATTTACCACGTCGTGCAGCAATCCTTGTCCGCTTGCAGCATAAACTGAAAGGCGAATGTTGGATTGAAGTGATCCCCAATCAAGCGTCAATCTGCCGGAAGTTGGGTTCGGGTAAATGCTCAAGTCATTCATATTGTAGCTCTTAATGTCGAGCAACGAAATAGTGAGCAGGTTTGATGGTGGTGAAAAGCAACCCTGATTATCGCGCACTGCATAATACAAGCCGGGTTCCGTTGGGTGATATTGCTGTCCGGTGCCAACAATTTGTCCGTTAGGATCTATCCACACAATGTTTTGCGAAGCATTGGCTACCAGCATGTTTCCAATAAAAGAAATGAGCGGCGGTGTGGGCGTTGTGTGCAGCGACATTGTTATCGGGACTGCATTTACTGTATCCTGCGTGTAACAAGCGCCATCAGTTGCAGCGGCTACGAAGGTTACCACATCGCCATTAAGCAGCGTATTACTTCCAAAAGCGGCACCTGCGCTCACGGGCAATCCGTTTACAGACCAAATTAAATAAGGCGCAGCGCCAAAGCCTGAAACAGTAGCATTGAACACAATTAATGAATCAAGGCATCCCGGGTTGCTTCCCTGCGTGATGGAAATATTTACGATGGGCGTATCAAGCGGTGGCGCTGAAATGGTCAGGATGTTAGAAGTATCATTTGGGTTGGAAAAACATGCGCTGTTAGGATAAAATACTGCAAACACTTGGTCGCCGTTTATTCCGGTTGTGGTTATAAAACTATCTGCCGTAGCTCCCGGCACAGGCACGCCATTCTTAAACCATTGGAATAACTGCGTTAGCGAAGTTGCAGAAGGGGTTGCTTTAAAAGTGAGCGGATTGCCGAAGCAAACAGGAGCTGTATTTCCGGTTTGTGCAATGGAAACGGTAGCTGTAAATGTTCCGTGTTGTATGGTATCCTTTGGAGATATTGCAGTGGCGGGTACAGCGCATGATGAATTGGAAGTGAGAATTACCCACACCTTATCATTATTATTGAAAACACTTGTAAATATATTGCTGTTGGTGCCACTGTTCACGCCGTTTACTTTCCATTGGTAGGCAGGCATCGTTCCTCCGTTTGTGGGAGTAGCGGTAAATGTAACCGGCACACCTGCACATCCTGGGTTGCTTCCTCCGGTCACGGCAATGGAAACCGTTGGAGGAACCGAAGTAGCCCGCTGTACCACAATTGGGAAGGAAATTGAAGTATCATTTCCGCAGGCACCTGAAAAATACATTTTTACAGTTACTGCATCGCCATTCAGAAAAGTGGAAGAAGTAAACGTTTGTCCGGTCATTCCGGTAGAAGTGCTGTTCACAAACCACTCATAAGTTGGGTTGGTGATGCCCGCGCCCGGAGTAGCCTGGAAGGTTACCGGACTGCCAAAGCAGGAAGGGTTTCCTCCGGCAATAATGGCTGCCGTTACATTGCCTGAACCAACTGTTGGTCCCGCACCTGTTATGATTACTGCATAATCTTCTGCCTGTCCTGAAGTGAATGGGCCGCAGGCAGACACCGTGCTTACAGAAGCAAGGTCAGAAACCACACGCATCCGCAAGGGCACGCAGCTTATGAGGTTTGGTTGGGTAGCCGTGGTCGGGACGGTGTAATTATAAGAGTGCACTTCATTATTGAGGGTGCCGTCATGGCTGTAAACCAATTCACTAACCTGGAAGGTGCCGTCGTTGTTATAATCAATATACACCCGCACTTTTTCAGGTGCGAAGCCTGTTTTCACGGCAAGGTCGTAGCTCTGTCCGGCAGTTAAGTTTACCTGATGCTTGCAGGAACGATCCAGCAACACCATATTATTGTCGCCGGAGTAACCGCTTGAAGTAACATCCATCAAAACCTGGCTTCCCTGCATTACGGTAATATCCCGCGGGCCAGCATTGGCAAAACCTGATGCGGAAGTAGTGGGAATGCAAGCTGGTGTTATAATAACAGGAGGCACGCTTCCCTGAGAGCTTATAAGGCTTGAACGATAGGTCAGCAACGCGTCAATCATGCGGGCAGATTGTCCGGCAGTAAAACGATCAGTGCAGTTGGAATAATCCATGATGTTATGGACCACAGTTCCGTAAGGATTTCCGGTGCAAGGGTTTGTTCCTGTGGGGCAATTAAAGTTGGAGCGAATGTGCGGGTCGGTATCGCAAATGCCGTCACCATCAATATTACAATTAGCATTTGGTGGGCAGGCGGTGCCGCCCATATCTCCGGCGAATGTGTGATCTACAGCAAACGCATGGCCTACTTCGTGCGGCAGCGTTACTTCACCCGCAATGGCTTGTGTAGCAAGCATAATGGTGCCGTCAAGCGTAGCAGGAGCGGGAGGTAAATAAGCGTATCCGGCAACGTAAGAACTCGTCGGCGAAACACCATCTTCACCGTCAATTTTATTAACTACCCAAACGTTGTAATACTCCGTGCGGGGCCAGCGGCTTAATGCCTTGATGGTTGCTTCATCCGCACCGGTTGCGCCATTATGCAAAAGTCCATCCGCAACATATCCTGCAACGCCGCTTCCATCGACGCGGTTTATGCCATTGGTAGCGTTGCAGTTCGGGTCGCGGGCAGCCAATACAAACTGTAATGGAATTTTCACACCACCTGCTCCGGGTCCGGGATAGCCAGGCCAGTTAGCTGCATACACTTTGTTGAGATAATCTACCATACCATACAACTGCGCATCCGGGGGGTTATAAACAGAGCCAACCGCGCCGCCGGTGTGAATTACGTGCACCACCACAGGAATCTGGTAGGCAATGCCGGTGGGCGTATTTACGATAAGGGCGTTATTTCTGCCAATAGCCATTCCCGCAAGTTTCATTTTCATTTGCGCTACCTCCTGCGCATAGGCTGGGTTGTTGAATTTTAATGTTTGGTTTTTGCTGTCGAAACCACAATATTGCGCATTGGCTGAAAAACTATAGGCAATAAAAGTGAGCAGCAGTTGGGTACATCTGCGAATCATACTTGAACGTTGATTTTTAATAAAAGAAGGGAAATTATTTTTTTAAAGAAGGTTGTAAAACTAAACCTTTCAGTTAAAACAATCAGACGGAAAAATCGGCGTGTTGGTTAGGTAAAAATTTTCTTTAAAAGGGTGGTTTGCGTTTTAGGATAACTACTATCTTTGCCGACCTCGAAAAAATTGAGGAATCAAAATTTACAATCAACAACACCTATGCAATTAAAAGGATTGGTAAAGTTCTTTACCATAGCGCTTATCCTTATTTCGCTGTATCAGCTTTCCTTCACGTTTATTGTGCGCAATGCAGAGCAAGACGCAAAAAGACAGGCAGAAAGATTCGTGAAACAAGAAGTCCCGAATGTCAGTAAAGACGTGTTTGAAAAGAAAGTGGACGCACGTTATGAAAAGATAACGGACAGTTTACAGGGAGAAACCATTTTCAGCATTCCCCTTCTTAAAAAATACACTTACCAGGAAGCAAAGGAGCAGGAACTAAACCTGGGCCTTGACCTTCAGGGCGGCATGAACGTGACGCTTGAAGTGAGCCTTGATGAAATGGTGCGCTCCATGAGCAATAATCCAAAAGACCCAACGCTCAACAAAGCCATTGCTGATGCCGACCGCGCAAAAGCAAGCAGCCAGGCAGATTTTGTAACCCTTTTCGGAAATGAATTTTCCAAAGTAAATCCGAATGCAAAACTGGCGTATCTCTTCACCAAGCCTTCTGAAAAAGACATTACGCTTACTTCTTCCAATGAAGAGGTGCTGGGTAAAATCCGCAAAGAAGCAAAGGATGCCATTAAGCGTACTTACAACGTTTTGCTTACGCGGATTGATAAGTTTGGCGTTGCACAACCAAACGTAAATCTGGATGCTGATAAAGGCATCATCACCGTAGAACTTGCAGGCGTCCGCAACCCGGAGCGTGTGCGTAATTATTTACAGGCTACTGCAAAACTTCAATTTTTTGAAACCTACACCAACCAGGAAATTTATGGAACGCTGCTTACTGCTGAAACTGCGCTTTCTAATTACCTGAGCGGCAACAAAGCCGATACAACAGTAACAACTGATACCACCACAAACGCTATTGCAAATGCGGATGGCACTGATACAGCAAGTCTATCATCATTGCTTGGAAATAAAGAAGGCACAAAAGGCGCAGCCGGTGCAGATTCTAACGCCGCAGCCATTGCAGAGCAGCAGCAAAAATTTCCGCTTCGCTCCCTCATTTATATTCCTGAAGAATTAGCATCAAATCAAAACCCTGTTGTAGGTTATGTTTCAAAGCGCGACACGGCAAAATTGAATGCTTACCTAGCAATGGATATTGTACGGAATAAATTCCCGAACAATGTGAAATTCCTGTACGGAAGTGAGAGTAAAGATGCAGACCGCAACCCCAATTCTCCCATCCGTTTGTTTGCCATCAAAACCGCTCCAGGCGCAGAAGAGGCGCGATTGGAAGGTGACCGCGTAGTGGAAGCCCGGATGGATTATGACCCACTTTCCGGCAAGCCCGAGGTGAGCATGGAAATGGATGCAACAGGTGCGCGCCTCTGGAAAAAAATGACCGGAGATAACGTAGGTAAATACGTAGCTGTGGTGCTGGATGATAAGGTGTATTCCTCCCCGATTGTGAACGGAGAAATTGCCGGTGGCAGAACGTCTATTTCCGGCGGATTTACTGCCGAAGAAGCAACCGATTTGGCTAACATTCTGAAGTCAGGAAAATTGCCGGCACCTGCGCGCATTGTTCAGGAGCAGGTGGTAGGTCCAACGCTTGGTGCAGAGTCTATTGCAGCAGGTATGAATTCGCTGATTATTTCCTTCATTGTCATCTTCATTCTGATGTTGATTTATTACAACACAGGCGGAATTGTTGCGAATATTTCTTTGGTTCTGAACGTGTTTTTTACGCTCGGCATTTTGTCTGCATTGCACGCCACGCTTACGATGCCGGGTATTGCAGGATTGGTGTTGGGTATTGGTATGGCAGTGGATACAAACGTTATCATCTTTGAAAGAATAAAAGAAGAACTGGCAAACGGAAGCAGTTATGCGGAAGCCATCCGGAAGGGTTATAAAAACTCTATGGCGCCTGTTTTGGATGGTCACGTCACAATTTTGATCACCTCCATTATTCTGTTCATTTTCGGACTTGGGCCTGTGCTTGGTTTTGCTACCACGCAGATTATTTCCATCCTGCTTTCCTTGTTTTGCGGTATCCTCGTTTCACGCCTTATCACCGACATGTGGACAAAGCGCGACCGCCACTTCAAATATTTTACGGGTCTTTCAAAATCCATTTTCCGCAAGGCGCATTTCAATTTTGTAGGCTTCCGGAAATACGCTTACATCCTGTCCGTAATCGTACTGCTGGCGGGCGTTGCAGCGCTTATCAATGGTTTTGATTATGGTGTTGAATTTAACGGAGGACGCAGCTACACAATTCGTTTCGATAAGAAATACGAAGTGTCCACTATCCGCGAAAAACTACAGCCAACTTTCGGGGAATATCCTGTGGTGAAAACCATTGGAAATGAAAATCAGGTGAACATCACCACCGCTTACAGAATTAAAGAACAAGGCCCGGAAGTGGAAGAGCAGGTGCAGCAAAAATTGTATGACGGGCTTGTACAAAACAATGTTTTACCCGCCAATGTTTCTATTGAGCAGTTTAAGAACGATTACATCCAGAGTTCACAAACCGTATTGCCAACCATTTCCGATGACTTGGTGAATGGCGCCAAATGGGCTACAGGTTTGAGTTTGCTGGCAATTGCATTTTACATTTTGCTGCGATTCCGCAAATGGCAATATTCTTTGGGAACCGTTGTGGCGTTACTGCACGATGTGTGTGTTACGCTGGCTGTTTTCTCCTTCCTTCGTGGCAGAGTGCCTTTTGCGTTAGAGATTGATCAGCACTTTATTGCGGCAATTCTTACCGTTATTGGTTTCTCTATGAATGACACCGTTATCGTGTTTGATCGTATCCGCGAATATTTCCGCAAGTCGCCGAATGAAAACAAGGCAAGCGTTATTAACCGCGCCATTAACGACACCATGAGCCGTACGATTATGACTTCCCTAACCGTGTTCCTGAGCGTTTTAATTCTGTTCATTTTTGGAGGAGAAGTAACCCGCGGTTTTGCATTCGCCATGCTGATTGGTGTTATCACCGGAACGTATTCTTCCATTTTTGTGGCAGCGCCGGTGCTTGTGGATATGGATAAGAAAGACAAGCTGAGCCAGGAGATAGATCGCGAAGCCAAAATTGAAGAACTGAAAAAACTGGCGTAAACTTTTCTGTTCAAAAAATAGTTCAATCCCGTGTTTCAGATAAATGAGGCACGGGATTTTTAATACACCTTGTTCCTACATTTGCTTTCATGATCAAAACCTTTTTAGAACACCTGGGCCGCATCTCCCTAATGCTGAAGGGAACAATCGCGAAGCCTGAAAACACAAAGGTTTACTGGAAGGAATTTATGGTGCAGTGCAACGACATTGGCATCCGGTCTTTACCCATCGTCTTAATCATTTCCGTTTTCCTCGGCATGGTGCTTACCGTGCAAACTGCTTATCAGCTAATTAGTCCGTTGGTGCCAAAGCAAGTAATAGCAGGCATCGTAAGAGATTCCACCATTTTGGAACTTTCACCCACGGTTATTTGTATTGTGCTTGCAGGCGTGGTGGGTTCAAAGATTGCTTCAGAGCTTGGAAACATGCGCGTGAGTGAACAAATTGATGCGCTGGAAATAATGGGCATCAACACCAAAACCTACCTCATTCTTCCTAAAATAGTTGCGGCGCTGATTATGGTCCCGTGCCTCATTATCATTTCTATTGCCATCAGCATTTTGGGTGGATACATTGCCGGTATGCTCTCACAAATACTTTCTAAAGAGCAGTTTATTCAAGGATTGGTGCAGGGTTTTCTTCCGTTCAACCTCTTGTTTGCCATCATTAAAGCCTTCACTTTTGCCTTCATTATTTCGGTAATTTCCTCTTACTATGGTTATTACGTGAAAGGCGGTGCACTGGATATTGGCCGTGCGTCAACAACTGCTGTGGTGGTGAGTTGCATCCTCATTCTGCTGGCAGATTTTGTACTTACTATGCTCCTGCTTTAATCCATTCTCTCCGCAAATTTTTCTGCAAATAACTTACTCTGCTTTTGGAATGGTAGAGGTGGATTCAAGCTTTGTTTTTACAGAATCAACGGTAGTGTATTCCGATACAATGCGATAGGTTTTTAGGTTTATTTCCTGTTTGATGTCATTGGCTGAAGTGCCTTCATCCAGTTTTTCAGGGAGATGATAACTCACCGAAAGTTGAAACGAGCCTTCGCCAAAACCATCCAAAGAAACCGCAACCGGCTGCATCACCTGAAGGGAATTCTGCACCATCGTTTTCATCTCTGCAATCATTTGCTTTAGTTTATCCGGCGCCAATCCGTATTTCAGATTAATCACCACATGCACCATGCTATTGTCGCGCTGGGAAAGGTTTTCAAGGTTTTCACCAATCAGTTTTTTATTGGGAATTATATACACGCTGCCGTCTGCATTTCTTAACCGTGTGCTCCTGAAACCGATGCGTTCCACCGCTCCCTGCAAGCCGCTCAAAGCCACTGTGTCGCCCGTTTGGAAAGGCTTATCGGTAAGAATGGTGAAGGAGGCAAAGAAATTTTCAACGCTTTCTTTTGCTGCTAACGCAATGGCTACGCCACCAATGCCCAGTCCTGTGATGAGCGCTGGGATATTTACCTGAAACACACTGCCCAGCATCCAGAAACCGCCCATCGCCCAGATGAGAATTTTACTGACCTCTTTTAAAAGTGGATAGAGTTGTTGCCGGTCTTTTTCATCTTCTTCATAAGCCTTGTCGATGAGTACATGAAAAATAAATTCTGCAAGCCGCGCCAGGGCCAGCGTTGTAAAGAGGATGATGAAGAACAGCGTTAGTTTATCTGCCACATCGCTTACGCGAATTTCAAACACCGGCTTGTCAGTGTAAGCTCTTTTGAAGATTACAAATTGCAGCACCGATTTTAGCTGATTTATAGCGACATAAAAAAGAAACGTGACGAGCAAAAACTGCAACGGTTTGTAGAGATATTCCTGAAAGCGGGTGGCAATTTTCTTTTCAGAAAAACGATTTACGATGTTGCAAGTGAGCCATGAAAGCAACTTTGTGAGTGGCTTTTTCAAAAGCAGTGTGAGCGCAATTATCCCCGCAAACCAAAGGATGTTGGAAAGGCGTTCATTGCCGATTGTAGAATCAAAAAAGCCAAAGGCAGTTTGAGCAAGAAAAACAAAAAACAGGTTCATAGACTTTCAGGAAAAAAAGCGTTGTTTAAAACATCACACCGACAAATTGAAATCCCTCAAAGCCTCATTCAGAGAGGTTTTCCGGTTGGTTGATTCCTTGCGCTGACCAATTATTAATGCGCAACCAACACCATATTCACCGGCAGGAAATTGCTTTTGCACACTGCCCGGAATCACTACGCTTCTTGCCGGAATGCGACCGCGATATTCCACAGCTTCCAGCTTGCTAACATCAATAATGCGGGTGCTTTTTGTAAGTACTACATTGGCTCCCAGCACCGCTTCTTTTTCTACGATTACGCCCTCCACCACAATGCACCGGGATCCTATGAATGCACCGTCTTCAATAATTACCGGACTAGCCTGCAAAGGCTCCAAAACGCCGCCAATCCCCACGCCGCCGCTTAAATGCACATCCTTCCCTATTTGTGCGCAGGAGCCAACGGTTGCCCAGGTATCCACCATGGTTCCTTCATCCACGAAGGCGCCAATGTTTACGTAGCTCGGCATCAGGACCACATTGCGCCCAAGGAATGCGCCATACCGCGCAACGGCATGAGGCACGGCACGAACGCCCAGCGATGCAAAATCTTTTTTCAAAAGCATCTTGTCGTAAAATTCAAAAGGAGGCAGTTCCCAGGTTTGCATTTCCTGAATGCTGAAATACATGAGGATGGCTTGTTTCACCCACTCGTGAACTACCCAGGTTTGCGCTGCATTTTCTTCAGGGTTTGTTTGTGGTGATGCTACGCGCAACGCGCCTTTATCTACCTGTTCAATTACGCTGCGCACGGCATCAGCATAAGGTTGTGTCTTCAGTAATGCACGATCGGCAAAAGCCGCTTCTATAAATGGTTTGAGGGGTTGTGGCATAAAGCAGGAAATTAGTTTTTGGAAGGCAAACTTAAGCATGGAAATATGCTGCTTCGCGGATGAATTTTCTTAGCAAAAAGCGGTTTGCGAAACTGCCCTTTCTTTAGGTTCAGGATACCATATGAAATCCTCCCGGGCAACTATTTTTGCAGTTCGGAAATTTTTTTGAAAAACAATTTGGCAGGAATTGGGAGGGGCTTATATTTGCACTCCCAAATCGGAGAAAAAAGCTTTGAGGCGGGAAATAAAAAAGTTCTTTTTTTAAGAATTGGGAGCATAGCTCAGCTGGTTCAGAGCATCTGCCTTACAAGCAGAGGGTCCGCGGTTCGAACCCGTGTGCTCCCACGCGTTTTAATAAGGGTTTCAGACGATTATCGTTTGGAGCCCTTTTTTTGTTTTACCTGCTTTTCTATTTACCGGAATAGCTAATCTTCCTGAAATACTTTATCCAGCACTAATTCAAAACCGGGGAGAATTATGGTGGTTACTACATCACCTTCTGTGAGTAAATGGGTGGGAATAAATTTTCCGTCGTTGCCCAGGAGGTAGCGGAAAAAAGTTTTTTCGGATGGATGAAGAATCCAGTATTCTTTCACGCCGTGCTCTTCATACACGTTATATTTATTGCGGAGTTCCTTTTTATTATTGGAGGGAGATAGCACTTCCACCACAATATCAGGCGCGCCTATGCAACCGCGATCATCCAGTTTTGAGGGATCGCAAACGACGCAAACATCAGGCTGAAGGACGGTGAAAATATCCTTGTCTTCCTTTGATTTTTTGGGGAAGCGAATGTCGAACGGAGCCTGATAAACTTTACATTGTTTGTCTTCCAGAAACATCCAAAGATGGGCAAATACGCTCCCTGCAACTACCTGATGCCGACGTAACGGACCCGACATTTTGAAGATTTTACCTTTTATAAGTTCCACGCGTTCTTCTATTGTCCAGCGGAGATAATCGGCATAGCTGTAGGTGCCGGGGTAATCAAAATCGGGTTCGTTGAGAAGTTGTGTTTCGTTTTCCATGAGATTGCGGGTGGAAAATTAGTTTAAATAAATGGATTTTATTGCCAGAGTTATGTTTTTGAAACTCCGGTATTGTTATAACATGATTGTATAAGCTTAAGATAAAGATTATCATACCCATTCTGATAGTCTCCACGCCTACTACAATAAAAGCTATTGCTTCGCTGATACTTGTTAACAGTTCTATGAGTCTTGTATGATCTTTTTTATTCATTGATACTGTCTCTAGTTCGATGTCAGCGGATATTTACTAATGGACACTGCCTCTTTATGTTATGTTGTTGGCTCTAAGAAGCTTGTAAAGTTTATCACTATTGCGAAGTGTAATGTTCATATCTTTCACAATTAATGGTGTCAGAATCCCTTGCTCTTTAATAGAAACGCTTAGTGATTCTATATCTCCCATATCATATCTTACATTAAATCCAGGGATTATTTCAATTTGGGTAAGATTTACGTAGATAATGTTGTAATTTTCCATATTGCATTAATATTTTGGCGCAAAATACTTCGAAAAACTAAAAACATACATCTAGATTAAACCATTCCTTTCTAAAACCCAAACTCCCCTCCCCGAAAGATACCTTTGCCCACTTAAAAAAATCCCCCTCCCTGCTGTGATAAAACCTTTTCTCCGTCTTGCCGGTTTGGAGCCTTTATTGGTGCGGCCTGAAAGCAATTTCATCAATATCGGCGAACGCACCAACGTAACCGGTTCCAAAAAATTTGCCCGCCTGGTGCGCGAAGGTTTGTTTGAAGATGCGCATTCCGTAGCCCGCCAGCTCTAGTTGCTGCTCCAGCGCTCGCCTAACGCGGGTATATAAAATACTTTTGTCAGGGTGCAAAAAGTCGCCTGTCAAAATCGAAGGGCTGGATATTCTCAACAACTGCTTTTGTGAAAAAATCATGTTCAGGATTCAGCAAAATATTCTTTTCCAAAACAACGATTGCTGAAGGGACGCGCATAGCAGGATAATCCTTATCGTGCAAAAATGAATCGCCTATTTCTCTTGTGATTGCATGTCCGGAATTTGTCCGCCAATCATCCGGTAAACGCTCTTCAGCAACGTCATTGAATGCAGTATCATTTGGAATAGAAAGGCTTAGCAGCGCATAATCTTTCGGCAAGAAACGCGGGGAGGTATTGACTACAACTTCCAAAACAGCAAGTGCAACATTAGTAGAAGTGTAAAGCATGTAATTGCCTTGAGAATTCCATCGTCCCCCATAAAGGGAAGCTCCATATCCTGTCAAATCATCAATCCATCGGCGCGAACCAATCCTGTAAACGATCATGAAAAGACACCGTGTTCGATCCTGCCGATCACGTTTTTTACAAGTCCAATGCCAATGTCAGTAACTAGCAAAGACTTTGGCGTTTTGCCGTTTAAAGCAATGAGCGGTTCATAAAGCCAGTCGTGAAAATTTCCCTTGTCGCTAAAAACCTCTTCACCATATTTAAAGAGCATCGTAAGCTTCAGTATTTTTTCCGAAGTTGTGGAGTCAAATGTCTTTCGGTCAGTTTTGTAACGTTGCAAAGTGCGCTCTGAAAGGTTTAGGAATTGGCACCATTCCAGGATCGTGAAAAAATGCTTGTCCATCATGGCCGCAAATGATCTGTAGTCAATTCCTTTTTCGACGATGTCAATTAGCTTATAGGCATTGGAATTACCGAGGCTTTTATAGATTACTTCGGGCTCGGACAGAATGTTGAGTGTTTCTTTGTATTCTTTCATCTCACTAAATTTCACCGAAGATAGACATTTGTCCGTCAACTTCAAAACATTTGTCGCCTTGCCTTTAATTTTCTCTCCGCGTTTACTTCCATCCTATAAAATATCTTCGCGGCTCTCTAAAACTTTCTTTCAATCTTTCCAATGTCTATCACTTCTCCTTTTCTGCGGCTGTCCGGTTTGGAGCCTTTAGTGGTGCGGCCTGAAAGCAATTTCATCAATATCGGCGAACGCACCAACGTAACCGGTTCCAAAAAATTTGCCCGTCTTGTGCGCGAAGGTTTGTTTGAAGAAGCGCTTTCCGTAGCCCGCCAGCAGGTAGAAAGCGGTGCGCAAGTTTTAGACATCAACATGGATGATGCCCTGCTTGACGGTGAAAAAGCGATGGTTGAATTCTGCAACATGCTGCAAAGCGAACCGGATATTGCGCGCATTCCCATCATGCTCGATTCTTCCAAATTCTCCATCATTGAAGCAGGCTTAAAATGCGTGCAGGGAAAGTGTATCGTCAATTCCATTTCCATGAAAGAAGGCGAAGCAAAATTTCTAGGGCAAGCCGTTATCTGCAAATCATTTGGCGCTTCCGTTATCGTGATGGCATTTGATGAAGCAGGGCAGGCAGACAGTCTGGAGCGTCGGGTTGCTATTTGCGAAAGAGCCTACAAACTGCTCACTCAAAAAGTAGGCTTCGCCCCGCAGGACATCATTTTTGACCCCAATATTTTTGCCATCGCCACAGGCATTGAAGAGCATAATAATTACGCAGTCGAGTTTATAGAAGCCACGCGCATCATCAAGCAAAAAATGCCTCTTACCAAAGTAAGCGGCGGCGTGTCCAACATCTCTTTTTCCTTTCGTGGAAACGATACGATTCGTGAAGCCATGCACGCCGTGTTTTTGTATTACGCTATCCAGGCGGGCATGGATATGGGCATCGTAAACGCAGGCCAGTTGCAGGTTTACAGCGAAATAGAACCGGCGCTTCGCGATTTGTGTGAAGAAGTAATTCTCAACAAATCACCGGATGCTACAGAGCGCCTGCTGGCATTTTCAGAAACCGTAAAAGCCACTGCCAAAACCGAAAAGAAAGACGATGCATGGCGGCAGAAAACCGTGGAAGAACGGCTGAAACATGCGCTCGTAAATGGCATTACCGACTTTATAGAAACCGATACAGAAGAAGCGCGCAACAATTATCCGCGTCCGCTGGATGTGATTGAAGGACCGCTGATGGACGGCATGAACGTGGTGGGCGATTTGTTCGGCTCCGGAAAAATGTTTTTGCCGCAAGTAGTGAAAAGTGCGCGGGTAATGAAGAAATCCGTAGCCGTGCTGACGCCCTTTATTGAAGCAGAAAAAGAAGAACGAAGAATAGCACACGAAGCGGCAGGAACTAAAAATGAAGAAGGTGCCGGTGCGGCAAAAATTCTGCTCGCCACCGTGAAAGGCGATGTGCACGACATTGGGAAAAACATTGTGGGCGTGGTGCTTGCCTGCAATGGTTATGAAATTATAGACCTCGGCGTGATGGTGCCTGCGGATAAAATTCTGCAAACAGCACTGGATGAAAACGTGGACATAATTGGATTGAGCGGATTGATTACGCCTTCGCTGGATGAAATGGTGCACGTAGCCAAAGAGATGAAACGGCGCGGCATGAAGCAACCGCTGTTGATTGGCGGCGCAACTACTTCGCGGATGCACACTGCCGTAAAAATTGCTCCTCAATACGACAATGGTGTGGTGTATGTGCTGGATGCGAGCCGCAGCGTAACCACCGCCGGAATGCTTTTAAACCCTGACCATCTTGAAAATTTTAAAGCAGAAACTGATGCTGATTATCAAAAGCTAAGAGCGGATTTCGAGGCAAAAAAAACCATCAAAGAATACCTTTCTTTCAAAGAGGCACAGGCAAATCCTGTTGCTATTGACTGGGAAAATTACACGCCTCCCAAACCATCATTCACCGGCATTAAGGCGTTTAAAAATCATCCGCTTGCTGAAATTAGGGAGTTGATAGACTGGAATCCTTTTTTCATTGCCTGGGAGATGAAAGGAAAATACCCCGCCATTCTGGAAGATGAAAATGCTGGTGCAGAAGCTACCAAACTCTTCAACGATGCCAATAAAATGCTGGACTTAGTCATCAATGAAAACTGGCTTGCAGCACATGGCGTAATTGGTTTTTGGGAAACTGAAAAAACAGCGCCTGATTCCATCCTTTTAAAAGATGAAAACGGAAACACCATTGCGCATCTGCAACATCTGCGGCAGCAAATAAAAAAAGCAGCAGGGCAACCTAATTTTTCGCTGGCTGATTTTATCAAACCAAACGCTACAGATTATCTCGGTGCTTTCGCTGTTTCCATTCATGGCATTGAAACCCACCTGGAGCACTTTGTAAAGCAGCACGACGACTACAATAAAATAATGCTGCAGGCGCTGGCAGACAGGCTGGCAGAGGCTTTCGCGGAATTGCTTCATAAAAAAACCAGAAGAAAATACTGGGGTTATGCAGCAGATGAAACTTTGCAGGACGAAGAATTGGTGAAGGAAACTTATCAGGGAATTCGTCCAGCGCCGGGTTATCCCGCCTGCCCTGACCACACAGAAAAGCTGAAACTTTTTGAGCTCCTGAATGCAACAGAAAATGCAGGCATTACGCTCACAGAATCATTGGCAATGTATCCTGCTGCTTCCGTGTGTGGCTGGTATTTCAGTCATCCGCAAAGCACTTATTTTGGCGTGGGAAAAATACAGCCCGACCAACTGGAAGACTATGCTGCCCGCAAAGAAATGCCGCTTGAAGAAATTGCCCGCTGGCTAAGTCCAAACCTCGAAAATGCATAAATGACTGCAACCAATACTTTCCAAACGAAAGAATACTCCGGCTTCGTCCGTATTGTAGCTACTATCCTGAGTTACATTTTTCATCCGGTGCTGATGCCTACGTTGATGATGGTGATTCTTTACTGGCTGTCACCCGTTTCTTTTGCCGGCATCAACAGTGCATCTTTCGGGAAACTGATGCTGCCTATCATCATCAACACACTGGTTTTTCCTATCGTGGCAACCTTCCTGGTGAAAGGGGTGGGCTTTATTGACAGCATCCACATGCGGAGTTCTAAAGACAGGATTATCCCGCTCATCATCACGATGGTTTTTTACTTCTGGGCAAATAATGTGTTCTCCAATCTAGAAGGCGTTCCACTGATTGCGCATGTGCTGACGCTCGGTTCCTTCTGGGGCATCATTGCCATCTTCATGATAAATATTTTCACAAAGGTTTCGATGCACACAACTGCTGCCGGTGGCGTTATCGGTATTCTCTGCGTGTTGATGTTATTAAGTCCGGTGAATCTGGTAGCTGCGTTCTTTGTTGCCATCCTGATTGCGGGTATAACCGGAACCGCCCGGATGATACTTGGTGCGCATCAGCCGGGCGATATCTGGTTAGGCTACATAGTTGGCATTGTGGTGCAACTGAGCGCCTATTTATACCTGAAGTGATTATTGTTTAATCAGCTTATCTCGGTAAATCAATCTTCCCTGTTGGTCGGCAATGGAAAGCAAATACGAACCTGCTGCCAAACCTGACGCGGCAATGTTCACCCTCTGCGCATTTCCTCCTGCCTGGTATGGTTGCTCCAACACGGTTTTGCCTGCCATGTCTATTATCGAAACCTGATAAACCTGACGTGCTGCCTGATTTATTTCAACCGTAAAATCCTTCGTAAATGGCGATGGATAAACGGAAACATAAGCGGCATTCTGGAACAGTTCAGGAACGCTGGTAGTTGCGGTGATGAAAAGCGTATCGTCTTTCGTTCCATCATTTCCATTGTCCACTTCTACGGCTATTTGCTTGCCAGTAGGCCCATCGTAATAAGCAATAATGGTGTGAGATGAATTGGCATTCAGGGGAATGTTATTGGCTTTGAATTCGCGGATGCTGTCAGTGCCGGTTACGGTAATCCATAAATCGTAGGTATCGTTTGCTCCGGTAATTCTCGTGATTTTATAAACAAAGGGCGCCGGGTTTTCTGTAAGGATAGAATCGTTTTGATTCATCGTGATGCCTTGCACTAGAATGTTTACGCCTTGTGTAAAATCAGGGCTGGTTTCAATGAGGTTGCCATTCAGTTCTTTAGCTGCTGCATCATGTGTACCATACGACATAAAGTAGTTCTTCCACGTGCCATTATCTGTTTCGTTTAGTGCGGCAGTGCGGCTTAACGACATGGAGCGGAAGGTGTTGCTCATGTTCCAGGTCATGGCTGAAGTTGCATAGTTAGAGGTGGACACTTTAATGGTTTTGGATGTATCCATCAGGAACTGATAGGGTGCTTTAATCTGAATTTCCTTAACCTGCTGAGAACTCAAGAAAGGGATACTGCTTGTGTACAATCCCCCATTATAAATAGCATGGTTACCGCTGTTCCCCTCAATATCAAAGTAAGAACTGTCAGGCAATGAAAGAGATAATTTAGGGCCATCTCCGGCTGCAGTCGTTTTCAAAGCAGCATGTTGTACTTGTCCCATGTCATAAACTGCCGCCTCGTTAAACATGATTTGATAAACACTATCGTTGCTGGGTGTGTTATATTTAGAACTGCTTACTGCACTGATATAATTCCAGTAGAAGTTGGAATTCACTGCAAAAAAAGTAGTAGAATCGCCGGGGAAATTAGAATCATACACATACACCCTGTCAACGTCCAAATTACCACCATTATCAAACGGTAGTTTGGAGGGAGTAGTTATTTTATAAGGGAGGATAGAATGATAACCGCCGCCTGTAAATTTCACATAGATAGGTCTTGCATTTCTTGCACCTATGGTGGGCTTTCTAAACATATTCTTCAGTCTGAACAACCCTTGCCAGGGATAAATATCTTCTGCGTGAGCAACACTGAATGGTTCCAAAAGGTTATTATCGTTTTGCTTTAAGTAAGTACGAATGATGCTCCGCACGGATGCCGTGTTGCTGTTTTGCACCTGATAAAAATTGTTGCTTGATGTAGTACCAAACCAACTATCCAGTGTGCCTCCCAATCCTGCGTATTTCATGGCACTCGTAAATGCAAAACCATAACATGCACCCTGAAAAGTTGGGTCATTTTCCTGGCTCAACCACTTATTAAATGCCAGGCTTCTCCATGAGGCATATTGCAATGCAGTGCCGCCAACAATATTGCTCGCGTCATATTCTGCTGCAAAACTCTTCCAGTCAACATACGAGGTGTTCAAGGAGGAGTTTAAATTAGGGTGCGTTGCAAGCGCTTGAGGTGTAACCAATGCAGTGGCGTTGACGTTATAGGGGTCTCCGGTAAAATAATTAAATCCTCCGTAAAAAGCCGTATTCCAGATAGGCGGATGTCCATTCATAGTTTGGCTATTGTTTACCATGTTGTAACTATCCTGCACCCAGTTGTAATCCTGCAATCGGTAAAACAAGGTGTTAGGCCTGTAAATGAAACCAATCCGCACGCCGCTCACGGGGTGAATGTAGGAACCTACTATTTCATCCTTATTATTAATGCCATTGGCGATGGACAGCGTATTAGCTACGTGAAAAATATTGTTTAGGGAATTTGCCGTTAGTGAACCACCCGTAACCTGCCCAACAAAAGCCACATATCCTGCCGGTGTCTGGTATTCACCCACAATCTTGTTGTTATCATTAATGCCCCAGGGCTTTATTTTATTCAATCCTCCGTTACCTACAGGGTTGAAACTGCCGTTCCAGGTAAATGCGGTGTAAACTGATCCGCTAATTGTAAACCCGCAAACAGTCCCGTTGTTATTGATACCGCCCGCATAAGTAGGCATCAAATTATCAGCCGCTGTCACTTCCGAAGACGAGGTTTTTTTCCACAACAGTCTGTTTGTACCTGCAGCTACCCATCCTGAAACCGCTCCGTTATCATTAATGCCAAGTGGCACCGGATTGATGGTGGTGGGGGATACAAAATTGGGGTTGCCGTATTGTTTTGTAATGGGGTCGTAAGTGGAAGTGAGCGCCAGATTAGTGGTACCGTTTAAATCGTTCAGCAACACGGTTCCGCTGTTATTAATTGCCTCTGCATGAATAGTGTTGCCTGATATGGGATTGAAACGCAGTACCGTGCCTTGGTCGTTAATTACGAACGCTATGGTAATGCCTGTGGAATCATAATAGCCGCACACAAAGCCGCTGTCATTAATGTCCGTTAAGTAAGTGTTGAAGGAAATGCCGCCGTTGCTAAGATTTACCTCTTCCAGCGTCTGCGCTTTTAAAGATGGGGCAGCAAGCAAAATGGCTGCAAAAATGGGGAGTACTTTTCTAATCATGCTTTTGGTTTTTTTAGGGATAAAAAATGTTTGTTTGCTTTCGAAAGTACAAAAAGATTCTTAAAGCATTAACCCATTCTTTTCTTGCAAAGAAAAATTACCAGAGACATTTATGTCACTATGCTGTAATTATCCGCTTTAAACATCCTCGCAACCTCGCAGTTTTCCCTCAGTTTTTTAATTTTTTTGCTTTTATAAATGCAGGGTTATTTTTACGGAGTTAGGTTTTTGTGGAGAAAGTATAGCGTTCGTCACCTCCGGCAGTTCTTAAAAAATTTTTTAAATGAAAACGCCCCAAAGTTTTTTACAGCCCGGGGCGTTTTGAAGATAATTAAGAAGCCGTTTTTACTTCACAGCTACGGGTACTGATTTAATGATTTTGCTGCCATCTCTCACCACCAGATAATACATACCGCTTGCAAGGTTAATGTTCTGGTTAATCTGATGATTGCCTTTCGCCAGTTTTCCATTCTGGAACGTAGCTACTTTTTGCCCGATGGCGGAATAAAGGCTGATCTCGCCATTCATTTCTTTCTCCAGGTTAAGCGACACGTTGATTTGAGTGTTAGCTGGGTTTGGATATACGCGCATGTCGTTCAAACCATTGTTTACGTTGTTGATTCCTGAAGGCCATTGGTTTCTCCTAAGAAGCAATGTGTAGTCTTTCGTTCTCCAGCCATCTTTTAAGCGGAACACGAGGATCACATCTTTGTTGTAAGTAGCAGATGGCGTCCAGTTCAGCACACCGGAAATGTTAGAAGCGGTGCCATTGGTTGTAAACGTAGCGGGGTTGTTTTGAAGCTGGAAAATGTCAGCATATCCGTTCAGTTCCAGTGTTGCATTTGCATCCACGTCTGATCCTTCAATAGTGAAAGTTAGTGGCTCGTTGGAGTAATACCACATCCAGTTGTAATTCTGGGTAGCATCGTAAAGCACGCTCTGATTACTGATCACAAAGTTGGGTGAATTCAGGTTGTTAGAATCCGGCGGAACGATTACGTACTGGAAATCGCGGATAACGGAGCCAATTTTCACACCGTTGCGGTATTCATCAATCACGAAGGATTGTACCCAGTTGCCCACTGTGTTAGGGATCCAGGTAATTTCTCCGTTCACGGGGTTCATGGTGAAAGGACCGGCAGGGTCGGCAGAGGGAGCAGTAAATCCTGCAACTGTATCAAAGCCAGTAGCACCGGATACACCTGAAGTAAATGGAATATTTAGACTCCAAACCAGAGAATCACCGTCCGGATCGAAAGGGAGCGGGTTGAACACAACCGTATCATTTACAGGGAAGTAAGCCACTGGTGTAGCCAAGAAGTTTGGTGAGTTGTTGCCACCGGTTGCATCCACTGTAAAGTCGGTGTAAAGCAACATGCTTTCACCGCCGGGGAAAGCCATGTTCATAATAGCAGCGTTGCGGCAGCAGGATGACATAACCATTCTGTATTGTCCGGCAGGAAGCGTAATGGTGTCGTTATAAACACCAATTTCAACGCCATAAGGAAAGCTTGGAATGAGGGAAGTGCTTAAGGCTACGTTGTGCGCAATCTGTAGAGAAGTGTCGAGTGTATAAGCGTTCGTAGTTGCGTCGTAAGAATAAATATCCACGGTTTCCTGCGTGTACAATGGAATGCCGAGCGTGTCGCGGTATTCCGTCAGGCGAACCTCAAATTGATTGGGTCCTACATTGGTTACAATAAGGTCTCCACCCATAAGGTGAGTAGCTTTGGCGCCAAAGGCTGCAGCACCGAGCAGCATACAGAATAGTAGTTTTTTCATGTCTGTTTGTGTTTTTGTTTGGTGGTTAAGAAATAAATTTTGGTGTTTTTTTTACCTGCGCATGGCAGTTTGTCTTTTAGAAGACTTTTGCAAGATAAAAATGGTTGGGAACTACTGCTATTTTTTTTAAAGAAACAGGGATTTTAATAGGAAATGCTGCCAAATTAAAATTTGCGCACCTGAATATCATAATGCCCTTTGGTGAAAACGCGATGGTATCCTGTGTCTGAAAAAACGTAGTATAGGCGGTAGCAGCCCGGAGTTAATGCCAGATTGCGGGCGTTGTAAACGGAAATCTGCATAGAGTCAGCCGCAATCAACGATTCGCGCATCCAGGAGTAAAACTGATTATCACCGTAAGAAAGGTAAGCCCACATGATGCCCGGGCGAAGCTGGGAATAAATTAAAGCGGGTTCAAAAGACTGGTCTTCATTAATTAGGCGGCGGCTTGTGAGGCGAATGGTATCAATGCTGCCGGCTATTTCTGCATCAGGCACTTCGTCATAAAAATTGAGAAAGTGGGAAGTTTCGGGAGCGTTGAAAGCTTCGAAACGCCCGTCGTTAGTGGAATCTTCACACGTAGGAATGCTGAGTCCTGTGTTCACATCATCTGTTTTATCGCAGCTAAAAAGCAGGGTGGGGAACAAGGAAAGAAATAAAAGTTTGCGGAGCATTTTTAAAATAATTAGTGTTCAAAAAGTGCGGGAAGGTAAAAACTATTTGTGAAAGCAAACTATTGGGCACAAAAAAAGGCTTGCAGCATTGTATTATCTGCAAACCTTGAAACTCTTTCAGAGTCTTTTAAATCCGGGAATCGCTATGCCCTTCGGATAACTGCGAGCAACAGGGCAATCACAGCTATAACGATTAGGATGTGGATTAAACCTCCGGCATTGTAAACGAAGAATCCAAGCAGCCAACCGATGATTAAAATCACGGCGACGATGTAAAGTATTGATCTCATGACGTAAAATGTTTTAGTTCAGAAGGAAATCAAAAAACATTGTGCCACACCCTTCTTTGTATTTTATTGAGGCATGAGTTTATAACCCTTAATTTTGAACCGTTCCATTCCGAAAGCATGCCCAAATCCAGAGTTATAAGTTTAGTAGTAGTTATCGTCCTTGCAGTAGGGTGGTATTTCTATAGCGCCCACAGAAAGCAGGTGAAATACAACACCTTCTACGGTTATTTTGATGATGCACGCGGTTTGCAAGCTGCCAATGAAGTGCTGGTGAAAGGCGTGAAGGTGGGTTATGTAAAAAGCATTAAAATCACAAAGAACCAACAGGTAAAAGTTGTGTTGCTTATTCGGGAAAAAATACCCGTTCGTGCAGGCTCTCTAGCTATGATCACCAATAACCCGCTAACCAGTGAAGGAACCATTGAACTCACCGAAGGAAAAGGCGCACCGCTGCCCGATAAAACAATATTGCACACCTCGCTTGATAAAACCTTTGTGGAAAGTTTCAACGGTAAGGTTTCGCCGTTTTTGCATACCGGAAAAGTATTGCTGAACGTTTTAGACAGTACCATGAAAAGCTTTAATTATTTCATCTCCGCAGGTTTCGGAAGGCGCACCCATAAAGACATTGAAGAAGCTTTAAGGAACTCTGCAACACTTGCCCGCACGGCAGGAAAATATAGTGATGAAGTAGCAGAGGCACAGCCGAAAGTCGATCGTTTTGAAAAACTGTTCGTCAACCCTGAAGTTTCCAGTAAAAAATTGAATCAAACCCTAGCCGGGGCAGAAAAGAAAACAAAAGAATTCACCCAAAAAGATCTCGTAAAATCTCTTTCAGAAATCAATCAGAATATTGCGTCCATTTCCAAAACAATACGAGATGCCGGCAACCACAAAATGATTTCTGAAAAAAGCACTTACAGAGAAGTTGCAAACAATCTTGACACGCTGAACCAAAGCCTCAAAGCCTATAAAAAAGACCCACCGCCTATTCAGCTAATTGGCGGCGGCGGAGAATAATTTTTAAGCTAGAAAGCAGCATGGACTTCGCACCGGAATATATTTTCCAAA
Organism: Flavipsychrobacter sp.; assembly: GCA_965218185.1. Taxonomy (GTDB): domain Bacteria; phylum Bacteroidota; class Bacteroidia; order Chitinophagales; family Chitinophagaceae; genus JAFIGV01. The sequence continues at coordinate 699,679 of CBDCKE010000005.1, forward strand.
ACGCGCGAACAATTAGAAAAGGTACATCAGCCGCACCGTCCACATGTTGTTGTATTGCTCGTTTCTTCTGCCATAGCCCGGAGGAATATTTGTGCGTACCGGAATTAGCGAATACTGGAAACGTGCATTCAGAAACAAACCCTTCCACAGGTGCAGATTTCCCCCTAAAAGAAAATTGTAATCACTCTTCTTAAATGCATATTGTTCAATGTTGGCAAGGTTGGGATCCAATGGCGTGGTTTCAATAACTTCTTTGGCGGAAATGAGCCGCGAGTATGAAAATCCTGCCCCAAAATGACTTCTGCGTTTATCGAACAAATTGAGCATCAACGGCACTTCTGCGTAGTTTAAATCAATCCGCATATCCGTAATTAAAGTAGCGGCGCCTGACACTTGCGGACCATTTGCTTTAGCGCCTTTTTGCGAGAAAAGTATTTCCATGCTGGCAGCCAGATTATCTGCAATTCTTACGTACACAATGCCGCCCGCATTCAGTCCCACTTTGTGATATCCCGCATACGCATCGCCATCCACCTGCGCAAAATTTGCACCCACCACTAATCCGGCTGTAAAAGTGCGCGGGTCTTCTACATAATAGGTGGAAGGATTCTGCGCTTTCGCGACAAAACTGGAAAGGAAAAGAAATACAGCGAAAACGCTACTTTTAGCCATCGAATTTTTGCTTGCAAATGAGCTTCAAATATACGCCCGCCACCCTCAAAAAAATGGAACAACTCTATGATGAGATGCGCTACATCGTGCGCTACGAGCGGGGTAATTTCAATTCTGGATACTGCATTCTTGAAGACAGACGCATCGTTGTGGTAAATCGTTTTTTAAATGCAGAAGGACGCATCAATGCCCTGATTGAAATATTGCCATCCATCGCTTTTAATGAAACAGAATTAAGTGTAGAAATGATGAAATGGTACCAGCTATTAATGAAGCCCGAGCTGCCTGAAAAAGAGAACAGCAAACCTCCTTCTTCTCAAATCAAAATGGATATTTAAGCCGTGAAAATAACCTTCACCGGCACGGGCACTTCGCAGGGCATTCCGCTTATCGGTTGCAAATGCGAAGTATGCCTTTCTCAAAATCCGAAAGATAAAAGGCTCCGCAGTTCTGTGTGGATTCAAACAGAAAATTTAAGCCTCGTAATTGATACCGGTCCTGACTTTCGTTATCAAATGCTGCGTGCAAAAGTGGACCATCTGGACGCAGTTCTTTTTACCCACGGACATAAAGACCATACTGCCGGATTAGATGACGTCAGGGCTTACAATTATTTTCAGCAAAAGGCAATGGATGTGTATGCAACGGAAGCTACACTCGATGTTTTGCGAAGAGAATTTTCTTACGTTTTTGAAAATCGAAATTATCCCGGAATTCCGCAATTGGCGCTGCATTCCATTAATCCTGACCAATCATTTTTCATTAAAAATCTGGAAATAATTCCCATCTGCGTAATGCACCACAAAATGGAAGTGTTAGGTTTCAGAATTGGAGATTTTACGTACGTCACCGATGCCAATTTTATTCCGCCGCAAGAGCTTGAAAAGATAAAAGGAACACGCATTTTGGTGCTCAATGCATTGCGGCACCAACACCATATTTCCCATTTCACTTTGGCTGAAGCTATTGAACTGGCGCAGAAAATTGGCGCAGAAAAAACGTACTTCACACACATCAGTCATCAGCTTGGAATGTACGAAAAAGTGAACGCCTCCTTACCAAATGGAATAGCGCTTGCCTGGGATGGGATGGAAATTAAAATGAACGTGGAGGCAAACCATTCTGTCAATTAAAAAGGAAACTTCTTTTTTACCCTTATCATTTCTCTAACCATTTCAAGCATAGTTTTAGACTTCCAAAAAAAAATACCACAAAATAAATGTTCAAACAAATTATAGTCGGCGTTGCACTAAGCTTAAGCGCCTCCATTGCCGATGCTCAAGTTCCTGCAAATAACACTATAACTGTAGGTCAGCAAGTGCCGGAACTTACTTTTCCCAACCTTAAAGGCGAAAACATACAGCTCTCTAAAATTGCTAAAGACCGCATTGTGCTGCTTGATTTTTGGGCAAGTTGGTGCCGCCCCTGCCGGCAGGCAAACCCGCGTCTGGTAAAGATTTACAACGATTATAAAGACCGGAAATTCAAAAACGCCAAAAACGGTTTCACCATCGTAAGCGTATCGCTCGACCAGAACAAAGCAGCATGGGAAAAAGCGGTTGCTGATGATAAACTGGAGTGGGAATACCACATGAGCGACCTTGGCGGATGGAATGCGGAACCCGCCGCTGTCTATGGTGTTCAGTTTGTGCCACAAGCATTTTTGGTAGGTCCGGATGGTAAAATTTTAGCTAAATATCAGTTTGCCGAAAACGCCGTTGCCGACCTGGAAAAAATGGTGAAAAAGTAAATCGCATTCAAATTTCATTTTGCCGCTCTACGCATTTTATGTAAATTGCGCCCTCAAAAAATAATCCGGCATGGCAAAATCCATGCGCTAAACAATCCAAAAATGAGAAAAGACATTCATCCTAAAGGTTACAGAACGGTAGTGTTCAAAGACATGTCCAACGAGCAGACTTTTTTAACCCGCTCCACTGCATCATCCGGCGAGACCATGATGTGGGAAGATGGCAATGAATACCCCGTTGTGAAGGTGGAGATTTCCAACACTTCCCATCCTTTTTACACCGGAAAATCAATGTTTATTGACACCGCAGGGCGTATTGAAAAGTTCAGAAAACGCTACGAAAAGAAGCAATAATTTTTCCCCTTTGGTCGGTGCAGCGCACCGACCATTTTTTTCTTTTGGCGAATGCTTCCGCCAATATTTCAAGGTTTGCATCCCACATTTTAAATCCCGACTTTTGCGCGGGATTTTTCTTTTTCCTTTGCCTGGTGTTTTCACCGACCAACTTTAATCCTGTCAATCCAAAATCCAACGAATCCAAATCCTGATATGAACTGCATTCTTTTTGATGATGCCTCCCGTTTCCGCCTACTTCCCTTCACGCACACACGCCCGATTGCAGACATCCGATGTGGCATCTTAACCATGCGCGAGCGGTGGGAAAAGTTATTAAAAAACACGTCCTCTACAAGCACCATCAAATACCTGCAGCCCGTTTTTCCTTTGCAATGCGAAGCCGAAAATTTGTGGATTAACGGAAGCGTTTTTGCTACCCAAAATCTAATCGACACCATCAAAAAATTAAATGCAGAAGAGTGCCTTGTAAGTGATGATTTACTGATTGCTTTCCGCAGCTCGCAAACGGATATTTCGTTTGAAAACTTAGCCACAAAAACTAAGAATTTTAAAACGGTTTCTTATTCTGAAAAAGTAAAAGCACTCCGCAATGTCTGGGATATTTTTATGCTCAACGATGCTGCCATTCGCAATGATTTTAAACTGCTGACCGAAGGAAGAAACAGCCTGGTAATTCCATCAAATATCCACGTTACCGCTCCTGAAAATATCTTCCTCGAAGCAGGTGCAAAAATCGGCGCAGGCTGCATTATTAATGCGGAAACCGGTCCTGTTTATTTAGGGAAAGATGCGGAAATTCTGGAAGGTGCCATGTTGCGGGGTCCTATTGCCTTGGGTGAACACAGCGTGGTGAAAATGGGGGCAAAAATTTATGGTGCCACAACGCTTGGAGCAGGTTGCAAAGTGGGGGGAGAAATAAGCAATGTGGTGTTTTTTTCAAACAGTAACAAAGGTCATGATGGCTACCTTGGCAACGCCGTGATTGGCGAATGGTGCAACTTGGGCGCCGACACCAATTGCAGCAACCTTAAAAACAATTACGACTACATAAAAATCTGGGATGAGCATCAAAATAAATCAGTGCAGACGGGTTTGCAATTTTGCGGCTTGCTGATGGGCGACCATTCCAAATGCGGTATCAACACGATGTTCAATACCGGTACTGTAGTGGGCGTTTCAGCCAACATTTTCGGCTCCGGTTTTCCTGAAAAGTTTATTCCATCCTTTGCATGGGGAGGGCCCGACGGGATGACTACTTTCAGGCTGCAACGCGCGCTGGATGCGGCAAACAGGATGATGGAGCGGCGCGGTAAAAAACTATCGGACGCAGAAAATGCGATGTACGCGCATCTTTTTGAACAATCCGCTGCGCAAAGGGATTTGTTTGCGAATCATTAGTTGAAGTATCAAGTAGTAAGTATCAAGTAGCAAGTATCAAGTAAAAAGACAAAAGCTATTTCATCCAAAAAAAATAAAAAAAACCATCAAAAAAATGCGTAAAAAAATAGTAGCTGCCAATTGGAAAATGAACATGAACCGCGAAGAAGGAAAAATGCTTGTTCAGGAAATAATGAAAGGCTTGCCGAAACTTTCAGCAGATAAAATAGTGGTGATTGCGCCACCTTTTTTATGGCTCTCCGAAACAGTGAATGGATTGCAGGACAAGGAAAACATTTTTGCCGGTGCGCAGAATTGCAGCAATGAAAAACAGGGCGCTTTTACGGGGGAAACTTCGGCTGCAATGTTGCAAAGTGCGGGAGTTCAATTTGTTATCCTCGGGCACTCTGAGCGCAGGCAATATTTTAATGAAGACAGCGCCATGCTATCTAAAAAAATAAACCAGGCACTGGAGCAAAACCTGAAAGTGATTTTTTGTTGCGGCGAACCGTTGGAAATCAGAGAAGCAGAAAGAGAAAATGCCTACGTGCAAAAGCAAATTGAGGAAGTGATTTTCAGTCTGGATGCCGGGGCACTTAAAAATGTTTCCATTGCTTACGAACCCATTTGGGCAATAGGCACAGGACGCACGGCTACATCTGCACAGGCGCAGGAAATGCACGCACACATTCGCTCGGTAGTTCAAACGAAATTTGGCACCGAAGCCGCAAATGAACTTACTATAATTTACGGCGGAAGTTGCAATGCGGCAAATGCCAAAGAACTTTTTTCGCAGCCGGATGTGGATGGTGGATTGATAGGCGGGGCATCCTTAAAAGCGGAAACTTTTTTACCGATAGTGGAAGCGATGGTGGAAGCTTAAAAAAAACTTCCGCGAAAAAATTTGGTCAGCAAAAGGAAGCGTTTATCTTTGCACACCCAAACCGGAAAAATGGCGCGTTGGTCAAGGGGTTAAGACGCCTCCCTTTCACGGAGGAATCACGGGTTCGATTCCCGTACGTGCTACCCGAAAAAAGGCAACTGCAATGGTTGCCTTTTTTATTGCAGTTCTTTTAAAATATTGGCCTCGTAGTACAATGGATAGTATAAGAGTTTCCGAAGCTCCAGATCCAGGTTCGATTCCTGGCGAGGCCACTTTCTGTTTTCAGCGGACGCCAGGGAGAGAAGTTCCTGGTAACTTGTAAGCGTCTGGATGGTTTGTAAACGTCGGGGTGATGCTTGTAAACCTTGGGTAAAGCTTGTAAACATCCGGATACGATTTGTAAACGTCTGGGTAGGGTTTGGAAACGGTGGAAATAATATTGTAAAGAGCGGGATTATGCTTGTAACAAGGAGGACTGAGTTTGTAACAAGTAGGGTGAAGTTTGTAAACGTCTGGGTTGAATTTGGAAAGGCTGGGATGAAGTTTGGATAGGTCTGTTAGTTAACGACCAACTTAGAAATTCGAGATAAAATGCACGACGTAGGCGCAGCCTACGCCTAACGGGGATTGGGAATGTATGCTCTGAGAAATGGACTTTGCAAATGGTGGTAATCTCTACAGATAACATTGTATGCTTTCTGTATTAGAGTGTTACAAAATGGGAACATGCGCCCTATGCACCACTAAAAAACAATATCGTAACAATGATAAGAAATACTAACGACCCAACTAACACATTGTACATGTCTTGTTGTAGCCCCTTCCCATCATAATCATTATCCTTATTGATGACAGGCGTTTTTAAATCATCATACGATATTTCTTTGCCTATTAATCGGAAGAAAAAATAACGTGTATGAAGTCCTATTATTCTGCCTACTATTCGCCCAAATACAATCGCAAAAACATTCATGACTATTCCTTGTTGGCTTGTTCCTCTTTTGCATATTCTGTAACAGTGATTAAACTATTTACTGCGGAGCCAGTGGGAATATTCCTACTGGCGCGAGAGTTAGCGCAGCGCTCTCGTGTCATACCCCATTAGCAGTCTCTGACTGCCTAACCACAAACATTAATACTATCAATTAAAACTTATTCACCGGCAGCAACCCCAGTTTCTCCGTAAAATAATCTGTTGCACTGCTGTATTTATAATCCTCTTCCCGCCACACGATCCCGGCACGCACTGGGTTTTCATGCAGATAATTCAGCCTCTGTATCCATTTTTCGTGCGTATTTAACTCAATCGGATGAAAATCCTGTTGCCAGAACTGGTAAGTGAAGTTGCTGCCATTCTGTTTACCCGCCTTTTCAAATGCCCGCATCAGCCAAATACGTCTGCTTTCCTGCTCATTATTTTTTATAGCTTCAATTATTTTCCGACTTGTAAACTTTTTAAAATCGCGCACGATGCCAGAGATGGTAGCATTTTCAACAGTTGAAACAATAAGGTGCAGATGATTGGGCATTATGACCCATGCATGAACAAGTAGTCCTTTTTCAGCAATGCAATATCGCAGGCTGTCTAAAATTATTTCTTTATATTCAGGCCTGCTCAGTGCGTCAATCCAATGGATGACGGTGCAGGTAATGAAGTGTGGGATGTGGTTAAAATGCGCTTTAAACTTTGAAGACATTGTGTAAAGTGGTTGCAAATATAAACGCTTTGGCAACGGAGTGGTGATGGGGGTGATAATTTTTCAGTCTAAGACTGAACGGTGGGCAGACACGAGAGCGCTGCGCTAACTTTCGCGCTAGTGGGTGATGAGGGTGATAATTTTTCAGTCTAAGACTGAACGGTGGGCAGACACGAGAGCGCTACGCTAACTCTCGCGCCAGTGGGGAAACTGAAGAGCGGCGGCATCAACAAAAACGGGGCGCAAGCAAAACTCCCGCCATTTGCGGGAGCAGAAAAAAGTAAAATTTCGATGCTTACCAGTATGGCTGAAAAACAAAAAAACTATCGGGCAGACTACGTTTTATGTAGATTTCTTCATAGGATAAATCGTCCCGCTTTTCAAAAAGGGTATCCCCTGATATTCTTAAAGTAGAGTAGAGCAAGCCAAACCCGCCACGTTGGTCAACTTGTGCGCATAGCTGCATCCTGATTTTTCCTTTCTCTAAATAGTAAACACCCTGATGCCCATTGTAGCGGGGATCAAACTGCAAAGGCGTGAAAGGTTCTTGCTTAGTAATTGCAAATTCACTTACCCGCCCATCACCGTAAAATCTGTAAGTTCCATAGACTAAATTCTCTAACTGATTGTTTAGTCGGCTCAATTCGCCATACCTTCTATTTAATTCCTCATAGATAATGCCGGTGTCAATTATGCGTAGTAATGAAGGCTCAAACTTCATCCGCTTCGTGAATATGGACGTATCGACAGGAACTCGTGTTCTGCCGTCTAACAACTTGTAGGTTTTTAGGCTGCAAGAAAAGAAGCAAACAACTATCCCCAAAACGCATACTGTCGCCGACTTTTGATATTTATTGATTTCCATACAGGCTAAATCTAATGCCGGGTTTACCTGTGCTGTGCTGCCAAAAAAACGTAGAATTATTGCTGAGGCTCTCAAACCCCGGCTGCTTAGATGCTACGCTATGCGCAAAAATGTCCTGTATCGGGTGCCGTATATATCTATCGTTGCTCAGCCCGATTTGCGTTTGACCGTATCCCATATATGCAATGCCCATGCGGTAGCGCGGACCTTCTTCAGCTACTAAACCGCGCGGCATTCTTTCGCCAAAGTTTCCGGTACATGCGACTTGCTTATCATCATCCTTGTAATTACTTCTAAATCCGGTAAACAAGTTGAAGCCTGCCGAAAAGTCTTTGTAACCCAACCTAACGGCGGCGGTGCGGTAGCTGTCGTGACCATCGCCTAACCACGGCGCACCGCCGCGGCTAGACCCCATATTAAACGGCGTACCGTCATTCTCATAAGAGGCTGAAAAATCGCCGCTTTTAAACGACATAATCCCGGTTCGTTGCTTAAAATCTTTCATGCCGCCGAAGCCGCCCCAAATATTTGTACCTAATTGTGCGCTCGTATGTCCATCATTAAAGCCGCCCATCACAGAGCCTCTAAGCTCTACCCCGCTTTTGCCCGTATTATAAAAAGATGCAACACCTCTTACACCCACGCCCGCAGAGGCTTCCCAATTACCCACACCCTGCGTAACGGAAGCATTAAAGTTGATACTTGCATTGCTGCTGCCTACTGTCAAACCCACGCTCACAGAGCCTTTGGGGTCATCGCCGGGCGTGTCGCCGTCAGGGTCGCTAAACTTAATCGGGTTGCCATGATTTGTGGCGTAAGGGCTTTCAAATGGACTTTTTACAGGGTCTGGATTAGCCCGTATACCTGTTCGTGTATTGTATTCCCAAAATTGCGCAGTAGTCCAATTCCCCGCTCCCGCAATCTCATTCACCTTCATCTGCCCATTAAACCCAAACCTATAATCGCTCCCCGTCAGCCCATTCGCATCCACGCTGCATTCTTTCACCACTTCATTATGGCTCACTTCATCTATCGTATAGTATTCCAAAAATCTAATCCTGAATTGAGGATTATCAAGCCAGCCCGTGGTACGGAACACTACCCGCAAATTACCAGTGCCCGGCATGATAGCACCCATCCGTATGTCTTCCTCAAACCGCACTTCAGCAGTTTGCAACACTATCTCGTCTGTGCTTCCCTGCGGTATAAAAACCAAATCTGCACGCACGGCTCCTTCTGTGCCGGTATTGTTGCTTAGCCTTGCCTGCACCACCACTTCTTTGCCGCCCATTAGGCTGCCGCTTAGTTCTGATTCTGCCGCTGCCTGGGTGCCTGCACCCGTTTTGCTTACGCGCATGGAGCCGGGTATGTCGCCATCTTTGGGGGAGGTTTCAAGGGTGCTGCCTTCCAGTGCGGTGAATTTGGTTTCGTCAATAGCATCGATGAAGTAAATATTTTTAACCGGCACCAGCACTTTTGTCCACACCGTGCGGGTCACAAATATGCAAGGCGTGTTCGGGTCTTCCCAATAGCGTTGCGGCATCAGCATCCCGAAGGGATAATAATCATACAGCGCTAAGGGCACCGGGTTTTTCTTGCCTAAGGCGGGCAAGGTGGTAACAGTTGGGTCGGCTGTCACGTCTTCTACTTTGTCGCTCACCACTGCCATTACGTTGCCCAGATGGTTGGTAAGCTCATAGCGTTTCATACCAATGGTGCGTTCGCTGAAAAGGCTCATGGTTGAGCCTTGCCCCCATGGCTCCAGCGCGGTTGCGCTAATAAGGCTGTTGTAAGAATGAGAATACCAGGGGCGGCGGTAAGAAAACTGGCTTGAGGCAAGCAATGCTTCGTTTTCGGCAAGGGTTTTACTGGCATCTATTTCAAAAGCATACTGGCTTGGATAATATGCACGGATGCCAAGCCGGGAGGAACCGTACATATGATGTTCTGCAAGATAAAATTTATTATAGTCGATGATTTCAGACAAAATAAAATCCTGATACCCTGTTTGACCGCTGTTTGTAAATTTTAAGTTTGCTAGTAATGTATAAGGGCTTAGTCCTTCTGTGTTCTCTAAAGCTTTCGACAAAACTACGTCGCCGGATGCATCCTGACAAAGGGCGGTGAGGAACGAAGCGGGGTCTACAGCATATAATGTCGAAAGTCGGCTTTGTGTATCGCTCACGGTATGCAGCAATGCCGCACCGTCGGTTCGATAAGTATCAAAATACCAACTCAATTTTGTAGTGTCGCCCATATCTATCAGTGTGCGCAGCAAATATTCTCCGGCACTCCCTCTGCCGTAACCTTCTTCGCCGTTGTAGAGCATATAGTTTTCATGCAAAAGTTTGAATACTGGGTTACAAACACATTGTCTCCATAAATCACTTAGTAATTCAAACCATCCTATTAAAAACAGGTTGAAAAGAAATAGCGGATGTCTGCATAAACCGTAAACTATTTCTTCAAAGGAGTGGAGGCAAAGCTAGGCTATCAGCAATTATCCGTAATCTCATTCCATCCACAAAGCAGATTTTCTACAAGCTTTAAGGTGCTCCACCTTTTGATAAAAAAATTATCAGTTGGGGCTATCTCCATGATTTAAAAAAATATTGTAGCAAAGTTATAGTAAACAAAAAGGCAGTTAAGAGCCTTAGTCCTAACTGCCTGTTTTCTACCGGTGGTGCGGGAGGGAATTGAACCCCCGACACAAGGATTTTCAGTCCTTTGCTCTACCAACTGAGCTACCGCACCGCTAAGAAAGCCATTGCATCTTCAATAAAAAAAACACAAACCCACTTTCTGATTGGGGAGCGCAAAAATAGGGTTTAAAACTAAAAAACCAAAAGGAATATTTGCCGACTTCTTTAAGCCGCTATTTCTTTAGAGAACCTGCGCACTTCCTGTTTCTTTTCAGCCGCGCGTTTTGCAGGCAGGGTAGCGTTGTTCTGAACAAATGTTGCCACGTCCATCCACAGGTAAATTTCAGCGTCGTGCAGGTATCGGGCAATCACAATCACGTCGTAACCTTCCTGCAAATTCTGGTTGGAAATATCGGCATTGCCCGTGCGCTCATACCGCTCCATAAATTCCCATTGTCCGGTTTCTGAAAATGGCGCAATCACGACGTCTAAAATGGGTGTGGTGTCAGAAAAAGCCTTATCATACGGCTTCCCTTTCAAGTACTGAAAGGAACCGGCGGCGAGGGATGCCTGTTTGTATGTGTAAGGCTGGGAGCTCATGACTTTGATGATGAGAAATGACTTAAAAAATTCGTTCCAGCCGATTGTATTTTCAGCATTATTCCGTACCTGGAGCAATAAATTAAGAACTAAGTATTTTTTTCGTGAGGGATGGCATACTTTTTCCAACGTACATTCCTTTCCACGACCACACACTTTTTTAGAAAACGATGCAGAGAAACATCTTACCCGGTACCTCCTTTCCATTAGGCGCTACCCTTATCGACAATGGAACCAACTTCGCCGTCTATGCCGAAAACGCCACCGCAGTTGACCTTTGTTTTTTTGATGAACACTACCCCGATAGAGAAACTTTCAGAACAAGAATTACCGAACGCACAGGCGATGTGTGGCATATCCTGATTCAGGGCGTAAAAGCAGGACAACTCTATGGCTTCAGAATGCACGGTCCTTACGAACCGGAAAACGGTCACCGCTTTAACCCTCATAAACTCCTCATCGACCCGAATGCCAAAGCCGTTGCCGGAACCATTGAATGGCACGATTCGCTGTTTGGTTATAACCTTGGCGATGAACAGGAAGATTTAAGTTTCAACGAGGTGGACAGCGCACCCTTTGTTCCAAAATGCGTGGTGATTGACCCTGCATTTAACTGGGAAAATGAACACCGCCCTAACACGCCGCTTAACAAGTCGATCATTTACGAACTCCACGTGAAGGGCTTCACGAAAATGCATCCTGAAATTCCTGAAGAGATACGCGGAAGCTATGCCGCGATTGCGCATCCTGCATCTATTAAATACCTGAAAAGCCTTGGCGTTACTGCCGTTGAGCTAATGCCCGTTCATCATTTCATTACCGACAGGCACCTTAAAGAGCAAGACCTCACGAACTATTGGGGCTACAATACTATCGGCTTTTTTGCGCCCGATGCCCGCTATTCAAGCAGTGGCGTAATGGGCGAGCAAGTGAACGAGTTTAAGCAAATGGTGAAGGAACTACACAACGCAGGAATGGAAGTAATTCTAGACGTTGTTTATAACCACACCGGCGAAGGCAACCAAATGGGCCCCACCGTTTCTTTCCGTGGCATCGACAATGCTACCTATTATCGCCTCACGGATGATAAGCGCTATTACATGGATTACACCGGCACCGGAAATACGCTCAATTCTTACCTGCCAAACGTGCTGCGCCTCATCATGGATAGCCTGCGGTATTGGATTATTGAAATGCACGTTGATGGTTTTCGTTTCGACCTTGCATCTGCCCTCGCCCGCGAACTCCATGAAGTGGATAAGCTGAGCGCTTTCTTCGACATTATTTATCAGGATCCCGTTATCTCACAAGTGAAGCTTATTGCCGAACCCTGGGATGTAGGCGAAGGCGGCTACCACGTGGGCGGCTTCCCACATGGCTGGAGTGAATGGAACGGAAAATACCGCGATTGCATTCGCGATTACTGGCGTGGGGAGGAAAGCATGCTGGGCGAGTTTGCAGAGCGCTTTACGGGCAGTTCCGATTTGTATAAAGGGGATTTCCGGACACCTTCTGCAAGCATCAATTTCGTAACAGCACACGATGGTTTCACGCTCAATGATTTGGTGAGTTACAATGACAAACACAACCTCGAAAACGGCGAAAACAATATGGACGGCGAAAGCCACAATCGCTCCTGGAATTGCAGTATTGAAGGCCCCACCGACAATGAAAAAGTGAACAAGCTGCGTGGTAAACAAAAACGCAATTTCCTTACAACGCTCTTCCTTTCGCAAGGTGTGCCAATGCTGGTGGCGGGGGATGAATTCGGGCGCACTCAAAAAGGGAATAACAATGCCTATTGTCAGGATAATGAAATCTCCTGGCTTCACTGGGAAGAGGCAGATAAAAGCCTGCTGGAGTTTACAAGAAAGCTTATTCAGTTCAGGCAATCACATCCTGTGTTCACGCGCAGGCGCTGGTTTCAGGGCATTCCAATAAAAGGTGCAAGGGCGGAAGATATTGCCTGGTTCGACCCGAAGGGAAACGAAATGACCGAAGACCACTGGAATGATTACTTCGCAAAATCAATAGCCGTTTATCTGAACGGGCATGGCATTCATCAACTAGGAGATAATGGCGAGCAACTGGTGGACGATAATTTTTACATCATTTTCAATGCGCACTATCAGTTTATAGAATACACACTTCCGCCTGCCAAATACAGCAACAAATGGAAGGTGGTAATTGATACCGCCACTGACCTAGTGGGCGAGGGAGAAAACCTGGAAGCAGGCGGAAAGCTAAACGTTAAAAGCCGCTCCATAATGGTGTTAGAAGGCATTCCGGGATAAACCAACAACATGAATACAACGGATACAAAACATAGAAACATCGGCGTTTTTTTTTCGGAAAATGAAAAAGGCACCGCTCGTGTCTGGAGCCCTGATGCAGCAAGAATGGATTTGCTTTTGAATGACGGAAGCGTTATCCCGATGGCGCAGGAAATGCATGGCTACTGGCGGGTAAATTCTGAAAAATTACACCCGGGCGTCCGGTATCAGTTCAGCAAAAATGGTGGTGACCCGTTGCCCGACCCCGCATCCTTATCGCAACCTGATGGTGTGCATAAATCATCAGAAGTTTTTGATGCAACCGGGTTTGAATGGACAGATAAAAACTGGAAAAACCATCCGCTTAACGACTACATTATTTATGAAATCCATACTGGAACTTTTACTCCATCAGGCAATTTTGAAGGCATAGAAAGCAAGCTCGATTATTTGGTTTCTCTGGGCATCACTGCGATCGAAATAATGCCGGTGGCGCAATTTCCCGGAAGCCGCAACTGGGGCTATGATGGTGTGTTTCCTTTCGCCGTTCAGTCCACTTATGGCGGTGCAAAAGCATTGCAGCATTTAATAGATACTGCTCATCAAAAAGGGCTTTCCGTAATTCTGGATGTAGTGTATAATCATCTGGGCCCGGAAGGGAATTACCTCGGCGCTTACGGACCTTACTTCACCGATAAATATGGTACACCATGGGGGCAGGCGGTGAATTATGATGATGCCTGGTGTGATGGCGTGAGGAACTTTGTGATTGAGAATGTGCTGATGTGCTTTCGCGATTTTCATGTGGATGCTTTGCGCATGGATGCCGTTCATGCCATAAAGGATTTTAGTCCGGTGCATTTACTGAAAGACATTCGTCTGCACGTAGATAAACTGATGCATGAAACCGGTCGCAAACATCACCTCATTGTGGAGTGCGATTTAAATGATACGCGCTTCATCAATCCTGTCGAAAAAGATGGTGGTTATGGAATGGATGCACAGTGGATGGATGAGTTTCATCACGCGCTTCGCGTTGCTTCAGGACAAAAAAGAGAAGGCTATTATGCTGATTTTAATGGCTTGCCTGACCTTGCAAAATCTTTCAGGGATGCTTATGTTTTTGATGGTCAGTTTTCAGAGCACCGCCACAAATATTTTGGCACAGAAACAGAAAATGCGGGCGAGCAATTCATCGTGTTTTCCCAAAATCATGATCAGGTTGGCAATAGAATGCTGGGCGAAAGAACAAGCACGCTGCTGAATTTTGAAATGCAGAAATTACTTGCCGGCGTAGTGCTTTTCAGCCCGTTTATGCCCTTGCTTTTTATGGGTGAAGAGTATGGGGAAACCAATCCGTTTCTGTATTTCGTAAGCCATACCGACCCGCAATTAGTAGAAGCTGTTCGCGAAGGCAGGAAGGCAGAATTTGAAGCTTTCCATGCATTGGGCGAAGCGCCCGACCCGCAGGCTGAAGAAACTTTTGAAAGATCAAAACTGCAATGGAATCTTTTAAACGAAACCCGCCACCAGACGCTCTTTCGGTACTATCAGACATTGATAAAATTGCGCAAAGAAATTCTCGCTTTAGCCCACCTTGAAAGAAAAAACGTAAAGGTGTCGCTATTGGCTGATGAGCAGGTTTTAATACTACAGCGCCGGCATGAGTCCTCGCATTTTTGTTGCTTTTTCAATTTTTCAGAAAAGCCGCAAACCGTTTCCTTGCCCGAAGAAAATTTTGACTGGAAAATGTTGCTTGACAGTGCTTCTTCTGAATGGAATGGTAACGCTGCCGAAGCCAATATTCTTGCCGGCAATGAACGCGTCAAGGTGCCTCCTCAATCTTTAATTGCCTTCATAAACTCCTGATTTTTTTATGCGCATTCCTAACAGCACATACCGGCTTCAGTTTCACAAAAACTTTACGCTGGAGAACATGCTTTCTATCATTCCATACTTGCATCGCCTTGGTGTTGATACGGTATATGCCTCCCCCATTTTTGAAGCAGTACCGGGCAGCACACATGGCTATGATGTGCTGAACCCGCTGCGCATAAATCCCGAAATAGGCACAGAGGAAACCCTGCGGAAATGCGCTACGATGCTAAAAGAAAATGGCATGGCATGGCTACAGGATATTGTGCCCAACCACATGGCTTTCGACCCGCGCAATCCCTGGATGAACGACGTGCTGCGAAAAGGAAAACAATCGGAATTCGCTTCTTTTTTTGATGTAGACTGGAACAGTGACGTTTATGACGGTAGGCTGATGACACCCTTTTTGGGAGCGTCTTTAAAAGATGAAATAGAGGTAGGCAATCTGAAACTTTCTTTAGTAGATAATGAAGTGGTGCTGCAATATTTTGATGCGCTTTATCCGCTTAATGAAGCGTCAGGGAAATTTATTTTCAACTATTGCAAAGCGGCTGATTCAACGGTTGAATTGAAGTTGGACGAGATGAATCTCGACAAAATTTTTGTGGAAGAAATAGCCACGATGCAGCATTATCAGCTTTGCCATTGGCAGGAAACCGACCACAAAATCAACTACCGCCGCTTCTTTACAATCAATGGTTTGATATGCCTCAACATGCAACACCAGAAAGTGTTTGACGCGTATCATCAATACATAAAAACGCTACTTAAAGAGGATATTTTTCAGGGTTTGCGCATCGACCATATTGATGGACTTTATGCCCCTGCTGAATATCTGGAACGACTGCAAACACTCACCGGAAAACCGGTTTACACCGTTGTTGAAAAAATCCTGCAAACATCAGAAACGCTTCCCGAAAACTGGGAAACACAGGGCAGCACCGGATACGATTTTCTGGCGCTTTCCAACAATCTTTTCACGCACCGAAAACACAAAAAAGACTTCAATAGTTTCTACAAAAAATTGCAAGATAAAAGCATTTCTATAGAGCAACAGATACTTCACAAGAAGGCGTTCATCCTGTATGAAAACATGGGCGGGGAACTGAATAATCTTTACAAACTGCTCCTCTCTATTGCACCCGAAGCCAAAGAAATGGAAGCGTCTTTTGTAAAAAAAGCGCTTGGCGCCTTCCTCATTTATTGTCCTGTTTACCGGTATTACGGCACGCAAATTCCGCTGGCAGAAACAGAGCAAAAGCACATCCGGGAAATTTTTAACCGCATTCGTGAAGCCGGTGCCGCAAGCCCGTCGGCAGTGGATTTGCTGGAAAACATTTTACTCAAAAAACAAAAAGATAGCCCCAAAAATTCCGCTGAAAAAGCAGCACGTTTTTACAAGAGACTAATGCAGTTTAGCGGACCGCTGATGGCTAAAGGCGTAGAAGACACGCTGATGTACACCTATGCCCGCTTCATTGGACATAATGATGTGGGAGACGCACCGGAAGCATTTGGAATGGCACCTAAAGACTTTCATAAAGCCATGCTGGAGCGGGAGAAAAACGGACAGCATTCCATCAACACTACTTCCACGCACGATACAAAAAGAGGAGAAGATGTGCGCGCAAGACTGAACGTGATAACAGACATTCCGGAGCTGTGGTTTCAGTACGTAAAAGACGCGATGCAGGTGAATGCAAGTTTTAAAACCAACCATATGCCGGATGCCAACGATGAATACTTTTTGTACCAAACGCTGCATGGTTTTTATCCGATGCCTCATGGTGATAAAACCCACTTACAGGAAAGACTGGATGCTTACATTGAAAAGTTTTTACGCGAAGCAAAGCGCCATTCCGGATGGGCTACGCCCAATGAAGCATATGAATCTGCCACCAAAAATTTTCTCCACGAAATACTGAAGCCTCAACATAAATTTCTCCGTCTGTTTAATGAAATGCAGACCAGAATCATTGACTTCGGCATCATTAATTCGCTTTGCCAACTGATTTTAAAATGCACCTGCCCGGGCGTTCCGGATATTTATCAGGGCACCGAATTGTGGGACCTGACGTTGGTGGACCCTGACAACCGGCAGCCGGTAAATTATCAATCGCTTGAGGCAATACAAAATGATGAATGCGCACCCGAAAAATTGTTTGAAGATGCCTGGCACAATCGCTACGAGCCCAATATCAAACTTCGCCTTACAAGCTTGCTATTAAACCTTCGGAAAGAAAATGAAGCGCTTTTTAGCGAAGGTGAATACTTGCCCCTAAAAATAAAAGGCACGTACCCCGAAAACGTGTTTGCCTTTGCAAGGCGGCACGGAAAAAATTGGCTCATCATTGTCCTTCCATTGCATCTTGCAACTTTAGCAGAAAATCAACAAGCATCTTTTGAAACCATTGACTGGCGTGATACACGCGTGATTTTACCTCCTGAAGCGCCAAAAGATTTTGAAGACTTAGTGCTGCAGCAAAACAGAAAATTTACCGGAGAAATTCCCGTCCGGAAATTGTATAAAAAACTGCTCTTTTCAATCCTGAAATCCGTAGCTATTGAAAAGGAACGTAGTGCAGGTTTGTTGCTGGCTATCTCTTCGCTTCCTTCGGCATTTGGGGTTGGAGATTTAGGTACTGAGGCTTTTGAATTCCTGAATTTTTTAAGCCGGAGCAAGCAGCAATACTGGCAAATGCTACCGCTCAATCCCACCACACCCGAAGCGGTACATTCACCTTACAGTTCTTACTCCGCAATGGCGGGAAACACGTTGCTTATCAGTCCTGAAGCCTTGCAGGAAGCGGGTTTGCTGGATGAAGCAACTCTTGCACCGTTTAAAATAAAACCAACTGACGAAGCGGATTATGATTTTGCTGCCAATGCAAAGGAGAAATTATTAGCGGGGGCTTACGCGCAGTTTAAGGAAGGCGACTTCTCCAAACTGAAAAAAGAATTTGAAGCTTTTTGCGAATCAGAAAATGCCTGGCTGCACGACTTTGCCTTGTATGCCGTCTTGAAAAATCATTTCAGCCATCTTCCCTGGAATGAATGGGATGCACGCTTTAAAAACCGCGACCAGAGGGCACTTCAGGATTTTTGTGACGAACATACGGAGGAACTTAGAGAGATAAAATGGCAGCAGTTCATTTTTAATCAGCAATGGAATGCACTTAAAAAAGCAGCAGAAATAAAAGGGATAAAACTTTTTGGCGACCTGCCTTTTTACATCAGTTATGACAGCGTGGATGTGTGGACGCACCGCGATATTTTCAATCTGGACGATGCAGGAAACATGCAGGGCATAGCCGGTGTGCCACCCGATTATTTTAGTGAAGACGGGCAACTTTGGGGCATGCCCACCTTTAAATGGGATGTCGTTAAAGCGCAGAATTATGACTGGTGGGCGCAGCGTTTAAAAAGAAATCTTGACTTATTTCATTTGGTGCGGATAGACCATTTCAGAGCGCTTCAAAATTATTGGGAAGTGCCAGCGGGTGCCATAAATGCCATCCATGGAAAATGGATTCCCGGACCACAAGATGATTTTTTCAAAATCATGAAAGCCAGGCTGGGCAAGCTTTCCATTGTAGCTGAAGACCTTGGCATAGAGATGGAAGCCGTGTATAAACTCCGCAGAAAATGGAACTTACCCGGAATGAAAGTGCTGCAGTTTGCATGGGGAGAAAACATGCCACGATCGGTGGATATTCCGCACCACCATGAAGTAAACAGCATCGTGTATACCGGCACCCACGATAACAATACCGCCAAAGGATGGTACGAGGAAGAAACAAATAAGGCAGACCATGAAAGGATGCATCAATATATTGGTAGGGAAACACACAAGGCAGGCATTCACGTCACGCTTTCCCGCATGGCTTATGCATCTGTAGCACGCATTGCTATTTTGCCCGTGCAGGATATTTTAGGTTTGGATGCAGAAGCAAGGATGAACACGCCGGGCAATACACATGGCAACTGGAAATGGCGGCTAAGGAAAAAGCAACTCACGGCACAGGTTGAAAGCATGCTTCGGGAATGGGTTTGGGTATATGACAGATAGCAGAACAGGAATGGTGATTTAATTTCCCCTTAGCTTATCTCCCTCACTTTTCTTTGGGTGCCAGGTTGCGTCTTTGTTTAAGTCCATCTCGTTTTGCACATCTGGTGAAGAGCCTTCCGGCGCATGTCCTGTCATCATTCTGAAATAACGAATGCCATCCTGAATGCTTCCCAAAATATGCCTTGGCGGTTCATAGCCATAGGCGCGGTGTTTACCAGATTTTACTTTTCCCTTATTGCGAACGAAGGTCTCAAAATCCTGTATCCATTTTCCGAAGGTGTGCATAAAGTCTTGTTCTCTCACCACATCTTCTGCCTGATTATCACTGTACTTTTTGTCCTTTCCGGTGGTGCAATGCTGCCATAAATTATCCGGCACTTCCACACCGCCATACCGGCATTGCCACACCAGCGGCGCATAGGCGTTCCGTTCGTTTTCAAAAGGCTCTTCTTCGGGATTGAAATAATTTTTGTGCTCCAGAATTTTTGGTCTGCCGGTTTCATCCAGTTCGTCGCCACCTTCATCTCCATAACAAAAGAACGCTGCCGTCCTGCCTTCCAAATGGTTTAGGCTCATGGTTTTCCAGACTTCGCTATGCTCCAGTGCCATTGCTTTTTCAGGGTTTTTATGGTCAATGGTTGTTTCGTCAGGATTGCCGCCATTCATACACACCAATCTGTCAAACATCAGCTTCAGGTTGCTTGGCACGTTGTACCAGTTTATCGGTCCGATGATGGCCCACGCATCTGCCATGTCAAGCCGTGCATAGAGGTCAAGGTTCCACATCAGGTCCGGCTCTTTGCTGCTGTTTTTTTCATAACAATTGCAGGGCCACACGCACAATGCCATTGCAGTGGAAACACAAGCATTGCAACTTTGAATCCGCTCTCTTCCATACACGTTGCCAATGTCTTCGTAGTCTATCTCCCAATCCTGCGGCAGCGCTTCAGCCATCTTCAGCATCAGCATTCTTGATTTAGAATCCACGCCCGGGCAGTTGTATTGCCTTCTGCCCGAACCGGAAATAATCAGCACCCGAAACGGGCGTTTTTCTATCGGGAGCTTTGCGCTATCGTCATTTGGGTTCATGATTGTTTAATTTTTTTAAAAAGAGAATAATGAATTTGCTGCTGTGCTACCCGTAATAATGAATGCCGATTCTTTTCCGCGCTTCTTTAATGGTTTCCGATGCGCTTGCTCTCGCTTTTTCAGCGCCTTCTTTCAGTATTTTTTGAAGCCCATTTTCATCCGCTTGCAAAGCCGCTGCTTTATCACGGATGGGGCTAATAAAGGCGATCATGTCTTCAGCCAAATCCTTTTTCATGTCGCCATAGCGGATGCTGCAGTTATTGAATGCAGTCCTGTATTGAAGGGTCTTTTCTTCGGTGCATAAAAGTTGCATCAGTTGAAAAATGTTGGCTACCGATTCCGGCATCTCGCTGTTTGCTTCTGTAGGCGCGGCATCCGTTTTTGCCTTCATTATTTTCTTGCGGATCGTTTCATCATCATCGGCGAGATAAAGCGTTGCATTCACGTTTTCACTTTTGCTCATTTTCCCTGCGCCATCCAGGCTCGGCACTTTCACAAGTTCACTCCCAAAATTGAAAGGCATTGGCTCCGGAAACAGGTCTCCATAACGCATGTTGTAGCGTTGCGCAAAGTTTCTTGCCATTTCCAGATGTTGTTCCTGATCCTTGCCCACAGGCACTTTCACGGCTCGATGAATCAAAATATCCGCCGCCATTAAAACAGGATAAGTGAGCAATCCGGCATTTATATTTTCCGGTTGCTGGCGAACTTTGTCTTTAAATGTGGGCACTTTTTCAAGCTCTCCTTTGTATGCCATCATATTCAGCATCAGGTACAGTTCCGGAATTTCAGGGATGTCGCTCTGCGCATACAAGGCAACCTTTTGCGGGTCTAAACCGGAAGCAATGTTTTCTGCGAGTACGCGATAAACGTTGGCCCGCAAATCTTTTGGGTCGGGGTGGGTGGTGAGGGAGTGATAATCAGCCACGAAAAAATAGCAATCATAGCCGTCCTGCATTTTTACATAGTTGCGGATAGCGCCGAAGTAGTTGCCCAAATGCAAATAGCCGGTGCTCCTGATGCCGCTTACTACAATTTCCTTTTTCATAACCCGCCAAAATTAGTTTGCGGGAAGACAAAAGATTAAAGACAAAAGTCTAAGCTCTAAAGACCGCTGTAAGTTGAATTACCGACTCATGTTTTTAAAGATGCAGTTTAGGCAACGCACTTCGCAGCCTATTTTCCTCATGAAAAAGTGCCTTCTCGTTTCCTCGTTTAGATTTGTCTAAAAATCGGCCACCCTCATTCCACTTGTGAATTCTCAACCTTCAGAACATTCTCTTAGCGAAGTACACGGCACCATTGATCCGCAAAAATCTAAAACGCCCTGGAGGCGGATAGCTGCGTTTTTTGGCCCGGCATATCTGGTAAGCGTGGGCTACATGGATCCCGGAAACTGGGCTACAGACCTTGCCGGCGGAAGTCGCTTTGGTTACAAGCTGATATGGGTGTTGCTGATGAGTAACATCATGGCATTGCTGCTGCAATCGCTGAGCGCCAGGCTGGGCATTGTGCAGGGGAAAGATTTGGCGCAATGCAACCGGCAGGTGTATCCGAAGGGCATCAACTTCATGCTGTATGTGCTGGCAGAACTTGCTATTGCCGCCTGCGATTTGGCGGAGGTTTTAGGCATGGCAATAGGGCTGAATTTACTGATCGGCATTCCGCTTTTATGGGGCGTGCTTATTACTATGCTCGACACGTTTTTATTGCTTTATCTGCAACGCCTCGGGATGCGCAAAATGGAAGCGTTCATCATTGCACTGGTAGCCATTATTGGCGGTTGTTTTTTGATAGAAATATTCCTCGCAAAGCCCAACATGAGCGCACTGGCAGCGGGTTTCATTCCTTCAATACCTAATAGCACCGCGCTTTACATTGCCATTGGAATTATTGGTGCAACCGTGATGCCGCACAACTTGTACCTGCACTCTGCATTGGTGCAAACGCGCAAAATCAAACAGGACGAACCATCTATCCGCAAAGCCATCCGCCTCAACATCTGGGACAGTGTTATTGCCCTGAACGCCGCGTTTTTTGTGAATGCTGCCATCCTCATTTTAGCCGCTGCGGTGTTCTTCAAATCCGGAAATCAGGAAGTAGCTGCATTAAAAGATGCGCACCATTTGCTCGCGCCGCTGCTGGGAAACAAATGGGCGCCGCATCTCTTCGCTATTGCATTGATAGCAGCAGGGCAAAGCAGTACCATCACCGGCACTTTAGCCGGACAAATTGTGATGGAAGGTTACCTCAGCCTCCGCATAAATCCCTGGATGCGCAGAATGCTGACACGGCTGCTGGCAATAGTTCCGGCGGTTTTAGTAATTCTTATTCTGGGGGAAGACAGGGTGGACGGACTCCTTATTTTCAGTCAGGTTTTACTAAGCATGCAGCTTGCCTTTGCCATCATTCCATTAATCCATTTTGTGAGCGACAAAGAAGCAATGGGCATTTACACCATCAAACTTTACGTAAAAATCACGGCATGGATAATTGCAGTAATCATTGTAGCGCTTAACCTGAAACTGGTGATGGATGAGGCTTCCGGATGGCTTGCTAATGGCAGCAACTGGTGGAAACAACTAATCGTTTTTGGTGGCGAAGCAGGGCTGGCTGTTTTGCTGCTCATCACGTTTTTCTATCCGCTTTTAAAGAAGAAAAAAAAGATGGAACCGCAAATCCATCCCGCAGCAAACTGGAACACAAAAGCAGATTTACAATCAAAACCTTTTAAGAAAATAGCCCTGGCGGTGGACTTCAGCGAAAAGGATAAAGACGTGCTCCGCTTTGCTTTGCAGCTTGCGAATGCTGACAGTCAATTTGTGCTGATACACATTGTGGAAAGCGCTTCAGCCAAAATAATCGGAGATGAAGCCGAAGATCAGGAAACCCGCAGCGACAAAGAAATATTGCAGCACTACACCGACCTTTTAAAAAGCAAAGGACACGAAACCAAAGCAGTGCTCGGCTACCGAAACCGCACAAAAGAAATTGCAAAAGCTGTGCAAAAGGAAGGCGCCGATTTATTAATCGTAGGCAGTCACGGGCATTCAGGACTGAATGATTTGGTAATGGGCGAAACCATAAACCGTTTGCGGCATCTGGTGTCTGTGCCAGTGTTTATTGCGCAGTAACCTTGACTTTTCTGCAAAGCAAACATCTCTACAAAAGAAAAAGGAACATTCCCTACTTTGGCATTTCCCCGAAAGCACCGAACATCAAAATGGCAAAAAATAAAAACACTCCACCCGCTGCGGCTCCGCTCCCAAAAGCAACACCGGAGCCTGCAACCTTTGAAATAAAACGTCCGTTCCTGTGGCTCTCTTTAGCCGTGTTGTTGCTTTATCTGCCCACGCTTCAATACGGTTTTACGGAGCTGGATGATTCTATTTTCATCCGAGAATTGAGGAGCTATAATGAAGACATCGGCAACTTCTTTGTATCGTTTGGCAGGGGTGTGTTTGATGCTACAAAGGATGATTACTACCGCCCGTTTTTTCTGAACTCTATGCTGCTGAATTATCAGGTGAGCGGCGTAAACATTGCCGGATATCATCTGGTAAATGTGCTGCTTCACCTGGCGTGTGTGTGGCTGCTTTTTGGGCTGTTTAAAAGGCTGGGCATCCGGGAAATGCACGCCTTTTTGCTAACGCTTTTGTTTGCCGTTCACCCCGTGCTCACGCAAGCCGTCACCTGGATTCCCGGAAGGAACGACACGCTGCTGGCACTTTTCCTGATTCCATTTTTTTCAAGAAGCATTGACTATGCAAGGGAGGGGAAAATGAAATCATTACTGTGGGCTGCGGTGCTTTTATTGTGCGGATTGCTCACGAAGGAAACAGCCGTTTTTGCAGCGCCTGCGGCATTTGTGTTGCTGGTGTTTGTGGTGAAGCAAGCGCCTTTCTCAAAAAAAAGCTGGTTGCTGTATGGTGCATGGATAGGAGCTTTCGGGGTTTACATAGCCATGCGGATGAACGCCACTTTAAGAGCCGGTGTGCTTGAACCTGCGCAAATGGTAAGCGATTTTTTCCACCGTATGCCGGTGCTTGTTCAATACCTCGGGAAGATTTTTTTGCCCTTCAATCTCTCCGTTTTTCCCATTATTGAAGACACCGTTTTTTACTTCGGCATTGCGGCTGTTGCTATCCTCATTTTCATAATTGCGCGGGCGAAAAACAAGAATATAGGCGTCATCACCGGCGGTTTGCTTTTCTTTTTACTGATGCTCACACCTGCATTGTTTGTGCCCGATAAACTGAATGTGCAAACTTTTGAACACCGTTTGTATCTCCCCATCATCGGCATTTTGCTTCTGCTTCCACAAACGGTTTTGTTCCGCAATAAACTGAAAGACAACCAGCTTATTGCCGCATTTGCAGGGTTGGCATTGCTGTTTTCCATCCTCAACTTCCGGCAGCAGCAATACTTCCGCACGCCTTTTATTTTCTGGCAGCGCGCCGCTGAAACCAGCCCCCATTCTGCGTATGCAATGATGATGTATGCTGCCCGCATGGACGATGCCAGCAAGCCCGAAAGCTACCGGCTGATGCGGGAAGCCTATCAATTAAATCCCAACGAAAAATACCTGAACTACTACTATGCGGTGATGCTTCAAAACCAGGATTCGGTGTTGGCTTCGGAAAAATATTTGCTGAAAGAGAAGAAAATATCGGACTACTACGAAGTGGATTTTTACCTGGCGCGGGTGGCAATTACTAAAAACGATACCTCGGGTGCACAGCATTACCTCGAAAGCTATTTGCTGCGCGATTCAATGAATGCCTTTGCCAACAACAATCTGCTGCTTATTTATCTGCAGCAAAAAGAAAAAGAAAAAGCTGCGCAGCAGATAAGCACGATGCGGCGCAGGGAAATTCCGGTGCCTGGGGATGCGGTGAAAATGCAGGAGGCGATGTGAGTTGCAGGCTCTGACTGTTTCACCAAAAAAGAGACCGGCAATGCGCCGGTCTCCTTGTCTTAAAAGAACCTTGTAAACTCAATTATTTACTGCTTCACCAATCTTTCTGTGTGCAGCACTGCGCCTGTTTTGTCTTTCAGTTGCAACAGGTAAACGCCGGCTGCATATGCATTCATGTCTATGACTTTTGCGTTGATAATTTGAAGCAATGTGCGACCCTGTAAGTCTGTAACCGTTGCGTCAACTAACTCATTTGAAGCGATGTAAAACGTACCGTCAGAAGGGTTGGGATAAACGCTGAAAGCATTTGCTTGTGCAGCTTCCAGAGCTTCGCGTGGTGTGCCGCAGTTGCCGTCCAATATCATTGTAGCGCCTGATGTTCTCGTTTTGCCGCCACATGCACCGGTGGTGATGCGCACGCGGTAATTTCCTATTGAAGTAGCCACATATTCATCGCTCGTAGCTCCTGAAATGATGCCTCCGTTTTTGCGCCATTCATAACTGTATGCAGGGTTAGGAACAGCATTCAGGACAATACTATCGCCTGCGCATATCGTGTTTGCAGTAGAGGTTACGCTGGGGTTCACAAGAAATTTTGCCGTACCCACAGTAACTGGTAATGAAGTAGCAGAGCAACCATCAAAAGTGGTGGTGATAGTGTAAGAGCCGTTTCCTTTTATGGTGATGTCAGGTTGCGTTACCGGAATATCTGTCCCGTTTTTCTGCCACTTATAGCTGTATCCCGCACCCTGCGTGGCTTGCAACGTAATGGTGGTGCCTTTGCAACGCGTTACCGTATCAGGACCTGCAACAATAGCAACAGGTGATTGGCGCACTTCCACGCCTACGGTATCTGACTTGACGTTGTTAGTCGTAACGCATCCGTATTTGTAAAGCTCAACGTAGAATGAATCAGTAGAAGCCAAATTGCTTTCGGTATAAGTATTTACACCGTAACCGTCCGTCACATACGAACCGTTTTTGTACCAGACGAAATAATTACTACTGCCGGGGCCACCGACTGTTGCCGGCGGCACAAGCGCTGTGAAAACAAACGGAACGCCTGAACATGCAAACGGGTCAGAAACGATGGATACAAAAGGAGTGGAAGGTGCAGGCGCAGTAAGTGTTACAGACTTAGTGATAGGGCATTCGTTACTGTAAGCAGATGCTATTACTGTGTAGGTGCCCGTATCAAGTCCATAAAGGTTTTGCTGCTTGCTGGTATATCCGTTCGGCCCCGTCCATGCTAAATCAAAATACCCAACGCCGCCATTCAGGGTTAGGCTAATGGTGCCATATGGTGCATTGGTGCAGGAGGGATTAGCTACAGCTAATGAAATAGAATCGGGCGTAGAACAAGGAATAATAGGGTAGCCGAAAATGGCATTTCCTCCATAGCTGCGGAAAGCTATGGGTGTATTGTCCGGCGATGGATAGTTATTATCACCTCCCACAAACCGAATCAGGCGCTGATTACTATTAGACGGTGCTTTATAGCAGTATATCCTGAATTCCGTGGTTCCGGCAGCAACAGTATCCTGCGTCAATAAATTCACTGACGTAATTCCGAAGCTTCCGTTCGGCTGTATGGTAAACTCTCCGAGCGAATTGGAAAAGCTGTCAACACTCCAGCGCAGTTGCATTTTACTGTATGAGGATAAGCCCGGAAGCACAAAGCGATCGAAGATGGTAGGGTCCGAAGTGGTGATGGTATAGCTGATGTAGTTAGCGGTATTTATATCCAGCGTTGTATCGTAGTTGTTGTTATAATACGTGCGGTAATAAGTATTCGATGTACTCACGCCCTGATAGTTTTCAAAAGCTGCGGTGATGCCTCTGTTCGCATTTTTATACGTGGCAGATGCCGGGTAAGTGCCGGTACCGGTATTAAACTGGCCCGCCCATGATGCAAGGATGGTTTGCGCACTTAGGCGGCTGGTAGTGCCGAAGGCTGCAAGCAGCAGCAGCGACAAACTGAGTAGTGTCTTTTTCATAAAGAATTTGGCTTGAAAAGAGTGAGAAAAAAGGAGGTTTTTTTAGCTCCGCTGCAAAGGAACTATCACCAATTACTGCCCGCCAAATTTTGAAAGCGCTTTGAGTGTGAGCAAGATGTTTTTTGAGTGCGAAGCGTAATGGAGATGCCATGAAAACGCTGAAAACACCATCTGCGCCGCAGTTTCCGGCGCGGGTGGCATCATCTAAAAAAACGATAAGCCCCTGTAGAGACAGAGTCTTTTACATCTAAAAATAAATGCCCCTCAGGAATGGCGGAACCTTAGAACATTACAGCAGTGGTGTGTTTTTCCTACAAAGAATATTGAAGCATTTTGAGTACGAACAAGGCTGTATTTGAGTGCGAAGCATCACTCATTCCGCCACCTTCAATTTTACCTTTGCCGCTTCCTTCCATCCATGCCGCTGCGCCTTCTTAAAATAATAACCATCCTGGTGCTTGCAGCCGCAGCTATGCTTTCCGCCTGCGGTGAAAAAACGAAACACGGTCCTTTTGCAACAACGGATAACAGGGCAGATACTGAATGGGTGCAGAGCCTCATCAACATGGGCGATTCTGTGTATGCCATTAAAAGCGGAATGGACATGTTTCAGCAAAGCCTGAAATACTACGACAGCGCACTGACGATTGCCGATGCAATTGGCGACAGCGTGTCAATAGCGTATGCGCTTTTTGCAAAAGCCCGAGTGTATGATGCCTGGAACAAAGAGCCGCAAAAAACAGTGGATTATTTCCTGGAAGCCACTGCCATCTTTAAACACCTGCCCAGGAACCAGCCCGATTATTATTACGCCAAACACCTTGTTGCCCATGCTTATGAAAAAGCCGGAGACAGCGCCAACGCCGTTCGCGTGCTTCGCGAAATAATGGAGGAGATTCCCATCAACGACACAGCGCTGATGACCAGGGTGGATTTTACCGTAGAGCTGGCGCTCATCAGCACCGCAGTGAAAAACTATGCGCTGGCAGACAGCATTTTGCGGCGGCTCACCCATCGTTCTGAAATTCGAAACAACCCGAACACTTACAATCACCTCGACCATTATTACCTCGTGCAAAGCAGGCTGGATGCTTACTGGCGCACGGCACCCACTTTTCTGTTTATAGACTCCTTTAAAAACGTAGTAGATGCAGCCACCAACCGGATGGACCGCATGTACCTGAACCAACAGCTTGCACCCTTGGAAGCAGCAGCAGGCAATTATCGCGAAGCGTACCAAACCCTGCGCCTGGCGCGGGATATATACGACAGTATCGACAATAAGGAAGATTTACAAAGCATGCAGGCGGCACTGCTTCAAAGTGATTTACAGGCAGAGAAAAGGCGCGTGGAATTTGAACGCTCGCAGCGGCAAACCAGGATACGCGTCATTTGGATACTCAGTTGCTCCCTCCTCCTTTTTTTGGCAATGAGCCTGCGGCTTTGGCGCCTGCGGCGGAAGGAAAAGCTGCAAAGTGAAAAGCTGGAGGAAGTGAACCGTAAGTTGGATGATAAGGTGGAGCAAGTGGAGCTGCTAAACAAAGAAATTCAGCACCGCGTAAAAAACAACCTGCACATGATTTACAGCCTGCTTGAAATGCAGGAACGCAAAACGGAAAACGAAGAAACTGCTTCCAATTTGCAGGCAGCAAAACTGCGGGTAGAAAGCGTGGCAATGCTGCACAACCAATTGCTTAAAGGGAAAGAAAATCTGGACTTCGGCACGTTCATAAAATCGCTGATAGCCGCTGTGGTGCGGTGTTTGAGCGACGACGTGCGGGTGGTTACCCACCTTGAAACCGAAGAAATACACGTGCCGGAGAATGCCTATTTCGCCCTCTCGCTGGTGCTGAATGAATGGGTTACCAACTCTATTAAATACGCCGCAAATGCAGACCACATGGTGGAGATAAACGTGCGCATCCGCAACACGGAAAAAGAGGTGTGCATTGAATATTCTGATAGTGGCGACGGCATTGTTTCTACCAAAACTGAAAGCGGATTAGGCACCCAAATCGTGAAGTTGCTTACCCGCCAAATGGGCGCTACGCTTCGCTTTCAGCACAACCATCCTTTTCATTATGAACTCTGCATACCAAACAAATAATGGAGCCGAAAATTAAAATACTGATTGTGGAGGACGAAGCGCTGATTGCTGAAAACCTGCGCTTTACCCTGGAAGATTTAGGGTATGAAGTGACAGATACTTGCTACACCTTCAGCGAAGCAAAACAAGCCATCGAAAGCAACCTTGCAGACCTTGCCATGCTCGATATAAACCTCGGCAGCAACGAAGCAGAAAATGGATTAACGCTCGGCGGAATGATGCGGGAACACGGCAATAAACCCTTCATCTTTCTGACGGCATACAGCGATGCAGACACCATCAGCAAAGCCACGAAACTGAAGCCCGCCGGCTACCTTGTAAAACCCGTGAATGCTGCTACAGTTTTTGCTTCCATCCAGCTTGCAATGGAGCGCCACGAGCAGCAAATACCCTTGCTGGCTGCAGTAGATGAAGCCTCAAAACCGGATTTCTTTTTCGTGAAAATGGGTACGCGCACCCACAAGGTGATGTGGAAGGAAGTGCAGACAATGGAAGCCGGGAAAAATTACGTGCGCCTTAAAAACCGCGATGGCAGGGAGTATCCCATCCGCGGCACGCTCACGTTTGTGACGGAGCAACTGGTGCCTCCGGCAATGCAGTCTTTATTTCTTAGAGTAAACCGTTCCGCAATCGTCAATAAAAAAGCGATTACTGCTTATGATGATGAAGCGGTTTATTGCGGCGCAGAGCGGATAGAAAACAACAGAGTAGGTTTGAAGGAATTGCGGGAAATGATGGCGGGCATTATTTGAAGTAAAGCCCGATAAATGCAAGCATTAGTGCAAGGAAAAAACCGAACACCCATTTAATCGTATCGTTTTTGCGCCGGTAAAAAGGGTTACCATTTTAGGTTCCAGTTTGGCTAAATCTTCTTTAGTGGCAAGCACATTCTTTTCTGCGTCACCGTGCAATGAGACCTGTTCCAATCACACCCCAAAACTATCTCCGCAACCGCAGCTCCGGCTGGCGTTTGGATTGATGAAATGAAAGCCTTTGCCATTTAGCCCGTCGCTGAAATCAAGCGTGGTGTCGCAGAGATAAAGGAAACTTTTAAGGTCGGTAACCAGTTTCACGCCATTGTCTTCAAACACCTGGTCTTTGGGTTGCAGTTCGTTATCGAAATCAAGCTTGTATGAAAGCCCGGAACAGCCGCCGCCCACCACACTCACCCGAAGAAAATATTCCGGATCGAGATGGGCGTCGGCCTTTAGCCGGTCTACATGTTTTTTTGCTTTTTCGCTAATGAAAATCATACCGTTTTGCGCCTGTTTGGTTTAGTGTTTTGCGCCTTCGAGTTCTAAAGCTGCCATCCCGTTTTTCACGCGGTAATCGTTGATGGCTGCTTTAATGGCATCTTCTGCAAGGACAGAACAGTGGATTTTTACAGGAGGCAGATTGAGCTCTTCCACGATGTCCATATTGTCAATTTGCAGGGCAGCATCCACTGATTTTCCTTTCAGCCATTCTGTAGCAAGAGAGGAAGAAGCGATTGCTGAGCCGCAGCCGAAGGTTTTGAATTTAGCGTCTTTGATGAGGCCTGTCGCATCGTCCACTTCAATCTGGAGGCGCATTACGTCGCCACATTCTGGAGCACCTACGAGGCCGGTTCCTACATTGTTTTTGTTTTTATCGAGTGTACCAACATTCTTGGGGTTGGAGTAGTGGTCGATTACTTTTTCTGAGTATGCCATGATTGTTTGTTGTTTTTAGTATTAAAATTGTTTATTCGTAGTGGCCTTTTAGGGAAAGTATGAAAACTACTTCATCTCGTACCTCATATACCATTCTATCTCTACTACTAATTCGTCGGGAATAAGTGCCGCTAAAACTATGCTTTAATTTCTCAGGTTTCCCAATTCCTTGGTTGGGATTTTCAAGTATGGACTGAAGCAATAAGTTGATTTTCGTCTGAATGCGGATATTTCCTGATCTTTTCCAAAATGCAAGATCTGCTTTAGCGGTCGGCGAAAACTTTATTTCCATAGTTCATCTAGTGGAATACTCACCGCTTTCCCATCTCTTACTTCTTCCTGACTCTTCATAATCTTCGCCACAAACTCAGGATTGTATGGTTTGTCTTCTTTCTGCTTCTTTTGTTTTACCGCAGTCTTTTCAAACGTTACACCCAAAGCCTTCAGCACATTTTTTACGGTTTGCCCTTTTTCGCCTTCCGGCAGATGAACTAATAAGCTTTCCATTTCTCAATATTTTTTAAGTTAATGATGCGCCCATTCTATCTTATCCAAATCAATGCCTTCCTTCCACATTTCCCAAAGCGGGCTCATTTCGCGCAATTTTAAAACGGTGTCGCTGATGGCTTTAACGGTATAATCAATCTGGTCTTCTGTAGTAAATCTGCCTAATCCAAAACGCAAAGAACTGTGCGCTAAGTCATCTCCTAAACCCAATGCTTTCAATACATAGGAGGGTTCAAGCGAAGCAGAGGTGCAAGCCGAACCGCTTGATAAAGCAATGTCTTTGTTGAAGCCCATCATCAAACCTTCACCTTCCACGTATTTGAAACTGATGTTTGCCACGTGCGGCAGGCGATGTTCTGTGTTTCCGTTTACGTAAGCTTCTTCCAGTTGCAGCAATCCGGCTTCGAGGCGGTCGCGCATTTTGCTGAGGCGTTTTGCTTCTTCTTCCATTTCATTAAAGCAGAGTTCACAAGCCTTCGCGAAGCCTACAATGCTGGGCACGTTCAAAGTGCCGCTTCTCATGCCGCGTTCATGTCCGCCGCCATCAAGTTGTGCCGTCACTTTTACGCGCGGGTTTTTGCGACGCACATACAAAGCACCAACACCTTTCGGTCCATACATTTTGTGCGCGCTGAAAGCCATCAAATCAATAACATCTGCCTGCACATCCACCGGAATTTTACCCACCGCCTGCGTGCCATCTGTAAAAAACAGAACACCGTGTTTGCGGGCGATTGCACTGATTTCGCGAATGGGTTGGATGACTCCGATTTCATTGTTCGCCCACATGATGGAGATGAGAATCGTCTTGTCAGTAATCGCTGCTTCCAGTTGTTCGAGGTCCACTAACCCATCTTCTTTCACTTGCAGATACGTTACCTCGCCGCCCAATTTTTCCACGTGTTTGCAAGTGTCTAAAACAGCTTTGTGTTCGGTGGTGCAAGTAATTATGTGGTTGCCTTTGGAAGCATACATTTCGAACACACCTTTAATTGCAAGGTTGTCCGCTTCTGTAGCTCCGGAGGTAAGAATAATTTCTTTAGGGTCGGCATTTATGAGTTTTGCAATCTGCTCGCGGGCATAATCAACTGCTTCTTCGGCAACCCATCCAAACTGATGAGAGCGGCTAGCGGCATTGCCAAATTTTTCGGTGAAATAGGGTATCATTGCGTCTAAAACCCGCGGGTCCATTGGGGTTGTGGCATTATTGTCAAGGTATATCGGCAGCTTCAGTTCCATAAATTTTTCTTTCTTTTTTTGATTTTTCAGTAGCGGTCAAAGGTAGGGCTATTAAAGGGGGAGGCAAAATGATTAATATACCCGCTTTTGATTTTACCATTTGCAAAACTTATCCTCCATGCTAAAACTTGAGCATCTCGGCATTGCCGTCAAAGACATTTCCGCTTCCATTTCATTGTTTGAACAATTGCTGAACACACCTTGTTATAAAACAGAAGAAATAGCGTCAGAAAATGTAAAGACGGCATTTTTTCAATCAGGCAATGCGAAGATTGAATTGCTGGAGGGGAACGGTGAAAACAATGTCATCTCAAAATTTATTGAAAAGAAGGGAACGGGAATCCATCATGTGGCTTTTGAAGTAGAAGATATTGAAGCAGAGATGAAACGCTTGTCGGCATTGGGTTTTGAGCTATTAAATGAAATTCCGAAACGTGGCGCTGATAATAAATTGATTTGCTTTTTGCATCCAAAATCTGCAGACGGCGTGTTGGTAGAATTGTGTCAGGAGATAAAATAGTTTTTGTGGAAAAAGAAGGTTTGGGATGTCTTGGTTTGAAACAGCGTTATGAGCCACATTCAAATTCCCGAACCTTGCCATCAAAGCTGGGATGAAATGAAACCCGTTTCCGGCGGCAGACATTGCACCTCCTGCGCCAAAATGGTGGTTGATTTTTCAGACTGGCAGCAAAAAGATATTCTGAACTTTCTAAAACAGCATTCTGGCAAAAAAGTGTGCGGCAGGTTTCGGAAAACGCAGCTTTCACTTCCTGTAATTCCACACGAACACATAGTGCAGGAAGTGTGGAAAAGCAGCCTGAATTTTCTTCAAAAAATAGCGGCGATAATAGTTTTATTCTTTGCGATGAGTATTGCTTCCTGCCAGTCAAATGTGCCAGTAAAACATGCTGAAACCGTGCAGGATAGCGTACTTCATGATAATGCAACCGTGCGGACTCTTCAATTAAATGATGAGATAGAAATGGGGGAAGTTTCGGAAATGCCACCTGATACTATTTATTCTTCGAAGAAAAAAGCAAACCAGGAATGCACAAAAGAAATTGCGCCCAACGATCCTGAAACTTATATTCTTGGTGCTCCACTTTCTGTGCCTATTGTAGATTCACAATCCAGAAAATAAAGCGACTAATTCCACTAAAACCAGCCTTGCCTTTTAAACCACATCAGCATCAGTACCGGAATAAAAAGCATGAAGCAAACCGCTACCCAAAAGCCTGCCTGCTGATGCGTTAATGGTATCACTTCAAAGTTCATCCCGAAGATGCCACCAATCACGGTTGCAGGTGCAAGCAGGGTAGCTACCATCGTGAAAATTTTCATCACCTCGTTCATGCGCATGTTCAGTTGGCTCATGTTGAGGTCTTGCAGGTTCATCAGCATTTCGCGGTGATTTTCTACGTATTCATTTGCCTGGGTAATGTGGTCCAGCACGTCTTTGTAATACTTTTCGTTGCGTGTTTCCAGCAAATCATTTTCGCTTCTTAAAAAGCCATGCACCAGCTCACGCACGGGCGCAATGGAGCGCTGCATCAAAATAATTTCCCGCCGCAGAATGCTGATTTTTTCAAGCGCACCTCTTTCTTTTTGCAGCAGCAGCATGTCTTCCAGCCGTTCAATGCGTTCTTTTAGTTTTTCAATGATGCCGTAATAACTGTCCACAATCACGTCGATGAGCGAGTAGGATAAATATTCGCCCGCGCCCTGCCGCAATTTTATTTGCCCTTTCCGAAGCCGCATTCTTACGGGGTCAAACACATCGCGCAGCGGGTCTTCCTGAAAAGAAATCAGAAAGTTTTTCCCGAACACGATGCTCACTTGTTCCGTCTCAATTTCTCCCGTGTCGTTGTTGTAATAAAGCATGGGCAACAGGCAAAACATCACGTCGCCAATTTCATCCATCTTCGCTCTCTGCCCTATGCTCAGGATGTCTTCAATGGCAAGATGATGCACATTATAATGCTCGCAAAGCCGCTCCACGTCTTCCTTCCGGATGCCATCCACATTTAGCCAGGTCATGTGGCCGCTTTCTAAAAAAGGAAAGCACGCTTCTACATTCGGAAGGACTTTTTCTTCAAAAAAAAGTTCATCGTAATCAAACACTTTGTAGATAGGCTGCACGTCCGGACGCTGCCGCAACCCGTCGTTAGAGGGATTGTAGGTTTTGACGGATTTTCTTTGGGAATAATTCCACGTCCAATCCGGTAAAAGGTTGGCAAGCTTATTGGCTTGTCTTCTGAATCCCATTCCTGAAGTTTGATTATCGGGCTAAATTAGCCCATTGCTTTTCCGCTATTTTAAGAACAAAAATTTTATGAAAAATTGCCTGGCGCTCGTCCTTTTTTTATTCTCTTTTTTCACTTCAGAAGCCCAAACGCAAAGGGTGGTTATTGAAACTGATTCCGGAAAAATTGTGCTGGCGCTTTTTGATAACACACCGCTTCATCGCGATAACATGGTGAAACTGGTGAACGAACATTTCTTCGACAGTCTGCTTTTTCACCGCGTTATTCCCGGGTTTGTGGCGCAGGGCGGCGACCCTGAATCGAAGCGAGCACTCGCAGATAAAATGCTTGGCGATGGAGATTTGGCGTACAAAATTCCGGCGGAAATAAACGACAGCAATTTTCACCGGCGCGGAGCATTGGGAATGGCGCGCGACAATAATCCTGAAATGGCTTCTTCGGCATCGCAATTTTATATTGTTACCGGCAGGAAATATTCGGATGCAGAATTGGACCAAATCGCACAACGCGGCAGAAGTTTCTCTCCCGCTCAAAGGGAAGTTTATAAAACAGAAGGTGGCACGCCATCACTGGATGGGAAATACACAGTGTATGGTTTCGTGGTGGAGGGAATGGATGTGGTGGATAAAATTTCAGCAATGCCGCGCAATGGCGCAGACCGACCTGTAACTGACGTGAGAATGCTGAAAGTTTATCTCTTTGAAACGCCGAAAGGAAATCGCAAAAACAAGAAGAAAAAATAAGCTTTTGGAACGATTGAATGAGGCAGAGAAAACGCTAAAATATCTGCTTGATGAAAAGGTAAAACTCTACAATCAACCTGCTTTCATTGCCGCCGATCCGGTTTGCATTCCACATCGTTTTTCAAAAAAGCAAGACATTGAAATAAGCGGACTTTTTGCCGCCATTTTAGCCTGGGGAAACCGCACGTCTATCATCAAAAACTGCACACGGCTTTTAGGTTGGATGGACAATACTCCCCACGATTTCATTTTAAATCACAAGGATGCAGACCTGAAACCCATGCTTTCCTTTGCCCACCGCACTTTCAACGCTACCGACCTGCTTTATTTCCTGCATTTTCTGAAGCATCATTATCAAAAACACAACTCTTTAGAAACGGCATTTTTTCCTTCAGAAATTCCTGCGGAAACAGAAACGGGTCTGATTCATTTTCACAATTATTTCTTTTCTTTAGAACATCCTGAAAGAACCCTAAAACACATCGCAACGCCGCAAAGGAAAAGCGCCTGCAAGCGGCTGAATATGTACCTGCGCTGGATGGTGCGAAAAGATGAATCTGGTGTGGATTTCGGATTGTGGAAACGCTTAAAAATGGGTCAGCTAATTTGTCCGCTTGATGTGCACGTCGCCAGTGTCGCACACCGCTTAAAGCTGCTTCCAAATGAAAAATCAAATTGGCAAAATGCTTTGTTGCTCACTAATGTATTGAAGCGTTTCAACCATGCCGACCCTGTGGTTTATGACTATGCTTTGTTTGGAATGGGCATGGCAGAGCGGTTGTAAAAAATCGTTTCAGATTTTCTGATGCCTGCTGAATTGGTTTATCATTGCAAACACTTCATTACAGCAACTAAAGATGGAATTGCCTGCCGGTAAAAAAGTTTATTTCGCGTCTGATTTTCATCTTGGCATTCCGGATTTAAAAACCAGCGTTGCCCGCGAAAAGAGATTGTGCAGATGGTTGGATGAAATTCAAAAAGATGCTGCGCAATTGTTTCTTGTAGGTGATATTTTCGATACCTGGTTTGAATACAAAAACGTTGTTCCCAAAGGTTTTACGCGATTTTTAGGGAAGTTGGCTGAACTATCTGACAACGGTTTAAAAATTGAAGCCTTTACGGGAAATCACGACCTCTGGATGCGGGGTTATTTTGAAGAAGAACTCAACATTCCGGTGCACCACCAACCGATTGAAAGAACCATCAACGGCAAAAAATTTTTCATTGCGCATGGCGATGGTTTAGGCCCGGGCGACCATGGTTATAAATTGCTGAAGAAGGTGTTGCGCAGTCCGGCTTCCCAATGGCTTTACCGCAGGTTGCACCCTGATACCGGCGTGGGTTTGGCAGGCTGGTTCAGCCGCTTAGGCCCCAAACACATTGCTGATGAAAATACTTTTCTCGGGCCTGAAAAAGAATTTTTAGTGCAGTTCTGCTTAGATAAACTCAACAAAACTTTCGTGGATTATTTCATTTTCGGACATCGCCATCTTGCACTGGAATACCAATTGCCACAAGGCAGCCTGTACGTGAACCTGGGCGACTGGTTGAGCTTCGACAGCTATGCTGTTTTTAACGGGAAAGAATTGAAGCTGGAATTCTTCAAGGGATAAGTTTTTCGCCGCGACCTTTACCGACATGCAACGCACGCTTATCATCATCCGCCACGCAAAATCAAGCTGGGCAAATGCATCGCAACAAGACTTTGACAGACCTCTGAATGAACGCGGTGAGCACGACGCACCGCTCATTGCCGCAAGGCTAAAAAAAGCAAGCTTACATCCCGATGCAATCATTACAAGCGCAGCCAAACGGACAAGGCAAACGGCAAAGCGAATAGCAAAAGGAACAGAATTTCCCGCAGAAAAAATAATCCTCAAAGAGGAACTGTACCATTGCATGACTGCAACTTTTGAAACCGTTATTGAAGCCGTGAAAGAGGAAGTGCAAACGCTTTTCATCATTGCGCACAATCCGGGAATAACAGAATTTGCCAACAGCTTTTCTGAAAAATTCAGGATTGACAACATGCCCACCTGTGCAGCCGTTGGCGTAAAAATGAACCTGGAAAGCTGGGCAGATTTTAAAAGCGCTGCAAAAAAAGTTTTCCTTTTTGAATACCCTAAAAAATTCATGATCATTGACGCCCCAACTGAAATAATTGCTTCCCTCCGAACCCTTTTTGAAGAACATTTTAAGGATGTCCCCAATTCCGTTGAAAAGCTTGATGCAAGCGGCTCCGACCGTATTTATTACAGGCTGAAAAATGAGAAACACACTGCAATCGGAACCTGGAATTCGAACGTTTCTGAGAACAATTCCTACTTCTATTTTGCCGGACTTTTTCAAAAGCATGGCGTGCAGGTTCCGGAAGTTTTTGCTGTCGGGAAGGATCGCAAATCTTATCTCCAGCAAAACCTTGGAAGCACCTCTCTTTTTGATTTACTGTTGAAGGATGGATATACCGACGAGGTGTTTCAGCAATTTCAGAAAGCAATAAACGAGCTGGCAAAAGCCCAATGGATTGCAGGAAGAGAAACGGATTTCAATCAATGTTTTGCAATAAAGCATTTTGATGAAAAAGCAGTGCTTGCCGATTTGCTGTACTTCAAATACTACTTCGCCGATTTACAGAAGGTGCACTACGACCGGCTTTTATTAATGGATGAACTGGAAAGCCTGAGCAGGGAACTGGGAAGAATTCAACCGCAAACCCTTATGTACCGCGACTTTCAGAGCCGCAACATTATGCTTCACGAAGGCAAAACCTACCTGATAGATTTCCAGGGAGCCATGCAGGGGCCTCCTCAATATGACCTCGCCTCATTGCTTTGGCAAGCACGAGCGCAATTGCCGCAACAATGGAAAGACAAACTGTTGAACAGCTACATTGCCACCCTCGGGGATTTGTCCATTGCAAGGATGGATGAAGTGCATTTTCGCAAAGGCTATGCTCAAT
The DNA here is from genome assembly GCA_965218185.1 of Flavipsychrobacter sp. Classification (GTDB taxonomy): domain Bacteria; phylum Bacteroidota; class Bacteroidia; order Chitinophagales; family Chitinophagaceae; genus JAFIGV01. The sequence continues at coordinate 738,253 of CBDCKE010000005.1, forward strand.
TTGTTTTGCTCCGGATGATGCAGGTTTTGGGAGCGTATGGCTTTCGGGGATTGATCGAAAAGAAGCCGCATTTTGTGTCGAGCATTGCGCCCGGCTTAAAAAATCTTGAAATCTTTTTGGGCGATAATCCCGGTACGCCGGCATATCCTGAATTGAGGTCGCTGCTTGAAAAGCTTGCCAGTCCTGCGTTTCGGGAGAAGTTTGAAATGCCTAAGCCTGCTGAAAAGTCAAACCTCAATATTGCCATCCAAAGTTTTTCTTACAAAAAAGGCATCCCAAAAGATGAAACAGAACATGGCGGAGGTTACGTTTTTGATTGCAGGGGAATATTAAATCCCGGTCGGTTTGCGCCCTTCAAACATCTTAGCGGACTAGACCCCGAAGTGCAGCAATTTTTAAAAACGGAAACCCACATGCCGGAATTTTTAGAGCATATTTTTAAACTGGTTTCTCTAAATGTTGATGATTATTTAGCGCGTGGTTTTGAACATCTCAGTGTGTCTTTCGGATGCACCGGCGGGCAGCACAGGTCGGTATTTGCGGCAGAGCAATTGGCAATATTTCTTCAGGAACGCTATAAAATTTCAGCTTCAAAAATCCATGTAAATCAGCAAAACTGGCGGAAGTGGAAAGATGAAGAAACGGGCGGTTTCAAAGGTTGAAATACCTGACAATGCAGTTTTTTAAAAGTTGCTCCTGACCTTCCAAACCCTCCGCAGGAACGGCTTTCACGTTGGTAAAATGAGGCCATCCTTCTTCGTCGTGACCATCTAAAATAAAATAGCCATCCTGGCAAAGAAGCGTGCAAACGGCAATGTGCATCAGGTCTTGTTTCTGCTCTTTGGTGAACTTTTTCTTTTCGGGCATGCGCCCTAATTCATTTATGCCAATCAGGAACAGAATGCCTTCCATATCCGGCAGCTTTTCAAAACGTTCCTGCATCATTTCCGTTACCTGTTGCCAGCGTTGCTCAAAGTTTTCCATGCTTTTATTTTCGTCGCAAAGAACCCACACAATAAGCAATCAGGCACACTCCCAATAATTTATTCGCCTCATTTTTAACCAATTGCTGTCCACGATTAACAATTAAGAACGAAGCCTGCATTTTATTTTTGACGCGCTAAAAAAGAAAATCAACAAATGGAACCAATCACTTCTTCTTCTAACGACATCCGTGAACTTAACGAACGCATTAACCGGCAATCTGCATTTATAGATCTGCTTATGCTGGAAATGAATAAAACCGTGGTTGGGCAGAAATACATGGTGGAGCGTTTGCTGATCGGTTTATTAGCTAACGGACATGTGCTTCTGGAAGGTGTTCCCGGGCTTGCAAAAACCCTCGCTATTAAAACCCTTGCAACAGCCATTCACGGAAAGTTTGCCCGCATTCAGTTTACGCCCGATTTGCTTCCAGCCGACGTTTTAGGAACCATGGTTTATAACCCGCAAGTGCATGAATTTGCCGTTCGGAAGGGTCCCATTTTTGCCAATTTTATTCTTGCCGATGAAATAAACCGCGCACCGGCAAAAGTGCAATCCGCCCTTCTTGAAGCCATGCAGGAACGCCAGGTTACTATTAGCGATCAGACTTATAAACTGCAAGAGCCTTTCCTTGTTTTAGCAACACAAAATCCCATTGAGCAGGAAGGCACGTATGAATTACCGGAAGCGCAGGTAGATCGTTTTATGCTGAAGATTGTGATTACCTACCCGAAAAAGGAAGAAGAGCGCCACATTATCCGCTACAATTTAAACCCGGGTGGCACGGAGCCAATCAGGCAGGTTGTTTCGCCGGAAGATATTTTGAACGCCCGCCAGTTGGTGCGTGAAGTGTATATGGATGAGAAGATTGAACAGTACATTCTCGACATCGTTTTTGCAACCCGTTTTCCTGAAGAGTACAAACTTGATAAACTGAAGCCGCTGATTAGTTACGGCGCTTCTCCGCGTGCAAGCATCAGCCTTGCGTTGGCTGCAAAAGCCTATGCATTCATTAAGCGAAGAGGTTACGTAATTCCGGAAGATATTCGGGCAGTGTGTCCTGATGTAATGCGCCACAGGATTGGCATTACTTATGAAGCCGAAGCGGAAAACGTAACCAGCGAACACATCCTCAATGAAATTCTGAACGTGGTGGAAGTGCCTTAGCAAAACTGTTTTTGTAAAAAAATTCAGGGCTTAATTTTCTTTTCTCAAACCCTTACATCGTTAGCCGGTTGATGCCTGCTTTTGCCTGTTGGTCGATGCTTGCTTTAAAATCGTGGCGGGGCATGGAAATACATTTATTGTAGGCTTCCAGCGCCTGCGATTTCTTGTTTTGTTTTTCATAGAGCATGCCCATTTGCAAAGCGGCGCGTGCTGCAAAATATTCTTCCCTTTCGCTGCCCAGGCGAATTGTTTGGTTGTAAAATTGCACCGCTTTCGCATCGTTTCCCTGCTCATCGTAAATGCGTCCGTAGCGAAAATAATATTCCAGTTTATCGCTCATAGCACTTAAGGAAGCGGGATTCAATGGTTGCAATTTTTGAAGCGCTTCATCAAAATAGCCACCATCAAAAAGCAATCTTGCCTGCAAAATGGGAACAGTAGGAAACACGCCTTCCTTTGCAAAATTCAGTGCATTCTTATCGGCATCGGTGGTGGTAGAACCTTCCGTTTTTACTTTCTCCAGGGCTTCTTTTGCTTTTGAAACATTCCCTTGCAGATATTCAGAAAGCGCCAGTTTATACCATGCTTCCTTTATAAAAAACTTACCCTTTGCGCGGTTAATAAAACGCTGGTAATAGGCAATGGCATCGGGTGATAATTGTTGTTGCAAAGCGCTTCCTGTTTCATAATCCAGAATCGGAAAATCGTCGTAGGCTTTGTCTGTCTGCGCCCCCTTCATGGTTTGCAAAGCCACTGCAGCTTTTCTGTAATTCAGTGCAAGGTTTGTTTTCACAAAGGCATGCATCAGATTGTCTTTGGTAGGAAAATCAGCGCTGTTGATGAAACGCCACATTTCTTCCTGTTGTGAAAGAAGGTAAAAGCGGAGGTAAACATTATAGAGCACAGCTTCTGCCCGCAAAGGCTCATCGTCGTTTGTGCTCTGTAGAAAACTGGTGAACCGCGCAATCCCTTTTTTTACGCTGCCCTTTAACCCGAAAATGGAAGCCACCCATTTGTAATCATCAGGGATGGTTCCGGCTGCTGTTTCTTCCAATCCTAAAATGATGTTGTTTTGTTTAAAGGACGGGAATTTTTGCTGGTTTTCTTTTGCTAAAAGGTATGACTTGCGGAAGGCAATAACGGCTTTCATGTTTTCTCCCATCCGCACATACACAAGCGCCCAATGCAAATACAAACCGGCTTTGCAATAGCGATACCAGGGGTCGTTCTTGTTGCCTTTTTCTATCAGGTTCATCCGCTCATCCAAATGTCCTTTGCGTTGGTTATACTCGCCCTTGTTTCCGTTTAGAAAAAGCAACATGCAATCTTCATAATCGGAAATGAAGGTTGCCATAAGGTTATAAGGGTTGGTACGTATTTCCTGTTTTATGAAATTGGTTCCTTCATCAAGGTGTAAGGATAAATAGGCGTTGAAAGCGGCATCGCATCGCTGGTTATAATCAAACACATAGTCTGCGGCATGGGAAAAGAGGAACGTAAAATTCAGGAAAAAGATAAGTAGGAATGAGCGCATAAGGCGGGCAAAAATAGTGGGCGGCAGGATGAGGCGGTTAGCCCGAAAGGTTTTGTAAAAAGTCAAGCGGGTTTTAAGGTTTGTTGAGGAGGCTATTACGCAAAAACCGGAAATTTATTTTCTGAAACCGAAAAGAGTATATTATCTTTGCGGGCACTTAAAAACAATTAAATTTAAAAGATTATGAAAAAAATCAAAAACATTGCACTTTCAGCTTTGCTGACAATTGGCGCTTTTGGCGCGGTAACTTACACTTCCTGTACAAAGGATCAGTGTAAAGATGTGGTTTGTGCCAACAGTGGTACTTGTCTTAATGGTATTTGCAGTTGCCCATCAGGATTTGAAGGCAACCTTTGCCAAACGCTTAGTGTAACTAAGTTCGTAAAAGTTTGGAATGCAACAGACGTAATAAACGGTACAAATCTGGTTTACACAGTTGCAATAGGGAGTGGTATAAATCCAACCTCTGCTATTATTTCAAACTCGTTTTCAGATGATTTCTTTTCCAACACGATTAATGCGACTGTCGATGGAAATTTTATCACCATTCCTGATCAGAAGCCAGATGCGAATGGCGATTATCGGGTTCAAGGGAGTGGAACATATCAAAGCAACAATAGAATTCTTTGGGATTACACGCTTACCAGAATAACTGATGGAGCAACTTTGGTTCATCAAGGTACATGGCAATAGAACATTTGGAGAAAAGATTCCGAAAAATAAAAAATCCCCAAATTTGGGGATTTCTTATTTTTAAGAGGCTTGTGCCTAACCTCCGCGCTTGTTGAACTTGTTATCTTGTTCCTTTTTTTTGTCTGTAGATATTTCATTTGTGCCGTTTGCACGAGTATCAAATTTCGTATCCTGAGTTGTCTGTACCGGAGGAGCAGGAGTTACCGGAGGAGGAGTATTGACACGCGTGGTAGTCGTGGTTACTTTTTTAGTCACTACCGCATTCCCACCTTTCATGCCTGCAATAATGCTGTCGGCGCGCATTTGAGCCATTGCGTTAATCATGGAATCATTCTGCATCATAAGCTGCATTCTGATTTCTTCTACACGGGCATTCACCATTGAGTCAATTTGCTCCTGGTTGTTTGCGCCGCTGTTATCCGGCTGGCAGGCTGCAAGGCTAAGCATCGCGCCTGATACAAATAAAATTGCTGTCTTTTTCATTCTTGATAATTTTGTGTGCAAAGATTGCGTATTTTTTTAGGATTAGCAAAATGAATTAAAGAGATGTCAACTTTTTTCAGAAATCGACCTCTGTATAGCCTGTCCTTTCCAAAAGTCATTTTATAAGAACAGTCTAACGCTTCTCAAAACTAACTTCGCCTCCGTGCAATTCCTGTTTCCCTTGTTTCTTTTAGCGGCATTAACGGCGGCTATTCCCATCCTCATTCATCTTTTCAATCTTCGGAAATACAAAACGGTATTTTTTCCGCACACGCGCTTTCTTAAAAACATTCAGCTCCGTTCTCAAAAGCAATCCCAAATCCGGTATAAATGGTTGCTTGCTTTGCGCATTTTGTTTTTACTGGCATTGGTGCTCGCATTTGCACAGCCATTTTTCTTTAAAAATAGAAACGCCGAAACAGCACAGCTTCTTCAAATTATTTACCTCGATAATTCCCCTTCCATGAGTGTGAAAAGCGGTACACGCACGCTTTTGGATATTGCGAAAGCATCAGCAAGAAGGCAAGTGCAGGCAGCTCCTGAAAATGCAAAATTCCTGCTGCTCACCAACGATAAACCCGCGAGCTACGAAACTTCGGAAAAAGAAAAGGTGCTGGCAGCAGTTAACAATACAGAGGTTAGTTTTCACACGCTCAATGCTTCCAAACTATTTACAAATGTTCAGGGGCTAATTCAAAGCGAAGCCGCCACAGGCGCTGATTTGTATTATTATTCTGACTTTCAGAAATCCTCATTTCCCGCGCAGGCGGATGCCTCGCAAGTGGAGCAAATAAACTTACACGGAATTGCTGTGAGGGGCGGGGCTGCGCAAAATGTGTACATAGACACCGTGATGCTTCAATCGCCCGTTTTGCAAACCGGAGTGAGCAATAAACTGATTGTAAAAAGCCGCACAACGGAAACGAAAAACAAGGAGAATACCATTCTGCAACTTTCCGTGAATGGACAGGTGAAAAGCGCAGCCACTCTTGAATTTAGCAGTCGGCTTGAAAGCACCGACACACTTAGTTTTCAGGTAAACAACGCAGGCTGGCAGCAAATAATGCTTACCGTAAATGATGCCATCCGCTTTGATGACACTTTTAGAATTGCTGCAAAAAGCACTTCCAATCTTTCTGTGCTTGTGTGGAATGAAGGCAATGCGAATCCCTTTATACAAACGGCTTTCAGGGCGTATAGCGGCTTTCGGCTTGATCAGAAAAATACCGGTCAGAACGCCGATCTGAAACAATACAATCTCATTATCCTCAATGGCATAACGCAATGGAACGGCGCTTTGATAAAGCAGGTTCAGGAAGCGCTTCAGGACGGAAAAAGTGTTTGCATCTTCCCGGGAAAAACCAACGATCCGGATGCGCTGAATGCAGGGTTAAACGCCATTGCCGGCATCCGCATTTCAGGCATTGATAATGATCCGCAAACGGCAACAAACCTGCAGCCCGGCAGCGATTTGGTAAAAAATATTTTTGACCGGCTTCCTGAAAATGTGCAATTGCCAACTGCTTCCTGGCATTACCGCATTGATGCACCTTTAGACGCAAACCAGCAATCTATCATCAGCTTCAGAAACGCAGATCCTTTTTTGGCACAATACACGCCATCGCGGGGCAGGCTGTATGTATGTGCCACAAGCGCAGAATTATCCGCAGGAAATTTTCCGGGCAGCTATTTTTTCGTGCCGTTTTTGTATGAGATGACTGCCCAAAGCGAAGGCGGAAACGTTTATGCAATTACGGCGGGCAGCAATGCTGCGGTTTACCTTCCTTTAAAAGAAGTAAGCGAACGGAACATGCTTCATTTATACGCCGAAGGCATGGACATTATTCCGCCGCAACGCCCCAACGGCGCAGGTGTTGAAGTATATGCAGGAACCGCTGTGCAGCAACCGGCATTTTATAAAATGGCAACCTCCGGCGCTAAAGACAGCACGTCCATTGCAGTGAATGCCGCGCGTTCTGAATCAGATTTAGCTGTGTGGAGTGATGAGGCATTAAGAAGTGGTTGGAACAGAAAAAACATCAGTTGGCAAAATGCGAACGATACCGTGAAATTGCAGTCGGGCGCGGGTTTCAGCAGTTTTCCCCTTTGGAAAGTTTGTGTATTTTTAGCCCTGTTACTTTTAGCTGCCGAAACTTTTTTATTGACCGGCGCATTCCAAAATCCAAAAATTGCCGTCTCTTAATCATCTCAAACTATGTCGCTTCTTCTTCGCCAGATAAAGATTGTGGATTCGCAATCTTCCCTTCATAACAAGGTGGTGGATATTTTTATTGAGGATGGCATTATTTCAAAAATTGGAACCGAGATAAAGGTTGAAGCAAAAGCAATTTTCGAAAAGAAAAATCATTGCATTGCCCGCGGGTTTACGGATGTTTTTGCCGATTACCGCGAACCTGGTTTTGAAAATAAAGAAACACTGGAAAGCGGAATGAAATGTGCCACTGCGGGAGGCTTTACGAACGTTTTTCTTACGCCCAACACTAATCCGCCAACCACTTCAAAATCCAATGTGCAATCATTGTTGCAACGCGTGGCTTCCAATCTAGTTACCCTGCACCCGATTGGAGGTATTTCTAAAAACCTGGAAGGGAAATCTTTAGCAGAAATGCTGGACATGCAAAGGCACGGCGCTATCGCTTTTAGTGAAGGGTGGAATGCATTGCAAAGCGCAGGGCTGATGATGAAAGCGCTGGAATACGTGAAAGCATTCGATGGCATTTTAATCCAGATTCCTTTAGATGAAACCCTTGCCGAAGGCGGGCTGATGCATGAAAGCGAACGCTCCGTGAGGATGGGAATGCCCGGCATCCCGACGCTTGCAGAAATTACCATGCTGCACCGCGATTTGGAATTGCTTAAATACACACAATCACGACTGCACATTACCGGAATTTCAACCGCTGGAGGTGTGGATTTAATGCGCAAAGCAAAAAAAGAAAAGCTGCGGGTTTCCTGCTCCGTTACGCCATATCATCTTGCCCTCACTGATGATGCGCTTCGTGATTATGAAAGTGTATTCAAAGTGTCTCCCGCATTGCGCAGCGAAGGCGACAGAATAGCTTTAATTGAGGGATTGAAAGACGGAACGATTGATTGTATTGCATCACACCATCGTCCGCAGGATTGGGACAGCAAGACACAGGAATTTGAATATGCAGGTTATGGAATGAACATTCAGGAAATCGCTTTCCCGATTGTTTGGAACAGTGTGCAGGATGAAGTGCCGCTTGAAAGGGTAGTGGATGCTTTTTCTTTTGCGCCGCGTACATTGTTTGGCTTGCCCGCCCTAAATTGGGAAGAGGGCGCAGCAGCGGATTTTACTATTTTTAGCCCGGATGATGAAACTGTTTTAAAAGACGAAAACGTCTGTTCACTTTCCCGCAACAATCCTTTTTTAAACAAAAAACTGAAAGGCAAAATTGCAGGCATCATCCATAATTTTCAACACCAGCTTACACATTGATTCATGGAAACCAACTACGCTACAACGGCTCCCGGAAAGCCATTTAACCGCTTTGAAATCCCCATAAAAATTGGGTTGCTAATCGCCATTTTAAAAGTGATTTTCAGCACCATTCAGTTTCAGTTTTTCATTTCCAGCTTTGGAATGAATGCCGCTATTTCCTTCGTTTCTTTTCTTACCGGCGTTGTTTTGCTTTGCTACATCGGCATTCAGCAGCGCAAGGCAATGGGTGGTTATATCACTTTTAAGGAAGCCTTCAGCGCCATGTTCATTGCCATTTTAATTGTAGTGTGCGTCACTTATTTCTACGACCTTATTTACATGAAATGGATTGACCCTTCAGCCGTGGAGAAAATGAAAGATGCCTCGCTTTCCTTTGCTCAAAGGTTTGGCGCACCGCAGGAAACGCTTGATGAAATGGCAGAGAAATTTGACGCGGAGCAAAGCGGTAAAAATTCTATCGGCAGTCAGGTGCTTTCCTTCCTCACGGTAATTGTATGGAACAGCATTATCGGTTTTATTTGCGCAGCAATCGTGAAAAAGAAAAAGCCCGAAATATTTGCTTAGGCGCGTTTTTATGCAAACATCCTCTCCTGATATTTCCATCATCATTCCGCTTTTTAATGAAGAAGAATCTCTGCCCGAACTAACGGAGTGGATAGAAAAAGTGTGCAGTGAACATGGCTATTCTCACGAGGTAATATTGGTGGATGATGGAAGCACCGACCATAGCTGGAATGTGGTGAAAGAATTGCACGCGCAATATCCTTTTGTGAAAGGCATTCGTTTCCAAAGAAATTATGGAAAAAGCGCCGCTCTGAATGAAGGTTTTAAAGCGGCAAAAGGAAACGTCGTGATTACGATGGACGCAGATTTGCAGGATAGCCCCGATGAAATCCCTGACCTATACCGGATGATAATGGTGGATGAAATGGACCTGGTTAGCGGTTGGAAAAAAGTGCGTTACGACAATGCAATCACTAAAAATCTACCTTCTAAATTGTACAATTCCGTAAACCGACGTTTGTCAGGCATTCGCTTGCACGATATGAATTGCGGACTGAAAGCTTACCGAAGGAAAGTGGTGAAAAGCATAGAGGTTTATGGAGAGATGCATCGCTTTATTCCGGTGTTGGCAAAATGGGCAGGGTTTAGAAAAATCGGAGAGAAAATTGTGCAGCATCGCCCGCGTAAATACGGCGTTTCAAAGTTTGGATGGGAGCGGTTTATAAACGGTTTTCTGGATTTGGTTTCCATTCAGTTTATGAGCAGGTTTGGGAAAAAGCCGATGCATTTTTTCGGGACGTTAGGTACGCTCACTTTTATGATTGGATTTTGCATCACGGCATACCTTGTTGTTTGTAAATTCATTTATTGGGAGAGTTTTGGATTAACCAACCGCCCTTCTTTTTTTATTGCGCTTACCACAATGGTAATTGGTTGCCTCTTTTTTTGTACCGGCTTTATTGCAGAGCTTGTTTCCCGCAACGCCAGCGACCGGAATTTTTATCTGATTGAAGAAAGATTAGGCGAAGGAATTTTGTAGGAGCGGATTTTACTGGCAGCATTTTATTCTTACCGTAAATTGATTATCAAACAAACAATTGCAGCTTATGAATTGGGAACCGTTATCCGATGAAAATCAACTGGAAAAAATAAAAGAAGAAAGCAAAAATCAGCCTGTGGTAATTTTCAAACACAGCACGCGTTGCTCCATTTCTTCCATGGCAAAAGGCAGGTTGGAGCGCGAATCACCACCCGAAGGAATTGTTTTCTATTACCTCGATTTAATTCGTTACCGTGCGCTTTCCAATAAAATTGCGGAAGATTTTGGCGTATGGCATGAGTCGCCGCAAGTGCTGATTATAAAGGATGGAGCGTGTATTTATGATGAAAGTCACAATGGCATTTCCATGAGTGATATAGCCAGCCATGCAGTTTAAATTTTCTTCCCTTTCCATCTTCCGCTACGCAAATAAAGCAACGACATTACCACCAGCGACAGCCAATACACAAAATCGGAACTCCACGCCCAGGCTAAACCAAGCTGCAATTGCTCAATCACAATGAAGCAGTATAGCAGGTAAATCAGCACTGCGCTTACTTCCATGGAGAGATTTATAAGCGTGTTTCCTGTTCCTAAAACGCCATTGAAAAGAATGGTGGAAACGGAAGTCACCAGGGTTGCAATAACCACTACATACAGGCTCGGTTTTTGCGTACGCTATCAGGGCTGCATCATTGCGATAAAGTGCCAAAAATTGGTCATCGAAAAGCAAAATAAAAACGCCAATGATGCAAGCATAGCTCAGGCTGATTGTAGCGATTTTTCGAATGATTGAAAGCACTTGATGGTCTTTATTCTGCCCGATAATATTGCTCACCATCGTGTTGCAGGTAGCCGCTAATGCCCAGGCGCCAATGCCCACAATGCCATAAATGCTACGCAATATCTGAGAAGCTGCAAGTGCGCTGCTTCCAATGTGCTCCACGAAAATAAAAAATACCTGCCAGCCTCCGATGCTGAAGAGAAACTGAATAATCAGCGGAGCAGAAATCAACAGGCTTTTTCGGGAAAGTTTGAGGTCAAAACGGAGAAACCGCCGAACAGGAAACTCGAGATGCAGGCGATGATAAAAAAAATGCGCGAACATCATTCCGCAAAAAGTAACCTCACCGCACACAGATGCAATCGCAGCGCCGGTAAGCCCTAAAGCAGGCATTCCGAAGTTTCCAAAAATCAATCCGTAATCCAGAAAAATGTTGACTGCCACTTCAGCAAGCGCCCCATAAATCAATACTCTTGAGCGATTGGTGGCAATAAAGAAAGCATTGAAAACCTGCGTGAGCATGAGGAATGGCAAACCCCAAACGCGCACAAAAAGAAAACTCAGCGTGAGGTAAATATTTTCACTTTCGTGAAGGCTGAAACCAAAAATTATGGGCGACAACCAAAAGGATAACAGCATCAATCCGAACGCAAAAAGGATGGCGAGCATGGCACCGTTAGTAAACGTTTTTGTGAGTCCATTTTTGTCTTGCTCACCGGCACGCCTTGCCATCTGGATTTGAATACCGTTTGAAAGTCCGTAACCAATCATTGCAAGCGTGAGGTAAAAAATGCCGGCAATGCCATTCACTCCAAGCTCCCTGATGCCCAGCCTTCCAAGAAAAGCCGTGTTGGTGAGGTAAGAAATCTGCGGTATTGCCAGCGACAAAGAAATAGGCATAGCAAGCCGGAGAATGGAAGAAGTGGAGATAGAAATTTTCAAGAAAAATGGCTGCTGACGGGAATGAAAAAGAAGGGTTTAACCAATGTAGTTTTTAGCGGAAAAATGACGGAAACTGTTTGTCGCGAAATTATTCTATAATTGTGTGCATTCTATGGGGGAGATTAATAACAGCACCATCAACTATCAAGCGTTTAATCTGCATGATGGTGAAGCATTGATTGAGCAGGTGGCGCGGGTCATTTGTGTGCTATTGCCGCGGGGAATTATTGCCGCAGGTTTTAGTGAGCATGGCGACCTGCTTATGATTCGTTACGGGGAATACAGCAACGCATTGCCCGCCTGGATTCTTGATTTTTATGAACACCGTTTTATTGATGAGCATCTGCTGCACGACCCTGATAAGGTGATTGCAACTTTTGTAGCCAGTGATAAATATCTGGTAGTTCCTGAGGATTTTTACGATGAAGGCGCGGCGGTAAAGTGGCTCCAGAAAATCTTTTTTGTAGAAGCGAATGAACTGCTCGCATCTCACAGAATGCAGGAAGACAAGGCACGTTATCTCTATGCCTGGCCCGGCACCATTAAAAGCCTGATTGGGCGTTATTTCACTGCCTCCAAAACGCTTCCGTTAAGCTCTTATCAATTCTACAAACCTTTTAAAACAGAAAGTTCGCTTCAATGCTGCATCACCCCGGAACACGTATTTGCGACCCTTTACAAAAACCGCGCGTTACACTGGCATCAGGTGTTTCATTACGAAAGCGGAGAAGACATTGCCTACCAAATTAAGTTGCTTTGCAAGCAGCAGAAATTAAACCCTGACACGCTGGATATTCATTACACCATTGCTTACCGCGGACTAAATAACGTGCTGCACGAAATGGCGCAATTTTTCCCGAACATGCGGGATGTGGAAGGCGGTTCATCAGCGGGCCGACAGTGGGCGCACACCATCAGCTTGCTCCAACAGTTGTATGCATGCGCATTGTAGGCGGTGAATTTAGTGGAAGAAGGTTTTCACCGCCAGCGGGCATTCCGGCGCGACCCACTACAGAAGTTGCTAAAGAAGGATTGTTCAACACACTGGAAAACATGACCGCTCTGGAAGGCATCCGCACCTGCGATTTGTTTGGAGGAACGGGTAGTATTTCCTATGAACTGGCTTCGCGCGGCGCTGGCGACCTTACGCTAATTGAAAAAGACCCGACAAGCATTCACTTCATCCAGAAAACGGCAAAGGAGTTGGGTATTGAAAAGCAATTGCACATCATTCGCGGGGAGGTTTTTAAGTTCATGAAAAGCAATGTCGGCCAATACGATTTC
>CBDCKE010000006.1:0-134646 GCA_965218185.1 Flavipsychrobacter sp.
TTTTAAAATTGTCGACTTCCCGGCATCATTTTGTCCAATTATGCAATTGAACATGTCAAAGTTTACAGTAATTGACCCGTTAATACCTCTAAAATTCGTGATGATAGCTTTCTTTAAGATCATAAGTTGTCAGTATGTAGTTTGGTGGTGCCAGGGTGACGCACAACGAACGGGGCTTGGCGCAGGCGGGGGAATAGATATTCGTCAGCTCCATGCCCGCACCGCAGCCAAATTGAAAAACTTGTGTTCAGCCTTTATTCGTCAGCCGCGCTTGCGCCAAGCCCATGTTGGGCGTTCGTTTCTTTTCGTTAGTCAAGGCCAAAATGCTTATCAACGTCAAAACCTTCTTCACTCTCTTCGTCAGGGAACATCATTTTTTTTGTCGCTTCTATTTCGTCTTCATCTACCTTATCCTCTTCTATTTCAGCATCTTGACCGGCTGCGTTTTCCTCTTTTTGCATTAAACCAATCTGCTCTAAAAGTCGTTTTTCCCTATCACGCATTGCTGCTGCGCTCTCGTAATCTTTTGCTTCTGCGTAATCGCGCTTTTGCCTCTGCACTGCTTCTAATTGCTCATTTAGTATTTGCAAGTTCATAGTTATGTGTTTTAAGAAAAGTAGTATTGTCGCGTGCGCGTTTATCCTATTCTACCTGCACGAATTAAAGGTTTGAACTGAATTTCAAAAAAAGCTTCCAATGCTAATAGCCAATGACGGTCTTCCTTGCGTTTAACATTAAAAAGAAGTATGGATTTATCTTTGTGCTTGTCTATGTCCCAAATGCAGTGACCGTCCTTTGCTGTCCATGCTTCCAAATGTTGCATGACACGCCATCTACTGTTGTTCATACTAACGCCTACTCTATAAATTGAACTGTTGCCAATAAAAACATACACTCCTGGGTGCCAAACGATATTGTTCTCCTCGGAAGGTAACTTAAGATGCTCTATCGCCTCGTAGTCCATTGGCGAATTGTCTGCAAGCAAATTCATGATTTCAAATTTGTCCCGGATGAATCCAAATTCTGATTCAAACGCATTCAAAAGGCGACGCTCAATTGATTCTGTAATTGTCTCCATGTTTTTTATTTGGCGGAATGACGCCCAACTCGTGTATTTACGAAAGTACGTTAAACTTCCCTCAAAATAAGTTTGGAATTTGCATCAAAAATAAATTAGTTGAAACTACTCCACTCCACCCCCACCATCAGCACCTTTAGGATTATCCAAGCGCTTCAAAATAGTGGTGTACTGGTAATTTTCTTTTTTGATAGAGTCAGCGAAAACGATTTTACCGATTCTGCAAATGAAGGCGAGGCGTCCGTAGAGTTCGTTGAGCACGGCATGTTCGCCGGCGGTGAGTTCTTTGCGGAGCATTTTAAAAGTTTCCTGGGTGACGTTGGCATTTTGCAGGGTTTCTGCAAAGGCGCGGGGTGCATCTAAACGGGTGGCGGACATGCCAATATTGGCACTGGTGAGGAATTCACGGGTGTCGCTATCCAGATTTGTTTTGTAGCGATTGAGGGAAACTACGAGTGATTCCTGATCGGAACCTTCGTGGGCTTTTTTCCAGTCCTGGCTGTTGAAGCCTAATGCGGTGAGGTACTTTTCTCTGTCGGTTGTGTTTTGAACGGCTGCCTCTAAAGAAACTTTTACTTTCTGAAGTGCATTGACGGCGGGTTTCACCATGCCCATCAACGTGATGGTGGCTTCGCGCATCTGGCGGGCATTGTCGGCACCGATGATGGTGGTGATGGCGCGGTCGGCATCAGTTTTCAGGGTAGCGATGTAAGTTGGCGTGATGCGGCTGTTTTCTGCTTCGAGAAGGGGTTGATCGCTTTCTTTTTCTGCCTCGGTGGTGACGATATTTACAACCGTGAGCATTCCGATGGGGACGCCTGCGTAGACTTTTTCAACTTTTTCCATTGTTTTTAATTTTTGGTTTTTGGTTTTAGATTGGTTATATAAAGCGGCAAATTTAGGGGGAAGTTTTGATATTTACAATTTTGGATAAAAGTTTTTTTTGGGGGGGAAAGTTGTTGCCCGGTTTCTGCATTATATTATACCAAACATACATCTATATTACCAATACGGAGGGACATTGCGAGCGAAGCGAAGCAATCTGAACAGCAGCAGGAAAGTATAGTTTGGCTTCAGATTGCTTCGGGCAAGCCCCGCAAATACGTGGGTACTAGTTTGGGTGTCTAAATGGTATTATGTGCTTAAGAAGTAAAACTGAACCCAAAACGTGAATATTAAACCAAAAACAATCCACCCCCAATTTAATACCTTACATTCGCGGATTAGAACTAAAAATACCATGATAAAACAATTTTTCTTTTTTCTATTATTTGCTGCCATTTATCAAACTTCCGCAGCGCAGACGTTGCCCATTTCTATTTCCGTTCCGCAGGTGTCACCGGATGGTAATCAACAGTTTAGGGTGCTGAACTTTGATATTTCTGATAATGGCGACGCGTTCTCCATTCTTTACATGCAAGAGTTGAATGCGAGTGTAATGACCAATAAAGAATTCCTGGACGAGGGCGGAGATTATGTGTTTGAAAAGCCTAAGAAAAAAGATTTGATTCCTAACAGTAATAAAATTGTGTTGCTCGTGAGGCAAATAATTTCTAAAAATGGCGAAAGCAGCACCGATAAATTATGGGTGTTGGCGGAGCGCAAAATGGAATCGGCGGATGAATACCGGTTATTTTTCAAGAAAAATTTTACCCACCCTATTATCAGGACGGATGCTCCGGTGACGCTAACGGTGCATAACCTGGACAATGTGGAGGGGCTTTCTAAGAATGAAAAAGAAGCAGTAACCATTTTTGTAAAAAGGGAATTATTTCCTGACGGCAGCACTTACGTGAACCAGGGAAGAGAAAAAACTGCCATTGAAAGTATTGTTGACCTTCGGGACCAAATAAAATCATTAAAAACTTCGGGGTTGTTTACCAAAGGGAGTTTGCCAAAAGGGGAAAGTGTGCTGACGAAATTTTCGATTATCCCGAAAAAAGATTATGTAGTAACGAAGCAAAAAGGCGACAATCCGATTCTAAAATTCTACCTTACTGCGGATTATTCGGAATATCAACTGCTGGATTCCTTGATAATTGATGGTGATGTATCGATGACGACCATCCACACGGTGTATGACAAGGCGGGTAATCCGGTGGGGGTGTTGAATGTGTTTGTAGTGAAATCGAAGGATGCGAGCGGGGAGAAAAAATCGGAGATATTGTTGGTGGGCGTTAATGATGACGATGAGCTGGGGCATTGGATGTTTGAAGCGGGAAAAAGCGGTGGAAGCTCTGTGGTGCCGGAAGTTTGTTATCAGGACGGAAAGAAAATTATGGTAATCAGTTCAAATATTGAGAAGATGTTTAAGCCGTATTATCAGGTTCATGCGCTGGAAATGGGCAAGCCTGCTGTGACGCTCTATCCTGAAACGGAGGACGAGCAGCGCTCCGTAAAGCAAAAAAATACGGACATGTTGCAACCGAATACAGGCAGTTATACATCGCCCGGTCCATTGACTGAAAAATACCTGCCTTTGATGTTTATATCTTTTGACGAGGTTCAGTATATTATTACGCAACAATTTGCGAGAGACAGAAATAAGAATATTGATGAAAATATGGGACTGATGGTTTACCGGCTGATGGCAGGGAAGCTAACGAATGCGATGTCGATGCCCGGATACCGCTCGGATGTGCCGATTGTAAACGAGTTATTACTGGATAATAAAGACAGTAAATATTTGATGCTTGGCTACCCTACTAAGGTGCAGTTGAAGGTGGATAAGGAAGGTGCGGTAGTTACGCCGATAGAATCTGCCACGAATAAACTGGTGCCGATGATAAATGGGAATATTATTGCGGAAAATAATGCGGGGTTGCTGTTGTTGAGCAAGACTACAATGGGGACGAAGTATAATTTTTTGTGGTGGCCGAAGGGGTGATTGAGCGGGTACTGTGAAAGGAAATCATTAATGACTTAGGCGTAGCGTACGCCTAACGGTGGCAGTTTAAAACTGCCAATTGGGTTAGACACGAGAGCGCTGCGCTAACTCTCGCGCCAGTGAAATTACTGCTAACGTTTCGGGGCTTTGCGATGGTGGGGCAATCGAAGCACAAATCTTCAATCTTGTACAACAGTTCAATCGAAAAACTGCCGTTGAACTTTGCAGTTTCGCCCCACTATTGCAAAACCCTTGTCAGTGGCAGTTTTATTTGTTTTCGTAATTCTTCATTTATGTTTTCTTTTGCCAAACCTACTGTTTTTAAGGTTGTCCAAAGTTCATTTTCAGACTTTAGCAACTCAATTAATTTCTCTTTTCCATAAACTTTCAATGTCCTTTCCAAAATTAAGGCAGAAGCTATATATGGAATTGAGGTTTCTCCTTCAAAATAAATTCTTTCGTATGCATCTATATGTGTCGAAAAATTGTAATCTTTATTTTCCTTTAGGAACTTGTTAAGTTTTTTTCTGTGCCATTCGTAACTGTATTTTCCACTTCCTGCCATAAATGTGGCAATACCTTCATCAATAAATTTGTTAATGGTGGGAAAAAGATTAATTGTGTAAATATGGATTATTTCGTGTGTATAAATTTCAGAGTTATTTCCTGAAAAAATAATATTACCATAGTCGGCAAGTCCACCGGTTTTGTCAACATACATCATAGGGTTGTAGTCAAAACCTTTAATTTCAAAAAGTTCTTTCGGATTTACACAAGAATAATAGGTAATTGCTATTGGTTTGCATTGAAAGAAATTGCAAATTTTGTCGATGTCTTTTTGTTGTTCAGCGATTTCTTTTTCGTTGACTTTTTTATTCGGTGATATTATGTAAGTTAAACTTTCTTTGTTTTCTGTTTTCCATTTTTCGGTTGAGTAGTCCAAATATCTGCTAAATAAAACTTTGTCTTGATGAATATTTGCTATAAGATTATAAATTGATTTTAGCTGATTTTCTTTCGTTTCATTATTATGTCCGATAAAAGCAAGTTTTACAATTTTTTGATTTGAGTTTTCGGTCGGAATTATTTCCACCAATGTAGGTCGGTAAAAATCTGGTCCATACTTTGAATTTTCAATATTATATATGTCAAGATATGGATAAATGAATTTTTGAAAATCAGATTGAAACCAATATTTATTTTCTGTCAATGAAGAATTTTTAGTTTTCAGAAATCCTGTTAAAGTTTCAATAATTACCTGATTGGTTTTGTCAGTCTTGTCAATAATTGGCGAAACAGTCAATAAGAATTTGTCTTGCCTCGTTTCTTGTGCGTTACAAGCCAAAGTCAATAAGGTTGTTAATATAAGTAAAATTTTTTTCATTGTTCGTCTCTCAAAAATTGCCACTAACGTGTGTATTTACGAAAGTCTGTTAAACTGTTCTCAAAGATAAGTTCCGAAATAGTTAGTTATTGCTACACCACTCCATCTCCATCCTCCCCACCATCAGCACCTTCAGGATTATCTAAGCACTTCTGATAGTTCTTTTTTTTGTTTGTGTCAGCGAAAACGATTTTACCAATTTTGCTAAGGCGATGCGGGTGTAAATTTCGTTTAGCACGACCTGCACAATGGCGATAAGTCTCCATAGAGTCTTTTTGCTTGTTCTGTTTAAAGTTTTGATTGTTATTAAGGTTCGCAAATTTAAAGAATGCTTACGATAAATGCAAACCTCCTTCACCCATCCAACCTGCATTCAATCCACATACTTCTATTAAAACTTCCCGAACTTATTTTTGCCCACCCAATTATGCTCTCCGCACTCATCAATAATAAACCGGCTAAGCTTTTCCTTTTCCTCGCTTCATTTTTTGTAGCCAATGCGCTGATTGCGGAATGCATTGGCGGGAAACTTTTTTCTCTGGAACGCTTGCTGGGCATGGCGCCCCATCCTTTTTCGCTGCTGGGTGAAGATGGATTGACGTTTACACTTACC
The DNA here is from genome assembly GCA_965218185.1 of Flavipsychrobacter sp. Lineage (GTDB taxonomy): Bacteria > Bacteroidota > Bacteroidia > Chitinophagales > Chitinophagaceae > JAFIGV01. The sequence continues at coordinate 5,963 of CBDCKE010000006.1, forward strand.
TGCGGCGTTTTGCTGTGGCCTTTAGAGTTTGTGATGACGGACGTGGTGAATGAATTTTACGGACCGAAAGCCGTGCGCCGCATTTCCTTTCTTGCCATCGGGCTGATTTCCTATGCTTTTGTGATGTTTTATGCAGCCATCCATGTGCCGGCAGAGCAAAGCTTCTGGACTAGCAGCAAAGCAGCTGAAGGCGTGCCGGATATGCAGCTTGCTTTCAGTGCCATTTTTGGGCAGGGCATGTGGATCATTTTCGGATCGCTGGTGGCATTTTTGGTGAGTCAGTTGCTGGATGTGTGGGTGTTTCACAAGATTAAAAAATGGACGGGCGAGAAACACATCTGGCTTCGGGCAACAGGCTCCACCTGGGTATCGCAACTGGTAGATTCGTTCATTGTTTTGTTTATTGCTTTTAAGCTTGGGGCGGGCTGGAGTTATCAGCGGGTGCTTGCAATCGGGTTGGTGAATTATGCTTACAAAGCTGTGATGGCGCTGCTGCTTACGCCGCTTATTTATCTGATTGAAGGGTGGATTGCACAATACCTCGGCAAAGAACTGACACAGGAAATGAAACAAACGGCTATGGCTGAATCTTAAATAAAATGGCTTTCTGAATGTTTGAGTTAAGACTGTATCAACCTGATGATCTCCCGCTGCTTGTGTCCCTTTCAAGGCAAACTTTTTTTGAAACCTTCCGCGATTCCAATACCGCCGAAAATATGGAGGCCTATCTCAAAAATGAATTGAGCGAAGCGAAACTGCAAGCGGAAACATTAAATCCCGAATCCCGGTTTTGGTTTGCAAAGGATGGAACTATGGCAATTGGCTACCTTAAAATAAACTGGGGCGCAGCGCAGATGGAATTTCAGGAAACGGACGGTTTGGAGATTGAGCGCATCTATGTTTTGCAATCGCATCTCGGCACCGGCGTTGCGCAATTATTGTTTCAAAAAGCGGAAGAAACTGCGGTGCAACAAGGCAGGAAGTATTTATGGCTTGGCGTGTGGGAGCATAATCCGCGGGCTATTCGCTTTTATGAAAAGAATGGTTTCCGGCAATTCAGTCAGCATGTTTTTAAGGTGGGCGATGATGCGCAAACGGACGTGTTGATGCGGAAAAATTTACAGGCTGCTTTGGTTAGGGAAATTTAATTTGTTGGCAGCCAAGTGACCTAATAAAGTAGCGGGGATAAAAAGGCAAATGCCTGCAATCATCATCCACACCGGATGCCACATGGAAAACAACTCCACAATGCCACCGCTCAGCAAAAAAATACTTACTAAAAACGCGGGAGTAACCGTTCGGCTTTTATTAATGATAGCGGTTACAAATCCACCGGTGAAGGAACCCATAGCCCATGCAAACAGCACCACTAAAAAGGCACTCACCGGCATGTTTTGAAGGAATGCTTCCATCTGCTCATGATTGTTAGGATCCATTCCGGGAGGCATTGGATGGATCAGATTCCCGACCGCTTCCACTGCATAAATCATAACGACGGCAGCAATAATTCCGGCAATGACGGCGATAACGCTTCTGAGCATTTTTTGAAAAATTTTATTTACCGGAAATGAATGATAGGTAAAGGCTATACCGGTGCTGCCATATTGCATGTGCGGAGAAAGGTTCCATGCGCGGTCAGCAAAGTTTTTATTCGTGACAAGATGCGGCACCAGAAGTATCGGTTTTTTACTTTTTAGGCTTTGTAGTGTCCACAATCACGGGTTCAAGCGGCACGGCGGTTGACGGAGAATTTACCGCATCCACCTGGCTATCAATCGGGATGAGTTCTGTTCCCTTTCCGGTTTCAAACCCTGATGAAGAATCTGTAGCAAGGTCATCAGTTTCACTGTGGCGGTCGTAACTGTTTTCCTGGCAGGAAGTAAATAGAAAAGCAACGCAGGCAATGGCTAAGAAAATACGTTTCATGGTGTTTGATTTTTAAGTTGAAAAAATGGACGATTGTTTACAATGTATTTTTTCTTTTGGAGACTTTATTTTCATGCCAGAGGTTATTTCTGATGTTGCATTTCTTTCTTGTTGCTCATCAACTCCGCACATCAAGCGTATCCCGAAGGGCATTGCCTAAAACATTGAAAGCATACACCAGAAGCATGATCGCAATGCCCGGAATAATGGCTAGCAAAGGCCGGTTCGTGAGCAGAAAGTTGTAGTGTTCTTTTATCATTAATCCCCAGGATGGCTGTGGTGGCTGCACACCAATTCCCAGAAAACTGAGTCCCGCTTCAATTAAAATGGCAGTGGCAAAATTGCTTGCTGCAATCACCATTAGCGGGCCTGCAATGTTGGGCAAAATGTGGCGGAAAATGATGCGCATATCAGAGAGACCAATTGCTTTTGCAGCCGTGATGTATTCCATTTCGCGCAACACAAGCACCTGACCACGAATGAGCCTTGCGGCACTCACCCACATGGTAAGTCCGATGGCAATAAATATTTCCCAAAAACCTTTGCCGATGGTGAGCGTAATCGCAAAAACTAAAAGCAACGTAGGGATTGCCCAGAGCAAATTAATAATCCACATTACCGCATTATCCACCACGCCGCCAAAATATCCGGCAATGGAACCTAAGAAAATACCGATGGAAAGAGATAACAATACTGCCACCAAACCCACCGCCAAACTAACCCTTGAACCCACAATTAACCGCGAAAGAATATCCCTTCCATAGCGATCGGTGCCGAGATAAAAAGTCCGGATGATGATTTGTTTTTTTACTAAAAATGCTTGTTGCTTTTGAATCGAAAGCGAATTCATTTCCTTTTGCAAAACCTGTGAAAGCGTGTATTGGAGCGTGTCTTCAAGCTCTTCATCAATGTAATGGCGAATAAAAATGCTGTTTCCTGAAAACCAATAACCATTCATCGGCACTTCTGAAAAGCTTGATGGCGCACCCGAAAACCATTTTGAAAGCAGGGAAGTTTCACGCGGCTTCGCTCCTTTCGGCACTAAAAGAAACTGCTTTTTGAAACCTGGTTCCTTTGCGCCCAGTTCAATAATCATGTTGTTGGCAAAAGGGGTTTTATCAGGCGCTATTAAAAAGGCAAACACGGCAACAAAACAGGTAAGCAGAATAATTACCACCGCAACAATTGCTGAAGGATGTTTTTTTAAACGCGCAAAAAAGGAATCAGAAGTTTGCAAAAGCATGGGCGCAATTACTCCGGCAATCCGTATTTCGAGATGAGATACACAAGCTGTGTGAGCACCACTGCACCAAGTTTTAATTCACGGTGGTTCACGGTTTCAAACACATCGTTTTGCGTGTGGTGCAAATCAAAATAACGCTGCGGGTCGGGCAATAAACCTGCAACCGGAACGCCGGCTTTTTGCAAAGGAGAAATGTCCGCGCCGCCTTCGTCTTTATCAAAATCATACACGCCGTAAGGCAAAAAAAGCGCAGCATATTGTGCAATGCTTTTTCTTTTAGAAGCACTCATTTCCATCCCAATGCCACGCGGAGAAAAACCACCTGCATCTGTTTCAATAGCGAGTATGTGACGTTCATTATTTGCTTTCGCAGAGTCTGCATAAGCATAACCACCTTTCAACCCATTTTCTTCATTCATAAAAAGCACCGTGCGAACCGTCCGTTTTGGTTTTAGATTCAATGCATTTATTGTCCGCATCACTTCTATGCTTTGCACGGTTCCGGCGCCATCGTCATGCGCACCTTCGCCCACATCCCAACTGTCCAAATGCCCGCCAATTAATATTATTTCATCCGGAAAATCGGTGCCTATTATTTCTCCGATAACGTTGTAAGAAGTGGTGGTGCCCATCATTTTTGCATGAGAAACAAGTTGCGCGGAAACGTTGCCATTTTTGCAAGCCTGCTCTAATCTATCCGCTGAAAAGTTTCCGATGGCTACGGCAGGAATGGGTTTCACCGTGTCGGCATATCGCATGGAACCCGTGTGGGGCGCATCATCCATACCGGTTGACACACTTCTGATTATCACTCCGGCGGCTCCTTTTAAGGAGGCAAGATTGGCGCTGTTCCATCTGTAAGAATTTGCAATGCCATAACCCGTAAACGGACTTAATTCCTCTTGCGGAAACCTGAAATTGAAAAACACAAACGCATCCACAACTTCCTTTTTTGATAATTTTTTGAACGCTTCAAAATCCGGCACCATCAAAATTTTTTTCTGTAAAACCTTTCCGTCTGTGCCTTGTGAATTGCCTAACGAAAGCATTGGTATTTCTTCAAAGATTTTAGACCCGGGGAATTTGATGGAAAGATGTTCTTCACCCCGAAACCACATCGGCACTTCTACGGGTTGCAACCACACTTTATCTGCGCCTGCTGCTTTCAATGTTTTTTCTGCCCACAAAACTGCTTTGGCTGCCTGCGGCGTTCCGCTCAATCTATTCCCAATTGTTTTGGTGAGCACTTTCAGATTATTATACGCTTCGCCATGCAACATTATTTCGTTGGAGATGCGGCGGAAAGTGGCGCTGTCGTTGGCGGACGCGGAGATGGAGAGGATTAAAAAAGAGCAAAAAAGACAGCAACGTTTCATCGGATAAAAGTAAGGCTGCAAACTGCTTCACCGCCTGTTCACTCTTTTTGATTGTTAATAAATAGTGGTGTTTATACAGCCATAAAAGCGCTGTGGCTTGTAAGCAGGATATTTGCCGCAATCAATTTTGCGCATGAGAATAGGCATTGTTTGTTACCCCACATTTGGCGGCAGTGGCGTGCTGGCTACGGAACTCGGCATGGCGCTTTCCAAAAAAGGTCATGAGGTTCATTTTATTTCTTACCAGCAACCCGTCAGGCTTCACTTCCACCCTAACATTTATTATCACGAAGTAACGGTGCAGAACTATCCGCTGTTTGATTTTCCGCCTTACGAAACGGCGCTCACAAGCACTTTGGTGCAGGTTATCATCAACAACAAGCTGGATTTACTTCATGTGCATTATGCCATTCCCCACGCTTCTGCTGCATACTTTGCCAGAGAAATTTTAAAGAAAAGCGGACGCGACATTCCCTTTATCACTACCCTACACGGCACCGATATTACGCTTGTGGGCAAAGACCAAACCTATGCGCCGGTAGTTACGTTCAGCATAAACGAATCGAACGCCATAACCGCTGTCAGCAATAATCTTCGGGAAGAAACCTACAAGTTTTTTGCAGTAGAAAAAGAAATTCAGGTGATTCCAAACTTTGTAGATACTTCGCGGTTTCACCAAAGTGATAAGCTGCATTTTAAAAAGATGCTGGCGCCAAACGGTGAAAAAATACTGGCGCACGTTTCCAATTTCAGAAAGGTGAAACGCGTAGAAGATGTGGTGAAAATATTTCAGCGCGTGCATGAAAAACTCCCTTCCAAACTGCTGATGATTGGCGACGGACCGGAAAGACAAAACGCCGAAGAACTATGCCGTCATTTAAAGATTTGCCACGATATCCGTTTCCTCGGCAAACAGGAGCAGATGGATGAAATACTCAGCATCACAGACCTTTTTCTTTTGCCTTCGCAATATGAAAGCTTTGGGCTGAGCGCCTTAGAGGCAATGGCTTGCGGCGTTCCGGTGATTTCTACAAATGCAGGAGGCTTACCCGAAATAAACATTGAAGGCGAAACCGGATTTTTAAGCGGCGTTGGGAATGTGGAAGAAATGAGCATGCACGCTATTGCATTGCTTCAGGATGAAGCCATGCTCCAAACCTTTAAAGACGCAGCACTTGCGCAGGCGAAGCGCTATGAAAAGGCACAAATCATTCCGCAGTATGAAGCGCTTTATGAAAAGGTGATTGAGGCGTATTCCATGCAGGAGGCGACCCACTAAAAGCAGGCAACGGTTATCTTGCAAATACACACCTTTTTTTAAGAAGCGGATACTTGCAGGATCATGAATATTTTCAACCAGATTTTTAACCTCCGCAAAGGCGAAGACGACCGGCAAAAAACATTAGCCGACATCCGCAAAAACATTTCCTTCACCGGCGCTAACGTCTGGATTCTTGCCTGCGCCATCATCATTGCATCCATTGGACTGAACATCAATTCTACGGCGGTAATTATTGGTGCAATGCTTATCTCCCCTTTAATGGGGCCTATTGTGGGCGCAGGTTTCGCCCTTGGCATTTACGATTTTGATCTCCTCAAAAAATCTTTCCGAAACCTGCTGATAGCAACAGTTACAGGGCTTTCGGTTTCTGCGATTTACTTTTTCATTAGTCCGTTTAAGGAAGCGCAATCTGAAATACTTGCCCGCACTACACCCAATATTTATGATGTGCTGATTGCCTTTAGCGGCGGCATTGTGGGTGTGATAGCCGTGACGCGCGTAGAGAAAGGGAACCCTATTCCCGGTGTAGCCATTGCCACTGCTTTGATGCCACCACTTTGCACCGCCGGTTATGGATTGGCAACCGGGCACTACCGGTATTTTTTCGGGAGTTTGTTTTTATACAGCATCAACTGCGTGTTCATTTGCAGCGCCACCTTCATCATTGTAAAATCCCTGAAATACCCTTCCAAAATCATTGAAGAAAAACACAAACGGCAAGTCAAGATTTTCATTTCTGCCATTGTGCTTTGCATGTTGGTGCCGAGCGCTTATTTCGCCTTTTCGCTTTATAAACAACAGAAATTTAAAGACGCAGTGAATGCTTTTATTGACCAGGAATTTATTCAGAAGGGATACACGCTTGTTTATAAAAAAGCAGATTACAACAGCACACCAAGTCGTGTGGAAGTAGCCTTTCTATCCACCCATTTTAAACGCAACGACATCCGTGAAATCAACAAAAACCTTTCAGATTTTGGGCTGGATGGCACCCGTTTAATCATCCGTCAGGATTCCACTTTCGATGTGCAGGAAATTAAAAACGACATCCTGAATGAATTTAAAAGCAACGAAGCAGTGCTCACAGAAAAAGACATCCGCATTAAACTGCTGGAGGGTGAAATCGCTAAGAATTTCTTTGATAATAAAACGGTGATGCAAGAAGCGGAAATCATCTTCCCTGAAATCACTTCGCTTGCAATTGCCAACCACACTTTTTATAACAGACGTGATAGTAACTACGTGATGCCTGTGTTGCTTTACACCGCTTCTAAACCATTGAACGCAGCCGATACTGCAAGGCTTAAAAACTGGGCGATGCAAAGGCTGAACCTGAAGGTGCTGGAAGTGTATGAAAGGAGGTAGGTTGGTTGCTTCTTAAGTTGGTAAGTTCAAAAGTTGGTAGGTTGATTTAGGGGATGGAGATAAAGTATTGTTTCGCTAAAAAACTTTTGTATTTTGCCGTTCTAAATTTTTATTCTATGAAAAAGCTATTATTACTTACAGTGCTCGCCGCCATTACCTTTCAGGCTGATGCGCAAATGAGTGAAGAAGAACAAAAAGCCATGATGGAATATGGCGAAGTGGGACCCATGCAGAAAATGCTGGCCAAAAACACCGGAGAGTGGAAAGAAGAAATCACCTTTTGGATGGAACCCGGAGGCGAAGCGATGAAAAACGAAGCCACCGTAAAAACCGAAATGATTCTTGACGGACATTTTGAAAAAGGAACCCACACCGGAAACATGATGGGAATGCCGTTTGAAGGCATTTCGATTACCGGATTCGATAATGCACGGAAGGTTTTCGTAAACACCTGGATGGATAATTTTAGTTCAGGACTGATGAACAGCGAAGGCAAATGGGACGACAAAACCAAAAGCATTGAGTTTAAAGGCATGACCACCGAACCGGTTACGAAGAAGCTTGTTCCCTTCCGCCAGGTGCTTTACATAGTGGATGAAAACACGAAGCGCATGGAAATGTACATGCCACACAAAGGCAAAGAATACAAGAGCATGGAGATTGTTATGTGGAAGGGATAGGTTCTACTGTTTTCTTTTTATTGAAAAAGCCATGGATCGCTCCGTGGCTTTTTTATTTGTTTTCGATAATGATGATTGGATGACGTTCTACGAATATTATTTGCGATGAATCATTCGCTGAAACCAGTTTCTTTTTTTCGGTTTCTCAATTGGAATGCGACTATCCATCAAATGGAACAACCCTTTTCCCAAAACAACTGTTTCTATTAACTCAGTACTGCGTGATTGCTTTAAGTTTAGCATGAGTTCAGAATTATGACTCTTATCAATAAGAACGCTTGTAACACACTTTTCGTAACCGATGAATTCAGCCCACACTTCATACGCTCCGGGCTTTAAGTTTTTAATTTCGAATGTTCCATCTTCATTTCGAACAGCAGCACCATTTTTCGTTACGCCTCCCTGCAACACTTGAACCATGGCACCTATTGCCGGATATCCCTTATCATCACACACCCTTCCGTGAAGCGTAACTTTTGTTGAATCGCCTGCCTCTTTTTCATCGCCTGCTGCATATTCCATCTCGGCAAAAGGACGCGCCCATGCCGCAGGCGCTGCCGCAAAAAATACACTTGCTGCCATTGCCCACTTTGCTATGCGCCATTGTGTAGGTTTCGCTTCGGGATAATAAGGTTGCAAATCCCTGTCCACCTGATGCACTGCAAACCGCCCGCAGGCTGTGGGGTTTGCTTTTAGATGCTGCACAATCTGATGGTCGGTCATGGTAGTAAAATCAGTAACCGATTTTTTGCAGTTCTGGCAATGCCGCGCGCCGCCCGCTTCGGGCTTCATGGCGTCCCATTTTTCATTGCATGGCTGCGGGATGTGAATAATCATACGGCTAAAGGTAGGCAGGGCGGGATGCGTGAAGCGTCATGCGTTTGTGTTTTATTTAAAAAGGTGCTTATAGTTCAAAGTTTGCAAACACTTCATTATGTGAAGGATGCTTAGCACTGCACCGGCTATAATTTCCATGATACCAAAGAGCCCAAAATCGCATTATGATTTTGAAAAGTTGTTTTCTTCCTGCGTGGTGCAGGAAACTCCCAACGCGACTACAAAAGCTTCCTGCATGATGCAGCGACCAAAAATAGTTAATACAAAGCCTTTCTGCATGTTGCGGGAGGTTTTCGTTGTAATATTTATTTCATAGGTGAGCCTCCGCAAGCAAAATCCTTTAATCCACCTAATCCGTGATTCAAAACTTTACGCCAATTGTTGAAGCTGCTAAATAAAACGAAAGTGCGCACGTCCCTGCGAATACATACGAAGAAGAATTACCTCATAGCCGAATTATCTAATTACCAAATTGCTTTATTGGCAAATTGCTTTATTGGCAAATTGTCAAACTGCCCCACTGCCCTCTTTCCGTTGCACCACCAGCACCCAGTCTCCCTCAATCGGCAGCCAGCCATATTCATAGCAAAAGCGGTAAGTATCTCCCTTCTTATTTTGGTATTGGTGGGTGTGGTATTGCGGGTCGAAGCCGGCTGAAAAAAGTTTTTGTTTGGGAAGTTTTGCCATGCCTGCGCCATCATCAGGAATAAAGCCTTGCAGGATGCGCCTGTTGCGTCGCAACACGTTGTTTATGTTGCGGACGTAGTTGCTCTGATCACTGTTTTGCTTGTTGTTGTAGGCATTGCGGCAATAATCATCACAAAATTTCTTGTCCACCCTGCCCTTTAAATTTTTGCCGCATTCCGCGCAGGTTTTCAACGTGTTTTCCATTGGCGAAAGTTAGTAGAATATCCGTTTACAAACGGGTGCAAAACACTTACATCCGCACACAAATGACTAAAAACCGAGTCGGGGTTTTGCAGCCCCACATCTTTGCACCGCAATCGTTAGCTAACAAAGAATTGCATTAACTCAAAAAAACAAAAACAGTTAACTCTCAAAAAAACAAAAAACATGAACACGTTAAGAAACAAAGTGCAACTGATTGGAAACCTCGGCAACAACCCCGAAATCCGCACCACGCAAACAGGCAGAAAACTTGCCCGCATCTCCATCGCCACCAACGAAAGCTATAAGAAAGCAAACGGTGAGCGCGTAACCGAAACCCAATGGCACAACGTCATTGCCTGGGGCAAAACGGCTGACCTGATGGAGCAATTCCTTACCAAAGGCAGCGAGGTGATGATAGAAGGCAAACTGGTGAACAGCGATTACACCGACAAAACAGGCGTGAAGCGCTACGTAACTGAAATTGAAGCGGTAAACATGATGATGATGGGCAAAGCAGCGAAGTAAAAAAACAACCTCAAAAAAGAAAAAACTCAAAAAAACAAAAACAGTTAACTCTCAAAAAAAACAAAAACATGAACACGTTAAGAAACAAAGTGCAACTGATTGGAAACCTCGGCAACAACCCCGAAATCCGCACCACGCAAACAGGCAGAAAGCTTGCCCGCATCTCCATCGCCACCAACGAAAGCTATAAGAAAGCAAACGGTGAGCGCGTAACCGAAACCCAATGGCACAACGTGATTGCCTGGGGCAAAACGGCTGACCTGATGGAGCAATTCCTCACCAAAGGCAGTGAGGTGATGATTGAAGGCAAACTGGTGAACAGCGATTACACCGACAAGACAAGCGTGAAGCGCTATGTAACTGAAATTGAAGCCGTAAACATGATGATGATGGGCAAAGCAGCGAAGTAATACGGCTGCATTTGCACCACCGGATTTTTAAGCCTGTACTGTATTGGGGAAATAATTTCCTAAACGTTACAGGCTTTTATTTAAAAAAGAAAGAAACCTTTCCTTCAAAAACAAACACCGCATTTCCGCTCAAAACCACCTGTTCCGCATTTCCATTTTCCAGCAAGGTGAAGGATACTTCAAGATTGCCGCCGGGCGTGATAATGTTCACAACATGCTTTCCGCTGGTTTGGGCAAAGGCAATGGCAGCCGCGGTCACACCCGTTCCGCAACTTAGCGTTTCAGCTTCCACGCCCCGCTCATAAGTACGCACATGCAGCGTTTGTTCCGGCAGTTGTTTCACGAAATTCACGTTGGCTCCGGCAGGTGCAAAAAGGGAATGATTCCTGATTTTTTCGCCTTCAGCGTTTACGTCTAATGTTTCCAGATTTTCAACCGGAATGATTACATGCGGAGAGCCGGTGTCAAGAAATTCAAACGTCCCCATACGCTTTTTTGCAGGCACGTTTTGCATTTGAAGTCGCACCGTTCCATCTTCATTAATGGAAGCATAGTGCACGCCATCAATTGCGGTGAAATGAGCTTCGTTTTCAATTAATTCCAGCCGTTTTGCAAAAGCCGTAATGCACCTTCCGCCATTGCCGCACATACTGCTTTGCCGCCCATCAGCATTGTAATACACCATCCTGAAATCAACGCCGGGCGCAGTTTCCAGCAGCATTAAACCATCGGCGCCAATGCCAAAGCGGCGGTCGCAAAGGGAAGCAATTGTAGCATCCGACAAAACAGTTTTTCCATCGCGATTGTCTATCAGAATGAAATCGTTTCCGGTGCCGTGGTATTTACAGAATGAAAGCATTTGGTGATGGATTTTATTTTAGCGGTTCTCAAAATATTCTTCGGCGCGGGAGCGGTTGTTTTTATCGCTTCTTCCATTGGGGTAAAGGATGGAACGCCAGTTGTTATTGCGCGTAGTGCCCACCACAGTTGAGTGTAGCAACAAAAAATCGCTCACCATAAATGCAGGTCTGTAAAAGAGAAAAAGGTTTTTGCCGGATTGATTGGGCAGGTAATCGTACACCCAAAGTTCATAAGGCAGAGCGCCGGTTTCGTTTTCCACCTTCACGCGTTCGTTAGGCTGCCCGAACTGGAGATAAATTACTCCACGCTCTGTTTCATATCCGGGTTTGCCGGAGTTTCCAAAAAGTTTATTGACCTCTTTAACCCGCTCTGCATAAGCCTTCCATGCGCTTTCGGGATTTGCATCATTGCGTTTTTTCCAGAAATTAAACACGAAATAGCGGGCATACATTTCATCCTGCTTCCGTAGGAAATCCTGAATGGCATTACGTTCTGAAGGGTCGCCGATGGGCTGCAGCATTTTAAGGATGGCGCGCACCTGGCTGGCGTTGTACTGGTTTACAAAGGTTTTGCTGAGGTCTAAATAATTGAGTTTTTGAGAAACTACAGGCGTTGTGTCTTCCGGCCTTTCAATTTTTACCGGGTTGGGATTCAGCAATTGAAAAAAGCGTTCGCTGCTTGCGTAAATCTTTTTGTTTGAATCCTGCACTTCAAGATGCAAATAATAATTTCCGGAGGGTAAGGTTTCGAGAGAAAAGACCCCATCAATTACATGCGTGGCTTGTGCCTGCGAAGTATCAAAATGTTGCAAGCCTCCAAAAGCGCCATCACCGCCACTTTTTGAAATGAAAGCATTGAGGATAAGGCGTTGCAGCGGATTTTGCGATTGGTACAACTCTGCATTATAGCGCAGTGTTTTTTGGTTTTCAGGGATGAAATTATCGCGCAGGGGAATTTGCCACCGCCCGTTTTTTTGGAAGATGCCTGGTTTATCGGAAGCGAGCAGCGTGTCTAAAAACTGTACATCGCTAAGGGTAATGGGTTTGGGTTTTTGAACGATTATAGAATCTTCAAAAGAAAAAACATTGTCCGCTTTGTTTGCATCTTCCAGTTTTAAAGAAATGTGCACCGTTCCGGGCGTTAGGTAAAAGCGGCTTAAGTCCAGGATTTTCTGCTGCGGAATATTATTGACGTCAGCCACCATAGCTGATTGCAGAAGGTATTGATCATGGAAAATAATTCCGGTGTCAACCCAGGCTTCAATGGTGGTAATCACTTTTGCAGAATAGGCATTTTTGTGGCTCACCCAATTGATGGTTGCGGGATTTACTTCAAAAACAAGTTCGAGGTAAGGAATGAAGGAGGCTTTCTTTGAATCATCTGCGGCATAAAAAACAGCATGAGAAACAAGCGCCTGCAAAGCCGCTGCCGGCAAGGCATTCAGGGAAAGCAATAACACCGCGAAGCCTGCTTTTTTAAAAAGAGAAAACAGAATGCGGGCTGAAATATTTTTCATGAAACGAATGGAGAAGCAGATGTTTGCAAATTACAAAGGCGGTGTATGCCGCGATGCTATGGCTTTTGTTATAACTGCTCCTGTTCCTTTCCCCGATTTATTTTGGTTTGCCCATGTGCTCGACCAAAAAAATGTGGTTTGGAATGTGGCTGCGCAGTTTCTAAAAGCAGGCTTTCACAATCGCTATTACGTCGCTACTGCACAAGGCATGATGGCACTTTCCGTACCCATTAAAGGCGGCAGGGAACAAAGTATTTCTCTGGGAAACACCACTATTTCTTACGACGAAAACTGGCAGAAAAAACATTGGCGTACCATCGTTTCTGCTTACAATCGCGCTCCCTTTTTTGAGCATTATGCGCCTTCGCTAGAGCACATTTTTACCAGACAAAAATTGCTTCTTGCAGACTTTAACTTAGAAACGGTTCATTGGCTGAAAGCTGCGCTGCAACTCACTTTCAAAGAAGCGAGTGCCGGTGAACATTTAAAACCGGAAAAAGAAAAAAATGTTGACCTGCGTTTTTTAAAACCAAACAAAAAAATCGTTTCCGATGCTTTCCCCGCGTACCATCAGGTGTTTGCAGACCGCCAGCCATTTTTGCCTGACTTAAGCATGCTCGACTTACTTTTTATGGAAGGTCCGTATGCGGCACAATGGATTTCAGACCATAAAAAAGCGGTGTTGGAAAGTGTGCGGTATTAATGGGCTGTAATGCTTTTTTTCAGGGATTATGCGGAGTGGCATTGCTGAACTTGCGCATTTTCCAAACACCATAAATGGCTTCCGTCACAATTCCTTTCGACATTTTGGAAATACCTTCTGTGCGGTCTATAAAAGTGATGGGCACTTCCTGAAGTTTAAAGCCCAGTTTCCAGGCGCGGTATTTCATTTCAATCTGGAAAGCATAGCCAATAAAGGTTACTTCATCAAGCGGAATGGATTGCAACACTTTGCGTCGATAACAAACAAAACCTGCTGTAGGATCTTTCACGGGCATCCAGGTAATAAGCCTTGTGTAAAGTGCGCCTCCTTTTGAAATTAAAATGCGATCCCAGGGCCAGTTTACCACTTTTCCTTTGCTAACATACCTTGAACCTATTGCTACATCTGCATTTGCAAAGCAAGCTTCATGAAGGCGTAATAAATCTTCGGGGTTGTGAGAAAAATCGGCATCCATTTCGAAAATGAACTCGTAGTTTTTTTGCAAAGCCCATTTAAACCCTGCTATGTAAGCGGTTCCCAAACCTTGCTTTCCGGTGCGTTCCAAAAGGTGTAATTGATGAGAAAAATCGTTCTGGAGATTTCTGACGATTGCTGCCGTTCCATCGGGTGAACCATCATCCACAATGAGCACGTGAAAACTCCCCGAAAGCGTAAAAACTTTGCGGATTATTTTTTCAACGTTTTCCTTTTCGTTGTAAGTGGGGATGATAACCAGTTTATCCAAAGAAGGGATGCGGAAATTTAGAGAAGGGCAAAATAGGATTTTATAATTGCGGTGCTGCGTTAAATAATAGCTATGCTTTTATGCCTCTGCCGGTTAGCTTCATTTTGGTGTACAGTTCTTTTATTTTTTGCTTGGTATGCAGCGGAAAGTCGGCGCCCATTATCCAGTCATAATAACTAGGTTCCTGCACAAAAACTTCCAGCACTTTTTTGCCTTTGTATTTGCCGAAATTGAAAACCGGTTCGCCGTCTTTCATCACCATTCTTCTTGCATAGTCGATCATTTCTTCCCCGCCGCAAGTGAAATCGTGCAGATGAACCACATCGTTTAAAAGGTCTTCATAGTGATCGAGCTGCGATTCCAAAACCTCAATCGTAGCAAGAATATCGGCTTCTGCATTGTGGGCATTTTCCATTTCCTTCTGGCAATAAAATTTGTAAGCAGCGCTTAAAGTGCGGGCTTCCATTTTGAAGAAAATCTGTTGCACGTCCACCAGTTTTCGCTCTCCAAAATCTACTTCAATACCGCACCTCAAAAGTTCTTCGGCAAGCAATGGAATGTCGAACTTGTTTGAATTATAACCACCGAGATCACAGCTTTTAATCCAATCCCATATAGTGTGCGCCACGTGTTTAAAAAGCGGGGAATCCTTTACGTCTTCGTCTGTAATTCCATGAATGGCAGAAACTTCGGGCGGAATAGGAATGCCGGGGTTCACTCGTTTTATCATCGTTTCACGAACGCCGCCGGGCATTAGTTTCACAAGTGCAATCTCTACAATGCGGTCTTTTGCGTGGTCTGTTCCGGTAGTTTCGAGGTCAAAGAAAACGATGGGTTTTTTGAGGTTGAGTTGTGCCATTTTGAGGGTGAGTTATGGTCGCGAACTTACAGTATTCCAATCGATGCCTTCAAACGTGCCGGACGACATTAGCAGGAGGCAAACTTTTTCACCTGCTCCCGACACTGCTTTGCGCACTGCATTTTCAAGGTCATTTTTTTTATTGAAAACCTGCAAATTTCCCGCTCCAAAAAATTGCTTTACGGTTTCTGATTCCAACTGCGGCAAGCGCTTTAATTCCAGTGCATGGTTGCTGTAAAACACAAACGCTTCATCTGCCGATTTCATGCTGTCTTTATACTGCTTTAAAAACGTTTCATTCAGGCTGCTGTAAGTGTGTAATTCAAAGCAAGCAATCAGTTTATGCTCCGGATAAATTTCCCTCACTGCATCCAGCGTAGCCTGCAATTTGGAAGGCGCGTGTGCAAAATCGCGGAAGGCAACAATTTGTTCGTTTTCAAAAATTTTTTCCAGTCGTTTTGCTGCGCCTCCAAAATCAGCTATAGCATTATAGCAGGCTTCCTTTTCTATTCCGAGCGCCATGCAAACGGCTATGGCTACCTGCATGTTCAGGAGGTTGTGCCGGCCAAAAACTGCAAGTTGTTTTTCTGTGCCATCATCCATTTTTACTAGCGCGTTTCCATCATCATAACGAAACTCTGGAACGTAGTAAGGCGTTGCTTTTAAATGACTTCCCGATTCTGCTACAAGCCGCGCTACTTCCGCATCTTCACCATTATAAAACAACAAAGAACCGGCTTCCATTTCGCGGAGATATTGCGTAAACTGGCTGCAATAATTTTCGTAAGTCGGGAACACGTTTATGTGATCCCAGGCAATGCCGCTGAGCACGCTGATGTGCGGATGATAAAACAGAATTTTGGGTTTGCGCTCTTCGGCAGAAGCCGGATATTCATCGCCTTCCAGCACAATTATTGGCGCGTCTGATAGCTTCACACTCTGCTCAAATCCTTTCACTTTGGCGCCTACCAGATAATCAAAGTCGGGCAAGTTTTTTTGGAGCATGTGCATTACCATGCTGGTGATGGTGGTCTTGCCGTGGCTTCCTGCAATAACGATTCTCTTCTTGTTTTTACTGACTTCAAAAATGTATTCAGGGAACGAAAGCACGGGAATGTTCAGTTCTTTAGCGCGCAGTAATTCGGGATTGTCTCCTTTTGCGTGCATACCTAAAACAACGGCGTCCAGGCCTGTAGTTATTCTTTCAGGGTGCCAGCCATTTGTAGCGGGCAGCAATCCGGCGTGCAGCAAATTTTGTTTTGCGGGGTCATTTATTTCATCATCGCTGCCGGTTATTTTGTTGCCCTGCCGATGCAGCGCGAGTGCAAGCTGATGCATTATTGCTCCACCAATCGCTATAAAGTGAATATTTTTCATTGAAAAGCTTTACCTTCGTGCAAACATAACTAAGCTGAACGCTTAAAAATTTCCGTTCAAAATGAAAATCAAATCCACTCTTCGCCGCGTTTTACCAGTTGTTGCAGTTTCATTGCTTTGCCTGATGGCTTCCTGCGCTTCTTCAAGCAAGAAATATGGTTGTCCTAATAAGTTGCAAGTCACGAGTATTTTCAAGTAAAACACTTCTGCTAAAATTTTTGAACCTGCAATGCTTCTTATTATTGGCTGAAAATCAGAACTTTACGAGAATCTGACAAATTCCATTGATAAACCTTACCTTTACCTCCCTAAACCAAAATCTCACTTGTCATGGAATCCATTTACTTACCTGCACGAGCCGAGGCATCCTTCTATCCCGGATTAGATCATCCTGCCTTTCATCTCCTTGAATATTTTATTTGCAACGGGCAATATTATCTTTCGCTTAAAGGCGGAGATACGCTCACTTTTAAGCCATCCTCATCCGAATTTGCAACCTTTCAGGATTGGCTTGATAAACACAAAATCCACCGCGTTCAGCTTTCCAGGTTTCTTCATTCCGATGAAACCTATTTGCGCACGCACTAAGCGCTTTTTTTTTCAGAGGTATTGCCCTGTAATACTTTTCTTCACTTTGGATAACGCTTCGGGCGTGCCTTCATAAAGCAGATGCCCGCCGCCTATTCCGCCTTCCGGGCCCAGGTCAATCAGCCAGTCAGCGCATTTTATCACGTCGGTATTGTGTTCAATAACAATGATGGAATGCCCTTTTTCAATTAGTGCGTTGAAGGATTGGAGCAGCTTTCTAATGTCGTGAATGTGCAAACCGGTGGTGGGTTCATCAAAAATGAAAAGCACTTTTTTGCGGGTATTGCTGCTTCCAAGAAAGGTGGCAAGTTTCACGCGCTGCGCTTCTCCCCCACTCAATGTATCACTGCTTTGCCCCAGCTTAATGTAGCCTAACCCCACGTCGCTAAGCGGCTGCATAGCGTTTAAGATTTTCTTCTCCTCCTTAAAAAATTCAAGGGCTTCATCAACGCTCATATCCAACACCTGATACACGTTTTTGCCCTGGTAATTCACTTCCAGCACTTCATCTTTAAAACGTTTGCCTTTGCAGCTTTCACACAGCAAATGCACATCGGCAAGAAACTGCATGGCAACCACTACTTCGCCTTCGCCTTTGCAAGTGTCGCAGCGTCCACCGTCGGTATTGAACGAAAAATGTTTTTCCGCAAAGCCACGCATTTTAGACAGCGGTTGTTTGGTAAATAGCTTCCTGATTTCATCCCAGGCTTTTACGTAAGTAACCGGATTGCTGCGCGATGATTTCCCAATCGGATTTTGATCCACCATTTCAACGCTTGCTATCGCTTTTAAATCGCCGCCAAGAAAACGATGAATGCCCGGGCGATCTCCTGATTCTCCGAAATGCTTTTGCAGCGCGGGATACAGCGTTTGTTTTACGAGTGTCGTTTTTCCGCTACCGCTCACTCCTGTAACCACGCAGAGCAAACCCAATGGAAAATCTACGTCAATATTTTTGAGGTTGTGCTGCCGGCAACCTTCTATTTTCAACTTTCCTACAGGCTTTCTTTTATGCTCCGGAACATCAATCTGCATGGCGCCGCTCAGGTATTTTCCAGTCAGGCTTTTTTTATTTTTGATGATCTCTTTGTAGGTTCCTGCCGCTACCACTTCGCCTCCCAAATGACTTGCAAGCGGCCCCATATCGACAATGTAATCTGCCTTCCGCATCATCATTTCATCATGCTCCACTACGATAACGGTGTTGCCGAGATCGCGCAAATTTTTCAGCACATCAATGAGCCTGGATGTGTCGCGCGGATGCAAACCAATGCTCGGTTCGTCCAAAATGTAAAGCGCATCCGTAAGGTTGCTGCCTAAAAATTTAGTGAGTTGTATGCGCTGACTTTCGCCGCCTGAAAGCGTGTTGGCAAGCCTGGAAAGGGTGAGGTAAGAAAGCCCTACATCCAGCAATGTTTTTAGCCGCTGATTGATTTCGAGAAGAATGCGTTTTGCAATTTGCTGTTCATTTTCGGTGAGTGTCATTTTTTCTAAAAAAACAAACAAATCGTCGGCAGGCATAGAAAGCAACTGACTGATTGTTACCCCACTTACCTGCACATACGATGCTTCGGGCCGCAGCCGGGAACCATTGCAGGTAGGGCATTGTGTCTTCCCTCTGTAACGCGCCTGAAGAATGCGGTATTGAATCTTGTATAAATTCTGACTCACCATTTCAAAGAAATCCTTCACGCCGTTCAGCCTGCCGTTTCCCTTCCATAAAAGGTCAAATTCTGATTCAGAAAGGTCCGCAATGGGCTTATGAACCGGGAAATCGAAACGGGAAGCATTGCGGATAAAATCTGATTGCCATTCGCCCATTTTTTCACCGCGCCAGCAAGCCACACCACCTTCATAAACACTGAGGGTTTTGTCAGGCATCACCAGGTTTTCATCAATGCCTAACACCATCCCGAAACCTTCACAAGTGGGGCACGCACCAAATGGATTATTGAAGGAAAAAAGGTTGGGCGTAGGCTCTTCGAATTTTATTCCATCCGCCTCAAACCGATTGTTGAAATGGTGCAGTTCTTCTCCGTTAGTTTCTAAAATGCAGTCGCCTTCGCTTTCATAAAAAGCGGTTTGCACGGAATCGGAAAGGCGGTGAATATCATCTTCCTCAAAACTTTTCGTAACAATCCGGTCAATCAATAAATAAGCTGCCTTTATTTTTTCAGCAGGCAAAATGTCTGGTTGTTCCTGCTGAAGAAGGTCTTCAATGCGAATGGGTTTTTCATCAAAACCTTTCAGATAAATTCTTGAAAAGCCTTTGTGCATCAAAATATCAAGTTCCTCCCGAAAGCTGCGCCCATAGTGGGTTGTGAGCGGAACCATTATTTGAACTTTTGTTTGCAAAGGCAGTGTTTTTATAAAATCCACCACATCGCTCACCGAATCTTTTTTAACCTCTTTCCCTGTGATGGGGGAATACGTGCGCCCTACCCTGGCAAACAGCAAACGGAGGTAGTCATAAATCTCCGTCATGGAGCCAACCGTGCTTCGGGCAGAGCGGGAAGAAACTTTTTGTTCAATGGCTATTGCCGGACAAATGCCGTGAATAAAATCAACATCGGGCTTATCCATCCGCATTAAAAACTGACGGGCATAAGCACTCAGGCTTTCGGCATACCGGCGCTGGCCTTCGGCAAAAAGCGTATCCATTGTGAGGCTTGATTTTCCGGAACCTGAAACGCCGGTAACGACAATCAGTTTGTTTTTTGGAAGACTTACGTCAACGTTTTTAAGGTTGTGCATCCGTGCGCCTTTTATGAAAATGAAATCATCATTTCGGGGCGCTGTCTGGAAAGGTGTTTCGCTTATTTCAGAAGTAACGGCAGGGGAAATTGTCTTCTTTTTTTTCTGTGGAGTGGTTTTATTTTCTGCGCTTTCAGCAAGTGCTTTTTTCTTTGTGGTAGCCATAGTTTTCAGGGAAGCCCAAAATTACAAGGCTTGCAAGTAGCTGTTGTTGATTCCTTTTTAGAGAGAACGCAATAGAAGCTAAACCACTTTTGCCGACGGCAGTTTATTAACCGGCATTTTTTCTTTCTTCAAAATGCAAAGCCACTGCATGAAGCGCTTCATAAAAATCTTCGCCGTATTTCCTGATTATCGGTGCTTTCAGAAATTGATACACCGGAACTTTTAGCTTTTTCCCCAGCTTGCAGGCAGGTTTGCAAAGGGAAGGGCGCGGCTCATAATTCATCGTTTCATACTCCGGATTTTCCTTTATGCGGATGGGATAAAGATGGCAGGAAATAGGTTTTTGAAAGTCTGTAATGCCCTGTTGCCATGCCTTTTCAATACCGCATTTTACGATGCCCATTTCATCATAAAATCCATAAGCGCAAATGCCGCCGTTTACCGTTGGGGTCACGAATCCGAACTCATCATCAAACGCGTGCGTGCCTTGTTCAGCAATTGCCTTGTTATAGTTTTCAGGTAAAAGATGTTGCAGCCGGGGATAAATTTCTGCGAGGATTTCTGTTTCTTCCTTCGTGAGTGGAGCGCCGGTATCCCCATCCACGCAGCAACCGCCTTTGCATTTCTGCAGGTCGCAAACAAAATGCGCTTCCACCACTTCATCACTAATCAGCACCTGCTCTATGGCAATCATGGTAAGTTCATAAGTTGGTAAGTTGGTAAGTTGGTAAGTTGGTAAGTTGGTAAGTTCATAAGTTGGTAAGTTCATAACAGGCAGAAGCGGAAAATATTATCACCCCATCATTAACTATTAACCATTGATAATTATACCAACCTAAAGTTCATAAGTGGGCAAGTTCATAAGTTCATAAGTGGGCAAGTTCATAAGAGGCAGAAGCGGAAATTAATATCACCCCATCATTAACCATTGACAATTATACCAACCTAAAGTTCATAAGTGGGCAAGTTCATAAGTTCATAAGAGGCAGAAGCGGATTAATATCACCCCATCATTAACTATTAACCATTGACAATTATACCAACTTATCAACTTATCAACCTATCAACTTTCAACTTACCAACTTATCAACTTATCAACTTATGAACTTTCTCCCCCCTCACAATGCCTTCAACACCGCCATTAAAAGCTCTGGAGACATACGCGTTTTGTAATCCGGATTGAGGTATTCAAACAAAATCTTCCCTTTTTTATCTACCACAAAAACAGAAGGAACCGGCAATGCTTCAGCTGCTTCATTTCCTGTTTTTTCCATGATGTAACTCATGGCTTTTTCAGGGGTGCGGAAGGCAATGCCTATTTGCTTTATCAGTTTTGCTTCGCCGTCTGAAAACACCTGATAATGCAGTTGGTCGGTTTCAATGGTGGGGCGCAGGTTCTTAAAATTATCCGGACTAACTGCCACAATCTGATAACCAAGCTTCAGGATTTCCGCCTCGGTTTTTGCCAGTGCAGAAAGTTGCGCATTGCAATACGGACACCAGCCGCCGCGATAAAACACCAGTACCGTTGGCTTTTCGGTAAACACCTGCAGCAGGCTCACTTCCTTGCCATCTGTGTCTTTAAGCTGCGCGTCAGGTATGCGTTCGCCAATTAGCAACGGAGCAATATTTTCAGCTACATCAGCAACTTGTGCATTGCCCGTTGGGAGATTTAATAGAAATGCACTACATAAAAAAAGTGCTGTCTTTAAGATGGTTGTCTTTACCATGGTAGTTTTTATTTTAAGAGAAAAAGATTTTTGAATCGCGGATTTTTATTAGATTATACCGATTACGCGGATTATTGAAGCCGAAAGTTGAAGGTAAAAAGACAACAGCGCTCAATCATCGCGAAACATTTTTTCGTCCCACCTCCTCTATCTCTCTTAAACCTCATCCTAACTTATGAACTTATTTAGCCTATTAACTTGCCAACTCTAATCACCCCATATTATGAAACACCAACTGCACATCATCATCCTGCTCCACGCGTTCAATCAATTTAAACACATCCTCCGCCTGCTCTTCTGAAATCGAAACCGTATTTACAGGAATCCATTCAAGCTCTGACGATATTGGGGTGATGTTCCGCTCTTCCAATGCCTTTTGCATATTCCCGAAGTCGTTGAACTCGCAGCGCACAATCAGGTTGCCTTCGCTGTCTTCACCCAATTCTTCCAGGCCTGCATCTATCAGTTCAAGCTCTAAATCTTCCCCACTTAAACCATCCGGCGCCAGCTTAAACACACCCAAATGTTTAAACATAAACCCCACCGAACCACTATTGCCCAGACTGCCGCCGCCTTTATTAAAATGAGAACGCACATTTGCAACCGTGCGCGTGGTATTGTCCGTAGCGGTAACCACCAAAATAGCAATGCCATGCGGCGCATATCCTTCATACAATACTTCATCATAACTACTTGTGTCTTTGCCGAGCGCATTTTTAATGGCAGCCTCCACGCGGTCTTTTGGCATGTTCACGCCCTTTGCATTTTGCATCACTCGGCGCAGCATCGGGTTGTTGTCAGGCTCGGCGCCGCCTTTTTTTACCGCAATGGCAATCTCCTTACCGATGCGTGAAAACTGCTTCGCCATCCGGTCGTAGCGGGCAAACATGGTGGACTTACGGACTTCAAATATTCTTCCCATTGTTGATTGTTTAACTTGTGTTTTTTTGGTGATAGAACGCAGATTGTTATGATTTTTACTGATTGGAGCATTAACTTTTGAACTCAAAAACTTATGCACCTATAAACTTAGGAACTTACCTAACTTCTCACGGCAAAGATAAACGGGCGGGTCGATTTTTTGATTAGGATTGATAGGATTTTAGGATTAATAGAAATATTGAACTTTTTTTATTGAATGCCCAGTGCCATCTGTGTTAGCTACAGACTTCATATTTACATACCCCTTGAAAAATAATTCCCGAAAAGGAAAACGAATATATTTATTTAGCATAGCATATATAGCCGCTCGCGTTTGCCTCTACTAATACCGTTTAGACACCCAAACTAGTCTACGTCCTTGCGAGGGCTTGCCCGAAGCAATCTAAAGTCAAAAATCATTTCTACACCGCTCTTCAGATTGTTTCACTGCGTTCGCAATGACGGTCCGTATTAGTAATCTAGATGTCTAAATGGTATAAGTTTAACATACAGCATGGCGGAAAACGACCTTACACGGAGGAGGATTGGGTTGATGAACCACCTGAAAATCCGATTGCTTAATCTATATTTGCTGAAAATTTCCCCGCTTTTTTATTCAACCACCATGAGTGTAAAAAAAAGATTACTCAGCGCATTGTGCGCATTAATTATTCCTTTTTGTGCCACTGGGCAGCAAAGTGTTGGATATGTTGATAATTTCGCGAAGCCGAATGACGCAATCAACTCAATGCAAATTGTTGGAGATACGCTTTATATGGGTGGAAAATTTACCTCTATAGGTTATGGAAAACCTTACGGAGCACTCATTGACTCTTCTTCCGGCTTGCCGGATTTAAATTATCCAAGTCCCAATGGCCAAGTAAATTGCGTAGTGCCAGACGGAGTGGGAGGATGGTTTATCGGCGGCGAATTTACAATGGTTGGAAATTTGACCCGCAAGCACCTGGCGCATATTAACTCAAACGGCAGTGTTGATGCCTGGAATCCTGGTGCGGACACGACAGTTGTTACGATGGCAATTTCCGGCAACGCGTTGTATTTTGGTGGTGCTTTCACCACTGTTGGAGGACAAGTTCGCAACCATCTAGCTGCTGTTGATACGGGTACCGGCGTAGTTCAATCGTGGAATCCCAATGCTAATGGAACGAGCATTCATAAGCTCATTATTAATGGTGGAGTAGTATATGTTTCTGGAGATTTTACATATATAGGAGGAGTAGGAGGAGCTTACCGGATTAAATTGGCGGCTATTAACGTCGTTACAGGAATAGCCACTGCGTGGAACCCTAATCCTAATGGATTTGTACTATCAATGTATCTAGATGGCAACATTCTTTATGTGGGCGGTACATTTTCTAACATAGGTGGGCAAACAAGAAATTATCTTGCTGCAGTTGATGCAACAACGGGCATCGCTACATCGTGGAATCCAAACGTCTCCAATCCAACGTGGTCTTATTTTGGAGGTGGCATATATGCCGTGACAGTTAGTGGTAGCAATGTATATATTGGCGGTTTTTTTAGTCAAGTAGGCGGGCAAAGCAGGCAGGCTGTAGCAGCGATAGATATTAATTCAGGGGTAGCAACGGCGTGGAATCCGGGCGTGGGATATGGACTTGACGTTGTAACCGATATTTTAATAAACGGAAACAAGGCTTACGTAGTTGGCGCTTTTTCAAATGCAGCTTCCCAGCCGCGAAGTCATATTGCCGCAATCGACATAGCTACAGGGGCTGCATTACCTTTTAATTCAGACGCTGCTGGTAATCCAGTTTATTGCATAGCGGAATATGGAAATAAGCTTTATGTAGGAGGTGGTTTTATAACTATTGCAGGCCAAAAAAGAAACCGGTTAGCAGCTATAAATATTTCCACGGGGCTACTCACTTCCTGGAACCCGGATGCTAACAACACTGTTAATTGCCTGCACGTAATGGGTGATACAGTATATATAGGGGGATTGTTTACAAATATTGGAGGTCAGGCGAGGAACGGTTTAGTTTCTGTAAACAGATTTACCGGTTCCTTAAACTCATGGAATCCAAACATCGGCGGTAGTATATATGCATTTGCGGAAAAAGGTAACCTGTTGTATATGGGAGGAGGTTTTTATAGTATGGGGGGCGTATCTAGAAGAGGAATAGTTGCGTTGGATGTGACTAATAATACGTTTACATCTTTCAATCCATATGCTAATATCTCGTCAGGATCAACAGTTCACTCCTTGTTGTTTAGAGGTGATACGCTATATGCAGGGGGGGATAGTAGACTTCGGGTATTGAGCGCTACAACCGGAACCATATATAAAACACTGAATTGTGCCGATAACATATACGCGCTTGCCAGCCACAATAATAAATTGTATATAGGCGGGGATTACTTTGGACTTGGCAATACTTATTTTGGGTATGGGCTGTGCTCTTACGACATGAACGCAGACACGCTAATA
Source organism: Flavipsychrobacter sp. (assembly GCA_965218185.1). Taxonomy (GTDB): domain Bacteria; phylum Bacteroidota; class Bacteroidia; order Chitinophagales; family Chitinophagaceae; genus JAFIGV01. Next base: position 31,187 of record CBDCKE010000006.1, read on the forward strand.
AAATTAGATTACAGTGTTAGGAAGAGCAGTTATTTCAACCGCACGACAGTTCACGCGCTTGCTATTAATGGCGATATGCTTTATGTTGGGGGGGATTTTTCAGATATTGTAACTAACTATAGTGCTCATCCTAAAATAGCCGCAATTAATACGACAACTTTAACAACTAACTATTATGGTGATTCGATACCACTTGTTTCTCCCTGGAATCCCAATTGTCCTGATGGTGGGCATTACGTAAGTGCATTAGTCATTAAAGGGAACACAGTTTATACAGCGGGAAACTATATACTTAGTGGAAATATTCCTCGAGTAAACCTAATGCCACTTATTGATTCAAATAACATCCTCCAGCCTAGCGTTGTAGTTTCAGCCACTAGCAATCCTGCATGTCAGGGTGGTGTGGATACTTTCACAGCACAACTCACCTATGGCGGCAACTCCCCGACTTACACCTGGTATTTGAATGGTAACATCCTTGCCGGAGTGACCGGTAAATCTTACATCACTGATACCTTTGCAAGCAACGACCAGATTTACTGCATTGCAAACTCCTCTTTGTTAGGCAACCTTTCAGATACTTCCAATACCATTACACTTGCTGTAAATAGTTGTCTTGCTGCACCCGTCATCACTACTTTAACTCCCGCAGTTAACCTTTGCAGATTCGGAACTGTAAACATCGGGTTTACTGCTGCATGGTTTTTAGCCGGAAATGTATTCACCGCACAGTTATCTAATGCTCAGGGTTCCTTTAGTATTCCTACTGCGCTTGGAACATTTGCAAGCAACCCAGGCGGCACCATCATAGGCTCCATCACAGCCACCATCCCCCAAAGCATACCGCTTGGCTCGGGTTATCGCATCCGAATTGTCGCTTCAAACCCATCAGTAATCGGTAATGATAATGGTGCAGACCTTACCGTAAGCGGCTTGCCTTCACCGGCGCAGGCTACGATTTCCGCATCAGGCAGCGTGCTTTGCGCGGGAGGTTCCATAACGCTTTCGGTACCAAATAATGCTTCTAACACTTTCCAGTGGAAACTGAATGGTGCAAATATCAATGGTGCTACCGGTGCTGATTATGAAGCTACAGCTATCGGCACTTATGCAGCCGTTGTAACGAACGCCGCAGGTTGCAATCGCACTTCCGCCAACTTTGTACTGAACAGTGGGTCTTGCAGTATTGCGATTGCGTCTCTCTCCCCTTCGGCTACACTATGTCAGGGCGGTGAGGTAGCGGTTTCGTTTACGGCAGCAGGCGGGTATAGCAGCAACAATGTGTTTACGGCGCAACTATCTAATGCCAGTGGGTTGTTTAATGTGCCAAAAGATATCGGAACACTTTCAGGCGCAAATGGCGGCACCATCACAGGCACCATCCCTTATAATGTTGTGGCAGGAACTAACTATCGCATACGCATTGTATCATCCAATCCGACAGGTATTATCAGTCCAAACAATGGTTATGGATTAGGCATGAACACTGCACCTGCCATGGTAGAAGCGGTAATTTCTACTTCCACGGGCAGTAACAATATTTGCTCCGGCAGCATGAATACGCTTACCGTTCCGGCAAGTGCAACTTATACTTTCCAGTGGGCAAGAAACGGAAGCATTATTGGCGGCGCAAACCTGAACACCTATGATGCACCGCAGGGCGGTGGTTATGTTGCGACGGTCACCAACAGTAATGGTTGCTATCGTTCCTCCAACTCCAAAACACTCAAGCTAGTAAATTCCCCCAATGCCACTTTTACGGTTACTGCATTAGCAAACGGCAATACGAAACTGAAAGCAATACAAACGGCTGCTCAATATCAGTGGTACTTTAATGGCAATGCCATCACAAATGCCACACTGCGGAATTACACCGCAACGGTTTCCGGGGATTATCATGTGGTGGTAACAAAGAGCACTTGTACATCAGTAGGCAGTGATATTACGGTAACCATTGGCAGCACACCGCGAGAAGTAACCGCGTCAGGGATTAATGGTGCAGGTGTTCAAATCTCCATGAGCGTGTTCCCTAATCCATCAACCAACGGTGCGCAATTGCTGCTGCAAACAGAGAGCGATGCACAAACCTTTAGCGTTCGGATTACGGACATCATGGGCAAGGTAGTTGCCCGATTGAATGCTGCAACGGATGAAGCGGTTTCGTTTGGTGAAAGCTTTGCATCGGGAGTATATGTGGTGGAGGTGATGGATGCAAATGGGCATCGGATGGCGCAGAAATGGGTGAAGCAGTAGGTATTAACGCTTCTTTTTTTTGAAGAGATGATTTAGGGATGATTGCCGCAAGGTGGTCATCCTTTTTTGATTAGGATTGATAGGATTTTGAATCGCGGATTATGTGGGTAGGGGATTACGCGGATCTGATTTTGAACTATGATTAAAACGGATTGAATGATTAGCTATGATTAATCTTTTTGTTAGAAATCACGACATCCAATAATCCTAAAATCATGGTTCAAGACAATGGAGGGACTGTCATTCCTAATCCGTATCCTTCTCAAAAACCTCTACTTCAGCAGGAAGTGCGCCCGGTAGCTCTTCTATCGGCTGTGTAGTGGATTTTTTGTTTTCAAAAAACAAACCCACCATCATAATCAACACCGTAAGTAATATTACCTGTATTACCAATGATTGATTGAGCAATGGTATGCGCTCCGTTTTGGCTACAGAATAAAACAGCAGAATGGTGATTAAGCCGCGCGGTGCCAAAAATAATAAAGGAAATAACGGTTGCTTGAGTATTTTAAGAAATAAAGCCCTGCCTGCATAAATCCCTAATGCCAGAAACAAGGCACTTGGCAGCGTGTGTAAATCAATTATTTTCGAAGTTTCCATCAAAAAACCAAACACAAGAAAAAATAAGGCACGGATCAGAAAAGCGCCTTCGGTTGTGAGTTCCTGAAATTTGCGCACCTCCTCATCCAGTCGTTCAGGGTGTAGTTTCCGAATCCATTTTATATTTTTCAGTTCATCCAGATTACCAAGGAATAATCCAAACAACAAGATGAAAAGCAATGCGGGCAAATGATATTCTTTAGCTGCAGCATAAATCAGAATAATCATCAGGATGATGGGCATAAACTTAATCGGGTGCTGAATTTTGCGGAGCATAAAAGCCAGCCCCAGAGTAGCTGCAAAACTGATTACTGCCATTGCCACTACTTCCAGCCCGAAACGCCCTAACGACGCGCCATTGATGTATTGATTCATGGCTATAAAATTGAAAAGCAACACACCCAGAATATCTGATACGCTGCTTTCATAAATCACAAATTCCCGTTTTTCTGCACTCATGCTCACGGCACTTGGAATGGCAATGGCGCTGCTTACTACGCAAAAAGGAATAGCATTTGTGAGCGCCGTTTTCCAGGCTATGCCATATGCAAAATGCAACCACCAGCTCATTCCTAAAGCAAGCGCCACCATGGGCAACACGGCAAGCAGCACAGATTTGGTGATCATTTTCTTCTTTGATGCCTCCAGCTCCAGTTCCAATGCGCCTTCTAACACAATAAGTATCAAACCGATGGTACCCAGCACGGGCAACAATGGAGAGATGTATGCCAGCTTAAAATCAAGGTAATCGGTAAGCTGTCGCACGCCCCAGCCTAATAATAATAAAAGAAGTACGGAAGGGATTTTGGTACGTGCGGCTGTTAGGTCAAAAATGTATGCAATCAGCAGCAGGATACAAAGGGGAATAAGTATCGTCATAGTAAGCAGCGATGCAACGGGGCATTGCTAAAGTGTAATTTTTGGTTGATGTGTGGCGGTAAAGATATTGGAAGCCGCTTTAAAAACCGTTCCTTATTGTAACATTACACGCAGCCGGTTCTGATTTGGTTGATGCACATGTTTTGCGATAGAGGTAAGAGCTTACTACCAATCCTTCAACAAACCTTACTTTTGGTTTTTCTTTAAAAATCTTTTCTTCGATGATGATGCATAAAGTAGTGATGGTTTGTTTGCTCGTTTTTTGCTGCAATGCCGCGTCAGCGCAGGGTTGGCAAGCTTTGGGTCCGGATGATTTTGTGACGCCAACTTCAGGAATTAATGGTGGAAATATCATCACTTACTCCCTCACGGGATTTAATGATTCGCAGTTGCACGTAGCTTATATTGACCCTGTAAATGCAAATAAAATTTCTGTCCGCAAATATGATGGCGCAAACTGGAGTTTAGTTGGTAATGCAGGGTTTACTGCTGCAAACGTGCAGGAGCTAAGTGCAACTTTTTCAAAAGGACAACCGCACGTTGCTTACCGCACTAACAATACAACACTGAATCTAATTCAATACAATGATACAGGTTGGAGAACTTTGACACCTTATACGTACAGTTGCTTGCTTTATAATTTCGTTTTAACCAATGATGCTTCAGAGAATCCAATCGCGTTTTTTGCTAAAGGAAATGTGGTAGGACCGTGCGGATTCGCGAGTGGAGAAACATTGGCAAGCTTAACCTACAATACTATTACAGGCACAAACAATGCACCGGGAACGGGGAATGTAAATTTCGGAAATGCACCGGCGAGCGGCTCACTGCATATAGCCAAAGACAGATATGGAACGCTCGTAGTGGTATATTTTCCTACCAATACTGGTATTGGAGCAATCGTTTCAGCCGGAACATCTTACGGTTTTCAGGAAGTTATTGACAGCAATGGGAATGCAGGTTATTTCTCTCGGTCAATCGCTATTGATACCACTCAGGCAACAGACCAAACCTACCTCATCTGCGATAATTCTTTGTGGTATAGTGATAATTGGTCGGGCCCTGATTGGTACCTGCTTTCTAAAAACGGATTGCCAACATCTTTAGCTTCTGCTAAACTGGCTACAGATGATGACGGTCATCTTTTCATTGCCTATACCGATCCACAGTTCGGGCAAAAACTAGTAGTGAAATATTTATCAGGAAACGTTTGGGTGCCGGTTTATGGAAATGGCGTTGTGAGCGCCAATGCGCCTTCCGATATTCAATTTCGGTTCATTCCTGGCAGCCTTGTAATCACCTATCGCTCCTCTAATCAGCTTTTTGCAAAGAAGTTTTCTTTATTACCTCCTTCCCTGCCGCCCGCGGTGTCTATCTCAACAAATGCTACTGCCGCTGTGTGCCCTAACACGTCCATTAGCTTTTATTCCAGCGTCCTTAACGCCGGCTTTAATACAACTTACCATTGGTTGATCAACGGAATAAATACCGGTGTTACCTCGCCCACATTTGCCGATACCTTAACCACGGGCGACATCGTTTCATTATTAGTAACTACTCCCACCGATTCCCTGTTTAGCAACCCGCTTGTTGTTCAGTACGATTCCGTTTACCGTTGGGTGGGCGGCGCTTCCGGCAACTGGAATCTTCCTTCAAAATGGTGTGGAAATGTGCTTCCTACCAGTTCTACAAACATTGTAATTCCATCCGGTACGACAGTAACAATCAACTTCCCGGCTTATTGCCACAATCTTTTCATTGAACCCGGAGGAACTATCATTATGAATGGAGGTTCGCTTGAAGTTTACGGGAGCTACCAAAACAATGGAACAGTCAATATTACTAACGGCGTTTTCATCAACAACCCATAAAAGTTTTAATTTAATTAAATAACCATTGCCTGCTTCGGAATCCAAACGTCACTTTCTTTCAAAAGCTCAATCAATTCCTGAACAGCGGTTTCACTTGGTACGTTGCGTTTCATCACTTCTTTGCCTTTGTAAAGCGTAATTTTTCCAGGTCCGCTGCCCACGTAGCCAAAGTCTGCATCTGCCATTTCACCAGGGCCGTTTACGATGCAACCCATAATCGCAATTTTTAAGCCTTTGAGATGATGGGTGGCTGCACGGATTTTCGTGGTTGTTTCCTGAAGGTCGAAAAGCGTGCGTCCGCAACTTGGGCAACTGATGTATTCCGTCTTGCTGATGCGCGTGCGAGCTGCCTGCAAAATGGAAAAAGCGGTGTTGTTTAAAAACTGCCGGTTATTGTTTACGGGCAAGTAAGTACGACCTGAAATTTGCTGGTCAATCAGTTTGGAGGCGTCATTCCAAAGCCATATGCCATCGCCAAAACCTTCCAGAAACAAAGCGCCTGCTTCAGTGGCAAAATGAATCAAAGCCGCGTCCACATTGTCATCCGTGCTGTTGATGCGTAAAATCGCCGGACATAAAACTTGTTGTTGCATCATCTCCATTAAAAACCGTCTTACGGAAGGCATGGCATTTTGATTGCTACTGCTGATGCATACAACGATATGCTGATCCTGTTTTGCTTTCTTTAAAAATTGAAGCAACAGGCTCCACTCAGTATTTGCATCCAGATTTATGAAATGAGTTTCATCAGGCAAGTGTTCAAGCGATAAATAATCGGCTAAAGGGCGTAATAAAATGGCTTCAAAGTTTTTGGGGGAAATGGCATTCGCAACATTGCAAACCACACGCAGTGTACCGGGCAAAGGGAAATCAGGAACCGCATTTCCGGTAAATAAATAATCTGCAGCGGCATCTCCAATGTTCCATTTATCGGTGGCTTCATTGTAATGATAACCGCAGGCAGCAATGTCACCAGGAGTTATGTTTTCAAGCGTGCTAAAATCTGCAACCACCACCGGGACGTGGCTTCCACCAATATTTCCGGCTGCGCGGGTAGTTCTTTTTTGATAACTGAAAGGATTGTAAGGAAGGGTGATTTTTTCTTTTTCTGACAGCACTTCAATGTTTGTTTCTCCGGGACGATGTGCGTAGCGGCTCACGATATCGCGGCACACGGGAATTTCAAACTCCGGGTCTTCCGTTAATGAAACGCGGATGGTATCGCCAATTCCATCTTCCAGTAAGGTGCCAATTCCGATAGCGCTTTTTATGCGGCCATCTTCACCATCGCCGGCTTCTGTAACACCCAAATGCAATGGATAGCATTCACCAAATTCTTCGTCCATATTCCGCACCAAAAGCCTGTATGCCTGCACCATCACTAACGGGTTGCTGCTCTTCATGCTCAGCACAATCTGATGGTAGTTTTCGTTCCGCGCAATCCTTAAAAATTCCATCGCGCTTTCCACCATGCCATTGGCTGTATCGCCGTATCGGCTCATAATGCGGTCGCTTAGTGAACCATGATTTGTGCCTATGCGCATTGCCGTTCCTTCCGTTTTGCAAATGCGCACTAAGGGCGTAAACCGTTGCCTGATGCGGTCTATTTCTGCGGCATAGGCGGCATCATCGTACTCTATGAAATCGAACCTTTTTTTGTCCACGTAGTTACCAGGATTAACGCGCACTTTTTGCACAATCCGCGCAGCAATTTCTGCAGCATTTGGTGTGAAATGTATGTCAGCAACTAATGGAATATTGTAGCCTTTTTGCAGAAGCAATTGTTTAATGACGGCGAGATTTTCAGCTTCTTTTTTGCTTGGGGCGGTGATGCGAACAAGCTCTGCACCGGCTTCAATGCACCGTATAGTCTGTGCTACGGTGGCTTCTGTGTCCATGGTATCGGTCGTCGTCATGGTTTGTATGCGGATAGGATTATTTCCTCCAATCAATAGATTTCCGACGCTTACTTCTTTCGTTTTCAGCCGTTGATATTTGGTGAGGGATGGGGCATAATACTGAAGCATACACACGTTTTTTTAGAAAGTGCAAAATTACTTTTCAGGTAGTTAGAAGCACTGTAAAAAGACACCTGTCCGCTCTGCATCCAAAACGCCAAAAACCAATTCCTGCGGCTTTCACTTTAGCGCTCCTCACTTTCCCGCAAACAATAGTATTTTAGCGGCATCTACCAATTAGCAGATGCAATACGAAATCAAACACGCCGGTAAGTTTAATTACGTTGAAGAAGGAGAGGGAGAAATCCTTTTGCTGCTGCACGGCTTGTTTGGTGCGCTCAGCAATTTTACGGATCTGGTGGAGCATTTTAAAACAACACATCAGGTGGTTATTCCGCTGTTGCCGCTGTATGAATCCTCTCTTTTGGATACCTCGGTTGCGGGGCTTGCAAGGCAGGTGCACAAGTTTGTAGAAATCCGCGGATTCGAGCAAATGCATTTATTAGGAAACTCGCTGGGCGGGCATATTGGATTGGTGTACACGCTGAAGCATCCCGAAAAAGTTAGGACAATTACGCTCACCGGGAGCTCCGGCTTGTTTGAAAACGGCATGGGAGAAACCTACCCGAAACGTGGCGATTATGAGTTCATCAGAAAGAAAACGGAACTCACTTTTTATGACCCGCAAATTGCAAGTAAAGAGCTGGTGGATGAAGTGTATGGACTTGTAAACAATCGCCTGAAAGCCATCAAAATTATAGCGCTTGCAAAGTCTGCCATACGCCACAATCTGGGCGATGAATTGCAGGATATGAAAGTGCCCACCTGCCTCATATGGGGGCAAAACGATACCATAACGCCACCGCTTGTAGCTGAAGAATTTCATAAGCTCATTCCAAATTCCGAATTGCATTGGATTGATAAATGCGGCCACGCCCCGATGATGGAAGTGCCCGGAGAATTCAATAAAATTCTGCAGGATTATCTCGCACGCCACAAATACCAATAACAGATTTTCAAGGGAAACTTCGCTTAGCCATCAAACTGCCATGCGGTTTGATTCGTTAATGAGCAAGGGTAATTTCTAAAAAGAAAAAATGGTTAACGAACAACTGATTTCACACACGGTTCCTCTTGTAACGCCCTCCGATACAGGCGTTCAGGCACTTTCAATTATGGAGTCTAATCACCTTCTGCAAATTCCTTTGGTAGAAGAAGAAAAGTATGTAGCGCTGTTGCAGGAGCAGGAATTGCTTGACTGGAAAGCTGCTGACAGTGCATTAAGTGAAGCCGATTTCTCAAATTATCGTCCTGCGGTGGTAGCATCCGGTCATCCTTTCGAAGCCTTGCGGGTAGCGCATTCTCAAAATATTTCCGTGTTACCGGTTGTGGATAACGAGAACAATTATCTCGGCGCAATTACAAGCGATGATTTACTTGGTTTTTTTGCAGAAAGCACAGGAATTGATAATCCGGGCGGCATTCTTGTTCTTGAAATAAAACCCGCCGATTACAGCCTTGCACAAATTGCACGGGTTTGTGAACAGGAAGATACCATCATCATCAGCACTCATTTATTTTCTAACCCCGACACCGGGTTGCTTGAGCTGACTATCAAAACAAACCGTTCTGATTTGCAGGGACTGGTTTCTTCTTTTGAACGCTACAAATTTTCGGTAAAAGAAGTGCATGGAGGCCGCACTGCGCAGGATGATTCTATGGACCGTTATAAACTGCTGATGAACTACATCAACATGTAAGCGACATTATTCAGAAAATTAAAAAACGCACTTTTAACCTACCTCACAACCCCTCTGATTACTTTTAGGTTTAGACGAATAACCTCTGGAATTCTCAATTGCAATTTTGGAGACGCACTGGTATAAATCTTTCTGAAACGAACCCTGATTATTTATTGGATAATAAAACCACGATTATCCTTGGGGATTTTACTGTTCAGAATGAATGGAAGTACAAATTTGGTTTACCCGGTTGAAAGATATTTTACTGCTTAAAACTTGAAATTTGCTAGTTGCTACTTAAGCTAACTATTCTTCCGGCGTCAGTTTTTCCTCCGCCACATCTTTCCCCACTTCCAGAATGGGCTGGTCTTTTTTTCCGAAGAAAAGCTTGAATAAAACAGGTGCAGTTGTCACAACAATCAGCCCGATTACTATCTTCTCAAAGTTGTGTTTCACCCACTCATTTTCACCGAGAAAATATCCGCTGATAGTCATGCTAAACACCCAAAGAATGGAGCCTATAATGTTGAAGACGAAAAACTTTTTGCGGTCCATTTTCACCACGCCGGCAACAATGGGTGCAAACGTGCGCACGATGGGCAGAAACCGCGCAAGAATGACGGCTGCGCCACCCTGTTTTTCATAAAAGTCGCGGGCTTGAATCACGTGTTTCTTCTTAAACAAAAGCGTGTCGCGGCGCTCAAATAAAACCGGGCCTGTTTTTCTGCCAAACCAATACCCTACTGTGTTTCCGAGGATGCCTGCAATGGAAATAAGAGAAATCCAGTACACCAGATTTGCCGGGTCGCTGTTGGTAGGATTCGGGGCGTTGGCAATCATCAGTCCGGTGACGAAAAGGAGGGAATCGCCCGGCAGAAAAAAGCCGACAAACAATCCAGTTTCTGCAAAAATGATGAGGGCAACGAGGTAGAGCCCGCCATACTGTTTCACTATTTCCGCCAGCTTTTCAGCGTTCATTAATTCTTTCAGAAAATCGAGGAAGTGTTGCATAGCAGCGGGTATGGATTAATGCGGTGAAAATAAAGCAAAATGAAGGACGGCTTTGCCTTCGGCTGATAATTATGGTGACAAGATTTTGTTAGTGCAGCAGCGGCTGAAACCTTTTGTTTATGCATGTTCCAGGCTGTTTTCCCATTTGCTCACCACTGCTGTGGCTACGCTGTTTCCTACCACGTTTGTAGCGCTTCTGCCCATGTCAAGCAGCGGATCAATGCCGAGCAATAAAGCCAGTCCCGCCTCCGGAATATTGAAAGTGGCGAGCGTTCCGGCAATCACAACAAGCGATGCGCGGGGCACGCCGGCAATGCCTTTGGAGGTGAGCATCAGCACTAGCAACATGCTCATTTGCGTGGGGAAAGGAAGGTGGATGCCATAGCTCTGCGCAATAAAAAGCGAAGCGAAAGTCATGTACATCATGGAGCCGTCGAGATTGAAAGAATACCCCAGCGGCAACACAAAACTCACGATGCGGTTACTGCATCCGAAGCGTTCCAGCTCCAGCAATGTTTTAGGAAATGCGGCTTCGCTGCTTGAGGTAGAAAAGGCTAGCAAAATGGGTTCGCGGATGCGCTGAATAAGCGTGAAAATGCGGCGTTTTATAAATACAGAACCGGCGAGTAACAGAATAATCCAGAGCAGGAATAACCCTAAATAAAACTCGCCAATGAAGATGGAATAAGTGGTCAGAATGCCTAATCCTTGCTTCGCGATAATTGCCGCCATTGCCCCGAAAACGGCTACAGGCGCAAAGTTCATGACGTAACCCGTTATTTTAAGAATCACGTGGGCAATGGCATCAAACGCTCTGATAACTATTTCTCCTTTCTCCCCAATGGCAGCGGTTGCTACGCCAAAAAAAATGGAGAACACCACTATCTGCAGGATTTCATTCTTCGCCATCGCATCAATCACCGAAGCAGGGAAAACATGGTACAGGAAATCGCGGAGAGAGAGCGCCGTTTTTTGAATGCCGGTATCCATATTTTCAGGAAGTGGCAGGTGCATATTTGTGCCCGGTTTGAAAAGATTTACCAGCAGCATTCCAAGCATTAAACTGGTGAACGACGCCGCGAAAAACCAGCCCAAAGTTTTGCCCCCAATGCGACCCACAGCTTTTATGTCGCCCAGCTTTGCAACCCCCACAACTAACGTCGTAAACACCAGCGGCGCCACAATCATTTTTATCAGCCGTAGAAAAATATCGGCAAGCAAAGAGAACGGTGTGAGCTTATCATCAATGGAAACAATAGCCGTTGATTTGGATTGTTTCAGCAATGCTTTTTGTTGAGAAAGCTGATGCCAAACGGCGGTGGTGGTGTCAGGAATTGCCTCCAGTTTTTTGTTTAGAAATGCAATGCTGTCTTCCGCTTGCGCAATGCGAAAATTTTCTGTGTCAACGTAAGTTTTGTTCATCAAAAAACCCGCTGCAATGCCGGCTATCAGCGCAATGATGATGTATAAGGTGAGGCGGTTTTTCTTTTCAGAATTTGGCGTAGGCATTTCGCAAGATAAAGGTTGCGTTCACTAAAAAGAAAGCAGATGACGGATACTTTCATTTCCCTGCAAACCGCCGGTGTGAATGCAGAGGATGCGGGCTTGTGGCGGAAAGTAATTGCGGTTAATTAATTGCTCCACACCGTACATCATTTTGGAAGTGTACACTACATCAAGTGGCAGATTTTTTTCCAGGTAAGTGTGGTTCATGAAATAAATCAAAGCAGCGTTCCACTTTCCAAACCCACCGAAGTGCCATTCATCAAAAAGGGAAAAAGGCTTTGATACTGAAAGACTATTAGCAATGATATCTTCTAAGTATTTTCCGCCTTTCATGGGTGCAAATCCAATGATTTCTGTTTTAGATGGCAAGGCATTCCGCAGCCCTGCGAGTGTAGTTCCTGTTCCTGCGGAAATGCAAATGTGCGTGTATTCATCGGGAATCATTTTCGCAATGAAACCCGCTCCCCGCCTGCCTTCTGCGTTGGCTCCACCTTCAGAAATTATAAAATGGCTTTCGGCATTTAATGAAATTTTATTCAGGAAATCCGGCTCGTTTTTACCTGCATATTCTTCCTTAGAAACGAAATGAAGGGTCATGCCATAAGCGGTGCAAGTCTTCAATGAAGCCGTCAGATTTTCTTTGTTATGCAGCCCCCTCACAATGCCAATTGACTGAAAGCCGAGCAGGTTTGCAGCCGCTGCTGTTGCCACCAAATGGTTAGACCAGGCGCCGCCAAAACTTAGAACTGAATTGTAATTTTTATTCGCCGCTGCTGCAAAATTTTCCTTTAGCTTAAACCATTTATTGCCAGAAATAAGGGGATGAATAACATCCAACCGAAGGACATCCAGCGCCGCAATTCTATTGAGATAGAATCCGGTATTAAGCTGCTGAATAAAGATTTTGCGCTCGTCAATTATATCCGTATTCACGCAGGTAAAGGTCATTATCGCGCCATTTCGTCCGCACTTTAATAAAGAGTTCCAGATGCACTTTTCTCCCTACAAATTCTTCTATGGTTTTGCGGGATTGAATGCCCAGTTGCTTGATCATGCTTCCGCCTTTTCCAATCATGATTACTTTCTGCGTTTCGCGGCTCACAATGATCTCCGCTTTTATAACAGTAAGGGTTGTTTTTTCTTCAAAACTCTGGATGATGACGGCGGTGTGATAAGGAATTTCTTCGTGGTAAAGATTGAAGATTTGCTCGCGTATCAGTTCACTCACAAAAAACCTTACAGACCTGTCGCTGACGTTATCATCAGGATAAAATGCAGGCGCAACGGGCAGGTATTTTAAGATGGCAGGAATGATGGCTAAAACATTGGCATTGTGCTGCGCCGAAATCAATAAGATCTCCCACTTCGGGAATTGCTCTTTATAAGTTTCTGCAAGTTTTTTTAGTTCAGAAGGCTTCTTTACAAGGTCTGTTTTATTGAGCAATAGAATGCCGGGCACTTTCAGTTTCAGCATTCCTGTGATCGTTTGCAAACCTTCAAGAGGTTCCGAAATATCGTGCACCAGCAATGCTACATCTGCATCTTCCAGCGCTGATTTTACCTGGCGCATCATCCTTTCATGGAGCTTGTATTTCGGTTCGATGATGCCGGGCGTGTCTGAAAAAACAATCTGGTAATCAGGTTCGGTGAGTATTCCCAAAATGCGGTGACGCGTGGTTTGCACTTTGGACGACGTGATGACCAAACGCTCTCCCAGCAAGGCATTGAGCAAGGTGCTTTTACCAGCATTTGGCGCACCGAAAATATTTACAAACCCCGCCTGAAATTGCTTTTCCATGAAAAATCAAAAGTAGTGTTTGACGAAAAGAAGGTGAGGCAGAAATGGTTTTTGAAACATTTCTTTTGGGAGGGAAGGAATGAAGCCCTACATTTGCGCCCACAGCGCGAGGTAGAGCAGCGGTAGCTCGTCGGGCTCATAACCCGAAGGTCACAGGTTCGATCCCTGTCCTCGCAACCACCAAAAAAAGCTACGTTTTAAACAACGTGGCTTTTTTTTCTTACCCTTCCAAAAATGTGTTTGAAAGATTTGGTTGGTATTCATGCGCGGTTATCTTTGCGCCACTTCTGAAAAAAAATTTTCTTTCAGATAGTCATCACCACTCCCCTACAACAACACTTACTGCTTCCTTTTTTTGTCAGAGAAAAACGGAGCATTCAGAGGCATTCAACGCTTCTTTTTTAAAAAATAAAAACCAGTAGAACTGTATGTTGAAAAACAACTTCAGGGGAATTGTATCGGGTATTGTTTTAGGTTGTTCAGTTTTGCTTTTCAGTTGCCAGTCGTCTCACCAACTGCTGCAACCGGGCTTAATGCATCAAAAACATGCACCGGAATTTTTAAGCAGCATTCCCATTTCTGAAAGCAGCACGGGCATCTCTCTTGCAGGCGCTGATAGCAAAGTGAACAAACCTTTGCTTTCCAATCCTGCTGAAATGCTGAGAATAAAATACGCCTCTTTACTCGGCATTGTGCCAGAGGCAATCGCCAATTTTTCTTTGTACCGTTTTATTGATGAATGGTATGGTGTCCGGTACCGTTTGGGTGGCGATGATAAACAAGGAATTGATTGCTCTGCTTTTGCTCAAAAACTGTATGAAAATGTGTTTTGCACCAATCTTGTGCGCACGGCAATGGAGCAGTTTAAAAGTTGCCGGCTCGTAAAATCCATAGACAGTTTAAAGGAAGGCGATTTGGTATTTTTTCAAACCAGAGGCAAAAGAGTTTCGCACGTTGGCATTTACCTGACCAACCACTTTTTTGTGCACGCTTCGTCCAGCAAAGGTGTTATGATCAGCAGCCTTGAAGAAACGTATTGGTCGCGGTTATACGCCGGTGCGGGCATCATTCCTGAAATCAACTTCTCGTTGTAAAAACCATTTTTTAGTGATTTTTTAAAACTTCGGCAAATTGCCGAAGTTTTTTTATGGGCTGAAATGCAAGCGGAGCAATGCTTTCAGGATGCTTAACCTTGCGTTAACAAAATTAGGAGCCTTTTTAGTTTTAATAAACACGAGCGCCCACAACTGAATTTAACTCACCTAAAAAATCTTCGAAAATGAAACAACTAAAATTTAGAGCCGCCAGCATTTTGTTTGCCGCTTTTATCCTTTGCGGAATCACTATCCAAAATGCAAATGCACAAAACGGATACGGATCGCAAAACGGTTACGGATCACAGAACGGTTATGGAAACGATATTTCCTACCAGGATTTTTACGACAACCTCTCCCCTTACGGACAATGGATCAACGACCCTCAATATGGTTATGTTTGGGCACCAAACGTTGACAATTCCTTCCGCCCCTATTTTACCAACGGGCAATGGGCAATGACAAATTATGGCAACACCTGGGTTTCAAACTATAACTGGGGCTGGGCACCATTTCACTATGGTCGCTGGACTTACGATAATTATTACGGCTGGCTTTGGATTCCCGGAACAACCTGGGGACCTGCCTGGTGCTCCTGGAGACACGGGGGTGGCAGATTTGGATGGGCGCCTTTAGGACCAAACGTGGGTATTTCTATTTCCTTCGGAAACTGGTATGCGCCGGTAAGCTGGTGGTGTTTTACGCCTCAGAATTATATCTACAGCGGCGGCTATCAGAAATACTGGAACGGACCATCTTACAATCAAACCTACATCAACAACACAACGATTATCAACAACACAACGGTGATCAATAACAACACTTACGTGTATGGCCCGCGGAAAAACACGGTTCAGCAGGCAACCGGAAAAAAGGTGCGGGTATACAACATGCGCGATGGTAAAAATCCGGATCAAACATCTATCAAAGGCAGTACTGTAAGTATTTACCGCCCACGAGTGAGCGAGAACCAAACCATAGAAAGAGGGGTACAAACTGCGCCTGTTCCAAAGCAATTCATTCAGCCGGAAAAAGGAAATAGAGACCACGTAGTTACTTCTGATTTGCGGGATACAAGAAGTACAGAATCATCTGCTCCAAACAAGGTGCAAACTTCTGTAGCAGACAGAAATAAGATGAATGGAAGTTCAAATGACAGGAATAATGAAGCAAACAATCCGGGAAGAAACGCTTACAGAAATGAACCGGTTCAAAGCACAAGAGATGGCGTGGCGGAAACACCCACACAGAAGACCCGTGACAATAATTTTCAGCAACAACGTCAACAACAAATTGCGCAGCAAGACCAGCGCCGCCAGCAATTAGAAACTCAGCGCCAACAGGAAAATGCACAACAGGAACAACGCAAACAACAAGCCGCACAACAGCAACAACAACGCCAGCAACAAATTGCGCAGCAAGACCAGCGCCGCCAGCAAATAGAAACACAGCGCCAACAGGAAAATGCGCAACAGGAACAACGCAGACAACAGGTTGCACAGCAGCAACAACGCCAGCAGGATTATGCACAACAGGACCAGCGCAGACAACAAATGGACGCACAACGTCAGCAACAAGAACAGCAACGCCGCCAGCAAATGGGAGCACAGCAACAGAGACAAACACAACAGCAAAGCCGTCAGCGCGAAGCGATGCAACAGCGCCAACAACAACCACAGCAGGAAAGAGCTACGCCCATGCAGCGCGAATGGAAACGTCCTGAGCCACAGCAGCAGCGGGCTTCGCCTCAAAATAATAGCAGACCGGAACAATCTCAAAGGCAGAACAGCCGATTTGGGGGAACGCGCCGATAAAGGATCATCATCTTTAAACCCAACCAAAAGCCTTCAGCAAATGCGAAGGCTTTTTTATTTCTCTTGAAAAAACAGTTCTTCGTCAAAAACTACCTTTAATTTTCTAAACACAAACTCCATGAAGAAATTGCTTTCCCTCCTTTCTTTTTTATTACTCGCAGGCTTTGTTCAGGCGCAGGAAATCGCGGAATACTCTGCAACATCTTTAATGCAAAGAGTGAGCAATGCTGATACACTTTACATTGTCAACTTTTGGGCAACCTGGTGCGGACCATGCGTTGGTGAGCTTCATGAGTTTGATGATTTGGTAGAAAAATATCAAAACCAACCTGTAAAGATTTTGCTTGTTAGCCTTGATTTTAAAGAAGACGTTCCTAAAAAGCTGCTACGCTTTCTAAATAAAAAAAAGCTAAAACCCGAAGTAGTGTGGCTGAATGAAACAATACCCAACATTTTCATCCCAAAAATTGAAACAAGCTGGCAAGGCTCCATTCCTGCCACGTTGATCCTAAACAAAGCAACTAATTACCGTAGCTTTTTTGAAGGCACCATTACGGCTTCTCAAATTGGCACGCTGGCAGATAAGCAACTCCGTTTAAAATAAAATTCCACACCGGCATTTCCTTTTGAAAATATTTTCAAACCAAAGCCTGAAAAGGCTGATTGAGAATGAAACTTTTGAACCGGTTTTAGACTGGGGTTTCCGGATGGCATTCACCTCCATGCTGCCCATCGTGTGGGGCATTTCGACAGGAAAATTACAGACGGCAATATGGATAGCACTTACTGCTGAAAGCATTTGTTGGGTGGAACTGAAGGGCACTTTCGATACCTGCCTTCGCGTGTTGCTTGCAGGCGCTTTGCTCGCTTTGATGTTCACCTTCCTCGGCAGCATTTCAGGAGGTTCTCTTTTGCTGAGTTTGGTGTTGATGCTGCTTGTAGCTTTTGCGGGAGCGATGTTCAAAAACCTGGGAGACAGAGGCGGCGGACTGGCGGTTTGTGTTTACGTAATGTTCATTATCTCAAACGCTTATCCGGCAACGCAACCCGGAGACCTTACAGAGCGGATGATACTAACCGGCATCGGGTGCACCTGGGCGGTGCTTACCGGTATTGTTGCTTCGCTGTATGTGCCTGCACAAGCGCCTTTCAGGCGAACAATTGCGATGATTTTAAGAGCAAATGCAGCTTTGCTACAGGCAGTTTCAAAAGGATGGAATGGAACAGGTTTGCGGAGTAATTACCGAAGCATTTATCTCAAAACAAAAGACGTAAGAGCAGCTATCGACCATTCGTTATTGTTCCATGAAACGGTGGCAAAAGAACAAGCAGAAAAAGAAAAGGAAGCACACGATTTATCGCAGATAAGGAGGATGACTGCACTTGCCGCCACAAACATTGAAGCCATCAGCGAAGAATTGCAGCAATTGAAAATTCAGGAAACAGATTTCGTGTGGCGGCAGCGGTTTTCTGAAGCCATGAAATCATTGGAAGACGTGTTGACACGAATGTCGGTTTACATGCTGTTGCTAAAACCGGAGGAAGAATTGCTTTTGCTTTCAAGGATTGAAAAACTTCAGAAAAAACTGTTGCTCCTAAAGACTCAAACCGAAAAAATAACCGGAACTGCTTTTGTTTTTGAACACTTACTGCATCTATCGGAGCGAATAAAAAATCTGCTGGAAGCCGCGCTCAGCAAGCTTCAGGAGGTTGGCAGCAACGCTTCTTCCCTGCATCCGTATCCGCTTTTAAAATCCGTGATGATGATGCATCCTGCAAAGTGGTTTCGGAATGTGCGCCTTCTTTTTAACCCCAATTCAAACACGCTTCGGTATGCCATCAGGAGCGCTATTGCTGCCACTTTTGCCTTTGCCATTTATCGCTTCTTCCACATAAAAAATGGTTACTGGCTGCCTTTCACGGTAATGCTTGTGATGCAACCTTATTTCCGCGCCACAATTAAAAAAGCCTTCGACCGCGTGCTGGGAACCATTTTTGGCGTGATAGCCGGTGGCATGTTGTTAGCCATTCCCACAGGTTTTTATTTCAAAGAAGCCGCATTGTTTTTATCCTTTATCGGGATGATTTATTTCGTGAGAAAACAATACACCGTCTCCGCATTCTTTATCACACTCAATCTTTTGTTGCTTCTAAACCTGGAGCATCAGTTTAAAATATCCCTTGTGGTTACGCGCGTACTTGCAACCATCGGAGGCTCCGCAATTGCAGTGCTGGCGGGCTTTGCGCTGCTCCCCACCTGGGACAGAAAGTTGCTTCCCAAATATTTGAGCAAGGCAGTGAGCAACAACAAACGCTATTTTCATTTCACTTTTTACAACAACCATTTCAGTGGCTGGACAAAACATAAACGCCTTGCAGAATCTGCTAACAGCAATGCTTACGACAGTTTTACGCGATACATGCAGGAGCCGCGCAGACGCAGGCGAACCTCCATTTTCTTTTATCAGCTGATTTCCCACCAGGTGCGGATTACGCGTTTACTCAACAACATCAATATTGAAAACGAAAGCGAAACCACCGGCAACATTCAGGCTGATGCGGAAAAATTACTGCCCATTTTAAGCAAGTGCAATCATCTGTTTGATGAACTAACCCAACATTTCCAAACCATTGAACCAAACCGGAACACGCAAACCATCAACGCGCCAGACTTTAACCACACACCAGTTTTCTCCACCATCCAAATGCAGTACCTCGAAAAAATAATGTTGGAGCTAATGGTAACGCAAAGCGACATCCTCGAATTTTCGAAAGCTGCTGCCGGCAAGGCTTCTGTGAAATCTGCTTAGTTTCGGCGTTATGAATTTTCTGGGTCATGCAGTATTGTCGTTTGGAGATGCAGATTTACTTGCAGGCAACATGATTGCAGACCAGGTGAAAGGAAAAGCAGCCTTCCAAAAATTTCCTGAACGCATACAACAAGGCATTTTGCTGCACCGGAAAATTGACGCTTTTACAGATGCGCACCCTGCAACTGCAAGAGCAAAAATTCTTTTCCGCAGCGCTTATGGTTTATATGCCGGTGCACTCATGGACATTCTTTACGATCACTTTTTGGCAAACGATGCACGGTATTTTCCGGATGAAAAAACCCTTCAGGATTTTGCTGCAAAATGTTACAGCCAACTGGAAAGCAACGCTGCATTTTTCCCTCCGCCTTTCGCGCTTTTCTTCCCGTTTATGAAAACTCAAAACTGGTTGTTTAATTACCGGAACCTGAAAGGAATGAAACAATCGTTATTGGGCTTGCAGCGACGCGCAAAATATTTAACCGAAGTGGACACAGCTTTTGAAATCTTCATTGCGCATTATTATCTCCTCAACCAATGCTATTTCGAATGCATGGACGACCTGGCGGGGTATGTTAAAGTTGCTCCTTAAATTTTGTCTGGAAACCGACACCTTTATTTTTGCGCGACACCCCTTTAATTCAGTGCTCTTGCGTATTTCCACCTTTTTGATTGCCTTCCTTTTTTCATTTTGCATCATCGCCTGCCACTCTACCACAGAGCCTGCAGCTGCCAAAGGAAAGTTTAAAGACGAACCTTCCAAAACAGTAATTGCCCCACTTAAATACGAAGACACTACCCTGCCTGAAGTCAAAAAAATAATTTCAAGGCTGGATTCTTTTTACAACGTGCAGGTGAAAGCAGGATTTAATGGAAGTGTATTAATCGGCCGCAAAGGAAAAATTATTTACGAACGCTATTTCGGACTGGCGAACCGCGAAACCGGATTGAAGCTCTCCCCCACTTCCGCATCGCAGCTTGCTTCCACCTCCAAAACCTTTACTGGCGCGGCTATCCTCTATCTCTACGAGCATAATTATCTCAACATAAACGATTCTGTAAAAACCTACCTCCCCGATTTTCCTTACGACGACATTACCGTGAAAATGCTCCTTAGCCACCGCTCCGGACTGGCTGATTACCTCAAGTGGGTGCCGCGCTACAAAAAGGATACGAAGACGCCCATCACCTACAACGACGTGCTGGAGATGTTTGCGAAATACAAGCCCGGCCTGGATTTCAAACCAAATACCCATTTTAAATACAGCAACAGCAACTTTGCGATGCTTGCCGCCATCATTGAAAGCGTTACCGAAATGAGTTACGCCACTTTCATGAACCGCTACATTTTTGAACCGCTGGGAATGCAACACACTTTCGTTTACAAACCCGAAGATGGATTACCGAAAAGCAGCACCATCAGCTACAAATACAACTGGGTTCGCGAGCCGGATATGTTTGCCGACGGCGTGCATGGTGATAAAGGCATTTACAGCACAGTGCGCGATATGTACCGCTGGGACCAGAGTTTTTACCAGAACAAAATCCTTGATAATGAAACGATGGAACTGGCTTATGGACCTTGTTCTTTCGAAAAGCCCGGCGTAAAAAATTATGGCTTAGGGTGGAGGATGCTTTGCTTCCCGAGCGGTAATAAAATCGTGTATCATAACGGTTGGTGGCATGGCAACAACACTGTTTTCTACCGTTTCATTCAGGAAAACATGACCTTCCTTGTGTTAGGCAATAAATACAATAACGGCATTTACAGGCAGGCAAAAGTGCTTTACAGTATTGTGAAGAATGTGCCGATGTCTGAAGGTTTTGATGAAGAAGAGTAAAAAAAACTGACTCCCAATTTAGCATCGGAAAAAACGGAAAAAAATCGCGTCATTGCGAGGGCTTGCCCGAAGCAATCTGAAGTCGAAATGTGTTTTCCTACCGCTTTTTAGATTGCTTCACTGCGTTCGCAATGACGCGGCGCGGGAACAAGCATTTCCAATTGGTACAAAAAGTTTTCCAGGGTTTTAAGGAAATGATTATGGCGCGGGCTTTCTTTCTTCGTAGATGATTTCAATAGCCGGCTTTTCCGTTCCGCTGATTTTTAAAACATCTTCCTTACCGTAGTTTTTGAAGTGAATTTCATCGGTTTCTTTTTTCAGAAAAAGCCTTTCATACATTGCCTCCCCCGCATTGTTTTCAACCCGCACTTGCACACTTTCCCCTTCCTGAAAAATATTTATCCGCTCCGGTTCTTTTGTAAGAAACACGAACGCTTCATCTGCCAGAAACCGGTAGTATTCCATTCCGTATTGCTCCAGTTCATCCCTTCTGCTTTTTAATTTCTGTTCTATTTCCCGCCCGCTTTCCGGTATCACTTCAGGCGGCAGGTTTTTAATGGCATCGGCTATAACCTTGTCTGAGAGCGCGTTTTGAACCTCTCTGATGTTCCTGCGCCAGTCGGAAGCCGTGAGTGCCGACATAAAATAATGGTCGAAATAATTGGCTTTGTGATTGAGTTGCTTAACGTGATCAAGCGAAAACCGGAACCCCACGAGATGCGGCATCCCAACCTGACGGATAATCTTAGGCAACAAACCATCGGTTAGAAAAAATGCCTGGTCGCGGTCTTCCGGCAGGGGATAAACAAACTTCAATCCCATGCTGTCTTTAATGCCCCATTCCCACTGCCGGTCGTGGCGGTCCCAATCGCCAATAAGCATATCGAGCAGGCGGGCGCGGAGCACTTTTTCTTCCATGATGCGGTATTGCGTGGAGGAAGCAAACATCTCCCGAACCTCGTCTGTATCAAAGGTTTTTGAGCCATCGGGCGTCAGGTTTTTCTTCTTAAAAAAACAAACTGTGTTGGCAAAGAACGGACGGTAATTACCCAACGCAGGGTCATCAGGCACGAAAAACAAAATGGAAGAATCAGCCGGAACGCCCATGCTTTGCGCCAAGGTGGAAATGGTGAGCGGCGCATAAGGATAAGCGGCAGAAACCTGATCCTGAACAATGGATTTTATAAACGTTTTGCGGATCACTTTGGGCAATGCCGGTGCCACATCTTTATCCACCGTGCGGAGCACATACTTTACGCCGTTTTTATCTTCCAGATGCAGGCTTTTTGTTTGTTGCCCGCCGCCCATTTTTTCAATCTCTAAACCACCTTTAAAATTCCGGAGATGGAACACCCGCATCTTCACCGGCGTTGCCCAAACCTCACGGTAATTTTTGCCGAGAAAAAGATATTTCAATGGCGTAACGTCGTTATAAAAATGACTGGCGCACACGGTAACGGAATCGTTTATTTCAAGCCGGTTTTCTCCGCCTTTTTCATACGTCCAGCCACATAAATAATTGGTAGAAAGCAGCAGTACTACTACAAGAAGTACAAGTCTTAGTTTCATAAATAAGCGAACCAGGAGTTTCATTCAGAAAAATGACTACCGAAAAGAAATCCGGCGTTTCAGAAACCTGCAAAAGTCAATTTAGCTGCGGGTTCTGTGGAAGATAAGCCAAATGGCTAAAGCCGCCGCCTAAAGATTGAATTGCCTGCTGCCATGCATCTTTTGGTGCGGTTTCGAAAAGCAAAGAAGGCTGCAAATCGGCTACCAGCCACGACCCGCTGCTAACTTCTTTTTCAAGCTGTCCGCGCGTCCATCCTGAATACCCAAGGATAAGTTTTGTATCCGTTTCGCAACAGGTTTTTTGGTTGATGGCTAGCTCCAGTGCATCGTAAGATCCGCCCCAATAAATACCCTTGTAAACCTCCGTTCCGCCAAATACTTCCGGCAATTGATGCAGCAAATGCAGCGTTTCCACTTCCACCGGACCTCCTTTAAAAACAGGGAATGGCGCGGGGGCAATTTGGGGCAGCAAATCTTCCAGTTTCATGGGCGTTTCTTTATTAAACACAAAGCCGATAGTGCCTTCTTCATTATGCTCGCAAATAAGAATAACGGAACGTGCAAAATTGGGATCAGCAAGGAAGGGTTCGGCAATTAAAATACTTCCGGTTTTTACGTCGCGGTTGGTGCGTTTATCGAAGTCGAAATTCATAGTGTTGGCGTTTCTGAGGTTTGAGTTCCTGGCATTTTACTCCTAACTAAAAAAGCCTGCCTGTCTCACGTAGCAAGTAAAAAGTATCAGGTAAAAAGTCCGAACCATGAATGATTAAAGGCAAAAGACAAAACCATCAACATCAAAAATCTATCTCCTAAACATAAATTGACATTATCAATTACCCACTTCCCCCACCATCTCCTCCGGCTTCACCCATTCATCAAACTGCGCCTCTGTCATGTGCTCAAAATCGAGGTCTTCAAGTTTGAATTCTACGGCTGCTTGTTTTAGTGTAATGCCCCGCTGGTGCGCATCCTGAGCTATTGCAGCCGCATTGTAATATCCAATTTTAGGGTTCAGACTTGTTACCAGCATCAGCGAATTATTGAGGTGTGCTTTGATGTTTTCTTCAATCGGTTTTAGCCCCACCGCACATTTATCATTAAAGCTCACGCAGCCATCACCAATAAGCCTCGCGCTGTGCAGGAAGTTGTAAATCATCATAGGCTTAAAAACATTCAGTTCAAAATGTCCGGTTGCGCCGCCAATATTGATGGCTACATCATTGCCCAAAACCTGCGCAGCAATCATGGTAAGCGCTTCGCATTGTGTGGGGTTCACTTTGCCGGGCATGATGGAAGAACCGGGTTCATTATCCGGGATGTGAATCTCACCGATGCCCGACCGCGGACCGGAAGAAAGCATCCTGATGTCGTTGGCAATTTTCATGAGGCTAACGGCTACGGTTTTCAGCGCGCCATGCGCTTCTACAATGGCATCGTGCGCCGCGAGCGATTCAAATTTATTCTCCGCCGTGATGAAAGGAAGTCCAGTTAAATCCGCTATTTTCTGCGCTACTTTTTCAGCATAACCCTTTGGTGTGTTGATGCCCGTGCCTACTGCCGTGCCGCCTAAGGCAAGCTCTGAAAGGTGCACCAGTGTGTTGTTTAAGGCTTTTAAGCCATGGGTAAGCTGCGAAACATAACCGCTGATTTCCTGCCCTAAAGTGATGGGTGTTGCATCCATAAAATGCGTGCGGCCAATCTTCACAATGTGCATAAAATCTTTGCTTTTCTGAGCCAGTGTGTCGCGGAGTTTTTGAATGCCGGGGATGGTGAGCTCCATCAGCATTTTGTAAGCGGCAATGTGCATGGCAGTCGGGAAGGTATCGTTGGAGGATTGCGATTTATTGACGTCATCATTCGGATGCACGGCTTTGGTTTTATCCGTCAATTGCCCGCCGTTAAGCACATGCGCGCGGTAAGCCACCACCTCATTCACGTTCATATTGCTTTGCGTGCCGCTGCCTGTTTGCCACACCACCAGCGGAAATTCTTTGTCCAGTTTGCCTGTAAGTATTTCATCACAAACCTGCCCAATCAGCTTTGTTTTTTCATCGTTTAGCACGCCTAATTCATTGTTGGTAAGCGCGGCTGCTTTTTTGAGGTAAGCAAATGCCATGATGATTTCGCGGGGCATTTTATTGATGTCTTGCGCGATTTTAAAGTTGTCGATAGAGCGTTGTGTTTGCGCCCCGAAATACGCGTTGGCAGGCACTTTCACCTCGCCCATTGTGTCTTTTTCAATCCTGAATTCCATGTGTCTTTGTGGTTTAAGTTTAGCTTTTAGTGTTGAACGCAGCGAAGGTATTGCATCGCATGAAGTGTATTTTTGCGCCTCGTGAAAAAATGTTTCCTCCTTTCAGGCATCTGCGCTATCCTGCTGCTGGCAAGCTTTTCAGAAAAGAAAGGCGAACCACTTACGCCCGAACAATTGGGGGAAGTGCTTTTTTCCGACCCCATCCTTTCCGAAGATTTTTCTATTTCCTGCGCAAGTTGCCACAAGCCGGAGTTTGCATTTGCTGACACCATTCCGTTTTCAAGAGGCGTGCATGGCAGGTTTGGCTTGCGCAACACGCCTTCGGCAATGAACGTGAGCAGCAGAGAAAGTTTGTTTTGGGATGGCAGAGCAGCAACGCTGGAAGCGCAGGCAATCTTCCCGATTGAAAATGAATTGGAAATGAACCTGCCCATTGCCAGTGCTTTGAAGCGATTAAATCAAAGCAAAAAATACCGGCAGCTTTTCTTCCAAACTTTTCGCGCAGCGCCTTCTAAAAAAAACCTTGCAACCGCACTGGCTTCTTTTGAAAGAACCCTTGAAACATCAGACACGCCTAACGACCGCTGGCTGAATGATGAACCTAAGGGTATGACGGAACAACAGGTGCGCGGCAGAACCGTTTTCCGCGAAAAAGGAAAGTGTTTTGAGTGCCATTTCTCGCCTGATTTTACGGGGGATGAATTCCGCAGCATCGGCTTGTTTAATGGCGCGTCCCACAATGATTCCGGCAGATTTGCCATTACTAAAAACGCAGCCGATGTGGGTAAATTCAAAGTGCCCGGATTGCGGAACGTAGCCATCACAGCGCCTTACATGCACGACGGAAGTTTTAAAACCCTGCGCCAGGTGATTGATTATTACGACAATCCGCACGCTACGATGCCGGATGGAATGAACCGCGATTCCGTTTTAAGCCAGCCATTGCATCTCACCGAAAAGGAGAAGGATGATCTCGAAGCATTCCTCCATGCGCTTACCGACGATAGGTTTGTAATCAGCAAATAGCACCATCCTGACTTCTGAAATTCTCTTTTAAAAAGCCGTCATTGCAAGGGCTTGCCCGAAGCAATCTGAAGAAAAGTTTTGCCTTTCAACCGCTCTTCAGATTGCTTCACTTCGTTCGCAAGGACGCGCGGAATATGCAACGCTGAACGGCTTTTACAACCCTTTGTCACTCCATCGTCTAAACACCAACATCCAATTGTAAAATGGACGTTCCCCTCTTGACATTGGGCAGGCGGTGCCTATACTTTTGTCTTTCACTTCACAACCTCAAAACAGTTTCTTATGAAAAACAAACTACAATGCCTCGTTTTAGTAATTGCCCTGATGCCCATTGCATCCAATGCGCAGCAAGCACAACCTTTTAATGATCACGCATTCATTGACATCAACAAATTCAACGCCCGCCAAAATGTGCATGGTGACATGTGGTTAGACTACACAACTATTGAAGCACAGTGCGAATTCCCTAAAAACTCCAATAAAAATGTGGCATTTGCTGGTGCACTTTGGATGTCAGGGTATGATCAGCAAGGCGCATTGAGGGTATCCGCACAAACCTATCGTCAGTTTGAAAATGATTATTGGCCCGGCCCCATTCAAAACGGATTGCCCACCCCTTATGCTACTTCTCAGGATTGGGCAAAAGTGTGGAAGCTAAACCGCTCGGCACTCGATAGTTTCAAAGCCTTATCCGCACATACTATTGCCAACACACCCGCTACAATCCTTACCTGGCCTGCAAAAGGCAATCCTTACGCAGCAGGAAAAAACAATGCACCCCTGTCGGTTTTGGGTTCGCTTGCGCCTTTCGTAGATGTTGACAATAATGGCACGTACGATCCACTTGCCGGAGATTATCCTGAGATGAAAGGTGACCAAATGCTGTGGAATGTCTTCAGTGATTTTGGTGCGGAACATAGCCAAACGCAAGGCAGTCTTTTGAAGATAGAATTGCGAAGCACCGTTTATGCTTACAACAGAAATTCGGACGTGGACAACATGGTGTTTTATGAGTACGAGCTGATTAATAAAGGCACAGATGATTTAGACTCTTTCAGGATTGGATTGTGGACTGATGTGGACTTAGGGTATTATAGGGACGACTATATCGGCTTTGATTCCTCCAGAAATTTGGGGATTGTGTACAATGGAATACAGATTGATGGGCAGGGGGAAATAATTTCTTACGGTGCAAATATTCCCATCGCCGGCATTAGGATTTTGGAAAGCCCGGAGCAGGGATGCAATAATTATAAACCTGCGGGAAGCTTTTCTTATTTCAATAATAATAGCGATGCTATAGTTGGTAATCCTTCCGCCCCAGCCGAGTACAATAATTATTTAAGAAGCCGCTGGCGCAATGGTCAACTCCTCGTAAATGATTTTCAGAATGGAGGCACGGGTGCGTCAGGAATTGGAACGCCCACCAATTATGTTTTCACCGGAGATCCTTCTAACCCAAATGCCTGGTCAGAATGTGCCCTTGGAAATCCTCCAGATGACCGACGCTTTATCATTACCTCCCACGACACTATTTTAAAAATAAATAATCAGGTGCGGTTTGCTTTTGCTTTGCTTGCTACCAATCCTGACACCGGCAATGCATGTCCGGTTGCTAACTTTCAAGAGATAGGAAGGATTGCCGACACGGCGCTTAAAATTTATTGCAACCCCCTAACGCCGCCGCCCGCAGGCATTTTCAACATCACGGCATCATCCGCGCAGCTAAGCATTTTTCCCAACCCTGCCCGCCAATCCATCACCATTCAAGGGCTTGATAAAACAACGGCGGTGCGCATTTTTGATGCTACGGGAAGGCTGATTAAAACATTTGCCGAAGGCGAAATCACGCTTGATGTTTCCGGTTTGAGCGCCGGATGGTATCAGCTAAGTGCAGAAGGGAAAAATGGAACGGCGCATGGAAGTTTTGTGAAGCCATAAAGGCTACTTGCTAATCTTTTCCACCTCACCCCCGGCCCCTCTCCAAAAATGGAGAGGGGGGACTTCAGGGTTAGATTTTGAAGACAAAATCGCTTCCTTCAGTTCTTAGCTTTTGTCTTTACACTTTCTACTTTCAACTGAAGTCAAAAACTAACGCTGACAACTTGATACTTGATACTTGATACTTGATACTTGATACTTGCTACTTCTTAAACCATCTATCCGCCCACCACATCCCCGCCATTCACATGGATAACCTGCCCGGTTACGTAACTGCTTTCCTCACCCGCCAGATACACAAACGCAGGCGCCACTTCATAAGGATACCCTGCCCTGCCTAGCGGCGTTTCTTTCCCGAATTTTTTAAGGTGTTCCGCATCAAAAGCATTCACCACAAGCGGCGTCCACACCGGGCCCGGAGCCACGGCATTTACCCTTATTTTTTGCGCTGCCAGGTTTTTTGCCAGAGAACGCGTGTAGGCTACAATAGCGCCCTTGCTCGCAGCATAGTCCATCAGGTGCGGACTTCCTCTGTATGCCGTTATGGATGCGGTGTTCACGATGGCACTGCCTGCTTTTAAATGCGGCATTGCAGCCTGCGTGAGGTAAAACATTGAAAACATATTTACCTCAAAAGTGCGCACCAGTTGCGCTTTCGAAATGCCTTCCACGTCTTTATCTTCCTCATGCATTCCGGCGTTGTTGATTAAAATATCCAGGCTGCCAAACTCCTTCACCGTTTGCTCCACCAGCTTTTTGCAGAAGGCTTCCTTAGCCACATCTCCCTTCACCAGCAGGCATTTGCCACCCGCTGCTTCCACCGCTTTTTTAGTTTCCTGCGCATCATCATCGCTCTTAAAATAATTGATGCAAACGCTTGCACCTTCCATAGCGAAATGCACTGCCACGCTGCTTCCTATGCCACTGTCGCCACCGGTGATGATGGCAACCTTGCCTTTCAGTTTATCACTGCCCTTATAGCCTTTGCGAACGGGTGGTTGTTGCAGTTCCTTTTCAAATTTTTCTTTGCCTGCGGTTTTCTTTTTTCCTTCGGGATGCATGGTTTTTTCTGTTTTTGTTTTTGATGGAAATGGTGGTTTTAAAATCGTTCCAGAAGAGCGCAACTTTTTGAATCGCGGATTTTAAAAGGATTACACAGATTACGCGGATTCGTTAACGGAGTAAAAAATCAGCGAAATCCCTAAATCCGTCTAATCCGCAATTCAGAAAAAAATCTGCGCAATCCCATAATCCTCCTTATCTGCGATTCAAAAAGAGAAATTTTGTTTTCTCAAAACAACTTCCTATATTGCAACCCGAACACAAAAAAACTTATACAATTATGACTGTCAAAAGAACTTACCCGGGAAAAGAAGTAAACGTTATCCTCCTCGGCGATATGGTGCTCCAGTATGCCCGCGAAGACCAGGATGAACTCTCCGCCATCGACCCGGATATTAATGAAGCCTCCCTAAACAGATTGGATGCAGATCTTGACACCGCAAGCACCCAATATCTCGGTTTCAAATCCACCGACGACCTGAAGCAGGCAACCCGCGTGTTTACAGGCATTCAGGGGGATGCGCTTACCAAACTCGGTATTGTAAAACGCCGGATTCAATCCAAATTTCGCCGCAACGAAGCCGACAGGACTTTCTTGCTTGACATGCTCGGCTTTACAGAGCTTTTTGACGAAGCCCGCTATAACGGCTCCCAGTCAACTTTGGTTGATCTCCTTTATACCTATCAGGCAAAATTGCCAGAGGCGCGCACCCTGTTAAGCTCCAAAAACATTCCGCTCACCATTATCAATGCACCGTCATTGCTTGCCGACAACCTGCGGTCTGCCAACGTAACGCAGGATACCTTCAAAATTTCCGGACAGGAATTTACCGGCGAAAAGCGGGTCTTCTTCAATAGCATTTGGGATCGCATCCTCGAAATCACCGATGCCGGAAAAGAACAGTTTGCTGATACTGCTAAAGAAAACCGCTATGTCCCTACCCGCCTTCGGGAGGCGCTTGGTATTTACAGCCGGAAGAAGAAGAAAGAGGATGATGGTAGTGGAGAGTCAGGAGATAATTCTTAGTTAATCCGGTTTAAAGCAAAAAAATGGAACACGACAGCCCACGCTTCGTGTTTTATTTTTTTTGCCGACCCACATTTTTTGAAAACAATTTTAGCCAGCCGCCCAAATGGCACATTTGGTTTTGCCCCACACACGAGCCAACGCTCAAAAAACCAAAAGAGCCATTTTTTGCCAACGCCCCGACAAGACTGTGAATAAAAAAATGAAACAAATTGACTTGCATAAAAATTATTTCTTTAATTTTGGACAAAAGTTGCCAAAGCAGAATATGTCAAAAACAGACAACATAACATTTGGAGAGTATATCAGGACACTCAGAGAAAATGCAAACCTACCATTGAGAAAGGTTGCAGCGGAGTTGGACATCGACACCTCGACACTAAGCAAAATTGAGAAGAACGAAAGAAATGCTAACGAACAAATCATTGAAAGCATTTCAAGAATTTTTCATATCGACAAAGCAGAATTAAAAGTTCGCTATTTGAGCGACAAGATTACATACCAACTTCAAGACGAAGAAAACGGACTTGAGATTTTGAAAGTAGCCGAAGCAAGAATTAAATATCAAAAACGAGCAAACAGCAAATGAATATAGACAAGAATATAAAGGATAATAAACAAGAGCTTTTGGCTTATTTCAGGGACAGGGCAACAGAGTTTTTATCGCAAATCAAAACCAAATTTGCAGAAACACAATCCGACAAAAGAGCAAGGGCAATAAATGAAGCACTGAACCAGACCAAAAATAATCTGATAACGACTTTATTGCAACAAGCCGAAAAGGAAAAATGGACTAACAAAGAAAAGTTGGAAGCCATTTTAATGATAACTTATTGCAACATTGTAGTAATGATTGAAAGCCGAAATTCTGTAAGACCTTATGAGTATATGGACTTTTCAAGAAGAGTTGGAGAGCTTTGGGACCCATTTTGCAAATTGTGTTTTTATTACCCGATAAATAATCTTTCGCTTTTCATTCCACCTCTTTTTTCAGAAGTTAAAAAGAAAATGACTGATGAAATTACCGACTACATAGATAGATTAAATATTTCTGATGAAGGAAAACAAGAGCTAAAAATTTATTATGCGAAGGTTTGGAGTTTAGTTAGTTCTGGAGAAATCCAGTTAGAACTTGACCTACATTTTTCTCATAATGAACAAAAATATGTGGTAGATTTTAAAAGCGGTTTCGGCTCTAATGAAAAAGGAAATACAAACCGCCTTTTATTGGTTGCTACTATTTACCAAAACCTTGACGACAACTACAAATGTTTGTTGTTTGTAAGAGCAGAAGAAAACAATAGCTATTTCAATACCCTTAAAAACTCGGGAATTTGGGAAGCATATTGCGGAAGTGAAGCTTACCATAAAATAAGCGAATATTCAGGCTACAACTTAAAACAATGGACAGAAATAAACATTGACTGGGCAGATGATTTCAATGCAGAAACAACCCAGCATTTAATTGACAACAATCTTTTACAATATCTACTTTGGTAATGATAAGCGAAGCAAGAAAATATCAAGCATTTTACACCAAATCAACTCCAATAGTTGATTATATGGTCTCAAAGTTATCGCTAACTTCTAGTGATAAGATTTTTGAACCTTGCGGTGGTGATGGAGTTTTCATTGAAGCAATTCTCAATGAAAACGAATTTGCCCATATTGATATTTGTGAACTAAATAGCCAATCTGTAGAAATTTTAAATGAAAAGTTTTCCCATTTTCCAAATGTCAATATTCGTGAGTGTGATACCTTATTGGATTCGGAATTGGATTTTAATTCTGGCTTTGGTGGTTTTTACGACAAAGTAATTGCCAATCCGCCTTATGGAGCTTGGCAAGACTATTCCAAAAGAACAGTTCTCAAAAAATTATATCCTGATTTATACGCCAAAGAAAGTTATGGCTTGTTTCTATATCGCTGTATTGAATTACTTAAAGAAGATGGAGTTTTAAGTTTCATCATTCCTGACACTTTTCTTAACCTTCATATGCACAAAGCATTGAGAAAACACATTTTTTCAAATACGCAAATTGTGGAATTGGCTTTGTTCCCTTCATCTTTTTTTCCAGGAGTCAATTTTGGTTATGCAAACCTTTCCATTATTACATTGAGAAAGAAAAGTGACTTTAAAGCGTGTATGAATAACACCTTTTCTGTAATCAATAAATTTAATGAAGTCGAACAGCTAAATGATGTAAACGATAGCACTCTAAAAACCTATACCTTTAAACAAGAAGATGTTTTCAACAATCCTGACCACGCATTTCTAATTGCTGAAAATAGCAATGTGTCGAAACTTATAAATCACTCCAAGTTAAAAGTTGGAGACATTGCTGATTGTGTTACAGGTTTCTATTCAGGTGACGACAAAAGATTTCTTCAAGTAATAAGCCCTGAACTAAAAAATGGGAAGAATTACAACCTTGTAAATCCTGAATCAATTTCAGCTGATTACAAAAACAAAGTTGATATTTTAAATGGAATAGAAAGCGATAAACATTTTATGCCTATCGTAAAAGGCGGGAATACTAAGTATCTGAAACCCGAAAGTTGGTTTATGAATTGGAGTAAAGAAGCCGTTCAACACTACAAGACCGACAAAAAATCGAGATTTCAAAATCCAAAATACTATTTCAAATTTGGCATTGGAGTTCCTATGATTAGTTCATCAAGTATCACGGCATCTTTGATTGAAAACAAACTTTTTGACCAAAGCATTGTTGGGATTTTTCCAAAAGATGAAAGTTTAACTTATTACTTGTTGGCTTTCTTCAATTCACCTACTTGCAATAAATTGATAAGAACTATCAATCCATCTGCGAACAATCCTGCCAATTACATCAAGAAAATTCCAGTTATCATTCCCGAAAAATATGTTTTGGGTTTAATAACAGGGAAAACGAAAGAGATTGTTGCTTCTATCAAGCAATCAGGAAATTATGATGAAAGTGAGGCGGCGGAAACTTGGGGTATGATTAAAGACATTTATAACATTTGATTGGTAATTATGACGAAAACGATTCAAGAACAACATACTGCTGGACCACAAGCAATAGGATTTGACTACCAATTCTATTACTTTATGTTTTTAGCCCTTGACCTTAAATTCGGTCAAAAAATTGGATTTGAAGTTAAGGATGATGTACATATTGATAAAGAAGATGGGACTACAATATTATATCAGGCAAAACACACAATCATAAAAAATGCAAAAGGCAATCCACAGAATTTAACTGATTTAGATACTGATTTATGGAAAACGCTAAGCAATTGGGTTGATTTTATCAATTCAGATAAAAATTCCGATTTTCTCGATAGACACACATTTATTTTAATAACAAATAAGAGTGAAAGTAGCAATGATTTTATAGCTTCACTTAATACATTCAAAGCAGATAATAATCTTGATAATATAAAGTCTAAAATAAACGAACTAGAAAACAAAACTAAGGACGAAACACTCAAAGGTTATTTAAAAAAAGTTACCAAACTAAGTAAAAGTAAACTTGAGCTATTTTTAAAGAAATTGTCGATAGAAACAGGCGAGGATGAAATTATTGATAAGATTAAGAATAGAATACTTGAGAAATACTATCTAGAAAACTTAGTTGAGCCAATCTTTGAAAAATTTTCATCTGAATTAAATTTATCAAAGTACTTAGATATAAAGGCTGGTGGGAAATTTGAAATATCTGGAGATGATTTCGGAAAACGTTTTGGAAAATGTTTTAAGGTTGCGACTGAAATTCGCCCATTACCTAAAAGAGAATTTCCTATTTTATTAGCTGATGATTTGGAAAGTCAAATTTTTATCAAGCAATTACTTGATATAGGCGAAATACAAACAGGTTCAAATGATATTAGAAATTACACTACTCAAATGCTGAAATTTTTAAATCATTTTACTTATTGGTCTGAGGAAGAGAATTTCATTTTACTTACAGATATAGAAGAATTTAAAAATAACAGTATTCAAATATGGATAAATGAATTTACAGCAAAATACAGGCAAATTGAACGTCAAATAAAAAATGGTTCTGCTATTGAGGATTTAGAAGATGATATTAAAAACTTAGGCGTTGATTTAGTTGACTATATCAGAAAACAAGACTTATCAATCCCTGGGTTTTCCCCTTTAGGCATTGAATTTAGCAATGGACATTACTATGCTCTATCAGATAAACTTGAAATCGGATGGCATTTTGATTGGGGCAATAAATACAAAAAGGAATGAAAGAAATCTACTATGTATACAATAACGAAGCGATTGCAAGTTGTATCTTCTTATTCATATTAAATAAAATTGATAAGTTAGATATTGCTCGCTCTTGTTTAGTCTTACCATTTTTATTAGATGATAGAACAGTTAGTTATTTGTCAAAAAAGCAAGATACCGAATTAGGATTAGAGGAAATGATAAAAGAGCAGTCAAGATTATTTGCATCATTCAACAAAAGATACTTATCACTATTGCCAGTTACAATTAATTCTTTAACATTATTAAATTCAAGTAATCAAATAAGTATAGGAAATGAAATCGTGACAAGTGTTGTATTAGATTCTGATGATAAAACTTTAGGCGACAGATTTAATAGAATACAGGAAGTTATTCCAACGTTTTTATCAATGATAGAAAAACATTCTACCATTCAACTTTACAAAACGCTAAAAGTACAATTATGAAATTTATACTTCACGAAATAAAGCTTTGGTTTAAGGATGAGAATACTGAACCTAAAAACTATCACTTTTTGCCTAACAAGGTAAATGTGATAACTGGTGATTCTACCACAGGCAAAACAAGCTTTTGGAATATTATTGATTATTGTCTTTTATCTGGTAAAGTAACAGTTCCAACTGAGATTATCGACAAGGTTTTATGGTTTGGAATTCGTTTTACCATAAATGGCAAGGAAATGTCGATAGTTCGAAAAACACCAAGTAACGGCTCTGTTTCTTCAGATGTTTTTTTTCATTTAGGTGGTATCCCCGTCAAACCCGTGAGCAATAAAGAAATAGCCGAAATAAAGGCAATCTTAGATGAAGAATTTGGTATTAGTGATAATTTAAGGTTCCCATTTGGAAAGGGATTAGGCAAAACAACTTTCAATATTTCATATAGGCATTTTCTACTTTTCAATTCATTAACGCAAACTATTATTGATGCACCTGAAACGTATTTTGATACCACGTTTTATGGAAAAGAAGAATATGATAAAGCTTTGAGCCACATTTTTGATTTGATTATAGGTGTAAATGATATGGAGAATATTAAAGCCATCGAGCGTTTACAGGAAATTGAAAATGGGTTAAGGACAATTCAAAATCAAGAGAAAGGTAATCAAAATAAAATCAAAAATTTTGAAACAGAAATATTCAGCCTAATTGAGAAGTGCAAAACATACAATTTCCTTGAATACTCTGATTTTGTTGATAATGTAGATGAAGCAATATTGACGATTAAAGACATTATTGCTAATACAAAGAAGGTTGCAGAAAATTCAAAGTTGTTTTCAGAAATTAATGGCTTGTATAAAAGTAAGAATGAATTACAAGCACAGGTTAATGCGATAAGCCAATATCAAAGAGAATATGATTTATATAGGAAGAACTTGAATAAATCTGCTGATAGTCTACAACCTATCGAATTTTTAAGTCAAAAGTTATCAGACCAATTAGTAGATTCATACGAAACAAAGCTGTTTGTAGAGTCTTTAGAGTCTTCTTTGAAAAATATTAAAGCCAACCTTTCCAAGAAAATCGCAGAACCTTTAAAAGTTATAGGTGATGTAAAAGAATTACGATTACAAATTCAGGAAATTGAAAAACAAATATTTCAACTGAACGAGATTAAGAAAAATTATCAATCAGAGGGAGAAAAGTTTATTTTGCTTGGAGAAATCAAGTACGCGTATGAACAAATTATCAAAAAGGAAGGAATTAAACCTATTGATACAATCAAACTAAATAGCTTGAATGAAGAGAAAGAAAGATTATTAAAAGTTCCACAAGAGACATCACAAATAAAATTCTCAATGAAAACGATGTTAAATCAGAGTATTCAACGAAACTTTAACCAATTGAGTTCTTTAGCAAAATATAATAATAGTCGAGTAGAATTTAGTAGTGAAAAAATGATTTTACAACTAATTCCAGATGGTCAGATGTTTGCTTTAGACAATGTTGGGAGTGCTTCAAACTATATGTTTATGCATCTCTGTCTTTATTTGGGTTTACACGAACACGTATTAAATATTGAGCAAGAACATATACCAGAATTCTTATTTATTGACCAACCAAGTACACCATATTATGAAGGGAAAAATGATGATAAAGCAAAACTACTTGATGCTTTTAAATTGTTGAATTCTTTTGTTGGCTACATCAATGACGAAAAGAAGAAGCATTTTCAAATTATTATGGTAGAGCACGCATCTAAAGAATATTGGATAGACAACGACTTATCATACTTTCATACTGTAGATGAATTTATAGATGGGAAAGGATTAATTCCAAATGAGATTTACAATAACTAATTATGCAAAATATAACATTAGGACAAATTAATAAATTTATAGTTCATTCTATTGGAAATAAGAATAATGGAGATGGTGTACGTTTTTCTGATATTCTTACTGATTTTCATAAAATTGAAGCACACATCAAACAATTGGCAAACAATAGCTTTAAGTTTGATGAATTATATCGGTTCTTTTTTCTTCCAAATTTAGACTTTAACCCTGTTTATCAATTCGTAAGTTCTATTTTTAAAAACAAAGAATCATTTATTGAACAATCACAAAATGCCGGTCGATATTTGTACGATAAGAGTGCTCATCCACAAATAAAAAGTGGTGAGTTATGTATAATCTATTTCAATGATTGCAAAATTAATGATGAAATAGTTGACGGTATTGGAATTTTCAAATCAGAAAAAAAAGACACTGTTCTTAAAGTTAATAATACAGAAAATGGATTTGAGTTGACCGACGAAAAAGGAATAAATACAAATAAATTCGATAAAGGATGCCTAATTTTTAATACTGAAAAAGAGAATGGATTTTTAATTTCTGTCGTTGACAATACTAACAGAAGTTCAGAAGCCCAATATTGGAAAGATGATTTTTTAGGAATTCAACCAATCAAAAATGAGTTCTATCAAACAAATCAATTCTTAGGTATTACAAAACAATTTGTCACCAAACAATTAGACGAAGATTTTGAACTTACTAAAGCAGACAAAATAGATTTATTAAATCGATCTGTTGACTATTTCAAGAAGCACGAAACATTTGACAAAAATGAATTTCAAGAAGAAGTATTCGGAGATAGTACAGTTATAGAATCATTCCGAAAGTTTGACTACACTTACAGACAAGAAAACGAAGTAGAACTATCAGACAATTTTGAAATTTCTGCACAAGCAGTAAAAAAACAAGCTAGGGTTTTTAAGAGTGTTCTAAAACTTGACAAGAACTTCCATATCTATATTCACGGAAATAAAGAACTCATTGAGCAAGGGACGGACGAAAACGGTCGAAAATATTATAAAATATATTACGAAAATGAAGCCTAACCAGCCAACCCTTCACAGCCACACACATTGCCAAGCCGCTCAAGCCAACGCTCAAATCCCGTTAGGCGTAGGTTGCGCCTACGTCGTAAAACAATAGTACAAGGCTTATTTATAGCAAACTTCACATCGCCCACGTTTACAAAACAACAATGCAGCATTCAACTTCTTCGAAGTTGTTTATATTTTCACCATGGTCTTGAGTATCACGAAAATAGAATCCGTAAAAGACTACTTTAAGTCGCGTCCCGTTTTGAAAGCCTACTTATTTGGGTCTTTTGCCAGTGGTATGGCAGATACTAATAGCGATATTGACATTTTGGTGGACTTAGATTACAGTCAAAAAATAGGCTTGCAATTCATTCAAATGAAACTTGACCTTGAAAAATTGCTAAGCACTAAAGTTGATTTGTTTTCTTCTAACGGTATTTCTAAACACATCAAACCACTTATTGATACACAAAAACGTCTAATCTATGAGAAGTAAATTGGGCGATAAAATTAGGTTGCAGCATATTCTAGATGCAATTAAGAAATTGAAACATATTTATTATCAGCGGACATAGTTTCATTTATGGAAAACTCAATGATGCGGTTCGCGTGCATCAAGCAAATGGAAATAATTGGTGAAGCAAGTAATTATCTATCAACTGAACTAAAATCTAAATTTTCAGATTTCGAATAAGCGCAAATTGTCGGAATGCGAAACGTGTTTGCACATGAATATTTTGGTATTGATTCCAAACTTGTTTGGGAAATAATAAAGAACGACATCCCTGATTTAAAAGAAAAATTGAAAATATTTTAGTATCGCTTAGCTAGCTTCCCACTCGCGCAAGTGTTAGCGCAGTCGGCTATACCCCGTTAGCCGTAGGCTGCGCCTACGTCGTACACCTCCTTCCCACCCCCAAATTACACCAATGCAATTTCTTAAAGGTTTAAATCAAGTCTTAGCATTCGTACTTGAATTAGGGATGTTTTTCAGTATTTCATATTGGGGATTTCTTCAAGGGAAAAGTACGATCACTAAATGGACAATAGCGATTGTTTGTTTAGCGATAACAATAGCTTTATGGGGAATTTTTGCATCACCAAATTCTCAGACAAGATTAAAATTTCCAACAAGATTAGTTTTTGAACTTACCATGTTCCTTATAGCTTCCTTTTTACTCTATAGATTAAACTTTACATTATTGTCAATTTGCTTTACATTTCTATCGTTAGCAAGTGTAACACTTGCGTTTATTTTCAAACAATAAAAATATCCCTTGTGCGAGTGTTAGCGCAACGCACTCGGGTGTTTCCCCCGTCCAATCTCAGACTAAGAAATAAATAAAATCATGAGTTCACACTCGCGCAAGTGTTAGCCCATCACCCTCGTCTTCCCCCCCCCGCCCACTCGCGCGAGTGTTAGCTCAGCGCACTCGGGTGTTCCCCCGTTCAGTCTCAGACTAAGAAATAATAAAATCATGAGTTCTCCCTTCCAGACCGCCGCATCCTACTATGACGCCGCCGCGCCTCACCTTGACACCGCCGCGCCTTACTTTGAGACCGCCGCGCCTTACTTTGAGACCGCCGCGTATTACTTTGAGACCTCCGCGTCTCACCTTGATACCGCCGCGCCTTACATTGAGACCGCCGCGTCTCACTTTGAGACCTCCGCGTCTCACCTTGACACCACCGCGCCTTACTTTGACCCCGCCCCACTTACCTGATAGCATCCGCCACTCGTCCCTTCTAACATCCGGCGCACCAAAACACCACCCATTCCCAAAATCCAGGCATCCCAACAAACACCCCCGCAATTTCAAACATCCGCAATTCTTTTTTGCTTTCGCCCACAAAATTCCCGGTAGTTCAACACCAAAACCATTCATCGCACCCTTAAACCACCCACACCATTACCCTATTGAGCAATTTTTTATTACCCCGCAATTTTCTTTTCAATCTTATTAGCTGATGCTATTAGATGGAGGCAGTTTTCCCTTCCATCCATTCCCCTCTCCCCTTCCCCGCCATCACGTGCCGTTCGCTATGGTAAGAAGATCGCACAAGCGGTCCGGCTTCCACGTAATCCCAGCCCATTTGGTAGCCCGCTTCTTTGTAGAAAGCAAATTCATCAGGGTGCACAAAGCGGTTTACGTTCAGGTGTTTGGGGGTAGGCTGCAGGTATTGCCCAAGCGTGAGGACGTCGCAACCGTTTTCCAGCAGGTCTTGCATGGTTTGCAGCACTTCATCTTTGGCTTCGCCCAGCCCCAGCATCACACCGCTTTTTGTCCGCATGCCGCCATCTTTTAATCTCCTTATCACCTCCAGACTGCGTCGGTATTTTGCCTGTATGCGCACCTGACGTGTAAGACGTTCTACGGTTTCAAGGTTGTGAGAAACCACATCGGGCGCCACATCCATAATGCGTTGCAGGTTGTCCCACTGCCCGCGGAAGTCAGGAATAAGCGTTTCAAGCGTGGTGTCGGGGTTCAGGCTTCTTACGGCTTTAATGGTGTTTGCCCAAATGATGGAGCCGCCGTCTTTCAGTTCATCGCGGTCTACAGAAGTGAGGACGGCATGTTTCACCTTCATCAGGTAAATGGCTTCGGCTACGCGTTGGGGTTCATCCCAGTCAACCGCCTCGGGGCGGCCCGTAGCCACTGCGCAAAAGCCGCAGGAGCGGGTGCAGATGTTACCGAGAATCATGAAAGTTGCAGTGCCTTCTCCCCAGCATTCACCCATGTTTGGGCAGTTGCCGCTTTCGCAAATGGTGTGCAGTTTATGGTTGGTAACGAGGCTGCGGACGTGCTTGTATCCTTCGCCGGTGGGGAGGCGGACGCGGAGCCAGTCGGGTTTTTTTACGCGGGCTTCTGCTGTAGGCACCGGTGCATTAATTACGGGAAGTTCTTGCTGCATAACCCGTGCAAATTACGTTGGTTACCTGCGTCTGCCAAACTGCAGGGAAACGTAGCCATTCAGGAAGGCAGCACTTGCTTTCTGATTCGCCATTATTGGGATGCCGCTAGTGTAGATTTCAGCATTGATGCCGGTTTCAAGCGCAATGATGGTGTTTTTGGAATTGGAAAAATCAAAGTGAAGTCCTGTTTTTGCGTGCAGACCCGGGATAATTTTCACGTCCCCCCAACCTGTCATAAATCCGGAACTGGCAATGATTAGGTCTTTGGTAAGGAAGGCTTGTTTGTGCATGTCTTCATACTTAATGCTTTCTTTGGAAAGCGTGCCGCGGCTGTCTTGCGGCACATAAGCATCCACATAATAAGGCTTCAAAAAACCAACAGACAATCCGCCGGCATACACCCAATGCAGCGAAACGGTGCCACTTTCGGGCTTGCCTGCAATCAGTTTGCGATAGCCATAGCCCAGTTTCAGGGTGTAGAAGTTGTTGATTTTGCCGTAGATAAATGGTTTAGGTTTTTCGGTACCGATGCCGGCGAGGTAATCGTTGGTGGAGCGGGTTTCCTTTGCGTGTTTGTGTTCGCTGATTTCCACTTGTATAAGGCGGATGTCGTAAAAGCGGTCGCTTTCGCGGGCGTTTTCTGATTTCACTTTCCCGAGGTCGAGGAAAATGCCATAGCCGTCGGTGTTCAGTCTTGCGCCAATGCTCCATTCATTGGTAATGGGTTTGGGGCGTTTAAAAGGGCGGATGATTACGTTTTTGTTAGTGGAGGTTTTAAACGTATCGGCTACGAAATTTTGGGCGGTAGCTTCGCTTGTAAGGGCGGCAACGATAAAGCAAATAATGGGGAGGTGTATGAGCAGCAAAAGTTTATTCTTCTTCACAGGTTTAATAATTATAGCGTGGTAAATTACGGAGTTAGATACAAAAATCTTTCCCTTTTCTTTGGCTCCCGAAATTAATGCCTTTATTATGACATCAAAAGTTACTTACAGCGGCGCACTCCGCACCAAAGCCATCCATATTGCTTCCGGCTCTGAAATTGAAACGGATGCACCCACCGACAATCATGGAAAAGGCGAACGCTTTTCACCAACAGATTTAGTAGCCACTGCGCTTGCTACCTGCATGGTTACGGTGATGGGCATTACTGCCAACACGCACGGCATAAACATAGACGGCACTGCCTGCGAGGTAGAGAAAATAATGGCGCAAAATCCCCGAAGGATTGGAGAAATAAAAGTGGTGATTGCTTTTCCTGCTGCACACGATTATGATGCCAAACAGCGGAAGATTTTGGAACATGCGGCGCTCACTTGTCCGGTGCTGGAAAGCCTGCATCCCTACTGCAAAAAGACGGTGTCATTTAACTGGAGCTGACTTGATGATTGACAGACCGACAGAGCAGTTGAGGCACTTTTTAGGCTCGCAATAATTATGGTACAGTTGTATCAAAGCCTGCGACTGGAGCGCGTTTGAGGGTTTCCAGCCAATGTTCACGTAAGTTTCTGTGATGTTGTTTTTCTCCGGTAAAATACCGCTTAACAGTTGCAATGCTTTTTCCTGGAGGTCACCGTTTCCTTGCAAGTGGGCGTATAAAAACTGGAGCGGTGCAATGGTGTTGATGATGATATTGTCGGCTGAAGTTTTCCCTGTTTTTTTGGGTGAAGGTTTATCCTGCGCTTCTTCAAAAGTGAAGTGTGTGTCCCAATAATTACTTGCCGTTACGCGCACCAGTTTATAAATCTCCGGCACAGAAAAAGTTTCTGTTAGTTCTGAAAAAAGCTGCACCGATTGATGGATAAGCGCAGCAAATTGAGCAATGCGGATGGTAGGGAAATTGGCGGGGCGCATTCTTAGAAACTTCCAGAGGTGCGGAGGCAAAGAGCTGAGGTTATATTTCTTTTTCAGGAAAAAATATTCCTTCTGCAAAGCCAAAGGATAAGCGTCTTCAAAAGTTTTTTGCAACATGCCTGCTTGCCCGAAAAGCAAAGCTTCCACCTGCAAAAGGTTGGTTTTATGTTTTGAAAGGATGTTTAACGGCAGCGATTGTGCGAGCAATAAAAACGCATCTGCATTCACTTTGAAACCAAAATTGTGCGCCATCCGCCAGTAAAGCAATGTGCGCCAGTCGCCGGAAGCCTGCGCCAGTTGTGCCTTCCAGCCATCCAGCTTTTGTTCCCACCGTTCAGCAAGCAACCGGTTCAGCCAGCTTTCTTTGGTTATCGCGTTTACGGATTGATGTTGCGCAGCGCAGGCAATGCGTTGTTGGGTGTGGAGGAAATTAGTGTAGCGGTCTAAAACATAAGCGGGAATGGCGTTGGCAAGTTCCAGTTTTGGATGCCTGAAATCATTCGGTTCATCATCTTGAAACACCACGTGCAGAATGATGTTTCCATACGCGCCGTCGGCATCATGTCCATGCGCTTTCCAGTCGGAGGTTTTAAGGTGAAGCTCCACGTTTCCGAACATGGTGGTGGTGCCGATTTTAATTTTTGCCGCGCTGAAGTCGGGGCCTGAATGGTGGTTGTGCGTTCCGGGATGAATAACCGTGAGAGGCTCACCTGCAGTGGTTTTCAGCCCAACGGGATTGTATAAACTGTACTTCCAGATAAATTGAAAAAGCGCCTCGTTCATCATCCTTTGCAAACCTTTTTTAATGATGGTTGAAACTACAGATAGACTGCCATTTGCTTTTGGTATCCGCTTGCTGCTGCGGCTGCTTTTTCTGCAAAGTCAATTCCATCACTGGCATAAATAATCCTTCTTGAAACGTTTATGAGAATGCCTGCATCATCATTCATGGCGTGTTGGCAAACGGTGTCCACATCGCCGCCCTGCGCGCCCACTCCGGGAATCAGAAAAAAATGGTGGGGCAATAATTCCCGCACGTGCTGCAACTGTTCCTGCCGGGTTGCGCCAATCACGAACATCAAAGTTTCAGGGCTTCCCCACTGGCTAGTTTGCAAAAGCACTTTTTCATAAAGCAGTTGTTCTCCGCAGGTTTGCATTTGGAAATCGCGGCTGCCTTCATTGGAAGTAAGCCCCAACACAATCGTCCAATTGTTCACAAATTTCAGGAAAGGCTGTACGCTGTCGCTTCCCATGTATGGCGCTACAGTAAGGGCATTGAAGGGATAGGTTTCGAAAAAAGTTTTGGCATATTGCTCAGAAGTATTACCAATGTCACCGCGTTTTGCATCAGCAATGGAGAAACAATTTTCAGGAATGGCAGCGAGTGTTTTTTGCAGACTTATCCACCCATTTATTCCCTGCGCTTCATAAAAAGCCGTGTTGATTTTATAAGCTACAGCAACATCTTTTGTGGCTTCAATGATGGCTTGATTGAAAGCAAAAACAGGGTCTTCTTCCGCCAGTAAATGCTGCGGAATCTTTTGAATGTCTGTATCTAAGCCCACGCACAGCAC
Source organism: Flavipsychrobacter sp. (assembly GCA_965218185.1). Classification (GTDB taxonomy): domain Bacteria; phylum Bacteroidota; class Bacteroidia; order Chitinophagales; family Chitinophagaceae; genus JAFIGV01. The sequence continues at coordinate 75,159 of CBDCKE010000006.1, forward strand.
AGACTTTTTTACGCGTATTTCTTTGATGAGTGTTTGTCTGTTCATGCGTTGGAAGGTTTGTTTTCTGCGTGCCGGTACTTTTCCATTTTATCTTCGATGGCTACGTTTTTAGAAAAATTCCTTTGCAGTTTCATGTTGATGATGAGTTCGGTCGCACCCGCCTTTGCGCAGTTTTCCTGGACGCGGGTCAGCAATTGCATCACTTCATCATAGGCGCCTTCAATAACGGTTTCGAAAGGAGATACTTCATAGCGTAAGTCGCTTTGGGCAATGGTTTCAATGGCAACGTCTATAATGCGGATAGCTTCTGCTTTTTCAATGCCCAATGGCAATACCTGCATGGCGAGGTTGATGTGGTGGTTTTCCATTGCCGCAAATTTAGCCTCCGATAGATTCCCTTTATTGCCTCCTGCAACTATCTGCAATGGGCGAAAACACACACGCGGTTATCTTGCAAGCCTCATTAAAAAAATCAAACAAAATGATGAAACCATTTTTACTTGCCACAGCCCTGTTGTTCAGCGGCATTGCATTTTCTCAGGAATTGAAACTACCGGTGTTGAGTCCTGCCGCTAAGTTTTCACAGGATTTCTCCACCTCTTCCATTGACGTTTCTTACAGTCGCCCCTCTATGCGCGGGCGCAAAGTGTTTGGCGATGTGGTGCCTTACGGCGAAATGTGGCGGACGGGCGCAAATGCCGCCACCAAAATAAAATTCGGCGAAGACGTGATGGTGGGCGATAAACCTGTGAAAGCCGGTGAATACGCGCTTTACACCATACCCGGGAAGGAAAGCTGGCAGATTATTTTGAACAAAGGCATTACCAATTGGGGCACTTCCGGTTATACGCAGGATGATGATGTTGTGCGCATATCCGTCACGCCGCAAATGCTGGATAAAAACGTGCAATCGTTTACCATGCTCATCTCCAACATCACGTTCAGCACCTGCAAACTTGAATTGCTTTGGGAGAAAACAAGAGTCGTTGTCCCCATCAAAGCAGATAATGAAACACGCCTGAACGCCTCTATCGACAAGGCTATCAACAATCCATCCGTTCCTTATTATCAGGCAGCAGGCTATTATTTTGAAACCGGCAAAAACCTTGACAAGGCGTATGAGTATGTGAACAAAGGCATTGAGCAAAACCCGAAAGCCTATTACATGTATTACATGAAGGCACGCATCGCCGCCAAATTGGGTAAGAAAACAGAATCCATTGCGGCAGCCAAAAAATCCATTGAACTATCTGCTGAAACGGCGAACGCTATGGAATATAAAACCAACAACGAGCGCATTATTAAAGAGATGAGCCGCTGATTTTTTCTTTTCTAAAACCTGCTTTGTTCATGCGTTTCCTCTGCTTCCTTTTTGTTGTTTTCATTTTTAGTGCTTCATGCTTTGCGCAGCAAGTCCGACCTGCTTCGTCTGCTGAAATTTATCGGGAGATAGCGCAGTTGCAACACCTCACCAGAGTGCTTTACATAGCTGCGCATCCTGATGATGAAAACACGCGATTGCTTGCCTGGCTTGTGAACGACCGGCACATAAACACCGCTTATTTATCGTTGACGCGCGGTGATGGCGGACAAAACATTTTAGGCAAAGAGCAGGGCGCTGCTTTGGGTTTGATACGCACAAACGAGTTACTCGCTGCAAGGAAAATTGATGGCGCCGGTCAGTATTTCACCCGTGCGGTTGACTTTGGATATTCTAAAAACTTCACCGAAACTTTTAAGCATTGGGATGAAGATGTGCTTACGGAAGACGTGGTGCGCATCATCAGACAGTTCAGACCCGACGTTATTATTTGCCGCTTTCCGCCGAATGAACAGGCAGGACACGGGCAACATGCGGCATCTGCAATAATTGCGGCGAAGGCTTTTGAAAAATGCGGCGATAAGACTTACAAAACAGGCAATTTAAAGCCCTGGCAGCCTGAAAGATTGCTTTGGAATACTTACAGATTTGGGGATAGAAACACGACTTCCGAAGACCAGTTTAAAGTGGCTGTGGGAAATTTTGCGCCCACGTTGGGCATGGGTTACGGTGAGCTTGCGGGCATCAGCCGGAGCATTCATAGAAGTCAGGGAGCGGGCACGCCCTCCGTGCCGGGTGTGCAACAGGAATATTTCAAACTGGTGAGTGGCAGCAAACCGGAGCGTTCTTTTTTTGATGGAATAGACGTTTCCTGGAAGCGCGTAAACCGCCCTGAAATTGGAGATGAAATTGAGGAAGTGCTGAAAGGTTTTGACTACAATCATCCAAACAGAAGCCTGCCGGCATTGCTGCATTTAAGAGAAGAAATAGCTACCGTAAAAAAAAGTTTCTGGAGGGCGGAAAAGATAGCTGCGCTTGATAAAATTATTTTGGATGCAGCAGGTTTGATGATTGAATTAACCACAAAAACGCCCGAAGCAACGGACGGAGAAACGCTTCCTTTCACGGCAAAATTCATTGCGCGCAGTGGCAGAACGCCGGTGAAAATTGAAGAAATTAATTATCAGGGCAATGCATTGCAGCAGCCAAAAACGATGCTGAAAAATGACTCTTTATACACGGCTGATTTTTCGCTAAAAATTCCGGATGATGCGGCAGTTACAGAGCCATACTGGCTTTCCGTTCCGAATGATGATGCATTGTATCCCATCCCAAATGATTCACTGATTGGGTTGCCTATGTCGCCAAATAACCTGATAGCAACTTTCAGATTAAGCATTGGAAATGAAAGTTTTGAGATTTCCGTACCGCTCAGTTTTAAAAAGCTGGACCCGCTGAAAGGCGATGTTACAGAGGCTTTGCGCATTGTCCCTAAGCTAAGTTTTGATTTTGAGAATCCACTTTTAGTAACACAGAAAGATGGTTCATTGGCGTTTAGGATGCGCTTACATGCCGCCCAAAACGTGGTTAATGCTTCCATCATTTTCCGAAGTGAAAACTGGAGCAAAACCCTTTCAGGCATTTCTTTGAAAGCCGGCATCGACACGCTTATTCCCATAAAACTCACTCCCGAAGAAGTAAAGAAAGCAGTCGCTGAAATATTTTATCTCACCGCCACAATGCTTTCCGAAAACAAAAAAGAAAGCTTCAACAAATCACAGCACATCATCAGCTACGACCACCTGCCCACGCTGCAATATTTCACGCAGCCATTTGTTAAGGTTTTGCACCGCGACTGGAAGGTGACTGCTCAAAGAATTGGTTATGTGGAAGGTTCGGGAGATAATATTCCGGACGTGCTGCGGCAATGCGGTTTGCAGGTGGACTTACTGAATAGCGGTGACCTTGCAAATGCGGAAAACCTGCGGAAGTATGATGCCATTCTGGTGGGCGCAAGAGCGGTAAATACGAAGAAGGAAATGAAGTATCAGCTTCCGGTTTTGCTGAACTATGCAGCGCAGGGCGGCACACTCATTATGCAATACAATACCCTTCAAGACCTTGCTACTACTGACTTAGGACCTTATCCCTTCACGCTTTCATCTCTAAGAGTTACAGAAGAAAATGCGCCAATTACTTTCTTAAAACCCGAACACCGGTTGTTGAATCATCCCAATAAAATCACCGAAAAAGATTTTCAGAATTGGGTGCAGGAACGCGGCTTGTATTTCCCGAAAGAATGGGATGCCCTGTATACTCCGTTATTCAGCACGCACGATACTGATGAAAAACCTTTGGAAGGCGCCATGCTTTATGCACCCTATGGCAAAGGGCAATATATCTACACCTCCATGTCGTTTTTAAGGCAACTGCCTGCGGGCAACAGAGGTGCTATCCGGCTAATGATGAACATGCTAAGCGTCGGGAAATAAACTGAAAATTTCTTCCTCACTGCCCGCTTAATTTTACCGGCAAAACTGCATTATCAACTCCTCTCATTCCATACTTCAAGAACCTTTAGATTTCCTGAAAGGTGTGGGTCCGCACCGCGCGGAAGTGTTGAAAAAAGAATTGGGCATTGCCACGCATTTTGACCTGCTGCATCACTACCCTTTCCGGTATATCGACCGCACCAAAGTGACGCCCATTGCGCATCTCCGCCCCGATGCAGATTTTGTGCAGATTGCCGGAACGCTCATAAACATTAGCGATGAAGGAGAAGGCAGGAAACGCAGAATTGTGGCTACGCTTTACGACGATTCCGCCAAAATTGAACTCATCTGGTTTGGCACTCCCTGGATTATCAATTCGCTGAAAGCACAACAACGCTACCTCGTTTTCGGAAGAATAAACAGCTTTAACGGAGCGCTGTCCATCATCAATCCCGATATGGATTTGATTACCGAAAGCCTTGCTGTTGGCGGCTTGCAGCCTGTTTATCCATCTACTGAAAAGCTAAAAGCAAAAGGCATCAACAACCGCAGTTTTGCGAAGATTACCGAAAGCGTTTTTGAGAAGTTACAGCCGCATCATCTTCCTGAATTTTTACCTGATGCCATGCTTGCTCAGTTCGGTTTGTGCCCCCGCTACCAAAGCCTGAAATGGATTCATTTTCCAGATACTGAAACGCATTTGCAGCAAGCCAGTTACCGCCTGAAATGGGAAGAGCTTTTTTTATCCCAACTCCGCATTGCGCAGCTCCGTTTGCAACACACCATACAGGAGGGATTTTATTTCCAAAAAGTGGGCGATTTTTTTCAGGATTTTTATGAAAAGCATCTGCCATTTTCTTTAACGGGCGCACAAAAAAAAGTGCTTCGCGAAATACGAAAAGACACGGCAACGGGCACCCAAATGAACCGTTTATTACAGGGAGATGTAGGCAGCGGAAAAACAATTGTTGCCGTGATGTGCATGTTGCTGGCGATGGACAACGGCTTCCAGGCATGCCTGATGGCACCTACTGAAATCCTTTCCAGGCAACACTTTCAGAGCATACAGGAAGCACTCAAGGATATGAACGTCAACGTTGCTTTGCTGACCGGAACGATAAAAGGCGCTGAAAGAAAAACGATTTTGAACGGACTTGCTTCCGGCTTTTTCCAGATTGTGATTGGCACCCACGCGCTGATTGAAGAGAAGGTGGTTTTTAAAAACTTAGGCCTCGCCATTATTGATGAACAACACCGGTTTGGCGTGAACCAACGCGCACAACTTTGGGCAAAAAACAAATTGCCACCGCATATTCTGGTGATGACTGCCACACCCATTCCGCGCACGCTTGCCATGACACTTTACGGCGACCTGAGTGTATCTATAATTGATGAATTACCGCCAGGAAGACAGCCTATCAAAACCTTGCATCGCAAAGACAACCACCGCCCGCAAATAATGGATTTTATCCGCGGTGAAACTGATAAAGGGCGGCAGGCATACATCGTGTATCCGTTGATTGAGGAATCGGAGAAGCTGGATTTTGAAAGTTTGAAGGAGGGTTATGAACAGGTGCGGGTTTTCTTCCCGGAACATAAATACAACGTGGCAATGGTGCACGGCAGGCAGGATGCGGAGGAACGGAAACGCAACATGCATCGCTTTGTGAAGGGCGAGGCGCATATTCTGGTAGCCACCACGGTGATTGAAGTGGGCGTGAATGTGCCGAATGCTTCGGTGATGCTGATTGAAAGTGCGGAGCGGTTTGGATTATCGCAGTTGCACCAGTTGCGGGGGCGCGTGGGAAGAGGGAGCGACCAATCTTACTGCATTTTGCTGACGGGCAGTGGCATTAGCGAAGAAAGTTTTAAGCGGATGCAGGTGATGACTTCCACAACGGACGGGTTTAAGATTGCGGAGGAAGATTTGAAGATGCGCGGACCCGGGGATTTATACGGTACGAAACAAAGCGGGGTGCTGAAGTTTAAGATTGCGGACATTGTAGCCGATGCGCACATTCTGGAAGATACGCGGGGTGCTGCGCAAATGTTGATTGCGGATGACCCACAGCTTATGCGCCCAGAACATGCGGCGTTGCGGAATTATTTTGCTGCGGAAAGCGGGAATGAGTGGAGTAAGATTAGTTGAGGGAGCGGGTTTTGGAACACATAAGCACAGCATATAAATATTTTCGTGCGGGAGTCTCCGCAGGGACTCACACACACCCCCAAAGCGAACTTCAGCCACTCTTTTTTTGGAATCGCGGACTAAGCAGATTAAATGGTTTCGCTGATTTTTTACAGGGCGGATTGAAAATCCGCATTATCCCTGTGTTCGGGATGATGCTGCGGAACATCTGGAATAGCGTAGATGTGGATGAGGATGTTTGGTTCTGTTTGCATGAGGATGATTGATTTGGAATTACTGATTTAAAATATGGGAAGTTAGGCGATTATTGCGAAATGCAATTAATCTATTGCAGCGAAGAAGGAAGCTATTGCAGCGGAAGTGACATATATTTCGTCGAAAAAGGGAGTTATCATAACTAAGCGAAAAGGTATTGCAAAGAAAGTGGCAGCTATTGCATCTAACGTGAAAGCTATTGATTATGACAACACATCTATTGATTATGACGAATTGACTATTGATTAGAAAGCGTCAGTTATTCCATAGAAGGGTGTACCTATTGAATCTAAATGCACAGGTATTGCGGATAAAGACAAAGGTATTGGGTAGAAAATGGAAACTATCTGATAAAGCTAATAGCTTATTGAATGGGGCGTAAGGGTTGTTTGATGTAAATATGTACCGATTGGTTACTTTTTAAATAGACAATTTGAATATGGGCTGATTGATAATGCTGATTTAGGCGCAACAGCGCAGCCGTTGATTGACTTTTCTGCATGGTTGCAGCAGTGGGGAAAGTTTGAAATTGCAATTGGTATAGGTTAGTGTGATACTATAATATTAACGACGTAGGCAATGCCTACGCCTAACGAAGAGATAATGCAATAAAAAATTGAAGTGCGCGAGTCCCCTGCGGGAGACTCACGCACGAAAGTAAGCCCGAACTGAAGCACAATAAAGAGCAAATGTTGAGGCTATATTCGTCAAGCCCCAATAATGCCAAACCCAATGTTGCCTGTAGTTTTTATTTGCTATTCGGCATTTTAAAAGTTTCAATTTGTTTTGTTTCATTTGAATAGTAAGCTTGCAGGAAATCAAAGTCAGTACGATTAGTTTCTGCACATTTTTGTTCAATAATTTTCATAATGTCTATTTTGTCTGTAATCGAAGTTCTTATGCCAAAAATAATTCCACTGAGGTCTTTGAAGTCATACTTCAATTTCCTGCTACTTTTTTCAGTATAGTCAACAAAATCACCGTGTATTACGAGACGATATTCATTTTCGTATTCCCACTCCTTGAGTTTAATCGAAAAGCTGTCAAAAAAATTATTCCAATATTTCTCTCTCCATTCTTCTTCACTGTCGATTAGATGTTGTCCACAAATACTTTTGTTTCCATTGGTATCACTATACCAAAGTTTATTTAGTTCAAATTTTCTAAGTCGTCCAATCGAACGAAAAAAGTCTATTTCTGTAGGTATATTTTCGTATTTAATTTTTCTAAACTTATGAGGTCTCATTCCTACAATTGGTCCTGAATTGTAACCATATTCCGTTTCAAGATTTAATTGCATTTCATTTTTGTCATCAAGTGTTGTTTTGAAGATTAAACAAATGCCTTTATGATTATCTCCGTAATGTCCCCAAATTGCTGAATTTTTACAGTCTGATAAAAAAGATGCGGAGTACCAAAGTGGGTAAATATCTCTCGTAAGTTTATCTAAATATTTATTAGGAAATTCATAGAATAGAAATAAGCTATTTTCATTATCTAATTTTTTGTCATAACTTTTACGAGCTAATAAAAGGTTTGATTGACTGTAAATTCCAATTACTGTTAGAAATGATTCTAATGATTTATTTTTATTTTCAAGTTCAATTTTGTTTAACAAGTCAGGCAAACTTCCAGATGCCTCAATTACCTTTTCAAACTCAGTTAAGTCCTTACTTAACAATGGAAATGAAATTAAGCCATTTTCGTAATATGTTTGAGATACTGAATTTATTAATAATGGATGTATAAATTGAAGATATGAAATCAATTCGCTTCTTCTTATCGGGTTGATTCTTTTCGAAAGAGCTTCGGGTAGTTTCTGAATAAAAGGTATCTTAAAAAATTTTTCTGATACTTTGTCAATAATTTGGGTATTGAAAGAGGTAAAACCACCTGCTAATTTAAACGTGTCTATTATATCACTTTCGTCAATCTTTTTGCTCTCAATAACAACAGAATATAATTTGAATATTTGTTCAAAACTTTTTATGTAGTTGAGGATGAAATTTTTCCAAATGATTTCATCACCTTTCCAATAAATGTCTCTATACCCTTCCATTGGGTCATTTAGTTCCTCAGGCGAAGCAAAATAAATTTCTTGATTTTGAAGTTCTTTAAATCTGCGAATTAAACTTTCGGCATTTCTAAATCTGTAAATTTCTTTCATATTAGGGTCTGTCTAAAATTACAGGCAACGAACAGGGCTTGGCGTTGTTGGGGTATTTGAAAAACTTCTGCCGACAACTGAAGCCCAATATTTTTTTAAAAGTTGAAGTTAAGAACTATAGCTAAATTATTAACGTCGAGCCGAAACCGAAGCTGATAGCGAACTACAGCCGATGTTACAACGTCCTGCCCCAATAACGCCAAACCCCATGTTAGCTGCGGTTAAATTTTGGAACGAAAACTTTTTTGTCACTGTATAAATCTTTGTTTCCACTGTCAAACCAAAATTTTAGCATGTTGCTGCCACTATCAAAGAAAGGTTCAATCTTGAAAATTTCAGTAGTGTATTCTTCGTCAAATGGTGCAAGCAGTCCAAGCCTTGTTGCTGCGTCGCCTAATACAATGTAACCTGTTGTTTTTACATTTTGTATTCGACTTAGTGTCTCATCAATGAATGGCAGAGTTGTATTAAACTCCAAACCAACTCTGTAAATAAATGCACTGCAAATCTCATAGTATGCCGTCCCATTGGTGTCGTGAGTGTGTATCCAAATATGATTGTTAAGTAGGATTGTAGTATCAATTAGCTGTCGAAGTGTAGCAGTTCTATTTTCAGTATTTTCACGGTAAACAGTAATTCGAACAATTTCTCTTACTACGTCAACCATTAAATGTATCTCACCATTATTCGCCATTGCAATCATTTTCAAATCGTTCGGTTTTGTCAAAGCGTTTAAACTTGTAAAGTAGGCGTAACAAATATTTTCAAGCTTTTTAGTACCTTGAAAATTCCATAATGAGCCTCGATAGTTTGAAGATTGAAGTATTAATTCTTTAGTCGCAGGTAAAGTGTGATGATACAAGTGGATAAATGGAATTCCGTCAATAAGTTTTCCAGTCCCGGTGCTATAATCGTTTAAGTTCGTTGGTCCTGTAATTCTACATTTAAAAAGATTAGAATGGTCTTTAAAATTCGTTACATGCCATTCATTTGAAATAGTCAAGCGAAGTGTGTGTCCAAATGCAATGTCTACGTAAACTGTTCCGAAAATTTCGTCATCACTAAATCGTGTAAATTGATTGGGCATGAAAGAATAAAATTGAAACCATGTGAAATCGGTATCATTATCCATTATATAGACTAGGTCTGGAACGACCACTGAAAAGCCTCTTCCATGAACCAGTTTACATTTAAAGAAACCTTCATAATCCTTAGAGCCAATAGGTTCTGTTCCACGGGTCGTGTTATAGTAATGGTCAAGTTTTGTTTCTGACCGGTCAAAGTGTGTGTTGGTAGTCATGATTAATCGCAGCTAACTCGTGTATTTACGAAAGTGTGTTAAAATAACGTTTAGATTTAGTTCAATAAAGAATCACGAAAGTCATTATTTAGTCTACTCCACCGCCATCCCCACCCCGAAGAAGAAGAAGGTTTATTAAGCCTTTTAAGAATCGTAGTGTATTGGTAGTTATCTTTTTTCGGGGTTTTATCGAAGGCAAGTTTGCCCATGTGGCAGAGGAAGGAAAGGCGTTCGTAGATTTCGTTGAGGAGGGTATGCTCAGCACTTGCAACGGTGAGCATTTCGATCGGTTTGCCGGTGTATATTTTATCGTTGGGCATTTGGGGACTGGCGTTTTAGCTGTTTGTATGGCTCGCAAATTTAAAGAAGACTCTGATACATACAAGGATCTCTCCATTCCTTTGAAGTGTGTTGCCCACCGAAAAAAAATAAGCGATCTCTACCTTCACCTTCTAAAATTTCCAGTCCCTGACTCACACAAACATCGCCATAATCGGCGGCGGCGCTGCCGGTTGCTTCGCTGCAGCAAACATTCCCTTCGATGCCACAAAAAGCGTTGCCGTGTTTGAAAAAACAACGCGGCTGATGCAGAAGGTGAAAGTGAGTGGCGGCGGCAGATGCAACACGACGCATCAGTTGTTTGATATTCCCGAACTGCTGACGCGCTACCCGCGCGGGAAAGCCTTGCTGCGCAACAGTTTGAGGCAGTTTACAACAGAGAATACCATTGACTGGTTTGCGGAAAGAAACGTGGTTTTAAAAGCTGAATCCGATGGCAGAATGTTTCCCGTTTCCGACGATTCACAAACAATTATCGACTGCATTTACCGCGAAATGCAAAACCGCAAAGTGGCGGTTCACTACCAAAAATCATTGACTAAAATTGAAAAAAACAAGGAACATTTTGAACTGCATTTTCAGGATAAAACAATTGTAACTGCTGATGCTGTATTGATTGCCTGCGGCGGCTTCCCGAAGCTTTCGCAATACGACTGGCTGGCAGCGCTTGGTCATGAAATCTTCCCGCCTGCGCCTTCCCTTTTCACCTTCAATCTGCGCAATCATTCCATCACGCAATTGATGGGCGTGAGCGTGCCAAATGCCACCGTAAAAATTGCCGGAACAAAAATTATGGAGCGCGGTCCGGTGCTGATAACGCATTGGGGCTTAAGCGGACCTGCCATCCTGCGCGCATCCGCATGGGGCGCAAGGGAACTCCAAAGCCGCAATTATGATTTTGAGGTGATGATAAACTGGCTGGGCAATGCCACCGAAAATGACGTGAAGGGCATCATCGCGCAGCAAAGAATAAGCGCCGGGAAAGCATTGGTAACAAGCAAAAATCCTTTTGATTTACCCCGCCGTTTGTGGGAATATCTGGCAGCAGATGCAGGCGCTACATCCGCAACAAAATGGGGAGAACTTACTGCGAGTGTTCAAAATAAAATAGTTCAAAGCCTTACGCAGCAACGGTTTCCAGTCTCTGGTAAAACGACTTACAAAGAAGAGTTCGTGACTTGCGGTGGCATTTCGCTTTCAGAAGTAGATACATCCACCATGCAAAGCAAACTGCATAACCACCTTTATTTTGCCGGTGAAATACTGGATGTGGATGGCATCACCGGAGGCTTTAATTTTCAACACGCCTGGGCAAGTGGATTTGTAGCTGCCAAAGCCATTGCTTCCCATTTCTCAAAAAAATAAACGCGCTAAAAACATTCGCTCATGCCTTTCCTTCCTTCTATTTCTGCACAAGTTTTTGAAGCCGCAAAAGCAGATGATGCCGCACTTTATGAACTGCTCACTGCCCCACTCCATGTAGGTTTGTACAAGGCTGGTTCTTTCGATTTTTTAGATGAACTGAATGACGCCCAACAGTTGCTGCTTTGTTTTGATTATCTGCGCAATCAGGTGTTGCAGGGTGGATTTATTCAGTTGCTGCACAATGGTTATGTCGGTTTGTTGCCTGAAATGCCACGGCAGCTTGAAGCAGTTAAGAATGATGAAATGGCGGCGCTGATTGATGAAGTGCTGAAACATTATGTGGCGCATCACGAAACGCTTGAAGCGGAACTTTCTCCCGAAGCCTTTGCCAAATTGTATGTTTCCCTGCCTGCCTTTATTCCTTTAGATGAACGGTTTGAAAAACTACAACCGGAAACGATGCATAAACTGATGGAATTTGCCAGGGAAAAGCCCGAATTATTTGCTGCAATAACCGTGGCATAAACCGCTATTTCATCCACTTAAAAAAGCCTTGAAAATAAACGGAAAAACTGCCGGATTCAGGCTTTGTTTAAGCTATATTTGCACCTCAATTTTCTCATAGATTTTTCTATTGCTGCACGCCTTGCGTTACAGTTTTTTCAGCTTATAAAATATGGAGCCTAACAATCAGGATTTGAACCCCGGAGAGCGGGACAAGATTATCCTCGTCAACATCGAAGAGCAGATGAAAACTGCCTACATCGACTATTCCATGTCCGTAATCGTGGGGCGCGCCCTGCCTGACGTTCGGGATGGACTGAAACCCGTGCATCGCCGTGTGCTTTTTGCCATGAACGACCTTGGGATGCAACACAATAAGCCTTACAAAAAGTCGGCAAGAATTGTGGGTGAGGTGCTCGGAAAGTATCACCCGCACGGCGACAGCTCTGTGTATGACGCGATGGTGCGCATGGCGCAACCCTGGAGCATGCGCTATATGATGATTGACGGGCAGGGAAACTTTGGCTCTCAGGATGGTGACGGTCCGGCTGCCATGCGATATACCGAAGCCCGCCTTCAAAAGCTGGCAGAAGCCATGCTTGAAGACATTGAGAAAGATACCGTTGACTTCACGCTCAATTTTGATGATTCCCTTGAAGAGCCATCCGTTTTGCCCACGCGCGTTCCGGCTTTGTTGCTGAATGGCTCCTCCGGCATTGCAGTGGGCATGGCAACCAACATGATGCCCCACAATCTTTCAGAAGTGGTGGATGGCTGCGTGGCATACATTGAAAACCGCGACATCACCATTGATGAACTGATGAACCACGTGAAGGCGCCTGACTTCCCAACCGGTGCGCTTATTTACGGCATGGACGGCGTGAAAGCCGGTATGCACACAGGCAGAGGGCGCGTTGTGCTGCGCGGACACACCACTATTGAAACATCTGCCTCCGGTCGTGAATCTATCATTATTACCTCCGTGCCTTACCAGGTGAGCCGCGATGCGCTGACTGAAAAAATTGGTGCGCTGGTAAACAATAAAATGATTGAAGGCATCACCAACGTAAACAATGAATCCAATAAAGAAGGAACGCGCCTTGTGGTGGATATCCGCAAGGATGCTGTGGCGCAGGTGGTGATTAATCAGCTTTATAAATTCAGTGAACTGCAAACTTCATTCGGGATAAATAATGTGGCGTTGGTGAATGGTCGTCCGCGCACGCTTAACCTCAAAGATTTAATCAGCGAGTTTGTGCTTTTTCGTCACAACGTGGTGGAGCGCCGCACGAAATATGAACTCCGCGAAGCAGAGAAAAGAGCGCACATTCTGGAAGGTTATTTAATTGCGCTGGACCATCTGGATGAGGTCATCACTTTGATTCGTGAATCATCCAACCCTGAAAATGCAAAGAATGGATTGATAGAGCGGTTCGGGATGAGCGACATACAGGCGAAAGCCGTGCTGGAACTGCGTTTGCAGCGCCTCACCGGAATGGAGCGCAACAAAATAAGGGAAGAACATGCGGAGCTAATGAGCCAGATTGCTTACCTGAAAAGCATCCTTGCTGATGAAGGGTTACGGTATCAGATTGTGAGAGAGGAACTGGAGGAAATCAAAAAGAAATTTGGAGATGCGCGCCGTTCAGAAATTCAATACCTCGCCAATGAAATGCGGATTGAAGATTTGATTGAGGAAGAAGATGTAGTGATTACCGTTTCTCACTTAGGTTACATCAAACGCACGTCAGTAGCGGAATACAGGTCGCAACGCCGCGGCGGACGCGGGGCAATGGGCGGCAAAACCCGTGAGGCAGATTTTATTGAACACCTATTCATTGCATCCACCCACCACACGCTTTTATTTTTTACTGAAAAAGGAAGATGTTTTTGGCTGAAGGTTTATGAAATACCCGAAGCGGATAAAAACGGAAAAGGCCGCGCCATCCAAAACCTCATTCAATTGCCGCAGGATGATAAGATAAGAACCATTATCGACGTGCCGCAACTGGAAGACAAAGACTATGTGCGTGCGCATTCCATTGTGCTTTGCACCAAAAAAGGCATCATCAAAAAAACATCGCTTGAAGATTTCAGCCGCCCGCGCCAAAACGGAGTGAATGCCATTACCATTCAGGAAGGCGACCAACTGCTGGACGTGAGCATTACGGACGGCACAAGCTACGTAATGATGGCTGTGAAAAGCGGTCGCGCCATAACCTTCCACGAAGACAAAGTGCGCACAACAGGACGCGGCGCTATTGGCGTTTTCGGCATCGACATAAAAGGAAAAGACGACGAAATTATCGGGATGATTTGCGTGCCGCTTCACGATATGAAACACAAACATGTGCTCGTTGTTTCAGAAAAAGGCATGGGCAAACGCACACCGCTTATTGAGGAAATTGGCGCAGATGCAAACCCTGATGAACTTTCCAACACCATCACGATTCCTGATGAAGAAGGACACGAGCGGCATTATCAATTGGCTTACCGCATCACAAACCGCGGTGGCAAAGGCGTTCGAACCATCAACATTACAGAGAAAACGGGAGCACTTGTAGGCTTGCTGGCTGTGGAAGTGAAAGACGATTTGATTATTACCTGCAAAAGTGGCGTTACCATCCGCATGAGGGTGGAAGCCATCCGCGAGGCAGGCAGGGCTACACAGGGCGTGAAATTGATTAACCTGGATGGTGGGGATGCCATTGCTGCCATTGCCCGAATTGAAGAGCAGGAAGTGGAAGGTGAAGACGATAAGGAAGCTGCGAGCGTCACGGACATTAATCCTGTGGAGGATGGTGTGGAAGTGATTCCGCCGGAGGGGGAGATTGGGGATGATAGTGCGGATGTAGATTCTGATGAAAATGAAGAAGGAGATTCTGAAGAAGCAGCTGAAGACGAAGAATAGAATTGAGTGAAAGCGCTGCTTTTTTAAGTGGCGCTTTTTTTTGCCCATTAATTTGAAGGTTGAAAATGTGAACTTCAGACGAAGAAAAACCATACGAAATGCGCTATAAAATCATGAAAACAGCAGGGTATTTGAGCTTTCTTTTGTTGCTGACGATGTATGGCTGCGCTTATACTTTTCACGACCGAAGCGGACATCAGTTTAAGATGTATAATTTAGCCAACGACCGTTCTGTAAATTATTTGAATAACAACACCGGAGAAATTAAACCTTTCACCGTAAGTAATTTTTCAAAAAATAACGCTGACTCAATTCGGTTTGAATACATTAACACTCCAAACATTCAGCCTCTAAGAAAAACCGTTGATGATTTTATTTTCATTTTCTGGTACCCTGGTTGCCCCGGAGAAAGAAACATTCTGGAGACTGTAAACAAATTAGACACGCTTAAAATCCCTGTTGCTATACTTTCTCTTTCTTATGACCTGACGCGAATAAAGGACATCATAAACCAAAGTACAACAGTCAAACCGGTGATTTACATTATCCCTTCGGAACGATTGCATCCATTCAAAATTGTCGTAAAAAAACTTACTTTCATCAGAGATGCATGCAGTGAATGTTATAAAGAATATCAAGGGGAATTAGTTAACGCAAAAGCATTAATTTTTAAGAAAAATGAACCTTCACCAAAAGTGTTGTTTCATCTAAACCTGGAGGAATTCGAGAACTATTATGCCCCATAAGTTTTTAGACAATTAAAATTCGATATGAAAAGGGTTGTTGATTTTATTTACTCCCATGAAAGTTTTAAGTTTTTTATTGATTTTTATTGGAAGCATATCAAAAGCGCAAACCATAAGATGCAAATACGCAGTCCTTTCTGACTCCAGCTATAATACATACAAGAGCGATGATAAAATACTGAATTTTGCTATCACCCAACTTCGATTTGCTTTTGGAATCGGTGCATTCTTATATTGCGTAGCAGACAATAATTTTTTGGAAGTATTTCCGGTAAATGCATTCAATAATAGCCTCGATACTGCAACGCTTACATTCAAACCCGCCTCAACCAATCGCCATAAATCACTTTATTCTAAGAAAAATAAAGCTGTTTATACATTAGACTCCAGCAGCATTGATTGCAAAACCTTCCTACCTTTTTCATTCCAAAAAACAAAAGAAACGAAGCTAATTGACCGTTGGTATTGCGCTAAATGGATTCCAAAAGACAAGGCTTATCAGGAGAAAATAGAAGTTTGGGCTTGCGATTCTATCTCAAAAAATATTGACTTCGGTGTGGTTTCAAACATAAGCGGCGGCATTGTTAGCGTGAAATTCGATATTGGAAGGGAATGGAGGTTATTAAATTATAGCAAAGCGGAGCATGAATTTATTGTACCGGAATGTTTTACCGTTAAACAATATAATTACAACTTACTCAAGGAAATTGAAGATGATAAGCATGACTTCCACATAAAGCGTGTTTATGAAAAGCGGTAGTTGAATAGCTTTAATTGTCTAATTTGCGCCTTATTTATTAATTTGCTGTGCTCATGAAAAAGCTTACAGAGTTTTTGAAATCCACCTGTGTTTTATTCACGTTTTGGATGTTGTTCGGTTTGCTTCGTGATAAGGTTGACAAGTCAACAATTTTTGATGCGCTGGTTTTATCCGTTTTTCTAAATCTATTATGGATGCTGTGCGAAACTTTTTTGTTGCCTGGACTAATCCGGAAATTCAAGGGTTGAATTACTAAATCATTTTCGTGTGGATAAACTTGTAATTATAAAACTCGCCGGCTCATTTCTTGTTTTGTTTTTGCCCGGCTTTTCTATGATGGTTGTTGAATTTCGGCAGGGCATTTTAGAAAAAAAGAAACCCGTTTTTTGGAGAGCGTTTCTTTGCTTGCTCGGGCTTGTTTCCATTTGTTTTTGGATTGATAGTGCTATTGAATTAATTAAAAAGTTACAATGAAAAACTCTTTTAAACTTCTCGGTTCTTTTTGTTTGATGGTAATGTTCATGACCAACTTTTACCGCAGTTGGCTGATTGCTCCTTTCGGTTTAAAAACGATTTGCAATGCCATAGTTTGTTTGGTGGTTTTGCTTTTTGTGTTGTCGCAAAGCAAGCGTAATTTTTTAGGCAAAGGAAATTGATACTATCACCGTGTAAAGTCACACTACTGTTATAAACATCCGCCCTTACCCCGCGGGTGTTTATTTTTTTAAGAACTTCGCACCCACTCTTTTCTAAATCAACTCCATGAAAAAAACCACTCTTGCCATTGCTTTCGGAATGTTTGCCTTTGCAGCTTCCGCCCAAAAATCACAGATACGCGCAGCCAATAATTATCTCGCCGACGGCGATCTTGAAAAAGCAAAAGCCGCCATCGAAACTGCCGTAAACGACAACGACACCAAAGGCAGCGCCAGCGCCTGGTACACCCGCGGCATCATCTACCTTAAAATGCAACAGCAACCTGCAAACGACGGCAAAATGCTGTACGACGAGGCCGGAACTTCCCTCAAAAAAGCCATCGAACTCGACCCGAAGTTTGAGAAAGACAACATGAACAGCAACCTTTTTGCCGTGGCTATTTTCAATTTTAATGACGGACTGAAAGCCTTCGACAAACAGCAATACACAGAATCTTACGACCGTTTTAAAAACGTGGTAGAACTCTCCAACCTCGAAAATGGAAAACGTTTTGCTTCTTTTAAAAAGATGGATACCATTTCCCGTCAGGCGGCGCTTTATGAAGGCTACAGCGCCTACTATGCCAATCGTTTTGATGATGCCATGCCGCTGCTTGCCGCTGCAAAAAACGACCCGGTGGTTAAAGACCCAAACATTTACCTGATGCTTGCCGATATCTACAGCTCTAAAAACGATAAAGCAAACACCCTCACCACTTTCAGCGAAGCAAAAACCGCCTACCCCACCAACAAAGCCGTTGCCAATGCTGAAATAAATTATTACCTCCGCAACAGCGACCCGCAGGAAGTCATCAAAAAGATAAACGACGCCATTGCCACCGAACCAAACAACCCTGATTTACTATTCAATCTGGCAGGCACGTACGATAAAATGGCGAACCCTAAAGATGCCAAAAACAATGACCTTCCAAAACCTGCCAACTACGAAGAACTTTTTGCAAGTGCAGACGAAGCTTATAAAAACGCCCTGAAAGTAGCGCCCGAAAAAGCCGATATCAATTACAATTTGGGTGCGCTTTATTACAACCGTGCTATCCAGATAAACGAGGAGATGAATGCCATTACCGGAACCACTTCTACCGAAATTAAAAAGTACGATGCCCTGAAAGTGAAGCGTGAAGCCTGGTTTGATAAAGCACTTCCTTACCTTGAAAAAACCTTCAACATGCTGGATGCACAGGGTTTTGCCAAACTAAACAATGATGATAAAGTAACCTACCAATCATCCCTCATCGCCATGAAAGAAATCTACGCGAAGCAGAATAAATTCGACAAGGTTGCGGAACTGAAAGCCAAACTGGAAGCCACCCGAAACTAATTTATCCATTTCCCTGCCCCAAACATCCGATTTAACAACAAATGGGCTGTCATCAAAATGATAACAGCCCATTTTTAATGTACCTTCGCACAAATCCCCCCACCATTTTGAACAATACCCAAAAGCTTCCCCTTGTAAAATTTGCAAGTGCCGGCAACACCACGTTTCACGAATCATTAAAACAACGCGTCCACGGTTATTTCACCGAAAACAGCCTCAATATGCATGGCAACACCTCCATGAAACTGAAATCGCTGGTAATTATTTCGTTTTACGTGCTTCCTTATCTAGCCATGGTCACCGGTCTCGCCGGCAGCAGTGTTTTACTGTTCTACGGACTGTGGATTTTGATGGGCGTGGGCATGGTGGGCATCGGTTGTTCTATCATGCACGATAGCAACCACGATTCCTATTCCGGCAGCAAGGGATTGAATAAATATCTCGGCAAAATAATCGCCCTCGTCGGCGGTTATGAAGTCACCTGGCGCATACAGCATAATATTTTGCACCACACTTACACCAACATCGAAGGCCTCGACCACGATATTGACGCAGGCGCTTTGCTCCGTTTCTCCCCCAATTCCAAACACTACAAACTCCACCGCTTCCAGCACGTTTATGCCTGGTTTCTTTACGGTTTGCTCACCTTCCAATGGGCTACCATCAAAGATTTTAAGCAGGTGATTGAATATGAAAAGTTGGGACTCCTCAAAAAAGAGAAACTCACTTTAAAACAAGCCCTTGTTCGCGTCAGCTTTTATAAAATTCTGTACTACGCTTACATCGTGGCGTTGCCCATTATTTTTACCAGCATGCCCTGGTATCACATTTTGGGTGGCTTTTTTGTGATGCATTTTATTGCCGGACTTTCCCTTTCTGCTATTTTTCAACTGGCGCATGTGGTGGGCGATTGTGAGTTTCCGCAGCCAACAGATGCCCGCAAAATAGAAAACGCCTGGGCTGTGCATCAGGTAATGAACACCGCAAACTTTGCCCCGAAAAGCCGGATATTAGGTTGGTTTATTGGTGGTCTAAACCATCAGATTGAGCATCACTTGTTCCCTTACATCTGCCATGTGCATTATAAAAAGCTGGCTCCAATTGTGCGCCAAACTGCCCTTGAACATGGATTGCCCTATTATGAGCAGAAGACATTTGTGCACGCATTAGTGGCACACACTAAACTTTTGAAAGAATTAGGGAAGGGAGATTATCAACACTAAATAATGGTTGCATTCAAATTAAGCTATAAATGTTCATAAAGATTGGCACACCTTTTTTAAGTGTTATGATTAATCAAAACCATTTTTATGAAGTTTCTTAAAATTTCCACTCTTTTTCTTTGCTGTTTTATTGTTTTTAGCGCTTGCAAAAGTTCTAAAAAAACTACTAAGTCCGATAGTATGAGCTATATGGACAGAATGTACAAATCTTTGAAATCAGAATTGCGCGAAGCAAACGTTCAAAAACTAGGAGACACCGTGAAGGTTATTTATCCAGAAATTGCGATGTTCGACTTTGGAAAAAGCGCAATAAAAACAGAAGCTAAGTCTTCGTTTGTTCGCTTCGCCAACGTAATTAAGGAGTATCCCAAAGTGGGAATTGTTATCCATGGTTACACAGATAATATTGGATCTGATGATGTAAATATGAAGCTCTCCTCTGACCGTGCACAATCAGGGCAGGAAATCTTAGTTCAAAACGGTGTGGATGCTTCCACTATGTCAACCGATGGAATGGGTGCAGCCCACCCCATAATGACAAATGCTACCGACCAGGGAAGAGCAGCAAACCGCCGCGTAGAGTTTTTAATCTACCAGATGATGCAATAATCAACGCTCTTTTAAATCTTAAAACGCTAAACCGCTGCCAATACGCAGCGGTTTTCTTTTTCTATAAATACGGTGGCTTCATTTTTTAATAATCAATTGCAACGGGCGTAGCCGAAAACCCAATAACAAAGAGTAGGCATTTTTTAAAAACCAAACATACCATTATGCAAGAGCAACAAAACAATCCAAGGGAGCAAGAACAAAATCCCCGCGAGCAACAAAGTAACCAGCAAAATCCGCAACGCGAAAACCAAAGTGGACAGGAGCAAAATCCGCAACGCGAAAACCAAAGTGGTCAACAACAAAACCAGCACCGCGAAAACCAAAGCGGACAGCAACAAACTCCGCAGCGGGAAAACCAAAGTGGACAGCAGCAAAATCCGCAACGCGAAAACCAAAGTGGTCAACAACAAAATCCGCAGCGTGAAAACCAAAGCGGACAGGAGCAAAACCAGCAGCGTGAAAACCAAAGCGGACAACAGCAAAACCAGCAGCGCGAAAACCAAAGTGGACAGCAGCAAACGCCGCAGAGAGAAAACCAAAGCGGACAGGAGCAAACGCCGCAGAGAGAAAACCAAAGCGGACAGCAGCAGCAGGAAAAAAACAGGCAACAGCAAGAAGGCAGGCAATCACCTGACCATAGCGGAAGACAATAAATTTCTCTTCTCCGGTATTCATTTTTGAATACCCACCATTTTTAAAAAGGTTGTCTTTTGGCAGCCTTTTTTTTATTTTGTGCGTGAGTCTCCAATGTTTTTTTAGTTTTTAAAATTGAAAGGATGATGGAATGGCAAAGTTAAAAAGGGAGCGCATTAATATTTAACCACTTAATTCGGAAAGGCTTTTCGTTTTTGTCGGTTAGGTTTTTTAAAAGAAAAAATTACTGACAAACAATTTCCCTTCTCCCTAATATTGTCCTCAATAAAAATTCACCCTATGCTCCGAACCCACACCTGCGGCGAACTGCGCCTTGAAAATATTGCTTTAGAAGTTACCCCTGCCGGATGGGTGCAAACCGTTCGCAAGTTTGGTACAATCACTTTCATCGACCTCCGCGACCTCTATGGAATCACCCAATTGCTTTTTAATGAACAGCTGAATCCGCGGCTGGAGCAAACGCCCATTGGCAGGGAATTCGTGATTCAGATACAGGGGAAAGTGTAGAGCTTTATTCTTTCACAAACGTCTTCACCACTTTCACTCCATTGGCGGTGGTGATGCGGAGGAGATACATTGCCGGAGGTAAATTTCCGGTAGCAATGGACATTTGCTTACCATTTAAATTATCTGCCTGAGCCAAAATCCTGCCCTGCAAGTCTGTTATCTGGTAGTTGCTTAAGGCATCTGTGCACAAAAGGTTCAGGGTATTTTGAGCGGGGTTAGGAAAAATATCAAAAGCAGGCTTTGTGTTTTGCAAGTTACCAACGGCTGTGGAAGGGGGAGTAAGAGGTTCAAATTGCAGAATTGTGGTGTACGATTGATATCCTGAACCGGAACGTAAAGCGGTCATGCCGAGTCTAGTATAGTTTGCATTCCATGCCATATCATATACGTCGGAGGGATTGCTGTAGGTGTCGTTTAATATGGGTTCAAAAGCTAAATGCCCGGCAACGCCAAAAGATGTGTCAGGCGCGCCGTTTGCCTCAAACCGCGTGAAGTGAATTTTTTGGGTGCCTGAAGAATGCTCATACCAGGAAATTAAAATCTTTCCTGTTGCTTCGCGGATGAGTCCATTATTGAAACCACGAATAAAATACTGGAACAAACCATTGCCGCCGAAAGAAGAAAGGAAACTGCCCTGGGCATCCGTTAGCTTACCAAATAAAAAATTGCTGTCCGCTCCATTGTTATTATAGGGGATGGAGCGTGTAAACAGGATGGTTTCATCAGAATTTATAAAAGCAGATGTTAGCTGATTATAATTAATACCGAAGTCGGCGATAGCATTTGTTTTTCGTCCGTTGGTACCATAACTGTTGTCGTACGTTCCATCGCTGTTCAGTTTAAGGCTAAAGAAGGATGAATCGTAATAGTGCAAAGCGCCGGCAGCTAAAAGCTTTCCGCCATTCACCACTTTCAGGTCTAAAACACAGGCGGGAGGTGCTATGGTTGGAGATTGGTTAATTTCTGAAGCTGATTTTATCATGTAACCCGTGTTGTTATTAAAACTCAGGTCGGGCTGTCCTGCATCGGTGTATTTGCTGATAAACCATTTTCCGAAACCAAGGGAGCAGTCGTAATGTCCCACTTCTGCAGCCAGTCCGCCAACGTAAATAGCACCGGGAACTGTTGCTTCCCCCGGCGACTGGGAACCAATGGATACAGCCATAGTTTTCGGGAAATATTCATATCCTGCATCAGGCTTGCTTACCACTATTCCGTTGCCGTTAAAGGAACTGTCTATTGCTCCATTTGCGGTGAAACGGGCTAACATGATGGCACCTTGCGAGTTGGCAAAACTTGACCCATAAGCAGCCGCTTCTGCCATCACCATTATTTTATTACTGGGGAGGATAACAATATCTTTCACGTTAATATCCGTGTAAGGATTTCCACTTATGCTGATATATCCATTGTTGCCGAAAGCTAAGTCCTGCATGCCTGAAGCTGTGTATCTGAACAAGGCCAGACTATCGTTTATTTTTCCTGCGATCATCATTTTTCCGCTGTTGTCATAAACTATTTTGGTGCCGCTGCAAATAGTGCCAGCCCCTTGCTGATGATAATGCGTAAAGCCCTGCCCGTTGAAACTGGAATCGATTTTTAACTGAGCGAGTGCTGGTAGTGTTGCTAAAAAAATTCCGACTAAGAAGGGAAAACATTTTGTGAAGCTGTTTTTCATAAGAATTATATTGGAGGTTTGAAAAAGAAGAAGACCATATCAATGCTGCTATGGTTGGCGCATGAAAAACATTTTTTTAGCAACATGGAAAAGTGCTTTACCATAAATACTTCCCTTCCCCTAATATTGCCCCCTCAATAAAATTCCCCCCATGCTCCGAACCCACACCTGCGGCGAACTGCGCCTTCAAAATATTGCTTCAGTAATTACCCTTTCCGGATGGGTGCAAACGGTGCGCAAGTTTGGTGCAATCACTTTCATTGACCTCCGCGACCGTTACGGCATCACGCAATTGCTTTTTAATGAACACCTTAATCCGCGGCTGGAGCAAACGCCCATCGGCAGGGAATTCGTGATTCAGGTGCAGGGAAAAGTGGTGGAGCGCAGCAATAAAAACCCCAAAATCCCGACGGGCGATGTAGAAATTGAGGTGAGCGATTTTGCCATCATGAACCGCGCAGAAACCCCTCCTTTTACCATTGAAAACGATACCGATGGCGGCGATGAACTGCGGATGAAATACCGTTATCTCGACCTGCGCCGGCCTGTTTTAAAAAACCATCTGGAGCTGCGTTATAAAGTGAACCGCGCCGTCCGAAATTTCCTGGATGGCAAAGGCTTTTGGGATATTGAAACGCCATTCTTAATAAAAAGCACACCGGAAGGCGCAAGGGATTTTGTGGTGCCGAGCCGGATGAATGAAGGCGCATTTTACGCCCTGCCCCAAAGTCCGCAAACGTTTAAGCAATTGCTGATGGTGAGTGGCTTCGACCGCTATTACCAGATTGTAAAATGCTTTCGCGATGAAGATTTACGTGCCGACCGCCAGCCGGAGTTTACACAGATTGATTGCGAAATGAGCTTCGTGGAGCAGGAAGATATTTTGCAGCTTTTTGAGGAAATGCTGAAAGAAATTTTCAGGGAAATAAAAGGAATCAACATCACCGAACCCTTCCCCCGCATGACTTACGATGATGCCATGTGGCATTACGGGAATGACAAGCCAGACCTGCGTTTCGGGATGCAAATCCAAAACCTGAAAGCCAATAGAACTGTGCATTGTGAGGCATTAAAGGGCGTGGACTTTAAGGTTACTAACGAAGCCGAAACCATCCTTGCTATTGTAGTGCCTAATGCAGCAGATTACACCCGGAAACAAACCGATGAACTAACGGAATGGGTGAAGCGTCCGCAAATTGGGATGGGTGGATTACTGTTTATAAAACACGGTGCGGACGGCAGTTTGAAAAGCAGTGTCGATAAGTTTTTTAGTGAAGAAAAGCTGCGGGAAATTTCCGGTTTCTGCAAAGCACAGGCAGGCGATTTAATATTGATTGTTACCGGCAATGAAGCGCTTACCAGAAAAGCAGCGAGTGAGCTGCGGCTTGAAATGGGCAACCGTTTAGGGCTTCGCAATCCGGATGAATACAAGCCCTTGTGGGTGATTGATTTTCCACTTTTTGAATTTACGGAAGCGGGTCATGCAGATGGCGGCGGTGGCGGCAGATGGGTTGCGAGACACCATCCTTTTACGGCACCAAAACAGGAGGACATCGGGCTGATGAACAACATGGAACGGTTTGCAGAAATCAAAGCCAATGCCTATGATATTGTTTTGAACGGAACGGAAATTGGCGGCGGTTCCATCCGTATTTATCAGCACGATTTGCAGGAAAAAATGTTCGCCGCTTTGGGAATTAATAAAGAAGAAGCGCAGGAAAAATTCGGTTTTCTGCTGGGTGCGTTTGAATATGGTGCGCCTCCGCATGGTGGCATTGCTTTGGGCTTCGACAGGCTTTGTGCGTTGCTTGGCGGTAAGGAAAGCATCCGCGATTTCATTGCTTTTCCAAAAAATAATGCTGGCAGGGATGTGATGCTGGATGCACCTTCTACAATAAGCGATGCGCAGCTTAAAGAATTATCCTTAAAAACAACCCGCACTCCCAACTAAAACAAGGGTTGACAATGTCTTGATGCAAAACGAAAACACCCGCTTATCTTTACGCCTTCAAAAAAACATTTCATGAACAAACATTTCCGCGCGGCTGCTTTACTTACGATAGTTGCAGTTTCTTCCTTAGCAATTTCTTCCTGCAATAATGGACTTTATGATGCTGACCCGACAACGAATAATAGCAACGTTGGGAATCCATTTAATCAAAATAATGGCGGACTTGCCGCATTGGGAACGATTACTGCAAAACTTGACGGCAACAAAATAAACTTTACTAGCGCAAACTATCTAGATACTTTAGGGAGCGTTTTAATTAGTGGCATGAACGGCGCAGTTCCAAATTTTTCACAATTAGACCTAAATATTTTGAGCTATTCGGGTGTGAAGAAATACGAAGACCTTAATGGCCCAGACCAATTGAATCTGACATACATACAACTTCAAAACCTTGCCTTTAATTTTTTCCATTCAACTGACGGCACCCATTCTAAGATAACGATTGACGTTACTGAAGAGCAGGATAACACAATTAAAGGAACCTTTAGCGGCATTTTATATTATAATGACTTGACTGGCGCTGAAAACGTAAATAACAAAATCGAAGTAACCGAAGGGAGTTTTTACGTAAAAAAAGCAGGCACTTAGACTTCAACATTTTTTAAAAAAAAGCGCAGCTAACCACTGCGCTTTTTTTATTTGCCATCATAGGTGATTCTGTAAACAACGTTCGCAAAATCATCACTCAACAACAAAGAACCATCGGGCAATTGCAACAGCGCAACGGGTCTTCCCCATGCCTTGCCATTTTTCAGCCAGCCTTCCGCGAATGTTTTATAAACAGGCTTTCCATTTTCCATTTGCACGGTTGTAACCCTGTATCCAATAGGTGTTGAGCGGTTCCAGCTTCCATGTTCTGCAATAAAAATGGTGTTTTTGTAAGCCGCAGGAAACATGCTTCCGGTGTAGAATTTCATTCCTAAAGCAGCGGTGTGGGGTGCGAGTTTTACAATCGGTGCGGTGAAGGAATCGCAGCTTTTTCCTTTGCCAAATTCAGGGTCTAAAATGTCGCCTTGATGGCAAAAAGGATAACCGAAATGCATGCCCTTTTTTGGCGCGTGGTTCAGCTCGTCCGCGGGAATATCATCGCCCATTTCATCCCTTCCGTTTTCCGTAAACCATAATTCTTTGGTGTCAGGATGCCAGTCGAAACCTACTGAATTGCGAATGCCGTGGGCAAACACTTCGAAGTTGCTGCCGTCTGGATTCATGCGCGTAATGGAAGCATAGCGCGGATCTTTTTCCGCATCATTACAAATGTTGCAGGGCGCGCCCACAGGCACATACAGCTTGCCATCGGGTCCAAAAGCAATGTATTTCCAGCCATGATGTTTATCTGTAGGGAAGTCACTTTTAATAAGCACAGGTTTGGGTGGATTTTGCAGGTTGGATTCAATATTATCGTAGCGCCACACTTTGCTTACTTCGGCAACATACAGGGCGCCCTCTTTAAAAGCCACGCCATTCGGCATGTTCAATCCTGATGCAATCGTATATTTTTTATCGGCAATGCCATCGCTGTTTTCATCTATCAGAGCAAACACTTTGTCGCCGCTTCTATTACCCACAAACACGGTTCCTTTTGCACCTAAAGCCAGCGACCGTGCATTCTCCACATTGTCGGCAAAAATGGAAATGTGGAAACCGGGTGGCAGGTGGATATCCTGTAGGCGCGGGTCTTCCGTGCGGGATAGCGCTTTGTTTTTACAGGCTGAGAAAGAAAAAACCGCGAGGCAAAAAAAGAGAAAGCTGCGTGTAAATTTTTGAAAAGGAAAAGTAGATTTCATCAATGAAGCTGGATTTGCTTAAAAATAAGAAAGCAACCTTGCCACCGAATAAAATCAGGCGTTTTTTTCTGCTGCTTTTTGCAAGAGTATTTTATGAAGAGACAACACCTGCGGGATAATGGCTTCGGTTTCATCATTCAGAATCACATAATCGCAGCGTTCCATTTTTTCGGTTTCATCCATTTGCGAAGCCATGCGCGCCATTATCTTTTCCTGCCCCACTCCGTCTCTGCTTGCCGCTCTCAGCAACCGAAGTTTTTGAGGAGCAGACACGCCAATCATCACATCCATATCGGCATAAGTGCCGCTTTCAAAAAAGATTGCTGCCTCTTTAATTACGTAAGGCGCACCGTACTGCCGCTCCATCCATTGCAAGCTGTAAGCCTGCGTGGCAGGGTGGATAATGGCATTTAGTTTTTGAAGAATTTCCGGTTGCCTGAACACAATGGAAGCTACGGTTTCACGATCCAGCTTTCCACCTGCAAAAATTTCATCACCAAAAAGCAAGCGAATACTGTCCATTACAGAAGCATCATTTTCCATCAGGAACCTGCCTGCTTCGTCGGCGTACAACACAGGAATGCCAAGCGTTTCAAACACGCCACACACAACCGTTTTACCGGAGCCGATGCCGCCGGTTATCCCCACTTTCAGCAAGAGAAAAATTAGTTGGTTACAACCGCCGCAGTGGTTTCTGTTTTCTTGCGGTAAGCGTTCGTCAGCTCCATAGAAACGGCACTGCGCTCCATAATGATGAATAATCCGCGACCTACTTCGAGCTGCAAAGTGCCATCATCATTCACGCGGTTTATGGTGCCGTGAATGCCGGAAGTAGTAATCACTTTTTCACCAACACCCATTTCCGCTGCAAATTTCTTTTGCTCTTTAGCGCGTTTTGCCTGCGGGCGGATCATGAAAAAATACATCACGGCTACCATGCCCACCATAAATACCAGTGAAAACATGGGGCTGCCGGCCTGAAGAAAAATTGTTTGAATTGTTGTAGTCATTGTTGTTTAATTTTTAAGAGTTGAGATTGCTTTTTGAAAAATTATTTTTCCTTCACTTCCCCTTTCAGAAAAAGAAAGTGATTCCCTTGATTTGAATTTGTAGTTACCGTCACCATTTTTTCCTGGTGCCCTGCCTTTCCTGCGGAGTTGAACTGCACTTTTATCACGCCGCTTTTTCCGGCAATCACAGGCTCTTTGGGATAATCAGCCACCGTGCAACCGCAGGAAGCTTTTGCTCCGCTGATGATGAGCGGATTGTTGCCGTTGTTCGTGAACGCAAATTCATGAGCTACCACTTCACCGTCTTTAATCCTTCCAAAATCGAAAGTGGTATCTGCAAACACCATTTTGGGCAAATCATTCATAGCCACAGAATCAATTCCATCAGCAGAGCGCGGATTTTTTACCAGGTCGGTGGAAAGCAATCCTGCATCATCGGAATTGTCTTTTATGGGATCCTTGCAGGCAGTAAAAAGCGAAAAAAGCGAAAGTGCAATGAGTAGTTTTTTCATGATTGTAGATGTCTAATTTTTTTTGAAAGAGCGTTCTTTTTTGCTGATTTTTCCATCGCGCTCCAGTTCCTTTAAAATGTTATCGAGCACGCCATTCACAAACTGTCCGCTTTGCGGCGTACTGTACACTTTTGCCAGTTCAATGTATTCGTTGATGGTTACTTTGGTAGGTATCGTCGGGAAATAAAGCAGTTCACACACGCCCATTCGCAGCAGCAATAAATCCACCAGCGCCACCCTTTCAGAATCCCAGTTTTTAAGTTTAGGCTGGATAGTTTCAAGCGTGTATTCCTTTTTATCGAGCACCGTTTTTAAAAGTTCCTGCGCATAGGTTTTCTTTTCGGCAGAAATCAATGAAAGGAAATGAATTTTCCCGGAAGATTTCAGAAAGTTTTCCATCAGCATCTGTATCATTTCTGCATCGTCTTCCCAGCCCGGCAGTTCTTCCGTAAAATGTTCCATCACGGCTTCATTTTCTAAAATCATCTTCTCCCAAACGAAGCGGATAATGTCTTTTTCGTCTTTTGGATTGCGGGAAGGAATGGCGTTGTAAGCTTTGTATTCCGGTGTTTCGGCAAGTTTCTGATAGATTTTACGAAGCAGGTCGTCATTCATTAAATGCACGATGCCGGGTTGCTTTATTTTTTCTACAAAGGCAGGATTAGAAAGCGTTTGCCACATAAATTCATTGCCTGCAATTTTGGTATCCACCGTTCGGTCGGCTTCGGTTACCAAATGTTTTTGCGAGCGTTTGTGGGCATCCGTTTCAGCAAATTGTGCCGTCCGGAAAGTGTAAAGAATGGAAACAACAAAAAGGTCTAAAGCGCGGTTTAATTTTTCGTCCAGAATTTTCAGCGCATTGTTCTTTGCGGTTTCAGAAGTATCCTGAATGGTTTCCAGAATATACAAAGTCTGCATCACCTTCACCCTGATATTTCTGCGACTAATCATCTCCTAAAGAACTCTTTTTTTGCGCCGCGAAGGTAACGATTCACTTTTTGCATCAAAGCCTTTAAGACAAAATTATTAAGCCGGTTTAGCGTTGCGGTTACCTTTGGGAAAACCCAACATCAGGAAATGAAAGAGCTGATACTTGCCACCAACAATGCAGGAAAACTTAAGGAATTAGCCTCCATGCTTAAGGATGTGAAGCTGCTTTCGCTTAGTGAAATTGGGTTTAAAGACGAAACGCCGGAGCCTTATGAAACCTTTGAGGAAAACGCTTACACAAAGGCACATGCCGTGAATGAATTTTCCGGTAAAAACGTGCTTTCTGATGATAGCGGACTTTGTGTGGATACCCTGAATGGTAAACCAGGCGTGCACAGCGCATACTTTGGCGGCGAACCCCGAAACGATTCCAAAAACATGCAGCATCTTCTAAAACTCCTTGAAAATAATGACAACAGAAACGCGCATTTTATTGCAACACTTTGTTTGATTTGGGATAGTGAAGTGCATTATTTTGAAGGCAAATGCTATGGTGAAATCGCTTTTAAAGCAAGTGGTGAAAATGGTTTTGGTTACGACCCGATTTTTATTCCTGATGGTTATAATGAAACCTTTGGAACGCTGCCACCAGAAGTGAAAAAATCTGTAAGCCACAGGACAAAAGCACTTGAAAAACTACAGGCTTTCATCCGCCAAAAACTTTCAGCATCATGAAGTTTTCTATCGGGGATAAGGTTTTAATGAAGCAAACCGGGGAAGAAGGTGTGGTAACTGCATACCTCTCAAAAGAAATTCTGGAAGTGGATGTGAACGGTGTTGTTTTTCCCGTTTATCTGGACGAAGTGGACCATCCTTACCTGAAATGGTTTACCGAAAATTCAAAGAAAAAGCAATCGCCTACCGCGCAGCCTGAAATCCCAACGGAGCAAATAAAAACCCGTCAGCAAAGGCTTCCGCGCGGCATTTATCTTTCTTTCTTTCCGCAATTTATTAAGCAATCGCAGGAAGACGTAGTGGAAAGTCTCAAGGTTTTTTTGGTGAATGAATTACCTATGCCGGTTCGGTTTGCTTACAAAATAAAATTGCAGCAGGGCACTCATTTCGCACACGATGGAACGCTGCATCCCTTTGCCAACCTGTATCTCCACGAAATTGATTTTGAAGTGATGAACGATAATCCAAAGTTCATCTGGACAATGGCGGACGCTTCAAACCCTAAAATGAAAATAGAAGAAGGCATCACCAAAATCCGCCCCGATAAGTTGTTTGGGCACATCAACCAACTGCTGCTCAACAATGAACCGGCTTTCAGCTACAAACTTTTAGATGATTTTATGCTTGCTCCAAAACCCGTTGCGGTAAAAATTGAAAAACCCAAACCTGCAAGTGTGATGCACGATTTCACTTCCATCAGCAAGGTGAATATTTCCAACAATTTCAGTAGTCATTACATCATCGACCTGCACATTCAAAAGCTGATGCCCGACGTGAAAGGACTGAGCAACAGCGCCATCATGGAAATACAATTGTCGGCGCTGAGCCGTTCACTTCAAAATGCAATTGTCAGTCGTCAGGAAAAAATGATTGTCATCCATGGCATTGGTACCGGCGTGTTGAAAGATGCCGTACACAAGGTGCTTGCAGAAATGCCAGAGGTGTTGCGCTTCGCGAATGAATGGTTAGGCGGCTTTGGATTTGGGGCTACAGAAGTCGTTTTTAAAAGGTGAGCTTAAAAGCCCGTCCACTCTTTTATCAGGATGATGAAACCCATTGTCAGCACAAACCATCCAAATCCTTTTTTTAATGCCGTTCCGGATATTTTTTTAGAGAGGAAAATACCCACGAAAATGCCCGCCATGGCAATGGCTGCAATCGTGATTAAAAAACGCCAGTCCATAGCTGCCAGCTTGCTTCCTCCAAAAAATCCAATCAAAGAATTGATGGCAATAATGGTGAGCGATGTGGCTACCGCGCGTTTCATGGGCAACTTGCGCAGCAACACCAGCACAGGCACAATAAGGAATCCCCCACCCGCGCCCAGCAAGCCGGTAACGATTCCCACTATCACTCCCTGAATCATCAGGCGAACTGCAATTTCTTTTTGAGAACGATGCTTTTCTTCAGTTGAATCTGCATCCGGTTTGCGAATCATGGAAACTGCCGCAACAATCATCACCACAGCAAAAAGCGTGAGCGTCAGTAAATCCTGCGTAATCACTTTTTCACCGATTGTAGTGATGGTATCCGGAATGAAGGGAAGCAGAAATCGGCGCGTCAGCAAGACGGAAATAATAGACGTGCTGCCAAACAAAAACACGGTGCGCCATTGTATCAACTGCATGTTTCGCGCAGCGCCTGCAACGCTTGTAAGCCCCACGATAAACAAAGAATAAGTGGTGGCAACAGAAGCCGGAATAGAGAATAAATAAACCAGCACAGGAACCGTTAGTATAGACCCGCCTGCGCCAATTAAACCCAACGATATTCCAATTAAAATTGCGGCTGCATAGCCCATCCACTCCATGTATTTTCTGCTTTTTTTAAAGCCTGCAAGGTAATCCTGCTTTTAATCGGCGGCTTCCAGCGCTACGCGGTTGTCTTCATGAAGCAATGCATTATGAATGCTCACCGCCGCCTTCACGCCTTCTGCCGCAGCAACCACCGCAAAGTGAACATCGTGAGAAGCATCACCTGCAACATACACTCCCGGCACACTCGTTTCCTGCCTGCGATTGGTGATGGCGGCACCTGCTTTACTAAGCCTGCAAGTAAGCTGATTTAACAGCGTTCCATTCACCTGATAATGATGATGCACAAACATAAAATCGCAGGGTACAAGCGCGCCATCTTCCAATTCTACTTCCTCCAGTTTTAAATCATGATGCACCAACCGCTGCAGTTTTTTAGTAACGATTTCAATCCCTCGTTTCAATAATTCTTCGCGCTGTGCTTTGCGGAGATAACGCCTGCCATCTGTGTAAAGCGTGACGTGGTTGCTGATGTGACGAAGCGCTATTGCCATGGCGTAACCGTTGTGCAGGTGGGCATACAAACCAATTTTGTATTCGCAACATTCAAAGCCATCGCAAAACGGACAATGAAAAACCGATTGTCCCCAAAGCGCTTCCATGCCTTCCACTTCAGGAATAATATCTGTGACGCCGGTAGCTAATAAAACTTTGCGCGCATGAAACTCCCTGCCTTCATCATCTTTTAATACAAAACCTTTTTCATTCCGGCTTGAATCAATGATTTCGCCTTCCTCATAAGTCACGTCATACTTCTGCAAATCGGCGTAGGCAAGTTTTAAAAAATCAGGCGGCTTAATGCCATCGCGCGTCAGGAAATTGCGCAGCCCGTGGGAACGAATGTTGCGTTGTTTGCCGCCATCAATCAGCAGCACTTTTCTTTTGCTTCTTGCCAATACCATTGCCGCGCTGCAACCCGCCGGTCCGCCGCCCACCACAATCACATCCCACTGGTTTTGCGAATTTTTTCTTTGGTCGTTTGCGAGGTCTTTCATGGAATTTCTGACGGTTTTTCTTTCTTAAAAAAATACTGTACCGCGTGCAAATAGAAGCTATTTCCCTCCACTACCTCCCTGCGCCGTTTTTCCGCGCTCCCTATATTTGCGCCCATGTCTGCAAACACCTTAATCCATGCCCCTGCGTGGCTTTTTCTGGAAGATGGAACGCTGTATAAAGGCAAATCGTTTGGTGCGAAAGGAACAGCAGGCGGCGAGCTTTGTTTTAACACCGGAATGACGGGATATCAGGAAGTTTTTACCGACCCGAGCTATGCCGGGCAGGTGCTGATAATGAACAATGCCTACGTCGGGAATTATGGCGTGAAGGATGAAGATGTGGAAAGTGATTCCGTGAAAATCCGCGGGCTGATTTGCAAAAATATTTCTGACCGCTACAGCCGGATGATTGCCTCCGGCAGTTTGCAGGATTATTTAACCGAAAATAAAATCGTAGCTATTCACGACCTCGACACACGTGCACTCGTTCAGCACATCCGCAGCAAAGGCGTCATGAATTGCATAATCTCCACAGAACTAAACGAGCCTTCCGAACTTAAAAAAGCGCTTGAAAAAATACCGCAAATGCAGGGGCTTGATTTAAGCCAGGAAGTAAGCACCAAAACGGCTTTTACTGTCGGCAATGAACAGGCAGATTACCGGATTGCAGTGCTTGATTTTGGCGTGAAGCAAAGCATGTTGCGGTTTATGAGCGAGCATAATGCCTTCCTGAAAGTGTTTCCCGCACGAACCGGTTTCGAAACGCTACAATCATTTAATCCCGACGGCATTTTTATTTCAAACGGACCGGGCGACCCTGCTTCCATGGACTATGCGGTGGAAACTATCCGGCAAATTCTGGATGCGGAAATCCCCTTGTTTGGCATTTGCTTAGGGCATCAGTTGCTGGCGCGCGCCGCCGGAATTCCCACTTTTAAAATGCACCACGGGCATCGGGGCATCAACCATCCTGTAAAAAACCTGCTGACCGGAAAATCTGAAATCACCACACAAAATCATGGCTTCGGCGTAGATGCGGAAGCGGCACGCGCATCCGATAAAATTGAGGTTACGCACATCAACCTGAACGATAATTCCATTGAAGGCATCCGGTTGAATGAACGCCCTGCATTTTCTGTGCAATACCACCCGGAAAGCACGCCAGGCCCGCACGACAGCCGTTATCTCTTTGCCGATTTTAAAGACCTGATATCTGCTCACAAACAATCAAAAACCTCTTAAAAAAACTTAAAGAAGCATGACGGATAAAATTCTGATTATAGGGGCAGGCGGGCAGATTGGTGTGGAGCTTTCGCTGGCGCTTCGCGAAGCCTACGGAACGGCAAATGTGATAGCGTCAGACATTCGCGAAGCGCACCCGTTGCTGAAAGAATCCGGTCCGTTTATGCTGCTGGATGCCATGGACCATGCGGCAATTTTAGAAGTCATCCGCAAAGAAAAAATTACGCAGGTTTATTTGCTTGCCGCACTGCTATCCGCCACCGGCGAAAAGAAACCGAAACGCGCATGGGAAATAAACATGGGCTGCCTGATGCAACTGCTCGACATTGGCGTTCAGGAAAAACTACACAAGATTTACTGGCCCAGTTCCATTGCCGTTTTCGGGACGAGCACGCCAAAAGAAAACACGCCGCAGCAAACGATTGTGGAACCTGAAACCGTGTATGGCATCAGCAAATATGCTGGTGAACTTTGGAGCCGTTATTATTTTGAAAGATGGAAACTGGATGTGCGCGGCTTGCGATATCCGGGCTTAGTGAGCTGGAAAAGCGACCCTGGCGGCGGCACTACGGATTATGCGGTGGAGATTTACCACGAGGCATTGAAAAACGGCGCTTACACCTGCTTCCTGAAAGCGGACACTTACCTGCCCATGATGTATATGGATGATGCCATCCGCGCCACGCTTGAACTGATGGAAGCGCCTGCCGGTAAGCTTTCCACGCGGATGGCTTACAATGTTTCAGCAATGAGTTTTTCCCCGGCTGAAATTGCGGTTTCTATCCAAAAAAAGCTGCCTGATTTTAAGATGAATTACGAACCTGATTCCCGACAGCAGATTGCTGATGGCTGGCCGCAAAGCATTGACGATTCTTTGGCGCGCGCTGATTGGGGCTGGAAGCCGGAGTATGATTTGGAGAAGATGACCGCTGAAATGTTGCGACAGTTGAGCACTTCGTAATTGCGAACGTAGTGAAGCAATCTTACGAGCGGTGGAAAGCCGCTGTTTATTTTCAGATTGCTTCGGGCAAGCCCTCGCAATGATGCGGAAACTTTGAGATTACTTCGGGTAAGCGCTTGCACTGACTGCGAGAATAGCGCCACGTCCTTTAGATTTGCACCCTGCCTTTTTCTTTAAAAAGCCATTACTATTATTATAATTTTTTTCCTTGTTAATAACGCAGAAAATGTAGGATAACCTAACCCTCCGGCAGCGGCTCGCTATTCCACGTCAAGGCTACTTAAATGCCTATGCAATGATGAAGTCCGCTGCCGGTTTTTTCCCTTTGTGGCCATATAACAATTAGGGCTTTTAAGACCCATTATTAAGGACTAGGGCCGATGGGGCAAAAAAGGTTAGATCAATCCTGCAAATCTACAAATCTCAACACACAACATGAACCAACAAAACATGGTGGAACACTACATCGGAATCGATGTATCCAAACTGCATTTTGATGCTGCGCTAATGCGCGTCATCAATCACCAAAAAGGCGCTATTGTAAAACAACGGTTTGAGAACAACGCCGACGGGCTCGTAACTTTTGGCAAATGGATGAAAAGCCACAAATCCACCCCCGAAACCACGCTGCTCGTGATGGAAAACACCGGCGTTTACCACCGCCTGCTGTGGGGGTTTTGCTCTAAGATTTCGTTGCCCGTCCACATCGGCAATGCAGCCCACATTAAATGGAGCCTCGGCATCACCCGCGGTAAAGACGACCGCACCGATTCCATGCGCCTTTGCCAATATGCCTGCAAAGAAGCCGATGCCCTCAAAGCCGCGCCCACACTGCATCCTGACATGCTGCAACTCAAAGACCTCTACACCTCCAGAGCCAGGCTGCTTGCGCAGTTTTCGGGCAACAAGGTTTATCTGAAAGAGTTGAAAAACGTAAGCCCTTCAGCCACTCAAAAAGCCCTGGAAGCCTCCTACAAATCAACGCTGGAGGGACAGAAAAAATCCATCAAATTGCTGGAAGCGCAGATAAAGCTGCTGCTTGATCAAAATCAGGAACTGAATGCCAACTATAAGCTGCTGGTTTCGGTGCCGGGCATTGGGCATATCACAGCAGTTTATTTGCTTTGCTGCACCTGCAATTTTATATCCCGCCCCACCGGCAAACAGTTGGCAAGCTATGCCGGCGTGGCACCCTTCGGCTACACGAGCGGCAGCAGCATCCGAAGGAAGGATCACGTTCATAAAATGGCCAATAAAGAACTGAAAAAGCTACTGTTCATGGGCGCTATGTCGGCCATTCAATACAACGCGGAATTACGGCTTTATTACGAACGCAAAATGGGTGAAGGCAAACATGGCTGGAGCGCTTTGAATGCGGTGAAAAACAAGATGCTATTACGGGTTGCCGCAGTTGTGAATAACCAGCGACCTTTTGTGGATAACTTTCAAAAAGCCGCCTGAAAAACAAGCAAAAAAGATTTGGTCAGGTCATAACAATCATTGCGAGCGTAGCGAAGCAACCTGAAGAGCGTTGAAGTGTTTGTTTTTTCTTCAGATTGCTTCGGGCAAGCCCTCGCAATGACGCTCTTTCGAGCGTCCGCTCACTTTATTTCTTCCCGCTGCCAATTTTCTTTATGGCCGAAACCGCGCGCGTTGTCGGTGAATTTTATGGTGTCAAGGCGAATGGCAAAAATCTTCCCCGGCACCGCCATGGCAAAGGGATATTTGAGGTAATAAACTGATGCTGCCTGCATGGAAATTTCAAGACTATCGGGGAGTTGGGCGCCCTGGTATTGGATGCCCTGAAGCGTAGCTAAAATTATTTGCTCCGGGATGATGGTGCCTGCCACGCGTGCATCCTTTTTCAACATTTCTTCGTGGGCAGTGCTGAAGCCGCTTTTATAAATCAGCCATCCTTTTTTTTCTTCAAAAGCATAATAGCAATTGAAGGCATAGGGCGCTGCATTTTGGGCGAGGCAACAAACGGTGGCTGCGGTTTGTGCTTTTATAAAATCGGTTATGGATGATGGAATGGCGGACATGCGGAGGTTGGTTTTGGGATGAAGGTAAGGGAGGGATTTGAAGAGCCGGCAGTTTGAAACTTGTTGTCTTTACCGATAACTTCGCTAAGCAAATTTTATAACGCATGTTTTCAATTACACGCTTCCCATCTTAGGTCCATGAAAAATCAGTCAGCACCAAAAAAAAATGGGATGAATAAGCCCAAATAAACACCTTACCTCACCAGCTTTGATGAACATGTGGCACCAATCGAACGAACATTTCCAGAATTGAAAATAATGCAGGCGATATAAAACTATCAACGCTCATGAAAATCATAAACGTGGGTTTCGGCAGGCAATTGAAGTTAAGTTTAGAATTATAAAAAAAATCCTTATTATGACAGAAAAACAAAAGGAATTTCTAAACCTCTGCATTTGCGAACAAAAATCGTTCAAAGAAATTGCAGAAAAACTCGGCGTCTCGCAGCCAACAATATCGTTATGGTATGAAGAACTGAAGGAGGAACGAACCGCGATGGCAGCAGTTCGAAACTTGTGGCTAAGAAAGAAAATCAATAAACCTTTTTTCGATTTTTATAAATGGTATTTATCGCAAGAAAGGAAGTGCTATTATTGCCATATTACGGAACAAGACATTAATACTCTTATAGAATTTAAAAAACTAAAAACTAAGAGGCTTGTAACCAGAGGTAGAACACTTGAACTTGATAGAAAAATACCAAATCCAGATTACAATGACTTGAAAAATTTAGTGTTATGCTGTTATTGGTGTAACAATGCTAAAACGGATACTTTTTCTGAACAAGAATTTTTAAGGGTTGGAGCTGTTTTCGCGGAGGTTTGGAGAGAAAAACTGGAATCTATTGGACACACTGAAAGCAAAATTCAAATTCAGGATGCGGATGAAACACTGTTTGGTGAAAAAGAATTTATCGCCAACATAGATAAATCTCTGAAACAAGCCGATGCAAGAAATACAATATAATTACCCAAAAATCACCAAAAAGAATTTTTAGGTTTATAACTTAAGTCCCATTCCATCCGTGCGTACGTCTCCGAAAGGAACTCACGCACTTTTATTTTGCCATTATCTATGGTCGGTGTTTCACTAACCACTTTTATTCCAAACCTTTCCATCTATCAGAAGGATTTTCGTTCCTTCTATAGAATCTAATATGTGCCCACTGAGATAATTAATCATCTCGTTGCATAATTAAAATAACAATAAGATATAATTTTCCATCTCGCAAATATAAATTATTACTTCGCTAAATATTGTATTTGCTTCGCAGAGAGCATATTTTATCTCGCTGAAAATAATTTTTATCTCGCTAAAAATATTATAAACTCGCTAATAAAAATTTTTGCCTAGCTGAAAGACTTATTTGTCTCGCTATATAATATTACCATCTCGCAGCTTAATGTCATTGATTACATTGCTTAGCGAGGTCAAAATTAAGATAAGCGAGGCGTTATCCATTAGTAAAAAGACCTTGACAATGACCTGCGAGATGGTATCAATTAGTAAAAATTTGATATCATTAAGCTGCAAGATGGAATCAATGTTAAAAATGTTATTTACATTGATTAGCGAGATTGGTATTTTTATTAAAATGGGCCTTCATGCGCCATAGCGCTCTAAGGGTTTAATTATAATAGTTTTTAACCAGCCTCAGCGATTTAAAATTTATTAATTGCGGGTTGCCATCCTTTTTTAGCGAGTTATGTAATCATCTTTTGAAGCAAATTACTGCTTGCAAATTAGAAAGATATACTGTCAAAAAGTTGGCGTATGTTATTAACTAGTTAATGACACCGATTTATTTGGTTGAGATAACATTCGTTTATCACTTTTGAGGCATCAAATAATTGCAATTATGGCAGATGAACAATTAAAAAGAGATTACCAGGGTGGGGACGACTTCATGACCGAAAGCGCCCGCACCACCTATACGCTGCTGGTTGACGACCTGCCCGATTTTGGGGCAATAAACCAGATGTTTGGGGAAGATTTTCTGAACAGTTTTCTGGCAGATGTGGTGGCGGCTGAAAGCGTGGTGAGTGATTGTCAATGCCTAAAAACCGTTGACTGGTATTTGCCTCATAAAAGAAGAGTCTGCGATCAAGATACTTAGAGTCTGAGGCTTTGTTTGACCCACTTATGGGGGGGCTTACACCCCCTCACAAATGAAGTCTGCTTCCAATGACCTCGTCATCTTCGGCTTTGTTTGCCCGACCAAAAGTACCCCATCGTTTTCATACTCAATCGGGCTTTGGTATTGTAACGATTTATGCGGCCGGTCTGTATTATATAACTTCACCGACTTTACCACTTCCCGCTTCAATGCTGCCAAATTATTTATACTCCGGTGCGCCAAATAGTTATTCTTTATAATCCCGTTTAAACGCTCTGCTTTTCCATTCTCCCACGCCCATTCGCACATACTATTGTGCATTTTATGCTTGCGGGTGAAGGCTAAAAATTCCTGATCATAATACTGGCCGCCTCCGTCTGAATGGAAAATTATCCCTGCTGAAAGTTGCCCGCCGCGGTTTGCTACTGCCATCCGCAGAGCCGGCAAAGTGGTCTGCTCCGTGCTCAGTCGGTCGGAAACCTGATAGCCCAATATGCGACGTGAAAAACAATCCATTACGAAGGTGATGTAGTAGTACCGCTCCCCCACTTCGAAGTAGGTAATGTCACTGCTCCACGCCTCGTTCAGACGTTGTAAAATCTTACCGCTAAGCAAATCAGGAAAACGAATCACACCGCTGCTATCGGTGGTGCGAGGCCGCAACTGGCGCGGCTTTGAGCTTAGTCCCTGCGCTTTGCAAAAATGCTCAAATGCGTCCCTGCCAATGCCTTCAGGCTGTAGCTTGTGATACATAGCACGACAACTTAACGTGGGATGGTCGGCACGGATCTGCATTATTAAAGTCCACAAGTCTGCCTGGCGTTTTTCTGCCTTTAGAATACGGTTCAGCATCTGATGCACACCCTGACGGGTAACACCCGTTGCACGGTAAAGATTGTTTAGACTAACGCTCATGGCTTCCCTGTTTCTCCAGAACCAAATGAGGGCGTTTCTGAAAATTTTTTTTTGATGTCCACACCGTAAGTCTCTTCCGCTAATTCAATCATCTTGTCCCGAAAGTCAAGCTGCAATTGCTTCTGCCCAACGGCGCGTTCCAGTTCAGCCACCTTCCGCTCCAGCTCCCGCAGCTTCAGTGTATCACTTTCCGATTCAACAATGGTGCGCACTCCTTTCATATAATTGACCCCGAATTTATTTAGCCACTTAGACACGCTGTTCTCGCGCACCTCATACTGACGACTTACCTGCGCAATAGTCGTAATTTTCTGTTCAATTTCCCGAACTTTCTTGCGCTTAAACTCTTCACTGAAGAACCGCCGCCGCCGCTCCTCCGTACTCTGTTTAAACTGCATCCTGTTTGCCATAATATCAATGGTTTTAAAAGTGAAAAATCTCTTTAAAACCAGTCAACTTATTTCAGGCACCGACAGATGTGTTGGATGAGGGGTAGCGTGTGCAGTCTGGAGACTTAACTGTGGAAAGAGGCGAGGGCGCTGCGGGAACTCAGTGTGTTAAACTATACGAAAAGTACAACATCGGATCCATTAGAACAATACGAAAAGTACGACAAAAGTTTCGTCTGTTTATGAGTTGTACGATATTTTTAAATGACACTCCAAGAAATTTATAGCGACAAACATCTGTTATTGCCAAAGGCTATTCCGAAAGGAAAAAGCTATAGAGTTTATTTAACTGAACTGTTTGATAAATACATTGAACTCTTGAAAAGCGTTAAGCCTTCAATTATTAAAATTGACGGTTTAAAGACCAAAACAAATCTTTCAAACGTAATCAAAATTCAAGAGGAATTTATTAAGGGAATAGCAGATACAATTGAATTATACTTTGCCGGTCAACCAGCAAAAGCTTACACCAAATTTTCAGAAGTTATTGAATTCCGCAAGGGTAAGTACAAGAAGATACTTAACATCAATGAGTTTACTCCTGATGAAAATTTTTATAGAATTCGGAAAAAGGAAGAAAACTTTCCATTGAGTTCATTTGAAATGTTTCATATTCCATTTGACAGCCGAGGTAAAGTATCGACACAACGATATAGTATTCCTGGCTTTCCATCTTTGTATTTAGCAAAGACACTTTATGTTGCGTGGGAAGAATTGAACAGACCGAGTTTGGACGGTTTTCAAGCTGTAAGACTGGTTTCAAAAAAGCAAATTAGTTACCTTGACTTGACAACTAATGATTGGGGAACAGACAACCTAAATAAAACAGCCTACAAATATTTAATGACGTGGGCATTAATTGCAGCTTGCTCAATAAAAGTAAAAGATTATAGCGACACCTTTAAAACAGAATATATAATACCACAATTACTTTTGCAATGGGTCAGAAATACTGGCGACATAGATGGCATCAAATACGACTCTACTCACATTGACAAAACAGGACTTGTAAACGAAGGAGATTTATACAATTTAGTTTTGCCAGTTAAAGAAAATAAAGATGAAGGTTACTGCAATCATTTAGTAAGTTTATTTGAGATAACCGAAACTATTTCCAAGCAACTTCTTGAGTATTCCACAGGAGGACAAACTTTCTTGTACGGGAGAGAAGAGTTAGAAATCATAAATAAAAAGATTCCTCCTTTAGAAATTATTAAAGGAAGGAAATTTCCTTATAGTTCTTCAGTTTTAGGACAATTAGAACTTACGCTTGACAATATGAAAACTAAAAAGGTCGACAAATAAAACATCGTACAACATTGAGTTTTGTGCAAGTGTGGCTTGACGGAATAACAATCAGCAGCAGTAACTTTTCTGTACTTCAGTTCGGGGCTTGACGAATAAAGCTCAGTTCAGCGTAGTTTGTAATAAATTGAGTAGACGTTAGGCGTAGGCTGTGCCTACGTCGTCAGCAAATAACAATAGATGCATAACGTAGGCACAGCCTACGCCTAACGGAGTCAATCAACACATCAGCATAGAAATAGCACATTGCTTTGTAAGTCGGTTATCTTTATAAAATTTTTTTTTGAAAATCACTTCCGTTTATGAAAAACTACCTTCTAATCCTACCCTTGCTCTGCGTAGAAATATTTGCTTCTGCGCAACCTACGCAACAACGCTATGGTGAGAACAATGGAGACTATCAACGTCGTGCCTCACAAGAGAGAGAGGCTGCCTTTAATAATCAGTGGGATTCGCGAACGCCAAACAAACCGGCTTCAAAGAGTAGTG
The DNA here is from genome assembly GCA_965218185.1 of Flavipsychrobacter sp. GTDB lineage: Bacteria > Bacteroidota > Bacteroidia > Chitinophagales > Chitinophagaceae > JAFIGV01. The sequence continues at coordinate 117,490 of CBDCKE010000006.1, forward strand.
GCTATGCAGAAACGATAGATGAAAAACGAGCGAAAGCTGCAAGAGACGCAGACTATAAAAAGCAGCATGAACTCGAAATGGAGGCAGAGCAGCGTAGGTATAAACTTGTGAACGACGATTATAAGAGAAGGCAAGACTCTGCTATGCGGGTAGCTAAAGCTGCGACTCTTAGGGCGGTGGGGGAAAAAGCCGTATCTAACGCCAAGTGGGAGCCTATCAGGCAGCAATACAAGAGCTATACCTTTTTCACCGATAATGATAGAGATGTATTGGCAAAACTGACCCTTTCCGATGGTGGTGCGCTCCGTGCCGATGGTGCATCCGTGAAGTTTTATCCCACCTACTATCAGAATTATCTCGGCATCGCAAAAACGGGGAGCTATGAAGAAGTACTGTCGTCAATCTTAAAGTTTGACAAGCTTACCAACAAAGCGGAGGACGCACTCGAAGCATTGGCTGCTCGCTTTCCTACCCACCAATCGGACCTGGACAACTTAATGGTGAAGGTTTGGAGAAAAAGTCTTCCGCAGACAAAGTTGGATGACCCTGGCAGTCTTCAACGACTGGCAAAAAGGCTACCCTATCCCACGCTTAACTCGATGTCCAACTGGCAAAAAGTCACCCTCAAGAATAGGCAGGACATAGAAGCGGCACGTAAAAACCCAGGGTTTGATAAAAGCGCACTGATTGCAATGGAAAAAGAGTATTTTGACATAATTGGAGCTGAGTTTATTCCTAACTCCTGGAGCGTCTTCACAGAATATCTGGCCAGCCAAAGCCCACAAGAACTTTTAGCATTGAGCAGGAAAAAGGGAATTACCCCATCCTACCTTTTGGAATATGGCTGTGATATAAAAGCCTACGTATGGAGGAGAATGGGAATTAGATTTGAAAGCCATTTTAATAAACATAAAGAAAAACATTGGGAAAAACACCTTCCACCCGTAGATGCATGGCGGTTGTTTGCAGAGGCGGGTGATGCTGACGCAATGGACTTTTACGCCTGCGCCATATCGTATAGATACACCAGGGGAACGAAAACCGAAGCTGCAGAATGGCACAAGAAAGCAGAACAAGCCAGAGCGAAAGAGAAAGCGACAGACGGTTATTACGTTTTCGACTTTGCCTATTATAAAAATTAGAAGTTTTCGTTGGCCAATATTTCAACAGGTATATTGACATTTTAGTTAGGTAAAAAAGGTTGCTTTCCCCTATTGACATTAGTAAGAACCATGTTGCGCATTGGCGCAGGCATGCAGCAATGGCTTTGTGCGGGTGGGTGCCTGTGCCTACTTTTACTTCTGTCCTAATTCTTCTACTTTACACGTTAGACTCCTGCAAGAGACTCGCGCACTTTCCCAAACAAGCATAACCTCATACCAAAAAATTCCTTTTAAAATAACAACTCATGCCCCTCATCAACCCCCACATAAACTTCAACGGCAATGCTGAGGAAGCGTTCCGTTTTTACCAGTCAGTATTTGGCGGCGCGTTCGGGCAGATAATGCGGTTTAAAGACATTGCGAGTGCTGAATATCCTGTACCGGCAAGCGAGGAAAACAAGATTATGCACATTGCCCTGCCAATTGGCGGAAACACGTTATTGGGCAACGATGTTCCTGAAATTATGGGTCGCGTAAATGAAAACGAGAACCGGTCTAAAATATCCGTCAGTGCAGAAAGCAGGGAAGAAGCGGATAAGATATTTAATGGTCTCTCCGCAGGCGGCAGCGTAGAAGTGCCCATCAGCGACAGTCCGTGGGGTTCTTATTTTGGTATGTTCAGAGATAAGTTTGATATTGAATGGGTGGTGGATTATCACCCATAAGCTTCATTGAAAAAATAAAAAAAGCCGCCACAGAATATCTGAGACGGCTTCCTGTCTATCTTAAACCCTGAGTACTTAATCGTTTCCGGAACTTAAGATTTCGTTTTAGAACTGCCGGGCGCATTTGTGCTGCCGGTAGTTTTTGAAGATGTTGCATTTGGCATTGATGCTGGTGAGGAAGATGCCACGCGTGATACATCCGAAGCCACGCTGCTGCCAGCACCAGGAGCATTATTATAACTTCCTGTTCCGTAGCTGGATTGTGTTTTATTCCGCACCCGCAGTCTGTTTTCAACATGGTTTACGCCAGAGATTGCATCCGCTAAATCCTCCGCATGACGTTTTGCATTTTTGCTATCCACTGTGCCTGAAAGGACTACTTCGCCGTTTGATACCTGCACTTCAATGTCAGAAGCATCAAGCCAATGGTCATCATGCATCCGGTCGTTCACGTTTTCCTCTATGCGCTCATCACTGCGGTTATAATTTTTAGGTCCGCGTCCGCGATGGGATGTTGCATAATCGGGATGCTGCTCTTTGTAATGGTCAACGCGGCGGCGGTATTCCGCACTTTCATCGCCAAACCAACTGCGCACTTCATCACCTGCTCTGTCCATCCAGTCGCGGTTGTCATGCTGCCAGCGGCGCTCTTGCTCGGGGTTTACATCGCCGGTGTAGCTGCTGTATTCGCGGTCAGGGTTCCAGTTTCTTGAGTCGCCGCGTGCATTCTGGTAGCTTGCTGTTCCAAACTTATTATCGTAAGGGGCACGGCTGCTGCCATATTCATTTCCGCGATAGCCATATTCTCCGCCATATCCTGAACCATAACCCATTCTGTTGTAAGACATATCGCTGCCTACCCCTAAAGAATTATTGCCTTGGTTTTGGGTGCGTCGGCTGCCATAATTATAGCCGCTTTCATTTCCGTATCCGGTGTTGCCGTAGCGGTTTTGGTTTGATTGATAATTGCCGGTGTTTCCATCGCGCTGATAGCTTCCGCCCTGCTGACCTTCATTACTATAACCTGCTGAGCGGCGGCGGTCGTAAGAAGAATTATTGTCTGCATCTCCTTTACCCCCTTCCTGACTGTAGCCCTGGTTTTGCTGGTCATAATTTGCTGCGTATCGCCTATCCCAACGGTCGTTGCGGTTGTCTTCGTTTTGATTTTCATTGCGCTCATTGCGCCAATCCTGATTATAGTTTGCCATAATAATTTGGTTTTAGTGAAAAAATTGGTTCACTACAAGGACAAAAAAACAGTGCCGACTTTTTGGAAGTATCAAAGCCTCCCCTATCTCCTCCGAAAGATGGGGAAAGTTAACGGACAAGTTGGAAGGACGGGGAGGGGCTCACTTTTGTCTGGAGACTTTTAACCTCAATCAAAGGAATCTGCGTTCCATCATTGGCTAATTGGCTAATTGCTCTCCCCTTCCTCCATCTTCCTGAATCTTAAAAACCATAGGAATCTGTGTTCCATCATTGCCGAATTGCGGACTTGCCGAATTGTCGAATTCCCAAATTGTCTAATTGCCGAATTGCTCTCCCCTTCCTCCATCTTCCTGAATCTTAAAAATCATAGGAATCTGTGTTCCATCATTGCCGAATTGTCGAATTGCCGTATTGCCTACTCCCACTTAAACGTTCGCGCAGCAATAAAATAAACTAAAACACCCCACCCCGTCAGCAACAAAATATCCATGCGCACATCCCAAAAAGAAGCGCCGTCAAAAGCTATATGCCGCAGCGCATCATTAAAATAAGTGAGCGGCAACACGCGGCAAATGGGTTGCAACCATTCCGGAAAAGCTTCAATAGAAAAGAAAGTGCCCGCCAGTAAAAATTGCGGCAGCGTAATGAGATTTGAGAACGGCGGAATAGACGTCTCATTTTTTGCAAGACTGCTCACTACAAATCCGAAGCCCATAAAAACCATCAGTGCCAAAGCGCAAAGCGCCATTATTTGCAGGAAGGTTACCCATCCGTTCACGAGCGTATATCCGAAGGCAAAATGCCCGATGCAAATAATAATTACTGCGCCGCTTAAATTGAAAATCATCCTTGCCAAACCTTCACTCAGCACAATTATTTCCCGTCGCACAGGCGTTGCAAAAAAGCGTTTCAAAACAAGCGTTTGCCGGAGATTGAAAAACACAAAAGCCGTCCCGAAAACGCCGGCAGCAAGCAATGAAAAACCCAATTGCCCGGGCAGAATAAAATCAATGGTTTTAAAATCGCGGAGCTGTGCTATGCGGACGTCATACTTTGCTAAAGCCTCCGTGCGTGTGCTAATTTCAGGGTCTTGCGATTGCACCATGTTGGAAAGGATGGTTTGCAAGGTTTCAAGCATGGGCAGCCTTGCAGCGGCGGTATGAATCACCACCACCGGACGATTTTGCTGCGCGTCCTTTTTTACGTCAATAGTTGCAACAATATCTCCGCCGCTCAGTAATTTGTTCACTGCATTGGTGTCTTCAACCGGTGTCCATTTCAGCGCATCTGATTGCCTGAACAAGCGCATCAGTGGCTGGGTAGTATCGGCGCCCGGAGCAACGGCAACATTCAAAACGCTGGTTCCATCACCGCCCAAAAAGCCAAACACCAGAATGAAAATTAAAGGGAAGGCGATGGAAAAAATAATGGCAGAGGGACTCTTTAAAATCGACTGCAGACTTGCACGAACTAAGGCGCGCAGGGCTTTCAGATTGCTGTAAGAAGAAGGCATGGCGCAAATGTAAGCGGTGGCAACAATGGGTTTAAAATGATGAAATTGATGGGAAAATTCAGCGTCGGCATTTACGAAAAAAGGACACACATTTTCATGCATGCCCTTGAGTGTTCGTCAGGAAATTCTCTTGATAAAAACCTAAGCTCTCTTGACGTTTATAGCGTTGAGTCCCTTCTTTCCGTCCTGGACGTCAAAAGTGACATTGTCGTTCTCACGCACCTCGTCTATAAGACCGGAAACGTGCACAAAAATGTCTTCACTGCCATTGTTTGGTTTGATAAAACCGAAGCCTTTCGTTTCGTTGAAAAACTTTACTGTTCCTTCTTGCATTGGTATAAAAAATAAAAAATGAAGTGCGAAGATAAACCGCACTTCAGAATTCCGGCAAGTGCAGCATTATCTTTTTCTTACGCTTCCAAAAGCGCATTCTTTCCCCACAATGAGTTTATTTTGAAAACTCCTTTCATGCGCGCCGTTGCTTTCTTTTTTTTGATGATTACATGCTGCTCCTGCAAAAAGGATTTGCTGCATTTTCAATCGGCAAAGCGCATAGAAACGCACACTACAACCGACCGCCTCGACTGTATTTATTTCATCAGCGACAGCATTGGATTTATTACCGGTGGCGAACGCTTTCTCACCGCTACTATTCTTTCTACCCGCGATGGTGGCAACTCCTGGAACTACCAAAACTTTCCCGAAGCCGGCAAGCGATTATCTGCCATTACTCAAGCGCCATCCGGGGTTTTATACACGATTGGTTTTGACGGCAAAATGCTGATTTCAAAAGATACAGGACGGACGTGGAGCTTCTTTCAGTCGTGGTTTCATCCTTACAAAGACATTTATTTTCCTGCCGCAAACAGAGGTTTAATTGTGGGCGGCATTTCCTTTAATGCAGGTTTCAAAACGGTGATAGATGGTGATGGATTTATGCAGCCTTACGACTCCCTTTCTTTTGAACTGAACGATATTGAAATGGCAAATCCAAAAACGGGTTTCATTGCCGGTTATGGTGTCATTTTAAAAACCACAGATAGCGCTAAAACCTTTCAGGAGCTTAACATCCACAATGAAAACTTCACCGCGCTTTTTGCAAAAAATGAATCAGAAATCTGGACTTGTGGCTACAACGGAAGCGTTTATCACAGTGCTGATGGCGGCAATAAATGGGAAGCTTTCAGGAACGGAAACAATATCACCATTCCGCGGTATCGCTTGCTGGACATTGCTTTCAGGGATTCGGAAAATGGTTTTGCCTGCGGAGAAGATGGTTTACTTATTTATACCGACGATGGCGGCAGGCACTGGTTTCAGTTTGAGCATTTCACGGATGCTGCCCTGCGCAACATTTGGTTGATGGCTGATGGCTCGCTGCTTGTGTGTGGCGATGCAGGCACGCTTTACAGGCTTTTTCCGAAATAACGCAACTGCCACCAATCCAACCTCAAAGCTATCTTTGCACCTTCAAAAAAAATGAGTAACAACATGCGAACCATACCATTTCGACAGGCATTGCGGGAAGCCATGGAAGAAGAAATGCGCCGCGATGAACGCGTATTCCTGATGGGTGAAGAAGTGGCACAATACAACGGAGCTTACAAAGTGAGCCAGGGCATGCTGGAAGAATTTTCAGACCGCCGCGTTATTGATACACCTATTTCTGAACTGGGCTTCACGGCAGTAGGCGTAGGCGCAGCTACAAACGGCACACGTCCTATCATCGAATTCATGACCTGGAATTTTGCGGTGCTTGCGCTTGACCAGATATTGAATCATGCAGCTAAAATGCTTTCCATGAGCGGCGGTCAGTTCACCTGTCCCATCGTGTTTCGCGGAGCGAATGGAAGTGCCGGGCAATTAGGTGCGCAACACTCTCAGGCTTTTGAAAGCTGGTATGCCAACGTTCCGGGTTTGAAAGTGATTTCCGTTTCTAATCCTTATGATGCAAAGGGGCTTTTAAAAAGCGCTATCCGCGATGAAAATCCGGTGGTGTTTATGGAAAGTGAAGTGATGTATGGCGAAGAAGGCGAAGTGCCTGAAGAAGAATATCTCATTCCGATTGGCAAAGCGGATGTGCGCCGCAAAGGAAAAGATGTAACCATTGTGTCCTTCAATAAAATGATGAAAGTGGCGCTGGGCGCGGCTGAAGAGCTTGCCAAAGATGGCGTGGAAGCTGAAGTAATTGACCTGCGCACGATTCGTCCATTGGATATTGATACGATTATTGAAAGCGTGAAAAAAACAAACCGCCTTGTGATTGTGGAAGAGCAATGGCCTTTTGCTTCGGTTTCTTCTGAAATTTCTTACCGTGTGCAGGCGCTTGCTTTTGATTATTTAGATGCGCCCATCCGCAGAATAACTTCCGCAGACACAAACATGCACTACGCCCCAACACTGGTAGCAGCCTACCTTCCAAACATCGAGCGCACCGTAAAAATGGTGAAGGAAGTGATGTACATGAAGAAGTAATTATTACCCTCCAATCCATAGTTTCAAACAAAATGAGGCAGTAGTTTTTAAAAAAAATTGCTGCTTTTTTTTGCCGCTTAACTTCGCCGCCCTATGACGGTGGAAAAACAATTACCCGCTTCTGAAACTCAGGTCATTATTCTGGGCGCTGGACCTGCCGGTGCGGGTGCGTCCATTTATTTAAGCAAAGCGGGCATCAAACACGTAATTCTCGAAAAGGAACTTTTTCCGCGCGATAAAGTGTGCGGAGATGCATGTAGCGGCAAAACGGCATTTGTGTTGCGGAAGGCAAACCCCGCCTGGCTTCATGAAATCTATGCAACAGCATCCGGCTATTTGCCCAGCCATGGAATCATCTTCGTGGCGCCCAATGGCAAAGGCTTAAACATACCTTATGGAGATAACCTCCGACCCGGCGAAGCCGCGCCCGGCTTCACTTCCCCGCGAATGGTGTTTGATAATTTTTTGTTTGAAAAAATAGATCACAACCATGCTACCGTGCATCAGCAGGTGAGCGTAAAAGAAATAAAAAATGGGGCGGATGGCGTTACTGTTTCTTATTTGAAAGATGGCGAAATGCACACTGTTTATGCACCATTGATTATTGGCGCTGATGGCGATAAAGGCATTTCCAGAAAGCGCTTAATGCCTGAACTGGCGGATGCAAAATCATCGGCAATAGGGCTGCGGGCTTATTATGAAGGCGTGCAGGAAATGAATGACAGCAACTTCATTGAACTGCATTTTCTTCCTGAAGTGCTGCCAGGCTATTTCTGGATTTTTCCTTTACCAAACGGCATGGCGAATGTGGGTGTGGGCATTTTATCATCGGTTGTCAGGAAGAAAAAAATAAATCTGCGCGAGCAAATGCTGAAGGCAATTGAATCCAATCCATCCATCAGTCATCGGTTTAAAAATGCAACGTTGCACGGAAAAATTTTAGGCTGGGGATTGCCGATGGGCACGGAGCGGATGCCGGTGAGTGGCTCGCGGTTTTTATTAACGGGCGATGCCGCAAGTTTAATTGATCCTTTTAGCGGAGAAGGAATTGGCAATGCCCTTTATAGCGGTATGCTGGCTGCGAATGCTTCCATTGCTGCGCTTGAAAAAGGAAGGTATGATGCGCCTTTTCTAAAAGAAATTTATGATGATCCGCTTTTTAACCGCTTAGGCGATGAATTGCGCATCAGCGCTGCCATGCAGCGTTTGTGCCGATTCCCCTGGTTGTTTAATATGGTGGTGAATAAGGCACACAAAAGCCCGTCGCTCAGCAAAACCATTTCCTGCATGTTTACCGATATTGATCTTAGGGATCAATTGCGGAAGCCCTCTTTTTACGCAAAGGTTTTGTTTAACCGCTAACCCTTTTTTCCGGGGGCATTTACGATGCTGAATCCAATTCTAAGCTTCTCTAAAACACTATCTTTAAGAGGTGTTCTTTTGTGTTTTGCAACCGGCAATCAGGCTGCTTCCAGCTCCGCGATGTTCAGCTTTTTCATTTGCATCATAGCCGCCATTACACGCTCTTTTTTTGCTGGGTCGGCATCGGTCATTAATTTAGGAAGTATAGTGGGTACAACCTGCCAACTAAGCCCAAACTGATCTTTCAGCCAGCCGCACATTTGTGACTTTGGATCGCCGCCTTCTGAAAGTTTATTCCAATAGTGATCTACTTCTTCCTGCGTTTCGCAATTAATGATGAAGGAGATGGCTTCGCTGAATTTAAACATCGGCCCGGCATTCAGTGCTACAAACGATTGTTCTTCCAGTGTGAATTCCATCGTCATTACGGTGCCCTCTTTCATTCTGTGTTGCTCGAATCCTGCTTTGCCATAGCGGGCAGTTTTGCCAATTTTGGAGTTCTTAAAAATGGAAGTGTAAAAGTTTACGGCTTCTTCCGCATTGTTGTTAAACCAAAGGTTGGTGGTGAGTTTGTTTATTGTTGCCATGTTTTGGAAGTATCAAGTAGTAAGTATCAGGTATCGAGTCCGTGGCGAAAATAATGAACGGACATTTAGGTTCCTTCTTAGATCATTTTGAATCATCACAATCATAAGAATCTACGTTCCATCATTCGCTAATTGCCGAAGTGTCGGATTGAATTCCCGACTTTCGCATCATCCATGAAATCATCCCTACCCTTAATCATTGGTCGCAAACCCTTGCTGGAAGCCATTCAGAGCGGCGCTACCATTGAAAAGATATTTATGCTGCGCACGGCAACCGGTGAGGAAATCAACGACATAAAAAAGGAAGCACGGTTCCGCAATATCCCCATCAGTCAGGTGCCGGCGGAAAAACTACAGGGCATGAGTCGCGCCAATCATCAGGGCGTAATAGCCTGGGCGGGCTTGCTTCAATACCTTGATTTGCAGGATGCCATTTCCCATGTTGTGGATAGCGGCGCAGCACCACTTTTTATTCTGGCAGATGGCATTACAGACGTACGCAATATTGGCGCTATTGCCCGCACAGCCTTGTGTTGCGGCGCGCAGGGAATCATTTTCCCAACCTCATCATCAGCATCATTAACAGAAGAAGCGATTAAAACATCGGCGGGTGCTTTGCGGAAAATAATGCTTTGCCGCTCGCCTTCCGTTCTGCAGGCAGTAGACGTTTTAAAACTGAACGGCATCCAGATTTTAGGTTCGTTTATGAAAGGAAGCATACCGGTTTACGAAGCGGATTTTACAGTGCCTTCCTGCATTGTGATGGGCGCTGAAGACATGGGCATATCCAAAGATGTTATCCGCCGTTCCGATGTGTTGATTCGGATACCAATGGCGGTGGCATTTGATTCCTTGAATGTTTCGGTTGCGGCTGGGATGATATTGTATGAAGCAGCGAAGCAGCGGATGGGGCGCTAAGCAAATGTTACGTTTACTTCCGGCAAAGCATTTTGATTGTGCAATTCATTTTTCAACCGGCGTAAGCTGCGCCAAACGGTATAGGCACTAAAAAAGTAAAACAAAAAAAACACGGAATAAGCAAGCGTTGTAAGTAATTGCGCAGTTTCGGAGGTGGGTATTTTTGGACTTAGAAAAAAGATGAACAAGAGCAAAAAACCTGTGCTTGTTTTTCCATGCAGCAATCGCCTACGTACCGGATAATCGGACAACAGTCTTTTTCCGTAGAAAAACAAGCCTATTCCTCCAGGCAAAAACAAGCATAAACCTAATAGAAAATAGGGCGTTAACATCCCCACATTCGCAGGGAGGTATTTCATCGAAAGCCAGGTCACCACTCCAAAGAAAACAGTTATCACCAGCAGCATCACCATGATTTTTCCATCCTTAAAAGTTGCATTCTTTTCCTCGTTATGAATTTGAGAAACTTCCCTTGCAATGGTCTTATTTACCGCATCTGCTATTTTTTTAAAACCCATTGTTCCATAGGAATCATGAACCGCTCCCATGGCTTCTTCAAAGCTTTTGTCAGGATGTGTGGACAGGTAAGCAGTTATTTGGGGAATCAGTATTACCGATATTCCGGCAATCACTTCATTTTCCCGGAAGCCAAGCTTTTCAATGTAGACTCGTAACGTTTGAAGGTTTTGTGAGGAGTACGTATTAGCATTCATAGGCGGTCAATATAACAACTTTATAGCCCACAAAAAAATCCTCCCATCTTTTTAAGAAAACAGGAGGATTAAAGGAGAGAGGTCACGAGCGGATTCGAACCGCTGTAGCAGCTTTTGCAGAGCTGTGCCTAACCGCTCGGCTACGTGACCCTTTGAGCGGAGGGCAAAAGTAGGAAACTAATTGTTTCTTTACAACCTTAAAAAGCAGGCTTCAAAAAAATGAACGAACCCATTGGCGCATCCGAACTCATCATCACGCCGCAAGGCGCCATCTATCACCTCAACCTGACGCCGAAACAACTTGCCGACACGATTATTACAGTTGGCGATCCCGATAGAGTTTCCTCCGTTTCCCAATATTTTGACAGCATAGAACACCGCGCGCAACACAGGGAATTTGTTACGCACACAGGAACACTGAATGGCAAAAAAATAAGCGTGGTTAGCACAGGCATTGGCCCGGATAATATTGACATTGTGCTGAATGAACTGGATGCACTTGCCAACATTGATTTTGAAACACGAACCGTAAAACAATCCACCAAAAGCCTCACTATCATTCGCCTGGGCACTTCAGGTTCTTTGCAAGAAAACATTCCGGTAGATAGCCTTGTTGTTTCGGACGCTGCTTTTGGACTGGATAATCTGCTGCATTATTATCTCTATAAAAACACGGATGAAGAAGCGGCATTGCTTCATGCATTTGCTACGCATACTGACTTGATTGGCACTCCCATAAAACCTTATTTCGCAGCTGCATCGTCCAGACTTTCGAAAGCTTTTCAGGATGGTTTTCATCACGGCACAACCGTTACCTGCCCGGGCTTTTATGGTCCGCAGGGAAGGCGTTTGCGCGCCAAACCGAAGCTCGATAAACTCATTCCTTCACTCACCAGTTTCAGTTTTGAAGGCACGCAAATCACCAATTTCGAAATGGAGACGAGCGCCATCTTCGGGCTGGGGAATTTGCTGGGTCATGATTGCCTTTCCATAAGTGCCATTGTTGCAAACCGCATCAGCAATACCTTTTCTACCGATGCCGCAGGCGCTGTGGATAAAATGATTAGGCAGGCGCTGGAAGTGATTTCTAAATTATAAGGAAACGGCAACGGCAGGTTTGATAAGAGTTTAAGTTCTTTGCGCCTTCGCACATAGCATCTTTTCTCCCCCACTTTTTCCATGTATCCAGACTTTCAATACCTCCTCCAAAGCCTTTTCGGGACAGCCGTTCCGGGATGGGTGGGCATTTTTAAAACCTTCGGATTTTTTGTGGCAATGGCATTCTTTGCCGCAGGTTTTGTGTTGGTAAAGGATTTAAAAAGGAAAGAAGCTTTGGGCTTGCTCCACCCCACTTTCCACAATGAAATAACCGGCAAACCCGTAACCACAAACGAACTGATTATTTCAGGAATACTCGGCTTTTTGCTTGGCTTTAAAGTGGGCGGATTTTTTGGGCACTGGCAGGAAATTTCACCCAATCCGCTCGGTTATATTTTAAGCCTTGAAGGCAATTTTTTAGGTGGCATCATCGGCGCAGCAATCTTCGTTTATTCAAAATGGGCAGAGAAGAAAAAGACCACACTTGCCGAACCCTTTGAACGAAAAGTGGCAACTTATCCGCATCAGCGCATTGGCGAACTCACCATGCTGGCAGCCGTTGCAGGACTTGCCGGCGCTAAGCTTTTTAATGCTTTCGAAACCTGGGATGACTTTGTAAGAAATCCTTTTGAAAATCTTTTTTCTTCTTCCGGACTCACGTTTTATGGCGGACTGATTACTGCCTCCATTGTGATTGCTTTGTATGCCCGAAAACACAAGATTTCCATCGTTCATCTTGCTGATTCTTTTGCACCCGCAATGATGCTTGCATACGGCGTGGGGCGGCTTGGTTGTCAGTTTGCAGGCGATGGCGACTGGGGCATTTTCAACAGTGCTTACATCACCAACGGAAGCGGAGAAATGGTGCGCGCAGCAAGCGATTCATTTCTTCAAACGATGCAAAGCCACACCCATTATTTCGGGTCGCTGCTGGCGCAATTTGGAACGCCACAAAACATACCACATGCCTTTGCTGCCGCGCCTTCCTGGCTACCCGACTGGCTTTTTGGGATGACGTATCCACACAACGTAAACAACGAAGGCATTTTGCTAACCGGCTGCACCGGAAATTATTGCAGCGTGCTTCCGGTAAGTGTGTTTCCTACGCCGCTTTATGAAGCCGTGGTGTGCATTGGTTTGTTCTTCGTTTTGTGGTTTTTGCGAAAGCGGCTAACCATTCCTTTGCAGCTTTCCGGTGTGTATTTAATCCTCAATGGCATTGAAAGGTTTTTGGTGGAAACCATCCGCGTCAATTATCGTTACGACCTTGGTTTTATCCATCCTTCGCAGGCAGAAATCATTGCCGTGGTGATGATTCTTTTTGGTGCTGCGCTGCTTGTTTTTTCAAAAAGGAAAACCCCTGCAACGGCATAGGCAATGGGTGTGTATTATCAAACCGAAAACCTGCCTGCATTCCGTAATCCGGTTATCACTATCGGCACTTTTGATGGCGTGCACAAAGGGCATCAAAAAATACTGAGCGCGGTAAAAAACAAAGCATTGCAAACAGACGGCGAAAGCATCGTTATCACCTTCCATCCGCACCCGCGAAAACTACTTTTTCCTGACCAGCAATTGCAATTGCTTACGCCGCTTGAGGAGAAGATTTTATTGCTTCAGGAAGAAGGCATTCATCACATTGTAGTGGTGCCGTTTACCAAAGCATTTTCGGCGCTTTCAGCGAAGGAATATGTGGCGGAGTTTCTGGTGGCGCAGTTCCATCCGCAGTGCATAGTTATTGGCTATGATCATCATTTTGGCAACGACCGCTCCGGCAATATTGAGTTGCTTCATTCCTTAAAAAACGAATTGAATTTTGAAGTGGAAGAATTGCCTGCACAACTCATTCAGGAAGCAGCCATCAGCTCCACCAAAATCCGCAAAAGCCTTTCTGATGGCGACGTACAGGCGGCGGCTGAAATGCTTGGCAGAAACTACAGCCTTCAGGGAACCGTAGTGAAAGGCGCACAACTCGGCAGAACCATTGGTTATCCCACCGCTAATATTTTACCACATTCCGAAGACCAGTTAATTCCTGCTGATGGCGTGTATGCCGTGAAGGTTTTGCATGAAAACGATTGGCTCGATGGGATGATGAACATTGGTTTTAAGCCTTCGGTTTCCTCCGCAAAAATGCGCACGCTGGAGGTGCATCTCTTTGATTTTGATGCAGACATTTACAATCATTCGCTGGAAATTCATTTCATTAAAAGACTGCGTGCCGAACAAAAATTTGATAGCCTGCAAAGCCTTCAAAACCAATTAGAAAAAGATGCAATGGCGGCGAAAGCTGCGTTGGAGGTTAATAAAGTAAAATGAAGTTTGGAATTTGCAGATTTCCTGTTCTTTCAAACCCAATTTCCTTTAAACTTCTTATAAGATAACACCCTGAATTTTCATTTTCAGGGCGCCGGAGCGGCGGGATGGTATCCTAAGTTTTCATGATAGGGCACAGCCGTGGCGGGATGCCATAATGAGTTTTCATGGCAGGGTTCCGCCGTGGCGGGATGGCATCCTAAGTTTTCAGTATAGGGCAATGAGGCGGCGGAATGCCATCCTAAGTTTTCAGCATAGGGCAACGAGGCTTCGGAATGCCATCCTGAGTTTTCAGTATAGGGCAACGAGGTGGCGGGATGCTAAAATCGAATTTCATTTTATAATAATTTTGATACATGAGGCGATTACCAACCTTCACAATTCCATGCTTATTGCCCATTCATACTCTATACTTCCTTACGTTTGCACCCTCAAAACTCTTAAACAATGCAGCAGTTGCAAATGGTTGACCTCAAAAACCAGTATTTGCGCATAAAACCGGAAGTGGATGCCGCCATTCAGCAGGTGATGACCAACACTACTTTCATTAACGGCCCGGCAGTCGCTTCCTTCAGTAATGACCTTGAAACCTACCTCGGCATAAAGCATGTTATCCCTTGTGCCAACGGTACCGATGCGTTGCAGATTGCCCTGATGGCGCTGGGTTTGCAGCCGGGGGATGAGGTGATTACGCCTTCCTTTACTTATATTGCTACGGTGGAAGTGGTGGCGCTGCTGAAACTGAAACCCGTGTTTGTGGATGTAGATAAAGACAGCTTCACGATGAACATTGAATCGCTGAAAAAGGCTATCACCCCGCGCACCAAAGCCATTATTCCCGTGCATCTTTACGGGCAGGCGGCAAATATGGAAGCCATTCTAACCATTGCATCAAACCATAACATCCCGGTTATTGAAGACAATGCGCAGGCTATTGGCAGTGACTACACGTTCACCGATGGGCGCAATGCAAAAGCCGGAACTATGGGAACCATTGGCTGCACTTCGTTTTTTCCTTCTAAAAATTTAGGTTGCTTTGGCGATGGCGGCGCCATGTTTACCAACGATGATGCCCTTGCCGAAAAGCTGCGGATGATTGCCAACCACGGGCAAAAACAACGGTATTATCATGAAATGGTGGGATGCAACAGCAGGCTCGACAGCATACAGGCGGCTGTGCTGGGCATTAAACTGAAACATTTGGATGATTACTGCAACCGCAGGCGGCAAGCGGCTGACTATTATGATAATGCCTTTTCTCAAAACGCAAACCTGATCACACCTTTTCGCGCACCCTACACCACCCATGTTTTCCATCAATACACTTTGAAGGTGGAGGGAATAGACAGGGATGCATTGCATCAAAAACTGGCGGAGCGCGGCGTGCCTTCCATGATTTATTACCCTGTGCCCTGCCACAAGCAAGCGATGTTTAACGGCACCGATATGAGTGGTTTGTCATTGCCCAACACTGATTTTTTGCAAGACCGCGTTATTTCCCTGCCCATGCACACAGAGCTTAATGAAGAAACATTAAAATTCATCACCCAAAACGTGAAAGAGGCAATAGCTGAACTTCAATCTTAAACCATGAACATTATTTCCACCCCAATAGAAGGATTATTAATCATCGAACCAAAAGTGCTGCACGATGAGCGCGGATATTTTTTTGAAAGCTACAATGAGCAGGCTTTCCGGTTGGCTACGGGATATGATGGGCGGATGGTGCAGGATAACCAGGCAAGCTCAACGAGGAATGTGCTGCGCGGATTGCATTTTCAGAATGCCCCCCATGCGCAAACCAAACTTATCCGCGCATTGCATGGCGCCATTTGGGATGTAGTGGTCGATTTAAGGGAAAAAAGCAAGACGTTCCGCGAGTGGTTTGGCGTAGAACTATCGGCTGAAAACAAACGCCAATTCCTGATTCCCAAAGGGTTTGCCCATGGCTATGCGGTGCTATCAGAAACGGCGGAAGTGTTTTATAAGTGTGATGATTTTTACAGCAGGGAAACGGAAGGCGGGGTGTTCTATAACGACCATGAGCTGAAAATAGACTGGAAGATTGATTTAGGCGAAGCGATTATTTCTGAAAAAGATAAGCAGCAGCCGTTAATCCGCGAAGCGCAATTTCATTTTTAAGATGCTTAATACCATTTAGATAACCAAACTAGTCGTCAGTCATTGCGAGGGCTTGCCCGAATGCAATCTGAAGTCAAACTATACTTTCCTGCTGCTTTTCAGATTGCTTCGCTTCGCTCGCAATTACGCTCCGTATTATTAATCTAGTGTCTATTTGATTATTAAACACTTTCCTTAGCGTGTTTTAGAAAATCCCTCCCATCTTTTGTCGAAATGCATCTGCATCTTTTCAGACTGCAACTGCGTTTTCAAAAAATGCAACTGCGTTTTCTAAAAATGCGTCTGCATTTTACCGGAGTGCGTCTGCTATTTCTAAAAATGCACCTGCATTTTGCCAGAATGCACGTGCATTTTACGGAAGTGCATCTGCAGTTTACGGAAGTGCATCTGCAGTTTACGGAAGTGCATCTGCAGTTTCTAAAAATGCACGTGCATTTTACCGGAGTGCACCTGCATTTTCAAAAACAGCAGTAACCTTTTAAGCAAACTAAAATTCCTTCCCTTCCAGTTTTCCTACTAATTCCCGAATGGTTTGCGGAATGGGCATTTTTTCATTCTTATTAAAATCAAACAACACCACGACGTCGGCGCCTTCGGCAACAACATCTCCAGCATCATTTTTTAAAAGATGACTAAGCGAGAAACTGGTGTTTTTCATCCAAATCATTGCCGTAGTTATCTCAACATTGCCGGGGAAATGCAGCGGCTTTTTAAACTGACATTGCACGGATGCTACCATGGGTCCTATGCCATCTTTTAAAAAGGATTGATACATACCGATGTTTTCCCAATAATGCACGCGGGCAGCTTGCATGTATTTCAGGTACATCACATTGTTTACGTGGCCGAATAAATCCATTTCCGACCAGTCGATGCGGAGGGTTAGGGTTGTCATGATGCAAAAGCCTCCCTGCAGGTGGCGAAAAAATAAAAAGTGATACTTGTGTTGAAATACATGACTTGACGTCAGATTGCTTCGGGCAAGCCCTCGCAATG
>CBDCKE010000007.1:0-377543 GCA_965218185.1 Flavipsychrobacter sp.
GATCCTTCTGGCATTGTCTCATCTACCATTGCCGATGTAACGGGTGTTATAGTTAGTTCAACTGATAATGGCGGCACCCTCACTTATCAATATGACAGCCGTGGAAACCAGCTTACAGTAAAAAAACAAGGAACTACCTATCTCACCAATACCTACGATAACATTGGGAGAAAAGTATCCAAAACAGATCCTTCGGCTGGAACTACTTCCTATTCATACGATGGATTCGACCGCTTGGTAAGTCAACAAGACGCTTCAGGGACTACTTCATATCAATATGATAATGCTGATCGCATCATTACAAGAACGTTAACTGCTTCGGGATATCCCACTGAAAATACTAGCTACGAATATTTTTCTAATGTAAATACTGGATCAGTAAACCAGTTGAAAAAGATAATACATATCAATAATAGCGTGTCAATAATTGAAGATTATATTTATGATGTATACGGTAACTTTCTAAGACGGGATAAAAATATTGGAGGAAAATTATTTCAACAATTTTATACTTATGATAAATTTGATCGCGTTACCTCTCACCAAAGTACTGGACAATACTTGTTTTATAATTATGGAACTTTTGGGCACTTACAAACAATTGACCATCAAAATGGATTAGCATACTTTACAGGCTTCACAGCTGGGCCTAGTAATGGACTGGGTCAACTAAAATCTTATGATCTTGCTAATAATAAACATACGGTAAATACGTATACAAATGGTATTTTAACTAAAACCTCTACGCCCACAGTTTCAATTATCGAAACAGCTTACAATTTTGCGTCTGGCAATATGAACTCTCGAACCGACTTGTTGAAAAGCCGTAACGAAACATTTACTTATGATAACCTTAACCGGCTGACTAATTCAACTGTCGTCAATACCAACACAAATGCAATACTATCACAACAGCCAATTACTTATGATGGTGGTGCAGGCGCTACGATAGGTAATATTACTGCGAAGCCCGAAATAGGCACAGGAAATTATTACAGCCCTTACAGTGCTGACTTTGCCATTCGCAAAGCCTCCAATCTGGCAAATACAATATCTTCTCAGCAGCAGGATATTACCTACACTCCCTTTCACCGCATTAAGTCAATCACTGAAAACGGCTTCACCCAAACATTCACTTACGACGCTAATTACGACCGCGTAAAATCTGAACTGACTCAAAATGGAACTTTAATAAGCACACGATATTACGATGGCGATTATGAAGAAACAATTGCCTCCTCCGGTTTGGTTACAAAAGTAGGCTACATAGCAGGACCGGAAGGTTTATACGCTATGAACGTTTGGCAAATTGGAACAAGTGGATCTATCCCCTTTGCACATTATTATTTGTATAATGATCATTTAGGATCAATTGTGGCGGTTACAAACTCAAATGGAACGGTTGCTAATAGACAAAGCTTTGATGCTTGGGGGCGGCAGCGCAATGCTACTGATTGGGGTTATAATAATATAACTCTCAATCCAGCATGGCTATACCGTGGATACACTGGGCATGAAACAATGCCCCAGTTTAATTTGATTAATATGAACGGTCGTTTGTACGATCCATTGTTAGGGAGAATGTTGAGCCCTGATCGATATTTGATGGGAGGATCACAGGGATATAATCGGTATAGCTATGGTTTGAACAATCCTATGAGATATGTTGATCCAACAGGAGATTTCGTCTACTTATTACCCCACATTGGGTGGAGTAATTCAGGTGGGCTTGACTTAGGGATTAGTGTTGGAATAGGATTTCAAGGTGTTGCATCGGCAGGAGTGACGGTGGGACATCAATTTAAGACTAATAATACTTATGCTTCGTTAGGTGCAGGTCTTGGATATGGTGGATTAGGAATTGGTGCTCAAGTAGGTTGGGGAACCCAAAGTGGTTTATTTGGTGGGGCAGGGGTTGGATTCGGATCTGGAGGTTTTGCCACCAGTCTCACTTCAGTAGGAGTTAGTTGGAGTCAAAGTGGCGGATGGGGCGGTAACGCGTTTGGATTCAACTTTTCGGCGGGGGATTGGAATTTTGATCCCAGCATAGGATACAGCAACGGATTAGTTATACAAAAAGAATATCAACCTGCATGGTTAGCCTATGATGGAGGAGGAGAGTGGGCACAAGTTGCACAAGATAAAGGTAATTCAGTTATTGCTATGCATCCTTTGCAGGAAGTTACAGTTACTGCAACAAGATCCAATCACACTTTCAGAAACATTGCTGCGGGTTTAGGAGCTGCTACTTTTATACCACAAACGGTAATGGATATAGCTTATGCAAAAGGCATAAGAAGGACTTTAAATTTTGGTCATCAAATGAGCCAAGCTGAGTTGAGGGTAATGGCAGATGCAAGAGCTGGATTTAGAAGTGTTGGGGCAGGTATGGGGGTTGCTTCTGGTGCTTTAACGATAGCAGATGGATATTTTAATGGATTCAAACCTTCTCATGTATTAGATTTGTCAGTTACAGGGGCGTCTTTTATACCTGGAGTAGGCTGGGTTATAGGTGGAGCTTATTTCGTAGGAGATGTTGTTCATACCAGTTATTATGGCTATTCAATTGGAGATAGATTAAACAGTGCTGTTCGATGAACTGTTTATAAATTTTATAATAAAAATGGATTACATATTTTATCGGATTTTCCTATTTTACAGAAAAAAAAAATACATACCTATTATGATGGGAATATATTTTGTATTCACCCTTCAAGTAGTATCCTTCTTTCTGATTGCGGTTAGTTTAGATATATTGACCGTGGGAATAATGGGAAGTAAAAATTTAAGCAAAAGTTTTTCAAAATTTCAATTTATTATAATATTAATTATACTATTTCTGGTAAATCTGAAAAGATATAGCAAAGGAAAAAATGTTGAAAAAATAGTAGAAAAATTTAAAAATAGCACACTAAATGATAAGCTTAAGGTTTGGCATATTTTTATTTTTCCAATAATTATTTTTATTTTATCTTTATGGTTGCTTAAAATTTCAAAAATTATAATTAATAATTAATTTCTCCCCGCACTGGCGCGAGAGTTAGCGCAGCGCTCGCCCAATGGCGCGAGAGTTAGCGCAGCGCTCTCGGGTCTAACTTAAATGCAGTCTTAGACTGCAAATAAAAAAAATAAAACACACAAACAATGTCACTAAAATTCCTCCTCCCAGCCCTCCTTTCCCTCCTGCTTGTTCAGGATGCAACCGCACAAGTTAATCCGCCTCCCACCATCATCTGCGGCATATGCTACTTCTACAATTCCGTCGGAGAGCGCACCCAGCGCAAAGCCTGTTGCTGGGATCCTAACGCCCCCAATACAGATCCAAGTGGACCACCTTCCGCAACCTATGCTGCAATCGGCAATGATGGCTTGCAGGAAGAAAGCCTCTCCGGCGATTCCACTTACACATCCACTACAGAATCTTCGGATAGCACTGATTATGGGTACACAGGTACATCAGATTCTTCAGGATATACCGTAGATTCCGCCGGTTATAACGTTGATAGCAGTTTTGCTCGTCTCGGCGGCATGTCCCTCACCGAAACGGGTGATCCCTTCTCCTGCTCCCTCTTTCCAAACCCTACAAAAGGTGCCTTCTCCATTCTCTTTAACCGGGAAATAAAAAGTATCGAATTGCTAATCCTCGATGCCAGAGGACGCACCATCGGCTCCAAAAAAGGAGAAAATTCGCGGATGATTGAATACGACATCACAGGCGTAGCCGCAGGCAATTATATGGTCATGCTCATCGCAGATAATCACAAAAAAACCATCCAACTCATCAAGCAAGAATAATTTCTATTCGCCCAACACTGTTAAAATTTTCGGCTGTAATTTGTTTTGAAATCTTTTCTTCACCTTTGTTCTTCACTTTTTTAAAACGTATATCTCATGAACGAAACCATGCCCAAAGGCACCGTCCCCGAAGCCCTCCTCTCCTGCGGCGTTATCACCCACTCCGGCTCTGTTCCCGCCGTTCAGCCCCGTATTGAAGCGTTCGATGGCACATATCGTCCGCCATGGTTTGTAGCCCACGCAGCACGCATCAATGCTGCATTAACCAATATTGTGGGTGTTTCTAATGCAAAAGCACTCGTCCTTAAAACAGCAGAACTCCTCAATTTGCTCGTGCCCGCATATGATGATGTATCAATCTTAAAAACGATTGTAGAAAATAAATTTCAGGAGGATAAACCACGCCTCGAAATCCTGATGGAGTCCTTGGGTTACAATAAATATTTCAAAAAAGCCGGTCAAAAAAACCAGGCAGCGCTCATGTCGCTTGTGCTCCGCCTCAATAAAAGTTTTGAAGAGGTAGATTTCAGAGAAGAAATGATAACCAAAGGCTTGTCAGAGGCTATGTTGCAGCGCATCGGCAGCTATGCAACTCGCCTGCCGGGCCTCAACACAGAGCAGGAATATGAAAAAGCAAAGCGCAAAGAACTCACCTTAGAAGATAAAAAAGAAGTAATCGCTATTTATAATGAAACGATTGCGCTTAGCAAGTTAGCCTACAAAATCTTTAAGCGGGAATCTACACTGCAAGATCAGTTTTCTTATGATGAAGTCCTTTCCCACATCCGCGGTGGCGAAAACGCAGGCGATGGCAATAACGATAACAACAACCCACCCCCGCAATCTTAAATACCGTTTTAATACCTAATGTAAAATGGTTGGTGCTGCACCAACCATTTTCTGTTTAAAATGCTAGTCTTATCCAGTTAGTATAACACCAAATTGACTTCTAAAGGCTTTATAGAAAAAACGTCATTGCGAGGGCTTGCCCGAAGCAATCTAAGTCAAGCTATATTTCTTGCTGCTTTTCAGATTGCTTCGCTTCGCTCGCAAGGACGCTCCGTAATGGTAATCTAGATGTCTATTTGGTATAACACCAAATTGATTTCTAAAGGCTTTATAAAAAAACGTCATTGCGAGGGCTTGCCCGAAGCAATCTGAAGTAGAGTTGTGCATTCCAATGCTGTTCAGAGTGCTTCACTGCTTTTCGCAATGACGAAAGGTACAGAAGAACAATATCCAAATGATACATTGCCTTCTCAACAACAAAATTTATACAAACGATTCCGGAGGTTCTTCGCCCAACCTGCCTTCATCGGAGGAAGCAGGGGAGGTTTAAAAGTTCGTGTTAGATATCCAATGAATATAACGTCATTGCGAGGGCTTGCCCGAAGCAATCTAAATCAACCCCGGCACTTTAAACATCTGTAGTTTCTCTTGGTAAAGCCCTTCATGGGCTATATAAAAAAGGTATGGGTATAGCCCATCCCCTCTTTCAAAAGTCTCCGTTTCTTCCGAAACTCGTTCCGGGCACCCCGCAAATACTCCCGAGCCTTACCACTGGCGCGAGAGTTAGCGCAGCGCTCTCGGGTCTAACTTAAATGCAGTCTTAGACTGCAAATAAAAAAACAAAACACATAAACAATGTCACTAAAATGTCGGTGCCTGAAATAAGTTGACTGGTTTTAAAGAGATTTTTCACTTTTAAAACCATTGATATTATGGCAAACAGGATGCAGTTTAAACAGAGTACGGAGGAGCGGCGGCGGCGGTTCTTCAGTGAAGAGTTTAAGCGCAAGAAAGTTCGGGAAATTGAACAGAAAATTACGACTATTGCGCAGGTAAGTCGTCAGTATGAGGTGCGCGAGAACAGCGTGTCTAAGTGGCTAAATAAATTCGGGGTCAATTATATGAAAGGAGTGCGCACCATTGTTGAATCGGAAAGTGATACACTGAAGCTGCGGGAGCTGGAGCGGAAGGTGGCTGAACTGGAACGCGCCGTTGGGCAGAAGCAATTGCAGCTTGACTTTCGGGACAAGATGATTGAATTAGCGGAAGAGACTTACGGTGTGGACATCAAAAAAAAATTTTCAGAAACGCCCTCATTTGGTTCTGGAGAAACAGGGAAGCCATGAGCGTTAGTCTAAACAATCTTTACCGTGCAACGGGTGTTACCCGTCAGGGTGTGCATCAGATGCTGAACCGTATTCTAAAGGCAGAAAAACGCCAGGCAGACTTGTGGACTTTAATAATGCAGATCCGTGCCGACCATCCCACGTTAAGTTGTCGTGCTATGTATCACAAGCTACAGCCTGAAGGCATTGGCAGGGACGCATTTGAGCATTTTTGCAAAGCGCAGGGACTAAGCTCAAAGCCGCGCCAGTTGCGGCCTCGCACCACCGATAGCAGCGGTGTGATTCGTTTTCCTGATTTGCTTAGCGGTAAGATTTTACAACGTCTGAACGAGGCGTGGAGCAGTGACATTACCTACTTCGAAGTGGGGGAGCGGTACTACTACATCACCTTCGTAATGGATTGTTTTTCACGTCGCATATTGGGCTATCAGGTTTCCGACCGACTGAGCACGGAGCAGACCACTTTGCCGGCTCTGCGGATGGCAGTAGCAAACCGCGGCGGGCAACTTTCAGCAGGGATAATTTTCCATTCAGACGGAGGCGGCCAGTATTATGATCAGGAATTTTTAGCCTTCACCCGCAAGCATAAAATGCACAATAGTATGTGCGAATGGGCGTGGGAGAATGGAAAAGCAGAGCGTTTAAACGGGATTATAAAGAATAACTATTTGGCGCACCGGAGTATAAATAATTTGGCAGCATTGAAGCGGGAAGTGGTAAAGTCGGTGAAGTTATATAATACAGACCGGCCGCATAAATCGTTACAATACCAAAGCCCGATTGAGTATGAAAACGATGGGGTACTTTTGGTCGGGCAAACAAAGCCGAAGATGACGAGGTCATTGGAAGCAGACTTCATTTGTGAGGGGGTGTAAGCCCCCCCATAAGTGGGTCAAACAAAGCCTCAGACTCTAAGTATCTTCATCGCAGACTCTTCTTTTATGAGGCAAATACCAGTCAACGGTTTTTAGGCATTGACAAAATTCCTCCTCCCATCCCTCCTTTCCCTCCTGCTTGTTCAGGATGTATCCGCACAAGTTAATCCGACGCCTCCCACTGTTAACCAATGGCGCGAGAGTTAGCGCAGCGCTCTCGGGTCTAACTTAAATGCAGTCTTAGACTGCAAATAAAAAAAATAAAACACACAAACAATGTCACTAAAATTCCTCCTCCCAGCCCTCCTTTCCCTCCTGCTTGTTCAGGATGCAACCGCACAAGTTAATCCGCCTCCCACCATCATCTGCGGCATATGCTACTTCTACAATTCCGTCGGAGAGCGCACCCAGCGCAAAGCCTGTTGCTGGGATCCTAACGCCCCCAATACAGATCCAAGTGGACCACCTTCCGCAACCTATGCTGCAATCGGCAATGATGGCTTGCAGGAAGAAAGCCTCTCCGGCGATTCCACTTACACATCCACTACAGAATCTTCGGATAGCACTGATTATGGGTACACAGGTACATCAGATTCTTCAGGATATACCGTAGATTCCGCCGGTTATAACGTTGATAGCAGTTTTGCTCGTCTCGGCGGCATGTCCCTCACCGAAACGGGTGATCCCTTCTCCTGCTCCCTCTTTCCAAACCCTACAAAAGGTGCCTTCTCCATTCTCTTTAACCGGGAAATAAAAAGTATCGAATTGCTAATCCTCGATGCCAGAGGACGCACCATCGGCTCCAAAAAAGGAGAAAATTCGCGGATGATTGAATACGACATCACAGGCGTAGCCGCAGGCAATTATATGGTCATGCTCATCGCAGATAATCACAAAAAAACCATCCAACTCATCAAGCAAGAATAATTTCTATTCGCCCAACACTGTTAAAATTTTCGGCTGTAATTTGTTTTGAAATCTTTTCTTCACCTTTGTTCTTCACTTTTTTAAAACGTATATCTCATGAACGAAACCATGCCCAAAGGCACCGTCCCCGAAGCCCTCCTCTCCTGCGGCGTTATCACCCACTCCGGCTCTGTTCCCGCCGTTCAGCCCCGTATTGAAGCGTTCGATGGCACCTATCGTCCGCCATGGTTTGTAGCCCACGCAGCACGCATCAATGCTGCATTAACCAATATTGTGGGTGTTTCTAATGCAAAAGCACTCGTCCTTAAAACAGCAGAACTCCTCAATTTGCTCGTGCCCGCATATGATGATGTATCAATCTTAAAAACGATTGTAGAAAATAAATTTCAGGAGGATAAACCACGCCTCGAAATCCTGATGGAGTCCTTGGGTTACAATAAATATTTCAAAAAAGCCGGTCAAAAAAACCAGGCAGCGCTCATGTCGCTTGTGCTCCGCCTCAATAAAAGTTTTGAAGAGGTAGATTTCAGAGAAGAAATGATAACCAAAGGCTTGTCAGAGGCTATGTTGCAGCGCATCGGCAGCTATGCAACTCGCCTGCCGGGCCTCAACACAGAGCAGGAATATGAAAAAGCAAAGCGCAAAGAACTCACCTTAGAAGATAAAAAAGAAGTAATCGCTATTTATAATGAAACGATTGCGCTTAGCAAGTTAGCCTACAAAATCTTTAAGCGGGAATCTACACTGCAAGATCAGTTTTCTTATGATGAAGTCCTTTCCCACATCCGCGGTGGCGAAAACGCAGGCGATGGCAATAACGATAACAACAACCCACCCCCGCAATCTTAAATACCGTTTTAATACCTAATGTAAAATGGTTGGTGCTGCACCAACCATTTTCTGTTTAAAATGCTAGTCTTATCCAGTTAGTATAACACCAAATTGACTTCTAAAGGCTTTATAGAAAAAACGTCATTGCGAGGGCTTGCCCGAAGCAATCTAAGTCAAGCTATATTTCTTGCTGCTTTTCAGATTGCTTCGCTTCGCTCGCAAGGACGCTCCGTAATGGTAATCTAGATGTCTATTTGGTATAACACCAAATTGATTTCTAAAGGCTTTATAAAAAAACGTCATTGCGAGGGCTTGCCCGAAGCAATCTGAAGTAGAGTTGTGCATTCCAATGCTGTTCAGAGTGCTTCACTGCTTTTCGCAATGACGAAAGGTACAGAAGAACAATATCCAAATGATACATTGCCTTCTCAACAACAAAATTTATACAAACGATTCCGGAGGTTCTTCGCCCAACCTGCCTTCATCGGAGGAAGCAGGGGAGGTTTAAAAGTTCGTGTTAGATATCCAATGAATATAACGTCATTGCGAGGGCTTGCCCGAAGCAATCTAAATCAACCCCGGCACTTTAAACATCTGTAGTTTCTCTTGGTAAAGCCCTTCATGGGCTATATAAAAAAGGTATGGGTATAGCCCATCCCCTCTTTCAAAAGTCTCCGTTTCTCCAGAAACTCGTTCCGGGCACCCCGCAAATACTCCCGAGCCTTCCGCAATTTCTTCCGGGTATTCTTATAATTATTTAGTTCCGCCCGTAAGTCTTCCCGAGTCCTCCGAAATATCTCCCGAGTCTCCCGAAATTGTCTCCGAGCCTCCCGAAAATGTCTCCGAGCCTCCCGTAATTACTCCCGAGCCTTCCGCAAAACCTCCCGAGGTTTCCTATAATAATTTTGAGCACTCCGTAACATCTCCCGAACAATCATATAATTATTCCGAGCCAACAGAAACTATTTCCGAGCCTTCATATAATTATTCCGAGCCTTCCGCTCAGACCTAAAGAAAATTTTGAATAAGCCAATTATCACCCGCGGCCATTTTTTGAATGTTGCGAATGCAAAATCTTTTTTTTTAAAAAAGGATGGAAGCTTAAAGCGTAGCCTCCTCCGTATAAACCACCACCTCCTTGCTAGCAGGCTTTTTCATGATGGCATACACCTCCATAATCATCCCCGCAACCATTAAAATAGGTGCAAGCGTTATCCTTCTGAAGCTATACAGTTCGTCATAATTAAACTGATGCGGATCGGCGCTTTTTCCGCCCGCCATCAATATTAATCCGAGCAGCATCAGCGCCACGCCGCCAATCATCCACATAAAATTGCTGCGGTCAAAAAGGAACACCTGGTTGCCTTTCGGCGCTTCTGTGGTTACAACTTTGGTTTTGGTTACGGTTGCCATTTTGTGGGGAGTTTTTTTGTTGAAAGTTTTTGTTTTAAAGGAAATAATTGTTGGAAGAGGTGGGTTGATTTAATAGAGATCATCCACGTGCATTTTCAGGTATTTCAATACGCTTCTGTGCGTGCTCACCAAAGATATCAGGATGCCGAGGATAATCATCCCTGCCATCAACATTCCTAAAAGTGCAGGCTCATGGAGGGCGCGTAAATCGGGCAATTCATTTTCGGCAAGAGAGATAACAAGCCACAAACCCACCACAGCTATGATGCCCGAAATAAGTCCGTTAATAATAGCGCGGCGGTCGAAAGGTTTGGAAATAAAATAGCGTGTGGCGCCCACCATTTGCATCGTCTTTATCAGGAAGCGGTTGGAGAACATGGCAAGCCGCACCGTGTTGTCAATCAGGATGATTACCACAATAAAAAGCAGCAGCGAAATGCCGCCGAGGATCAATCCAATCTTGCGGAAGTTGGTGTTCATTTGCTCCACCACGCCCTGCTCATACGTCACGTCGCGCACAATGTTGCTCTGCTTCAGGAACGACTCTATTTTTTGAAGGCTGTCATTGTTTACGTAGTCAGAATAGAGCTTAAAATTGAGGGAACTGTAAAGCGGATTGAAGTCCAGCAACTGCGAAAAATCTTCTCCCCATTCCTTTTCAAAATTCTTAGCCGCATCTTCTTTAGAAGTAAAATTTACCTCGCGCACAAAGCCCTGGCTTTTTACAATACCTTCCAGTTCCTTTGCCTTTTCAGGGCGCACATTATCATGCAAAACAACCTGCACTTCCACGCCTTCTTTAAAAACTCTGGTCAGGCTTCTTGCATTTAAAACAAGCCACCCAAGCGTGCCGAGGAGAAACAACACCAGGCTGACGCCGATAATTGCAGTTGCGTAAGTAGGTTTAGATTTTTGTGCCGAAGCCATAGTGCGGTATAAAGATCACAGAGAAAACGAAGTGCGGTCAAAAGTAGAAAATTAAAAAACCCTGTAGCCGTTTGTTGTAAAGTTTTTTTCAAAGCTTTTTGATTAAGCATCCATCTGCAAATCCACACGCTTATTTTTGCCGCCATTTCAAAAAATAATTCCTCCCGTTTTCATGCACGATCTGCACACTTTTTTCGCCTCTCTTCATTTTCTTGAAACCACTTCGCAGCAATTTGAGGAACATCAGTTAGGCTATTCTGTTTCTTTCGGCAACGAACATTCTTTTGACTGGGCGGATGCAGACCTTGTGATTATTGGTTGCGGCGAAGCCGGCAATGATGCTTATGAAACCGCGCCGGATGCCGTGCGTGCCGAGCTCTACAAAATGTATAACTGGCATCCATCGCTGCACATTTTTGATGCAGGAAACATTATGCAGGGCGCAACCTCTGACGACACCCGTGCGGCGCTTCGCGCCGTGCTTGCAGAAGTGCAGGAAGCCGGAAAAGCAGCTTTGGTAATTGGCGGTTCCCACGACCTGATGTTGCAGCAATACGAAGTGTTTAAACGAAAAGAAACGCTGGTAAATGCCGCCGTTGTGGACATGCTGATTGATCTTGAAGAAAGCGAAGCAACCGACTCCCATTCCTTCCTCATGGACATGCTCACTTCCACGCCAAACTTCATCAGGCATTATGCTCACATGGGCTTCCAGAGTTATTATGTGCAGCCCCGCATGTTGGAAACGCTTGATAAACTGCGCTTTGATTTTTTCAGGCTGGGCAGGCTGCGCGAAAACATGGAAGAAGCAGAGCCCGTCATCCGCGATGCAGACATTTTTTCCTTCGATCTTTCGGCAGTGCGCTATCCTGATGCCATTGCCAATATTAAAGGTTCGCCAAACGGATTTACCGGAGAAGAAGCATGTATGCTGGCGCGGTTTGCAGGCATGTCTTCTCGGCTTGCTTCCTTTGGTTTGTATGGTTATGATGTTCGCTCCGACCGGCATGGCATGACTGCAAAGCTGATGGCGCAAATGGTGTGGTATTTCCTCGATGGATTGCTCATTAAAAAGAATGAACCGCCTCTTTCAAATCGGGAAGGATTCACAGAATTTCATTTGCGGTTTGCAGAAGTGGAAGGCACGTTTTTAAAAAGCAAACGCACTGCCCGCTGGTGGATGGAAATGCCTGATGGAACGTTTCTTCCCTGCTCTTACAATGATTATCTTATTGCCACCCAAAATGAAATGCCGGAGCGTTGGCTGCGCGAACAGGAGCGTCTGGTTTAGTTCAAAATCTTCATCAGCATCATTTCTTCGTGAGTGAGAGAAGCGGCTTCAGGTGCGCAGGTGAGTGCTTCTTTATCCTCGATCATGTTTAGGTATTTTTTGAGGCTGCCGTCTTCAAAACCTTCCAGGATGGCGGGGTGGACGTAATACTTTTTGCAGACGGTTCGGGTGTTGCCTAAATGCGCCGCAACTTCATCAAGGCAGGTAATGATTTTCTTTTTGGTGTCGGTTTTATTTTCGCCTAAACCCAGTTCTTTAAACGCATGCAAAGCCTGCAAGCTTCCAGCCCATGTTCTGAAATCCTTTGCCGTAAAGTGCCCGCCTGAAATCTCTTTTATGTAAGCATTCACCGAGCCGCTGTCTATGCTGTGGCGCTTTCCGTTTTCATCAAAATATTGAAACAGTTCCTTCCCGGGAATGTCTCTGCAAGCCTGAACGATGCGCGCAAGCTTTTTATTTTTTGCAGAGATTTGATGATACACTCCCTTCTTTCCTTTGAAGCAAAACTTCATCTCACTGCCTTTAATTTTTACGTGCTGATCTTTTAATGTTGTTAGCCCGAAGGAGCCGTTTTCTTTTTCATAAAGATGACTGCCAATGCGGATGCAGGTGCATTGCATTAACGACACAACCGTAGCCAGCACTTTCTGCAAATTCAGTTCTTTAATGGAGAGGTCGTGGGTAATTTGTTTGCGGATGGAGGGGAGGGAATTACCGAAGTCGAAGAGGTGTGAAAATTTGGTGCTGTTGCGCAGTTTATTCCAGTCGGCGTGGTAGCGATATTGCTTTCTGCCGCGTGCATCTAAACCGGTTACCTGGAGGTGTGCATCTTCAGTCGGGGCTATCCAAACGTTTTCCCATGCCGGCGGGATGACAAGGGCTTTTATGCGCTTCAATGTTTTTTCGTCGGTTATTTTTTTGCCTGCTTTTTGGTAGATGAATGCTTTGTTCTTTTTGATTCTTTGGATGCCCGTTTCACTGTCGGAAGTGTAAATGAGATGAATGGCTTGCGCGCTTTTTTGTGGGTTATGATATAAGGAATTCAGTTTGCTGCGGGAGATGGAAATATTGGGCGTGATGTGCATTAGGTAGAAATTTTAAAGGCTATTAAATGCCGATAAATAAATTTTCATGCCTTCTGAACTATTTTGGAGATAACTGTTTACTTTTGCGCCTCAATTTCTTAATTAAAAATTAACTTAGAAACATGAAGAAAACAAACATTTTTCTTGCAGCCGCGCTGCTATTGACATTTGCCGCTTGTAAAGACGACAAAACCACACCTACGCCAACAGTATCAAGGCATGACATGGTAGTTGGAACCTGGAATTTCCGTGAATTAGGGGATGATGCCAACAATAACATGGTGCTTGACGCAGGTGAAGCAACAAGTGTGGATTCTCTTGGAATCTCTGGAACTGTTACTTTCCGCAATGATGGAACCGCAACAGCCTACACAACTTTTTTTGGTTCAACAGATACGAGCAGCTTTACGTGGTCATTAACCAATAGCGATAACACACTTCATACCATTGATGGTGCAACTGGTGATGTATCTGATGCCCTGATTACTGATTTAACCAGCAGCCGTTTTGTATATCTTGAACCTACAACGCCTCCCGGTGGTGCAGGCAACTTTGTAGTTCTGGGCAAATAAAACAGTCCGGTTTCAAAAAGCGAAAGCAGCAGTTACTTAATACGTAGCTGCTGCTTTTTCATTTAGATTGTCTACAGCAAATATGCTTAATGATATCCAATACTCAATAATAATCTCCTTTACCAATTGACTTCTGAAAAATTGCATCACGTGCGTATTTCATAACCAATCTCACTATCATAAAAATCTGGGTTCCATCCCTCCAAACCCCCTTTTTCTGAGGATTTTGGGATGCTTCAAAACCAACCCCCCTTTTTCCGCCTTGTGCTTCCGCTAAGCCCCAACCCGCCCAAAAGGCTGCGCACAATCTGATTACCTGCCGTGCGGAGCATGCTTTTCACAATTGCATTTTGCCCCAGTTGCTCCAAAATGTTTTTGTCTTCTGGCGCGGCAGTGGTTTTCACTTTTCCTTCCTTCACAATCACGGCTTGCTGCTCCTTCGCCGCCGTCAGTTTTGCCGATAAAATTTCACAGGCACTTTCGCGGTCAATATCCTGTTGGTATTTTTTCACCAAAGCCGATTTTGAAACCAGGGTATTGATTTCAGGTGCGCTCAAAATATCCATCCGCGAAGCCGGCGGGCAAAGCATGGTGTGGACGAGTGGGGTAGGGATGCCTTTTTCATTCAGCAGCGTCACCAGGGCTTCGCCAATGCCAAGCTGCGTTATTAAATCATCCACCTTGTAAAAAGCAGTTTCAGGATAATTCGCTGCCGTTTGCACAATCGTTTTGCGGTCGTTGGCAGTGAAGGCACGCAGCGCATGTTGAATCTTCATCCCCAGCTGACTGAGCACCGCGGGCGCCACATCCATCGGGTTTTGGGTGCAAAAGAAAATGCCCACGCCTTTGCTGCGAATCAGTTTTATAATCGTTTCCAGTTGCTGAATCAGCACCGGTGTGGCATCGCTGAAAATGAGGTGTGCTTCGTCAATAAACAGCACCAGTTTGGGTTGTTCCAAATCGCCGGCTTCGGGCAAAGAAGCATAGAGTTCTGAAAGCAATTGCAGCATAAACGTGGAAAACAATTTGGGTCGGTTCTGCAAATCCGTAACCCGCAAAATGGAAATCATCCCGCGTCCGTCGCTGCTAATGCGCATTAAATCATCCACATCAAAGGATGGCTCCCCGAAAAAAACATCCGCACCCTGTTGCTGCAATTCAATCACTTTGCGCATAATGGTTCCCACTGAGGCAGCAGAGATATTTCCGTAGGCATCCTTCAGTTCTTCCTTGCCTTCGTTGGCTATCCATTGCAGCATTTTCTGCAAATCTTTCAGGTCGAGGAGGGGAATGTGGCTGTCGTCGGCGTATTTAAAAAGCATGGCCAAAATGCTTTCCTGCGTGGAATTGAGCACCAGTATTTTGGCAAGCAGCACAGGCCCGAATTCCGTAACCGTAGCCCGCAAACGCACGCCAGGCTCGCCACTCAGGGAAAGCAGTTCAGCAGGGAAAGCACTGTGTGTACTGAATTTCCATTGCCCGCCCCCGCTCGTTTATCTTTTCGTTTGGCGCGCCTGCTGCCGCAATGCCACTCAGGTCGCCTTTAATATCCATCAGCAACACGGGCACACTTGCATTGCTCAATCCTTCCGCAAGCACCTGCAGTGTTTTGGTTTTTCCGGTTCCGGTAGCGCCGCTTATTAAGCCGTGGCGGTTCATTGTTTTTAAGGGAAGCGAAATAGGAACGTCAGGCATCAAAGCGCCGTCCAGCATGGCTTTGCCTAATAAAATGGAATCGCTTTTAAACGTGTATCCTTTGGTAATTGCTTCTTTAAAAGTGATGGTTTGGTCTGCGCTGTTTGCCATTGGTGGTGTGTGTTTTAAAAGTTTTTTTTGATGAAAAATCAAACGGAGTATTTACCGGCATCAATCAGCCGGTCGGCAATTTTTCTGCGCAATGCAACGGTGTTTGTGTTTCCGGTTTTGGTAAATCTTTTCAGCCCCAGCAGCATCATGCGTTGTTCATCGCCTTCGGCAAATGCATTGATGGCAGTCTTCCCGAAATGGTTCAGGCTATCCGCAGCATCCTGAATAAAAACCGTTGCAGCATCTGCCATGAAAGAAGCGTTCGCATTGTTTTGCGTATTCATTTTCATAGCGCGCAGTAAAACGCTTTCGGCTTCAAAAGTTTTCAACAGCATGTCGGCAAGGTTCATCAAAAGTTCCTGTTGCGCTTCCAGTTGCATCATCAGTTTTTGCACCGCTGCGCCCGCAATCATCAGGATGGCTTTTTTGAATTGTGCAATGGCTTTTTGTTCGGCACCAAAAGGTGAATCATCTGTGGTAAAATCAGGAATGCCGGTGAGTTCTTTGGCTACGCTCATAGCAGGCGTCATCAGGTCAAGTCTGCCTTTCATGGCGCGTTTCAGGTACATATCCAGCACCAGCAAACGGTTAATTTCATTGGTGCCTTCAAAAATCCGGTTGATGCGGCTGTCGCGGTAAGCGCGCGAAATATTGTAGTCTTCCATGTAGCCGTTTCCACCGTGGATTTGCACACCTTCATCCACCACAAAATCAAGGCATTCAGAGCCAATCACTTTCAGCAGTGCGCATTCAATGGCAAACTCTTCGGCGGCGCCGAGCAATGCCTCGCCATCATTTTTTCCGGCTTGTTTTAGTTCATTTTCCTTTGCGTCGATCCATGCAGCAGTGCGGTAAAGTGCAGCTTCGGCAGCCATCACGCGGATAGCCATTTGCGCCAGCTTATGTTTTATAGCCCCGAAGGAAGCAATAGGTTTATGGAATTGCTCGCGGCTTTTAGCGTAAAGAATGGAGGTGTCCAAAGCGCGTTTTGAGCCGCCAAGCGTAGCAGCACAAAGTTTCAGTCTGCCAATGTTCAGGATGTTGAAAGCGATGACATGGCCTTTGCCGATTTCACCCAGCACGTTTTCAACCGGCACATTGCAATCTTCAAAGAACACCTGACGCGTGCTGCTTCCTTTGATGCCCATTTTGTGTTCTTCTTCTCCAAGACTCAATCCGGGCGTGCCTTTCTCAACAATAAACGCTGTGAATAGCTCGCCATTAATTTTTGCAAACACAGTGAACACGTCTGCGAAGCCTGCGTTTGTGATCCAAACCTTTTGTCCGTTGAGGAGATAATGTTTTCCGTCTTCAGAAAGCGTGGCTTTTGTTTTGGCGCTCAGCGCGTCTGATCCGGATGATGGTTCGGTGAGTGCATACGCCCCTTTCATTTCGCCGCTCGCCAGTTTGGGAATAAACTTTTCCTTTTGCGCCTCCGTCCCGAAATACAAAATGGGGAGCGAGCCGATGCCATTGTGTGCCGCCATAGCCACCGCAAAAGAATGTCCGCCGCCAAGGTGTTCATTTATTAAAGTAGAGGTAACAAAATCCTTTCCCAGTCCGCCATATTTTTCGGGGAAAGCCGCGCCCAGCAAGCCTGTTGCGCCTGCTTTGTCGAGTAGCGAAATTATTAGTACTTCCTGTTGCGCGTCAATTTCAGGGAGTTTCGGGAGCACTTCTTTATCCAGAAAATCATCGCAGAGTTGGGCAATCATGCGCTGCTCTTCATTCAGGTCTTCGGGTGTAAATGTGTTTTCGGGAGTGGATGGATGCAGTAAAAAAGCGCCGCCGGTTAAGGCTGATTTGGTGGGTGTTTCCATGGGAATAGAAGTTTGGCTAAATCTAAGAAATTAAAAAAGGCAGTTGCTGTGGAACGCCCGATGGCACCGCGCTAAGAAACAAAAGTGAAGTCTATCCCGCACAGATGAATCTCATTTGTGGAAGCCCTGAAAGGGCGACATACCAAAGGGACGGGTAAAGCCCATCCCAAATCAATAAGTTCGCAGGATTCGTTTCTTTTTTTCAGCATGATTCTGCTTTTGCTTTCCTGGTTTTTCATCCTTGCTTATGCGGCATTAATGGGCGTGTATAAAATCGGCTGGCAAAGGCAAAAGTTATTTGTTGCTGACGGCGATTTTAAGCCGCAAACGTTTATCTCCATTGTCATCCCCGCAAGGAATGAGGCAAAGAATATTGCGGCTTGCATTCATTCCATTCTCGCCAATAATTACCCCGAAAATCTTTTTGAAATTATAGTGGTGGATGATCATTCAGAGGATGAAACCGCAATGATTGTGGAACGCATTTCCCAACCGAATGTTCATCTCTTGAAGCTGGAAAATTTTTTGAGCGGAGAAAGCGTGAATGCTTACAAGAAGAAGGCGCTGACTGTTGGCATCTCGAAAAGTAAAGGCGCACTCATCCTCACAACTGATGCAGATTGCATTGCCCCCAAAAATTGGTTGCGCGAAATAGCTTCCATTTTTGAAAAGCAACATCCGGTAATGATTATTGCACCGGTGGATTTTATAACAGCACCAAAACTTGTACAAGTCTTTCAGTCGCTGGATTTCATGACGATGCAGGGAATAACCATGGCGACGCACGCGCTGAAAATGGGCAACATGAGTAACGGGGCAAACCTCGCTTTCAGCAAAGAAGCTTTTTTAAGCGTTGATGGTTATACGGGCGTAGATCATCTGGCTTCCGGCGACGATTTTTTGTTGATGATGAAATTGCAAAAGGCTTATCCGCAAAGGATTTCGTGCCTTAAATCAGCCGGTGCCATTGTGCGCACCGCTCCGCAGCCCGACTGGAAAAGTTTCCTGAATCAGCGCATCCGCTGGGCATCAAAAAGCGGCAAGTATAACGACCCTAAAATCACCGCAACATTGCTTTTGGTGTATGGCTTAAACCTGTGGCTGCTATTGCTTTTCGTTCTGGGTTTCGCTGATTTTTTCTGGTGGAAAATTGGGTTGCTGATGCTTGTTGTGAAAACGGTGGCAGAATTGCTTTTCTTACTTCCCGTAGCTCATTTTTTCAACAAACAGAAACAGCTTTTGTGGTTTCCTTTTTTACAACCTTTGCACATTTGCTACATCGTGCTGGCAGGATTGCTGGGTTTTGCCGGTGTTTATAAATGGAAAGGAAGACGCGTGAAATGAGCTACGCAAGAAACAAAAAAACACAAGGCATTTTCTCCAGTTCCGGAATTTTTTGTTGCCATTCTTTCACCTTTTTTGTTTTCACGAAAGCATCTTTTCCGGTAAGGTTATAGGCGATGCACAACGCAGTTTGCGGTTTTAGGTTTTTCAGCAAATCCTGTAAGGTTGGTTTATTCCGGTACGGCGTTTCAATCAAAATTTGTGTCTGGTTTTCTTTGGCTGAATGGTTTTCCAATTGCTTTATCCGCTGGTTTTTTGCGGGTTCCTTTACGGGCAGGTATCCGGCAAATGCAAAGCTCTGTCCGTTAAGCCCTGAAGCCATTAATGCAAGTAAAATGGAGCTTGGTCCTGTAAGAGAAACCACGGTTGCATTCACCTCATGCGCAATCTTAGTCAGTACCGCGCCTGGGTCGGCAATGCCCGGGCAGCCTGATTCACTCATAACGCCAACGTCAAGTCCTTCTTTCAGCCATTTTTTCAACAAAGAAATATCGGCACCGTTGTGTTTATCAATTTCTGAAAATTGGATTGGCTCCAGCTCCAGACTGGCATGTAAACGCCTCAAAAATCTTCTTGCAGTACGGGCGTTTTCTACAAAATAATGTTTCAGAACTGCCGTGATTTCCAGCACTTCGGGAGATAAGGTGTGCACTGCATTTTCAGTAATCGGCACGGGAATTAAAATCAGTTTTCCTTTGGCGTTCATGAAGAAGCAAGGTAGCAAACAGCATATCAAGCAAGGCGCACATTAATTTAGAACCATGAAAATGCTCCCCGAATTTTTTCAGCGTCCGGATGTGGAAACTATCGCCAAAGAGTTACTCGGTAAAGTGCTTGTTACTTGTTTTGACGGGGAGAAAACGTCGGGTATTATTGTTGAAACAGAAGCCTATGCAGGGGCGGCAGACAAGGCTTCACATGCTTTTGGAAACCGGCGGACAAAACGTACGGAAGTAATGTTTCAGGAGGGTGGCGTAGCCTATGTTTATCTGTGTTACGGCATCCATCATTTGTTTAACATCATTACCAACACGGAAGGCATTCCACACGCAGTTTTGATAAGAGGAATAGAACCTTTGGAAGGCATTGAGACGATGCTTCGAAGAAGAAAAAAAGAAAAGCTCACGCCACAATTAACTGCCGGCCCGGGCGTAGTGAGTGAAGCGCTCGGCATTAAAACTTTACATTCAGGAACGAGCCTGCAAGGCAACGAAATTTATCTTGAAGACAAAGCCATAATTGTTCCCGAAGCAAACATTGTTGCGGGCACCAGAGTAGGGGTTGCTTATGCAGCAGATGATGCCATGCTTCCCTATCGTTTCAGCATACGTGGCAATGCATTTGTGAGCAAAGGAAAAGGCTTATAAAAAAACGAAAGGCTGCTTCGGTATGAAACAGCCTTTCGCAAAAAAAGAAATTTTCTGTTTAGAATTTCGGGCAGGAAACATTGTATTTCGGTCCGCGTTCACGCTTGTTGATACAGCCGTTGTAGATCAATGATATTTCGTAAGCACCGTTACCATTTGTTGCGGGTGTGAAGCTTGAAACATTCACATCGTAAGAAATGCCGAGCTGCATTTTGCTCCATTCAAAACCTATGTAAGGCGCAATGGCATCACCATATCTCCACCAGCTACCGAGGTAAAGAATAGTGCCTCTTTTATAATCAACATCATAACCGGGATTCAATACAAAACCAACAGCCGCGCCAAGCACCACTTCAGAAGCTTTAGCCTGTTGCTGATATAAGCCGCTGGCATACAGCACGGTGTTTTCATTAAGGTTAAAAGATCCGCCGAGGTAACCGGTGTAGCGGGAACTGATTTTGATATCAGCGCCAGGCCCACCTATTGTGTTCAGAAAAGATTCTTGAGGTTGGGTGAGATGATACCAGGAGAAACCCGCATAAGCAGTGGCATTGTCACTCACCTTGCCGCTATACATTAAGCCCACATTAAAATCTGGATAATTAAGG
Source organism: Flavipsychrobacter sp. (assembly GCA_965218185.1). GTDB lineage: Bacteria > Bacteroidota > Bacteroidia > Chitinophagales > Chitinophagaceae > JAFIGV01. The sequence continues at coordinate 20,797 of CBDCKE010000007.1, forward strand.
TCTTGATTACTGATATTTTCGCCCGTCTGATTGTTTGTAACAATGCCGGTGTTTCTGTCAAACTGATCTTCAAATTGCAGCTTGCTGAAGTCGATTCTTTTTTGAACCAACATGCCTTGCACACCCAGGGAAATGTTGTGTTGCTTTTCGATGCCCAGTGCTTTGTGGTAAGCCAAAGAAACGCCCGCAGTTGTGTTGGTTAAAGCGCCCGTTCCTGCCTTATCATAAAGGACAATAATTCCAACACCTAAAGCATCACCATTGTTCAGTTTATCTTTCAGCGTTGCGAGATCAAACGATACTGTACCGGTAATGTAAGGATTGCTTGAAACGCTTGCCCATTGCGTGCGATAATTTGCAGCTACGCGAAGGTCACATTGGGTAAGTCCGGTAAGAGCGGGATTTAACGTTAGGGGAGAGGCAAAATACTGCGTGAAGTGAGCGTCCTGGGCTTTTACATTCTGCATCAACAAACATGCGGCACCTGCACAGAGTAATATTCTTTTCATCTGGAGAAGTTGTTTTTTTGAAAATTAATTAGAAAGAGAATCAGGCATCCAAATTAAGGACTTTTCTTTCAACCTAAAGACATTTTTTTTCTAACAAAGGTTGGGATCAGTTTTGACGTTTTGGTCCGTAAGATAAATCTCCTGCATCACCTAATCCGGGAACGATGTAACCGCGTGCCGTAAGTTCATCATCAATAGTGCCGCACCAAATGCGGGCTTCAGGAAATTTTCGCGCTACCAATTCAATCCCCACGGTGCAGGCAATAGCGCTCACGACATGAAGCGAAGTGGGCTTTTCTGTTTCAGTAAGCAATTCAATAGCTAATACTAAAGAAGCACCTGTGGCAATCATCGGGTCTGCAATTATCAACGGTCTGCCATCAATGTTTGGAGAGGTTACGTACTCCTGTTTTATTTCAAAACTTCCGTCGCGGTGGTGCTTTCGGTAGGCGGCAATAAATGCATTGTCGGCCTTGTCGAAATAATTAAGCAAGCCCTGGTGCAACGGCATTCCTGCTCTTAAAATAGTTGCAAGCACAGGTTGGTGAGACAATATAGAACAAGGCGCTTCACCCATTGGCGTTGTAACTTCTAACGGTGTGTAAGAAAGTGTTTTGCTGATTTCATAAGCAGCTATTTCACCGATTCGTTCCATGTTTCTGCGAAAGCGCATTCTGTCTGCCTGCACTTCGGTGTCGCGTATTTCCCTTATCCATTCGCAAAGGATGGAATGCTGACTGCTAAGGTTTGTTATCATAAGGCTGCGAAGTAATTAAAAATCTGGGAGTACCTAACGTTTATGAATTGTTTTTTGAAAAGAAAAAGTTGCAGTTAAAAATCCGATAAATCTACTTGTATTTGTTGGCAGGGAAAAGCAACCTTCTATTTTTGTACACCTGCCCACTTTTCTAAAAGGGCATTTTCTTTTTTTAAGCATGGATAGTTTACAGGCACTGGATCGGGAGCGGCTTCCGAAGCATGTTGCCATCATTATGGATGGTAATGGACGCTGGGCGCAGGAACGTGGCGAAAACAGAGTGTTTGGACATCATGAAGGCGTTTTAAGCGTTCGCGATATTGTAAATGCCTGCGGCGAAATTGGGATCTCTTACTTATCGCTCTACGCTTTTTCAACAGAAAACTGGAAGCGGCCGCAGGGAGAAGTGAATGCGCTGATGGAATTGCTGGTGAACACCATCCGGAAAGAAGCCGAAGAACTGAAACAGAAAAACGTGAAACTCCTGATGATTGGCGACATTCAAAGCCTGCCTCAAATTTGCCAGCAGGAACTGCACGAAGCCATGGAAATGACGGCTGAAAATAACGGCGTACACCTTGTTCTTGCACTGAGCTACAGCGCCCGCTGGGAAATTGCAGAAGCCGCGAGAAGACTGGCTGACGAAGCCATTAAAGGCAGCATCAAACCTTCAGAAATTGATGAGGCGCTTTTCTCAAAATACCTGAACACAGCCTCGATGCCGGAGCCTGAACTGATGATCAGAACAAGCGGGGAACACCGGATTTCGAACTTCCTTTTATACCAGCTTGCTTACGCTGAACTCTATTTTACAAATGTGCACTGGCCTGATTTCCGCAAACAACATTTAATTGAAGCGCTGCTTGATTATCAGCAACGCGAACGCCGATTTGGCAAAACCAGTGAACAAATCCAAAAGTCCGCACCGCAGCATGTATAAACACGCCCTGCTTACCAGCATTTTGTTTGTGTTATTCATGCAAATTGCTCCAAATTCCTTTGCCCAGATTAATGATCCGCGTTCCAATTCAGGAAGCAGATTGCAGGGCGCCGCAGCAACTCCCAATCGTCCGCAGGAATATGAAATTGGCGGCATCACCGTTTCCGGAAATAAATTTTTAGACGAAGATTTATTGCTTGCCGTAACCGGTTTAACCATTGGCTCCAAAGTGCGTTTGCCGCATGATGAAAGCATTGCAAAAGCCATCCGCAATTTGTGGAAGCAGGATTTGTTTTCTGACATTTCCATCTCTATCACGAAAGTAATTGGCGACAAAGTGTTCCTCGACATTCACATTGAAGAACGCCCAAGGCTGAGCAAAAAGAATTTTAAGGGTATTAAAAAAGGGGAAGCAACAGAACTGAATGATAAAGTAAATCTTGTAAAAAACAAAGTCGTTACCGACGCTATTAAACAAGACGCCGTAAACCGGATCAAAAAATATTTCGTGGATAAAGGTTTTGGAAACGTAACTGTGAGCGTTTCAGAACGAAAGGACACTGTGGTTGCAAATTCCGTAATCCTCACTTTCGATATTGATAAGGGAACCAAAACCCGCATCAACCAAATAAACATTGCAGGCAACACACAGGCTACGGATTCCAGGTTGAAACGCACTTTCAGAGGCACCAAGGAAATGCCGAGGCTTACGTTCCATCGTGCGGATGCAGAAACCGTTTATCCCAGCGATAGAATCACTTTTGGTGCGTACGTGAAAAACTTTGGGTTCCTTTCACCGTCCAAAACCCTTGATGTGCTGGATCCTTATTTCCGTGTTGCCACCATTCTTTCCTCTTCAAAATTTAATGAGCAGAAATACAATGAGGATAAACAGGGATTGGTAGAATATTACAACACACTGGGCTATCGCGATGCAGCAATTGAAGAGGATACAGTTTATACAACCGAAGGCGGCAACATCAATATTGAACTAAAGGTTAGGGAAGGAAAACGATACCATTTCGGGGATATACAATGGCGCGGAAACACCAAATACAGTGATGCGCAACTCACTCAGATTCTCGGCATCAAAAAAGGCGATATCTACAATCAGGGTTTGCTGGAAAGCCGCCTGGGCGTGTTGGTTAATCCGAATGGCGGTGAAGACGTGAGCAGTCTGTACATGGACGACGGGTATTTGTTTTTCCGCGTCGATCCGCGTGAAGCTTCTGTGGTGGATGATACCATTAATTATGAAATGGTGATAACGGAAGGTCCGCAGGCTACAATTAAAAACATCACCATTACCGGAAACGACCGCACGAACGAACACGTTATCCGCCGCGAATTATTCACCCTGCCCGGAAATAAATTCAGCCGCACCGACATCATCCGCTCCCAAAGGCAAATTGCCAACCTTGGCTTTTTTGATCAGGAAAAGATTTCCATTGTGCCCAAACCAAATCAGGAAGATGGAACGGTGGACATTGAATATGGTGTGGTTGAAAAATCAAGCGATCAGTTGCAGCTTTCAGCAGGCTTTGGCGGCGGCGTACGCTTTTATGGAAATGTGGGCATCACGTTCAATAACTTTTCGCTGCGCAATGTTTTTCACCCAAAAAACTGGGATCCTTTGCCTATTGGCGACGGTCAGAAATTCTCCATTAATTACCAGTCGAACGGTGCGTTTTACAACTCCTTCAATTTCTCTTTTACCGAACCATGGCTTGGAGGCAAAAAACCGAATGCACTTACCACCAGTTTTGTTTACAGTAAATATTCAGGCGGCACAGGCATCAGCGTGACCGGCGACCCGAGCTCTTCTTATTTAAGATTGCTTGGCGGGGGTGTTTCCTTAAGCAGAAGATTGAAATGGCCTGACGATAACTTTTTACTTACCACCGGCATAAACCTGCAGGATTACCGGTTGAAAGACTATCCGCTGATTGAAAATTTTAGCAACGGAAACAGCGATAACCTGAACATTAAAATTGTGTTGTCACGCTACACTGTCGACCAGCCGCTTTATCCCCGGAACGGTTCCAATTTTGAATTCATTTTCCAGTTCACGCCTCCATGGAGCGGCTTATCAGGCAAGGATTACAGCGATGCTACGCCTTCTTCTGAAAAGTATAAACTCATTGAGTATCACAAGTATCGTTTCAAAGCAGAATGGTATAAAAACATTACTGGCAAATTTGTGCTGAAGATTGCGACGAAATACGGCTTTCTGGGGTACTACAATCCAAACATCGGCTTCTCTCCGTTTGAACGTTTCCAGCTTGGCGGCGATGGATTATCGGGGCAGCAGGCATTTATTGGCAGGGATGTAATTTCTCAGCGCGGCTATGAAATTTATGCGCGCAATGCCACCATCTTCAATAAATACACGGCGGAGATTCGCTACCCATTTTCATTGAGCCCTACTTCCACGATTTATGGTTTACTGTTTGTAGATGCTGCCAATGCCTGGGACAACTTTAAGCAATACAATCCGTTTAAACTAAACCGCGATGCAGGCATTGGCGTCCGGGTGTTCCTGCCCATGTTTGGCTTGCTGGGGCTTGATTATGGCCTTGGTTTCGACAGGTACAACAAAGCAGCGGGCATCACCTCCTTCCGCGATATTTCTAAGTTCACCTTCATGCTGGGCTTTGAACCGGATTAATCATTTTTTAAAAAACAAACACCTTCTTCTAAAACAAACAATCGTATGAAACGCCTCTTTTTAAGCTTCCTTTTTGCAACACTTGCTACTGTCGGTTTTGCGCAGCGTTTTTGCATTATCGACTCTAAATACATCCTTGAAAAAATGACGGACTACGGTGCTGCCCAAACCGCGCTCGACAACGTTAGCAAAACCTGGCAAACGGAAATCGACAACCAGATGCAAGAGGTGGACAGGCTTTATAAAAGCTATCAGGCAGAGCGCGCCATGCTAAGCGATGAAGTGCGCAAAAAGCGGGAAGATGAAATTGTAGCCAAAGAAAAAACCGCTAAAGACTTGCAGAAGCAACGCTTTGGTTACGAAGGCGACCTCTTTAAAAAAAGACAGCAATTAGTGAAGCCGGTGCAGGACAGAGTGTTTACCGCCGTGCAGAAATACGCGCAGCAAAAAGGTTATGAAGTGGTGCTGGATAAAGCCGGTGGCGTCACGCTTTTTTATGCCGACCCGAAGCTCGATAAGAGCGACGATGTGTTAAAAAACCTCGGCGTTAAATAACCATTCTTGGAAACAGCCGCGATTGGCATTTACTTTGCAAACCACATAAAAATCAATCAATTTTAAAAATGAAAAAAACCTTTTTGCTTTTCCTCGGTAGTATTTTAATCACTACCGCAGCTATTGCCCAAACCACCAAATTCGGATATGTAGATTCCCGCGCTTTGCTGGAAGTAATGCCCGATTACAAGAAAGCCGACGGCGACCTTCAGGCTTATGCCAAATCCTTTCAGGAGCAACTGGAAACGATGGGCAAAGAATACCAAAAAAAGGGTCAGGAATACCAGAGTGCTGAAAAAACAATGACCGATGCCGTGCGTGAAGTGAAACAAAAAGAACTTGTGGACCTGCAAACCCGCATGGAAAGCACGCAGCAAAGCGCTCAAGATAAAGTTGCCAAAAAGCGGGAAGAATTGCTTTCTCCCATTCTTGAAAAAGCCGACAAAGCCATTAAAGAGGTAGCCAAAGAGCAGAACTACGATTACGTGTTTGATGCCAGCGTTGGAACATTATTATACGCAAAGCCAACAGACGATATTCTCCCTTTGGTGAAAGCGAAACTGGGCATTAAGTAAAGCCTTTTAAAGATTGTTTTTTGATGAACCGCTCCGGCAGCAATGCTGGGGTGGTTTTTCATTTTATAGACAATGGTTTTGGTAGGTTTGTAAATCACTCCCTAAAACTAACAAGCCATGCAAAAGCTTCTTTCCTTTTTTTTGATGATTGCTTTGGTTGCTTCTGCAAAAGCACAAACCATTTCCATCAACGGCCGCGTAAAAAACTATCTTCAACAATCTATTTCGGAAGCAACGGTTTCTCTGCTTCATGCGGCGGATTCATCCTGGTTGCAATCAGTTATTACCAGTGCCGACGGCAGTTTTATTTTCTCCCAAATAAAAAGCGAAGCATACCTTCTGGATATTTCCGCAATTGGTTATCAACATGCTTTTCAGGCAATCGGCAATGGATTAACCGGCATTGAAATCATCCTTCAAAAAAATGAAACAACGCTACAGGAAATTGTGGTGAAAAGCAAAGCGCCCACCATCCAAACAAGTCTCGGCAAAATGACGGTGAACTTTGAAGCCGCTACAATTTCTCAGGGAAACAATGTTTTGGACTTGTTGAGACGAGCGCCCGGCGTAACGGTGGATGGCAATGGCAATATCTCCATGAATGGCAAAGGCGTACTGGTGATGATGAACGACCGGCAGACTTATTTATCGGGCGAAGACTTGATTAATTACCTCAAAAATTTATCAGCAGAAGAAGTGGCGCAACTGGAACTGATTAACCAACCCGGCGCTAAATACGATGCTGAAGGGGTGGCGGGAATCATCAACATACAGACGAGAAAAAATAAAAAAGCAGGAACGAACGGAAGCATCTCCGCCTCTTACGGACAAGGCGTTTATGCCAACACCCATGAAAATGCCAACCTAAATTATAAAACCGACCGGCTTACGCTTTTTGCAAACGCAGGTTATTTGCACGCCACCGGTTTCTTAAACCAAACCACCAAAACCAACACGGCTACTACTTCTTCTTTTCAAAACATTTTCAGGAAGGAAACCTTTGAAGACTATGATCTGAATGGCGGCGGCGAGTATGCAGTGAATGATAAAACCGTTGTTGGCGGCAGCTTTCAGGGAGTGTATCATCCAAACAAAGAAAAAGGCGACACCAAAACAAACCTGGATGATTATGCGGCGGCGTCCACTATTTTCAACAGTTCTGAGAATAACAGAGGCTTCATCCGCAGGCGCTTTCGCGGAAATTTATTTGCCACATACAAGCCTTCTAAAAACCAAACTTTTACCGCTGAAGGCAATTATTTATGGTGGAATCAAAAGGAAGGGCAGCATTTAATAAGCCGCAATTATGACGAGCAGGGAAAGGAACTGGCAAATGGACTGGCGCTCAACATCAGCTTCCCGCTGGCAATAAATGTGTATGTTGCCAAAGCCGATTATGAAGGCAGTTTTAAGAGCGATTTCAAAATAGAGTCAGGCATCAAAAGCAGTTTCCTAAACAATGAAACCGATGCGCTTTACAGCATTTTCCAAAACAACGCCTGGATACAGGACACCACCCGCACCAACAATTACCGTTACCGCGAAAACATAAACGCTGCTTACTTAAGCCTTTCTAAAAAGCTTTCAAAAAAATGGCAGGCGCAGCTTGGCTTGCGGGCAGAGCAAACCAACATTCACGGCATTCAGCAGGTGCATAATCAGCAGTTTGACCGCTCCTTCATTTCTTTGTTTCCCACTGCTTTTGTGAGCTACAAACTGAACGATGCGCATTCCTTCGAAATCAACGCCGGGCGGCGCATTGAGCGACCTTCTTACAAAGATTTGAACCCGTTTGTTTTCTATCTTTCTCAATACACATTATCATCCGGCAACCCGAATTTGCTTCCTGAATATCGTTACGCTTTTGCGCTGAAACACAACTTCAAGAACAAACTTTTTACGGAACTGAGTTACGCGCGTGTAAGCGATATCATTAACCCCATTATTTCCTTTGATTCCGCTTATAATGCGGTGCATACGCTGCTCGTAAACCTTTCCAACAAACACAATGCGCACTTCTCCGCCACTTACAATCAGGAAGTAACAAACTGGTGGACACTCACCGCTGCTTACAATTTTTATTTCAACCGCTATCAGGATTCCAATAATCAGTTGCTCTCAAAGTCCATCGGGCAAAGCATCAGCCTCACCAATCAATTCAATTACAAAAGCTGGAGCCTTTTCACGTTCTATCTCTTCAACACCGGCGATTTGCAAAGCCTTACGGAGCGGAACGGACCCAACCAATGGATGAACGGAACCATCGCTAAAAAAATCTGGAAAGACACTGCCACAATCAGCCTTGAACTGAACGACCCGTTTGGCATTTACAGCTACACGCCTGTGAACAACTGGAATGGTGTGCGCACAGAATCTACCATGCAGTTTGCCACCCAAAATGTATCTCTCGGGTTCCGGTATTTTTTCGGGAAGAAGATGGAATTGCAACGCCATGAAAGTGTGGTGGAGGAGAGCAGGAGGATGTGAGGGGAGAAGATTTAACGAAGTGAGATGAAGAGCATTTGAGAATTATTTTTTTGGCTGATTTTCCTGCTGCGATGCAACTTTTTTTCCTGTGCCTTTTGACTAACAATGAAAAATGCAGGCATAATAATTTTTTTAGGAATGAATGTGCAATGGGCATTCTGGCTTGATAATTGAAATTTCCCATCCTAAAAGAATTGAATTAAGCTTACCTATTAACTCCACTCTTTCCAGCCCTAAATTTGCCCCTCTAAACCCCCCCGAAAAATCCCATGTCCATTGCGGCAAATCCGCGTTTGTTCGTCATCCGTTTCATTTTTGTAAGCACCGCTATCCTTGTGTTAAGCCGGTTGTTTTTTCTGCAAATAGTGGAAGATAAATACAAGGTGATGGCGAACGATATTGCCATTTACCGGAAAGTTGTGTACCCCCCGCGCGGCATCATTCAGGATCGGCAGGGGAAAACCATTGTCTATAATCAGGTGGTGTATGACCTCATGGTTACGCCCTCAAAAGTGAGCGCCACGCTTGACACACAGCAGCTTTGCCAGGCGCTTTCCATCACGACCGAAAAGTTTGAAAAACTGCTTGCCCGCACCCGCCTCATGAACGGCCCTGTGCGCCAGGGAACTTTTATTGAAGAACTCACGCCAGGGCAGCAAGCGCGCTTCCAGGAAAACATGTACCTCTTCAGCGGGTTTGAAATGCTGGAGCGCCACATCCGCGACTACACAAATGGCATTGCCGGCATCACGCTCGGTTACATTGGCGAAGTTTCCCCGGGCATGTTGAAGCGGGAACGGTACGCTACTTACCGGCAAGGTGACTACACCGGCATGTCGGGGCTTGAAAGCAGTTATGAAGAAGTGCTTCGCGGGCAGCGCGGTGTTTATTATTTCGAGCGCGACAATTTTAACCGCCCACGAGAATCTTACAAAAGGGGTTCTCTGGATACGCAGGCAATTGCCGGGCACAGTCTGCAACTGTACATGGACGCGGCTTTGCAGGATTATGCCGAGAAGCTGATGGTAAATAAAATAGGCAGCGTGGTAGCGATTGATCCGCGCACGGGCGGCATTATTGCCATGGTGAGCGCTCCGAGTTACGACCCTAATTTATTGAAAGGAAGAAACCGCTCGCGCAATTTCACGGCGCTTTACCGCGATGTGAAACACCCCATGCTAAACCGCGCCACGCAGGCATCTTACCCGCCCGGCAGCGCCATGAAACCCATGACGGCATTGATTGCTTTGGACGTGGGCGCCATCACCCCATCCTTCGGTTATCCCTGCGGCGGCGGTTATTATTCCTGCGGGAGAAGGATTGGATGCACGCACTCCGGCGGAGGCCACGCAGCAAATCTGCGCCTTGCGCTTGCCAATTCCTGCAATGCCTATTTCGTCCATATCCTGCGCCTGGCGGTAGATGCAAAGCGATTTGGCAACGTGAAAAATGGCGTGGAGAACTGGCACGACTACTGTTACAATTTCGGCTTTGGGCATCCCACCGGCGTTGATATTCCTTATGAAGGGAATGGCATTTTGCCCGACACGAATCTTTACAACCGCATGTACAACGGCTCCTGGAATTCCTGCACCATGCTGTTTGTCGGGATGGGACAAGGGGAGATTGCACTGACACCGGTGCAACTTGCAAACGCCATGTGCATTATCGCGAATCACGGGTTTTATTACACGCCGCACTTTGTAAAATCAATTGATAACAACGCAAACGACACGCTGCTAAAGCCTTATAAACTGCAGCATAAAGTGACGCACATTCCGGACACTGTTTTTTCGATCGTAGGCTTAGGAATGCAGGATGTGGTGGACAAAGGAACGGGCAGGGTAGCGCAACTTCCCGGCATTGAAATATGCGCCAAAACCGGAACGGTGGAAAACAAAGCGGTAGTAAACGGTGTTGCCAAAAAGATGAAAGACCATTCGGTTTTCGTAGCCTTTGCGCCGCGCGTGAACCCTAAAATTGCCATTGCGGTAGTGGTTGAAAATGCGGGGTATGGTGCTACCTGGGCGGGTCCCGTAGCAAGCCTGATGATTGAAAAATACCTTACCGACACGATCGCTCCAAACCGCAAACACCTTGAAGAAAGACTCTACAAAGCCAACCTCGTTAATCCATACATTGATGAGATAGACAGCGCCGCAAGAGCGAAAGACCAATGGAGACTGGCTAGGCGGCTGGAGCGCGAACGTTTTGAAGACAGCACCTTAAGAGCACGCGATTCTATCCGGTATTTCCGGTGGCTAAACAGTCTTTCCAAAAAATAAATTAGCCGGGAGAATTCCACTTTCCAAAAAACAGAAAACATTGAGTACCGACAAGAGAAACATTTTCCAGAGGATAGACGGCGTTACGATGCTGCTTTATCTCACCCTTGTTTTTGTGGGGTTACTCACTGTTTTTTCGGTAGAATACCGCAGCACCGACCCCTCCATTTTCATGATGTCGAAGAGCCACATGAAACAGGCGACCTGGCTGGGCATTTCCCTCTTCGTCGGGCTTTTAATCATCCTCACCGACAGCAAGTTTTTCTCCTCCTTTGCTTTTCTTTCTTACACTATTGGCATTGCCTTGCTTGTCATTACTGTTTTTGCCGGAAGCGCAATGAAAGGCTCGCATTCCTGGCTGGGTGTGGGCGGGTTTAAGTTTCAGCCGGGGGAGGTTTGTAAGATCTTCACTTCGCTTGCGCTTGCCAAGTATTTATCCTTGCAGGAAACCAATTTTAAAACACTGAAACACCGGCTGATAGGCGCTGCTTTTGCGCTGGTTCCGTGCGCCATTATTATTCTCCAGGATGAAACAGGGCTGGCATTGGTTTATCTCTCTTTCTTCCTCGTGATGTACCGCGAAGGCTTGCCAAATCTGGTGCTGATCATCGGTATTTCTACCATCATCCTGACGCTTGCTACACTGCTTGTTGATGCTTCCGTTTTGTTTTACATCATCACCGGTCTTGCTGTTTTAATTGGCGTGCTAATCCGCAGGCAACTGAAGCGCGACCACCTCACTAAAATTGTACTCCTTGGCACCTGGGCTGTATGTATTGGTTTCTCGCAATTTGCTGTGCCTTTTGTGTTTAAGAACGTGCTGAAAAGCTATCAGATTGACCGTATTTATTCCATGCTCGGGCAAGAAGTGCCAAAGAGTTTTTTGCCTGAAGATGTGGACTATGATGAAAGCGGACACAAAACCAATGCTTCTGACTACAACGTCACGCAATCCAAAATTGCCATTGGCTCAGGCGGCTTAATCGGCAAAGGTTTCCTAAACGGCACATCCACTAAGAACGACTTTGTGCCGGAGCAGAACACGGACTTTATTTTCTGCGCCGTGGGCGAGCAGTTTGGCTTTGTGGGAAGCGGGGTGCTGGTGTTTTTATACATCGGTTTGATGCTGCGCATTTTGTTTCTTGCGGAGCGGCAACGGTCTGCGTTCAGCCGCATTTATGGTTACTGCGTTGCCAGTATTTTATTCTTCCATTTTGCTATCAATATCAACATGACTATAGGCCTTGCGCCGGTGATTGGCATCACGCTGCCGCTACTTAGTTATGGTGGCTCGTCGTTACTCTCTTTCAGCATTCTGATTTTCATTTTAATTCGCCTGGATGCCGACAGACAGGTGATGATCCGCTAACTTTTTCCTCAAAAATTATGGCTTCTGTTTTCCCCCTTTCCGAAGGCGTGTTCACCATTGGGCACGACAAGATTTTCCAGCCTTTTAATGAAGCGAAAGATGCGCTGAACGACCGCCCCACAGGCTCTTTGCTGGTGGAAGTGCAGCCTTTTTTGGTGATTACTGAAAAGGACGTGTTGTTACTGGATACCGGCTTAGGATTTAATGGCGATAATGGCGAGATGCAACTGCACAACAACCTGCGGCATGTGGGTTATGAGCCGGAAGATGTAACCAAGGTGCTGCTTTCGCATTTACACAAAGACCACGCTGGCGGCACGACCCGGAAACACCCAAATAACGGCACCATTCAACCCGCTTTGCCCAACGCCGACTATTTTATTTACCGCCCTGAAATGGATGATGCGCTGCGCATTGGCAAACCTTCTTTCATCCCTGAAGAACTGCATCCGCTTCTGGAATCTCAGCAGGTGAAATGGCTGGATGGCGAAGAGGGAATGATTGATGGTTACATCCGCTTTATGCATTCCGGCGGGCATTCGCAAAACCACATCGTGTTCCTGATTGATGATGGCAAAGACAAGATTTTTTTTGGCGGAGATGAAGCGCCCCAGCTCAAGCAAATGAAAATAAAGTACGTAGCCAAGTATGATTTTGACGGCAAAAAAGCCATGCACCTGCGGGAACAATATGCTGAAGAAGGGAAACAGCAAGACTGGCAATTCCTCTTTTACCATGACGTGCAGAAAGCAATTGCCCGCCTCTGAAAAAACTATTGTCCGCGCCGGTTCCTGCGTTGTTGCAACCGCTTCAAAAGCATTTCTTTAAACTCCCTTTCGGTGGCATAAAGCGCAGATAATTGTTGCGGCGAAATCACTTTTAAAAAGCTGCTGTTATACTTTCTTTTCAGCCCGATCACGGCTTCCTGAAAGTCAAGGTTATCTTCTACGGTGCTCATGGCTTCTGCATCAGAAAGGATAGTGCTTTTGCCAGATGGGGATGAAGAATATTGTTGCCGGATCTTCTTTAAATCCTCTTCGTAATTGTTGTAAATCACCCAGAACTGTTCACTTTGTTTGGCGGTTAATTCCAGTTTAGAGGTGATAAATGCAATCTTCACGGCTTTCACTCTTTCTCCGTTGTTCCTCATGTTGTCTCTGCTGAAGGAACCGTTTTGCGCAAATCCTGTTATGCTGAAACACAATAGCAGCGCGGTTATCAGGGGTTTAATAAATGGTGTTCTGTTGTTCATAAAGTTGTTTTGGGGCTTATTGCCAGCCGTTTTCACTGAGGTATTCACTGATTTCATCGTCGCTTATTTGGTTGGTTGAAAGAATGGTTTTGGTTGCAGGTAGTTTGATGCTGTTCTCCAGCAGTTCTGTATCAAATTCATCAAGGTGATTGTGGATATAATGCAGCACGGTTTCTTTTTCAAGAGAAGCGAGTTGTTGATGCACAGAAGGCTTTTGAAACACACCGAAAACAACGGCACCCAGCATTAGTAACACCAAAGCAGCAGCGGCTAATTGCCAGGTAGCATTGCGGAAATCAAAAACTTTTCGGGAAACCGGTTTTTCTTTTTTCGCTTTTTCAAGAATTCTTTCAGGGAGTGTTTTAAAATAATCCGCTTCGGTGTTTTCTGTTGCAGATGCTGATTGAACCCGCGCCAGAATGTGCAGCGGATTGGCCAGAAAATAATCTTCCGGTATTTGAAAAGGGGGGTTGCCCAATGGTTGTGATAAGCGCGGGGCAAGGCTTTCAAGTTCTGCTCTTATTTCAGTTGGCTTTTGCATGGGGTGGTGTTTCTAAGACTGTTTTTTTGAAAAGGAGTTTAATGGCTGATGATGAATTGCTCCACTTTTTTGACGGCGTGATGATAAGATGCTTTAAGTGCTCCTTCGGAAGTATCGAGCACGGCAGCCATCGTATGGTACGGCATCTCTTCATAATAGCGCAGCGAAAAAACAATCCTTTGCTTCTCCGGTAATCTCTGAATCGCTTGCTGGAGGCGCCATTCCAGCTTGTTTGCATCAAATTCTTTTTCCGCTTCCAGCTTTTCTGCAAAGCCATTTTCATCATTGCTTAGAGACACATGTTGGCGCTTTTTCTGTTGCTGCAAAAAAGTGAGTGATTCATTTGTGGCAATGCGATAAAGCCAGGTAAACAGCTCCGAATCTTGCCGGAATGCACCCAGGTTTTTCCACATTTTGATGAACACATTCTGGAGCACATCATCCGCATCATCATGGCTGATTACTAACGTGCGAATGTGCCGGTAAAGCCGTTGCTGGTATTTGCGGATGATGTTTGTAAAGGCCCGTTCACGGGTGCTCTCTGCAAGAAAAAGTAATAGCAGTTCCGCATCGTCAGGTATGTTTTCAATGGAATTATTGGGAATCAAAGGAATGGTTTGACTTGCTGCATGATAAATGGTTTAACCGGCAGGATTAGTTTTGCCGCCCTTAAAGTTCTGTTTCTTCTTTTCATCATCCATTTTTTGCCTGTCATGAAACCAATTGCCTCACCCCGCATCATCTTTTTAGGCACCCCGCAATTTGCCGTTGCTTCGCTGAAAGCCTTGTTAGACGCAGGTTTTAATATAGTCGCAGTAGTAACTTCTCCTGATAAACCTGCCGGTCGCGGCATGCAAATGCAGGAATCTGCGGTTAAGGTTTTCGCTAAGCAAAATCAGCTTCCGGTATTGCAGCCACCTAAGCTGAAAGCACCTGATTTCCTAGAGGAACTGAAGGCTTATAATGCCGATGTGCAAGTGGTGGTGGCGTTCCGTATGTTGCCGGAAGTGGTTTGGAATATGCCGCCCCTGGGAACGATAAATGTGCACGCAAGTTTACTGCCTCAATACCGCGGCGCGGCGCCCATTAATTGGGCCATCATAAATGGCGAAACAAAAACGGGTGTTACTACTTTCCGCCTGCAACATGCCATTGACACGGGCAATATTCTCCTCCAAAATGAAACAGAAATAACCCCGGAAGACAATGCCGGAACGTTGCACGATAAACTTATGGAGGCAGGAGCTGCATTAATTGTAGAGACGCTACAGGGCATAATGGCAAACAATATTTCCGAAAAGCCGCAAACTGAGATTGAGGAAACGGAGCTACAACATGCGCCAAAGATATTTAAGGAACACACGCTGATAGACTGGAACCAACCGGTGAAAAATATTGAAAACCAGGTGAAAGGTTTGTCTCCGTATCCCGCTGCCCAAGCGGTTTTGCAGGGAAAGGTTGTTAAGATATTTTCCGTGCAGGCAGATGAAACGGAAACAAAAATTCCTGCCGGAAACTTTGAAACCGATGGCAAAACTTTCCTGCGTTTTGCAGCGAGCAATGGGTTTATTTACCTGAAAGAATTGCAGCAGGAAGGAAAAAAGAAAATCGACACCGGGACTTTTTTAAGAGGGTTTCGGGTTTAGTTTTTTGTCGATAAAATATTCCAGCGCCAGCTCATAACCCATCAATCCCAATCCGGAAATAGTGCCGATGCAAGCCGCAGCAATAAAGGAATTTTTGCGGTACTCCTCCCGCCCATACACATTCGATAAGTGGACTTCCAGAACGGGTGTTTTGATGGCGCGGATGGCATCTCCCAATGCAATACTCGTGTGGGAATAAGCGCCGGCGTTCAGGATGATTCCATCAAATTTTTTGTTGCAGGCTTGTAACATGCTGACTAATTCTCCTTCTATATTACTCTGTAAATAAATCAGCATGGCCACCTCCCTGAAACGGTCTTCCCACTCCATCATCGCATCTTCAAAAGAAAGGGTTCCATAAACGTCCGGTTCGCGCTCCCCGGTGAGGTTTAGGTTTGGTCCGTTTATTATCGCGTAGCGTAGCATCTTCATTTTTTTACGAAAACAAAGTAACAGCGCGAACTTTACTTCCTCAATTCAACAAAAACAAAACGCCGTGTGGAGTGCTTACTTAAAGGGTTTTAAATCTTTTCTGCTGCTCGAAAAAAGAGCCTCCGAAAACACCATTGATGCTTACCTGCACGATGTGGATTTGCTAATGGAATATGCATCCAAACAGCAGCCTCCGCTTTCCCTGCCCGACATCCGTATATCGCACCTTCAGGACTTTCTGATTACGCTGCATGATAAGCAGTTTGCCGCCGCATCTCAGGCGCGTTTCATCAGCGGCATAAAGGCTTTTTTCAGGTACTTGTTTTTGGAGGAAATAATTGCTGCCGATCCTTCTGAATTATTGCAGTCTCCGAAGCTAAGCCGCAAGCTGCCCGACTTTCTTTCGGTGGAAGAAATAGACTTGCTTATGAACACCATTGACCACAGTACGGCTGAAGGACAGAGAAACCGTGCAATCATTGAAACCCTTTACAGCTGCGGGTTGCGCGTGAGTGAACTCACCGGATTATTGATTTCCAATCTTTACCTCGACATTGGTTTTATAAAAGTTACGGGCAAAGGAAACAAGGAACGTTTGGTGCCCATCGGGGAAAAGGCAATCACGCAAATCAACCTCTATAAAAACCATGTGCGCCCATTTTTAATAACCATAAAACAAGGGGAAGAAGATGTGCTTTTTCTGAACCGCAGGGGCAGTGGTTTATCCCGCGTAATGATCTTCACGATGCTGAAGGCGCTTGCTGAAAAAGCAGGCATCAAAAAGAAAATACACCCCCATTTATTGAGGCATTCATTCGCCACGCACCTGGTAATTGCCGGTGCCGATTTGCGTGCCGTTCAGGAAATGCTGGGACATGCAAGCATCACTACTACGGAGATTTACACCCATCTTGACCGCGGTTATTTGCGGGATACTTTGGCGCGGTTTCATCCTCGGTTCGGCAAGTAAAAAGGTTATTGATTTTAAATAATAGTCGGGGGTTGCATCATTTCTGCTCCTCCCAAATTTTTCGGCGTTCTCCATCAGGGTCATTTATCAACCGGCATTCGTTATCAAAAATCATGGTTGCCCTTTCATGAATATTGTAAGGTTTCCATTCCGGAAGATTTTTACAAGATGGAATACCTGTGCGTGCAAATGAGACCCAAGCCTCGTTCATCACGTCTGCAAGTGGCTGTGCGTTCTTTAAATCGCCTACCAGTTTTTTCACCTTTTCCAGGTTATTGAAAACAAACGGAATTTCTAGACCATGAATGGCACCTAACTCACCATCAAAAGCAGGCGATTCCCAATTAAAATCATACATGAATGTGTTTCCTTTGTCGGGTTGCATACTTTGTTTTTCAGCAGCACTTATGGAGCGCATTCTATAAAGTGCATCGGTCTGAATTTGCTCCTGAATTTTTAAGTTACTGGCATCCGGCATCAGTTTCTGGTATTTTTTTTCAAGCATTTTTCTTTCCTGTTTGCTTTTGCCAATCATTCCGCGAATCATGAAATTGAAAAGGCGTGTCATCAGCCATTTAGGAGCGGGAAGAATAATAGATGGTAATCGCCCGTCGTGCTTGTTACTTCCAATCATCAGGTCTATTTCTTTTGCTGCACCCTGTTCAATTGCATCCAGTACATTTTGAGGAAGAAATTGTGTATCGTAAGCTCCTGCAAAAGGCAGTTTTGTAGTGCTCATTTTTCCGTAAGGCACCCCCCATTTAAACAGCATTCTTTGCATTCGTGTGCCGGTAATTTTATCATTCGAAACAGCAGCCAGCGCAGCTTCATCACCCTGCTTAATGTTCATGTCTTCCAGAATATCGCGGGTTAGTTTCAGATGGTCATTCAATGGCATCATGTCAAAAGGTCCACTTTGAATGATTGCACGGTGAAATAATCCTTTTGCTGAAGGTGCCACCATTAAGGCACCCACGCAACTGCCGCCTGCCGATTGCCCGAAGAGGGTGACGTTTGATGCATCGCCTCCAAAATGATGAATGTTTTCCTGAACCCATTTCAATGCTGCCTCCTGATCCATAAAAGCGCGGTTACCAATGCAAACTTCCCCTTTAAAAAGGCCGTTGCCTGCCATTAAACCCATGCAACCCAACCGATAATTCAGGCTTACGAGCACAATGCCTTTCCGCGCAAATGCCTCCCCATCTGTTAATGGTAAACTGCCAGCGCCCACTGCAAGTCCGCCGCCGTGAAGCCAAACCATCACAGGCAATTTCTCGCCTGTAAACAGAGAAGATGTCCAAACATTAAGGTTCAGAGAATCGTCGCCTTGCTCCCCAACCCGCATCATGTTCATGTATTCATATCCGGCTTCGCCGATTAGCCATTTGTGTGGGTTGGTGTGCAGTTGAGGAACAGCGTAACCATATTTTGTAGCGTCCAAAATACCGGCAGAATAGCTGCGCGGAAGCGGAGGTAACCATCGGTTTAAGCCCACCAAAGGTTGCGCATAGGGGATCCCTTTGAAAGCATAGACATCATCATTTACTGTACCTTTTACCGAGCCGGAGCTAAGCTTAATAATTAATTGGGTAAAGTGGGTTTTAAAATCAGACGGCATTAAGCGAAAAGGTATTTTTCAAAAATTTTTGCGCATTATTTCATTTAAATCAACTTCGCAGTGTGAAAATACACTCATCAATTATGGAACAAAAAATGAGGCTGCAAAAGCAGCCTCATTTTAAATTCTGTGTAAAGTATTTGTTTATTTACTTGCCATTTTTAGCGTCCATTTTCATCTTTTCATTTG
Organism: Flavipsychrobacter sp.; assembly: GCA_965218185.1. Classification (GTDB taxonomy): domain Bacteria; phylum Bacteroidota; class Bacteroidia; order Chitinophagales; family Chitinophagaceae; genus JAFIGV01. The sequence goes on from CBDCKE010000007.1 coordinate 39,593, forward strand.
CAGTAATGGCAAACTCTACGCGGCGGTTACAAGCTTTTCCTTCAGGCGTTTCGTTTGTGCATTTCGGGAAGTTTTCACCATAGCCTTTTGTGATTATTCTGCTCTGGTTTAAACCGTGAGAAGACAAATAATTGGCAACAGATTGTGCCCGCTTTTCTGATAAATCCTGATTAAAGCTTTCAGCCCCCACATTATCTGTGTATCCATAAACTTTAAGGTCGGTTTCATCATACTCATTCAATACGTTCACAAGGTTTTGCATAGAAGTGTAAGCATTTGTAGAGAGGTCAGCGCTTCCGGTTTTGAACAGAATTTTTTCATCAAATTCCACCACAATTCCTTCACCTACTCTTTTCACTTCGGCTCCCGGAACGGACTTTTCAATCTTCTTAGCCTGCTTATCCATCCGGTTTCCAATCACGCCACCGGCAACGCCGCCCACAACAGCTCCAATCACGGCGCCTAAAGCAGGATTGTCTCCCGCAATTTCACCAATCACGCCACCTACGGCAGCGCCGCTTCCGGTTCCGATAAGCACACCTTTTTCTTTGTTGTTAAGCTTTCTGGATGAAGAGCATCCGCCAAGCGCGATTCCTGCAAAGAGCAGTCCTACAGTTAGTTTTCTTAAAATCATTGTTGAAATTTTTTGGTTCGCCCTGCAACTTCACAAAACCATGCCGAACTAAAATTCTGAAACGTTAAGAACGGCTCTGCAAGCCTTTATTGCTTCTTTTTTTCGAGAATACTCCATTCAGACTTTTCGGCGATAATCGTGTTTTTCAAAAGCCCTAATCCGTCAATTTCCATTTCCACCACATCGCCATCTTCCAGCCATTGGGTTTTATAGTCCGGATTGTTCAGTAAGCCCGTTCCGTTTAATTCCAGAAAGCAACCAGTGCCCACCGTGCCGCTACCAATAACATCGCCTGGCAACACGTCCACCCCGTAAGCGCAGCGTTCAATGATTTCTGCAAAAGTCCAGTCCATATCTCCCATGTTTCCCTGGCTCACTTGCTTGCCGTTCACGCGACACGTCATGTTGAGGTTAAAAGCATTGCCTTCATGATTTTGTTTTGCAGCTGTTTTAAAAGATTCCAGTTCATCAGGTGTCACCATCATTGGGCCTATCGCCGTGCTGAAATCCTTGCCCTTTGCGGGTCCCAGGTTCAGTTTCATTTCTTCCATTTGCAAAAGGCGGGCGCTCATGTCGTTCATGATGGTGTATCCGGCAATGTATTTATCGGCTTCAGAAGCTTTTATATTTCTGCCTTTTCTGCCTAAAATAACGGCTGCTTCCAGTTCAAAATCGAGCTTGTGAAAATGGTCTTTCATGCAATGAATTTCGCCGGGACCCTGAATGGCGTTATGGTTTGTGAAATAGAAAATAGGATATTGGTCATATTCCGGAATCATTTCCACTTTGCGGTTGCGACGGGCAGCGGCAACGTGCTGCCTGAATGCATAAGCATCGCGACAGGAAGTGGGGCGGGGGATAGGTGCCAAAATGGTTGCCGATTCAAAACTGCCGTAGGGCGCTATTTCATTCTTTCCTGTTTTCAGGTACTCTTCCGTGCGGCGCGCAATGTCTTCCAATGCTTCCCAGTTTTCAAGCATACCGCTCATGGTGCCGGGCAGTTTTGGGTTGGCTACGTTGGTGTCGTAAAGGTTATTGTTGATGCAAAAGGCAAGTTGTTCTTTACCGCCGTTAGCGTAGGTTACAAGTTTCATTTGTTTCTTTTTTTTGAGTTGCAAAAGTAGCTGCATTGGTTTTAGAGACACTGCAAGGATTTTTGTGGAGGTTACAATTGGCAACTTGTACCTTGCGGCAAGCCGATGTATTATTTGCTGTTAGCCATTTTTTATCCGCTTTCCCTGTTGCCTTTGCCAATGCTATATGCCTTGTCTGACGCGGCTTTTGGGGTACTGTATTATCTGATTGGCTACCGAAAAAAAATTGTTTTGAGTAACCTGCAACAGGCTTTTCCTGAAAAAAATAGTGCGGAAATTAAGCAGATTGAAAAAGCGTTTTACCGCAACTTTTGTGACCAGTGGGTGGAAACGATTAAGCTGCTCACCATTTCTGAAAAGGAATTAAACAGGCGGATGGAAGGCAATTGGGAAGTGTTTCAGCAATTAAATGCGGAAGGCAAAAATTGCTATGCTTTGCTCGGGCATTTTTTTAATTGGGAATGGGCGAATTTGCTTTGCGGATGGAAGAGTGAGCAAGTGTTTGGCGGCATTTATTTACCGGTATCCAGCAATGGATTTGACAGGCTGATGTATCGCATCCGGGCGCGTTCGGGGAATGTGCTTATCTCCATGAAAAACCAACAGGAAGATTTTAAAAAAATTGCCGGTCGCACGCACATTGTAGGTTTAATTGCCGACCAAAACCCATCCGTTATTTCTTCAGCTGCATGGCTAACGTTTATGCATCGCGAAGCGCCTTTTTTTCGAGGTCCGGAAATGCTATCAAGGCGGGCAAATGCTGCTGTTGTTTTTGCAGGAATTGAAAAAAGAAAACGCGGTTATTATAAAATCCGGCTTCAGCTTTTTTGCGAAAATGCAGCACATACAAACAGTGGAGAAATCATCCGTGGTTATGTTCATTTTTTAGAAGAAAGCTTAAGGAAGCAGCCTGCAAATTGGCTTTGGAGCCACCGGCGGTGGAAGCATGTTAGAGAGACAAAGGTCTAAAGACAAAAGTAGAAAGCTATGTGCCTGAGCACTTTTGAAAATACTGAAGCACGAAAGAATTTTCGTTCCACTAATAGTCTGTAAAGCAAGCCCTGAAAGGGCGACATACAATAGGGGCGGGTGCAGCCCATCCCGGATATTTTTTTCTTTGCTTGAGCCTGTTTTACGAGAAACAAAAAAACCACCACAAAATAAATTGTGGTGGCTTTTAAAAATCTGCTAAGTGCGGTTTAGTTTTCTTCGGTAGTTTCTTCTTTACCGTTGTTTGCTTCACCTTCTTCTGCTTTCAGCATTTTATCTTTTATAGCAGCCAGTGCGCCAAGGTCTCCCAGTTTTGGAGTTTCCACTTTGCTCTGCATGTTTTTCACTGCTTTCTTCGTGTTTTCATTTTCTGTTCTTTCAGACTTGCGTACAGCATCTTTTTCATCAGCCTGCGTTTGCTCCCAAACCCTTGTGTGGCTTACCATGATGCGCTTGTCGTTTCTATCAAACTCAATAATAGTGAACGGCAAGGTTTCATCGTTTTCTACGTTTCCGCCATTTTCTTTGCGGAGATGACGAGCCGGTGCATACGCTTCCAGTCCGTATTGTAATTGAACGGTAGCGCCTTTTTCGTCTTTCTTTGTAACATGCCCTTCGTGGATGGAACCAATCGGGAACACATCTTCAAAGGCATTCCATGGATCTTCTTCAATTTGCTTGTGCCCTAAAGAAAGTTTGCGGTTTTCTTTATCGATTCCCAAAATCATCACTTCTATGTCTTCACCGTTTTTAGTGAATTCGCTTGGGTGATTGAATCGCTTAATCCAGCTCAGATCGCTGATGTGGATCATGCCGCCAATGCCTGATTCAAGCTCCACAAACACACCGTAAGGAGTGATGTTTTTAACCACACCTTTGTGGCGGCTGTCAGCAGGATATTTATCTTCAATGGTTTCCCATGGGTCTTCCGTAAGTTGCTTAATGGATAAGCTCATTTTGCGCTCCTCTTTATCAAGCGTTACCACTTTTGCTTCATATTCATCACCGGCGGTGAAAAATTCTTTAGCATTGATAGGCTGTGAACTCCAGGTGATTTCTGAAACGTGCACCAATCCTTCCACACCGGGTTGCACTTCAAGGAATGCACCATAATCTTCGATGTTCACGATTTTACCTTTCACGGTGCTGCCTTCCTGGATTTCTTCCGTCAGGCTTTCCCATGGATGAGGTGTAAGCTGCTTCAAACCAAGGCTAATGCGTTTTTTCTCATCATCAAAATCAAGTACCACAACGTTCAGTTTCTGACCGTTTTCAAGCACTTCGGTTGGGTGAGATACGCGACCCCAGCTGATGTCGGTAATGTAAAGCAAACCATCTACGCCGCCTAGGTCAATGAATGCACCAAAGTCGGTAACGTTTTTAACCATGCCTTCAAGCACCTGTCCTTTTTCAAGCTGACCGATGATGACGCTGCGCTGCTGCTCCATATCGCTTTCAATAAGCGCTTTGTGAGAAACTACTGCATTGCGGATGGCTTCATTGATTTTTACGACTTTGAAATCCATAGTTTTGCCAACATACTGATCGTAATCGGTAACGGGTTTCACGTCAATCTGAGAGCCGGGAAGGAAGGTTTCCAACCCATAAACATCCACAATAAGGCCGCCTTTGGTTTTGGAGGTTATAGTACCCGTAACCACTTCGCCGGTTTTGTAGAAATCCACAATTTTTTGCCAGGCCCGGGCAGAACGTGCCATTTTGCGGCTCAGGTGCAGGTCGCCGTTTTTGTCTTCTTTTTCCACGACCATTACTTCAATTTCATCCCCGATTTTCACATCGGGCATGTCACGGAATTCGTTCATAGAAATAAGTCCGTCAGACTTAAAACCAATGTTTACGATGACATCTATTTTAGTCATCCCGACAATGGTTCCCTGAAGCAATTCAGCATCCGCTACTTCTTTAAAAGTGCTGGTGTAGAGTTCAGTCATTTCGTCCTGCTTTTCTTGTGAGTAGGCAGAAACGTTACGTTTGTCAACACTCCAATCGAAATCGTCATGAGCGGATTGCGGAGCTGTTTGTGTTTGTTGTGCTGTTTGATTTTCTTCCAAATTTATGGTCCTCCTTTTGAGTAGATTTTGGGCGGCGAAGGTAAGGGTTATTTTGGAAAAGCAAAAAATGAATTTTTCCCGCTCCGCTATCTAAAAAAGTTTCCGCTTTTTAGTCCAGGAAATTTATTCATTACTGTTCAAACTTTTATTCGCTTTTACGATCAACCCCGGATTCTTTAGATAAAACGTATCTACTACGCCCGTCGGGTAAATAATAGCCATGTGATTGAGCGGATTCATTGTTTTTAAACCCGTGAGGTTCAGCAGGGTTTGATAAGCATCTTCACTGTTCAGCAATCGCAAATCTATATTTCCTATCTCCAAAAGATTAGCCTCATAATCTTTCAGTTCAATATCCCTTACGCCATTAAAAACGATGTAGGCATTGTCTCCCACTCTTGCCCTTAAATCTGAATTAGCAAGTAGCCCCACCAATATGCCATTGCAGCCCACGCATTCAAGCGGTCTGTAAAACACCACTACTAACGGTTTGCTCGTATCCACTTGCGGAATAACAGCCGCAGCCTGCTGATATTTATTGCTGCTGCACGATGCAAAAACGGCGAAACATGCAACAACCGCCAACCTATAAATCATAGACATAAAACCAGTAGCCATCTTTATCATTCACCATTCTTATTAGTGTGTTATTATAAAATGCACCCGGTCCGTTGTCCTCGAACTTCGCTTTTTCGGTGAGTTTTTTGGATTTCAGATTGTACGAGTAGAGCACATTGCCTTCTTTTTGAAAGGTGTATAAAAACAGCGTTTGGTTTTCACGGCTTTTACCGATGGCAGCAATGCCTTCGATGGTGGGGATGTCAAGTGATTTAATTTTGTCTGAGTTAAGCGTGTATAATTGGGTTTGGTCAGACAAATACATCGTTGAGTCTGTTTTAAAAAAGGAAATCAGAAACGCGGGATTCTTTTTTGCCACATTGCTTTTTTCTTCTAAAGTAAGCGGCAATATTGTTTTAGTCGGAAGGTATGCTTGCTTCGTTTCTTTTGCCACAACTAATTTACCTTCATTCAAATTATTTGGTGATATGCCATTTGAAAAAAATAAATTCCCATGAAAAAACTCGAACCCAATGTAAGAATTCGCACTAATGTCTACCGCTTTAAAATACTTTATACTATAGATTTTATCCTGATAGTGATTTGACTTTAAAATGAATTGGAGCCTATGATACCAAGCTGTATCTGGAGAATTTTTTATATCTGCAACAATCATAAAATTAAAATAGGCAGTATCGCTATCAAGGGCTACGTTAGCCAATTCGTAAGTAGGAAAACCACTACCTTCTAAGTCTTCTGGTGACACATATCCATACTGTTTTCCGTCAATCTTCTCTGCAAAATTTATAAGTACAGCAGGTGGTAGAATAAATGATAGCTCTTTTTTTAAGGCGCCAGTTCTATAGTTATAAAGGGTATAATGCAATCTGCTATTGTTCACACCTATTATAGAATCATCCATAACAGTAAGAATAGGTGGAGCATAATGAAAAACCCTTTCGCTTTCATCGATTTTTATTTTTTTAAAGACGGGAGAATTGGTTGCCTCCGGGTTGCATGAATATAAAAAAAGGGCGACAAAAAGACCTGCCGCCCATTTTCTATTATATACCTCAAATAACATGGGTTAGATTATTGGGGTGTAAAATATGTACCTTCGGATGTAATCTCCCCACTTAAGCCAGAATAATAACACTCCACTCTATCCTCTCCTATGTACTTCGTAATGTGAACGGTTGTATCGCCCTGTTCTGGTACAATTTCGAAAGCGGAAGAGGAGCGGTCAATTCGCGTTCCTGTGACAACCACACAACAGATGATTTGGGAAGGGTCACACCACCAAATACTTGTGGTTGGAACTTCATGATAAATACCTGAATACACTTTAACCTTCGCCAAAGCTTGTGGGTTAAATGTCTTTGGAGGGGTATTCGTTGTAGCAGCAGGTGTCGGTTGCAGACTAACTTCTTTTTGGCAAGAAGCTAAGAAGCCGCAAACTAAAAGAGCGGCTACGTAAAATAGAGACTTTTTCATAAAAAAATTGTTTTTGGTTTCATTGATTTGATACAGGCTCAATGAAGACATCCTGAACAAAATTTTGTTTCTTATTTAAGCCTATTCTCCTTCCGTTTTTGTTGTTCTACTGCGCCAAAATGTCCCTGCTAATCACCAACTTTTGTATCTCGCTTGTGCCTTCTCCAATCGTGCATAGTTTGCTGTCGCGGTAAAATTTCTCCACCGGAAAATCTTTTGTATACCCATATCCGCCGAAAATCTGCACAGCATCGGTTGAAACCTGCACACTCACTTCAGAAGCATAGTATTTTGCCATGGCAGATTCCTTCGTCATTGGCTGGTTGCGGTTTTTTAAATCAGCCGCCTGATAAACCAGCATTTCCGCAGCCTCAATTTTGGTAGCCATGTCCGCCAGCTTAAAAGCAATTGCCTGAAATTCTACTATCGGCTGCCCGAATTGCTCGCGCTCTTTCGCATATTTTATAGAAGCCTCGTAAGCGCCTTTGGCAATGCCGAGGGCAAGAGATGCAATTGAAATCCGCCCGCCATCCAGCACCTTCATTGCCTGGCTAAAGCCGGAACCCACTTCTCCCATCCGTTGCGCATCGGGGATGCGGCAATTATCAAACACCAGTTCGGCAGTTTCAGAAGCGCGCATGCCAAGTTTATTTTCTTTTTTTCCTGAGGTAAATCCCGGCGTTCCCTTGTCCACAATAAATGCTGTGATGTTGCGCCTGGCGCGGGGTTCGCCGGTGCGGGCAAGCACCACGGCTACGTCGCCACTAATGCCATGCGTAATCCAGTTTTTGGTGCCGTTCAATATCCAGCCATCACCATCTTTTGTGGCAGTGCAACGCATGTTTCCGGCATCGCTTCCGGTGTTTGCTTCGGTGAGTCCCCATGCGCCAATCCATTCAGCGGTAGCCAGTTTGGGAAGGTATTTTTGCTTTTGTTCTTCTGAGCCGAAAGTGAGGATATGCCCTGTGCAAAGGGAATTGTGCGCAGCCACAGAAAGCCCGATGGAACCACACACTTTGGAGATTTCAGAAATCACGGTTACATACTCAAAATAAGAAAGTCCACTGCCGCCATATTCTTGTGGGACAAGCACTCCCATAAGCCCCAATTCGCCCATTTTTTTAAAAAGGTCTACCGGAAATTTTTGCGATTCATCCCAGTCCATCATGTCGGGGCGTATGTGCTTATTGGCAAAATCGCGCACCATGTCTGTAATCTGAATTTGCGTGTCTGTGTATGTAAAATCCATGTTGCTTTTGGGGGTTATTGAATGCTTAAGTAAGGGGCAATTTTACGATAAATTTCTTCGTTCATAAACGGCACCTGTTTCAGTTGTTCCATCTTTTGAAAACCATGCAAAGCGTCGCGCATCATAATGATGTTTTTGGCTGTCTTTTCCCCAATGTACGGGTGCGCCGCAAGGTTTTCTTCTGTGGCGTTGTTCACATGTATTTTCTGGATGGCTTCAGGGCGGATAACGAGTTTTTGTTTCAGCTTTTCAAAAGTGGTATCAGGGAAGCGATACACTTCATTTAACTGTTCAATTTTCAGGAAGCCGCCCAAAGCATTTCTGCGCTGCATAATTTTGTGCGCCAGCACTGCACCAATGCCGTTCAGTCTTACAAGCGTGGTAGAATCTGTTGTGTTGAGGTCAATAAATTCAGGCAGTGGGGTGTTACTGAATTTGGAAAAGTTGCCGGAATATTTTTCAAACCGCGGTTGTTCATCAATGCGTATAAATGGCGCCAGCCGTGCATATTCTTCTGGTTTTAGCGTCCATACTTTCTCAAAATCTGCTGCCTTGTAAAACGTTTTTCCTTTCCTGCGCCAGTTTAAAAGCATGTGCGTGGTTTTCGGGCGTAAGCCAAGTTTTATAAAGCCATTGCTATCAAGGGTGTTAGGATTGAAAGGGAACGGCTCGCTTGTTGGCAAAGGGGCATCATCATTATTGGCAAACCGGTCGTCGTTTTCCGCTGTTTCTTTTTCCAGCGCAAGCATAGCATTTTCTAAATCCGCAGGCGTGTCCGTATTTCTTTCCGCAACAAAATGGTGTAACAAAACGCGGACGGCTATAAGCAAAAAGATAACCGCCAAAAGCGCAAACAAGCCGTATCGCAAAGTGCGTGGATAATGAAGAAAAGATTTCCACCAGCCGCTCATCAGGATAAGGTTTCGTGCATTTTTATACTGCTAAACAAGCAGTGAAAATGCAGCTTTTAAAATGAAGCATTTTTTGGCGTGCGCGGGAAAGGAATAACGTCGCGGATGTTGCTCATGCCGGTTACAAATAAAACCAGTCTTTCAAAGCCAAGGCCGAAACCCGCATGGGGCGCAGTTCCGAAGCGGCGTGTGTCCAGATACCAATACAATTCTTCGTGCGGAATGTGCATCTCCGTCATGCGCTGCTCCAGTTTTTCAAGCCGTTCTTCTCTTTGCGAACCGCCCACAATTTCTCCGATTCCGGGCGCCAGAATATCCATTGCAGACACTGTTTTTCCGTCGTCGTTCTGCCGCATGTAAAACGCCTTTATTTCCTTCGGATAATTGTAAACGATAACCGGCTTCTTAAAATGCTTTTCTACGAGGTAGCGCTCATGTTCGCTTTGCAAATCAATGCCCCATTTCACTTCATACTGAAACTTCTTCTTTTTGTAAGCCGGCGACTGCAATAAAATTTCAATTGCCTCTGTGTAAGTAATTCGTTCAAAATCATGATGTAGCAGCAATTCCAGTTTCTCAATCAATCCCATTTCATTACGCTCTGTCATTGGTTTTGTCTTGTCTTCATCTGCCAGTCGCTGCGCTAAAAAATCAAGGTCTTGCCGGTTTTGGATAAGTGCATGGCGGACGATGTATTTAATGAACGTTTCGGCGAGGTCCATGTTATCATTCAGGTCGTTGAAAGCCACTTCCGGCTCTATCATCCAAAACTCTGCAAGGTGGCGCGGCGTGTTAGAGTTTTCAGCCCTGAACGTGGGTCCGAAAGTATAGACTTCGCCGAGTGCCATCGCACCAAGTTCCGCCTCCAGTTGTCCGCTAACAGTGAGGTTTGTCGGGCGTCCAAAAAAGTCTTCTTCAAAATCAATACTGCCGTTTTCAGAGCGTGGTGCGTTTTCTAAAGGAAGCGTAGAAACACGAAACATTTCACCTGCGCCTTCCGCATCAGATGCTGTAATAACGGGCGTGTGGAGATACACAAATCCAAGCTCATCAAAAAACTGATGGATGGCAAATGCAAGTGCATGGCGCACCCTGAAAATGGCGCCGAATGTGCTGGTGCGAAAACGCAAATGCGCCACTTCACGGAGATATTCCAGGCTCGGCTTATTCTTTAATTGCAGCGGATACACTTCCGGATCGCAGGTGCCGAGGAGTTCAATTTCTGTGGCTTTCAATTCCAGTTTTTGTCCTTTGCCGAGGGATGCAATTACTTCTCCGCGAACGCTCAATGCGGCGCCCGGGGTGATGTTTTTTACAAGGTTTTCATCCGTATTCAGGTCGATAACTACTTGCAGGTTGGCAACGCCTGAACCATCGTTCAATGCAATAAACTGATTGTTGCGGAAGCTGCGAACCCAGCCTTTTACGATTACTTCATAATCAGTGTCTCCGGCATTCAGAATGTCTGTTACTTTGGTGCGTTTCATGGGTGAAATTATTTATCGAAAAACAGGTATTTTAAAGCAATGATGATCATAAAAATGGCGAAGATTTTTTTGATGACGCTCATCTCCAAATCCACTACCAGCTTGCTTCCCAGGTAGCCGCCAATCATAAATGTGCTGGCTAAAAGCAGCGCCACTTTCCAGTTAGTGAAACCGCCTTTGTAATAATTGAAAGCGCCAATGGCAGCCACGGGTAATGAAAGCATCAGCAGCGATGTGCCCTGCGCTTCTTTTTGATTAAAACCGAATGCCAAAACCAGAACCGGAACGATTATCAATCCGCCTCCAATGCCTACCAGACTGCTCATAAATCCTGCCGCAACGCCCAGTATCAACACGCCAATTATCAGGGAAGTATCCATTGTTTTCATTTGGTTTGCAGGTTCTGATAATCGTTTATGCTGTGCTGCAATATTTTCTTTGCAAGCCGCGCTCCCTGGAATTCTTCAATCTTCACCACTTTGTTTTCCAGCTTTTTGTATTCTTCAAAAAAGTGGCGCAGTTCTTCGATAAAATGAGAAGGCAATTCGCTGATATCGTTGATATGGGCAACGCTCATGTCGTGGGCGCAAACGGCAATAATTTTATCGTCGGCTTCGCCGCCATCCAACATGCGCATGACGCCAATAATTTTTGCTTCCACCAGGCAAAGCGGCTGCATTTCTATCTGCGACAAAACGAGGATATCCAGTGGGTCGTTATCATCACAATAAGTGCGCGGAATGAAGCCATAATTTGCCGGGTAGTAAACAGAAGAATAAAGCACGCGGTCAAGCTTCAACATGCCGGTTTCTTTATCCAGTTCATATTTGGCGCGGGAGTTTTTGGGGATTTCTATAATTGCATTTACGAAGTCAGGGACACGGTCTCCATAACTTACGGAATGCCAGGGATTAAAGCTCATGGAAAGAAAATTGGAGCTCCGGTAATTTGCGCTTTAAACAAAACACAAGTGGAGCTGAAGGTTTGATTTTGTCTTTAAAAAGAGGCTTTTAAAAAGCGGCACGAAGGTAATTGCTAAAACGTTTTTTCAGAAAGCAGTTTCCGGTTAAAGACTGATTCAGGCAATGGAGTAAACAAAATAGCGCAGCTTCCGGCAGAAAATGAAAACGGTGTTACCAAAAAGTCATCATTCTGTAACCATTATTATCATTGCAAGAGAAATTAAAAGCGGCAGTTGTTTTTTTTAAGCAGGCGGCTATCTTTGCAACCATTCAAAAAAAAATTTCCAAACAACTTTTAATCAAAACAAACAAAAAATCAAAAACCAAACATTATGGCAGACGTAAGAACAACCGCAACAAAACCAGCATCAACAGGACATGCCGGTAAGCCAAAAAACTCCAACAACTTCATGATCAACCTTGCCATTGTGGTGGTTTGTATTGTGGTGGCTGAATGTATTTTCCACTTCGTGTTTGGGCAGGCAAGTAATTTTAAAGATGCACTAAAACATGAACCCGCAAACTTTGCAGGAACAATGTATTCCGGCGGTTGGGTGGTGCCAATTTTGATGGCTACGGCGCTCACGCTTATCTGCTTTGTGGTGGAGCGTGCATTAACCGTTGTTCGTGCCAAAGGAAAAGTAAACAACGCAGAATTCGTTCGTAAAGTGCAATATCACCTTGCAAATAAAGATGTGGATGCTGCGCTGAAAGAATGTGATAAGCAAGCCGGTTCAGTAGGCAACGTTATGCGCGCCGGACTGGTAAAATACCGCGAAATGGTGGTAAACAATGAACTGGATACAGACCAGAAAGTATTGAGCATCCAAAAAGAAATTGAAGAAGCTACCGCACTCGAATTGCCGATGCTCGAAAAAAATCTGGTGTTCCTTTCCACTATTGCTTCCTGCGCTACGCTTTTCGGACTGTTCGGAACGGTGTTGGGTATGATTCGTGCCTTCCAGGCTATGGGACAAGCGGGCGCTCCTGATGCTGCTGCACTTGCAAACGGTATCTCTGAAGCCCTGATTAATACGGCGCTCGGAATTGGTACTTCTGCCATCGCCATTATCACCTACAACTTTTACACGACCATTATTGACGGTATCACCTTCGGTATTGATGAAAGTGGCTTCACGCTTACGCAAAGCTTCGCGGCAACCTACAAGTAATTTCATCTGCTTCTGAAAAATGCGCAGGCATTTATGGAATCCTGCGCTTTTTTAATCTTTTCCCTTTAACCGACGAAGAAAAATTAAGCGATGCCAAAATTAAAATTGCCCAGAAAGAGTACCAATGTCGACATGACGGCAATGTGTGACGTGGCTTTTCTGCTCCTCACCTTCTTCATGCTCGCTACCAAGTTTAAGCCCGATGAACCTGTGACGGTTGTGACGCCTAACTCGATTTCCGACATTCCTTTGCCGGATGTGGATATTATGATGATCACCATCGACCCTAACGGAAGGCTTTTCTTTTCAGTAGATAATCAGGGTATCCGAGAAAACATTATCCGCGATATAAACGAGTATAAGAACCTTGGTTTGAATGATGCCGAGATTAAAGCCTTTAAATACGGTTCCTCTGTCGGCGTTCCTTTCAACCAATTAAAATCATATTTGGATGCGCCCGGCAACGAGCAAAAAGCGTTTGATAAAACCACAACCGGAATTCCGGTGGATACCGTAGCCGATAGTGACCAAAATGAATTAGGCGCCTGGATTCGTGTAGCCAGAAATAATAATCCACGCTTGCGCATTACCATTAAGGCAGATGCTGATGCGGCATATCCCGACATTCAGAAAGTAATTAAAACCCTGGAAGGCTGGAAGATTTTTAAGTTCAATCTTATTACCGGCTTAAAAGCAATTCCAAAAGGCACAGCTGCTTACGAACAATCGATGGGTGGTGCGCCTGAACAATAATTCCAAAAGCTAAAAATTTATTTCACAACCTTTAAAATCTTAGTACCATGGCAGAAATGGAAGTGTCGGGCGGCGGAGGCCATAAAAAAGGCCCCGGCGTCAAGAAAGGCAAAAAACTCTCTACTCGTGTGGATCTCACGCCGATGGTGGATCTTGGTTTCCTGCTTATTACCTTTTTCATGTTTACCACCACTTTGTCTAAACCAAAGACGATGGAAATAAACATGCCTTTTAAAGATGAAAAGCAAAAGGTGGATGAAAGCAAGGTGAAAGCAAGCACGGCGCTCACGGTGTTGCTAAGCAAAGGGCATCGTATTTATTATTATGAAGGACTTGCTGACGACCCCACCAAACCACCCGATGTGCAGCTCACTTATTTTAAACCGCAGGGTGGCATTCGCGATGTAATCATCAATAAGAAGAAAACAGTCGCGGGATTAAAACAACAGGGTGCACTCACCGCCACCGATCAGTTAACCGTCCTCATAAAGCCTGATAGAAACAGCACTTACGAAGACCTTGTGAACATTCTGGATGAAATGAGTATCAACGACGTTCGGATTTATGCCATTGTGGACATCACGCCGGTTGATAAAGATTACATCACTGCCACCGAGCAAGGTTCAGGAGAATAATTTTTTCTAAGAAAGCTATGGAATAAACATCCGGTTGCATCTTTTTTTGAAGAACAAAAAGCAAACAAAATGGACATCAATAAAATTCTTAAAAGCGATTACCTCGATATTATTTATGAGGGTCGGAATAAAAGCTACGGAGGCTATGAACTTCGTAAAAACTATCCGAAACGTGCCGTCCGTGCGCTCCTCGTTATTTTCGGGATGGGTATTGCTGTGGGAGCTTATGCCATCATCAGCAATATGAAAAGCACGGACGTTACGAAGCCCGTAGCCATCAAAACCGAAGTGGTACTTACCGAGCCGCCACCAATTGACCCTAAAAAACCACCACCACCACCACCTCCCGCAGAGCCGCCACCACCGGTGAAGCCCACCGTAAAATTTACACCTCCCGTCATCAAAAAAGATGAAGAGGTGAAAGAAGAAGAAAAACCTGCGGAAGTAAAAGAATTAAAAGAAGCAGCGGCTGGCGTAAAAACCCAGGAAGGCGACCCAACCGGCATTGACCCGGGAATTGTGGACAATCCGGGAACCGGAACCGGCGTAGTGGAAGCGCCACCGCCACCACCAAAAATATTTACTTACGTAGAGCAAATGCCTGAATTTCCCGGCGGAGCCGACGCGTTAAATGCCTTCCTCGCAAAAAACCTTCGTTACCCTGATGTTGCCCGTGAAAATAATATACAGGGTAGGGTGAACGTAAAATTTGTAGTGAACGAAGAAGGAGATATTTCTGAAGTGACCGTGCAGAAAGGAATTGGCGGCGGCTGCGATGAAGAAGCGAAGCGCGTAGTACTGAAAATGCCTAAGTGGAAACCCGGAAAGCAAAACGGTAAAGCAGTGAAAGTTTATTATAGCCTGCCGGTGCGGTTTACGCTGCAATAGGTTTTTTGAGAGGATTGAATTTTTAAAAGCTGCCTGATGGGTGGCTTTTTTTATGCAGTTGTTATTGATCTGGGACGAGGTACATGTCAATGTTAAACACTGTTCACAAGCATGACCAATAACGCCGGGGGCTTGGCGCAGGCGGGGAATAGATTTAAGTCAGCCTGATGGCTGTACTAAAGCCAAATTAAAAAACTTTTGTTCAGCCTTTATCCGTCAGCCCCGCTTGCGCCAAGCCCATGTTGGCGGCTAGCTTATTCATGCGATGCTTAAAATCTTCCATAGCCTGGCGTGCCCTATCCAAATACTTCTGGCGGTCAGTCTGATATTCCTGGGAACGTTTAGCCCTTACCTGCCGCATAAAGTCCACTGCATGAAAGGCATCAACTTCGTTATTCTGTGTCTGTTGCATAAGTTACTTCTTTTGGCGTGCGAATATCAATAGTCTGATATCCAAATTTAAGATTAATTGAGTTATACTGCTTGATGCGAAAAAAGTTGACCATATGCTTGAAGTTCCAGCTTACAAGCGTGTCCAACTTCAGGATAGTTGTGATGGCGATGTGCTGCGCATCGGAAAGGTACTTTGGCGTTAATGCACCTTCTGCAACATACTGGTCAGCAAGAATTAGTTGCTCATCGGTGATAGTTTGTGCGTGAGTCCCCTGCGGGAGACTCACGCACGAAAGGTAAAACCCATATTATTGGTAGTATTTCTACCGTCCGTCAATGAGCAAATGCTTTAATGTGGTCGCTGTGCTTAGCTAAGTTCCAAGTAAAAAGTCCACCGCAGTCCGAAATTTTACTACACTGTTCACACTCTGGCAGATAACTGTTCTTCCAGTCTGAAATTGATTTGCGGCAATATTTCCAAAGTTGTTCGGGTAATACACAAAGTTGGGAGTTGTAAATTGAAACGTGCATTCCTTGTCCTGCCAAAAACTCAACCGCTTCACCTAACTCGGTAACATAGTCGTGTGGGTCAATCCATAACTTGTCAATGTTGTGCGGGGTGTAGCCAACAAACTCTAAGCCCATGAAAGTAACGTGTTCTGCAAAAGGTAAATTCTTATAAATGTATCGTGCAAGTTTTGTTAGTCGTGGAATTGATTGTTTGTGAAGCACAACTCTAATTTCAATTCGTTGGTTGTAACGAGCAAGGTTATGAAGTCCTAAAATAGTTTGGTTGAAAGCGTCTTTTGCCTGCACAATGTAATCATGCACTTGGTAATAGTCAGCGTAAACAGGAACACCTAACATAAGGCGTTTACAGTCAATCTTCGCGAGTCGTTCTGCCATGTTATGCCAAGCGAAAGAACGTCCATTTGTTAGAACGTGAATTTCTGTGTCGGGTAAGTGTTCCTTCATTGTTTCAAGTGTCTTGAAAAAAAGTTCACCCATTAAAGTTGGTTCACCTCCCGAAAGTCCTAATTCAATACAATCTTTTGGAATGAGTGGAATGAGTTTTTGGTAAATCTCATAAAGTCGTAGAATATCATTTTTATCTCTTGGCGGTTGCGAACACATTAGACAGTTGCTGTTACAGCGTTCTGTCGCAAGTAATGTATTATGATGTGAGTTTATTCTGTAAAGAGTGTTTATGTTACCGTCAATATTCGCAACAACTAAATCGCCTTCGGCAAGGTGGTCAAAGGTTGGTACATTTGAAACAGTCGGCAAACTATCAAACCGCTCTGTCTGTGCAAGATTTGTGAGAACACCTTTGAAATTGCCGAAGGCAATTTTAGGTATTTCGTTTTCACAAATGAGAAAGGAATTTTCCTCCAACTTGTTGGGGTATCTTGTTACTCTCCCAACAATTGGTTCGTCAATATTTATCGGTATTCCTTTCGTTCTTAAAATCATTTTAGTTTCTCTGTTTTACCCAACTCTCAAAAATTTTAGCAATGCGTTTATCACTATCCATTAACTCAATTAGGTATCGGATAATTTCCATGTTCTTATTACAAAACGTGCTGGTTGGGCGGTAGCCCAACATGTCACCTTGTGTTGCATGGTTGTGTATTGGGTCTGCCCCACAATATGATTGGAATGCACAATCGGAACAGCCAACTAAACTTTCATTGATACCACACTCAACAATTTTTTGTGCTTGATCTCCATAAAAAATTTCTTCATAGGAATGTGTGTCAAGATGCCCAAGTTTGAAAGTAAAATCTTTCATCTCTGCCAACATTCTGCTTTCATCACTTGCGTAAATTGCACCGTCATAATTGAAAACTATTGCGTTGGTAATTGAACCTGTTGGAGAATTCAAATCAACATAGCCAACTGGAAACGGTGTCAATATTTTGCGTAGAATAATGGTGGCGTAGTCCTCTGAAAAAAACTCTCCGTTAAAGTTATATTCTAAAACTCTGTTTAATGCAATCTTGTAGAACGAAAGAAATTTTTCAGATTCATACTTATTTTTGCTCTCATTCCTAACGGCAAAGCCGTAAGGGGAAATTGGCCGTAAAAAAATGTTTTTGAAACCTTGGTTGTAATATTCCTCAACTATTTCAATCGGGTGTTCAAGCGAAAGATTAGTTGTTGTCATCAACGCAGAAACTCTATCGTTGCCTAAAAATTCTCTTGAAAGGTTAATTCCCTTAATTGCTAACTCATAGCTGTTTTTCCCTGGTCGTCTGCGGTTCTCATTGTGAACTGATGCAGGTCCATCAAGAGAGGTTGAAACAAGAATTTCGTTTGCCTTGCAATACTCCAAAATTTCTTCTGTCATAACTGCAAGGTTGGTACAGATAACGTAAGTAACAGTTTTGTTATGAAGCGGTACAAGTTCTTTTGTTCTCTCAACTGCGTAAACAATATTCTCAAAGGCAAGTAACGCCTCACCACCTTGAAACTCCATTGTAACAAAAGGGTTAGGAGATTTGAGCATTAAGTCAATGCCTTTGTTGATATGCTCCCTTGACATATCAAATTTGCCTTTGTCTGACGTAACCCTTGACACTTGGCAGTAATGACAAGTGTGTTCGCACCTAAGCGACACAACAAAAAGATGCAATGCTGTGAAGTTTTCAAGAAATGCTTTTTTCGTTCTGTAACGTGTAGCGTACACGTCAATAAGTGGGGGAATACGTTCTTCCGAAATGAAGAAGTTCGCAATTAAATCACCGTAAAGGTCAGGGTTAATATCTTTAGAAAGAGTTTTAGTAACGATACTTTGAGTAGTGCCGTCAGGCACTACCAAATGGTCGCCAACTTCGTTTACTATAACTTCTTTGTCTTTGTTTAGCCGATGAAAACGAAACGGCAAAAGGAAATACTGATTGGCTTTTTGATTATCGTAAAAGTCAACCTCCTTAAATTTTCTTGATGTTCTATCTGAACGTTCTGCAATCATTTAGGCGTTTAGGTTTGGATTAAAACCAACGGGGTCTGAAACATCTCCCGGTGGCTCTTCATCAAACTCGCCATTAGAAAAAGCTTTAGCCACCAAAAGGTCTTTCACGTTTTGGGTTTCCTTTACGATTGTGACCCGAAGTTGGAAGTCAATTAAATCTCTCTCAAGTTTTTGAAGATAGAGGTCTAACTCGTCTGCCTTTACATTAGCGTTAGCCAATGGTTTCAGGGTAATTGAATAAGTGTCGCTGTCTAACACTGAAATGATGGTGTGGAACTTATCGCCAAACCAATAGAGGCATTTGAGAATTGCCTCCTTTGAAAATAATGAAGCATCAGCAAAGGCAGTTACTTCACCGTCTCTGATACAGTTATTATGCTTCATAAAAAAGTTTATGCGAACATACCGCCTGACCTGTGAGATGAATGAGAATAGTGTGAACTGTGTGAGCTATGCGAACTATGTCGTGCAACCAACTTGCTCAACTCGGGGTTCGCTGTGTTCAATTTCAACACAGTCATAGGCTTTTTCTTTGCCGTATTTGAAACCTCAATGTTTTTGTCGTTTATGCTTTCTGCGGTCTGTGTTGTCAGTGCAGCATTGGTGTTACCAAGTGTTAAAGCAGCGAATGCTGTCCCGAAGATGGCTCCTGCTTTAAGAGCAAGTTTTGCAAGTCCGTTTGTTTTTTTGTTGTCCATGGGTAATTGAATTTAATATTTTGAATTGACGCAGCGAAGATAGAAATAAAAGTTTCAGTTTTGCAAATTTATTTTCGTCCTCGTTAGGCGTAGGCTGTGCCTGCGTCGTGATGTTTTATTAAGTTTACAGTACAGCAAGACTCACCGCACCACTCCCGTCTCATCCCCGTTAGGCGTAGACTGTGCCTACGTCGTAATGTTTTTAAAGATGCAATGCCACAAGACTCACCGCACCACTCCCGTCTCATCCTTAACAGCATCATCATACTACTCACTCCACCACCCCCTCAATCCTCGTAACCTGTCCCCTTTTAACCCGCAACTCCCGTATAGAAACCAGCACCCGTCCATCCTTCTCCACCGTCCCGTTATAAGTTCCAAAAGGTACCCGCGCATGAAACACCACCCCCTCCTCATCCGCCACAAACTCCAGCACCGCGTCACCATTCTGCAACTTCAGCGTATAGCCCGCCACCGGCGCACCCGCCTTCGTTGTGTAAACAGCCGTAACCCGCGTGTGGCTCACAGGCGGCTTGTCAATCTTATTCAGGCTTGTAAATTCATCCGTCACCTCAGGATTCGTATTCCTAAACAACAAAATCAGTTTCTCAATTTTCTTCTTAAGCAACACGTCATTTGCAACCAGCAAATCATCAATTTCTGCCTCCAGTCTGCGCACCTTCGCATCAATTTCTGCTGGCAACGGCTTGCGCAATTTATAATCAGCAAGCAGTGAAATAGCATCCTCCAATTTTTCAGGCGTCAACCCCCAGGGCTGCAAAGCACTAGCAATTTCACTCGCGGTGGTAATAATAAACTGCACCTTATCTACAAACACATTCTCCGGCATCTGCATCAGTTGGCTCGTCGTCACCTCCATCGCATTCTCCAGCACATCATCATCCTCATCCGCTGCATAAGCTCCGGCAATCAGCGCCACGTCAAAAATTTCTTCTCCCAGCGCCTCACGGGTTTCTAATTTTTCACGCGTGTAGCCCTTTGTAGAAGTCATGCTTTCTGCAGATTTCACGCGGATTTGTTCATTGTTTGCTTTAAATTTTGTGAACCCTTCTTTCAGCTTCACATTCGTGCTTATCACCGCATCGTGATCCATTGCAAACGCGTCCAGGCGCTCGTTTCGGGTTACTTTTGCACCTTCATAATTAGTCATAACAACTGTTGTTTTTAATAGGTTTTGAAATGAAAAAGTGGGGGAGTAATTTTCCCAAAAGTATCTTTTTTTCCGAAACTGCAAAATTATTTTTTCGCAACCCCCAAAATGTAATTAGCCTCTTTGGTTGATTTTATACCCTTTGCTTCTCGCTCAAAGCTATCCATTTAGGCATTCACATAAACGTTCGCCCGCTTTCACGCTTTTGCGATATTCTTATACCATTTAGACACGCAAATTAGTCCTCACGTCCTTGCGAGGGCTTGCCCGAAGCAATCTGAAGTCAACTAAAGATTTCATCTATCCTCCCGTTTCTTCAGATTGCTTTACTGCGTTCGTAATGACGTGGCGAATGGGTAATCTAGTTGTCTATTTGGTATTAGAAAGGCGAAGAAAAAAATATACCTATTAAACTGACTGTTTTTTTCACTTTGGCAGATTTCTATTTCAGGAGATCACCTCGCTTAGGTAACTAATCCAGTCGCTTTGTTAGTTTAGCCAATTGCTGAGGCAATTTATCGCTTTGCTGTTTTAGTTTATCACTTCGCTGAGGCAGTTTAGCCATTCGCTAAGGCAATCCAGTAAGTTGCTTTGTTAGTTTATCACTTCGCTGAGGCAGTTTAGCCATTCGCTAAGGCAATCCAGTAAGTTGCTTTGATAGTTTACCGCTTCGCTGAGGCAGTTTAGCGGTTCGTTGAGGCAATTCCACGCTTCGCTTTAACAGTCTGAGCATTCGCTAAGGCAGTTTAGCGCTTCGCTGAGGCAATTTAGCGCTTCGCTCTGCATCTCTTGAGTAGTCTTGATAATGTATTTGCCGATTTTTCCGCTACTTTCTTGCATGAATTTCCGTAGCACCTCGCCCACAACAAACATTCTCCCTTTCCCATCTTGATCCATCCATCATCTTTGTCATCCCGCAAGGGATCGTAGCCCTAAAACCATTGCCAGTCACATTTGCTACGATTCCTAAGAATGACAAAAGTTTGCGTTTAGTTTTTGACGCTTGAAAAAACGCCTTTCCCCCCTTCATTAACCATCATCTTTGTCATCCCGCAAGGGATCGTAGCCCTAAAACCATTGCCAGTCACATTTGCTACGATTCCTAAGAATGACAAAAGTTTGCGTTTAGTTTTTGACGCTTGAAAAAACGCCTTTCCCCCCTTCATTAACCGGCATCTTTGTCATCCCGCAAGGGATCATAGCACAACCCAATTTGAAAATTCGGCAATAAGAAAATTCGGCAATGCGCACCACACTTGCTAAGATTCCTTCGGAATGACAAAAGTTTGAGGTTACTCTTGTAAAAAACGCACTCCTCCATTGCCCCGCTGTTCGAGTTATTCCGCAGCACCTCCCGAACTTATGAACTTACCCACTTACAAACATAGCCACTTAAACCATTAACCCCGCTCTTCGGGATGTTCCGCAGCACCTCCCGAACTTATGAACTTACCCACTTACCCACTTACCCCCTTAAACCATTAAACATGACTCCCCACAATCCTACTAATCACCTCCGCCTTATTAAATACCATCAAATGCTGCCCTCCATCAATCCAATAATCAGGTTCAATGTGCGCAGGCGGGATAATTTTGTCAGCCGTGCCGTGGATATGAATAATGTCTTTCGGTATTTCCATGTTCTGCCAGTCCAGTATCACTTTAAAAGCCCGCTTCAAAAAATCGGTATCAGTGTCCTGCATAATGGCGGCAAGCAAGTTTTTGGCAGCTTCAGTTTCCGCGCCAAACTGGTCATACATGATGGAGTTAGGCTTCTTAAAAAACCCGTAGGGAATCAGGTTGTGATGCACTAAAAAAGGCAGAAGCAAACCACGGTCGGGGAGTTCCCGTTTTCCTTTAGCGCTTGAAATGATGATGGTTCGCTGCGTTGGGTTTTTCTTCGCCATTTCCACCGCCAGCATCCCGCCAAATGAAACGCCTAACACAGTCGGTTTTTCCTCCGCAATGTTCACCTGCATCTTCTGCGCATAGCTGCACATGTCGTCATGCTTATCGAATGGAACCCATGGCAAATGCACCAGTTTGTTTCCGGCAATGTGGAGGTTTTGGAAAATGCGGTGGTCGGCGCCCAATCCGCTCAGGCAATAAACGTTTTTCAATCCGTCGCCTGGCTAAAGCGTCTTTTAAAAGACCCAATCAGGTCGGCCAGCACAATCTTAGCGCCAGCATCAATCATATTTTGGAAGGCGAGCGCAGTGGATATCCCATGCCCAATAATCACCGGACTGTTGATGCCCAAAATCGGTGTGCCGCCGTAGAATTCGTAATTAAAATGGTCGAGGAATGGGTCGTGTAAACCGCGTTTGGTAAAGATTTGATAGATAGACTCCGCCATCTTCAGGGTTACGTTTCCGGTAAACCCTTCGCACACCTGCACGTCGGCTTTGTTGGTAAACATGTCGCGCCCTTCAATGTTGCCTACAAAGTTTATTTCCGGGTGGTCGCGCAGCAATGGGAAGGTTGCCTGCGCCAGAATGTTGCCTTTGCCTTCTTCTTCGCCAATGTTTATCAAGCCCACTTTCGGGTTTTCAACGCCCCACACTTTGTTTACGTAAATGGAACCTAATTGCGCAAACTGCACCAGGTGTTCCGGCTTGCAATCTGCATTCGCGCCCACATCCAGCAGCAGGCTGTAAGTGCCGTCCGTCCGCGGTACCGGCGTCACAATTACCGGTCTCAGGATTCCTTCAATCGTTTTTACGGAATACATGGAGCCTACCATCATGGCGCCGGTATTTCCCACGCTCAAAAAGGCATCTGCTTTTCCCATTTGCAGCATCCCAAAGCCAATGGCAATGCTGGATTCCTGTTTTTCTTTAAGCGCTTTTGTTGGGTGTTCGTGCATCCCAATTACATCCTTTGCAGGGATGAGGGTATATTTTCCCTTAAACGGTTCCAGCAAATGTTGAAACGGAGCTATTGCATCGGGCACACCAATTAATAACAGATGCACATCGGGCGCGCCGTTTTCCATGTATTGGCAGGCACCTTTCACCGCTTCTTCGGGTGCGTAGTCGCCACCCATAATGTCAAGCGCTATTTTCAGCATAAAAACGTTTGGGGAATGGGATTTTTTGGAAGAAATATTTTAGTTGGTGGTTGTATCCTCTTCAGGCGTTGCAGGATTTTTATCCATCACCACGCGGCCGCGATAATACAATTTTCCTTCTGACCAGTGCGCACGGTGGCGGAGGTGGGTTTCTCCGGTTGTGGGGTCGGTGCTCCAGGTGGCAGCTACGGCTTTGTAATGCGTGCGTCGCTTTGCGCTTCTTTGCTGGGAGTGTCTTCTTTTTGGATTTGGCATTTTATGTCGTTTTTAAAAATCGTTTTTTACTGTTTCTTCTTGTCTTTGTTTTTCAATGTTTCCAAACCTTGCCAAAGCACGTTTCGTTTCTTTTCTTCCGCATGTTCTGAAAGGCGGTTCAGCAGTTTCAGCGCTTCGGGGTTGCAAGTGGGCGTTTGGTTTGTCCCATCGGGATGCACACGTTGCAATGGAATGCTCAGGAGCAAAAATTCATACACCCATTTGCTTATGTCCAGCACCGTTTCATGCCTCGGTATAAACACCACATCCGCATCATCATCTTCAATGTCCACTGCATCCTCACCCGCAAGTTTTATCACCAGGTCAAACTCATCCCACAGCTTCATTTCAAACTCATCTCCGCAACGGTCGCAAGGCACGGTCACGTTTCCGCCAACGTCAAAATGAAGCAAAAAGAAGTTCGCCTTTTTATCAAAAATCAGCTTCACTTCTGCTCTCAGGTTTTGGAAATCCTGTTCGCCGCCATGCTCGGTCATAAAGCGGTCTCCCACTTCATATTCATACACATGCTGCCCCGGTTTCAACCCCTGCCACGCAATCTCAAATTCACGGTTGTGTTTCATAGCCTCGAGACCTGCCGCGCTTTCGCAACAGTTTTTGGTTTACGTTCTGCACCCATTCTGTAAATACAAAACGGGATATTGGGCGGCAAAAGTAGAATTTTATCGGGGAATTAAAGCATTTTATTTCGCTTCAATAAAAAGGCATACAACACTTCCTCTACCGGGCGTGCTAAATCTACTGCTACGCGCTCAATGCAGTATTGGTGGCAGCGGTCTGCAATTTCTTTCTGAAACTCATTCATCCGGCGGATGTACTCATCCTTAATCTGGTGTGGCTGCAGTTTTATTTTCTCTCCGCTTTCCAGGTCTGTGAATTCATAAGGTCTGTTTTCAAACACAAAATCTGCTTCCTGCTTTCCTTCAATAATGTGGAATAGGATTACCTCGTGCTTATTGTATTTAAGATGCTGCAACGCAGAAAATAATGATTCCGTTTCCGCACCGTCCTCCATCATGTCGCTGAAAATGACAACTAGGGAGCGTTTGTGCATTTGCTCCGCAACCTGGTGTAATGCCTGTGCGGCGTTTGTTTTTTTCTGAGAAGGAATGTAGTTCAGCATTTTCTCCAGCTCAAAAGTGAGCAAGCGGTAGTGGCTTGATGAGGAACGCGCGGCAGAGAAATAATGAATGGCTTCATCAAAAAGCGCGAGCGAAGCGGCATCTAATTGTCTTTTCAAAAGCTGGAGTAAACTAGCAGCGGCAAGGCAGGAAAACTGCAGCTTGTTCATTGCGCCATCCTTCGGAAAAAGCATGGAAGAGGAAGTATCAATAGCAATGTAGCAGCGCAGGTTTGTTTCTTCTTCAAACCGTTTTACGAAAAGCTTTTCCGTGCGTCCGTAAACCCGCCAGTCAATGTGCCGAAGCGGGTCTCCCTGATTGTATAATCTGTGTTCTGCAAACTCTACCGAAAAACCATGAAACGGACTTTTGTGCAAGCCAATAATAAATCCTTCAACCACTTGCCGCGCAAGCAGTTCAAGGTTTTGAAGCAAAGGCTGATGTGGTATCATGCAGGTTGATTTGAAAGGCTGACGAAGGTAGTTTAAACAGGAGGTTACGAGTGCTGTTATAGTTTTCAGAAAAGAGTGCCTATATTGAGCCGCGTTTTAAAATGCCTTCATGAAATCACGCCTTTCCATTGTTCTCTTCATTTGCTTTTTGTCTCTGACCTTTTTCAGTTCCTGCGTGCGTGATTACACCTGCCAGTGTTCGGTTAAATACAGCGGCACGCCGGGGCTTCCTGATTCCAATTCTACTGACTATCAGATAAGGGATACTAAAAAGAAGGCACAGAAACTTTGCGAAGACAATTCTGCTACGTTCCAAACCGGAACAATTAAGACGGAAATGAGTTGCAAATTGTTTTAGTGCCGCTTCCCTAAGTTCTACTTTTGCGCATTGTTTCAGTGAATGATGACTATACACAATGCCTCCCCACGCACCAAAAGTTTTTACGTTAAACGTTCTGTCGGTTTTGTTTTATTGATGCTACTTGCAGGGCTTTTTTTATTTTCCGGAATCAGCAAGTTGTATGCCTTCAGTGAGTTTAGCTGGCACATTATGGATGCGGGTGTCACCAACCTTACCACTGCTGCCATTCTTGCCCGCACCTTAATTGGTTGTGAACTGCTTTTGGGCATTTTTTTACTGGCGCATTTATACCTGAAATCATTTACGCTCCATGCCGTTATCGGCGTGTTGCTCCTCTTTTCTCTTTACCTCTTTTCATTGCTTTTGCAGCGCGGCAATGCCGGCGATTGTGGATGTTTTGGAGATGCGTATGCCATGAGTCCGGTGGGGGGAATTATTAAGAACATCATTGCGGCTGCGGTTGCTTTTGTGCTCTATTACATCTACCCGATAAAGCCTTACAAAAATGCAGAGTGGATTGCAGCTTTCGGTGGGATGGCGTCTATGGCTTTACCGTTTATTTTGTTTCCATTGAGTCTGCAAAACAAAGCTGAAGTGGTGCATGAAACGGTTTATCTGGCGCCGCTCTATGCTTCAAGCAATCCCAAAAACACTCCGCCTGATATTGACCTCCGAAGCGGAAAACAGATTGTTGCATTCCTCAGTCTCACCTGTCCGCACTGCAAAAAAGCGGCTTATTCTTTACAGATTATTGAGCGGCAGCATCCTGAAATTCCCATCTATCTGGTGCTAAACGGTAACCCTGCATTGCTGAAAGATTTTTTAAAAGAAACAGACGCATCTCGTGTTCCTTATTCTCTTTTTCAGGGTGGGCAGGAGTTTATAAAAATGGCAGGAGAATCTGTACCCGCTATTTACTGGATAAACAATGGCATTGCGGAAAGGGAAAGCAATATTTTTCAGCTCGACCCGGATGAAATGCAAGCCTGGCTTCAGGAGTAGCAGTTTTTAGCGCGGCACGTAAACCACAAATTTTTCGGCAAAGGAAGCTTCTTCAAAAATTTCCCACACGGGGAAAAGATGCGGGCGAAGCTGCGATGCAGCGATTTCCGGTTTTAAATCTCCGCCCTTTAGGCAAAGCATTCCGTTTGCAAATTCATCGCTCATTCTGCCTTTTCTTAAAAAGGGTTTTATCCATTTCCAGAGGTCACCCAATGGCGCCACAGCACGGGAAACGGCGAAGTCAAAAACCTTTCCTTCAAGCGCTTCTACGCGGGAGTGAACTGCGGTTACATTTTTAAGTCCGATGGCGGCACTTACTTCCTGCACCACTTTTATTTTCTTACCAATGCTATCCACCAAATGAAACTTTACTTCTGGAAAAAAGATGGCTAGAGGAATGCCCGGAAAGCCGCCGCCGGTGCCGATATCCACTACTTCTGCACCATCATGAAAATTGCAGATGGCGGCAATGGCGAGTGAATGCAAAACGTGTTTTTCATACAGCGCATCTACATCTTTTCGGGAGATGACGTTTATTTTTTCGTTCCAGTTTTTATAGAGCTCAAACAACTGTTCAAACTGATGGAGTTGCTGCTCCGTAAAGTCACCAAAGTATTGGGTAATTACTTCCACTGGTTTTTGTTTTTCCAAAGCAAATAAGGCATCAGCACGCAATTATAAGCACTCCAACCCCAATCACACAAAGGCATCCAGCGAAGCAAATTTTTAATCCGCAGTTTGTGAGATGTTACGTTCCAGATAGTCCAGTAAAGCGCGCACCGAAGCAGCATTAAAAGCAGCACCAACCCCCAACTTTCAAACCATAAGCCCACAAAAAACAACAACCAGGAAAGCCCGTGACTCAATGCATATCCGCCCAATAAAAGTTTCGTTGATTCCGCATAATATTTCCCGGTTGAAGCATGTCGCTGTTTTTGAAACAACCATGATTTCCAGATTTTTTGAGGCGGAGAGAAAGTAAACGCATCGGTGTGTGCAACGATGGCAAAATTGTTTTTTGTAGCCGCCGCCTGCACCAATAAATCATCATCGCCGGAAGGCAATTGCGACCATGCCGGATGCAATTGTGCTTTGTGAAAACAAGCTTTGGTGCAGGCAAGATTTCTGCCCACCGCCATGTAAGGTTTTCCCGCAAAAGCATAGGTTGAAAATTGAAGGAAAGTGTGCATTGTTTCCCACCTGATGAATGCATTAAGCATCCCATTTTCTTTTGCAAAACCACTAAATCCGGCAACAATTTCTTTCCCTGTTTCAAAAGGCGCAGCCATTGCTGCCAGCCAGTTTTCAGAAGCGGGGAGGCAATCAGCATCCGTCATTAAAAGATAATTGTGCGATGCTTTTTCGATGCCGCATTGCAATGCATATTTTTTGCCGGGCGCACTGCGGAATGCTGTGTGGGCAATGTTTACAACCTGCAAATGGTCAAAGCTTTTTTGAAGATTATGCAAGATGATTTGGGTGTCGTCATCGGAAGCATCATTCACAACTACCACTTCAAAAAGCCTTACTCCTGCGGCGTTCCTATATCTTTGCTGCAGTATTTCAGGCAGGTTTTGCTCCAAATGCTGCGCTTCATTTTTCGCACAAATAATTATGGAAACAGGAATGGTAGCAAAGGATGAAAATGGTGTGTGCGGATTTGATTTTACGGGAACAATACGACTGAAAAAATAGAGTGCATAACCACATTGCGCCGCAATAGCAACTGCAAAAATCCAGAACAAAACAGACATCACCACGGCGGAAAAATACTTCGAAAAAATACGGACACGCTCATAGCAGGTTTCGCTTCGTCATCCACAAAAATGAATTTCACTTTACTTACCAAAGACCCGCTTTCAAATGCCCGCGCGGGCACATTAGAAACAGACCATGGCAACATTCAAACGCCCATGTTTATGCCCGTTGGTACGGTGGGCAGCGTAAAAGGCGTGAACCAGCAACAACTCGCCACCGACGTTAAAGCGCAAATTATTCTTGGCAATACCTACCATCTTTATTTACGCCCGGGGCTGGAAGTTTTAGAGCTAGCCGGAGGGTTACATCGCTTCAACGGCTGGCATAAACCCATTCTTACCGACAGTGGCGGATACCAGGTTTTCTCCCTTTCCGGCAACAGAAAATTATCGGAAGAAGGTGCATTGTTTCAATCGCATCTGGACGGCTCGCGGCATTTATTTACCCCCGAAAAAGTGATGGACATTCAGCGCATTATTGGTGCCGACATCGTGATGGCTTTTGATGAATGCCCGCCGTATCCTTCTGATTATGCTTACGCTAAAAAAAGTATGGAGCTTACACACCGCTGGCTCAACCGTTGCTTTGTTCGCTTTGATGAAACCACTCCAAAATATGGGCACGCACAATCCATTTTTCCAATCGTTCAGGGCAGCACTTACAAAGATTTACGCACCGCTTCTGCACAATTTATCGCTTCAAAAAATGCAGATGGAAATGCCATTGGCGGACTGTCGGTAGGAGAGCCGGAAGAAATGATGTATGACTTGTGTGGCTTATGTTGTGCGCATTTGCCGGAGGCGAAACCACGTTACCTGATGGGGGTGGGCACGCCCTGGAATATTCTGGAAAACATTGCTTTGGGGGTGGACATGTTTGACTGTGTGATGCCCACGCGCAATGGAAGGAACGGCATGTTGTTTACTTCCAAAGGCGTAGTGAACATCAAAAACAAAAAATGGGCAACAGATTTTAGTCCGGTGGATGATGGGATAGACTGCGAAATCAGCAACTATTATTCAAAAGCTTACCTCCGGCATTTATTTGTAGCTAACGAACTTTTAGGACTTCAGATTGCCAGCATTCACAACCTTGCATTTTATCTCCACCTCGTGAAAGAAGCGCGTGAAAAAATAATGGCAGGCACTTTTAAAAACTGGAAAGAGGAAACCGTTTTGCGATTGAAACAACGATTGTAAAAACCCGAAATGAAGAAACTCGACTGGTATATTCTCAAGCACTTTTTAACCACTTTTTTCTTTGCCATTTTGTTGCTGGCAGTGGTTACGGCGGTGATTGATTTTTCCGAAAACATGGATAAGTTTTTCTCCCGCAATGCGCCGTGGAGCGATGTCTTCCGCTATTACCGGAATTTTTTGCCGTTCATGGTAGCGTTTCTTTTTCCACTTTTTATTTTCATCTCCACCATTTTTTTTACCAGTCGCCTGGCATACCGGTCAGAGATTATTGCCATCCATGCAGCCGGCGTTTCCTTTCCGCGCTTTTTGCGTCCTTACGTTGTTGGAGCGTTCATTTTGTTGTGTCTTTCGCTGGTGGTAAACCATTGGATTGTACCAAACGGAAATAAAATCAGGCTGATGCTGGAAGACAAATATTTCCACGACAGGCAATATTCTTCGCAACGAAATGTACATCTGCGCCTCTCTCCGGAACTGTTTGTGTACCTGCAAAGCTTTGATTACACAAGCAATAACGGATACAGGTTTACGGCTGAAAAATTTGAAGGCACCTTGCTGAAGGAAAAAATATTTGCAGAGCGCGTGAGCTACGACAGCATAAAAAAAGACTGGCTGCTTTATAACGTCACCATCCGCACAAACGACAGCATTAAGGAAACGCTGAAATTTCTTCCTGAAATGACGCAGCATTACAAAAACTTTTCGCCTGCCGATTTAGATGAGGACAATGACAACATGCAGGCATTCAACACGCCGCAACTCAACAAAGTAATTGCCCGTGAAGAAGAGCGGGGCAGGGAATCGCTCAATTATTATTACGTTGAAAAATACCGTCGCACCGCACAACCCTTTGCCGGATTGATACTTACTTTAATCGGAGCTTCTATTGCAAGCAGGCGCGTGCGCGGCGGTTCAGGATTGCACCTCGCCATCGGCATTATTATCTCAGCTACTTACATCCTTGCCATTCAGTTTTCCACCACTTTTTCCACGAAAGCAGGATTAAATCCCCTCATTGCCGTTTGGCTGCCTAATCTGCTTTTCAGCCTTGTTGCGCTTTATTTATACAGGCGGCAGGTTTCCTGATTAAGAAGTTTCTTTGAGAGATTTTACCGTTCACCAATCTATGCTTTAATGTGAAGATGCAAATGATGATTTTACATTGAAACTTAACAATACTTCAATAGCTTCACACACATTGTAGCCCTGTTCTGCTACTCCGTTTCCTTACCTTTGGGCGTCCAAAAAATTTTTTCTAAATCATTCAATTTCCATCCTTATTTTATGGGTTACGTAAAAGACAATTTCAAAGCAAAAGCCGACCAACTTCAAAAAGAAATCAAAGACCTCCTTGCCGAACATGGAGACACGGTGCTCGACAAAGTGACCGTTGCACAAGCTTATCAGGGTGCGCGTGGCATTCCTGCTTTAATTACCGAAACTTCCCTGCTCGATTCAAATGAAGGCATTCGTTTCAGAGGATATTCAATCCCTGAACTGCGCGAAAAACTACCCCGCGCTGAAGGCGGAAAAGAACCATTGCCTGAAGGACTTTTTTACCTGATGCTGGTGGGCGATATTCCTTCAAAAGAAGACGTGGACCACATTTCCTCCACCTGGGCAAGGCGCTCCCATGTGCCCAACCACGTGTTTTCCGTTATTGAAGCCCTGCCGGTGAAAACCCACCCGATGACGCAGTTTTGCGCCGCTATCATTGCCCTGCAAACCGAATCAAAATTTGCCAAAGCTTATCACGATGGCATTTCCAAAAAAGATCATTGGGATTATACCTATGAAGATGCCATGACGCTCATTGCCCGCCTGCCACGCATCGCTGCTTACATCTATCGCAGGAAGTATAAAGAAGGCAATCACATTCAGCCTGACGGCATGCTCGATTGGGGCGCAAACTTTGCCCACATGCTCGGCTTCGAAGACAAAGGTTTCTGGGCTTTGATGCGTCTTTATCTCACCATCCATGCTGACCATGAAGGCGGAAACGTGAGCGCACACTCAACCCACCTTGTAGGCTCTGCACTTTCTGATCCTTACTTCGCATTTACCGCAGGCATGGCAGGGCTCGCAGGTCCGCTGCACGGGCTGGCAAACCAGGAAGTTATCCGCTGGATTGAAGAATTGCAAACCAATATCGGCACACAAGAACCATCCAAAGAGCAGATTGCAGAGTACATCAAAAAGACATTGAGTGAAGGAAAAGTGGTACCCGGATATGGACACGCGGTACTCCGTAAAACCGACCCGCGCTTTGTAGCCCAAATGGAATTCGGCAAAACCTATTGCGCTGATGACCCGACTGTGAAAACCGTTTGGAACATTTATGAAGTGGCGCCTAACATTCTGGAAAGCACCGGAAAAATTAAAAACCCCTGGCCTAACGTAGATGCGCATTCAGGCGCGTTGCTAAAGCATTATGGTTTGGTGGAGGAAGAATTTTACACCGTTCTTTTTGGCGTGAGCCGTGCGCTTGGCGTGCTGGCTTCGCTTTGCTGGGATCGTGCATTGGGCTTCCCGCTGGAGCGTCCGAAAAGCATGACAACAGAGTGGGTGAAAAATTTTGTAAACAAAAAAGAAGTGACCGTTTAAAACACAAAACAATGACCGAAGAAACGCTGCGTAAACTGGTTGATTTTGAAGAAAAAGTATCGTTTCTGAAAGGACCTTTCCAATTATTTGCTTTGATGAAAATGAAAGGTGATGAAAACGTTTGGACGATTAACGTAGCTGCCGAATGGATGGAGCGAGAAGGCTTTCAACAGGCAGCAGCTTTCCTCGCAGGGCAGTTTAAAGTATTTTTTGAAGATGAGGAAGACAGACCAATTGTTGGATTTAGCCATTTGCCCATTAAGCATTTATTAGTGAAAACGTTTCAGCAAATGTTTTCCGTTCAACATCAGGCTATGGAATTTAAGGACTGCGATTTTAACGGCTTTAAGCCAAAGCATTTGTTCCTTATCACAGCTTCCAAAAATTCCTTCAACCCACAACATAATTAAAAGCTGAAACGCCTGGCACTACTCAAAAACAATTGAAACAAAAACCCGAAACAACCCCAAAATTTAAACTTATGGACGTTCAGATTCTTGCTAACAAACTGCTTGACGTAGAAAAACAAACCTCCGCTGAAAAGGGACGTTATTTATTCTTTGCGCTTTTTAAAAACAAAGAATCTGTCCGCAAATGGGAGATTTACGTGGCTGCAGACTGGATAAATTATAACCCTGCTGATGCTAAAATGTATCTGATGGAAAAAGTGAAGGAGGTGCTGACACCGGAAGAACAATTCAATATTGCGGGTTTCCGCGTGTTTGGCAGCAATGATGCAGAACTAAAGGCATTTCAACAAATGTTTAGCGTAGAGCACATGATGATGCAAATGCAAAATTGCAACATGAACGGCGTGCATATCGACCATGCTTTCATCATTACTTCTTTGCAAAAAACGTTTAATCCGCAGAGCAACTAACGACACATGTTGAATGCATAAACCAATACCCCCATGGGTGATATCACAAAACTTGTTGCAAAACTTACGGAGCTTGAAAAAAAGACTTCCTTCGAGAGAGGACCCTATACATTTTTTGCGTTGTTTAAAAATGATGAACAAGCCGGAAAATGGAACATGTGGGTGAATGCTTCCTGGATTGTGAAGAACAGGCAGGCAGCAGTAAATTATCTGAATCAGCACCTTTCTATGGCATTAACCGATGAAGATAATGAGCAGATTGCAGGCGTTTATTTTATTGAAAATGAGGCATCAAAAGCTGCATTTGCTCCTTTTCAACAAATGTTTGCAGTGGAACACGCAGCCGTGGAGGTGAAGAATAGCGTGTTCGGAAATATGAAAGTGAACCATGCCTTCATTATCACTTGCTCCACTAAAACATTTTATCCACACGCTAATTAATTGCTGATGCTACGGTCTGCGATTTTATTTTCATTGCTACTTTTTGCTTCAAGTTGCCGTTGCGGGTTTTTTCAGAAATGCGATGAAATTACGCCGCAACAACTTTCAAATTTTGATATAATCGGCAAATGGAAATGCATAGAAATTTATGGCGGCTGGTCGGGTAGGGACACAACAGTAAAATCCAAAAACTACATCCTTACTTTTTTCGAAAATAAAAATTACACGGAGACAAGAGGTGGTGCCAATTATTAGTCAGGGCATTACGTCCTCGATTACGTTAGCAATAATCCAACTCTCATGCAATGGCAACTCACATTATTGAACATTACACAGTCGTTTAATGTTTTCAAAAACCACGATACTTTAATTATCAGTGACGGCTTTGACGATGGTTCGCAATATACCTACATTGCCCTCCCTTAATTTTCTCCTTAAAACTTAACTATTAAATCACCCATGACCAAAGGTCCAGTTTCCCAATTTATCCAACACCACTACCGCCATTTTAACGCCGCCGCCCTCATGGATGCCGCAAAAGGCTATGAAACCCACCTTACCGAAGGCGGAAAAATGATGGTTACACTTGCAGGAGCAATGTCAACCGCTGAATTAGGGATTTCCTTGGCGCAGATGATTCGCGAAGACAAAGTGCATATCATTTCCTGCACAGGCGCCAACCTGGAAGAAGATGTGATGAACCTTGTAGCACATTCGCATTACAAGCGCGTTCCCAACTACCGCGACCTTACCCCGCAGGAAGAATGGGATTTACTTGAAAACCATTACAACCGTGTCACCGACACCTGCATTCCGGAAGAAGAAGCTTTCCGCCGCCTTCAAAAACATTTATTGAAACAATGGAATGATGCAGAAGCTGTAGGCGAGCGGTATTTTCCGCATGAATTTTTGTATAAAACAATATTGAGCGGTGAGTTGGAGCAGTATTATGAAATTGACCCCAAAGACAGTTGGATAGTTGCGGCGGCAGAAAAAAACCTGCCCATCGTGTGCCCGGGTTGGGAAGATAGTACCACCGGAAACATTTTCGCCAGCTATGTTATAAAAAATGAACTAAAATCTGCCACAGTAAAAAGCGGAATTGAATACATGGTGTGGCTGGCAGATTGGTACAGGCAAAACTCAGGCGGCAAGGGAATTGGTTTTTTCCAGATTGGCGGCGGCATTGCAGGCGATTTTCCGATTTGCGTGGTACCCATGATGTATCAGGATTTGGAATGGCACGACGTACCGTTCTGGAGTTATTTCTGTCAGATAAGTGATTCTACAACCTCCTTTGGAAGCTACAGTGGCGCAGTGCCAAATGAAAAAATAACCTGGGGCAAGCTCGACATCCACACGCCAAAATTTATTATTGAAAGTGATGCTACGATTGTGGCACCCTTGATATTTGCGTGGATATTGGGGATGTAAAACTGAAGCCTCCGCCAATTGCTACTCATTTATCGCGAAGCAAAAAAAATAGCCGTCTCGACAATGCACACCACTTAATCATCAAAAATAAAAAAGCTGCTTCCATTGCGGAAAGCAGCTTTTTTATAAGGTGGGTGTCATCTATTTCTTCACAAAAGGCAATACCTCACTACCTGCATCCGTACCAATTCGCAGCATATAAACGCCTGCGGGCAGGTGTTCAACAGAAATATTTTGTTCTATTGATGTACTTCTCAGCGTTAGGTTTTGGCGGTAAACAATGCGTCCGGTTACGTCGGCAATCATTAAATCAATGGTTTCATTGGCATTGCTGAAAGCACCTTTTAGTGTAAAGTTTCCGTCGTTAGGATTCGGGAACAGGGAGAAATTATGCGCAGTACCGAGTTCTTGAATGCCCGTAGTGACAGTTATAATGTTGGATTGCGCATCGCAAATACCACTTGAAATCACCACATAATAATCACCGGACTGCGTGGTTGTGAAGCTTTGCATAGTAGCGCCCGGGATAGCCGTTCCGTTTACATACCATTGGTAGGTTGCAAAGGAAGCTGTAACCAGCAAAGTGGCGCCTGATTGCGTAATCGTAACTGCTGGCGGCTGGCTTGCCATTACGGTAAGCGTTTGGGCGGCGCTGTTTCCGCAGCCACTGTTGGCAATTACGGAGATAGAACCATTGGCAGTGCCTGCTGTAACGGTTATGGAATTGGTAGTGCTTGCGCCACTCCATCCTGCGGGCAGCGTCCAGGTGTAAGAAGATGCATTGGGGTCATTCGGAACCATGAAGATTTCTGTGTTGCCAGTGCAGACGGTATTATTTCCGCTAATGGTGCCTGGTTGAGAAGGTGCGCCGCCGCTTACCACAACGGTTGTTGTAGACGTAGCCGTGCATCCACCTTGGTCCACCGTAACAGTATAAACGCCTGCATCGTTGGCAGTTGCATTGGTAATTACGGGGTTTTGGTTGGTGGAAACATATCCGTTGGGCCCCGTCCAGATGTAGGTAACGCCCGGGGTGGTGGAGGAGGCAGTAAGGTTAATGGTTTGGCCGATGCATACGGGGGCATTATTGGTAACAGCCGGAGTAGCGGGTGGGGGCGTTGCAGTAACTACAGTTGCAATGGCAGTTGTATCCGCGCAAGCCGTACCGTTTGAAACAATTACTTTGTAGTTTCCAGATGCCGTGGCTGAATAAGTGGAGTTGGTAGCTCCCGGGAGGTTTATGTTGTTGAGTCTCCATTGATAAGAATAGCCGGAAGTGGTAACTGTAGTAAGCAAAACATTTCCTCCCTGACAAAAAGTGGTGGGGCCTGTTGCAGTAATTGTTGCCACGGGAACGGGGGTAACGGTAATGGTTGTGTTTAATGGAGCGCCGGTGCCGCAGGTGTTATTTGCAGAAACGCTTAATACGCCGCCTGTTGAGCCTAGAGTAGCGGTAACGGTGATGGTGTTTGTGGTGCTGGTGCCGGTTAAGCCTGAAGGGAGGGTGTAAGTGTAAGATGTAGCGCCTGTAACTGCTGATACGGTGTAGGTTTGGGTTGCACCTTCGCAAAGGGAAGTGGGTCCGGTGAGGGTGGTGGGTGCTGCAAGCAGAATGCAGTCAGAAAATTTGGAAAGGAATGCATCGCCTGCACCATTGTTGATGGTTTGAGAGGCATTTGTGGTAACGATAGCATTAGAGCTGAGTGACACACCGGCCGCATAAAAATCTGTAGTTCCGGAAGCGGCTAAGGCTATAAGATCATCTTCACCTGAACCACCATAATAAGTGCCCCAAAGGAGGGAGCCTGTGGAGTTAAACTTTGCCATGTATCCATCAAGGCTGCCACCTCCATAAGTAGGTTGATAGGAATTGGTTGCTGATGCAATGCCGGTTGTGCCGTCGGTGTAACCACCGATAACAATATTGCCACCCAGATTTATTATTGCAAAAACATAATCATCTCCGTTGCCGCCATAGTAAGTTGCCCAAAGTTTAGTACCCGTGCTGCTGTATTTTCCTAACCAGGTATCTAATCCGTAAAATCCGCCAGTGGCTATGGTTGTTTGATTTGCTCCGGTTGTTGCTAAGCCGCTTGTACTTTGCGTATATCCGGCGAGGTAAATATTTCCTGTAGCATCTAATTCAATCGTACGTCCCTCATCCAGCGCATTTCCGCCAGTGTAAGTGCCAAATTGCCTCACCCCGCTGCTATTAAACTTTACGATGTAAGCATCGTAAGTTCCGTTTAAAGAAGTAGCGTTTGTAGCGATGTTATTAGTGCTTTGGGTCGTTCCGCATACAAAAACATTGGATGAGGCATCCACTTTTAAACCTGTAGCAATATCCCACATGCTTCCACCGTAATAAGTAGCCCAAAGAAGTGAACCTGTGCCTAAAGCGCCACTCACTTTTACAACATAACCATCGAATACGCCACCGCCATAAAAAGGTTGCGACGCGCCGCTTGTAGTGATACCTAAATTACTATTAGTGGTGCCTGTGAAATAAACGTTGCCTGATGCATCTGCTCCAATTCCTGTACAATTTTCATTTCCTACATCCCCGAAAATGGCTCCTGTTGTATATACGCCCGCTGTAGTAAACTTTGCTATGAGTGCGTCATCATCTACAAAAGCATCCGTGTTACCCCCCACAAAAACGTTGGTTCCTGAAATGGTCATGCAGGCACCGATCTCGTTCTCCACACCTCCGAGATAAGTAGAAAAAAGCAAGGAGCCGGAAGATGAAAATTTGCTCAAGATAAAATCGTATTGCCCGCCCAGTGTGGTTTGAAATGCATTGATGGTGGCAATGTTTGAAGTGCTAAGGGTAGTTCCTGAAGCGTAAACATTGTTGGTCGCATCTGTAGCAACAGCGTAAAAAATATCCACGTTGCTTCCACCAAGGTACGTTCCCCAGGTAAGTGTAGGGTCAATTACCAGTGTTCCCTGATAATTAGCTATATCAAAACTCAATACATCGCCATTCAGTTTGTAAGCAGAGGCTACTTCTTTGCCACCGTTCTTATAAGAAAACGGGCGTGCTTCGTTGATAATACCCATGGGCGTAGTGGCCTGAAAGTTACCCTCCTCCATTATTTTTAGGGATGTAGCGCCTCCGTATTTAAGCTTAATATCATTAGGATTACCACCTGGGCGTACTACAAAGTCATACTTAAGGGAATTGCCGACGGCAGATAAAACCCAGTCGATATTGGGGTAAACGTTTTTGTAAGTAATGCGTTTAAAGGAATGCGCTTCGATGGATTGCGTGACGTTCATTGCTCCATTGCGCTGAGCGGCAGTAGCGCGGTAATAACGCTCCACATATTCCTGCTCCAGTTCAGTAACTACGGGCGCCTGAATATTAGCTCCCACAAGTTGCACATCCATGCGGTAAGAGGTAACAGTAGGAGGTGTTTTTTTAGTGTTTGATTGAAGGGCATCTAATGGAGACGGTATTGTTATCCGATCGTTGCCATTCACCTTGTTGAACTGATAATGAATTTGTCCGTTGCCGATAAACACATTCATTTCCGGTGTGCTCACTTTAAACTGAACGTCACTACGGGGATTGTTGAACTGGTCGGTAATCTGCCCTTTGTTTTCAATGAAAGAGAGTTTATCGGTTGCAGAAAGAGAAGAGGGCGTGGTGCCATCTTTTGCCGTACTAAATAATGGGAGCACACAGAGTGCCAAAGCCAGGAAGCGTAGTTTTAGAAACATAAATTGTTATTTTCAGAGAAATAAATGAGTGATGAAAAAGAGCAGGAACCCGCTCATTAAAAATATCAGTAAAAAAAGGGTGTAGACAGCTATAAAATTGATTTAGTTGGGGGAGGTGATGATTATAATAAAACTTGTGAATAATAAGAGATTATTGTGATTAATCAATTAATGTCTCATGTATTAGTTTTCTTCTACAATATTCCGAGATTAGGAACAAACCTTTAAATTTATGGTTATTGCACAATTATTTCTTTACAAATGGCAACACTTTGCTTCCTTGTTCTGAGGTAATGCGCACTATGTAAACACCAGCAGGAATGTTCTCAAGCGTAACTGTATGTTCTAAATAATTTCCTTTCACCTCACAAATGCCGCGATGAATAATGCGTCCAGTAACGTCGGCAATCATAATTTTCACTACTTCATTTTGGTTGGAGATACGCCCTTTTATTGTAAAACCGCCTGAGTTTGGATTCGGAAACAATACCAAATCACTACTAAAGCCTAAAGAAGTAATACCTGTTGTCACAGTTACGGTATTCGATTGTCCATTGCAGGCTCCCGCAAAAACAACCACGTAGTAATCGCCTGACTGAGTTGTGGTAAAGCCTTGATTCGTAGCTCCGGGTATTGCCGTACCGTTTAGATACCATTGATAGGTGACAAAAGTTTTGGAAGTCATTAGTGTACTACCCATTTGATTAATTGTAACCACTTGAGGCGCGGAAGAACTTAAATAGGTGACCCGTTTCGGACTTGTTCCGCATCCATTTTGCGCAGAAACTGTAATGACACCACTGCCACTACCTGCTATTGCTGTAATAGAATTAGTAATGCTTGCACCACTCCAGGAAGCAGGAAGATTCCAGTTATAAGAAACAACACTCGCATTATTGGGTACATAATAAGTTTCCGTATCTCCCCCACAAACTGAGACATTTCCAACTATACCAAGGGGCTTTACTGGTATGCTGCTACTCACAATCACTGAAGTTGAAGCAGAGGTTGAGCATGCTATATTTCCTACAGTCAAATTATAAACTCCCGAATTGTTTGAATTAGCATTCGTTATAACAGGGATTGAGTCGCTGGAATTATAACCGTTTGGTCCCACCCATAAATAACTTAAACCCGGAGTTGTATTGGTAACAGTAAAATGGAGTGTCTGGCCAGCACAAATAGGAGAATTAGTGGTAATGGAAGGAATTGCGGGAGTGGGAACAACGGTGACTATTTTAGAATTGCTGCTTGTTCCTGAGCATCCTGCTATGTTCGAGACAAAGAGTTGGTAAGTTCCCTGTGCCGTGGCAGTATAGGTAGAATTGGTAGCTCCCGGAATATTTACGTTGTTTAAAGTCCATTGGTAATAATTACCCATGCCGGTGTTACCTGATAATAAAACACTTCCGCCCGGGCAAATGGACAAATTACCCGTAGCCACAATCCAAGCCGTAGGAACTGCGAAAACGGTAATTGGAGTGCTTAGTGGCAGACCCGGCCCACAGGCATTTACGGCTGCGACACTTATTATGCCACTGTTTAAACCAGCAGTAATGGTAATGCTGTCAACCGTACTTGTACCGATAAAGCCAAATGGCAGCGTGTATTGGTAAGACGTTGCCCCCGGCACTGCCTGAACCGCGTAAGTGTACGTAGCGCCAGCACAAATTAAACTAGGGCCAGTAAGGACGGTTGGAGTTGCGGGCACGGGGCTGCATTCAGTAAACTTGGCAACAAATCCCTCGTCTAAACCATTAATGATGGTTTGCGGTGCACCCATAGTAGCAATTCCTGACGTACTGTTGCCATGACCGGCTACATAAAAATTTGAAGGTCCAGACGATGCTATCGCAAAAAGGTAATCAAACCCTCCACCCCCAAAATAGGTTCCCCAAATCCGAGTACCGGCAGCATTAAATTTAGCCATAAAACCATCATCACCACCACCATTATTTGGCTGATTAGCATAGATGGGAGAAGCAATTCCTGATGAGCTGTTCGTAAAGCCACCGATAATAATTCCGCTATCAGAACTTGTAATACATTCAGCTTGATCATATCCATTACCGCCATAATAAGAAGCCCATAGTTTTGTTCCGGTATTGGTATATTTTCCTACCCAGGCATCCGTAAAAGTAGATAAGGAATTTAACCCTGTTTGAAAAGCGCCTGCCGTTGCTAATCCCGAATCGCTGAAGGTGGCTCCAGTAACGTATATATTTCCCGCGTTATCCAGTGTAAGTGCCCGAATATTATCCTCACTATTCCCACCTCCATACGTACCAAATTGCCTAACGCCATTATTGTTGAATTTAGCAATAAAACCGTCCGAGAGTCCATTTAAGTTAGTTGTATCGGACGCAATATTATTAGGGCTTTTTGTACCACCTGCAACGTATATATTCGAGGAGTTGTCGACTTTTAGAGCATAACATATATCATAAGAACTTCCTCCATAAAATGTGGACCAAATCAAAGCTCCCGCGCCAAGTGAATTAGAGACTTTGCCAATCAAACCATCATAGGATCCTCCCCCATAAGAAGATTGGAAAGCACCGGAGGTAGCTAAGGTAGTATTATTGGTAGTCCATCCTGCAAAAAATACATCCCCTGCAGGATTAGTACCAATTCCGTAACATTCTTCCAAGGAGTTGTCTCCTAAAATGAAGTTTGAAATATAGGTTCCTGCGGTAGAAAATTTCAATATAACTACATCCCAATCGCTAAATGATCCTGTAGATCCACCGATGAAGATATCCGTGGCAGTATGGGTTAGGCACCATCCAAAATCGGACATGGCGGTACCAAAAAAAGTGGAATAAAGTATGGAGCCTGTGGCGGAATATTTACTTAATATAATATCATCTTGCCCTGCATTTACAATTTGATAAGCTCCCGTTGTGGCAATATTTGAAATGCTGTTTGAATAACCACTGCAAAAAACATTTCCAGAATTGTCTACATCAAGTGCTCTAATAATATCTGTTCCGCTTCCACCTAGATACGTACCCCATGTAAGCACAGGATCAATCACCAGTTCACCAACATAACCTGACAACTCAAAACTTAATACGTCATGATCTAATTTATAAAAGGAATTTACCACCTTACCATCTGCCTGAAAACAATAAGGACGTGCCTCAGTAATTATTCCCATAGGTGTATTCGCCTGAAAACTCCCATTTTCTAAAATATTAATCGACGTAGCGCCCTTGTATTTTAATCTAATATTAGAAGGATTACCCCCGGGATGAACCACAAATTCGTATTCCAACGCATTATCATTTACAAACAAAACCCAGTCAATATAGGGATAAATGTCTGTGTAAGTAATTTTTTTAAAACTTCGGACTTCAATAAACTGAGTGATAGAAAGCGGCTGATTTTTTTGTGTACCCTCAGCACGGTAATATTTTTCAGTATATTCAAGATTGCCTGAAGTTACCACAGAAGCTTGCAAATTTGCACCTAATAACTCCACATCCATTCGGTAACTCGTAGTAAGGGATGGCGATTTTTCTTTGAGATCAAGAACTGAAAATTTACCCTTTTTCGTTACCCTTTCCACTTTATTAAATTGATAATGCAGTTGTCCGTTGCCGATGAATATATTCATTCCAGGCGTGCTCACCTTAAACTGAATGTCGTTGCGCGGTTTATTGAATTGGTCAGTAATCTGCCCCTTGTTTTCAATGAAAGAGAGCTTATCGGTTGCAGAAAAAGGAATGGACGTGGTGCCATCTTTTGCCGTACTAAATAATGGGAGCACACAGAAAGCCAAAGCCAGGAAGCGTAGTTTTAGAAACATAATAGCTACTGGTAAGAAATTTTAAAGGAAAGGAATAAAAGAAAGAAATGCAGACAGGGGGATAATTATTTAAGTTGGGGAGAAGGGATAGAACGCAGATTCTTATAGTTTTCATGATTCAACATGATTCGTTTTGAACATGCTCTCCAAAACTTTATTTTACATTTTCAAACTTCATCTCACCTTATGGACTTATACAATTATTCAATTTAAAAACTTATTACCTCTACTTCAGCACCTCCGCCAGTTTCTCATCCAGCGCATCGCCTCTTAAATCACGGGCTATGATTGTTCCTTGCGGGTCAATTAAAAAGTTGGTGGGAATGCTTTGTACATCATACGTGCGGGCAGCCATGCTTTCCCAACCCTTCAAGTCACTGACGTGCGACCAGGAAAGTTTATCCGCTTTGATGGCAGAAAGCCATTTGTCTTTATCATTATCCAAGGAAACGCCCAACACCGTAAAGTTTTGATTTTTAAACGTGTTGTATGCCTTCACGACATTCGGGTTTTCAGCACGACAGGGTCCGCACCAGGAAGCCCAAAAATCAACCAATACATACTTGCCTTTTAAGGAAGAAAGTGATAATTCTTTACCCGTCGAAGAAGGTGCTTTTATTTCAGGCGCCACAGAACCGGGAGAAAGTTCCCCGCCGGAAGCTATCTTATCTTGTCCGCCGCCTTGCTGTGCCTGCATTTCAGCATATTTATCATGGAATTGCGCAGCCATTTTGCTTTTTGGAAACCGCCGGTTCAGGGTTTGAGAAAAAGTGCCTAAAAAATCCTGCTCCACTTCGGGGTTCAGCATTTGCACGGCAAAAAGGGCATTGGGTAAATATTTACTGGTATCTGCATACTGCTCAATAAACCGCGTAAATTGCACGTTCATATTTTGCATCTCCTTGCTTGCTTCTTTCAATGTGCTGTCTTTTCCCTGTGCCTGTAATGAATCCATCACGATGCTCATGGTGTTGAAATCACGCAGATGTTCGCGCACGGTCAGCAGAAAACGGGACAATGAAGCGGAGGAAGCGGAACCCGTAATCGCAGCATTGGTAAGGTCGTTCCAGTTGCCATTTACCTTAACCGTTCCTTTGTCTATGGAAAGCAGGATGAATTGATTTTGCTGAAACCGGAGGCGATATAATCCTGGTTCCGGCGCATCGGCTGAAAGTTTGAAATCACCATTTTCATCTACCACGGCTGAGTCTACCACCTCAATTTCATTAATCATCAGTTCCTCCAAAAGCACCTGCTGCTTAGGCGCATTGGCAATGTTTCCCACAATGGTGAAGTGGT
Organism: Flavipsychrobacter sp.; assembly: GCA_965218185.1. Taxonomy (GTDB): domain Bacteria; phylum Bacteroidota; class Bacteroidia; order Chitinophagales; family Chitinophagaceae; genus JAFIGV01. The sequence continues at coordinate 83,162 of CBDCKE010000007.1, forward strand.
TTTTATTGGAATCGCAGGCGGTTAAAAAAAGGAGCAGAAAGGCAGGGAGGGAAAGTAAAGGTTTCAGGTGCATGAAAGAGTGAAGAAATTTTTGAACGGCAAACCTACCTAATTAAACAAAACGCGGTGGTTGCTTAAAAGTTAAACCATTCTGTTTATCCGCTAATGTTTTTTTAATGGCGCGCGGCTTCCTCTTATTGCTATCAAATAAGGTTCAATTAATGCCGTGCATTTATCAAAAATACCTAAAACCATGACAAAGACCTGACACTTGAAACCCCCTCCCGATAGATATTTGCAGCCTGATGCGCCGAGGGGTTTACACGCTGTTTTTAGTTCTTTTTGCAGGAATTGTTTTGCTTTCTTCCTGCGAAAAACGTGACGTCCCCGTTATATTGCCTCCGCGCGGTGCCGCTTTGCAGTCGGCTGTTGACATGGGTGAGGAATACGAAACCCAATTGTATTTTGATTTTGAAAGCGGGCAAGTAGTGAAAACCAGCGCCATCACGCTTTGGGATTTAGCTTTTGAAGCATCGCCAACCGGACATCATTTCTTTATAAACGGCGGTAAAAACCTGTTTGTTTACAATACACACGTCACCAATCCTGCCTCGTTTACATCCTGTGCAGCGCTCACGGCTTCTGATTGGGTGGCAGATGCGCCCTGCGGCTTGCCCGATTCTACGGCGGCGGGCGAATGGATGAACCCTGATGGTACTTCTAAAAATGAAATTTACATTCTGAAGTTCAGCGATAATACCTTTAAGAAGTTTGTGGTGCAAGGGTTGGATGCCGCGGGCTATCATATTGCTTTCGGCGATGTAAATGCTACGGTTTTAATGCCTTTCACTATTCCTAAAAACGAACAATACAATTACGCTCACTTTTCTTTCGATAATAATGGAATAATTACACTTCCCGAGCCTCCAAAAGCAAATTGGGATATTGTGTTTACCCGCTATCATTACATCTACCGCTCTTTAAATAATTTTCCTTACCTCGTAGCCGGTGCACTATTAAATCCTTACAACACCACTGGTGCGGTGGATAGTTTGACAGGTTTTGAAAGCATCAATTTAAATTCCCCCATGATAAGCATGCCTTTTTCCAATTTTCGGGATATAATCGGGTTTGAGTGGAAGACCTACAATTTTACTACGGGACGCTACGAAATTGACCCAACTAAAACATACCTTATCCGCAACCGGCAAAACAACGTTTACAAGATGAAGTTCCTGGATTTCTACAATGCGCAGGGCAGAAAAGGTGCTCCATCTTTTTTGTTCGACAGGGTACAATAACGATAAAAATTTTTTATCAATTTTCTAATACCCTCCAGGCACCTTTTAAAAGAGTGAAATAATCAACCAGATTTTTGCCGGGCGAATCATAACAAGCTTCCTGCGGTGTCTTTTTGATAGCAGTTATTCAGGTTCATTCAGTCAGATTTTGATGCAATAATTGACGACTGGTGTTCCTCATCTGCCAGAATTAAAATGGACTAATTCCAGCCTTTTGAGGTAATCAGTTCGGGAGCCTACAATTCCTTCCGCAACCGCGCTACAGAAATGTTCAGTTGCTCGCGGTATTTAGCCACCGTGCGCCGCGCAATATTGTATCCTTTTTCCGTCAGCATTTCCGTGAGTTTTTCATCAGAATAAGGGCGGCGTTTGTTTTCTGCATCAATTATCTGCCCCAAAATTGTTTTCACTTCGCGGGTGCTCACTTCTTCGCCGCTATCAGTAGTTAGTCCTTCGGAGAAGAAATATTTCAGCTTGTACGTCCCGAATTCCGTCTGCACAAATTTGCTGTTTGCCACGCGCGAAATGGTGGAGATATCGAGGTTCGTAATCGCGGCAATGTCTTTCAAAATCATGGGGCGCATGGTGGTGTCGTCGCCCGTCAGGAAAAATTCTTTCTGATAATCAATGATGGCCTGCATGGTGTTTAAAAGCGTGTGCTGGCGCTGCTTTATGGCATCAATAAACCATTTTGCGGCATCCAGTTTTTGCTTGATAAACTGCACGGCTTCTTTCTGGCGTTTATCTTTTTTATTGCCGCGGTCGTATGCCTGCATCATCTCCTGATAACCGTCAGAAATGCGCAGCTCCGGTGCATTTTTAGAGTTCAGGGAAAGGCGCAGTTTGCCATTTGCATTTTCAATAAAAAAGTCGGGGATGATGTAAGTCTGTGCCTTGTTGGTAACCATGAAAGCAGAGCCTGGCTTAGGATTCAGCTTAATGATGAGATGGATGACCGCTTTAAAATCATCATCATCCAGCCCCACGTGTTTCTGTATTTTATCGTAGTGTTTTTTGGTAAACTCATCAAAGTAATTGGCAATCACCATGATGGCATGTTCGCTGTCTTTTGTTTGCGGCTCTATCCTTTTTAATTGCAGCAGCAGGCATTCCTGAAGGCTCATGGCGGCAACGCCCGGCGGGTCAAACAGGTTTTGTATTTCGGCAATTAATTCATTCACTTCCTCTAAAGAAGTGCGCACATTTTGCCCGAATGCCAGGTCGTCCACCATGGCAGATGGTTCGCGGCGCAGGTAGCCATCTTCATCAATGCTTCCTAAAATCTGCTGCGCAATTTTGCGGCGGTGCTCATCCAAATCGAGCATAGAAAGCTGCGCAATCAGTTGTTCAAAAAAAGAAGACTCCAGGCGGATGGGCGTGTTTTTCGGCTCATCATCATTGTTGTAATTGCCATCGTTGTATCCGTAAGAGCCATCATCTTCTCCGCGCAAAAAATCATCGAGGTCAATCTGCTCTGCGTTATCATCTTTCAGTTCCACTTCTTCATCGTCGCTGTATTCTGTTTCATCGTCCTCCTCATCATCATCGAAAACGTCTTTTTCTTCGGGTTCGTTTTCAGCAATTTCGAGTGCAGGGTTTTCTTCCATCTCTTCTTTAATGCGCTCTTCAAGGTTCACGGTTGCGACCTGCAGCAGCTTCATCAACTGGATTTGCTGTGGGGAAAGTTTTTGGAGGAGCTTTTGTTGCTGCGACTGTCTGAGCATAAGAAGGAGTGGTATTCGGTCAAAAATAAAACGAACCCGCGAACATGGGTTGTAGCTTAGGTTTTATAAAGGAAAGCATTTCAGGCATGACGTTGTATCTTACTGCCCAATGCAAAATTGATATCAGGGCATGAGCCGGAAACCATACATCTCTCCATCCTTTTCTTACGTTCCGCTGGAAGAAACGCTGGAGATTTTGCCTAAAAAGAAGCAGTTATTTATTGGCATCCCGAAGGAAACAACTTTTCAGGAAAACAGAATTGCACTAACGCCGGAAGCCGTGAGTGTGTTGGTCAGTCGCGGGCATGAAGTGGTGGTGGAGCATGGTGCGGGCGAAGGTTCTTTTTATTTTGATAGTGATTATAGCGAAGCGGGCGCGCGCATTGCGTATGAAAAAGCGGCGGTTTATAAAGCCACTACCATCATTAAATCTGCCCCCATTGTGGAAGGTGAAATGGCATTGCTGCAAGCCAATCAGGTCGTGATTTCGCCCATTCATTTGCCTTTATTAAAGTCAGAAATGCTTGAGCAATTGATGGCAAAAAAAATAATCGCCGTTGCTTTTGAATCCATAAAAGATGATGCAGGAACGTACCCGATTGTGCGCAGCATGAGTGAAATTGCCGGCTCCTCCGCCATCCTGAATGCGGCAAAATATTTGAGCAATGTGCACCAGGGAAAAGGGATTTTATTAGGCGGTATTTCGGGCGTGCCTCCGGCGAATGTGTTGATTATTGGAAGCGGGGTAGTGGGTGAATTTGCAGCACGCACGGCAATGGGATTGGGCGCTTCTGTAAAAATTTTCGACAACAGTATTTACCGGTTAATGCGCCTGCAAAACAACATTGGGCGCAGATGTTTCACCTCCGTGCTCGACCCCGTTACGCTGGCTGAAGAACTTGCAAGAGCCGACGTGGCAGTGGGTGCATTAAAGCCTGTAAATGGCATTACGCCAGTGGTGGTGACGGAAGAAATGGTGAGCAATATGAAAGCCGGTTCTGTGATTATTGACGTGAGCATTGACCGCGGCGGATGCTTTGAAACCTCCCGTGTTACGACTCATGAAAACCCTACTTACCGCCGTTACGACGTGATTCATTATTGCGTTCCCAACATTGCATCAGGTGTGTCAAGAACCGCGTCCCGCGCCATTTCCAACGTGCTGATGCCCATCATGCTGCAGTGCGCTGACATGGGCGGCATGGAAGGATTGATACAAACAAAACAAGGCATCCGCCGCGGTGTTTATCTCTACAAAGGATGGATTACCAATGCGCCGATTGCCAAACGTTTTAACCTTAAATACACCGACCTCGATCTGTTGCTTGCTTCGCAGAGTTAACAACGCAACGCCTCCTTTTTTGTATGCCCAACAATCGCCTCAACAAAACAATTGCCGGTTATCATTTGCTCATGATTCTTTCAGTGGCGGATGATTATGCAAGCTTTCCTGAAGACCTTGTGATACGGGATTATCTGGTGGCAGAATTTCCTTTTGATGTAAACCTTGACCGCGAAATGGAAATCATCAGCCACCTGAAAAGGGAAGAAAGAGAAGCCCACTTTCTCAAAATGATGGACGATTTTTATGACGATGCTACGGATGCGGAAAGGAAAAGTCTGTTGCAGTTTGCATTGAAACTAACAAAGGCTGACAACGTGATAACCCATGCCGAAAACTATTACCTCAACCTGCTTTTTGAAAATTGGGAACCGGAAGAAACTGCTTAGATGATTTGCAAACTGTGTCCGGTCAGCAATAAAATCAGAATAATGCCGCCTACAATAATTCTGTAAATCCCGAAAGCTTTAAAACCATTGCGGGTAACGAAGGTGATGAAGGATTTTATGGCGATGATGGCAACCACAAAACCCACTGCATTCCCGATGGCAAGCAGTTTCAATTCTTCGCCGCTAACGGTGTGTCCGTCTTTATAAAAATCGAGGAGTTTTTTGGCAGTAGCAGCAAACATCGTGGGCACTGCAAGGAAGAACGAAAATTCAGCCGCTGCTTTCCTGGTTAGCTTCTGTTGCATCCCGCCAATAATGGTTGCCGCACTTCTCGAAACGCCCGGTATCATTGCAATACACTGAAACAAGCCCACCACCAATGCACTGGGATATTTGATTTTGTCGGCGTCGTTTTCAGTGCGGTCTTTAAAAATATTATCCACAAAAAGCAGCACGATGCCACCTAACACAAGCGATATAGCAACCGTTAGCGGACTCTCTAAAAGTTCATCTATTTTATCACTCAAAAGCAACCCGAAAATGGCAGCGGGAATGAAGGCTACAAGTAGTTTCAGGTAAAAAGAAACCGTCCTGAAAAACCTTTTAAAATAAAGCACCACCACAGAAAGAATGGTACCTAACTGAATGGCGATGGTAAACAGTTTCACGAAATCATCAGAGGCAATGCCCATCAGGGAACTGACGATAATCATGTGTCCGGTGGAGGAAACGGGTAAAAATTCTGTGAGGCCTTCTACGATGCCGAGGATGATGGCTTCGGGTGTGGTCATGCGCTATGGAATGTGGATGAATTTGTGGGTTTGCAAAGATAATTGCCACTGCGGATGGGCTTGTATGTAATCAATAATGAGCGGCGTCATTGCATCGCGTTTACTCCATTCCGGTTGCAGATAAAGCCGGCAATCTTCAGGCACTTGCGCGGCATGTGTTTCTGCCCATTTAAAATCGGAAGGATGATAAATCACCACTTTCAATTCGTCGGCAACGGCTGAAACTTCGGGAAGCGGCGCTTTAAATTTTTTGGGTGAAAGCGTTATCCAGTCGAGGTTACAGGACAATGAATGCGCGCCGGATGTTTCAATGTGCACGCGGAAACCTTTTGACTGTAAAGCATTTTTCAGCGCCGTTAAATCATGCATGGCAGGTTCACCGCCGGTAATTACGGCAATTCTTCCAGGGTGCTGCGCAGCTATTTCAACAATGGTTTCTGTTTTGAAAAGCGGATGTTTTTCCGGCATCCCAACTGTCTTTCACGTCGCACCACACGCAGCCAACATCGCAGCCGCCTAACCGAATAAAGTAAGCTGCTTGTCCGGTGTAAAATCCTTCTCCCTGAAGCGTGTAGAAATGCTCCATGATGGGGTAGGAGGTATTGAGTATCAAGTCGGAAGTATCAAGTATCAAATCGCTGGTGGAAAGTTGACGGTTATGGACGGTAATTTTTCCTCCGTGTGTCTTTAATATAAATCACATAAACTGTATTGTCACGGAATTCGTAAAAAAGTCGGTTGTGTTTGGTAACATAAATACTCCGAATATTTTTGAGTCTCGAGGAGGGCGCGCCAATAAATGGAAACTCCGCAAGCATTTGCAGCCTAAGCTCAATGGATTGAACAAAATTCAATGCAACTTTTTCATTCCAATTTGAAAGAAGGTATTGTTTCGTTTTTTCTACATCTCGTAAAAAACGATGTTTACAACAACCCTGTACGCCATTTTTCACGAATTTCTTTCAATTCAGCATCAGGAACTGTATTAGCGTTAGGGTCTTCAAGCGCGATTTCCTTTAGCTCCTGAAATTCTCTTTCGTCTAAAATATCTGTCACATCGCCTTTACTTTCACGAAGAAGATAATTTATCTCTGCCTCCAACATTTTCAACACATTTTCGTCTTGCACAGTGTGAATTTTACTCACTATAGATTGCTGCCGCTTTTGAACTGACATTTCAAATTTTCTTTCAAAGTTACAAGGCACTTTTTAATCTGGCAGAATAAGCTACTTGCTTCCCCTTCCCCATCGCCGCCTTCAAAGTATTCTTCATCAATCCGCAAATCGTCATGGGCCCAACACCTTTCGGCACGGGCGTGATGAAACTGCATTTCGGCGCCACATTTTCAAAGTCCACATCACCCACCAATCTGCTGCCTGATTTTCTGGTTTTGTCCTCAATCCGGTTGATGCCCACATCTATTATTATAGCGCCTTCCTTCACCAAATCTTCCGTCACAAAGCGCGGCTTGCCAATGGCAGCAACAATTACATCGGCAGTGAGGCAAATTTCTTTCAGGTTTTTGGTTCTGGAATGGCAAAGCGTGACGGTGGCGTTGCCTGTTTTAGTGTTGCGGCCTAATAAAATACTCATCGGCGTGCCTACGATATTGCTGCGCCCAATAACTACACAATGTTTACCTGAAATGTCGATGTTGTAATGCTCCAGCATCAATAAAATACCGTAAGGCGTAGCAGGCAAAAAGCCATCCTGCCCCAACACCATTTTGCCCTGATTAATGGGGTGAAAACCATCCACGTCTTTTTCAGGAAGTATGGCATTGATGACTGCATTTTCAGAGATGTGGCGCGGCAAAGGAAGTTGCACCAAAATGCCATCCACTTCATTGTTTTGATTGAGCTTTTCTACTTCATGCAGGAGTTCCTTTTCTGTAAGCGTGTCTTCAAAACGAAGCAAGGTGGAGCCAAAACCTAATTCGCCACAGGTGCGCACTTTGGAGCTTACGTAGGTTTCGCTTCCGGCATCGTGCCCCACTAAAATGGCAGCCAGATGAGGTGTTTTTCCACCTTGTTTTTTTAGTGCTGAAACCTCTTTTTTGATGTCTTCTTTTATGTGTGTGGCAACGGCGGCACCGTCCAGAATCTGCATCCGGCAAAGATAGTTTCCCTCTTTTGCTTCCTGCGTTTTGCCGCAATGGTTTCACTTAATTTTGCGCCTTCGTTTTTAAAAAGATTGTTCTCTCCTAAAACCCTTTTGCTATGCGGTTCCTATTGCTTTTATTGCTTTTTCCGTTGAGTGCCATTGCGCAGCCTGCGGGATATTATGACGTGGCTTTGGGGCTTAACGGATTGCCTTTAAAAACCAAACTCCACGACATCATTAAAAACCACAACTCCAAACTATATCCGCTGTGGAATTATTTCCAGCAAACCGACAAAAAATCAAACGGCAAAGTGTGGGATATTTATTCAGACAAGCCTACCCAAACCCCTCCTTATGAATATAGTTTTGGCGCCGACCAATGCGGGCAATACAATGGTGAAGGCGATTGCTACAATCATGAACATTCCTGGCCGCAGAGTTATTTCAACAGCGCTTATCCCATGCAGTCTGACTTGTTCCACATTTACCCGACGGATGGAGAAGTAAACGCACGCCATTCCAACTTTCCTTATTCCACTATTTCAAATCCCACATTCACCAGCCAAAACGGAAGTAAATTAGGCTCCAATGCCGCGCCAGGCGCACCTTCCGGACAAGCATTTGAGCCGATTGATGCTTACAAGGGTGACATTGCCCGCTCCTATTTTTACATGGCTACGCGCTATTTCACGGAAGATGGAAGCTGGCAAAATTGGGACATGGCAAGCGGCGCAAACCTTAAGCCGTGGGCAATTACGTTGCTGTTGCAATGGCATCACAACGACCCTGTGAGTGCAAAGGAAACAGACCGCAACAATGCCATTTTCGCCATCCAGCAAAACCGGAATCCTTTTATTGATTATCCGCAGTTTGCTGACTGCATTTGGGCAGGTGGAGATTGCAGTGCACTTTCCTTAAATCCGGTCGCTTTAAAAGATGATTTCAGACTGTATCCTAATCCTGCAAAGGGTTTGGTGCACGTAAGCTGTGAAAATTGCAGCATTTTGATTTCTGATTTTTCAGGAAGAAACGTGTATTATCAGCCGCTTGAAAAAAAATTGGAACAGGATATTCAAATCGCCTTTTGGAGCAAAGGAATTTATTTGGTAAGAATGGTGAATGACAGAACCTCAGCATCCCAAAAATTGATTGTAGAGTAACACCCATTTTCAATGAAAGCACAGGATATTATTCAGGTAATTGAAGCCATTGCACCGCTCGCTTATCAGGAAGATTACGACAACAGCGGTTTGCAGATTGGCGATAAAAATGCGGAAGTAACCGGCGTGTTGATTTCTCTGGATGTTACTGAAGCCATTTTGGAAGAAGCATTACATCGCAACTGCAACATGATTGTGGCGCACCATCCGCTCATTTTCTCCGGGCTGAAAAAAATTACCGGTCGCAATTACGTGGAGCGCATTGTTCAGCAAGCCATCAAAAACGACCTGATTATTTATGCCGTTCACACCAACCTCGATAACATACACAACGGCGTGAATGCAGCCATAGCAAAGCGTTTGGGACTAAAAAATGTTTCTGTCCTTTCACCAAAAGAAGACACGCTGCTTAAGTTTTACACCTACGCTCCGGCTTATGCCGCCGATAAAATAAGGGAAGCGCTTTTTAATGCCGGTGCGGGTGAAATCGGGAAATACAAAGAGTGCAGTTACAATCTGGAGGGTACCGGAACCTTTCGCCCGGAGGCGGATGCAAATCCCGAAATTGGAAAAGCAGGCGGCGGGCGCGAAGAAGTGAAAGAGGTGAAAATTGAAATGTTGCTGCAAAAACACAAACAAACACAAGTCCTCAAAGCGCTTTTGGAAAGCCATCCTTATGAAGAAGTGGCGCATGAATTTGTGCCGCTGGCAAACCTGAATCAGGAAGTGGGTGCCGGATTAATCGGGGAGTTTGAGCGTCCGGTGGAACCCAATGCTTTTCTAAAAATGCTGAAAGAGAAAATGAAAACAGATTGCATTCGGCATACGCAACTTGTGAAAACAGAAATCCGCAAAGTGGCTGTGTGCGGTGGTTCCGGCAGTTTTTTATTGAAAGATGCAATTGCAGCAGGTGCCGATGTTTTTATTACCGGAGATTTTAAATACCACCAGTTTTTTGATGCCGATGGTAAAATTCTGATTGCCGACATCGGGCATTATGAAAGTGAGCAGTATACGAAAGATTTAATTGCGGAGTTCCTTAAGGAAAAATTCCCTAATTTCGCCCTCCTTTTATCCAACCTTAATACAAATCCAATAAAATATTTTCAGTAAAAAAACATGGCTACCGTAAAAGATTTCTCCGTTGAGCAAAAGTTAGTTGCAGTGCTTTCCCTTCAAAAAATTGATTCTAAAATTGATGAAATCAAAACCCTGAAAGGAGAATTGCCTATGGAGGTGAAAGACCTTGAAGATGAAGTGGAAGGACTGAAAACCCGCATCCAGAATATTGACGCAGAAATTGAAAGCATGAACGCTTTTATCGGCGGAAAAAATGACGGTAAAAAAGAAGCGCTTGCACTCGTAAAAAAGTACGAAAAGCAGCAAGACAACGTAAAAAATAACCGCGAGTTTGAAGCCCTTAACAAGGAAATTGAATCGCAGGAACTGGAAGCGAAGCTTAACGAAAAGCACATTAAAGATGCCACCATTGAGCTGAAAGAACGCCAGGCTACCCGCAACCAAACCGAAGCAACCATGCAGGACATTGAGGAGAACCTGCAAATCAAAAAAGAAGAACTCGACAAAATAATTGCTGAAACCGAAAAGGAAGAAAAGCAACTCCAGAAAAAATCAAACGCCGCAAAAGAAAAAGTGGACGCCCGCCTTTTAAGTGCTTACGAACGCATCCGCAACAGTTATAAAAACGGACTTGCTGTGGTGCCCATCGTAAGAGATTCCTGCGGTGGTTGTTTCAATGTTATTCCGCCTCAGCGCCAGTCAGAAATTCGCCAGCACAAAAAAATTACCGTTTGTGAACACTGCGGCAGAGTGTTAGTAGATGCGGAACTGAATGAGCAGGTAAAGATTGGCTAACACGCATCTCAAACTATTTTTGGGGGGAATCATTTTCTGAATGATTCCCTTTTTCTGTAAACAATTTTTTGTCGAAGCATTATCCAAAAACGCCCTCACACAAACCATGAAAGTAAACGAAGTGCCCCAGGACCACGGGGATTATAAAGACCGCGACAAGCTGCAAAAACTGATGTATGCCGTTGGCAGCGATGGTAAATATTCCGGCGTTGTTTCTTCCGGATGGGAAGCCGAACACACTGCCACCAGCAACGCATGGGATGCCATTGATGAAGCCTTGCTGAAAACAAAACAGGATGTGGAAAACGGAAAGCTCAGTCCGATACCATACTTCATGCATAAAAACCTGATGGACCTTGCGCTGCTGGCGGCTTACGCCGGAAAATGGAAATGGCAGGTGAAGCGGCATTTTAAGCCCTCCGTTTTTAAAAATCTACCTGAAAAAATGATTCAGCAATACGCCGCCATCTTCAAAATTTCCCCCGAAGAATTGATTCATTTTGGTTCACAAAAATCCAATCCCTGACATCGAAACCGTGCAGCAAAAAACCTATCATCATCAGCAACATGCCCACTGCGAAAGCGGCGTTACTTCAAACCTGCTGCGGCATTACGGCGTTGAACTGAGCGAACCCATGGCTTTCGGAATTGGCGCCGGCATTTTTTTCGGGCACCTGCCTTTTTTAAAAATCAACGGCACGCCCGGCACCACTTTCAGAACCTGGCCCGGAGCCATTTTTAAACGCACCACGCAGCGCTTAGGCATCAAAGCAAAAACGCAAAAATTCTCCTCTCCCCAAAAGGCAATGCAGGCGCTTGATGATGTGTTGCAAACAGGCAATCCTGCCGGAATGCTGAGCAGCGTGTTCTACCTGCCATACCTGCCCGAAGCGTTCCGGTTTCATTTTAATGCACACAACCTCATTGTTTACGGAAAAGAAAACGCAAGCTATTTGGTGAGCGACCCGGTGATGGAAGAAGTAACCACCATTTTACCCGAAGACCTTGCCCAGGCGCGCTTTGCCAAAGGCACGCCAGAGCCGAAAGGCTTTATGTATCACATCCAAAATGTGCCGCAAAAAATTGACTTTGCAAAGCCCATTGCACAGGGCATAAAGCAAACCTGCTTCTTCATGCTTTCCGCCCCGCTGCCTTGGTTTGGCAACAGCGGCATTGCCGTCCTCAGTAAAAAAATAAAAGACTACCCGAAGAAATTCGCCCCGCGCAAAGCCGCGCTTTATTTGGGAAACATCATCCGGATGCAGGAAGAAATAGGCACCGGCGGCGCAGGCTTCCGGTATTTATACGCCGCATTTCTTCAGGAAGCCGGTGAAATGCTGAAACGCGATGACCTGCAGCAAATGGCGCAAACGCTCACGCAAATTGGCGACGACTGGCGCAACTTTGCCTACCACGCCGCACGGCAAATGAAAGCCCGCAAAACCGATGTGGTTTCTTACGACGAACTGAGTGAATTGTTGCTGGCAGTGGGGGAGAAAGAAAAGGTTTTTTTCAAGGCGTTGAAGGGGGTGAGGATTTAAAATCAGGTTTAAACTTGCGGTAAATGATTAAACAAATTACACTCACCAATTTTTACAGCTTTCATCAGGAAACGATATTGCTACATCGTGAAACGAATATTCTAATCGGAATAAATGGCTCCGGAAAATCAAACTTTTTGCGGGCGATAAAGCTGTTGCAGGAAGGCATGTCGGATGCCGGACTGTATCGCTACATAACAGAGGGGTTGGGAACTTTTGACAATATTTTTTTTAAAGGGGAAAAAGGTGGCAATACAATTACACTGGAATATATAATCGACCATGTATTTTTAAACGACAGGGATTATGGTTACAAGTTTTGGAAAGATTTAGTTTACACAATTCACATCAAAAGAAGCCCAAGCCAGCATAATTATTTCATTGAAGAATCTTTAGTTGGCTTTGAAACACATCAGGAAAAGCCCTACAATTATCTTCAGTTTTATAATGGAAAAGGAAGTCTCAACGCAAAATCTGAAACGGAAGAAAACCTTGAGCTAATTAGTATTCACAAAGATTTTGACCCACAGCAACTCGCACTAAGTAAAATCCATGACAGCGAAAGGTATTTCCCTCAAACCACTGTAAGAAAAGCACTTCGCGATATTTCGGTGTATGATTATTTTGACACCACACCCGGCAGCGATATCCGTCGCGCATCCATCCCACGCGCTGAAATGCGCCTTGCGCCAAACGGTAGCAATCTTGCACAGATTTTATTGAACATTAAAAATCAAAACCGCCCTGCTTATTCAAAATTGATAGAAGCAGCAAAGGAAGTAAACCCCCATTTTGAGGATTTCGGAACGAATATTTTGCCCGGCGGCAGCATCGAATTAATGTTGGGAGAGTCAAGCCTTCATTCAAACATTCACGTAAGCGGCATTTCAGATGGCACCCTGCGTTTCCTTTGTTTATTAGCCATTTTGTATAATCCTAACCGCGGAAAACTGGTGTGCATTGATGAGCCGGAAGTGGGATTACACCCTGACATGCTCCACAACATTGCCACCGCCATTAAACACGCCGCTACTGAAAGCACCATCATAATTAGCTCCCATTCAACAGCATTGCTCAATTATTTTGATTTAGAAAACATCCGGGTTTTTGAAAAGAATGACGAAAATGAAACAATTGTAAAGCAATTTACAGAAGCTGATTTCGCCGGATGGTATGCCGATTTTGCAGTAGGCGACATGTGGAAAAATGGAGACCTCGGAGGGGTGCGATATGGCGGGTAAAAGATTGTTTATCGAAGGAGCGCCACCTTGCGAATCCACCGGAAACTTAAGGCAGGGTTTTGAAAAACTCTTTAAGAAGAAACTTCAGGGTAAAAGTCCACGGATAGTTTTAAGTGGCGATAAAAACGCTACAATCGATAAATTCCTGAACAATCGCTTCCCTGAAACACCTTTCCTTTTAATTGATTTGGATGCAGCAGAAGAAGCGCGCAATAAAGATTTGGAAGCACACAAGTTGAGCAATAACACAGAAGCCGTGTTTTACATGATTCAGGAAATGGAAAGCTGGTTTTTATCCCAGCCCGAAATGCTGGATGAATATTACAGACCAAAACCAGGCGCTAATCCAGTTTCGCAAAAATGCAGTTCCCGCCCCGCAGCCGAAAAACCTGATCCGAAAGAGGAACTTAAGCGCGTTACCAAAAACAGCCTAAAAGGCCCCTACCACAACACAAAACATGCGGTCGATTTGCTGATGATGCTGGATGCGGATAAATTAACCACAGATTTTCCTGACTTTAAAAAATTGGTTGAGAAACTGGCTTAGTCACAATAATCCACCCCCCTCTTCACAATTCCATAACCATCTCTTCTTCCTTTCGTAACCTTCTCTTTCCCCTTTCGTAAAACGCAGTCGGGACTTTTGCGCATTCACTTAAATCTTTTAGAATGCTCAAAAAGTTTACAAAATGCCTTTGTCTTGCGCTGCCGTTAATGGCAGGAACAGCCATGGCGCAGTCCACCATCACACAATGGAACTTTAACTCCGTTCCGCCGGATGCCAGTACCAGCACGGGTTCTACCACAGCTTCTGTAGGGTCCGGAAACATCATGACCGTAGGCGGACTTACTCCTTCCTTCGCTTCCGGCACTTCTTCCGGTGGCTCGTCTGACCCCGCAACAACCGACAACACCGGTTATGGAATGACTGGCTGGCCTAACCAGGGCACCGGCAATAAAACAGCGGGTATTCAGTTTTCCGCTTCCACCGCTGGTATTACTGACGTGGTTATCAATTTCGATTTGCGCCACAGCAATACAGGTCCAAAACATTTTGCGCTTCAATACACTTTAGACGTTACAGCTTCAACGCCTGTTTGGACAGATGCTGCAATTGATTCTGCCATGACGGGCGACGTGTGGGTGAACAACCGCACTTACAATCTCGCTGCCATCACCGGCTTGAATAACAATGCCAATGCGGGTTTCAGAATTGTATCTGCATTCCGCCCTGGTACTACTAATTATGTAGCGGCTACAAGCACCAGCAGCTACGGTACCACCGGTACATGGCGTTTTGATATGGTCACCATTTCAGGAACTGCCGCAGCAAACCCCACTCCCGGTTCTGTAAGTTTTGTTGGTTCCAGTGCCAATGTAAACGAGAATGGAACATCGGTAAAAATTGTTGCGAGCCTTGCAAATGGCAATACCAGCGCAGCTTCCGTAGATGTTGAAATCCTCCCAATCAGCACTGCTACACAGGGAGCAGATTATACCGCAACCACGCTTACCTACAATTTCCCCGCGAATGCAAGCACTGCAAAAGACACACTTACCTTCTTGATTAACGATGATGCTGCTGCTGAAAATGCAGAGTACTTTATTGTTCGTTTCACTAACCCCGTTAACGTAAGTCTGCCATCAGGCAACGCCAACCTTTATACGGTTTTCATTCTCGATAATGATAAGCTCGCACCGGTAGGAACACAGTCCATAACCCTCAATCCTGTAGCTTCTTTCAGCAATGGAACTGCCGGTAATAACTCTGCTGAAATCGTAGCGTATGATTCCGCATCACAGCGCCTTTTCATCGCCAATTCCGTTGGTGGTAAACTCGACATTGTTGACTTCGCAAATCCTGCAGCCCCTGTATTGCTCTCTTCTCTTTCCCTCGCTGCTTATGGCAACATCAATTCCGTAGCTGCAAGAAACGGCATCATTGCCCTGGCAATTCAAGATGGAACAAACCCGCAAGCCAATGGTTCTATCGTGTTCCTGAATGCTTCCGGAACGTTTATAAACCAGGTTACGGCAGGTGCCATTCCTGACATGATAACCTTTAACCACGCCGGCACAAAAGTGCTTACCGCCAACGAAGGCGAACCCAACGATAGTTACACAACCGACCCGGAAGGCTCCATCACCATCGTGGATATTTCCGCAGGCATCGCAGCCGTTACGCAGGCAAATGTTACCACCGCTACTTTCACTTCATTCAACACGCAAGCCGCGTCCTTAAAGGCTTCCGGCGTGCGCATCTTCGGCCCGGGTGCTACCGTTGCGCAGGATTTAGAGCCTGAATACATCACCATTTCTGAAGACGACCAAACTGCTTTCGTAACCTGTCAGGAGAACAACGCCATTGCCGTTGTTGACATCGCTACAAGCACGGTTACTGAAGTTCGCGCCTTAGGTTTCAAAGACCATAGCATCCCCGGAAACGGACTTGATGCAAACGACCAAACGGGCGTTATCCAGATTGCAAACTGGCCTGTGAAAGGCATGTATCAGCCGGATGCTATTGCTTCTTACAACCTCAACGGAACCACTTACCTCGTTACCGCTAATGAAGGCGATGCAAGAGATTACAGCGGATATTCTGAGCAGGCGCGCCTTAGCAGTTCTTCTTACGTGCTTGATTCTGCAACCTTCCCGGATGCTGCCGCCATTAAAGCAAACATTGGCAGACTGAACGTAACCACCGCAACCGGTGATACGGACGGTGATGGCGATTTTGATGAAATCCACGTGTATGGCGGTCGCAGTGTTTCCATTTGGAATGGCACAACCGGCGCTTTGGTTTGGGATAGTGGTGATGACATGGAAACAATCATCTCCCAGCACCCGCAGCTTGCTGCTATCTTCAACGCAAGCAACAGCAACAATACTTTCAAAAACCGCAGTGATGATAAAGGCCCGGAGCCTGAAGGCGTAACCACCGCCGTAATTAAAGGACGCGTGTATGCTTTCCTCGCTTTAGAAAGAATAGGCGGCTGCATGGTGTATGATGTTACCGACCCGAACAACCCGCTTTATGTGGATTATAAAAACACCCGCACCATCGGTTCTTACGGTGGCGACAATGGCGCTGAAGGCATTCTTTACATTGCTGCAAGCCAGTCTCCAAATGCAAAGCCGTATGTAATCACTGCCAACGAAGTTTCTTCCACACTTACCATTTTTGAATTGCAGGGAGATTGTATCACAAGCTCAGCAAGCATTACAGCCAACGGACCAACAAGTGTTTGCCCGGGCAATTCCGTAACGCTTACTGCAAGCACTGCTGCTTCTTATGCATGGAGCACGGGTGATACCACACAATCCATCACCGTAAATCAATCCGGTAATTACAGCGTTGTTACTACCACAGCTATGGGTTGCACAGATACTTCAAACACCATCAACGTGCAGGTGAAACCAATTCCTGTTGTGAAAACAAAACACCTTTCTGCAGTCGTTTTTTGTGAGGGAGATTTCGTAACGCTGACTACCGATTCTACAATCAATTATTCCGGTTTCGCATTCCAGTGGAACAAAGATGGCAATGCGATTTCAGGAGCTACTGACAGCGCGTATAATGCTACCATCACCGGCGCTTACACACTCACCGTTTCAGGCGGTGCGGGATGCAGTGCCAATTCCATAAACACACAGAACGTAACCGTGAAACCCACGCCCACAGCTTCTTTTGCTACGCCTTCCATTACATCAGCCTGCAAAGGAAACACTATCACACTCGCTTCCGATTCTGTTCAGTCAGGATACTTATACCGCTGGTATTTAGACGGAATGCAACTGGTAGGCATTCAGAGTTCTGTAGAAGCGCGGTTCAACGGGTCGTATTCTTTAGTTACCGTTCTCAATGGTTGTAAAGACACCTCATCATCACTCATGATTACCATTAATGAAGCACCCATTGTAACCGTTACCACTGCCGACCCAACCACCTTCTGCGAAGGCGGCGCTGCATTGCTTGAACTTGCCCCCGCTGCTTCCGGTTTCTCTTATGCCTGGAGGAAAGGAGTGGATACCATTGCCGGTGCAAACAGCGATAGTTATGCAGCCACCATGCAGGGTCGTTACCGCGCTTTGGTTACCGACACCAACGGATGCACAGGCCAGTCGGAGCTATTTATGATTACGGTTGAAAAAACACCAAACGCTGTGATAACGCCATTCTCAAGCACACCAACATCGCAAACGTTACGCGCTTCATACGGTTTTATGTACACCTACCAGTGGTTCTTCAACAACAGCATTATTCCCGGTGCTACAAACCGTAAATACACCGCCACGCAATCCGGCGATTACACCGTGCTCGTAACCAAAGGAAACTGCCAGCAAACATCCGCGCCATACACCGTTTCCGGCTTGCGCCCTGCGGCTGAATCTGCTGCGCAAATACTGGATGGCAACTTTGAAATCACGGCATATCCAAACCCGGTTTCCAACATGCTCACCATTGCAGTGAATGGTATTGAAGCCGTTCATGCAAAAGTTCAGTTGATGGACATAACCGGCAAACTGCTTGCTGAAAAAGCAATGACGGAAACCACCCTCTCCATCGACATGAGCAGCTATGCCAACGGCATGTACATGCTGCGCTTTGCAGATGATAATGGCGCGCAAGGCAACCTGCGCATCACCAAACAATAATGCTTTGAGGTTTCTTCTTTAAGAAGCTTATTGATTCCATGAAAACGCCCGCCGGATTTATTTCCGGTGGGTTTTTTATTTGTTTTGCTTTAGTGGAAGAGATTATAGCGTTTAGACACCCAAACTAGTATCCTAATTGCGAGGGCTTGCCCGAAGCAATTTGAAAATTTCCGCGTCATTGCGAGGGCTTGCCCGAAGCAATCTGAAGTCAAGCTATACTTCTTGCTGCTTTTCAGATTGCTTCGCTTCGCTCGCAATGACGTGGCGCCTTGGGGGTCATTTTTCTGCCCATATTTGCGTCATTGCGAGGGCTTGCCCGAAGCAATCTGAAGTCAGATTATGCATTCACGCCGCTCTCCAGATTGCTTCGCTTCGCTCGCAATGACGTAGCGCTTGGGGTCATTTTTCTGCCCATATTTGCGTCATTGCGAGGGCTTGACCTAAGCAATCTGAAGGCAGCTAAAATTTACAAGCCCTTATTTTCAGCCCACTCCTGATTATTTCCATTGCATTATCGCTTCTTAAAAACCTACTACCGGTTTTAGTTTTATTGCTTTCGGCAAAAGTATAGGTATCTTCTCTCCTAAAAAATTTGCTTTCTATAAAATTTTTTGTACCTTCGGTAAGATAATATAGGATATCTTTCTTAAAAAAAAGACCGATAATTTTATTATTTTTGCCAACGGCAAGATAAAATATAATATTAGACTAAAAAAAGGTACCTACTAAATTTATTTTCTTACTTTCTTTGTAACAAAAAACAATTAAAACTGTTTAGTAAGTACTTAAAATCGCGTAGTAAGTTCTAAAAATGATTTAGTAGCTTTTAAAAACAATTTAGTAAATAATGAAAACAATTTAGTTAGTGCTGAAAATTAATGACTAAGTTTTGAAAGTTATTTAGTAAACAATATTTTTGATTTAGTAAATGATGAACCAGGCATCAACAGATAATTTTTCGCCGCAGGCAATGCAATAACACCATTCATTTCTTCAAAAACTACCAACAATAACTTTAAAATCAACACCCCCACCGCATGGATGATAAAACAAGAGAGAAATACAAGATGCAACAGCGCATTAACTTGTTCAACACCGAAAACGAAGCCCTCCTGCAGCCCAAAGGCTTCTACTGGAATGCCGTTTTGAAATTCAATACCAATCTGGAGGCGATGGAACAGTTGCTGCTGCTTGCCGGAGCCTCCACAGCCGCTGCCACGCTACCGAAAAATGAAAAAAAGAGCCGTCTTGCCGCACTGGCGACGCGCATTTTAAAAGCCGCGCTGGCATACGCCTCCACCGTGCCGGGCGTAGATATTAAAGGGGAGTTCGCATTTCCGCCCTCGTTTTTGGCAGCTAAAAACGGGGATTTCTTAACCTCGCAATCGCTGCGGATAAAGGAAATTATAGGCCCGCTGGTTACGGGCACGCCCAATAAATTGGCTGCCTTCGGCATCGCCCCGGCCGACATTGCGCAGCTATCCACCCTCACCATTGAATTTGCGCCGCTCATTGGCTCGCCCGCCCAAAAACGCAAGCAGGTGAATGCCGCCAAAAAGGAATTTATAGCCCTCGCAAACGCCAATATGAATTTGCTGCGCGAAAATATGGATGGCGCTATGGAGGTGATTGCGTATGAGCTTCCCGACGTGGCGCAGCTATACAAGGCTGTGCGCAGGGTGCGCAAGGCGGCGCACCGCCAGTTGAGTTATAACATTGAAGTGGTGGATGCCGCTACAGGCCTGCCATTGAAGGGTGCGGAGGTAACATTTTCAGCCCCCTGGAAATTGAAGAAAAAGACGAAGGCGAAGGGCGGTATTAAAGGCTTTTTGAAGGAAGGGGAGGGGAGTTTTGAAGTGGCACTTCAGGGGTATGCTTCGCAGATGATACCGTTGTTTATTAATAAGCACAACACGTTTTCGGTGCGGGTGGGGATGAGTGGGGAGGTTGATAAGGTGGGAGGTTGATGGGTTGGTAAGTGGGTAAGTTCATAGGTTAGTAAGGCGGTAAGTTGGTAAGTTCAATAAAATGGCAGGTAGGTAAGGATAAGGGGTTACGGGTACTCCACGTATGAACTTATGAACCTATGAACTTATAAACTTGCATTTTACACTTGGAATAACACTAAAGTTCTTTGAGGAATTCATGGAGTGTTTGCTTATGTCCTTTTGTTTTTTTAAGAATAGCAACCTGCTCAAGCGCTTCTTGTAAGTCTGATTTTAGTTTAAAGGCTTGTTCATATTGCTTGAGCCTGTTAAGCAGTTTTTCCCAATCGGTGAAAGGCAACTGAACAGCCTGCGGGTTTCCCTCCATGTCATTTAAATATTGAAGTGCAATTTTCATTTCTCAAACTTAAGAACTTTCCTTTCTCCCTTTATTAAACCTACTAACTTACCAACTTCCCAACCTCTCAACTTCCTTCCCCTCCCTATATTTGCCCGCCCCACACGGCATTCAATTCCTCTCTTTATGCGCAAACATTTCTACCTGCTTTTCACCTTCCTTTGTGTGACGGCAGCAGCTTTCAGCCAAACGGGCACCATCCGCGGATTTGTGTATGAAAGAAGCAATGGCGAGCCGGTGAGCTACACAATTGTGGTAGTAAAGGGACCTACAACCACCGGCGTGCAAACCGATGTGAACGGCTACTTTTCCATCCCTCAATTAACGCCCGGCACTTACGAACTCATCACCACTTTAATAGGCTACGACACGGCGCGGGCTACCGTCACCGTGATTGCGAATGACATCGTTTCTCAAAAACTGTACGTGTCCCAAAGTGCGCGGGAGTTGCAAGGTGTGGTAGTGAATGCACGCAAAACGGAGCGGACTACGCAGGTAAACATTGGCTCCACCACCATCACTCCCCGCGAAATAAAACTGCTTCCGAGCGCAGGCGGAGAGCCTGATCTTGCGCAATACTTACAGGTAATTCCGGGGGTTGTTTTCACGGGCGACCAGGGCGGTCAGTTGTACATCCGCGGCGGCAGTCCGGCGCAAACAGGCATTTTGCTGGATGGCATTACGATCTACAATCCATTTCACTCCATTGGTTTGTATTCCGTGTTTGAAACAGATGCAATCAGGAACGTGGATGTGCAAACGGCAGGCTTCACGGCGCAATATGGCAACCGCACTTCCGCCATCCTCGACATTAAAACCAAAGACGGCAACAAAAACCGGCTTTCGGGCAAGGCATCGGTTTCGCCCATCATGGTGCGCGCCATGCTGGAAGGACCCATCCGGTTTGGCAAGAAAAAGAAGGACATTGAAGACGTGGAAGGAACGAGCATTACCTACTTATTATCTCTTAAAAAAAGCTACCTCGAAAGCACTTCCAAATCTATTTACGGCGGCTTCGGAGAACCGTTTAAAAGCGGGCTTCCTTACAGTTTCACCGACCTCTATGGCAAGATCACTTTCAGCGGTGATAATGGTTCGAAGCTCAATCTCTTTGGGTTTTCGTTTGATGATCAGGCAAAGGTTTTAAACGTCGTGAACCCGGCGCAAGTGGATGCCACCTTCAACTGGAAGGCTACGGGCGTGGGTGCATCGTTCGTGGTTACGCCGGGCACTTCCGCAGCGCTCATCAACGGTAAGTTTGCGTATTCCCGCTATGATATTGATGCTAATGAAGCAGGCTTTCGCCAACGCACCAGCGGCATTAATGGCTTTGAAGGCGCCATTGATTTCACCTACTTTTTGCCCGGTTTCAGTCAGTTGAAATATGGCGTGGAAGTGAGCGGATTGGCTACCACCCTTAATTACGTGAACACGGCAGGCGTTCCATCCACGCTCGACAGGAGCAACACGCTTGCAGGCTTATGGGTGTTGTTTAGAAAAAACATTAGTGAGAAGCTGATTTTGGAGCCGAGTTTCAGGTTGCAGTATTACGCTACGCTTTCCACCATTTCACCGGAGCCGCGGCTGGGCATTAAATACAACCTCAATGATCACATTCGCCTGAAAGCCGCTACAGGATTGTATTCTCAAAACATCATCAGCACCCGCTCCGACCGCGATATCGTGAACTTCTTCAACGGCTTTTTGCTAAGCCCTGATCAGGACATTACCAACACCGACGGGCAGAAAACAACTCAAAACATACAGACCGCCTACCATGCTATTGCCGGCATTGAAGTGGACATCCGCGACATAGAATTTAACCTGGAACCCTGGTACAAGAAATTTACCCGCAACATTGATTTGAACCGCACGAAAAAGAGAAGCAATGATCCAGATTTTATAGCCGGACTTGGAGAAGCTTATGGCGTGGATTTATCGGCGCGTTACAGTAAAGACCGCTTCTTCTTTTGGGGTGCAGCATCCGTTCAAAAAGTAGTGTACACCACGCTGGTGGCTTATACCACGCTTGAAAAGCCTACGCCACAGGAGTATGCAGCCCCCTTCGACCGCCGGTTTAATGGGAACCTTGTAAGCTCTTACACCTTCGGGCAAAAAAGGAATCTGGAACTGTCTGCGCGGTATAATCTCGGCTCTCCATTTCCATTCACGCAAACGCAGGGATTTTTTGAGAGATTACCCTTTAGCGGCGGCTTGAATTCTAATCCTGACACCAGCAATGGCAATATCGGTCTCTTGTATGCAAGGCAACTGAACGGCGGCAGATTATCATACTACCACCGCCTGGATTTGTCAGTAAGAAAGCGGTTTATTCTTTCAAAGAACTCCAATATTGACGCTACTTTCAGCGTTACGAATGCTTACAACCGCAACAACATCTTTTACATCCAGCGGACGGAGAATGTGCGCGTGTTTCAACTGCCCATTTTCCCGAGTGTGAACCTTACCTGGAACTTTTAAAAACACCTGAAGACACTGCCCATGAATGCCGAGCGGAGGACGCTTAAAATCATTTCTTTTTTGTGCTTCTTTTTGGTGCAGCATGTTCCCCTTTCTGCGCAGGAAAGCCAGGCATATCGTCCCGAACAAAAATGGATTCAGCTTGCGGAAGAGCAATACAACAACGGGCATTTCACACTCGCTATTCAATCTGCGAAGCACAGCCTTGAAACGGTTAAAACCAAAGTAGATTCTGCAAGAAGCCATTATTATCTCACCATCAGCAAACTGAAAACCGATGCTGCGGATGCGGAAGAAAGCGCGCTGGATTTTTTGAGCGTAACCTCTAACAAACCTTATGAACAGCGGGTTTCACTGGCATTAGCGCAGTATTATTTCAGGAAAGGGATGGCGGCAAAGGCGATTCCCTACTATGAAAAAGCAAGCTTTGAAAACCTGAGCAACGAAGAAATAGCAGATGCAAAATTTGAGCGGGCTTACGGATATTTTATCAGCCGGAGGTTTGAAGAAGCCTTCCCATTGTTTAAAGCGGTAAAGGAAATTGAAGGGAAACATTTCGCCGCAGGCAATTATTACTACGCGTTACTGGCTTACAATATAGGCGATTACGACCAGGCGCTTATCAGCTTTCAGCGCATTGAAAATGAAAAGGAATACCGCAACATTGTTCCTTACTACGTTGCAGAGATTTATTACTTCAAAGGAGACCGGAAGAAAGCCCTGGAAACCGCTACAGCATTGCTTCGCAGGGAAGAAAAGCTTTACTACGACAAGGAATTGTATCTGCTGGCTGCGCAGGTTTTGTTTGAGGAAGAACGGTATGGCGAAGCGCTTCCTTTTTTCGAAAACTATTACGACCGAACAGACACCATCAGGAAGGAAGAACTGTATGAAATGGCTTACAGTTATTACACCGTTCAGGAGTGGAAAAATGCCATCAGCAAGTTCAGGCAGTTAAGCAACACCGAAGATTCTCTTGGGCAAACGGCGATGTATTTACTCGGCGACAGCTACCTGAAAACCAACGATAAGAAAAGTGCAAGAAGCGCCTTCGGCATAGCCGCTGAAATGCCTTTTAATAAAGGACAACAGGAAGCGGCGTTGTTGCTGCACGGCAAGCTTTCTTACGACCTTGGTTTTGATGATGACGCCACGGCAAGCCTCACGGAGTTAATCATTGAATACCCTGCATCGCCTGCCATCAGCGAAGCAAAAACACTGCTTTCAGAATTGCTTTTAAAAACGAAAAACTACTCCGGCGCATTCGATTTGTTGCAGCAGGTTACTAACCGCGATAAGGAATACTGGCGCGTGTTTCAGAAAGTGAGCTACAGCCTGGGCGTGCAAAAATTGCAGGATGGAAACCTGGCAGAAGCGGATAGTTTTCTTACGCTGGCAGTGAATAAAGGCGGTGATGAATTGTATGCCTCCACAGCCAACTTTTGGAAAGGAGAAATAGCGATGCGGCAAAAGAAACCACAGCAGGCAATCAGTTATTTACAGCGGTTTGTGCAGTTTGCAGAAGGAAAAAGGGATGATGATTTTGCAGGTAGCACAGCATCGCTTGGGGGCGCCTGGCTGAACCTGGGTTATGCTTCCATGGAACTACAGCGGTATGAAGACGCGAAAAATTATTTCAGCAAAATAAAAAGCAGTAACACCAAAAGGGCGGTGGTAAATGAGAATGCGCAGGTGCGGGAAGCCGATGCACTTTTCATGCTGAAAGATTACAAAGCAGCATTGGCGCAGTATGAAAACGTGATTGCATCAGGCAGTGAAGATGCAGGATATGCAGGCGTTCAGAAGGCAATATTACTGGGCGTGCTTGGCAGAAAAGCGGAGAAAATTTCGGTGCTGCAATCGCTTTTAAAAAACACAACGGAATCTCCACGCACGCTTTTTCAGGCACGGTATGAACTGGGCTTGCAATGGATTGAAGATGATAAATATGCAGCAGCCATCCAAACACTGGAACCGCTTACAACCGAAGCTGCGAGCGGCTTTGCACAAAAAGCATGGATGCGCATTGGCTTTGCCTGGCAGCAACTTAACGATGATACAAAGGCGATAAATGCTTACCGTCATGCGGTGGCAGATTTCCCGGCATCAGAAGAAAGAACCGCAGCATTGGAAGCACTGAAAAGTTTGTACATCGAAAGGAATGAGCCGCAGGTTTACGCCCGTTTTCTGGAAGAGCAGCAAGTGCAGGACGTGGGTACCGCTTCGCTTGATTCTACTTTTTATGAAGCAGCATCAGCGCAGTTTGCGGCAGGAAGATGGGCAGCAGCAAAGCAATCTTTCAACCAATATTTAGAGAAATACCCGAACGGGACGGCGATGGTGCAGGCGCATTATTACAAAGGCGAAGCGCATTATCAACTAAAAGAATTTGCAGACGCTGCGAAGGAATATCTGCAAGTGTTGGAGCAGCCATGGAATGAATTTTCGGAAAACAGTGCGAAGCGCGGCGCTGCCATTTCAGAGAAGCCGAATCAGCATCAGGAAGCCATTAAATTCTACAATTACCTGCGCAACAACGCCATCAGCCGTGATAATCTGGAAGCGGCTTACAGCGGTTTGCTTCGTAGTGCGTATGCGAGCGAGCAATTTGGATTGGCGGAACGATATGCCGATACTTTAATGACGGTGCCCGATGTAGATTCTCAAAGTTTAAAAGAAGTGCAGTTTTACAAAGCGCGGTCGCTGCAAAGGCAGGATAAAAAAGAAGAAGCGTTGGCAGCATTTAATGCCATTGAGGAAATGCGAAACGGTGATTTAGCGGCAGAAAAAGGATATCGGATTGCGGAGCTGGAATATGAACTTGGCAGGCTGAAAGAGGCCGAAGCAAGCGCAGCCGCAAATCTGAAAACTGCAGCCGGAAAAGAATACTGGGTGGTGAAATCTTACCTGCTTATTGCCGATGTGCTGGTGGCGCAAAAAGATTATTTCAACGCAAAAGCCACCCTGAAAAGCGTAATCAGCAACACTAAAAATGCAACGCTGAAATCAGAAGCAGAAAGCAAATTAATGTTGGTGAAAAAGAAAGAAAAGGAACAAAGCAAACTGATAGAAGAATGACGATGAAATGCTGCGCTTTATGGTTGTGTTTTTTGCTTTTTTCTTTAAAAGGAATGGCGCAACGGACGGGTGACACCACTTTGAAAACGAACACCATTGAAGTGATACAGGCTTACAAACCGGAAGTAAAAACGATGGTGCGCCCGGAACTAAATCCTGAACTTCCGGCGGCTGATACTTCCCGCCCAAACTTTAATTACAACGTGCCGCAGCAAACGCTTTACTACACTTATCGCGCATTGCCACTCCGTCCCATTGGGCTTGCAAAAGACACACTGAAAAACACTTTCCCTGGCTATCTGAAACTGGGCGGCGGTAATCTTTCTACTTTATATCTGGATGCAGGAACGGCGCACTTCTCCGGTAATAATTATCAGACGGCAGTTCACCTTTCCCACATCAGCCAGCACGGGTTATTTAAGTTTCAGCAAACGGCTTTTTCAACCCTTGATGCCAATGGTATTTTCAACACCAAACAACATGAAGTGAATGCGGGCATTTCGTTGCTGAGAAATGAATACTTCACCTTCAATTACAATCATGCGATTGAGCAAACGGTTGAACAATTAAGAAACAGATATACAGGAGCCTGGGTTTCTTTGGGTGCTAAAAACATCCAACCGCTGGGGAAAAAGTTTTTTTATGCGCCTTCTGTAAGTCTGGGTATTTATAGCGACAATAAAACGACAACAGAGCGTGCGGTGAACTTTTCAGTTCCTGTGTTTGCGAAAATTGATTCTGCATCGAGCATCGGGATAAACGTAGAAGGCAAGCTGGCTTTTCTGGAGCGTCAAAATCTGAACGTCAGCAATAACATTTTCAGCATCCGGCCTTTTTACGATTTTAGTTCAGGAGGATTTATGGCGCATTTGGAAGTGGCTCCGACTTTTGGCAGAACCGGAAACACTTTTTTACTTCCTAACATTTCGCTTAGTTACAGACCAGAGTCATTCCCTGTTTTGGTGAGTGGAGGATGGAACGCTTCTTTGAAACAAAATACTTTCCGGCAACTGACCACGCTTAATCCATACCTCGCTAAAAACTATGGCATTCAGCAAACCCGAAGCGATGAATATTTTGCAGGGCTGTCCACATCGTTAAGTCCGCATGTTACGCTTGGCATCCGCGGCGCTTATCAGCAATTCAATAACCTGCCACTTTTTTTGAATGATACAGGCGATGGACGGAATTTCTACATAGTGTATGATGCAACGGTGAATGCGCTCAACTTCAAAGCTTTTGTGCGTTATCAGGTGGCTGAATCTTTCAGTGCAGGCATCACAGGCAGCTTCACGAACTACACAAAGCACAACAGTGAAAAACTATGGCATCTCCCCACCACCGAATTAAAAGGAGACCTCACATTTAAGCCTTCAAAAAAACTGATGATAACTGCCTATTCTTTTTTGCTGAGTGGCATTTACGCCCGCACATTATCCGGTGATTTAAAAAAGCTAACGCCCATAATTGACATTGGCGGAAGTGCAGAATATTTGTTTATCCCGCGCCTTGCAGTGTTTGCAAAGCTCACAAACGTTTTAGATGCGCGCAACCAGCGGTGGAATGGCTATGATGCTTATGGAATCAATCTTTTAGGCGGTTTGCGGTTGCGATTTTAGAAACGAAAATTAATCTGACGGCGAATGCCATTAATACGCAGTGCTTAACTTGCGTGCAAATTTTTACCCCCCTTTTTAAGAATGGATGTTGCAAAGTATATTGGTCTCTTTTTGCTGAAAAACAAGTTTGTGTATATACACGGGCTGGGCAATCTTGAACTCCGAAAAAAGCCTGCTGTTTATAATGGAGAAGCATTGCAGGGTGGCGCTTATGAAGTGGTGATTACCCCGTCAGGTTCCATTGATGACAACCTCGCAAACTTCATAGCTACCAATGAGCAGATAAGCATTTCAAAAGCCTCGAACGCGCTCCGCGAATTCAGCACCAGCGCACGTGCTCAACTGAGTGCCGGCAAACTTGTGGAGATTCCTGCCATCGGTAGTTTCTCAGAAGAAAAGGGAAAGATTGTTTTCATTTCAGACCAAAATCTGCAGTTTACGCCTCCGGCAATTCCTTCTGTTCGCGTAGCTAAAAGAGAAGAGCAAGCGCCTTACGTTACCACTTTTGAACCGCCCGTAGCGCCGCGGCCGCAGGCTGCGGAGCCGGAGTATGTTTCAAGAACTTATGAAGCGCCTGAATCGCCCGGAATTTCCTGGGTTAAAATTGCCCTTGTTGCCGGCGGATTGTTTGTGTTGGTTGTTGCTATCTTTTTTGGCGTGCGCTATATGCGCAACCGCGATGCTACTGCCGATGCACCTTTAATAACTACTTTGCCGGAAGATACTTTGGGCATGAGCGCCGTGCCTGCTGCTATTCCTGATTCCATGGCTGCTGCAGACTCCAGCGCAAACACAGCCATTATTTCTGAAAACGGAATGCTGAGTTTTGATGTCGTGATTAACACCTACGATAATGCTGCGAAAGCCAACGATAGAGTGAAGAAACTTTCGGGCTACGGCAACAATGTAGAACTGGTTTCAGAGGAAGATTCTTCGGCGTTTTATGTGGTAATCCCGATTGAAAAAGTAGCGCCTGCTGACACAAGCCGGTTGTTAGATTCCCTCAAACGAACCTTCAATCCATCCGGCATTTACATTTTGCAATAGCATGAAGTTGAAACCTGAACTGCTTTTTAATTTTCGGGTGTGGCGGCTTGTTTGTTTTGTGTTTTGCTGCTGTTTTTTTCAGGAGAAATTATGGGCGCAAGCAGTTCCGGACACATCGCTTAATCAGGTAATTCCCGATTCGGCAAGAGCAGAGCAACAGAAAGTGCTTCAACTGCCGAATGATGCTTCTGGTAAGGTTTTCAACCCAAAACCATGGCAACCAAATCCTAAAAAAGCCGGACTTTATTCAGCCATGCTTCCCGGCGCGGGACAAGCTTACAACAAGCAATACTGGAAAATTCCGGTGATTTATGCAGGCGTTGCAGCTGCGGGTTATTTCTACTTTTTTAACCGCGATAAATACAGGCTTTACAGAAGCGCTTACATTTCGAGGATTGACAATGACCCTGCAACAACTGATGCTTTTGTGAACCTTTACAGCACCGGGTCGCTCAAGCAATTGCAGGATGGCTTTAAAAGATATCTTGACTTAACGGTGCTTTTTACGGCATTGGGTTACACCATTCAGGTGCTTGATGCCATTGCCTTTGCGCACCTCCGCAACTTTGATATTTCGCCTGACCTTTCATTAAGAATTCAACCTGTGGTGGCACCAAATGGAGGAATTGGATTGGGGCTGGTAGCGAAGTTTTGAGGCAAGTATCAAGTAGTAAGTATCAAGTATCAAGTTGCTGATTGTTATTTAGCTGGCAGTATAATCATTCAATCCAAAGAAATCAAAACCTGCGTTTAATTCTGTGCTACAAAGTAAAATTCAGGAAGACAATTACATCCATAAAGGCAAACGAAAAGCGCTTATAGAAAAGTTGCGGGAGAAAGGCATTGTGGATGAACGCGTGCTTGCTGCGATTGAAAAAATTCCCCGTCATTTTTTTCTGGACACAGCCTTTCACAGTCGCGCTTATGAAGATGCTGCATTCCCCATTGCTGCCGGGCAAACGATTTCCCAACCATACACCGTAGCTTATCAGACACAACTTTTGGAAGTTCGGAAATTTGATAAAATACTGGAAGTGGGCACCGGAAGTTTATACCAGAGTTGTGTGCTTGCAGAATTGAAGGCAACGGTTTACACAATTGAAAGGCAACGCGCCTTGTATGATTACGTCAACAGCTTTTTCTACCTGAAAACCTATCCAAACATCAAACGGTATTACGGTGATGGCTACGCAGGATTGCCTACCTACGCGCCTTTCGACAAGATTATTATCACAGCGGCTGCGCCCTTTGTGCCACCTGCATTGCTGGAGCAATTAAAACCCGGCGGCATTGCCATTATTCCTTTAGGCGACCAGAACGGACAAAAAATGATGCGCTTTGAAAAGTTGATGGACGGCTCTCTGAAAGAAGAAACGATGGGCGATTTTGTATTTGTGCCCATGCTGGAAGGGAAGGCGCCGTAAGTTTTAGGAACCTTAATAAGCTTCGTCTATACCGCAGAAAACAGGCACTTTTAGTCAGGGTATTTTTCTGAAGAAAAAAATACTTTTGCAAGGAACCAAAAATAAAATCTCATGGCAAAGCAAATTTTCGTGAACCTGCCCGTCAAAAATCTGGATAAAACAAAAGCCTTTTTTGCCGCGTTGGGTTTCACATTCAATCCGCAATTCACCAATGAAAGCGGAGCGTGCATGGTTATCGGCGAAAACATTTTCGCGATGCTGCTGACGGAACCTTTTTACAAGAATTTCACTCAAAAAGAAATTGCGGATGCTTCCAAAACTTCAGAAGTAATACTCGCACTTTCCGTTGAGAGCCGCGACGCAGTGAATGAAATGGCAGGCAAAGTAAATGCTGCGGATGGCAAATTATCGGACGTGATACAAGAGCATGGATGGATGTATGGGCGCAGCTTTGAGGATGTAGACAATCACATTTGGGAGGTTTTGTGGACTGACCCTGCCGGTCCTGAAGGGAACGACACAAACAGCGGACAAGTTTAAGGTGCCGTTCCTCGTTTTGTTAAGAAATTAATTTTTTTAAAAAGAAACGCGGTTCTTAAAGATTTACCCCTACCTTCGCGCTTTATTCATTTTTTATCAAATTACCAATGCAAGAAGGTACAGTAAAGTTTTTCAATGAGACCAAAGGATTTGGTTTCATCACTCCATCAGCTGGTGGACAGGATGTTTTCGTTCACGTTTCAGGTCTTATAGACGAGATTCGTGAAAACGACAAAGTTTCCTACGAAGTTCAAAATGGCAATAAAGGTTTGAATGCGGTGAACGTAAAAGTTCTCTAAAACATACACGATTCTCATTTGCAAAAAAGCATCTGTCGCAAGGCAGGTGCTTTTTGTTTTGAGTGAATGAATGAAAACAAAAAAGCGTTCTGCTATTTCAATTCTTTTATTTTTATGCGGATTTCGTGCGGTGCCATTTCATCCCCTCCAAAAAAGGGCAGCAGCTTATAGCCGGAAGCAATGGTATCCGTGCAATGCCGCGAAACGGAATCTTTAAAACCATTGAGGGTAAAAACATAATACCCGCTCACAACTTCCAGTTTACAATTCACTTCTGCATTAAGCGGCACGGTTCCTAATTCTTTATAAATCCGCACCGTATCGGAATAGCAATAAGCATGAATGTGCATGGCACCATCTTTCCAGTTCCACCCGAAGCGCGCACTGTTTATTTGATGGAAGGTGTTGCAGTCCGAAAAGCCATACAGTTTGTTGATGTCGGCTTGATTTACCGGATTGACGTTCGTGTAAATGCAACTACTGTCGAAAATGGCTTTAAACGAAATTGATTTTTGACTGAATGCCAGATAACTATTGCCCAAAACATAATTAGCGCCTGCGGGAATAATGTAGGTAATGAAAGTATCCAGAACTACAGTGGTGTCCGTAGTGTCAATAATGGTTGTATCAATTGGGTGGTGCGTAGTATCAACCGGTTGGGGAGTGACAGAAATTTTTTCGGTTTTCTTGCAGCCTAAAGCAACGCAGAACAGAAAGGAAATAAGGATGGTGCGCATGAGTTTAATTAGGTGATTTTATGGATGAACTGTTTTAGCTGCGTCACTCGCTAACTTTTCTACTTCCTCCGTTATTCTGCGAACATGGTTGTAAATAATGCCTTCAAAATCTTTGATAAAATGTGACTCAGCATTGAAAATTTCAGGGTACACTTTTAATGCAATTGCAGTTGTGGCTTCCAGCATTCGCTCCGCAAAATCATCCCAATTTTTTGAGCTTTCCCGCATTGTTAGAACGGTTTCATCCAGTTCCTTCATTGATTTTTCAAATTCCCGACGTTTCGAATCCTGCATTGGAGTTTGTGATTGAATACGCTTAGCGTCGTCCATTCGGGTTTTCAAATCAACGTGTTTATGGATAAATTCTTCTAAATATTCTTCGGGGTTAAAACCTTCTTCTGCCATAGTTTGCAACATCTTACTATGCTTCCCCCCATAGCCCACAATCCCATTTCTGATTTTTTTCGCGTATTCGCCAATGCCTGGCAAGGTGTCAAAATAATCTAACAATTCTCGCATGCTTACGCGTATTTCGAAAGTAAATCCGTCCATGCAGACATTCAAATCCCAGAAAGCCTCGTCAAAACCTAAAGCTTCCAGTTGATTGCCACGTTCCACTATTTTAAAACTAAATGGCAGGTCGTTTTCTTCTTCAAATGTTTTTTCGTGTCGAAACATCAATTTGTTTTTTTAAAAAGCCGCTATAACAAATATATCCCTCCAACTCCTCAATCTTCGGGATGAAAATACCCCCAAACCAACCGCGCTTTCTTTGCGCCCACCACACGCGTCAGTTCTCTTTCCGTAAGCGAGCTGATGTTTTTTACAGACCTGAATTCCTGCAACAATTCAGTAGCCGTTTTTTCTCCAATACCGAGAATGTTTTCCAGCGCATTGGTAAAAGTGCCTTTGCTGCGCGTTTCTCTGTGGAAGGTGATGCCGAATCGATGCACTTCATCCCGTATGCGCCGCACCAGTAAATGTGCTTTGCTGTCGTAGGGTAATTGCAGCGGTTCCTTATCCCCGAAAAAGAAAATGGACTCTTCCCGTTTTGCCAAGCCTATCAACGTCATTTTTCCATGCAAGCCATGTTTGATAATGCTTTCCATTGCGGCGCTTAACTGTCCTTTGCCACCATCAATAATTACGAGCTGAGGCAAGGGCGCTTCTTCTTCTTTCAGTCTTTTATAGCGCCGGTAAACCACTTCCGTCATCGAAGCAAAGTCGTTGATGCCTTCCACGGTTTTTATGTGAAAGTGGCGATAGTCTTGCCTTGCAGGCTGCCCGTTGCGAAAACATACCATTGCCGCCACCGGAAAAGCGCCCTGAAAATTGGAGTTGTCGAAACACTCTATGTAGTCAGGATATTCTTTCAATTGCAGAGCCTCCTGAAGCTCCACAAGCACCTGCCGGTTTTTATCTTCATCAGGCGCCGTGAGCATCAGCGTTTCTTTTTTGCGGAGGTCTTGTTTAAAGTAGTCGCCATTTTTTTCACTCAGTTCCAGCAGCTTTTTTTTGTCGCCCATTTTTGGAATGGTTACCTGCAAATCATTATCCACCACGTCAATTTCAAAAGGCACAATCACTTCTTTGGCATTGCTATGGTAGGTTTCGCGCAGCCGCGCCAGCGCGAGCGATAAAATATCCGCATCTTCTTCCGCACCGCTTTTCTTTTCTATCTGCACCGTTTTGGTGTAGATAATACTGCCGTTTGCCACCATCATGTAGTTCACAAAAGCATGGGTGTCATCCGTCAGGATGCTTGCTACGTCCAGGTTTCCGAGGTGCGGATTTACAACCGTGCTTTTGCTTTGGTAGTCGTTCAGCGATTCTATTTTCTTGTGAATCAACTGCGCTTTCTCAAACTTCATTTCGGCAGCAAGTGCATTCATTTCTTCTTTTAAAGAACGGATAACAGCGCCGGTATTTCCTTTCAGAATGTGGCGCACGTGCTGTAAGTTTTCTGCGTAATCATCCATTGTTTGCAAGCCTTCGCAAGGCCCTTTGCAATTGCCGAGGTGATACTCCAGACACACTTTGTATTTGCCTTTGGCGATTTGAGGGGGTGCGAGATTAAGGTTGCAGGTGCGCAATGGAATGGAGAGTTTTACGAGTTGTAAAAGTTCGCGCACGCGCTTCACGCCGGTGAATGGACCGAGATATTCTGACCCATCGCGGATTAAACGACGGGTGATAAACACACGCGGAAACGCTTCTTTTTTGATGACTACAAACGGATAACTTTTATCGTCTTTAAGGTCGATATTGAAGCGGGGCTGATAATGTTTTATCAGGGAGTTTTCGAGGAGGAAGGCATCGTGTTCAGAATCGGTAACGGTGTAATCAATGGAATGGATAAGGCTTACAAGGCGGTGCGTTTTAAAATTGCTCACCGTTTTGTTGAAGTAGGAGGCTACGCGTTTGCGCAGGTCTTTTGCTTTGCCTACATACAGCAGGTTGTTCTGTTCATCAAAATATTTGTAGCAGCCGGGCTGGTGCGGAATGGAAGTGGCTATTTTGCTGAAACCCTCTCTCGTCATGGGTGCTCTTTCGCTTCAGTTTGGTTTTAGTATTCGAAATAATAAGCCACGCGCAGGTCGCGGCTTTCAATGGCGGTGCCGCCGGTGTGCTCCTGAATCTGAATCACTTTTAGCGGGGCGTAATAAAGCTTTTGTTCTTTGGTAGATAAGGCAGTTTCTTTTTTGGTTTCAATGTAGATGCTCGTGATTTTGCCGTTCTCCGCATCGGTGTTTACCTGCAGCTTACGGGTAAATAGTTTCGCGTCTTTTGCCTGATAATTATAGGTTCGGGTGTCGGTGAGGTCTTCATAAAAACTCGAGAAATCATACGCTTCCAGAAACTTCAGATTGCTGATGTCGCTCTCAAAAAAAACTTTGAAAACAGCACTCCAGTCAAGGGTGTTGGCAGGTGCAAAGCTGGTGTCGGTGTTGCCGTTTAAGGTCACGGTTTTTAAAAGGGTGTAAGGCTGGTTCCAATGCGTATGCAACTGGTCTCTTGTAAACTCAACAATAGAAAAGTAATTGCCTTCCTCAGCCTTTGCAGATGCGGGTTTCGGCGTGTTTTCTTTATTGCAGCTAACGGCAACAAAAGCGAAGCAAAGCAGCAGCAAAGTCATTCGTTTCATCAAAAAAGCGGACAGTGATTGTTTCATTTTGTTTAGTTGAAAATGGCCAGTGTGTAATACGATTTTCCTTTCTGAATCAGCATGTATTTATCATTCAGCAACTGCGCATCGGTAAGCAAAAATCCTGCCTCCTGCACCTTTTGTTTGTTGATGCTGATGCCGCCCTGCTGCACCATCTTCCTTGCTTCGCCTTTTGATGGAAATACATTTTGCTCCGCAAGAAAACCTACTAAATCTAAACCTTCCTTCAAGCCTTCCTTCTCCCCTGAAACCTGCGGCACGCCTTCCATCACTTCCAGCAATTGTCTTTCGTTCAGCGATTTTAAAACCTCTACCGCACCATTGCCAAACAATATTTCAGAAGCTTTCTTAGCAAGGTCCAGTTCTGCTTCACCATGCACTAAAATCGTCAGTTCATCGGCAAGTGCCTTCTGCAGTTTTCGCTGGTGCGGCGCCACGGCGTGTTCGTCAATTAATGCTTTAATCGCTTCCACCGTTTTAAAAGAAAAAGTGTAGGTCAGTTTTGCAGCTTCTTCATCCGCAAGTTGTAGCCAGAACTGATAAAACTGATAAGGCGATGTGCGCTCCGCATCCAGCCAGATGTTGCCGCTTTCCGTTTTGCCGAATTTGCCGCCATCTGCTTTTGTAATCAGCGGGCAGGTGATGGCAAATGCATTGCCGCCGCCTTTCCTGCGGATGAGTTCTGTGCCGGTCACCATGTTGCCCCACTGGTCGGCGCCGCCCATTTGCAGCTTCACGTTTTGGGTGGTGAAGAGGTGAAAAAAATCAAAACCCTGGATAAGCTGGTAGGTAAATTCCGTAAAAGAAAGTCCGGTTTCAAGGCGTTTTTGAACAGAGTCTTTTGCCATCATGTAGCTAACGGTGATGTGCTTGCCTACGTCGCGGATAAAATCAAGAAAGGAAAAACTGCGGAACCAATCATAGTTATTTACCAGCACGGCAGCATTGGGCAGGGCGGGACTAAAATCCAAAAACTTTTCAAGCTGCCTGCGGATGCCTGCGCAATTGTGTTCAATGGTTTCTTTATCGAGCAAATTGCGTTCGGCTGATTTTCCGGATGGGTCGCCGATGAGGCCTGTGGCGCCGCCGACAAGCGCAATCGGTTTATGCCCGTGTTGCTGCAGGCGCATCAGCAAAGTGATGGGCAGCAAACTGCCAATGTGCAGACTGTCGGCAGTAGGGTCGAAGCCAATGTAGCCGCTCGTCATTTCTTTCTGCAATTGTTCTTCCGCGCCCGGCATAGCATCCTGAATCAGGTTTCGCGCAGTTAGTTCCTGCATTAAGTTCATAAGGTATCAAAAAAGTGATTTGGAAATGGGCAAAATTACAAGGAATGAAGCCGCACAAATGACCCCAAAAAAAGCAACCGGAAAGATTGCTTATTGAGTAAAAAAAACGGCAGTAAGTTTCCGGGTTTTTAAAATTCAGGTAATTCTTTCGAAGGATACATGCGGACATAATTCCCCTGTTCGTCAATCAGATATTTTTGGAAATTCCACTTTACAGTTGTGCTTTCTACGCCGTTATTTTCTTTAAGGGTAAGCCATTGATAAATAGGTGCCATTTCTTTTCCCACAACGGTTATTTTTTGCGCCATTGGAAAAGTAACCCCATAATTTTTCTTGCAGAAAGATGCAATTTCTTCACTGCTGCCAGGCTCCTGCGCACCAAAATCATTGGCGGGGAAACCGATAATTACGATGCTGTCTTTATGTTTTTCATACATCGCTTCAAGCGCTTCATATTGAGGTGTATAGCCACATTTGGAAGCTACGTTTACGATGAGAATCTTCTTTCCTTTAAACCTTGAAAAATCAATGTCCTCGCCAGTAAGCCCGGGAACTTTAAAATCATAAATCGATTTGGGAATGCCGTTTTCAGGAGGTTGGGGAGCACCGGCAAATAAAAGTGAAGCAATGGAAACTAAAAACTTAATCATACAAAAGGTTGTTTAAAAATAAAAATTAGGCTGAAGGGATTATTTCTTTTTTCTTCGGAAATCGCCTCTTTTCCAGGCTTCAAAAAATTCTCCCCAGGCAAGCGGATTCAAAATATTGTTCGGTCGCACTTGTCCGTAATAAACGGCATCGTTTGCTTGTTGCCTTTGGTAAGCGCTTTGAAATTCACTGCCACTTTTTGGAACAGTGTAAGCAAGTGCGCGCAATGTAAGTGCATTGGTGTTTTGACGGGCAATTTCAAACCTGTCGCTGGCAATATTCCAGTTGCGGAATGCGTAATCAAATTCTTCGCGGGTGGGCAAAGGCCTTATGATTGTTTCAGGAAGATAAAAGGTATCCTGCGTCATAAGTTGAATCAAGCTGTAAAAATTACCTTCCACATCTTTCGGCACCACAAATTCTTTAGGACGGTACCCTAAGGCACTAAACTCAAGCGTATCGCCTTTGTAAACTACTATTGAAAAAACGCCCTGGCCGCCACTTTCTACGCCTCTGTTTTTGTTTTTTACAAACACCACCACGCCCGCAACGGCGCGGAGACTATCGGCAGTCATCGTCACCCCATTTATCTGC
The DNA here is from genome assembly GCA_965218185.1 of Flavipsychrobacter sp. Taxonomy (GTDB): domain Bacteria; phylum Bacteroidota; class Bacteroidia; order Chitinophagales; family Chitinophagaceae; genus JAFIGV01. Next base: position 120,554 of record CBDCKE010000007.1, read on the forward strand.
ACAATGTTGTTGTAAGCAAGCTGCGATTTTGCAGGTTTAGACAATAAGGCAACAAGAATAATAAGGACGAAAAGATGCTTTGGCATTGCGTAAAAAAACCGTTGAAAAATACGGGAGACTGCTTTAAAGGGAAAAAGAAAATTCACTGGCACACGAAGTTGCAGAAAAGAAAGAAGCGAAACCGTAATTTCGCGCCGCAAAACTTTAGTTTTAACAAGAATGCAATTCCCCTTAAGCAAGTATTTATGATTACGAAAGAAGCTGTAGTGGCGGCATTGAGCGAAGTGCAGGAACCGGATTTAGGTAAAGATCTGATTACGCTTAACATGGTAGAGGACATCGTGATCAACGGGCTGGAAATTTCTTTCACTGTTATCCTTACTACACCTGCGTGCCCATTGAAAGAAATGATTGAAAGGGCGTGTGTGAATGCCATTCACCTTTTGGTAAATAAAGAAGCGCGGGTGCAGGTTCACATGACGTCGCGTGTGGGCAGCAACCGGAAAGATAATAAGGCTGTGCTTCCCGGCGTGAAAAATATAATTGCTGTTGTAAGTGGAAAAGGTGGAGTAGGGAAGAGTACAGTAGCAGTAAATCTGGCTTTAGGGCTTGCTGCGGAAGGTGCAAAAGTAGGATTGCTGGATGCGGATATTTACGGACCTTCCATTCCTATTATGCTGGGCATTCGCGACGAGCGCCCAAAGATGACGGATATTGACGGCAAAGGAATGATAGTGCCGATTGAAAAGTTTGGTATCAAGACCATGTCTATCGGGCTTTTGATTGATGAAAAGCAAGCCGTAGTATGGCGTGGTCCGCAGGCAAGTTCGGCTTTGCGGCAATTCATTTCAGACGTGTGGTGGCAAGAACTGGATTATCTGATTATCGACATGCCTCCGGGCACTGGCGACATTCATCTCACGCTTGTACAAACCGTTCCAGTGACGGGTGCAATAGTGGTGAGTACACCGCAGGCTGTTGCTGCTGCTGATGCCAAAAAAGCCATTGTTATGCTGAAGCAACCCCAGATAAACGTGCCGATTTTAGGTGTGGTTGAAAACATGGCATACTTCACGCCGGCAGAGCTTCCGGAAAATAAATATTACCTCTTCGGTAAAGGAGGCGCAAAGCAAATGGCAGAGCAGTTTGAGCTTCCTTTTCTAGGCGAAATTCCAATAGTGCAAAGCATCCGTGAAGGGGGAGACAGAGGCATACCGGCAATGATAGATGATGAGGCTGTGAGCAAGGCGGCGTTTGCATTTATGGCAGGCAATGTTGCCCGAAATATTTCAATCCGCAACGCCAATCTGGAGCCTACATTAGTGGTGGAAATGAAAAGTTGAAAATCAACCATAAAGAATTGCTTTCCCGCCCTTTTACGAAGAAATACCGGGTTCAACAAGTTTCTTTTTTCAGGGAGATTTCATAAAGTTTGGAATAAAGTTTGCTAAATCGATTCGCTGCTTTATATTTGCACTCCCATTTTCGGGAAATTTCACCGTTTATCATTTACTATTGATCAGTTTTTAATAGTACTCAGTATCCATTTTCAAAAGTTCAACCCTTTTGTAATGGGCATTTTTTGTTTGTAAAAAAAGTAAGTACACTCCTCAATTTATGGCAACTACAAAGAAAAGAATTATTTCCGAACGCAAGAATTTTGCCAAGCTCAACGGATCGGCTGAAACCCCCGACCTGCTTGCTATTCAGCTTCAATCATTCAAAGATTTTTTCCAGCTCGAAACCACGCCGGATAAAAGAGACAATGAAGGCTTGTTCCGCGTGTTCAAAGAAAACTTCCCTATCTCCGATACCCGAAACATTTTCGCGCTTGAGTTCCTGGATTATTTTGTTGACCCGCCACGCTATGCCATTGAAGAATGTATGGAGCGCGGACTTACTTATTCGGTACCGCTGAAGGCAAAGCTGAAATTAAGCTGTAATGATGAAGAGCACGTAGATTTTGAAACCATCGTTCAGGATGTGTTCCTTGGTAACATTCCTTACATGACGCCCCGCGGAACATTTGTGATAAACGGCGCAGAGCGTGTTGTTGTATCGCAGTTGCACCGCTCTCCAGGCGTTTTCTTTGGGCAAAGTGTGCACCCTAACGGAACCAAAATTTACTCCGCCCGCGTTATTCCTTTCAAAGGTGCGTGGATGGAATTTGCGACCGACATCAACAACGTGATGTATGCTTACATCGACCGTAAAAAGAAATTTCCTGTAACCACTTTATTGCGTTCCATTGGCTTTGAAACCGACAAGGATATTCTGGAGCTTTTCGGGATGGCCGATGAAGTGAAAGTGGATAAAAAAGCACTTGCTCCGCACATCGGAAGAAGGCTTGCAGCGCGGGTTTTAAGAAGCTGGACAGAAGATTTTGTGGATGAAGATACCGGCGAAGTAGTAACCATTGAGCGGAATGAAATTGTGCTTGATCGCGACAGCGTTTTGGATGAAGACAATGCTGCAATGATTCTTGAACTGGGCATCAAAACCGTATTCCTTCAAAAAGAAGAAGTAAGCGGCGATTATTCCATTATTTACAACACACTTAATAAAGACACTTCCAATTCTGAGCTTGAAGCGGTACAACACATTTACCGTCAGTTGCGCGGTTCTGATGCGCCTGATGATGAAACGGCACGCGGCATTATTGAGAAGCTTTTCTTCTCCGATAAACGCTATGATTTGGGTGAAGTGGGACGCTATAAAATCAACCGGAAACTGGGTCTTGAATTTGAGCTGAATAAAAAAGTACTCACCAAAAACGATATTATTTCCATCATCAAATACCTGGTGCGCCTTACAAACGGCAAAGCCGAAATTGATGATATTGACCACTTGAGCAATCGCCGCGTCCGCACAGTGGGCGAGCAGTTGTTTGCACAATTTGGCGTCGGGCTTTCCCGCATGGCGCGCACCATCCGCGAGCGTATGAACGTGCGTGATAACGAGGTATTTACGCCCATTGATCTGATTAATGCGCGTACGCTTTCCTCTGTTATCAATTCCTTTTTCGGAACGTCACAACTTTCGCAGTTTCTGGATCAAACAAATCCGCTTTCTGAAATCACCCACAAGCGCCGTATTTCTGCACTCGGACCAGGCGGTTTGAGTCGCGAACGCGCAGGCTTTGAGGTGCGTGATGTGCACTATTCTCACTATGGTCGCCTCTGCACCATTGAAACTCCGGAAGGACCAAACATTGGTCTGATATCCACGCTTTGTGTTCATGCGCAGATTAATGACATGGGCTTCATCGAAACGCCTTACCGAAAAGTGAGAGACGGAAAAGTAGATCTTAAAAACTACCACTTCCTGAGCGCTGAAGAAGAGGATGATGCAAAAATTGCACAGGCAAATGCGCCAATGGATGAAAAAGGACATTTCCAGAATGATGCTATTAAAAGCCGCCAAACGGGTGACTTCCCGATTCTTGCACCCTCTGAAGTAGAGTTTATGGACATCGCTCCTAACCAGATTGTTGGACTGAGTGCTTCCCTAATTCCCTTCCTGGAGCATGATGATGCCAACCGTGCCCTGATGGGTTCAAACATGCAACGCCAGGCCGTTCCGCTCATTTTGCCGCAGGTTCCAATCGTTGGTACAGGCTTGGAAGGAAAAGCTGCCCGCGACGCGCGCATTCAAATCCATGCAGAAGGAAACGGGGTGGTAGAATATGTTGATGCTAACCAAATTCGCGTTCGCTACGACCGGAATGATAAAGACCGTTTGGTATCTTTTGAAGAAGACGTAAGAACGTATACCCTCACTAAATACAAGAAAACAAACCAAAGCACAAGCATCACCTTAAAGCCTTGCGTGCGCCGTGGCAATAAAGTAAAAGAAGGTGATTTCCTTACAGAAGGTTATGCAACTCAAGACGGTGAATTGGCTTTAGGTCGCAACCTGAAAGTGGCATTCATGCCCTGGAAAGGATACAACTTTGAGGATGCCATCGTGATCAATGATAAAGTGGTTCGCGATGACTTGTTCACTTCCATCCACATTGATGAGTATGAACTTGAAGTGCGCGACACAAAACTTGGAGAAGAGGAACTGACGCCGGATATTCCAAACGTTTCAGAAGAAGCTACAAAGGATTTGGATGAAAATGGTATTATCCGAATAGGCGCGCACATTGGCGAAGGCGATATCCTGATTGGAAAAATTACTCCGAAAGGTGAAACCGACCCTACGCCGGAAGAGAAATTACTCCGCGCCATTTTTGGTGATAAAGCAGGCGATGCTAAAGATGCTTCCCTGAAAGCACCGAGCGGAACGGAAGGAATTGTAATATCCAAACAACTTTTCCAACGCGCCAAAAAAGATAAAACAGCCAAAGTAAAAGAGAAGGCACAGCTTGATAAAATTGAAAAGGTTCACGAAAAGAATCTAGACGATATTAAAGCCCTGTTGATTGAAAAATTGATGACTTTGCTGAAGGATAAATCTTCCACCGGCATTTCCAATAATTTCGGTGAACTCGTTATCAGCAAAGGCGGAAAGTTTACTGCCAAAACATTAGGCTCTGTAGATTATGCGAACGTAAATCCTCTGGGTTGGACGGGCGACAAGGAAACAGACGACCTATTGAATACGTTGTTGCACAACTACAACATTAAGTTCAACGAAGAATTAGGACGTTACAAGCGCGAAAAGTTCAACCTTTCCATTGGTGATGAATTACCAGCCGGCGTGTTGAAACTTGCCAAAGTTTATCTCGCAAGCAAGCGTAAGCTGAAAGTGGGAGATAAAATGGCGGGTCGCCACGGTAATAAAGGGATTGTTGCGCGTATTGTGCGTGCGGAAGACATGCCTTTTCTGGAAGATGGAACACCTGTTGACATTGTGTTGAATCCCCTTGGTGTGCCTTCACGTATGAATCTCGGTCAGATTTATGAAACCGTGCTTGGCTGGGCGGGTGAAAAACTGGGTGTAAAATTCGCTACGCCAATTTTTGATGGTGCATCAGTAGATGAAATTGGTGATTTAATTACCGAAGCCGGTTTGCCTGAATTTGGACATACTTATCTCTATGACGGTGAAACCGGGGAGCGTTTCCATCAGAAAGCAACGGTGGGAATTATCTACATGATTAAGCTTCACCATATGGTGGATGATAAAATGCACGCGCGTTCTATCGGACCTTATTCACTTATTACGCAGCAACCACTTGGCGGTAAAGCGCAGTTTGGTGGTCAGCGTTTTGGAGAGATGGAGGTTTGGGCGCTCGAGGCTTATGGTGCATCCAACATACTTCAGGAATTGCTTACGCTTAAATCAGATGATATTTCCGGTCGTGCAAAAACGTATGAATCCATAGTTAAAGGAGACAACGTTCCGAAAGCAGGTATTCCCGAATCATTCAATGTACTAGTAAATGAATTGAGAGGATTAGGACTGGAATTAAAGTTTGAGTAAGAATTTCTTGCAAGGTGGCAATGTCTCTAAGATTTGCTTCCTTGCTACTTTACGACTTAGCGTGACCCCTTGATACTTACTACTTGATACTAAAAAAACAAACATGGCACTAAGAAAAGACAATAAACCCAAACCAGGGTTCAATAAAATAACCATCAGCCTCGCTTCGCCCGATGCAATTCTTGATCGCTCCTATGGTGAGGTGCTGAAGCCGGAAACCATTAATTACCGCACTTACAAACCGGAACGTGATGGCTTGTTTTGCGAGAAAATATTTGGCCCCGTAAAGGATTATGAATGCTATTGCGGAAAGTACAAACGCATCCGCTACAAAGGCATCGTCTGCGACCGTTGCGGCGTGGAAGTAACTGAAAAGAAGGTGCGCCGCGAACGCATGGGACACGTAAAGCTCGTAGTTCCAGTAGTGCATATCTGGTATTTTAAATCCCTGCCTAACAAAATTGGTTACCTGCTCGGTTCTTCTTCCAAAAAACTGGAAAGCATCGTTTATTATGAGCGGTATGTGGTGGTAAACGCGGGTGAAGCTGAAGACCTGATCCGCCAGAAATTAAACCTGAAAGACAGCGAGAAAACAGAATTGCAATTGATTTCCGAAGATGAATATTTGGAAATCATGGAAACTATTTCCAAAGAAAACCAATACCTGCCCGACGACGACCCAAATAAGTTTATCGCTAAAATGGGAGCCGATGCCGTGCAGGCAATGCTGATGCGCATTGACCTTGATCAGCTTTCCTATGACCTGCGCAATGCTGCCGCTAACGAAACATCGCAGCAACGCAAGCAGGAAGCACTGAAGCGCCTTTCCGTAGTAGAAGCGTTCCGCGATGCAAACACCCGCGTTGAAAACAGACTGGAGTGGATGGTGATGCAATACATCCCCGTTATTCCGCCGGAGTTGCGCCCGCTCGTTCCATTGGATGGAGGCCGTTTTGCATCTTCTGATTTGAATGACCTGTATCGCCGCGTTATCATCCGTAACAATCGTTTGAAACGCCTGATAGAAATTAAAGCCCCTGAAGTAATCCTGCGGAATGAAAAACGCATGTTGCAGGAAGCGGTAGATTCCCTGTTTGATAACTCCCGTAAATCCAACGCCGTAAAAGCAGAAGGTGGACGCGCATTGAAATCCCTTTCCGATGTATTGAAAGGAAAGCAAGGTCGCTTCCGTCAAAACCTGTTGGGTAAACGTGTGGATTATTCCGGTCGTTCCGTAATTGTGGTAGGTCCTGAACTGAAACTGCATGAGTGCGGACTTCCAAAAGACATGGCGGCTGAACTGTTTAAGCCATTCATCATCCGCAAACTCATTGAAAGAGGCATTGTAAAAACCGTAAAAAGCGCAAAGAAACTTGTAGAGCGTAAAGAATCCGTTGTTTGGGATATTCTTGAAAATGTGTTGAAAGGACATCCGATTCTCCTCAACCGCGCCCCAACGCTGCATCGTCTTTCCATCCAGGCATTCCAGCCAAAACTGATTGAAGGAAAAGCCATTCAGTTGCACCCGCTTGTGTGCTCTGCCTTTAATGCGGATTTTGATGGTGACCAAATGGCTGTGCATGTTCCGCTGAGCCATGCCGCCATCATCGAAGCGCAACTTTTAATGCTCGCCTCCCACAACATCCTGAACCCGCAAAACGGAACGCCAATCACGCTTCCATCGCAAGACATGGTACTTGGGTTGTACTATCTCACCAAAGGCAAAAAGTCGATGGATGATTTAGTGGTGAAGGGCGAAGGAAAAGTTTTTTACAGTCCAGAAGAAGTAATTATTGCCTATAACGAAGAGCGCGTTGATCTCCATGCTTCCATCCGCGTAAGGGTGGATAATCGTCAGCCTGATGGTTCATTGAAAAATCAACTGACAGAAACTACTGTGGGTCGTGTAATCTTTAACCAGCACGTGCCAAAGGTGAATGGCTTTGTAAATGCACTCCTCACCAAAAAATCCCTCAGAGAAATCATTGGTTTCATCCTGAAAAACGCAGGTATCCCGGCTACTGTTGAATTCCTCGATAACATTAAACAGCTTGGATTCAGAACAGCTTTCCGTGGCGGACTTTCCTTCAACATTAAAGACCTCACCATCCCTGAACTGAAAGAACAGCTTGTAAAAACGGCACAAGGTGAAGTGGATGACGTGTGGGAAAACTACAACAGTGGGCTTATCACTAACAATGAGCGCTACAACCAGATCATTGACATCTGGAGCCGTGTAGATACGCGGGTTACGGAAACGCTGATCCATGAAATGGCAACAGACAAACAGGGCTTCAACTCTGTGTACATGATGCTCGATTCAGGTGCGCGCGGAAGCAAGCAGCAGGTAAAACAACTTGCAGGCTTAAGAGGATTGATGGCTAAGCCGCGTCGTTCCGGCTCTTCCGGTTCCGAAATTATTGAGAACCCCATTCTTTCCAATTTTAAAGACGGACTCTCTGTTCTTGAATATTTTATCTCTACCCACGGTGCCCGTAAAGGTCTTGCCGATACCGCACTGAAAACTGCGGATGCCGGTTACCTGACGCGTCGTTTGGTGGATGTGGCGCAGGACGTAGTTATCAACGAAGAAGATTGTGAAACCCTACGCGGCATTGCTACTTCTGCCTTAAAGGATAATGAAGAAATTGTAGAACCATTGTACGATCGTATCCTCGGGCGCACTGCGCTTCAGGATGTGTATGATCCACTGACCGATGAATTAATTGTTAGTGGCGGTGATGAAATAACAGAAGACGTTGCGCAGCGCATTGAAGACAGCGCGGTGGACGTTGTAGATATTCGTTCCGTACTCACCTGCGAAAGCCGTCGCGGTGTGTGCTCAAAATGCTACGGTAAAAACCTGGCTACCGGATACACTACGCAAAAAGGAGATGCGGTTGGCATTATTGCAGCCCAATCAATTGGTGAGCCGGGAACACAGCTTACGCTCCGCACGTTCCACGTGGGTGGTGTGGCAGGTTCTTCAGCTATTGAATCCCAACTTGTTGCCCGCTTTGATGGTACCATTCAGTTTGATGGATTACGCACTACCGATGCCGTGGATAAAGAAGGCGAAAAGAAAACCATCGTTATCGGACGTACAGGAGAGGTAAGAATTGTGGATGTAGCGAACGACCGTTTGCTCATCACCAACAACATTCCTTACGGCTCTAACCTGAAAGTGAAAAACGGACAGAAGATTTCAAAAGGAGACGTTATCTGCACATGGGATCCGTTTAATGCCGTAATTATTTCTGAAGTGCCCGGTAAGATTGAGTTTGATGCCGTGATTGAAGGCGTAACCTTTCGCGAGGAAGCGGACGAACAAACAGGCCACCGCGAAAAAGTGGTTATCGAAACAAAAGACAAAAACAAGATTGCCAGTATCATCGTATCCGGCAAAGAATCTAAAACATACAACCTCCCCGTAGGTTCCCACATTGTGGTGCAAAGCGGAGAAAAAGTAAACAACGGTCAGGTGATCGTGAAGATTCCGCGCGTGATGGGTCGCTCAAGGGATATCACCGGTGGTCTGCCCCGCGTTACCGAATTGTTTGAAGCAAGAAACCCGAGCAATCCCGCCATTGTTGCAGAAGTGGATGGCGTGGTGAGTTTCGGAAACATTAAGCGTGGTAACCGCGAAATAATTGTGGAAAGCCGCGAAGGCATGGTGAAGAAATACCTCGTGCCGCTTACCCGCCACATTATGGTGCAGGATGGCGATTTCGTGAAAGCTGGTAATTCTCTTTCTGATGGTGCCATCACGCCAAGCGACATTCTTTCCATTAAAGGACCTTTCGCCGTTCAGGAATATCTGGTAAATGAAATTCAGGAAGTATATCGTTTGCAGGGGGTGAAAATCAACGACAAGCACATTGAAGTAATCGTTCGGCAGATGATGCGCAAGGTTACCATTGTTGACCCGGGTGATACGCGCTTCCTGGAAGATGATTCCGTAGATAAGTTTGACCTGATGACGGAGAACGACTGGATTTTCGATAAGAAAGTAATTACCGAAGCCGGAGATTCTGACAAGCTTCATGCAGGACAGATTGTTACACTGCGCGAAATCCGCGAAGAAAACAGTGTGCTGCGTCGCGCCGATAAAAAACTATTGGAATATCGCGAAGCAAGTTCTGCTACTTCTACGCCCATGTTGCTCGGGATCACCAAAGCATCCCTTGGCACGCAAAGCTGGATATCTGCTGCATCCTTTCAGGAAACTACGAAAGTGCTTTCTACCGCCGCTATTAATGGTAAGAGCGACACGCTGCAAGGCTTAAAGGAAAACGTAATTACCGGAAACTTAATCCCTGCCGGAACGGGCATGCGCGATTATGATGAACTGATTGTGGGCAATAAGGATGACTTCGATTTGCTGATGTCTAGCCGCGATGTGCTGCAGTTTGATGATGAGGAATAGTAAGTATCAAGTATCAAGTATCAAGTATCAAGTATCAAGTCTGAACGATAAAATGAACAGCATCAAGATCTAACCCGTATGGTCCCCCCTCTCCATTTTTGGAGAGGGGTCAGGGGGTGAGGTAATTGCAAGTATCAAGTATCAAGTCTGAGGGGGGTGAGGTAATTGTAAGTATCAAGTTTGCAAAAAATAAAAAAGCCCGGACAAGCAATTGTCCGGGTTTCTTTTTGTTGTAGCGAAAAAAGACGTCATTGCGAGGGCTTGCCCGAAGCAATCTAAAAGTCAACCTATGCCTTCTCATTAGATTGCTTCACTTCGTTCGCAATCACGCCGTGTATGGAATAACTGTCTCTAAATTCCTCACTTCTCCTCCAACCTAAACATAATAGGCAGCGTGTACCAAGCATTCACCGCCACGCCGTCTTTCATGCCCGGCTCCCAATTGTCCATAGCCTTAAACACGCGCATTGCCTCTGCATCTAATTGTGGATCAACAGAACGCGTTACGTACACCTGCTCCAACTTGCCGTATTTATTAATCAAACCCTTCAGCCTTACCTGCCCTTCTATACCCGCCTTGCGTGCCGCTTTTGGATATTCCAGGTTTTGGTTCAGGAAGGATGCCATGGCGTCGGCACCGCCTTTCAGTTCCGGCATTTTATCCGCAATAGCATAAACAGGCTCTGGGGATTTTGAATTTGTTTGCTGCGCGCGGGCAGTAAACGTGTTGAGTGCGCAAAGCATAACGCTTGCTAAGAGGATCTTTTTCATTTTTGTGAAGTTATTGATTCGGGAAATAACTATAAATAATTATGCCGTGGGTGGGTGCGTTTCCTGATAACCCCCTCCTTGGTGATTTGGGAGAAGGAATGTGTTTATACCATTTAGACATATAGATTACTAATGCGGATCGTCATTGCGAACGCAGTGAAGCAATCTGAAGAGGGTGTAGAAATGATTTTTGACTTCAGATTGCTTCGGGCAAGCCCTCGCAAGGACGTGGACTAGTTGGGTGTCTAAACGGTATTAGACATCTAGATTACTAATGCGGATCGTCATTGCGAACGCAGTGAAGCAATCTGAAGAGCGGTGTAGAAATGATTTTTGACTTTAGATTGCTTCGGGCAAGCCCTCGCAAGGACGTGGACTAGTTTGGGTGTCTAAACGGTATTATTTAGGTACATAAAAAAGGCCGGCACATTCTGCCAGCCTCTCTCTAAAATCGGTTTCTTCTTTACCCTTCGTTATTCTACCTCCACCACATATGCACCGTCCACATCTTCACTCAGGTTTCTTACGAAAAAATACCTGCCTTCACCCAGCATAGAAACAGGGATGGTTATTTCCAGTCCTGCTTCTACGGTGATGCTGGCTACGCCCGGAGCTCCATTCTTTTGCTCGCTCCGGAAAAACTGCAAAGCCTGTGTGCCCATGTTGCGGATGCGCAGTTGCTGGGTTTCATCCTCAAAAGTGCGGGTAAGAAAAAGGAGCGTGTCGGCACCACGAAGGTTGTTGTTTACGAATTCTGTTTGTCCGCGCTGGTCAAGCAGGTTAAACGGCATAATGCGCTGCACTTCCAATGGGTTTTCAGCAAAAATATCGCAGAGGCGAGCTTGAACGCGGTAAAGCGCTGTGGTTACAATTAGCCTTTGTGCCTCAAGAATGCTGCTGAGAGAACCTGTTTTGTCGATGCTCTGATCTTTATTTGTTCCGGTATTGCCGAGGTCTGCCTGCAATTGCACTGCTTCCGTTTTGTAGGTGCTCAGGATGGGTAAATTAACTTCTACAAGTTTGGAAGTATAGTAGCCAAAGTTTGATAAACGCTGTTCCTCGCTGCCGCTGGTGTACATACCATAATTATCATCAGGGAAAAGCTGTAGCGAAAGTTCGCGGTTGGCGGGGCGCAGCAGGGGGATGATGGCTTCGTGCCACAGTTTCATTTTCGGCTGCAGGGATGCGTAAGCGGTTTGGAATGTTGCGGTTTTCGCGGTTTGGATGAATTTGCGTTGGCCATTCCAGTCGGCATATTTAGCGAGATAAACATCTGCAAAATCCCTGAAAAAGATGTATATGGGTTCTATTTCAGGCTTTAATTCAAATTCTACAGCAAGGGAATTGGTGGTTTCAGTTACTACTTCTTTGCAGAGGAGGAAATTGCGACGGGTGTAAATCTCCCACGGATTGTTTAGGCTTCTTCTAAGTTGTTCTTCAGGCATGATGAAATATATTTAGGCTGCAAAGCTAAAGTATTTGTTTGAATTTTTAAAATTTTGGGAGAAATTTTTTTAAAGAAAGGGGTGAAAATTGCCAAAATGGCGTAAAAGTTTTGCAGTAGTAGTAAATGTCTGCCAATTATTGTGTACCGGAAATGTAGTAGTAGTAAATGGGTGGCCATTATGGTCTACCGGAAATGTAGTAGTAGTAAATGACTGCTGAGTGAATGCTACCGGAAATGTAGTAGTAGTAAATGGGTGGTCATTTAGGTGTACCGGAAATGTAGTAGGGGTGAATGAGTGGTAAATTATGAGCACAGGAAAGTAGTAATAGTATTGAATTGGTATCGGTGGGTGAGGTATTGAAATTAAAGCAGAAATTTTGGAGGGATGGATGTTTTATTTTAATAAAAGGGAGACGGCTTGTGAAGAAAAATGCGTGAGTCACTTTACTAAGGGACTCACGCATGAGAACTAATGTTGTTCATTCAATAATCGGTCTCGCTCAACTGTATATTGCGGATATACTTCGGAGCCTTGTATTATCTCACAGAGATTAGCGGATATACCTTCATCTGTTTCAAAATACTCGCCATTGTAAACATTGGTACCAATTGGTGACCCAATGTCCCCACAGCCAGGCCCAATATTCACGTAACCGCTAACAATCACATGCGATTCACCCAAATCATCTGTATCTGTTACAACGACATAAACCCTATAACAACCTGTCCTGACAGTACTATGGTAATATCCTGATACTTTTAAAATAGCATGAGCGTTAAAGGGTAGTGCGATAACCCCAAAAAGAAATAATGTAAGAAGTAACTTTTTCATATTGACGTTTAGTTTTTAAGGAATTTAGTTAAAAGAGAAGGGTGATTGCTATAATTCATTTTTATGAAGTATAACCCAGCAGTGAAATTTTGAATGTCCACTGAGATGTTGCTATCGTGTAGTTGTGATTGATGAAATACAACCTTTCCATTTACATCATAGATTGTAAACTCACCACCTGTCCTAGGATTTACGAAATCGGGGGAAATGAAGATGTTTAAAAGTTTTGATTCAAGTACCGGATTTGGAAAAACAGTAATGATTTCCTCCGATGCAGGATTTGAGCTAGATCCCACTCTATTGTTACCTGATAATGCGCCGTTTCTTGCATCAAGGTACAGTGGGTAGACATCTTCTTGAGAAATAAGATTCACAAAATCTTGCGTTGAACCATCTTGTGATTCAAAAGTATCACCATTGTAAACTATCTGATTGGATGTTTTAGTTGGGCAGTCACCCACATAAACATACCCCGCACCGAGTAAACGGTTATCATCATCAAGTACCATCACCAGCACCTGAAAACATCCAGGCCGTATGATTCCATAAAGTTCACATCTAACAATAAAAGCGAACGAGCTTATTGTTGAAATTAATAAAAACGTTACCGTCAGAAATAGTTGTCGTAATTTAAGATTCATTTTGAAAGCATTTTTGTTTGCCTACTCTTTGTCCGATTTTCGGCCTCGTCGTACAACTTTGATTGAGCGCTACAACCTCCGTCTGCAATGCAAAGATGCGTGCCGAATATTTTTTACGAACACCGTTTCGGACAACATTTGTCCAAAAAAGAAAAAAGTTCTGAAAGCCGTAATCGTTTTTAAAGCATTAGCTTAGCAACATTATGGACAACTCAAAAAAACAACACACAAAAAGCACCGGAGGCATTTTATCCGGCATTCGCTTACACAGAAATTACTCGCAAACATACATCGCCCATAGTTTAGGAGTCTCCTTTGGCCAGTACGCTAAAATGGAACGTGGTGAAAAACCTTTGACTTTGGAGCAGTTCTATCTTTTCGCGCGTCTGTTTCGGTTTGATCCGCCGGTCTTGTTAGAATGCCTTTTGTTGGGAGAGAGAAACTGCGATGAAGCAGTAATCAGGGCTATCAGTGTTCTTAATAATAAAGCAGTTCAACCCATTACCCAAATGAATTCTGGAGAAATTTTAGAAGTCATTCGAGGCTTTATTGAGACGAAAACCTTTCCGCTAATTCCTCTTTTAATAAAAACTGTAGGCAAAGAAGGCGCACGAAAATTTGTTGATCAATACATTGATGAGTATGATGAATAAGCGCTCCCCAGAATTTTTTTACCGCTTCCTGTCCCGCGTTGTTCGGGATGTTCCGCAGGATCATCTCGAACACAAGGATAAAGCGGATTTGCAATCCGCCAAACAGGTGGGGAACCAAGTCACCCGCCTTGCCTCATCTCCAAATCCTTACTTTTCTTAGTAAGAATAATCAGCAACGCCACAGAGAGATAAAACAGCGCACCCACTTTGTGCGTTTCAATCAGCTCTGAAAAAAAATTGTTGATAAACGCGGCAGCAAACAACGTAATCACTGCCATAGTGCATTGCTTGTAAAATTTATCCTTAAACCGGTGGTAGGTTTTCTGCGCCTGCGCCATCATTACCATCACAAAAATGGCATACAGAATCATGGCGGGATAACCTTGCTCCACCAGCATGTAAAGAAAGTAATTGTGCGTAGTGGAGTGCTCATCATTCCGGCTCACGTAGGTGCGGAAAATGGAAAGTGCGTAAGGCTTGTAATAATAATAAAACGAGTTGGGGCCATAGCCGGTAAGCGGTTCATCGGCGCTCATGCGCACGGCGGCAATCCAGCGATATACGCGCTCCATAGAACTCATGTCCTGCCCGCGGAAGGTGGCTATCATGTGTTTCTCAAAGCTGGAGTGCATGTATGTTTTCTCATACTGCGGGCGAAAGTCAATGTACTTTTTATTGGTGCCGAGATAGACCAGAAAAAGCGCCAGCATTCCGTAAAACACGGGCATTATCCAGGTAGCAAGTTTCAGGCGGATGGCTACATACACCACCACCGAAAAAACAATGGCAACCATGGCGGCGCGCGCATAAGTGGTGTAAATAGCCGGGAGGAAAAATGCAATGGTAAGCAGCAGCAACAGGCGTATCCACCAGGGTTTATTACGCGTGAGCGGATAGGCGGCGCAAAGCACCGGGAAAAACATGGAGATAACGGTGGAATAATCCACATGGTTGTAATAAAGCCCGTGGATGGCTTTTTCTATTTTCCTGAAATTGAAACCCAGGGCAGCGTGGCGCACCATGATGATGCAGATGGTAGCCAGCATGGGGATGAGCAGGAGCAGAAAGGCTTTGCGGTAATCACTCTTTTCTTTAAAAATAAAAACCGGAAACACCAGGAACGATACCAGGAACCAGCATTTTGCCATTAGGAACTTTACGGAAAACAACAGCTCATGCGAATAAATAACGGCTACTATTAACCATAAAAACTGTAGCACGGTGATAAGTACCAGCGGGTTTCGCCACCACCATTTCGGGATAATGCGCGGGTTGTGCGCCAGCATTCCGCAAAACATAATGAGGTAACACCACATCATCGGTTCATCAGGCAGCGAAGTGGAAAGGGAATCGCCCGCAAGGAAAATCTGGATGGAAGCAGGAATGGTGAACAACATGACCCACCAGCCAAGCTTCCAGTTTAAAAGCAGCAGCAGGAAGAAAAGCCAGGCAAAAGGAATGGCTGCGAAAAGATAATTACTGGTCCACAAAGCAGCAGCTACGCTACCCAGCAACACGGCAATGCTAAACCCCTGAAACCTTTTGTCAGCAATGAGTTCCGCCTGCATTTACGCTTCTCTTTGGTAGGTATTGAGGAGATGATAGTAAGCACTTAGCAACACGCACACCGAAGCGAAAAACAAACCGAGCAAAATGCCTGCAATGGTGGTGAGGAGGAAGCCCAGCCCTTTGGGATTTACGGGAGGTTCTGCTTTGGTGATGACGTTTACCAGCGACATTTCTCCGGCGCGCACGCCCGTGCTAAATTCATTAAGCAGCGAAGTGTATTCGGCGCGGTCTTTCACCAGTTGGTCTTTTATGGATTCTACGTTTTGTATTTCTTCCACGCCTCTGCCAAAAGTGGTGGCGCCATTGCTTTTCATAGCGCCGTTCATCATGCCTTGTCTTGAAGGGCTTATGATATCATAAATCTGATAGCGGTCGCGGAGTTTTGAAAGGGTGTCGGTGAGGGAGGCAATGGCGCTATCGGTTTCAATGGCTTTTGCCTGGATGGAATTGTAGATGTTGCGCTTAATGCTGTTGAAGTATTCGCGGTACACTTCTTCGGTGGCTTTCACGGCTTCGTTGGCTACGTTGGCTGCCAGTTGCGGGTCGGGGTTTGAAAAACTGAGCTCCATGTTCTGGAAGTCGGCGCGTTTCACTTCATAGTGTTTGCGGAAGGTTTCATCAAAAGCGGCGCGGTCTTCGGGTTTGCTCATGTCGAGTTTATAAGCGGCAGCCAGGTTTTGCTTTTCGCGCACCAGGCTGATTACTTTTCCTGAATTGGCAATGGCAAGCACGCGGTCCATGTCGTCTTCGTTCGTGAAATAATCAACAAAGCGTGATTCCTGATTGCGGAACAGATTATTGCGGTCAGAATAAAGCGGGTTGGACACAAAGAACTCCACCTTCGCTTCATAGTATTTTTTAGAAACGAGGTAAAATATTGCAGCCGTGATGCCGCAAAGCGCAGCTACAATGAGGATGATTTTTCGCTTTCTCTGGAGCGAGCGGATAATGTCAATGAGGTCAAAACGGGGAGTTGCCATTTTAGGAATTTGGGTGTTTGGAGGAATAAACTGTTTTAAGGAGGGAATATTATATCACGGTTTCGCCGGCTTGCATTTTTTCGGCATTCTCTGCAAACTGCAGTGCTTCGGCCATTTCCTGAATGTTGCCGTTCATAAAGTCGTCGAGGTTATAAATCGTCATCCCGATGCGGTGGTCGGTAATGCGTCCCTGCGGATAATTGTAAGTGCGGATTTTGGCGGAGCGGTCTCCCGTGCTCACGAGGCTTTTCCGGCGGCTGGCTATTTCATCTTCGTGTTTGCGCACTTCTTCTTCATACAGTTTGGTGCGCATCATTTGGGTAGCTTTTTCGCGGTTGCCGAGTTGGGTTCGTTCCGTTTGACAGGTGATAACGGTGCCGGTGGGCACGTGGGTGAGAATCACTTTTGTTTCCACCTTGTTTACGTTTTGTCCGCCTGCGCCGCCGCTGCGTGCGGTTTCCATTTTCAGGTCGCTGTCTTTTAGTTCAAAATCAATTTCTTCGGCTTCGGGCATCACGGCTACGGTGGCAGCAGAAGTGTGCACCCGTCCGCTGGCTTCCGTGGCAGGCACGCGCTGCACGCGGTGTACGCCACTTTCAAACTTCAGCGTTCCATACACATCTTCGCCCTGCACTTCAAGCTGCACCTCCTTAAATCCGCCCACGGTTCCTTCTGTTTCGCTTAGGGTAGAAATTTTCCAGCCTCTTCTTTCGCAGAAACGCATGTACATCCGCAACAGGTCGCCTGCAAAAATGCTGGCTTCATCGCCGCCCGTTCCGGCGCGCACTTCAATGATGGCGTTCTTCTCGTCCTGCGGGTCTTTGGGAATCAATAACTGCCGGATTTCTGCTTCCAGATTTTCTTTATTTACTTCCTGCTTTTCGAGGTCGTCCTTTGCCATTTGGCGCAGGTCTTCGTCGGCTTCTGTTTCCAGTATTTCTTTGGCAAATGCAATAGCATCAAGCGCGGAGCGATAATGTTTGTAAGCAGCAATTATGGGTTCCAGCTTTTTGTACTCTTTGCTGATTTGGGAAAAGCGCTTGT
This sequence comes from Flavipsychrobacter sp., assembly GCA_965218185.1. Taxonomy (GTDB): domain Bacteria; phylum Bacteroidota; class Bacteroidia; order Chitinophagales; family Chitinophagaceae; genus JAFIGV01. Next base: position 138,347 of record CBDCKE010000007.1, read on the forward strand.
TGTCGTTCACAATTTCCGGGTTGGTCATTGCCACACTAAAATCATCGAAGCGCGCTTTTATGGCTTCCAGTTTATCAATCATACCCAAAGGGATTTTGGTAAAAAGTTTTGTTTAAAAAAGAAACCGTAAAGCAACGCAGACGCGTGTTTTACGGTTTCAGATAAAATTTCCGGTGCGCTACAAGGTGCGTTTCACTTCCACTTCTTCGTATCCTTCAATGATGTCACCAATGCGCACGTCGTTATAGTTTTTGATAGAAAGTCCGCACTCATAACCGGCAGCCACTTCTTTGGCATCTTCCTTAAATCGTTTCAGGGAGCCTAATTCACCATTGTAAACCACAATGCCATCGCGGATAAGATTGACTTTCGTGTTGCGGGTAATTTTTCCGTCCAGCACATAGCAACCGGCAATGGCGCCTACGCCCGTAATCTTAAACACGTCGCGAACTTCCACATTGCACACGGTTTTGCGTTCCACTTTCGGTTCAAGCAAACCTTCCATGGCGCTTTTAATTTCTTCAATAGCATCGTAAATGATGGAGTATTGGCGAATCTCAATGTTTTCCTGCTCAGCAAGTTTTGCAGCCTGCGAAGCCGGGCGCACCTGGAAGCCAATAATGATGGCATCGGAAGCCGTAGCCAGCAACACGTCTGACTCCGTGATTTGTCCAACTCCTTTATGCACCACGTTTATCGCCACTTCTTCGGTAGAAAGTTTCTGCAACGCATCGCTCAATGCTTCTACGGAACCATCGAAATCACCTTTAATGATAACTGCCAGTTCTTTAAAGTTGCCCAGTGCAAGCCTGCGTCCGATTTCATCCAGCGTAATGTGCTTGCGGGTGCGGATGCCTTGCTCTCTCAATATTTGCGCGCGATGATTGGCGATGGTTTTCGCTTCATTTTCATCTTCAAAAACCTTTAGTTTTTCACCCGCCTGCGGTGCACCGTTTAAACCTAACACCTGCACCGGTGTTGAAGGTCCGGCTTTGGTGATGCGCTGTCCGCGTTCGTTAAACATGGCTTTCACTTTTCCGTAAAATTGTCCGCACACCACCATGTCGCCCAGTTCAAGCATTCCATTCTGAATTAAAACGGTAGCCTGGTATCCGCGTCCCTTATCCAGAGAAGCTTCAATTACAGAACCAACGCCTTCTCTTTCAGGGTTTGCTTTGAGGTCGAGCAGCTCTGCTTCGAGCAATAATTTTTCAAGAATCAGGTCAACGTTTAATCCGCTTTTTGCAGAGATTTCCTGACTTTGATATTTACCGCCCCATTCTTCTACCAGAATGTTCATTCCGGAAAGTTGTTCTTTTATTTTTTCGGGGTTAGCACCTTCTTTATCTATTTTATTGATGGCAAAAACCATGGGGAGCGAAGCTGCCTGCGCGTGGGAAATCGCTTCTTTGGTTTGAGGCATGATGGCATCATCCGCAGCTATCACAATAATGGCGATGTCCGCCACTTTTGCACCGCGGGCACGCATGGCGGTAAACGCTTCGTGACCGGGCGTATCAAGGAATGTAAGCTTTTTGTCTTCTGCCGTCGTTACCTGGTAGGCGCCAATGTGTTGGGTGATTCCGCCTGCTTCTCCGGCTACCACGTTGGCGCTGCGGATATAATCGAGCAAGGAAGTTTTACCGTGATCTACGTGACCCATGATGGTAACAATCGGTGCGCGGGCAATCATGTCTTCCGGAGCGTCCATCTGGTCTTCATCTTCATCATCTTCCTGCTCCAGGTTAATGAATTCTACTTCATGCCCAAATTCGTTGGCTACCAGTTCAATCACTTCTGCATCGAGGCGCTGATTAATGGACACCATGATGCCGAGGCTCATACACTTGCTGATGACGTCTGCAAAACTCACGTCGAGCAAGCTTGCCAATTCACTCACGGAAATAAACTCCGTTACCTGTATTGTTTCGCCCTGCACGTTTTCTTCGGCGGCGCGTTTTTCAGCCTGCTGATCTCTTTTATCTCTACGGTATTTTGATTTTCCTTTTCCGCGTGTGTTGCCGCCGGCAAGTTTTGCCTGTGTTTGTTTTATTTTATCCTGGATGGCTTTCTGATCTACTTCGCCGGGCGTTTGCATGCCGCCTCTTTGCCTGCGGTCGCCAAATGCGCCACCACGATTTGGCCCTGCGGTTCCTGCTCCTATGCCCGTGCCTCTGCGGTCGCCTAATGCTCCGCCGCGGCTTTGACCCGGCGTAAGTGGACGACCAACGCCACCTCCGCCTTGTCCTGTGCGTGCATCAGGGCGTTTGTTTACCGGAATGCGTTTGCGGCTTCTTTTTTCTTTACTGTCTGATCTGGATTCCTGCGGCCTTCAGTTCAATTTTGCCGATGATTTTCGGTCCTTCCAGCTTCGGAGATTTCATCTGGATGTGTTCCAGTTTTTCTTCTTCGGGTGGCTTTGGCGGTGCAGGTTTTACTTCCGGTATTTCCGTTTTTGCAGTAACGGATTCAGCCTGTTTAGGCGTTGTTTCTTTTAAAGTTATTGTTGCCTTTTTTGTTTTGGCGGGAGTGGTTATTTTCTCTGCTTTTTTCTCTGTTTTTTTAGCCGCTTCTTTTTTGGCGGGTGTTGCTTTTTTGGGGCGTGAGGCAAGGTTCATCTCATCGAGATTTATTTTACCGAGCACGTTTGGTCCGCCTAATTTGGTTGTTTTTGTTTCGATGTGTGATTTCTCCTCATCAACCCCTGCTTTTACTTCAGGAGTAGCGGGTGTTTGAACAGTTTCTTCTGGCGCTGCTTCTTTTTCTTTTATTTTAGATGGTGCCGATTCTGGCGTCGTTTCAGCCGCAGCGGTGGTTTCAGCCGGTTTAATTTCAGCTGGTTTTGCTTTAGAAGTTTTAGGTGTTTTTTTGAGGGCTGCTTCAATTTCTGCTACGTCTTCCTGATCAATAACGGCAGCGGTTTCTTCTACTTTCTTCGTTTTTGCAAGAAATTCTTCCTCTTCTTTTTGTCTTTTTGAATCTGTGGACGACACAGCGCTTTTAGGCAATGCAATTTCTTCACTTTTGCGCTTCGCTGCTCTGTCTTTGGCATACTCTCCCTGAAGCGCATCATACATGTCTTCAGTCAACTTGAAATTCGGGTTGTCGACTATTTCGAAACCTTTGCCTTTCAGGTAATCCACAATGGTGCTTTTACCAATGTTGAATTCTGTAGGGCGGGGCCTAATCGTGTTGTTTTCTTTACTGCTGTTGCCATTCGAATATTTACGTCAAAAAAATAACCCTGAGGCTACTGTTGGTAAGCTTTCTGACCTAAGGCCGCAAACCTACACTTTTTTAATAAAACCCCTATTAAATAAAGGGTTTCACCGGCTTTTTAAGAAGCCGGATTTGCTTCTTCTTCTGTTGCTTCCGGTGTTGCATCTCCACCGGTTTCTGTTTTTTCATTTGCAGCATCCACTTCTTCATTTTCTGCCGGTTCCGTTGCTGCTTCCGGCGCTTCCTCCACTGCAGAAGTCGGAGCTTCAGATGACTTGCTTTCTGCGGTTGCGGTTTCTTCTTCTTCTTCATCAAACTCCTCCCTCAAAATGCGCTGCACATCAGTTACGGTTTCCACTTCCAAGTCGGTGCGTCGCACCAGTTCTTCCACGGATAAATTGAGGATGCTTAAGGCGGTGTCGTAACCTACTTTCTTAAACACGTCAATCACCCATTCATCAATCTCATCACTAAATTCATCAAGGTCAATATCGAATTCACTTTCTTCTTCGGGCACATCGCGATACACATCAATACTGTAACCGGTAAGTTCCTGCGCCAGCTTAATGTTCACGCCTTTTCTGCCAATGGCAAGTGACACCTGATCCGGCTCCAGAAAAACATCTGCGCCCATTGTTTCCCCATCCAGTTCCATGCGGTTTATTTTAGCAGGCGTCAAGGAACGTTGAATCAGCAGTTGTGTGTTGCTCGTGTAATTTATGATGTCAATGTTTTCATTTTTCAGTTCCCGCACAATGCCATGAATTCTGCTTCCCTTCATGCCCACGCAAGCGCCCACGGGGTCAATGCGGTCGTCATAACTTTCTACGGCAACTTTTGCGCGCTCTCCCGGCTCCCGAACTATTTTCCGGACTACTATTAGCCCGTCCATTATTTCCGGCACTTCAATTTCAAGCAGTTTTTCGAGGAATGAAGGATGGGTGCGGCTAAGTACAATTACGGGTGTGTTATTGCGCATTTCCACCTTTTTAATAACGGCTCTTACGCTTTCTCCCTTTTTAAAAAAATCGGAAGGAATCTGTTCGGATTTTGGTAGGATTAATTCATTATTCTCATCGTCGATCAGCATTATTTCCTTCTTCCAAATCTGATAAACTTCACCCGTCATGATGTCTCCCACGCGGTCGGCGTATTTATCCATCAAGTGCTTTTTCTTGAGATCACCAATACGTGCGGCAAGCGTTTGTTTTGCGGCAAGCACGGCACGGCGACCAAAATCCTTCACGTCTATTTCTTCATAAACCTCTTCGCCAATATCATAGTCTTCATCAATTTTGAGTGCTTCTGCCAGTTCAATTTCAGTGTTGTCATCTTCTGAAAAACCGTCTTCCACTACGGTGCGGCGCCTAAAAATTTCGAGGTCACCGGTTTGGTCGTTCACGATTACGTCAAAATTTTCATCGTTGCCGTATTTTTTGCGCAGCAGCGTTTTAAACACGTCTTCGATCACTTTCATCAACGTGGGGCGGTCAACGTTCTCTGTATCTTTAAACTCCTGAAATGAGTCAATGAGATTGATACTTGCCATGGTTCTGAATTTATAATTATTGCCTTTCGGGGCTTTTTTTAAAATGCTATTTGAACAATTGTTTTCTTTATTTCTGAGAAGGGAACGTTTGTGGTGGTCGTTTCTTTTTTCTTTTTATCGGTTTGTTCGAGCACAATTTCATCCTCATTCACTTCCTTTAAAATACCGCTTATTTCCTTGTCACCCTCATTCAATGAAACCAACACATTGCGACCTTTGTTTTTTAAATACTGACGCTTTAAAACCAGCGGCTGATCTACTCCCGGGCTTGAAACTTCCAATGAATAATCCTCTGCAGGAAACAATCCGGTTTCTTCAATTAGATGGCGGAGCTTCCGGTTTACAACGGCGCTTTTTTCAATAGATAAACCGCCGTCAGCATCCAAAAAAACTTTTACATTGTTGGTAGGCTTTATTAAAATACTCGTTATAAACATGTCCGAATCTTCCAGCAAAGGCTGAATCATTGCGGTCAGTTTTTCAATTGCATCATCCATTGGTTAAAAAAGCAAGGGGACATTTCGTATGTCCCCTGTGTTTCAATCTAAATTTCGGTGCAAAACTAAGAAAAACTTCCGGCTTTTCAAAAACGATTTGTTTACCAATTGGATTTTCATTAACGGCATAGCTTTCCCCGTTTCTTACCTTTGAAAAACTATGTTCAGGTTTATCATTTACTTCCTCATTCTGTTCTTCGTTATCCGGTTTTTATTCCGTTTTCTGCTGCCTGTTTTAAACATTACCAAATCGGCATCTGAACGGCTTCGCAATATGCAACAGCAGATGAACGACATGCAGGAAAAACAAAAAAATCCCACCCCAAAGATTCCAAAGCCGGGCGATTATATTGAGTATGAAGAGGTGAAGTAGCGTAGCAATAATTCCGATTTGCTATTGCCGCATGATTGCTTTTCTGATAAAATTCTTTTTGCCGAGGAAATAAAGGATAACATGCCACATTAATACTTTTAGGAGAAAGTTTTCTTCCATGAGGCTTCTGAATGGCAATTTTAAAAGCAAACTCGTCAGCGGATCGACGATAAGAATGAATAGCGAGTTTATTGAAAAAGCAAACGTCAGGCTTTTCATCCGAAGTAAGTTCAGCGCTTCGGTTTCTATTTTATCCTTCGACCAGCCAATAAGGAACAGGCTTCCGGTTAAGACATACATCCCAATTAGCTTAAATTGTTTTGACTGTGCTTCCGTTAAATCAAATAAGTGAAGCAGTTGACAGGCTGAAGCCACAACAAAAATTAGCAGTATCATCAATCCCAACACCTTCACCTGATAAGGAAAGAATTTGAAAACATACAGGTTTAAGCGGTCTTGAGCAGGGTTAGATTCAGGTGTCATAATATAGATTAGTGAGTTTCTAAAAAGCGGTCAATTTAACCTATTTTTTTTAAAGAAAAGGTCTGGAAGATATGGTGATTGGTGAAGCGGATTTCATACACCCTGAAAAGCAAACCATTTCGGAATTATGGATGCTACCTTTTCAAAAAGGAATCCGGAAAAATAAAGGCTGAAAAAAGCCCCTGATAAAAATATCAGAGGCCAAATGAAAATTGCGTTTTCGGAATTATCTTCTTCTTCCTGAAAGTCCGGGGCAACGCGTTTGCCAGTATTTCCCAACATTGCCGAAGGCATCGAAATACACAGCGATTGTGATGCCGCCAAACCAATACCAGTCATTGGCTTTGCTATCTCCGCGCTGGAATTTATAATCAGGATATTGTGCCTCTCCGGCACTTCCAATCGGCTTTCCTCTGAAGGCAAGGTCAACCGATTGCTGACTTCTATATGCTTTCAAGGTATCCGAATTTACATAGCTTTTACTCACGTCATCCAAATAATCTGTAGAAGTATAACGGAAGCCAAGTTCGGTAGTAATTATCAGCGTTTTGCCCACAAAAAATTTAAGTCCGCCACCGATTGGAAACGCGACGTTTACGAGGTTGTATTGCTTGCGGTCAGGGTAGGTGGGAATGCCTTGTCCTTCTGTGCTGAGTGGGCGGAGATACACTTTTTCGCTGTTCAAACCATCGGTGTAAGAGTTGTAATAAAACACGCCAACGCCTGCAAAAACGTAAGGTGAAAACTTCACCCTTTCAATGTCCACGGCAAGAAGGTTTATTTCCAGTCCGCCATGCACTTCAAAAAGCCCTGTTTCAAAACGAAGGTTGCGTGCTTTGAAAACCGGAATGTCGGAAAGGCTATCTGCTGCTGTGAGGCGGGTATAATTTGCGCCGAAACGAACGCCGATACGGGGGTGCATAAAATACTTGTAACTGATACCCACCATCGGCCGGTAACCCTCTGCCGGAAACCATTTTGTTTGCAGGTCGCCATAATAATTACTCACGCCGGCGGTAAGTCCGATTTCATGATGGCGCTGCGCCTGCATTGCAAAAGGAAGAAGGAGCAATAAGAAAACTGGTAGTAAACGTTTCAAAGTCTGTAAGTTTTTTCTAACGGCGAAAGATAATCACTATTCCGGAAAACAAAAGAAAAACATAACGACAGACGCGTGCATCAGCGCATAATGTACATTTTACCCCAGCCGTTTTTGAAGAATTTATCCACGTTATTATTGTTCGGGTTTCCGTCCATATCGCTGCGATGCTCAATGCTTTTGCCGTTCATGGAAGTAACTACGCGATACAAATAGACGCCGTTCCCAAGCAGTTGTCCATACTGATCGCGACCATCCCATTTATAGTCGGTGATGTTGCGCCCCACGTGAATCATTCCCATTTCCTGACGCGTTATTTCACGCACCACTTTTCCGGTTACGGTAAGGATTTGAATCTTAAACTGCGAAGGAATTTCTGCACCGGTAAGCGTAAACACAAACGCGGTAGAAGTTGAAAAAGGATTGGGGTAATTCAGCACATTGGTAATAGTGGATTTGTTGATTACTTCAAACGAAATCTTGTAGTCGTCAGTTCCTGCAATGTTGCCACTCTTATCTTTTCCATTCACGAAGAGATAGTAAATGCCGTCCTGCTCAAACGTAGGCCTGTATTCAATTACGGCCTCATTCCGGTTATGTTCCGTACCGCTTGCAGGGATGAATCGCGCAATGGTTCCATCGAAAGGGATATTCCTTTTTTGAGTTGACGGATCATCAGGATAACGGATAGAAAGGCGCAGCAAAGAAGTATCATCCAGCGCCAGAAATTTATTCTCGTCTTTGAGCGAAATTTTGATGAATGGTTTTGCTGAAACAATATCCCTATCCAAAATGTGCACGCCATCAAAGGTCACGTCCAGCAAAGGATTGCGCCCATCGTTTTCTACGAATAGTGGAAGGTATCCGAGGTTATTTGGGTGGTATTGTTCCGGCTGATCATCATCAGGATTGGCTTCAATAAAGAAGACATTGCTGCCTGCATATTGCTGCGGATTGAAATCAAAAGAAGCATGGAGCGTATCGCTTTCGGCGTTCAGTTTTTTATAGCGAAGATTCCCGAGTTCATGCGATGCACCTCCGGCATCAATCAGTTTGTAGCGCACCAGCATACTGTCCATCGGGATGTCGGTCAGGTTTTCAATGGCTGTGGAAAAATTAATGATCTGCCCCGCCTGCACCGTGTCTTTAAAAGTAAAATTGAGCGATGGATTTAATGCCGCTTCAGGCACCGGATTATAAAGCACGCGCCAGTAGTCCAGTTGCGGACTTGTATGCCGCGCTGTGTCTTCACTTCTCCAGGTCATGCGGATGTTTGGAAACTGAATTGCGGAGATAAAACCAATGCCGGTGTCGCGGCTGTTTCCACGATACAATACCGCGTTCACATTGTTGGTATCGATGCCGGTAATGATGACTTCCGGATTGTCAGAAAGCGGTTGGTTATCGAGCGCTGAAGTCTGCCATTTCAGTGTGTTCCATTGCTTTGCAGGGCCTATTACGGTGCTCAATAATTTACCGTTAGAGCGCGTAGCGGGAAGCACAAAATCATGCACAATTCTATCCTGCTCATCCGCGCCAAAATATTGATAGACCGGAAAAGCATTGCTTCCTTTCTTTCTCAGGAAAATGAAAACACGCTTTTGGTTGAATGAATCAATAGTCAAAAAGCCAAGATTTTTCAGGACGTGATAAAGCGATTGCCCGCTGCCATTAATCAGCGTATCGGCTTTCCAGTCATCCACATAAGAAGGCGTGTAAGCACCGTTATTTATAAGGTTGCGCAGCAAAACAAAATTGCCGTTCGGTATGCTGTCGCGGATAAATTTGGAAGCATCATCCCTGCCTTGCTTTGTGTAAACCGGAAATTCAAAAGCATACACGTTTCTGTTTGACAAACATTGGCCATACGCGCCCGCGGTGCCATTCGGGGCATTTGTCCATAAAGCATTGGTTACAGAATCAAACACTAAAACCTGCAGCGTGCCGCCAAAAGGAGCACATCCTAAACGCTGCACATCGCTTCCGTTTACCACCACTTTTATAAACTCTGCGGAGCTCCAGGGCGTTGAGCCATCTTCACTAAACACGGCATTGCTCACCTGCACATTGGTGCTTGCTGCCGGGAATTTAAACACGCGGTCGGTGCCATATTCCAGACTATCCAAACCATCTTTTAAATACTGGTAGTAATGCGATTGATTCCAGCCGGGCGAACTATTGGGCAGGTAAATAAAGGAACTGTAAGACCATTGATATCCGCCATTCTGCACACTATCAAAAGCGGTGCGCCAGTAATACACTTTGTTACTGAGGTAAGTGATGTTCGGCTTCCATTTTATAACGCCACCGCCGCTTGTTATTTGGGTTTGCTGCTTCAGCGGACTGTTGAAAAGTTCGGTGGTATCAAGCTCTATTCTGTAATTGCCTATTCCTTTAAAAGCATTGAGGGTAGAGGCTTTCAGCGTTATGTTCTGCTGATTTACGATGCTGAATTCCTTTGGATAAACAGGCACCAGATTATCTGAAAAAATGAAAACTTCCAGCGTGCCGTCATTATTCAATTCACTGGTTTCATCAAAAATGCCGTCATCATCAATGGTCACTTTAAAGCGGTTCAATCCAAGGTTATTCGTCTTGTCGATGGGAATGTTTACAAAAGCGGTGTCGGAATAATAAAGGTTCACGAGGTTGAAATATTGCACCACGGAAGTCTGACCAGAAGGCGTGGTATGTTCCACTTTCAACCGAACGGTATCCGCAATTGCCCGCCCAAGATTGTACGCCACGATGCGCAGTTTAAAAGAATCAAGGTTGGTGGTTACGTTAGATGGAATGCTGGAAATGCTGCTGTTGGAAACGTGATAATCAGGCTTTAAATCTCCGGGCACGCGCACCGCCGGATCACCTTGCAACAACAAACTCTCCAAATGAAAAAACGTGAACGAAGAATTATCTGTTGACCGCAAACTGTCGTAAGCAAACCGGTGATGATCGCCAATGGTCTGGCCATAATTTTTCTGGCTCACGCTGTTGTAAAATGTGGGCAGATACCGCACGTGGAAACTGGCATACTGCAAATTGTCACTGGCAATAATGCTCACCGAACCGCCATCAATGGAAGCCACATATTTTTCACTAATGGTCTTCGATTGGCTGAGGGTGAATATCTGCGCAATGTCGCAACCCAAACCAACAAAATGCGGCGACTTTGGTGCGTTGTGATACTGATTGGGATCGTTGAGCGTATTTATCTGAAAGCCGCTCGGGTTGGCATGTCCCTGATAAACGATGAACGCCAGACCGTTGTTTATAAGACTGTCGGTGATGGCATTTGCAGCATTGTCAATGGGCACGGTTACGTTCTTTGCAATGGTGGAAACATGCCCGCCAAAAGCCGTGTCTTTGAGGTAAGATGCGCCATTATCAAGCAAGGCAATAAAGGAAGCCTGTTCTGCTCCATCATTTCCTCCCGCAGCATGGAGCGCTTTCTTTTTCCAAAGGGAGTTTGCTGCGGTGGGCAAAGGCTGATTGTTCAATGCAGTTTCATATGCTTTCACCTTCTCCAAATAATCACTGATTTCCTGCGTGTTCCAGGCACTGAGGCGCGCTATGTTCATTGCCTGCTTGCGGTTTGGGAGGAAGTTTACAAAGTCAACGTCGGCACCGGGTTCACCAAAAGTGGGCACTACGGCAGGGTAAGGATAAGCGCCCGGATTCTGGAGATACTTGCGGTAAGCGGGATAGAAAATGCCTTTGCCAATCAGGAAAACATCGTGGGGTTTGGTGCTCCAGTTGTTATAAGCATACTCCAAAAAATGCCGCACAGATAAGGGGTGCATTTCCACGCCGTAAGCAAACTGATCATAGAGTTCTGACACATCGGCAATCAAGGCTGTCCGACTGCCGCCTGCTGCGGAACTGCGGTAATTTTTATAGGCCTGCACCTGATTTTGCCCGCTGGTGGTTGCTTCATAATTCTTGTGGGTAATGATGATGTAGTCGCCTTCGTTTGCAGCATTGGCGTAGTTAGAAAAGGGTGTTGATTTCAGGGTCGGAATGTTCGAGAAACTATTGGCAGCTACCAGAATCAATTCCCTTGAAACCAGCGATTCATCTACATAAAACCGTGTCTTGCCTGTTTGGCTGATGTCGCCCGCGTACGATTTGTTGTTGGTAACGTCATACAGTTTTGGAGCGGTGCCGCCATGATTAAAATTGAGGAACTCGAGGTATTGCTTTGCAGAGGAAGGCGCTAATTCAAACCGGAAATAACTCAGCCCATTCACGTCAAAATTGCGTGGATAGCGAAGCGCCAAAAAAGAAACACCGAAAAAATCGCTGTTGGCTGCCGAAGAAATGGGAGCTACCTGAACTGCATTATTTCCTGAAAGCAAGGAAGCAGCAATTGAGAGATCAAAATGCTGCGTTTCATCCCAGCTAAAAGAAGAATCTGCAACCTGCTGCCCGTTCACATAAATGCGCAAAGGAATTACCGATGGATTGGTAGGGTAGTTCTGTCTTAAAACCGTAGCAAACAGTTGCGCATTCTGCCCGCCGCTCACAAGGTTGGGCGTAGCAATCGAGTAGGTTATTGGCACGGTGGATGAAACACTTGAATCGGCAAAGCCTTCACCGTTTTCAAAAAGCGCACTGTAAATGGGATAGTTTGAAACAAGGTGTTGACCAGGGAAAAATGTTTTGGTGGATGCAAAGCCGGAAGTGACGAAGCAAACAGATTGAGCAGTGGGTGAAACCGGAATCGTGTTCTGGATTTGGGCATAGCGGATATGCGCCGCGCTATTATCTACCGCAAGGAAAAAACTAACGCTGTCGGTAAACAAACTCACTTTATCGGTCGGGTGCCAGGATGGATTGGCATACAGTTCTTCATCCAGTTTTCCATTCACCGGCGCGGCATAGAATTCTATAAAATCGCCGGAGGCAAAAGCACCGTTTGCAGAAACAAAAAGCGGCACTTCTTTACCATCTCTGAAAAGCATAAATGCTGCTCCGTTGTTTGCCGGAATGCCCTGCGCATCCAGCGCCGATTTTGGGATGCGGTAAACGCCTTCTGCGCCTGTTTTAAACTTAAAGTAAGTGAGGTTATAGTTTATCCACTCATTGCCATACAATGGCTGCTGCGCAAGGCTTTCGAAAGAAAAAGCGAGGAGCGGGATAAGAAAAAGTGCGTACAGTTTTTTCATTGTAGAAAGCATTTTTAAGTGGGCTTAGCGGCGGCGTTTTACGGGTGCTTTTTCAGCGGGTTTGTTGAAGGCAAGTTGCAGGGAAATGACGTGGGTGAAAAGCGGATTTGCCTGCGTCTGTAAGCTCGTAAAAGCATAATCAATCGTGGCTATTTTAAGCTTCACACCAATGCCAATGGCAGGCTGATAAAGGGTTATTTTCTTTTGGTTGGCTGTGTCCGCATCATCCAGCACACGCTGAAAATTGCCGATGCCTGCGCGGAGGTAAACGGCTTGTTTATAATTGGCTTCGATGCCCAGCCGCGGGTCTATGCTAAAGATGTTGCTGCGGATGAGTGTGTTCCTTTTTCCATCGGTAGTAACATCTGCACCAAGCTCTGCAAGCACCTGAATTTTATTACCGGCAGGCAATAGTTTCCGCGCCACTGCAAGGTTGATGCGGGGTTTCATCACCTCATAACTTTTCACCGGAATTTCGTTGCCCGTTTGCCCAAACACCTGCTTTTCGCGCTCGCTTAAATGGAAGCTCCAGGAGGTGTAAGTGGTGGTAATGTCTTTAGCTGTGATGCCGAACTGCCAGGCTTTCCAAGAGGTTTGGATGCCAATGTCTATCCCCGCCCCCCATGCATTTGCCAGACTGCCGAGGTGGCGGTAAATCACTTTTGCATTCGCGCCAATGCGGGTGTGGAAGGCGGTGTCTTTAAACAGTTTCAGGGTTTGCGCGTAAGAAAGCAGGAAGGCATAATCTCCCGCACTCAGCGATTTCAGTTTGCTTTCATCGAAGGAGCCATCGGGCTGCACATAATCAATCGTGTTCGGGATGTCATCTATCGCAAAACGCAGGGCGGAGAATGCTACCACGCGCTTGCCGTCTTTCAGTGGTTTGGCTACTGCACCATAATCATACTTCGCGTTTCCTGAAAAATATTCTGCGTGCATCAGCCCCACCTGCAGGTTGTCTTTAATGCCCATCAGCCCGGCGGGATTCCAGTAAGCTGCGGTAACATCATTGGTAGAGGCAGCCTGTGCGCCCGCCATGGAAAGCGCCCTGCTGCCCACGCCAATATTGAGGTATTCATTTACGTAAATACGCCGTTGCGCCATTGCCTCGCTGCTGCCACACACCACTAAAAGAAGGGAAAAAATAAAGGTTCTGATCATGAAAGAATGCCCGCCATCGGCACTTTATAAAATTAAAGGAATGATGGCAAAGGGAGGGTTTTTTCTTTAAACGATGGGATGGGGGGGAAAAGTATTTTCAAGTACCATGTTGGAAGTATCAAGTATTAAGTATCAAGTATCAAGTCTGTTGGGTTAGATAGTTTTGAGTTTGAATCGCAGATGAGGCGGATTAATGGATTTCGCAGATTTTTATTCCAGTTGATAACTTTAGACTTTCTACTTTAGTCTTGAAACAATCCGCGTCATCTGTGTAATCCTTTAAAAAATCCGCGAATCAAAACCCTTCAATCCAAATCCTCACATGGCACAATCGTTTCTAACCCCTCGCCAACAGCTTTAATCTTTCTACTCCCCAAACATGAACCTCCTCCGCAAAATCTGGCTTTGGATAGACGACCGGAGTGGCATCAGCGAAACCATTAAACCCTTAATGGAACACCCCCTGCCGCCCGACAGCAAATGGAGCTACGTGTTTGGCAGCGCTACGCTTTTTTGCTTTCTGCTCCAGGTGTTCACCGGCATTGGGCTGGCGTTGTTGTATCAGCCAAGCTCAAACGATGCTTATGCCTCCCTTCAATACATAATGGAGAAAGCGCCCCTCGGCAACATCCTGAGAGGCATCCATTATTTCGGTGCGTCGGGAATGATCATCATGATGGGCATCCACCTGATCCGCGTTTACCTCACGGCTGCTTATAAATTCCCCCGCGAAATGAACTGGATTACCGGCGTTGTGCTGCTGCTGCTAGTGGTGGCAATGGGGTTTACCGGGCAGCTTTTAAGGTGGGATGATAATGGCGTGTGGAGCGCTGTGGTGGGAGCTGAACAACTCAGTCGCTTCCCGCTGATAGGTAAGCCCCTGGCGCATTTGCTGATTGGCGGAGATACGATTGGCGGCAAAAGTCTGAGCCGCTTTTTTGCTTACCATGTGTTTATTTTTCCGGCAATGCTTTTCGGGATTGTAGGGTTTAAAATGTACCCGCTTGCCAAATTTCCTCCCTTTTACGGAAAAAGTTCCATAATCAGGAATAACTATCCCTTTCTTGCTCGCTGTTATTAAATCTGCATCTTCGCAAACTCCCCTGCTGAAACCGTTACTGGCAAAGGAATAGCGGCGATCTTCTATGAATGATTGCTGTGTCTTATGACGTTCAATAGATAGCTGGCATTTTCATTGACAAAATGGTTAATTACCGCAAAAAAGCTATCTGCTGGTAAATAATCTAACACATCTTGTTTATGAAAAACCAACTTACCAAACTTTTACTTTCGGCAGTTTTGCTGCTTGGAGCTGCTTCGCAGGCAAATGCATTGTTTCTTTACAGCAATGCGGTTAATAATACTGTTTATAGTGGTCAGCCCATTACTATCCACGCAGATAATCCGTATAATGGCATTTTTAATGTTGTAACTTACCTTACCGGAAAAGACAGCTCCAAAACAGGCGGCGAATATTGTCAATTTACCGAACACCCAAACAGTTCTTTTACTGCAATAGCTATTTCAAATGTGTATTCCTGGTGGGATAATTCTCTTATCGCTTCAGACACGGCAACGCTGCAAA
This sequence comes from Flavipsychrobacter sp., assembly GCA_965218185.1. Classification (GTDB taxonomy): domain Bacteria; phylum Bacteroidota; class Bacteroidia; order Chitinophagales; family Chitinophagaceae; genus JAFIGV01. The sequence continues at coordinate 153,478 of CBDCKE010000007.1, forward strand.
TTACCGTTACCCAGCCGGTAACTAACGGAAACCTCAGCATTTCTGCCACTGCCAGCGCGGTTTGCCCGGGCACTTCAGTAACGGTGAGTGCCAGCGTAACCGGTTATCCAAGCAATTATTATGCGGATATATTCATCAGTGGCTACAATAATAATAACTACTGCACTGGCTTTTCATGCAGCGTTTCAGAAACGCTGAACGATGGCACTAATTTCTTTGTTAACGCCACTATTTATGATGAATACTATAACCAGGTAGATATGCTGTACTCCTTTTTATATGTGGACGTAGTATCATCCTCCCAAAACAGCGTAAGCATTACAACACCGGATGCAGATAAGAAGGTGTTGCCAAACGAACCTATTGCGTTTTCTGCCGATCAAGGCAACGGAACCAATGTTTCTTATTCTTGGCATCTTGATAATGGAAGTTTTTTGAGTACTGTAAACAATTACACGGCTAATGTGCTATCTCCCGGCACCCACCTAATTACCGTTAACCGCACCGCTACCGGAACAGGCCAATGCCCTGTCACCAACACTGTTTCGAAAACGGATACGTTTGAAGTATATCCCGCTCCCAACTTCACCATTACGTCAGCAGACTCCGGAAATGCCGTGTGCCCAAACCAGCCAGTCACTTACACCATTACCACCGACCTGCCTGCGGGATACACTACTTCCTACGTTTATGCATTTACGGATGCACCGAACACGCACTATGGCATTACCGGCAACATGTTCACTATTGCAAAACCATCAGACTACGGTGTGATGCTAGTGCCCGCTACTATTTATGCCCCGGGCAATATTAACGTGGGTATTTTACCGATGAACACCAATACAGTTACTACTACCATCAGTCAGAGTTTTACCCCATTCCTTTCTATTTCATCTTATGATGCCGATAACCTGATAATGAGTTGCCAGACTGCCAGCTTTGTTATAGACTATTCCAACAGTGGAAATCTTGGAGCATCCCCCACCTTTCAGTGGAACAGGAATGGTGTTCCCGTGCCGGGAGCAACGGACCCTGACGGCTATGATGTATTTCAAATGGCAGATAGTGATGTGGTTTCTTTAACGGCGGGCAATCTTGGAACCTGCGCGTCCAATCCGCAGGTTACCAGTGCTGATATTCTTACCAATGTAGAGCCTGCACCCGCATTGTATGATCCTAATGTGGTGATAGACAACGTTACCTCACAGAGTTTCCGCTTTAGCATGACGCACGTAAGCGGAAAAGGAATGCTGGTGCTTTTATTCCCGTTGTTTGGCTCCGGCTTTGGCGGAAGTGCCAATTGCGATGATGCTTATAATGCCCCTGCCATTAATAGGGTTTCTGCAAATGGATATGTTGATTTTACGGACCCTACACTCCCGCTTTCAGGTAACAACGGTAGGATGATCTACAAAAACCTGAGTACCGCGCTGCCATTCAATTTTAAATTTACCGTAGGTGGATTGCAAAGTAATGGTTTATATGGCTATGAAATATACGCTTATGACAGCAGTGCCGCCGGTGTGAATTATATTTCACTTGGAGGAGGAAATGTAAGAATGCTTATAACTGCTCCATCGGTAACTGCCTCTAACCTGATAGTAACTGTATTAGATTCTGCCAGCACCAACCTTAGCTGGACAAACGGCGATGGAAACGGCAGGATAGTGATAGTGCGCAACGGCGTAATCAGGAATAAGCCCGTGGACAATGTATATTATAATCCCAGTGCCGTGTTTGGTGCCGGAGATGACGTGGCTGGCGACAGTAGTTATGTGGTGTACAGAGGGTCAGGCAACAACGTAACCGTAACCGGATTAACTTATAAATCTCAATATCGCGTAGCGTTGATTGAATACAATGACGATTTGAACTATAGCAACTACAATAACAACCGCTATCTGAAAGGAACCTTCCGGCAGAAGTTGGCATTCCGTGGAGTTGCAACCCTCGAAGAAGCGACTGCCGATATAAGCATCTTCCCAAATCCATCGGAAGGGCTATTCAACATCAGTGCTGACCTGCCTGTGAATGCAATGGTTAAGGATCTTCAGGGGCGCACCTTGCTGAACGTTACCAATGCTTCTTCCGTTGATTTAAGCAATTACGCAACCGGCGTTTATCTGCTCACGATTACGGATGCAGACGGAGCGTTACTGAAAACAGAGCGGCTGGTGAAGAAATAATTGCGCAATTAGCTAATTAACGAAGGGCAATCAGTGATGGTTGCTCTTTTTTTTGAGGTTTGAACTATGTTTAAACGGATGGATGTAGGGCTCTAATTTTGATGGATTTGTAATCGCGGCAATCCATTATCCCCTAATCCTAATCCTCACATGGCACAATCGTTTCCCAACCCTTCCAACGGCTTTCAACTTTAGTCTTTCTACTTTAATCTTTCTCCTCCCCCATGACCTTTCTCCGTAAAATCTGGCTTTGGATAGACGACCGGAGCGGCATCAGCGAAGCCATTAAACCCTTAATGGAACACCCCGTGCCGCCCGACAGCAAATGGAGCTACGTGTTTGGCAGCGCTACGCTTTTTTGCTTTCTGCTACAGGTGTTCACCGGCATCGGGCTGGCGTTGTTGTATCAGCCAAGTTCAAACGATGCCTACGCCTCCCTGCAATATATTATGGAGAAAGCGCCCCTCGGCAACATCCTGAGAGGCATCCATTATTTCGGCGCTTCGGGGATGATCATCATGATGGGCATCCACCTGATCCGCGTTTACCTCACGGCTGCTTATAAATTCCCCCGCGAAATGAACTGGATTACCGGCGTTGTGCTGCTGCTGCTAGTGGTGGCAATGGGGTTTACCGGGCAGCTTTTAAGGTGGGATGATAATGGCGTGTGGAGCGCTGTGGTGGGAGCTGAACAACTCAGTCGCTTCCCGCTGATAGGTAAGCCCCTGGCGCATTTGCTGATTGGCGGAGATACGATTGGCGGCAAAAGTCTGAGCCGCTTTTTTGCTTACCATGTGTTTATTTTTCCGGCAATGCTTTTCGGGATTGTAGGGTTTCATCTGTACCTCGTTATCCGCAATGGCATTTCAGAACCACCCAAAGCTGGCAGACCCGTGAACCCGAAAACATACAGAAGCTGGTATCAAAAAATGCTGGATGAAAAAGGCGTCCCGTTTTTCCCGAATGCTGCCTGGCGGGATGTCGTATTTGGGGTGGCAACCATTTTGGTAATTGTATTGCTGGCAATCTTTTGGGGTGCACCCGCGCTTCAAAAACCGCCCGATCCGTCTATAATTAAAACATCCCCACAGCCAGATTGGTATCTCCTCTGGATTTTTGCATTGTATGCCCTTATGCCTCCGCAAATAGAATCATACGCCATCGTAATTATCCCCACACTGGCTATTTTCTTGCTGCTGGCATTGCCCTTCCTTTCTAACAAAGGCGAGCGCAGCCCAATGCGCAGACCATGGGCAATTGCAGGCGTGCTAACGGTGGTAACCTTTGTTTCAGCCTTGTTGATTATTGGTTTAAAAGCACCCTGGTCGGCGGATTTTAAGGCGAAGCCACTGCCTGCATCAGTAGTGCAATCCAATGATAGTATGGTGGTTAGCGGCAGCAGGTTGTTTCATGAAAAGGCCTGTGGTTATTGCCATCGCATCGGGAAAGACGGCGGTAAAGTAGGCCCCGACCTGACGTTTGTGGGGCGGCGATTAAATGAATTGCAAATGAAAACCCGCATTATAAACGGCGGCACCAACATGCCTGCTTATGGTGCTTCGCTAACTACGGATGAATTGAATAAACTGGTGGCGTTTCTGGTATTGAGGAAGTAGGGGATAGAACGCAGATTTTTATGATTGGGATGATGGATTTATAATTTTCGCGCCCCGTCATTGCGAGGGCTTGCCCGAAGCAATCTGAAGAATAGTTTATTTCAGCTCTTTTGAATCGCGGATTAGGATGATTTAAGGATTTTGCTGATTTTTTATCAGTTGGGATAGTCTGCGCAATCCGTGTAATCTTTAAAAATCCGCGATTCAAAACTGTATTAAAGATTGTGTAGCCAACCGCTTTACAAAACCGTCTCATGAAATTCAATCCCCAGCCGCCGCAATTGCCTCAATACTGGTGTATAAATGCTTGCAGATACCGGAATGCAAACGCCCGTCGGCATTTTGGGCAGTTTATTAGTTAACACCACTTCTGCCAGCACGGCAATCGGTAAACCCACCGTTTTTGCCATGGCGCTATGCTCGCGGTCGTCCCCCTTAATAATCATGGTGCTAGTAATTTTTGTACGTTCCTTAGCGCGGCGAGGGTCGTATTCCAGTTCGTGCTGCATCACCACCATGTCTTTATCCTCCGGCTTCATAGCCCATTTTTCCAATAGTAAATCAAGCAAAATTTCTGCACTATTCGTTCCCTTGCCTGCAATTGTTTTTTCGTCAAACATTCCCAGCCACTCCAGCATTTTCATCGTTTTAGAGCCTTCTTTCTCACCCAGCTTTTCAGCCACTTTGCCTGCAAGATTTTTTCCATCCGCCAGTTGCAGCTTCTTAATTATCCATTCTGCATAGGTTTTAGGATGCCCCACATTGTCAGCAGCATTGGTTACGTCAAGTTTCACCAGTGCATACCAGCCTTTGCAAAAATCAGGATGCCGGAACGTAGCCCGCATAAAAGTATATGCATCAGGCAGGTTTTTATAAAGCGTGAGATAATGAAGCGAATCGCGGTTGGGGTAATATGCCAGCTTTCCTAACCCTGCTACATCTACTAATTCTCTTTGTGCAAAAAGCTTTTCATAGCCCACCGTAACCTCTTTTCCATTATTTAAATAATGCGCACCATCCTTGCCCGCCGTCACAATATTTTTCGGGTTCCAGGTAAACTTGTAGTGCCAGGGGTTATCATCACTCTCTGGAGCAATCAAACCACCACAATAACTTTTAAACGAAACATTATGCCCCAGCCCCCGATTCATTCTTTCAAAAAGCGCACTCGCTGTCATGTGGTCAATGCCCGGGTCAAGCCCCATTTCACACATAAACATCAGCCCTTTTTCCTTTGCGGCAACGTCCATCTCCTGCATTTCGGGGCTAATATAGCTTGAGGTAATCAGGTTTTTTTTAAAGTCGAGGCAATCCTTAGCCAGGTGAATATGTAAATGTGGCGGCATCAGACTTAGCACAATGTCCGCACGCTCCACCAGTGCCCGCCTTTGCTTATCATTCGTAACGTCCAGTTCTGCCACTTCAGCCTGTGGGTGTCCGCCCGTTTTTTCTTCAACGGCAGCGCGGTCGGCATCTGCCACAATCACCCTCCATTTTCTGGTTTTCGCATGGTTCAGTAAATATTCAATCAGGAACACCGAGCTTTTCCCTGCGCCGGCAATAAGAATAGTTTGCATAAAGAAGGTTTTATTGTTTTGGAAGGGCGCAAAAATAGGCAAATTGGTAAGTTGGTAATTTGATAAGTTCATAAGTTGAACAGCGGTTTATCGTTTGTAAAAGAGCAGCTTAATTTTCATGCGCGGAGGTGGCATATTTCTTTTTGGGTGAAGCAGAAACCAACCCCCTTTAAAAATGTTAGAAAGAATTCAGGGCTTGCCCGCAAATGTAGCTGGTGTGCGCGCTTCCGGCGAAGTGACTGCCGATGATTTAAAAAACGTGTTGCTTCCGGCGCTTGATCAATTATCGAAGCAATATGGCAAAATCCGGTATTTGCTGCAACTGGATAATGATGTGCAAAACTGGGATTTCGGGGCATGGCTGCAAGATGCCAAGGCGGGCATTAAGCATTTTGCGGAGTGGGAACGGATAGCCGTGGTTACGGATCAGAAGGCGGTGGAGCGCTTCACCGATATTTTTAGTGCGCTGGTGCCCGGGAAGGCGAAGGGGTTTACGCATGGGGAGCTGGAAGAGGCGAAGGAATGGGTGGGGGAGGGAAGTTGATAGGATGGTAAGTTGGATGAGGTGAAAGGATGACTTCTGAAACTTAAAATAAAAAAATCGGGTCGCGCGAAGCGCGACCCGACCCATTTATATAATACCACCCATATCTACGCTTCTTCCATTTCGAAACTATAATAGCCGCCTTCGGTTTCACTAAGGTTCTTCACCAAAATTAGCGGCAGTTCCATACCGCCCAATGCCGATAGCCGCACGCGCACTTCCTGAAATGCAGGCACATCAATGAATATTTCCCTTGCTTCGTCGCCCTTTTGCGCAGCGCGGTAAAAACGGAACGCGGTGTCTGTGTGGCTTTTCAGTTTCACAAACACATCACGGTCGCTGCGCTGGCGTTTCACCTGGCGGATAACTCCTGCGGCAACTGCGCCTTCTTTAAAATCACTGTCTGCCCGCTCAAAAAGCGCAAAGGGAAATAAGGAATGCAGCCGCTCGCGGTTAAACTTCTCGAAATACAACGCCTGCCCGAAGATGCCCAGCATTACATCACAAGCATGCACCCGTCCCGCTTCCAGATTGGTACTATCGTCTTTCACAGTTACTTTTTGGCTGTCCTTCCCCCCAGTTAAGTTTTCCAGTTGCTCGCCATAATCAACAATGATTGTTTTCAAATCAGCCAATGCATTATTATCAAGGTCTTCGCCCAAACGCTGCACCGCCAGCGTCATATTTTGCTGACTTCCGCCTTTAAAAGGGCCTATTCCTTTTGGAAACAGAAATTTGTAAGCAGGGGTGCCCGGGCGCAGCACTTTTGAAATTTCATATTCCCAGTCATCTGCCAAATGCTCTTTCAAATCATCAAACAAATTTCTGACAGTGCCCACATCGCTGCCGCGTTTTGCAAGTGCGGTAAGGTGTTTTTGAAATAATCCTTGATAAATCAAATTTTCGGCACTCATTTCTGTGGCAACAGGTGCGTATTGTTCATCCGTTGCTACGCGCGCATTAAGCGCATTGGTGCAATATTCACATCCAGCTACTGCAAGGGAAAAATTGCCTCTTGTAGCGGTTTCAAATGGGTTGGAATCTCCGTTTAAATTAAGGTACATGATAAATGATTTTTAGGGGCGATGAATAATTGGTTTAGCAATAATGCTTCAAAAATAATACAGGTTTCGGAAAGTAAAAAAAATTTTTTGCCGGGGATGATATTGAAGTGCTAACGATGTTGGTATATATTATTTGAAGTAATAGCAGGGTGAGAACTGGTCTGGTGAGTGTTCATCAAAGCAATTGCAGGGTGAGAACTGGTCTGGTGAGTGCTCATCAAAGCAATTGCAGGGTGAGAACTGGTCTGGTGAGTGCTCATCAAAGCAATCAGCAAGGTGAGAACTGGTCTGGTGAGTGTTCATCAAAGCAATCAGCAAGGTGAGAACTGGTCTGGTGAGTGTTCATCAAAGCAATTAGCAAGGTGAGAACTGGTCTGGTGAGTGTTCATGCGGGCTGATGGGTGCTTGCGCCGCATGTTTTATGTAATTCGTGAAACGGGGAGTGGCTCCAAACTTTTGTCATTCCGTAGGAATTTTTGCAAGTGAAGTGTGCATTTCCAAATTGCCTTATTGCCAAATTTTCAAATTGGGTTGTGCTACGATCCCTGCGGGATGACAAAGATGACGGTGAGATGAAGATGGGGGGAAAGGCATTGAGTCAAGCCTCAAAAATTAAACGCAGACTTTTGTCATTCCGTAGGAATCGTAGCAAATGGGGGTTGGCAATGGTTTCAGGACTACGATCCCTGCGGGATGACAAAGATGACGGTGAGATGAAGCGGGGGGAAAGGCATTGAGTCAAGCCTCAAAAACTAAACGCAAACTTTTGTCATTCCGTAGGAATCGTAGCAAATGGGGGTTGGCAATGGTTTCAGGACTACGATCCCTGCGGGATGACAAAGATGACGGTGAGATGAAGATGCGGGAAAGGCGTTTAGTGAAGCATCAAAAAATTAAACGCAAACTTTTGTCATTCCGTAGGAATCTTAGCAAGTGTGGTTGGCATTTCCCAATTGCCTTATTCCCGTATTTTCTAATTGAGTTGTGCTACGATCCCTGCGGGATGACAAAGAGGATGGATGGATGAAGATATGGGAAAGGCGTTTAGTCAAACATCAAAAACTAAACGCAAACTTTTGTCATTCCGTAGGAATCGTAGCAAGTGTGGTTGGCATCATCAAATCATTGTTTCAGGGCTACGATTCCTGCGGGATGACAAAGATGACGGTGAGATGAAGATGGGGGGAAAAAACACTTATAGAGACATCAAAAACTAAACGCAAACTTTTGTCATTCCGTAGGAATCGTAGCAAGTGTGGTTGGCATCATCAAATCATTGTTTCAGGGCTACGATCCCTGCGGGATGACAAAGATGACGGTGAGATGAAGATGGGGGAATGGATTGCTTCGGCTTTTGTGTGGTTAGTTCTCCGCTTCTTTGTGTTGTGAATTTCTGCCATCAACTTACGGTTTCGCCCATTCGCCGCTTACCTTTGCCCCATGCCGCAACAAACAAGCCTCCAAAAATTAAAAACCCACTTCCCCGAATGCTTTGATAAGAATGGCAACTTCCTTATCGAAAAACTACAGAAAAGCCTCTCCGATGCCGAAGTGCCCTTCTCTACCGAAAGCTACGGCATGGAATGGCTGGGCAAAAGCTACGCCCGCCTCCTCGCTTCCGATGCGCCCACCACTTTATTAAAAGAAGACACGGCACACAATGCCCTGCCGGCCCACGCCCACAGCCAAAACCTGCTGCTAAAGGGCGATAACCTTGAAGTGCTGAAACACCTGAAAGAGGCTTACCACGAAAAGGTGAAGATGATATACATAGACCCGCCTTATAACACCGGTGGCGATGGCTTTGTGTATGCCGACGACCGCAAGTTCTCCGCCCCCGAACTGCAAAAGCTGGCGGGCATCAGCGAAGAGCGGGCAAAGCAAATTCTTTCGTTCACGGCAAGCCGGAGCAACAGCCATTCGGCATGGCTCACGTTTATGTATCCGCGGCTTTATGTGGCAAAGCAGCTATTGCGGGAAGATGGGGTCATTTTCATTAGTATTGATTATAATGAAGTGGCGCAGCTAAGGCTTTTGATGGATGAAATATTTGGGGAGGAGAATTTTAGAAACCAAATCGCCGTAAAACGAGGAACAAAAAGCGTACAAGCACAATTTGAAACGATAGAAAAATTAGGAATAGCCTACGAACAAGTTCTTGTATACACAAAAGCTGTTGATAATAAATTTCCCCAATTTTATTTTTGGTTAGAAGAAGGCAAGTCTGGTAGTTGGAATAATCACTGGCGGGGAACTGATAGACCGACTATGCGCTACGAATTAATGGGCTGTGCAATAACAGAGGGGCAATGGAGATGGGCTAAAAAAAGAAGTAACGATGCCGAAGACAAGACGGGCGTGCCGCCCATGGTTTCGGGGTCGATATTAATTGCTCCGTATTTCATCGTTTGTTTTTTTAAAAGAGATAGAACTTGCGCACTCCTTACGCTTGTACAAATCTAACCTTACGCCACCTTATGAACTTATCCACCTATAAACTTACCAACTTACCTTCATCAAAAAGCCACCGCCGCCATGCTTACTGTTGAAAATGTGATTGGACAAGTTGCTCAAAGTCTGCGCAATTATTCAAGCAAAAATGATGATGCGGCGGTGGAGGAATTTCTTTCCGGCTGCACGTTCGATTTCTTTCTTTGCATTACCGCGGCTGAAAATGATGTGGAAAATGAATGCTCCAAAAACCTGGGCAAAGGACACAGTTTTTACTTTCCGCTTGCTGGTTTTAAGGAGGGAAAACGGCTTGCCGAAAAACTGCATTTTCTGTTTACAGGCGCATTACCAAAGCAGGATGTTTACGACCTGCCGCAGCAACAGCGGGATGAAAAGCTGTACCTCTTTCTGCATTTTATCAACCTGCATCCTCCTGCAATTTCAAAGAACTAACTGCTTTCTTTTTTGAAAATGAAACAGCTTGCATTGCTAAACAAAGCGGGCATCCCGCAATGGTGTTTGCTGCATAGCTGTGAAAGGGAATTGATTAGATTTGTGCCCTTAAAAAAACCAAAGAAATAAGATTATGGCTGAAGCAATCCGCATGCCTTTGCTGAGTGACACGATGAAGGAAGGAACCATTGCCACCTGGCACAAAAAAGTGGGCGACAAGGTGAGCAGCGACGACGTAATTGCCGATGTAGAAACCGACAAAGCCGTCATGGAAGTGATGCCTTATGTGGATGGAACGCTGCTTTACATTGGCGTGGAGCAAGGACAGGCGGCGCCGATTAACGGGATAATTGCCATTGTGGGGAAGGAGGGAGAAGATTATCAGAGCATCCTGGATGAAGAAAAAGCAGGCGATAAACTGGAGGGTGAAAATGCAGATTCTGAGAAGAAAGAAAACAGTGACGAAGCGGCAAATGAAAATCCTGAAGTGAAGGCAAAAGCACCTGAAACATCTGCCGGAGGCGAAGAAAAAAAGGATGCACCTGCCGAAGAAAAAAAGCCCTCCGCACCAAAATCAAAAGATGCCACTGCCATCAGAATGCCGCTGCTTAGCGACACGATGAAGGAAGGAAAAATTGTAGCCTGGCACAAGAAGGAGGGCGACGAAATAAAACAGGATGACGTGCTTGCGGATGTGGAAACCGACAAGGCGACGATGGAAGTGATGCCTTACGTGGACGGCACGTTGCTGTATGTGGGCGTGAAGGAAGGCGAGGCTGCAAAGGTGAACGACATCATTGCCATTGTGGGCAAACCGGGCACGGATATACAGCCTTTTTTGGAAGGAGATGATGATGAAGAAGCAGAGGAAACAGCGACAAGAAGTAAGTCTGTTGAAGGGAAAGAACAAAGCGCAAACGGCAAAGTGGAAGCCTCAAAAACAGAAGATTCGCAGCCAACGGAATCTTCCAATAAAAATGGCAGTGAGCGTGTTTTTGTTTCTCCCTTAGCCAAAAAAATGGCATCGGAAAAAGGCATTGATTTACATGATGTGCAAGGCAGCGGTGATGGCGGCAGAATTATCCGCCGCGACATTGAAGATTACAAACCGACGCCCCAAAGCGCTTCCGGCAGTGCCGCAAAATCATCTCAAAACGCAGTGGCTGCGCCCTCTTTTAATAAAGAAGAAGGATACACCGATGCACCGCTTTCGCAAATGCGCAAAGTGATTGCACAGCGGCTGGGCGACAGTAAATTTTCTGCGCCGCATTTCTACCTCCGCACTACCATTACGATGGATAAGGCCATGGACGCGCGGAAGATGATGAATGAAGTGAGTCCGGTGAAAATTTCGTTCAACGATTTGATTATTAAAGCCTGCGCCATGGCTTTGAGAATGCACCCGGAAGTAAACAGTTCCTGGATGGGCGAAAGCATCCGCACGTATCAGCATGTGCACATTGGCACTGCGGTGGCGGTGGATGAGGGTTTGATTGTGCCGGTGGTAAAATTTGCCGACCAAAAATCACTGAGCCAGATTGCTGACGAAGCCGGCAAACTGATAGAAAAAGCCCGCAATAAAAAACTGCAACCGCCTGAATTTACCGGCAATACGTTTACCATTTCTAACCTCGGCATGATGGATATTGATGAGTTTACCGCCATTATAAATCCGCCGGATGCCTGCATTTTGGCAGTGGGAAAAATTGCGGCTACGCCTGTGGTTGAAAACAATGAAGTGGTGGTAAGGCAGTTGATGAAACTTACTTTAAGCTGCGACCACAGGGTGGTGGATGGCGCTGTGGGCGCGCGTTTCCTGCAAACGCTGAAATCATTTTTGGAGAGTCCGGTGGTGATGCTGGTTTAAAAGATGGAACTGGATACCGGATTTATAGAACGGTGTGTGGCTACGCTTGAAAAAGCGCATCATTTGCTGCGCGAAGCCGACCCAAATTCAATTGACTACGAAATGTATCGTTCGGCGTGCATCAAAGAGTTTGAAATTATTATTGAGCAGGCGGGCAAGCTTTTAAGGAAAATATTGAAGCCTTATTTCGGGGTAACAAAAGCAGTGGACAGATTAACTTTTAAAGACGTGTTCAGGCACGCCACATTGCGGGATGTGATGGATAAGGAAAGCAGCGAAAGGTGGTTAGTTTATCGCGACAGCCGGAACACGACTGCACATGAATACGGAGAAAACTTTGCTGAAGAAACCCTGGAATTATTGCCTCAGTTTATACCCGACGCAAAGGCATTAATTGTTGCGCTAAACAATGCTTCAAACGCTGAATAGTTCCAAATGACTTTTAAAAAGCCGTATCAAAAAAGACGTCATTGCGAGGGTTTGCCCGAAGCAATCTGAAGAAAAGCCGTGCAATCAAACCGCTCTTCAGATTGCTTCACTACGTTCGCAATGACGCAGGGTTCTGATGACAATGTCTAATTTGAATAGTTATGCTGCTGGATGAAAAAGACAGACAAAAACTGCTAGTGATTTTCAATTCCATTAAGGTTCCGGTAGAAATTTGGGCGTATGGCAGCAGGATAAATGGAACGGCGCATGAAGGCAGCGATTTGGATTTGGCATTGAGGACGGAAACCCTGGAACCGATGCCTATAGAGGCTTTCATGGATGTGTTAGATAAAATTCAGGATTCAACCATTCCTATTTTGGTAGAGTTGCGAGACTGGGCGCGGCTGCCGGAAAGTTTTCACGGGCAGATAAATAAGCGGCACGAGTTGTTGTTTTCGAATTGCGGGGGAATAAGGTCTTCACCAACAACCTAATGGTATTTTCATATTTTTATCAATCAAAACCTTACTTCTTGTGAAGAGACTTCTATTTCTTTTGCTGTTGCTGCCCTCTTTTTTGAAGGCTCAAATCACTTTTAATTATTCGGATTATGCAAACTGGCAACCTGCTGCGACGCTTGACACGCACTTTCGTGTTTCCAATCTTAATCAGTTTCAGTCGATTCCATTGGGCGCAAATCAGACCTACGATTTTACCAACCTGAACTATCAGAGCTTCAATTATTATTACGCTAGGGAATCATTTTCTGATACGGCTTTTCCTGCTGCCACTTACAGAGACAGCCAGTTTCAACATTATATTCCCGGAATTGCCTACACCACATTATATCCTTACGTGCTTGATGCGAATGGGCTACGAAATCCGGGGCAGAAGATTCCCACTGACCAGGAAAAGAAAATCGGGAATTACCTGACAATGACCATTTTTTATTTTTTCAGCAAAATATACAATACTCAACGCCCATAACATACCTGAGCTTTCCTACAAACTATGGCGATGCATGGTCAAGTGTGGGAGTATCAATTACTCAGTTTAGAATTACGCAGGGGGAATATGGCTTTTATAATCTGGCAAGTCACCACGATAATTATTTTGATTACCGCGACACGGTAGCTGCATGGGGGAAACTGCGCCATAATACCAAAGAAAACAACGTGACCGACTGGATGGATGTGCTGGTGGTGAAACGAAATGTGAAGCTGATAGACAGTATTTATCTCGGCGCAAATAAAGCCCCCAACAATTGGTGCGCAGCGTTTCTGTGGCTTCCTTATGATACAAGCTGGTATTCAGAACTCTATTTTTACCGTCGTGGTGAAACGGTGCCTTTAATCTATATCCGCTACAATGAAAGCCGGGATTATGAGCGCAAATCCATAATGCTGTTTACCGTCCATTCCATGCGGCTTCCGATGGATACCACAACGACGGCTATTTATTTTCCGGAATCCTTTAAAGAGGAACCGGCAAATTTTACGGTTTACCCCAACCCGATGCGCGGAAACAAATTCTTCATTCACTGCAACAAATCAGCGCTGCTTAACACGCCCTACAAAATATTCCGCCTGAATGGTGCTGTTTTAAAGGAAGCCATAATGCGGGACGAAACAACCGAAGTAATGCTGGAAAATGTAGCCTCAGGTGTTTATGCAGTTTGGATGAATGGCGAAACCAAATTGCTTGTGGTGCAATAAAGGGTTGGGTTGTTGCAGTTTTCCGGTTTACAAAGAATCCGTCACTTCCCCGCAGGTAAGCATCTTTTTCCCGAAATACGGATTTCTGATTTTTGCTTCGCTGCTAAGCCAGTAAGCGCCCTTATCATCAAATGCCATTGGGCAATATTGCCGGTACACTTTTCCATTTTTAAGTTCAGCTGCTTGCGCGAGTCCATAGATAGCACTGCTCACTTTTTCAAAATGCTGGCGCATCACTTCTGTGGTTTCATCTTTTAAAGAACCTATTTTTTGGCTTTCAGATTTAATGGTATCCAGGTAAAGATGGAGGGAAGCGGTTTCGGTAGTGTCGCGCATCAGCGTGTTTTGGAAAGAATCTACAGCCGTCACTAATTGGTTTGCAGCCTCGTTTGCAGCAGGCGCGTTTGTAGCCACCAATGCATCTTTCACACGGTAATAATTATCCAGAAGCCCCATTAATTCAATTGTTTGCGTTTCAAGGAGTTTGCTGGAGGCAGGAATTTCTTTTTTCGTTTCCGTAGTAGCAGTTACTTCTTTAGTTCCTTCTGAAGTGCAGCTTCCTAAAAATATTGCAGCTAAAATGAAGCCTGTAATTTGTTTGGTCATTTTGTTTTTTTAAAGGCGGCAAAGATACCCGCGCCCTGTCTTTTTAACGGGATATTCATTTCCTGCACTCATGCTGCCCGCTTAATTTCGCGCCCATGCTGCTTTCTCTTCAAAACATTTCCTTCTTCTTTGGTGCGCGCCCCATAATTGAAGATGCCAACTGGCAAATAGGCCCTGGTGAGCGCATCGGTTTGGTGGGGCATAATGGCGCAGGAAAGTCTACCATTTTGCGGATGATAATGGGGCAATACACACCTGAAAACGGGCAGATTTCCAAACCAAAAGATGTTTCCATTGGCTTCTTTAATCAGGATTTATTGTCGTTTTCTTCTTCCGCTTCCATTCTGAAAGTGGGGATGCAGGCGTTTGAAAAAGCGCATGAAATTGAGCAGCAGATGGAATCCATTTTGAAGAAGCTTGAAACAAAACCGGACAATGCAAAACTGCTGGACGACTACAGCCATGCGCTGCACGATTTTGAGATGGCTGGCGGCTATGAAATGGAACACCGCACGGCAGAAGTGCTGGAAGGTTTAGGGTTTACTACGGCAGATTTGCAGCGCTCTTACAATGAGTTTTCCGGCGGCTGGCGGATGCGTGTGTTGCTGGCAAAAATGATGCTTCAGGCACCTGATTTACTGATGCTTGATGAACCAACCAACCACCTCGACCTTCCTTCAATTGAATGGCTGGAGCGCTACCTGCAAGGTTATCCGGGAAGCGTAGTGATTGTGAGCCACGACCGTTATTTTTTAGACCGCATGGTAACTAAAATTGTGGAAGTGTGGCAGCGCGATTTGGTGGCATACAGTGGTAACTATTCCTTCTTCCTGAAAGAAAAAGAAGAGCGCATGGAGATGCAGCAACGTTCCTTCGAAAACCAGCAGGATTACATCAAACAACAGGAGCGGTTTATTGAAAGATTCAAGGCAAAAGCTTCCAAAGCAACGCAGGCACAAAGCGCCATGAAACGGCTCGATAAACTGGATAGGATAGAAGCGCCTGATGGAAGTGTGCCGACGATGAACATCAACTTCGACGTGGCAGTGACGCCCGGAAAAATTATTAACACGCTTAACGGTGTGAGCAAAAGTTTTGGCGATTTAAAAATTCTGGACAAGGCAAGTGCAGAGATTTTCAGGGGAGATAAAATAGCGTTGATTGGTGCGAACGGAAAGGGTAAATCCACGTTGTTGCGCATCATTGCCGGAAAAGAAACTTTTGATGGTGAAAGAAAAGAGGGACACAACATTGAAGAGAGTTTTTACGCGCAGCATCAGCTTGAAGCGCTAGAAGTGGAACAGGATTTACTGTCGGAGATGAAAGGCGCAGGCACGGGTAAAACGGAAGTGGAACTGCGGCAACTTTTGGGATGTTTTTTATTTAGCGGAGATGATGTTTTTAAGAAAATAAAAGTGCTGAGTGGCGGGGAGAAAGCACGCGTGGCGCTGGCAAAAGTGATTGCGGCAAAAGGCAATTTCCTGATGCTGGATGAGCCGACCAACCACCTGGATATGCAGAGTGTGGAAATGCTGATTGATGCACTGAATAAATACGAAGGCACCATGATTCTGGTAAGTCACGACCGCTATTTTATCAACCGCACTGCCAACAAAATATGGCATATTGAAGGTGGGAGAATCAAAACTTTTGATGGTGGCTATGAAGAGTGGATGCAGTGGGAAGCAGAGCAGGAAAAGCGAAAGGCAGCCCTCCAGGCGGGTGCAGAAAAACCTGCGGCGCAGCCAAAAGAAAATAAGCCCAAAGCCGCGCCGGTGCCTAAACCTGCAAATACGGAAGAGCAGCAGCAGTTAAAAAAAGAATTGCAAAACAAAACCCGTGCTTTTCAGAAATCAGAAGAAGAGGTGGAAAAGCTGAAAAAAGAAAAGCTGGCAATAGAAGCGAAACTCGCCGACCCGAATATTTACGCCGACAAAAATGCCTTCCAAAAGCTGGATAGCGACTACAATTCTATCAATTCAAAACTAAGCTCTAAAGAAGCAGAGTACGAACAATTGTTTGAAGCAGTGATGACGCTGGAAGCTAAAGTGGGATAGAGTTTCTGCGGTTTATTGAATCATGATGCGGCTAAAGGTTTTACTTCCGTTTTGCCCCTTTATTTGTAGCAGATAAACGCCCTTCGCAATGCCCGAAGTTTGGACCATCATTGTTTGAGCGCCCACTTTCCAATTTTGGTTCATCAGCAGTTTTCCGTCAAGGCTTAAAAGCGCAAAGGCAGCGATTGGTTCCGTTGCCGACACGGTGAAATTTTCTGTTGCCGGGTTAGGCGAAATGGTTACTGAAATGCTTTGCTCCAAATCACGCACAGCAGATTGCGGAATGCCTTTATCACAATCATCAGCGCTCCATTTTATAAAGCGGTTTGCATCGGCGTAACATCTCAAAGAAGTAAGTGGCTGAATGCTTTCATCCAAAGGAATGGGGCAGGAAAAACAGCGCGGTAAAAAGCCGGTTTCAAGACTGCCAATTTTTTCTGCGTAAGCGCCCACATTTGTTGAAGAACTGAATCCTGAAAACGTATAATCAGCAAAACCTGGTTTAGAAAGCGAATGCGTAAAAACAGTTTTCAGCATGGAAGTATCATACAGCACCATTTTCACCGAATCGATGATGATGCAGTAATTGGCGCTTGCATTAAAGTCATACGCTGGCAGGCAAACCGTATCGCCGGGCTGAACATTGAAAATATAAAGTGGGGTAAAGCCCTGCACCTGTTGGTTGTAAACGAAAACCGTATCTGGCGTGGCATACACCAATAAATCAGAATGGTCTTTTACAATCAATCCTTGTGCGTGCCATGGGTTTGCTGTCAGTGCTTTAATGCTGATTTTATGGGCGGAAATGCTGTTGATAATTGTATCGCTCAAAACCGAAGAGCGGAACACACCATACTGCATATCGTGATGCCAGACGGCGCCAACGGGAGCAAAATCTGCCTGCGCAAATGTTTGGAACTGCAGGCTTAGAAAAAACAAAAGAGTAGCAAGCTGTTTCATAAAAATTCAGTTTACATAAAGCTAAACATACCTTTGCATCTACACCAAAATTTCAGGAAAATTTCTTTTCTAAAATGACTAACCCCCGACAATTATGAATTGCTGGATTGTCTAACTACCAACTTCCCGAATTGCCAAATTGCGCCAGCCCCTAAATTTGCGCCCATGCCATCCTTCGATATTGCCTCCAAAGTAGAAGCTCAAACGCTTGACAACACCATTAACGTGGTGAAAAAAGAAATCGACACACGCTATGATTTTAAGGGAAGCCACGTTACCATTGACCTCAACAAAAAAGACATGGTAGTGAATCTGGAAGTGGAAAGCGACATGCAATTGAAACAACTCGAAGACATGCTCATAACCCGCGCCATGCGGCAGGGACTGGAAAGCAATGCCTTCGACTTTTCGAAAGAAATGACGCCGTCCGGAAAATTGCTGAAGAAAAATGTTCCCGTAAAAAATGGCATTGACCGCGACTATTCAAAGAAAATAGTGAAGCTGATAAAAGACGGTGGCTTTAAGGTTCAGGCTGCCATTATGGACGACATCATCCGCGTAACCGGGAAAAAACTGGACGATTTGCAGGCAGTTATTTCGATGCTTAAAACAGCCGGACTGGAATTGCCGCTTCAGTTTGTAAACATGAAATCCTGAGTTTGCGGCATAGAACGCAGATTTTTATGGTTTTTATGGTTTAGGATGATTTTCACTTTTCTAATGAAGTAGTTTTTCATTTCGTTCCAATAAGCGGCTTTTGACTTTCGACTTTTGTCTTCAATCTTATCAACTTCCTGCCCGTCTTGATACTTACTACCTGATGCTTGCCTCCCCCTGTCATTCTGTCAACTAAATTTCCTTTGGAACAGTGCTTGATATTTCGGATGAAAATCAACATTTTCAACCCAAACTTTTATGCAGGAAAAAGGCAGCATCTCCATCCATACGGAGAACATCTTCCCGATTATTAAAAAATTCCTTTACTCTGACCACGAGATTTTTCTTCGTGAACTCGTGAGCAATGCCGTGGATGCCACGCAAAAAATGAAACGCCTTTCATCGCTTGGGCAATACAACGGCGACCTGGGCGAAATGCGCGTCAACATTGCATTAGACAAGGATGCGAAAACCATTACCATCTCCGATAATGGCATTGGCATGACGGCGGAAGAAATCAAAAAGTACATCAACCAAATTGCTTTTTCAGGAGCCACGGAGTTCATGGAGAAGTTTAAAGAAGCGAAAGATGCGAATGAAATAATTGGTCGCTTCGGGTTGGGTTTTTACTCCGCTTTTATGGTGGCGGATCAGGTGGAAATCAACACGCTTTCTTACCAGGAAGGCGCAGAGCCTGCCCATTGGACATGCGACGGAAGCACAGAATTTGAACTGACGGACGGCACCAAAACAAAACGCGGAACGGACATTATTCTCCATATTAATGAAGAGAATACAGAATTTCTGGAAGAATACAGACTGCAGTCAATCCTCGATAAATATTGCCGCTTCCTGCCCGTGCCCATCGTGTTTGGAACAAAAAGCAAGAGCGTGCCCGACGGGGAAGATGAGGAAGGCAAACCAAAATATAAAAGTGTGGAGGTGGACAATGTTATCAATAACACCACACCGCTTTGGACGAAAACACCGGCTGATCTTAAAGACGAAGACTATCTCAGTTTTTACCGCGAATTATATCCCATGGCGGAGGATCCTTTGTTTTGGATTCACCTGAATGTGGATTTTCCTTTCAATCTCACCGGCATTCTCTACTTCCCGAAAATTAAAAATGACCTGGAGATGCAACGGAACAAAATCCAGTTGTATTCCCGTCAGGTTTTTATTACGGACGAAGTGAAAGACATCGTTCCGGAATTTTTGATGCTGCTGCACGGCGTGATTGATTCGCCCGATATTCCGCTGAATGTGAGCCGCAGCTTTTTGCAAGCCGATAGCAACGTAAAGAAAATAAACAGCCACATCACTAAAAAAGTAGCGGATAAGCTGGGCGACCTTTTCAAAAACGATCGGAAGTCTTATGAAGAGAAGTGGAAAGACATTGGTTTATTCGTGAAATACGGTTCCATTTCTGACGAAAAGTTTTACGAAAAAGCGAAGGATTTTTTATTGCTCACCACCACTGAAAAAGCGCATTTTACGCTGGAGGAATATCGTGCAAAAACTGAAGAAAATCAAAAAGATAAAAACGGAACCATCGTTTATCTCTACAGCATCAACGAGTCAACACAGGATAGTTACATCCAAAGCGCGCAAAGAAAAGGTTATGATGTGCTATTGATGGATGGCCCGCTGGACACGCATTTCATCTCTCAGCTGGAGCAAAAACTGGAAGGCGTTTCTTTAAAAAGAGTGGATGCCGACGTGATGGAAAATCTGATTGAAAAAGAAGTTGCCATCGAAAATGTATTGACGGAAGATCAGCAAAAGGAAGTAGAAGAATTGTTTGGCAAAGCCGTGAACCAACCGAATATGCAGGTGAAAATTGAAAGTCTGAATCCTGAGGACATGCCCGTGACCATTACGATGGATGAATGGATGCGCCGGATGAAGGACATGGCAAAATTTGGTGGCGGCGGAATGAGTTTTTATGGTGCAATGCCGGATAATTACAAAGTGTCCGTAAACGGAAATCACAAGCTCATTTCAAAAATGCTGGAAGCCGATGGCGAAGAGCAGAAAGTGAAACTGGCAAAACAGGCTTTTGATTTGGCATTGCTTTCTCAGGGAATGCTTACAGGTAGGGAGCTTACTGATTTTGTATCGCGCAGCATGGAATTGATTTAAGATTGACAATACCAAACACAAAGAAAACGCAGATCATTTTGAGTGATCTGCGTTTTTCATTTTTGGGAAATTTAATTTTTTGCAAGCCCTGAAAGGACGACGTCTGCTAGCGATGGGTGAAGCCCATCGTTCATTCGATAGTCTAATTTTTCTAAAATTGCTGAGACGGTAGGGCTTAAAGTTCGATTTTCCCTTCAATGCTCCCATCCAATTCTTTACCAATTGCTGCGCCCACGGCTATTTTCAGCATGGAAACTATTTTGCCGTCTTTGGTGTCCCAATAATATCCTTCTTCCGGCGACACACGAATAAGCGTAAGGTTTGGGTCATCCTTGCCTTCATTAAACCAGGTTTTTACAAGTGGACTCCAAAGTTCTTCCACTTTTTTCCGGTCATAAAAAATAGTGGCTCTGCCTGAAACAGAAAGATATTCGCTATTGCTTGTATTGGCGAAAATCAACTGCACTTTGTGGTCTTGATTTACTTCCTGATTCTTGTGGCTTTCTTTAGAAGAGAAAAACCAGAAATTGCCTTCGTCATCCACTTCCTGAGTAGCCATGGGCCTTGTTGGGAAAGGAATTTGATCTACGTCTGTACAGAACATGCAAATACTGTTGTGGTCAACGATTGTTTTCATTTTCTCAATCGCCTCTTTGTTTTGCAAATGGTTTATGTGATCCATTTCTTTTGATTTTTTGGTTCAGGTATTAGTTTCAAAAAACAATGCCATCTCTTCATTTTTTCTGGAAATATTCAAGAGTGAAAGCTTGGCGTAAAAGAAAAACGAAACAAAGGCTGGCTCGTTAAATTTGCGCCTTCATGAACACATCCCTTCCTAAAAATTTTCCGCACCGCGAAGCTGAAAACCATTGGTATGCCCACTGGGAAAAAAGCGGTTATTTTTCTTCTACTCCTGACGATCGTCCTCCTTACACCATCGTAATGCCGCCGCCAAATGTCACCGGTGTGTTGCACATGGGTCATGCTTTAAACGACACCGTTCAGGATGTGCTATTGCGCCGCGCTAAAAGTTTAGGATTCAATACTTGCTGGGTTCCCGGCACTGACCATGCATCCATTGCCACCGAAGCAAAAGTGGTGAACATGCTGCGCGAGCGCGGCATCGACAAAAACAAACTGAGCCGTGAAGACTTCCTGAAATATGCCTGGGAATGGAAAGAAAAATATGGCGGAATCATTCTTTCGCAATTGCGCAAACTAGGCTGTGCGTTGGATTGGGATCGTACGCACTTCACGATGGATGATGCGTATTATAAAGCAGTGATTCGCGTGTTTGTTGAGTTGTATCGCAAAGGCAATATTTATCGCGGGGTGAAAATGATTAATTGGGATCCCTCTGCAAAAACAGCTTTAAGCGATGAAGAAGTTGTTTTTAAAACCACCAACAGCAAATTATTTTATCTCCGCTATTCCTTGGTAGATGAAGTCGGAAATCCTTTGCCTGAAAAGGAAACCATTGAAATTGCAACCGTGAGGCCTGAAACAATTTTGGGTGATACTGCCGTTTGTGTGCACCCTGAAGATCCGCGCTACGCCCACCTAAGAGGGAAGTTTTGCCTGGTGCCGCTGATCAACCGGAAAGTGCCGATCATTTTTGATGATTACATAGACATGGAGTTTGGAACCGGCGCGTTGAAGGTTACGCCGGCTCACGATATCAATGATTTTAACCTTGGGGAGAAACACCGGCTTGCCGTTATCGACACGCTTAATGAAGATGGAACCATGAGCGAAGCAGCCGGCATGTACATCGGCATGGATCGTTTTGCTGTGAGGAAGCAAATTGTGAAGGATTTAGAAACCGCAGGGCATCTTGTAAAAACAGAATCGTACACAAATCAGGTGGGGCATTCGGAGCGCACAGATGCAGTGATTGAGCCGCGGCTTTCTATGCAATGGTGGTGCAAAATGGATGACCTGGCACAACCAGCGCTGGATGCGGTGTTGAAGGAAGAGATAAACTTTCATCCGGCAAAATTTAAAAACCTTTATCGACACTGGATGGAAAATATCAAAGACTGGTGCATCAGCCGTCAGCTTTGGTGGGGGCAAAGAATTCCTGCTTGGTATGATGCAGAGGGGAATATTTATGTAGCCGAAACAGAAGAAGAGGCCCTGCAACTGGCTTCAGAAAGTTTGCTGAATTCCAATACCGATGGAAAGAAAGTGGAACTGTGGCAGGAGGAAGATGTGCTTGATACCTGGTTTTCTTCCTGGTTGTGGCCTATGCAGGTGTTTGGATGGAATGCCGCGCCAGAAAATGCCGACCTGCAATATTATTACCCTACTGCCACGCTGGTAACGGCACCTGAAATCATTTTCTTTTGGGTAGCGCGGATGATAATGGCAGGCTATGAATTTACAGGTCAGAAGCCCTTTAATGAAGTCTATTTTACCGGAATTGTGCGCGATAAAGAAGGCAGGAAAATGAGCAAAAGTCTCGGCAATTCTCCTGACCTGCTGCAGTTAATTGATGTGCATGGCGCAGATGCGGTTCGTTTTTCGGTGATGATTTCTTCGCCCGCTGGTAATGATTTATTGTATGACGAAGGCGCGCTTGAACAGGGCAGAAATTTCAGCAACAAAATGTGGAATGCGCTCAAACTTTTGCAAAGCTGGAAGGAAAAGCAAGATGATTCAGTGCTTGAAAGTGAAACCCATTTTGCCCTTCAGTGGATGGAGCAAAGGCTTGCAGAAGTGAGCGGTGAAGTAGCCGTGTTGTTCAAAGACTTCCGGCTTAGTGAAGCATTAAAAACGATTTATTCCCTCATTTGGAACGACTACTGCAGTTGGTATCTGGAATGGGTGAA
This sequence comes from Flavipsychrobacter sp., assembly GCA_965218185.1. Taxonomy (GTDB): domain Bacteria; phylum Bacteroidota; class Bacteroidia; order Chitinophagales; family Chitinophagaceae; genus JAFIGV01. Next base: position 176,636 of record CBDCKE010000007.1, read on the forward strand.
ACCCGCTATGGACGCGCAGCTTCATCCCTATGTGTATGAGCGCAGCATTGTTTTGTTTGAAAATTTACTACAGCTTTTGCATCCTTTTTTGCCTTTCGTTACTGAAGAAATTTACCACCATTTGCGGGAACGTGATGCAGGTGATGACCTGATAACCTTGCAACTGCCAGAATATACAAAGCCTGATGAATTGTTGCTGAAAGAAGGCGGTTTTCTTCAGGAAGTGATAACCACAATACGCGATGTGCGCAATAAAAATGGGTTGAAACCGAAAGATACCATTGTGCTTTGGGTGCAAAGTGCGAACGCCAGTTTTTATGAAAGCGCTTCTACCATTTTAAGAAAAAGCATCAATGCCTCAAACCTTGCTTTTACCGATACCCCAAAAACTGGCACCATTGCTGCTGTTGTGCAAACCGACAAACTGTACATTCAGGCTGCTGATGCGCCGCTCGACACCGGAAAGCAAAAAGAGGAAATGGAAAAAGAGCGGGATTATCTGAAAGGTTTTTTGGTGAGCGTAGAAAAGAAACTGAGCAATGAAAAATTTGTTCAGAATGCGAAGCCTGAAATAATAGCCAACGAAAGAAAGAAGAAAGCAGACGCACAAGCCCGCATTCAGGTGTTGGAAGAAAGCCTGAGTTTGCTTTAAGACTTTAAAAAAAGCCGATGAAAAAGAAATTATTTTTTGGGATTGCTGCGTGTTTTGTTTTTGCTTTTCAGCTAACCGCTCAAAAGCCGAAACCCGAAGTGGTGGCGACTTCCAAAGCATACACGGTTGTAATTCCCTACCTCGGTCATTCAGATTATAAGGGAGGATTAATTCCTAAAACTGCTTTTGATTCTTTGTTGAAACAAGGCATCTCCGCCCGCGATTCTGCCGGAAATTTTTATCCGGTCGGAGGTTTCACTTTCAGCTACAAACAGAAGAATTTGTATGAAGATTCTGTGGGTAATCTTATTTACATCACTGATTTCTTCTCCGAATATTGCATGGGCGACACCATGTCTGCAGCCATTGCAGAAAACCTTTTGTCGAACACGCGCATTGGTGATACTGCTTACATTGATCAGGTAAAAGTGGTCGACACCGTTCATCAGATTGTGACGAAAAGTGCGCAGTTTATTCTTACGCCATAAATTACAGACTGTTAACTCGTTAACTTCAGAGTTTATCAACTAATTACCTCTAAAAACTTTTTTACTTTTTTTCCAGCACCGGCGGCGGATTGCTTGTTGAAGTGCCTTTGCCGGGAGGTAACGGACTAGTGCCGCCATTGGTGCCCGGGCTTACAGTGCTGATGTGGAGCGTATTGCGTCCTTCGTCGTTTTTAGAATCGGGCGGGGTAGTGTTTATTTCCAGCGGGTTTGGTTGCAATGGTTCCTCGTAGGTTGCATCGCTTTGTTGCGGAGGGAGGTCAATTAACCGTACGCCTGGCTTTGGAGCAGGGCTTTTTGTTTTTGAAGATTGCTTTTGAATGGGAATATTGGTGCTTATGCCTTGCGCGTCAGCTGCAGAAGCAATTAGGAGAAAACAAGTGAGGGCGAAAAAGGATCGTTTCATGATTTTTGATTTTATTGTTCGTAATCATCAACATCAAAAAACAGTGCCTTAAGTATTTTTTTGAAAATAAAACTGTTGCCGTTACTTTCGTTTCAGCTTTCCAAATAGCACGACCAAGGTTCAGAAAGTTTCTTTTTACCCCATTTTTTTACTTACATCACGGCGTTTCTTTTCATTGCCGGAGTTTCCTATTTTCAGGTAGTGCTCCATTCAGGCAAAAAAGAAGTTCCGTGTTTTTTTGTTTTTAGAAAATTGAGAAAAAGATGGAGCCTGTTTCTTTTCAACCCATTTCAAATCAGGAGGCAACTGCTATTTGCAAACGCTTTCAACATCTAATAGGCAATCCATTTGATGCTACAACGCCCGGCAGAGGAACCATTGAAGCCATTGTGCCGGCGCCATGGGAAGAAGCTCACCAATGGCAGTTTGCCCAGTATTTCAGAGATTTTAAGGACGGCGAAAAATGCGTTAACCTTTTATAACGGTAACAATTTTGCGCCTTTAATTCTGGCTATGCCGTATGTTCGAAAATACAGAATTGAATACCAGGATTTGCGTTTATACCTCTTCAATAACCACATTCCGTTTTACACCTTCAAAGAGCATTCGTTTTCATTTCAATCTGTTTCAAAAAAAGATTCCTGACGTTGTGTGTGAATACCTCCTGAACCCTATCACTTGAAAACAGAAAAGGCACCCATCACGGAGTGCCTTTTTGTTGTTTAGAAAACTACTTTAATTAAGCCGGATTATTCTGTTTTTTACGGCTGTCGTAATATTTTTTCAGCCCGAAACCCAAGCCTGCAACTGCAAGTAAGGATAGTCCGCCATCAAGAGGAACGGCACAACCATCGTCCACCGTAGGGTCGAAACCAGGTCCGAAACTTCCGCTGCTGCTGCCCACTGCAAATACGGGTGCTGTTACTAAAAGAAAAAGAGAAACTGCTATAAAGCCTTTGATTATCGTGTTCATTTTGTTGATTTTTTTGAGTTCGAAAATTTGGTTTTTATAAGAAGCCACGAAGGTCAGTAAAAACCTCCGTGACTGCTGTTAATGGTTAGTTTTTAACCAGTTTTTGAGTGATAGTTTGGTTGCCGTTTGAAACAGTTACCAGATACATTCCGCTTGCAAGATTGTTTACAGGAACCGATAGTCCGCTTGCTCCTTTTGCTACAGATGTTTTATAAACCGTTTGCCCTACAGCATTAGTTATGGTGATGCCGGTTTCTGTTGTACCAGCTGTTTTCCAGGAAATATTCACCACGCTGTTTGCAGGGTTTGGCACCATGCTCAGTTGTAGTTTGTTTCCGGCAGCAATTGTTTCAATGGAAGTTGTAGCGTCCGCCATATTTAGTTCAAAGCGGTTGTCGCCTTGGCTTGCGGGGTCGTTGCTCACCGTGAAATCATAGGTAGAACCCTGCATCAGTAACTGAAGGGTGTTCAGGAATTTATCGTGCAGATAAAGTTGTGCATTTCCTGTAAGCTCCAAGTCAGCAACATCAATAGTGTAGTCCTGCTCTTTCGTAGTAACAAATCCGAGAGGAACAATCTGTCCGTTATCGTAAGGACGGAAATCCACTGAAAGTTTTTTGCTGTCTGATGACATGGAGTAGAAATCCAAATCAGGGTTACCCAGTTTTCCGGCGTCTTTATCTTCTTTAATAGCTATAGAATTATCGTCAAAGAACATCAGCAATCTGTCCCATTCCATGGAATCGTTGTTGCTGGTGATGCGCATTTGCAAAGAGTTCGCTCCGAAAGTGCTGCTCGTAGTTTTAAACAAAGTTGAGGTTGGCGGAGTAGATACTTTATTGGTTTCAGGGAATGTAATCGTGTTACCTGTAGTACCTGAGCAAGTTGTAAAGAATGCAGAATAAGCAGGCAAAATGTAAGAATAGTTGAACGGCTGTGTTACGTAAGCTCCGTTATTCCCCAGGTGCGGATTCCATACTGCGAAGTTGTAACCAATGTTGCTTCCGCGAACCAGATTCATCATGTCAATATTTGCTGCGAATGGATTGCCTACAAAGTTATAACCCACGTTGGCATTGGTTTTCAGCGTGTCAATGATGTCGCAGGTATTCACTTCACCATGCAGTTTCAGAACTGTGCTGTGCGGGTATCCGCAGCATCCGTCAGAAAGATTACCACGGATATAAACGCGAATACCTTGTTTAGGATACCAGCCATTTATGGTGTTGCCGTTAGCGTTTTTAAAATCCTTCCAACCGGTAGAATCATTGTCTGAAGAACCATTTCCGGTAAGCGTGTTATACCAGAAAGCAGAAGGATTGTTTGTGGCAGAAGTTGTGAAACCACTGTCAGCGCCGCCTCTTCCGGTAATGATGATGGAAGATGTAAGCTGAGACAAACCAATTTTATGCTTAAAAGGATGCGATAAGAAACGGAACGCTTTGCGACCGCCGGGAATCCATTTGTTTACAATTACTTCTCCAACAATGTAGTTGCAGGATAAAACATTAGGCAAAATAACTGCTGTGCAAAGAGAATCAGAAAGCAATTCAAAACCACCATTGGTATAAAAAGTTCCTGCTGAAGGCTTGTAGGTTTTGCGGATGTGCAAAGAATCGCCTGATTTTAGGGTAGTAGTTCCTGTAAGTTTTTCAATTTGGAAATTATCAACTGTGCCGTTTCCAAAGATGCATTGGTTGCCTGTTCCTTTAAGATTAAGATATCCACAACCTTTCACGTTGCCGTTGAGGATTAAACTGTCTCTAACAAAAAGGGTGCGTGGGCAATCAATGTTGATGTTGTTGTTGTTTACAATTAAAGTGCGCACTTCACCATTTCCTTTGTCAAGCAATGGCTCGCAAACGCCGGGAGGGATAATTACAGAGATAGTGCTGTAAGGAACAAATCCACCATCCCAGTTAGCAGCTACTGTCCAGTCATTGTTGGTAGTGCATTGCCAGATAAGATAAGGTTTTACGGTTACGGCGATGCAACGTGAAGCAGATTGACAAGAGCTTGTAGGGTTACCGTAGGTTACACAAAGGTTGCCGGAAGTTGCATTTTGTCCGAAAGTTACTTTTACAGAATTACCAGTGGTAGTAGTGGAGGTAATTGTAGCGCCATTGCCAGAATAGGTCCAGGTGTAGGTGCCGGAACTTGCTGAAGGAACGGTGTAAACCACGTCAACCTGACCGCGATAAACAATGGCTTTTGAAGCTGTAAAGTTGCTAGGCTGAGCCGGAGGAACTTGCACGGTCACCGTATGAACAATGGAATCAGACCCTCCTGCGTTTGTTGCCTTCAGCTTCACATTGTAAGTACCGGCAACTGAATAAGTTTTAGTGGGGCTGGTTGCAGTGGATGAAGTACCGTCGCCAAATGTCCAAACGTAAGAATTGCCGGTGCCCGTGGATGTATTGGTAAACACAAAAGAATTACCTGTGAGACATTGACTAGCGTTGTTGATAGTGAACTGCGCATCCGGTGGTGTTACAGGAGAAGAGCAACCTGTGTAAGTTGGTTGAAACACAGCGTAGTGGTTTTCAGCATTTCCCTGATAATAAGAAAGCGCGATTACCTGACCTTCTACGTTTTGCTGGTTTGTTGTTTTAGTGATGTTGGCATAAGGCGCAAAGATGGTTCCTTCAATAGCTCCATTTCCCTGAACGTTAAGCGTTGTGGTGTTGTAAAAATTATAGAGGATGTATTTAGCCTGCTGCACACCGCCAAAGCCACCATTCGTCCAGCAATTCCAGTTATAAGTGCCGGAAGCGTTTACGTTGATGATAAGATAGTGCGTAGCATCAGGCTGATTATTGAACGTGAAGTTTTGAACGTTGTTCATGTCTGCGCCGGTAAGGTTCAGAATGTTTGCTCCAGTGTTCAAAGTAATCTTTACCTGGTTTGGAAGGTTTGTGTGCGGGATGGGTTGTCCGTTGGGGTTTGTGAGCGTTGCATTATCCGTACAGGCAGAAAGACTTACAGAAGAAGCCTTCATGGTATTAAATGCAGCATTGAAGTCAATTAGATTGCCTTGAAACACCGGATTGTTCGTAGCGCTGACGCCCAATTGCTGACTGTTTGCTGACAGCTGAATTCGGGGGCTACCATTGTAGTTGTTACCCGGCGTGATGCGAATGGGTGAATAAGCGTTATTCTGATCTACATACCATACATAAGAACCCGTACTGTTACCGATTTTAATGTAGGTATTTTGATTTACCGCAAGTTGGTTGCCGCTCGTGTAATTTACTTTGCCGCCTATCAGGAGACCAATAGTTTTACCGCCTACTTGAAATGTTCCGGGATAATTAGTAGCTACCTGATAGCCGGAGTTCATTAAAGTAAGGTCGCCGCCCATTGCCACAGGGCCTTCTGTTTCATTGGAGATAAGTGTTGCTCCATTCTTTAAAAAAACGTTGAAGCCCTGTGCCGGTGCCGTGACGCTCTGTGCATTCACTTGTGATGCGAACAGCATAAGTGCCGCAACAAGCATTGTTTGGATGGAAAAAGTGTTTTTCATGTCTCTCTTGTTTTGATTGTTTTTAGATTTCGGGTGTAAAAGTCCAAAACATGGTCGTACCTGAGAAATTTTTTGCCCCGTTTAACCGCTGTTTTGTAATCGGTTAACCCCATCTTACAAACTGGATAACATCCGGTTAGCAAATTCCACCGCCGCCTGATTATTTATTTGGAAATTCGGGCGCAAATGTAGTTGTTTGCTTCCTTACTGCTTCTGTTTTTATAGATTTGCTGCGCTTCGCAATTGAAACTGCAAAAATTTTTCACCCAAAAACAACTGAAAGAAAATGACAAAAATTAAAGTAGCCAATCCTGTGGTAGAATTAGACGGAGATGAAATGACCCGTATTATCTGGAAATTCATAAAAGACAAACTGATACTGCCTTACATCGACGTTGACCTTAAATATTATGACCTCGGAATCGAACACCGTGATGCCACAAACGACCAGGTTACTGTTGATGCTGCCAACGCCATAAAACAATATGGAGCAGGGATTAAATGCGCCACCATTACGCCTGATGAAGACCGTGTAAAAGAATTTAACCTGAAGCAAATGTGGAAAAGCCCGAACGGCACCATCCGAAATATTCTTGATGGAACCGTTTTCCGTGAACCAATCGTTATGGCAAATGTGCCGCGCCTTGTTATCAATTGGGATGCGCCAATAATCGTAGGCCGTCATGCTTTCGGAGATCAATACAAAGCCACCGATTTCTTAGTGAAAGGAAAAGGAAAACTGACCATAAAATTTGAAGGAGAAAACGGCGAAACCATTCAGCACGAGGTCTATGATTTTAAAGGAGATGGCGTTGCAATGGCAATGTATAATACCGATGCTTCCATTCGTGGTTTTGCAAAAAGTTGTTTCAACATGGCAAAGCAAAAAGGCTGGCCTCTTTATCTCTCCACCAAAAACACAATCCTCAAAAAATACGATGGCCGTTTTAAAGATATTTTTGAAGAGGAAAGCAAAAACCACACTGACGTGCATTATGAGCATCGCCTGATTGACGACATGGTAGCCAGCGCTTTAAAATGGAATGGCAATTTTGTGTGGGCTTGTAAAAACTATGATGGCGATGTGCAAAGCGATACCGTGGCGCAAGGTTTTGGCTCTTTAGGTTTGATGACTTCCGTGCTGGTTACACCCGATGGTGAAACAATGGAAGCAGAAGCAGCACATGGAACGGTAACACGCCACTATCGCGAACATCAAAAAGGAAACCCGACATCCACCAATCCTATTGCTTCCATTTATGCATGGACGCGCGGACTTGCCTTTCGTGGCAAACTAGATGGCAATCAGGAACTAATAGACTTTTGTCAGGCTTTGGAAGATGTGTGTGTAGAAACTGTAGAAAGCGGTAAAATGACCAAAGATTTAGCAATCAGTGTTCATGGAAATAAAGTTTCGCACGGCGAGCATTACCTCTACACAGAAGAATTTTTAGAAGCGCTTGATACTAATTTGAAAGCGAAGCTTAAGAAATAAATTTAGCAAGAATCAGCAAGCTCTGAAAGGGCGAAATCTCACAGCGAAGGGTGCAGCCCTTCGCTTTTTTTTGCGCGCTTGCACGACGTTTCCGCGAACAGTTCTTTTTTAAATTTTAGTCAATGCTTCCAGCACGAAATGAACCGCCGGGCAAACGGTTGCATTTTTTAGGGTAAGCGGCACACGGTCAATCAACACATCTTCATCCGTGTAAGGGTACCGTGCGCAATCCGATGGGCGGTCTTCATAAATAGAACAGGCATTGTCATCCCCCAAAAACGGACACGGTGTGGATTTCACAACGTAATCATTTTCTTCATCGAGCCGTAAATAGCGATGAACTAATTCCCCTTCTTTAATCTTCAGTCGCTTCGCAATACGTTTGATATCAGGCTGCTTAAAACGAGGGGAATAATTGCGGCAGCAATTGGCACAATCCAGACAATTAATCTTGGAAAAAGCCTCCTCATGAAGGGCGGGTAGCTGCTTTAGAATTTGATTTCGATTTCCTTTTTCAAGCAGGCGTTTGTAAGTTTTGCTTTTTTCTTTTGCTTCCTGTTGCCAGTTTTTATATTTATGTTTTCCCGCAAGCATCTCTAAAAAGTTGTTACAGTTTTCATGCAATCACACACAAACTCCTGATAACAGCTCCCAACCGAATGGCATCATATACGCGCGCTTCCGTTGCTCCATGTTGTTTCACAGAACTTTCATGGGAAGTAACGCATCGCTCACAACCATTTACGGAACTTATTACCAGACTCATCAACTCAAAAAGTTCTTTGCCCATCACAGGGTTCATCATCGTGCTCATACGCAATCCTGCCGGTGTTTTTTCATAGTATTCCACACCATGCACATAATGCCTGAATCGGTAAAAAACATTATTGGTCACCATCACGCCAACGCACGCATGGGTTTCTGCAATTTCGGCATCAGATGCACTTTCCGTTTTTGCTTTTTCAGTGAATGCCTTTATCAGCGTCCCGTTTTTTTCGTTCACCGCAATTGAAAGCGCGAGCAGAGAAGCGTCTTTTTTAGAAATATTATTGCCGTTCAAAACCGCAAAAACATTTAGTTTCAAATCGCGCAGAAAACGACTGTCGGCAAGCGCAAGAGATTCAAGCGCTGGAGAAGAATGGTTTTCATCAAGACCTAAATCTTTCAGGAAGTTTTGAACTGTTTCGTGTTGAATCATTTTTTGGAAAGTACTTTTTTAAAAGGCTTTTAAGCGTAGCGTAGTCATAAAAATTCCTCCTCCTTTTTTGCCTGTTTATTTAAAAACAAAAGCTTTAAGGAGAAGGAACAGGACACAATTTTTAAGCAGTTTCTGCCGCAAGTTTGGATGATAAAGTTTCTTCGCCTTTTGTCCAGTTGCAGGGGCAAAGTTCATCCGTCTGTAACGCATCCAGCACGCGCAAAACCTCCGCCACATTTCTGCCAACGCCAAGGTCGTTGATGTTTACCCAACGCACAATGCCTTCTGTGTCGATAATAAAAGTAGCACGGTAAGCAACGCGCTCACCTTCGTTTAATATCCCAAGTTCTTCTGCAAGAGATTTAGAAGTATCAGCAATCATAGGGAACCGCAGTTCGCGCAAATCATCATGGTCTCTGCGCCATGCAAGGTGCACAAATTCACTGTCGGTAGAAGCACCAAGCAACACAGTGTCGCGGTCATCAAAATTGGTAAAGTTGTTGTTGAATTCTGCAATTTCGGTGGGACACACAAAGGTGAAATCTTTAGGCCACCAAAACATAACTGCCCATTTTCCTTTAAAGGAATCGTTGGAAATTTCTGTGAACTCTTTGTTTTTTTCGAGGCTTACAACAGCCTTCTTTTTGAAGTTCGGAAACGGCATACCTACCGTTACAAATTGGTTGTTCATGTGCAAATGCTTTTTTTGATTTCGGCAAAGGTCGGCAAGCAACCATAAAAACCAGGAAGGTTTTGCTTATCGGAAGATAAAAGCCTTCAATCCGCTGGTATTAATTCAGTGAAATGCTTGGCAATGCAGCCGAGGGCGAATTGTGAAACATCAATGGCATGCAGGTAACATCCTGAAAGTATGGACTCATTGGGAAAGATGCGGCGATTTCCATAGCCTTCGCTTCTTCTTCTGCATGGATGATGCACCAGATATGGTTTCGTTGTGCAGATACGCTGTAAGAAAGGATGCGCCCGTCTGATATCAATTTGTCAATGCGCGCACGATGTTCAGGAATCGTTTCCATCATCTCGTTCGTGAACGGCATCAGTTTTAATTGAAGCATAAATGCGGGCATACCAATCTTCTTTCTGAAAAAAAATTACCGGATTAATGTCACGTTCCCCGATTCTCTGAACCGTTCTCCTTCTCCGCAAAATCCATCCGCCTCCCAGATGTAAACGCCAAAAATTGCCAGCTCGCCATTCACGGTTCCGTCCCATTCTTTGGTAACATCCGTAGTGCTGAAAATTTCTTTTCCCCAACGGTCATAAATGCGGAAGTAATTCAGCTTAACCAGTTGCTTATTCAGCAATCCAAAACGTGCCGTAAGCGGATTTTTAGAGCCAGGAGTAAATGCATTTGGCAGATTCAATCCATTGCAGGTAACGCCAACCACAACCGTATCAATATCAAAACAACCATTGTTGTCGCGAATCTCCAGATAATAGGTGTAATCAAAAGGTGGTTTCACAACCGGATTCGTAACGCCTACGTCGTTAATAAACTGATTGGGCGTCCATAAATAACGATACTGCGGTCCTTCCGTTGTTTGCGGTCCTCCAAGCTGCGTAAAGGCGCCGTCTTTCACAATCCTGTCGGGTCCTGCATCCGCAAAAATTTTGTTCACGGTAATTGTTACCGGCGTATCTACCACGCAACCGTTTCTGTAAGGAAGTACTACATGATACGTTGTGGTGAAATCAGGTGTCACATACACCGTCTGGCTATCAACGCTGCTAATGTTGATGTTCGGATACCAGTTGGTAGCCAGTGAACCAAAGGCCTGAACAAACAATTCTACTTCTGCACCCTGGCAAATAGTGGTGTCATTTTCAAAAGTGATTTGCGGAATCGGCAGCACTACAATTTGTTTGCACTGCACTTGCATATTTGGTTGTCCCTCGTTCGCTACAAAATAGACGTTGTAAGTGCCCGGCGCATCGTACGCATATTGCGGCGCAATGATCGAATCAGAGGAAGCAATACTAGCATTGGTGCATTGTTCAAACCGCACTTGCGTAAGCGTACTGTTTCCCGCATTCACGATGTAAGAATAAATAGTGTCGCGTTCGCGGATAATGTGGCTGATGGAAGAAGGCAACGTTAGACTTCCCACGCCGGTAAAAATCTGCGCACGGTAGCCGCCGGTCAAACTATCCATATCAATGCGCACAAAATCACTGCTCAGGGAATTGGTAACAAACAAATGCTGAAACTCACAATCGCGGGTATAAGTAATGGAAGAAGGCCCGAACAAACGATTGCTGATGTTGCCAAGGTTAGTTCCCATCGGCAATGGATCATTCAAAGAATCAAGCAAGTCAATCCGCGAAATGCTGGAAAGATTGGAGGTTACATCATAATTGGTAACGAACAAATGCCAGTTATTGGAAGTATCAAGCACCGGAACCATATCCGTGGGGTTAATTAGCGAAAACGTATTTCCAAGGTTCACGGTTGCCGGCGTTTGAGAAATATTAGTGCCGAAATCAAGACGGATTAATGCATTGTCAGTAAAGTTGACTACATACCCAAACCATTGGTTGTTTTCTTGCTGAACAAAAATGCCGCGTGGCGATTCAAACTCATTATTCAGGTTGCCAAAGTTTACAGAATTAGGACTGTTTTTCAGCGAACTTCCAAAATCAAAACGGGCAATAGACGAGGTTGGATTCGTAGTTCCGCCGCAGGCAAACATTACCCACTTTCCCGCATCATCTTTCAGCAGGTAAAGTTTATTGGTCTGGTCTGGTAGGGTATTGTTCAGGTTTCCAAAAGAAGTTATCGTCGGGATGTTGGCAAGAGAAGTTCCGAAATCAAGGCGCACCAATTCATTCGTTCCACTATTCGCTACGAAGCCTACATAGTCTGTTCCATCCTTTGCAATTTCAATGGCTGTAGGGTTTGAGAATGCAGAGTTTATGTTACCAAGATTTGTCCCGACAGGATTATTAAACAGAAATCCGGAACAAAACCCGTAATAGTAAGATGTGGCAGAAAGCACGTTGGTGGTGAGTTCTATCGGCTGGCGGATGCACACCGTGTCGGGCGCATTAAAAAGATCCTGGGCTTTGGCAATATTCTGTTGCGACACAATAAAGAGTGCAGCAATGAGCAGGCATTTGTTCATAAGTCTGGAAAAGGAAGTTCGCTTATCAGGTGGCTAAAATAACCATTGCTGAACAACTTTTGGTGCGAAGTGCTATTTTTATTTTTAAACACACCCGCAAACATGATTTTTAAGCGCCGGTTTTCGAAGGTAATCATCAAGACAATTATTCCCGCTCTTTTAGTTGGGCTTTCCTTTTCTGCTTTTTCAAAAGAAGGCATGTGGTTGCCTCCAACCCTTAAATTTCGCGAAGCCGACATGAAGGCGCTCGGTCTGCAAATCCCCGTCGATAAATTATATAACGAAGCCGGAACCGGACTCAATAATGCAGTCGTGCTTTTTGGTACCGGTTGCACTGCCGAACTCATTTCTTCAAAAGGTTTATTGCTCACCAATCATCATTGCGGTTACGGAACGGTGCAGGGGCTTAGCAGCCGTGATAAAGATTATTTCGCAAATGGCTTTTGGGCAATGAATAATGGAGAAGAAATTCCTGCTCCGGGGCTCACCGTAACCTTCATCCGCAAAATGGAAAACGTCAGCGACATCATCCTCAATGGCATCCCCGATACGCTCAATGAAATTGCCCGAAATAAAGTCATTTCTCAAAGAATTGCAACTCTCGAAAGAGGCTATCGGTACACCACAAAAATGGATGCAACTATCAAACCTTTTTTCAACGGAAACCAATACTGGATAAGCATTACAGAAACTTTCCGCGATATTCGTTTAGTAGGTTTTCCGCCTAATGGCATCGGGCAGTTTGGAGGCGATACAGACAACTGGATTTTCCCTCGCCACACAGGCGATTTTTCGCTTTTCAGGATTTATGCAGGGGCGGATAATAATCCTGCTGCCTACAATAAAAACAACAAACCATACGCCACCAATAACTTTTTCAATATCAACATCAGCGGGTATAAAGAGGGCGATTTCACGATGGTATATGGCTTCCCCGGCACCACGCAGGAGTACATCTCTTCTTACCAGCTTAATCAGGTTTATAAAATCATCGACCCCATCAGGATTGACGTAAGAACCCAACGCCTCAACGCACTCACAAAGGCTATGGAAGCCGACCGGAATGTGTTTCTGAAATACACTTCAAACCGCGCCCGCGTTGCAAATGGCTGGAAGAAATGGCAGGGCGAAATACGCGGCTTGAAAATCAACGACGTGCCGTTCATAAAAGAAGCTTACCAAAATGGTTTCAATACATGGGCTGCGCGCGATTTTACCATGCCATGGGCAGATAATTTATTGCCTGAACTGCTCGCCATTACATCTTTTGCCGACACTGCCATTAAGCGCGAAGAATACATCCGCGAAGCCGTGCTCGGGATTGAATTAATTAGTCAGGGTGCCGTGCTTGACAAAATGAGGAACGTGTTGCGCAGCGCGCTTTCTGAGGCAAAAAAGAAGGATTCTGTTCAAAAATTAAATGCCGGTCTTGCGGGTTTTTATAAGAATTATGATGCCCAAACTGACAAGCAGATTTTCACTGCATTGATGCCTGTTTATTTTAAAAACAATCCGCAGTTTATTCCCGAAAACTACCGCACTATGTACCGCGATTATGGAAACGATTTCAACCGATGGGGAGATGATGTGTACCGCGTTTCAATGTTGGCAGATGCCGGTAAAATGAACGCCTTTGCAACCAATGTTTCAAGCGCTGATTTAATCCGGATTGAGTCTGACCCCGCATGGCAATTGTATAAAGGAATCACGAACCTGCGCAACCAGTTCGTTACGCCGGTTATCAACAATTACAATGCAGACCTCGCTTACAATAACCGCCTTTACATGCGCGCTCAAATGCGCCTGCAGCAAGGCATTGCAGAAAGCATGATGCCCGCGCCGCCCGATGCAATGACGCATCCTGAAGCCTACGCCAATCCCGATTCTGTCGTTTTATCCGCTCCAAAAATCACCGCCATTCCTGACAAGAATGCCATCCCCACGCGCATTGTTACCAACCAGGATTTATACCCCGATGCCAACCTCACTTTGCGCCTCACTTACGGAGAAATCAAGGGCATTGATCCGGAAGGCGACGCCGGTTATTCTTTCCAGACAAACCTCGAAGAAGCCATCGCCAAAAACAACCCGAACGTTGAAGAATTTACCGTGCCCAAAAAACTGCTAGAACTCTACGCCAAAAAAGATTACGGGCGCTGGGGAATTAAAAAATCGAATGCTCCGAATGAAACCACCGTTCCGCTCGCATTTATTGCATCCAACCACACATCAGGTGGCAACAGCGGTTCTCCGGTTTTAAATGCAAAAGGGGAACTCATCGGCACCAACTTCGACCGTATTTGGGAAGGCACCATGAGCGATCTTTATTTCGATCCCAGGCTTTGCCGGAATATTTCCCTTGATGTTCGTTACACGCTGTTTATTATCGAAAAATTTGGTGGTGCAGGCTGGCTTTTGGATGAGATGAAACTGGTGAAATAGCTTTGTTTTGAACCTGCTTACTAAGGTCTTTAGAAGATGGATTCATTCCGATTTTAAACGCCCGCTTTTCCAAAGCAATTTCATCACACACACTCTCATGGCAAAATCAACAAAACGCAGCAATCCATTTTGGCGGTTTTTCCTAAAACCTGTGTTAGTCCTTTTAATGCTTTCATTGGGTTACATGGTGCTGTGCAAATGGATAATGCCTCCCATCACGCTCACGCAAATCGGGGCACTTACAGATGGCTATGGTTTAAAGAGAGATTACGTGAGCTGGGATGAAATTTCACCTAACGTAAAGCTTGCCGCTATTGCCAGTGAAGACCAATTATTTCCCGTCCATAATGGCTTCGATTGGAAGGCAATTGAAAAAAGTCTTGGCAAGAATCCCGCAAAATCAAAAAAGAAAAGACCGCGTGGCAGCGCTGCAAGTACCATCACGCAGCAAACAGCAAAGAATGTTTTCTTATGGCAGGGCAGCGGCTTTTCACGTTATGTACGCAAAGCCCCGGAAGCAGCTTACACACGGTTGATTGAGTGGGCGTGGGGCAAGCAGCGTATCCTTGAAGTGTACCTGAACGTGATTGAAATGGGGCCAGGCATTTTCGGCATCGAAGCCGCAGCACAAGCTTATTTTAAGAAGTCTGCAAAAAGCCTTTCTGCCAGCGAAGCTGCGATGATTATTGCTTGCCTTCCTAATCCTAAAAAGTTTACCGTAGTGCCTTTGAGCAAACGCGTAAGATGGCGTGCGCCGGGCATTCAGCGGCAAATGAAACACCTTCAATCCGACCCAAGGGTAAAGCAGCTGGTGTGGTAAAAATCATTTCTCGTCTCCTCTTCAAATTCCTGCTTCTTCAGCATCGCCCGTTGAGCTGCTAACAACCGGTTAATGCGGTTTTAAGCGGCGGTTAAGCAGTTACAAAAACAGGGTTAAGCAGCCCCAAAAATTTCCTCACGGCTGTGAGCAAGCGCACCTTTGTGTCAACAAAAAGAAACGACATGAAAAGCGCCACCATCCTTCCCAAAATCCTGATTTACATCAGCATCCTTTCCTGCATCATCACCATCACCCACCTGTAAGCATTTATCAAAATAAGCACCCTCAAAAAACTTAAAACACAAACATCATGGCACAATTCGCAACTTCAATACTTCTTAAAAGCTACATGGCAGTAAGTTCCTTCATAGCATCTGCATCAAACTTTGCAAACGCAACCAATAAAGAAATAAAAAGCCGGAAGAACATGCCTGTTTTCCAGTCGCAACGAAGATTGCAGGAAGCAGCGTAAACCGCCGCAAATCCAACCCCGATATTTTATTGTATTTTAAGAGTACTTGCGCCTTTTCCGAAGGCGCATTTCTTTTTCAGCAAATATTCCTTTCAGAAAGCCAAACAAAAGAAACGCAACGAATGCAGCAAGGAAGAGATAAGAAAGGGCGTAGATAAAATAAGAGGTACTGTTTTCCATTTTTAAAATCAGATGAATGCCTTGAGGGCAAACAGCCTTTTGCAAAAACAGTTCCATTACCAAAATTTCCGAAAAAATTTTACCGGACTATGGTAAAAGTGCGGTGCGCTTCTTCTTCTTTTCCTTTCACGGAGATGAAATATTGTCCGGCAGGAAATGATTGTACCGGAACATCTTTTAAAAGTATTGAGTTTATGCCTTCAACAGATTGGAATACCTCCCTGCCTTGCATGTCATAAACCTGAACAATACTTTGCTGCGGTTTTGAAAAAGCAACTTTCAGATGAACCACATCATTAGCCGGAACCGGAAACAAAACCACATCGGCAATTGCTTTCAAATCCTTTATGGCAGCGGGGTTGAAGATTTCATAATGAAAACGGTAAAGCACATCACCGTCTGTAGAAGTCCAGCTGCTATCTTGCTCGTTCCATGTTTCCGTTTGGAATAATACAGGCTGATTTTCCGCATTGTAGCTCCAGATGGATCGTTCCGCATTTTCAAAAGTGGCGTTGCTCAACATTACCTGCACCAACTCTTCCACTTTGTTCCCTAACACGTCGTAAGTAAAAATGCTTTTCACAGCAGGAATCCAGGTGTTATCCCAGGTAAACGTAATGGTTTCAATAAGCTGATTGGCTGAAAAAATATTCACTCGTCTTTCCTGATTTTCCCAGGCACCGTTCACCCACTTTTGAGTGATTTGCGTGTCAGGTATTTGGTTGCCTGCGGCGTATGTAAAAATGTTTTTTTGCAGGTTGGAAAATGGAGATGATGGGGTAATTTTTACTTGTTCCGTTTGTTGCTGCAAATACCCGTAAATGTCGTAAGTGAACGCAATCCGGTAAATGTTGGAATTCATTTCTGCAATGCTGCCGTCAGGATTAAAAAGGTTGTTGTAGTAAACATGCGGAACCCAGCCTGCGGAGCCATACCATAAATCAAATGAAGTACTGGAAACCTGCTGACTGCCATTGTAAGTGTAGAAATATCGGGCGCTGTCTTTCCAGTTGGAGAAGCCGAAATCCCATTTTTGGCAGTTGTAAGAAACGGATTTTCCGGCGTTATCAAAATCCTGATAGCGGCGGAAGCGCGGATAATTTTGTTGCGTAGCAGTGTTGAAAAGATAAGTGACACTTGTTTCAAACTGCACATATTCATCGCCAAGGTCGGGACTTAATTCACCGCTTCGCCCAAAAGAATAATTGTAAGTAATTGAATCCTGCGGAACGAAACTTTGGCCTTTAAAACGGAAATAAGATTGCCCGATAATACGCGAAGTGGCGATGGATGGCGAAGGATTACCACCCACCTGGCTGATGGTAAAATAAGGATAGACAACTGGAAGTGACGAGGTGGTTTCTTTCGCAAAAGCAATAGGTACATTCAGCGTTAAGAAAAGGAGAAGTAAAGTATGTTTCATAAAAATGGGGTTGAGTTTTAAGAAAAAATAGCATTTCCCACAGGTTTCATCCCACACAAAGTAGGACAATCTTTTAGACAATCCATTTTCTATGACTATTCTTTTACGTAGTTGTGACATACGAAGTTTTTGCCGCCGTGCATTGCACTCTAATAAGGAAAGAGGTAAGGTTATTTTCGCCGTCTTTTTATGGCACGTTACGTTTTGGAAGTGAGTTATAATGGCACCGCCTTTCATGGGTCGCAGGTGCAGGAAAATGCCGAAACCGTGCAGGGCGTTTTAAACAAGGCACTCTCCACTTTGTTCAGAAAAAACCTGGAAACACTTGGCGCAAGCCGCACGGATGAAGGCGTTCATGCACTGGCTAATTATTATCACTTCGATTTTGATGGAGAACTGCATCCGCAATTTCATTACAAACTCAATGCTGTTTTGCCTTTCACTGTTTCTGTAAATAAAATTTTTCAGGCACTGCGAGATGATATTAATGCGCGGTTTGATGCCATTTCAAGAAGCTACCGTTACCGGATTTTCTCCATGAAAAATCCTTTTCATCATAAACGCGCTTATTATTTTCCTTACCGCCTAGATGAATCTATTCTGCACGAAACAGCTCAATTTTTACTTCAAACAAAAGACTTTGAGAGCTTTGCAAAACGGAATGCGCAGAATCACACCTTTCAATGCAACATTTTTGAAGCGAAGTGGGAAAGAATAGAAGACCAACTCCATTTTACCGTGACTGCCAACCGGTTTTTAAGAGGGATGGTGAGAGCTTTAGTAGGCACGCAACTTCAGGCAGCAAGGGGAAAAATAACGGTAGCTGATTTTAAGGAAATCATAGACGCAAAAGATTGCCGCAGAGCCGATTTCAGCGTTCCCGGACATGGGCTTTATTTAGAAAAAATAGCTTACCCAAAAGGTGCACTTGCGGAACTGGAATTGCTATAAGCCATCCACAAAAAGATGCGCTAAAAAGTAAGCGGCTATAGCACTAAATGCAGCCAGCAAAAGCAAGCGCAGCCCGCCTTTCAGGAACGACACACCGGTGATGGTTGCCTTCATTCCACCGCAAAAAAAGGCTCCAAAAAGTGCAATGGCAATGCTGTGATTTACAGGACTTACGGCATCAAAAAAAGGATGAAAAGGCAGCAAGATGGCTACTCCCGCCAAAAAATATCCGACGCCACAAAGCACTGCAACTAAGAATCTTTCAAAGTCATTCAGCATTTTGGGCTGATGCAGTGAAATCATTTGTTGCCAGGCAGCATCTTCCTGTTTGCTTTCTTCCAGTATGTGAGCGGTTTCTGTTTCAGAAAACCCCATTTTTTTTAGCAGCAAAGGATTGTCCTTATGATGCGATACAGACATTAAAGAACGTGAAGAAAAGAAATTGACCACACTAAAAATGAGGGCGCTTCCGCAGGTAAAAACGGTTCCGTAAAAAAAAATCTGAAAAGGAATTGCGTCTGCACTCCACATTACCATTGCCAAAGCAAAAGGAACGATTAAACCATCGGAAACGCCGATAAGAAAATGAAGCAGATAATCTAAAAATCCGGAGCTACTTTTTTCAGCAATCATGATTCCATTTGATGCAGGCTTTCTTTTATGATAGCAATGCATTCATCCATTTGCGGACGCGTAATAATAAGTGGAGGAGCGAAGCGAATTTTATCACCGTGCGTTGGTTTTGCAAGAAAGCCATTTTCTTTTAAAAGCAGGCAAAGCTTCCAGGCGGCATTTTTATCAGGATGATTAATAACAATGGCATTTAGCAATCCTTTACCCCGCACGATGGAAATAAACGGATGCTGAAATGCTTTTAGTTGCTGCCGCAAATAAACGCCTTGCTCCATGGCATTTTCAGCCATTTTCTCCTCCTTTAAAACTTCGAGTGCAGCAATTGCCACTTTGCAAGCCAATGGATTTCCGCCGTAAGTAGAACCATGTTCGCCGGGCTTTATGGTGAGCATTATCTCATCATCGGCAAGCACGGCTGAAACCGGCAAAACGCCGCCAGACAAGGCTTTCCCTAAAATCAAAATGTCCGGTCGCACATCTTCGTAATCACAGGCAAGCATTTTTCCGGTGCGGGCGAGTCCGGTTTGGATTTCATCAGCCAGAAATAAAACATTGGCTTCTTTACAAAGCGCAGCAGCTTTCCGCAAGTAACCATCTTCAGGCACAACAACGCCGGCTTCTCCCTGAATCGGTTCCACTAAAAAAGCAGCTACGTTTTTATTTTCTAAAGCCTGTTGTAACGCTTCAATATTGTTGTAAGGAATCACTTCATAGCCAGGCATAAAAGGACCGAAACCCTGGCGGGAAGAAGGGTCGGTGCTAAAGGAAATAACGTTGATAGTGCGCCCGTGAAAATTGTTGGAAACACACACCACAACAGCCTTGTTTTCTTCAATGCCTTTTACCTCGTAAGCCCATTTGCGCGCCAGTTTCAGCGCAGTTTCTACAGCTTCCACACCGCTGTTCATGGGCAGCACTTTATCGTAACCAAAATAACCGGTAATGTATTCTGCAAATTCACCCAAAGCATCACTGTGGAAAGCGCGGGAAGTGAGGGTTAATCTTTGCGCCTGTTCCACCAGAGCTGCAATAATTTTCGGGTGGCAATGCCCCTGATTAATGGCACTGTAAGCTGAAAGAAAATCGAAGTATTTTTTGCCTTTCACATCCCACACAAACACGCCTTCGCCTTTAGTTAAAACAACCGGAAGCGGATGGTAATTATGTGCTCCAAACTGTTCTTCTCTTTCTAAAAAATACGACGTTGAATGGAGTGTTTTTGAAGCGATAGACATGGTTCAAAATTAGGCAATTGCAGTAGAAGGAACCGGCAATGGAACGTTTTCATGTGCATTGATTTTATCGAGTTCCAAAATGGTAGCCGAGCCGTCATTTGCCCTGCGAAACATGGGGGCGAATTTTGCGCCATACACAATTTCATCTGTGGTGTAAGAAGTTCGCTGCTGCACAATGTTTGAAAAATGGTCGTCAAAACCTTTCACAAACACCAGAATTTCCAGGTCTTTGGTTTTTATTTCTTCCTGTGTTAATCCATAAAGCGGACTATCATCTGAAACAGGATGAACCATTGTCCAGCTAAGCGCCAGGGAATTTATTTTAGGAATTTCAAGTGGCAAGGGATAAAACCGGCGTATCTGTTTTCCGTCCTCCTCCTGAAGCAAGGCAGCCGTTAATTGTGCTTCCACATCTGTGAGGTGATTGTTTTTAAAAGTGGCGGTGCGCACCATTAAGGCAACGCCGCCTTTGTGAGGAGCAAACAAAACGTTTTCACTAAAAAGCAGGTAAGCCTGCGGACGCGTAAACCTTCCGTAAAGCAAACCGGTAACCAAAGCAAAAGCAAGAATGCCTACAAAAGATTCAATGGAGGCGAGCGCATTCGACCAAAAACCAATGGGGCTTACGTGCCCGTAGCCGACAGTTGTAAGCGTTTGCGAACTGAAGAAAAAAGCGTGAAGAAATCCGTTCATAATCCCATCTGAATCTTCACCGGAACCACTAAGATTTTGGACACCCAGCAAAGTGTAGCCGGAAGCAAAAAGAAGATTGAGCAAAAAATAAAAGAAGAAAATGCAGAGCAGAAATTTCAACCGGTGCATCCTTAAAAGCGTGTGGTACAAACTGATACGCTCCCAAAATGGCTTTCCTGATTTCACCAGATTTATGCTGCCGTCTTTATTGGTCAGTCTGCCGCCTTCTGCATTGCTATTGCCGCCAAAGCCGGTGTTTTCAATGTTTTTGAGGTTGCGAAGCGTCATTTGTTTTGCCATGCAATAGGTTATTTGTGGAGTTCAATGCGTAATGAAATTAAGGAGGTGATGAGCAAAAGCAACAATCCTGCTATCAATACAAACAGTTTGTCCAAAGCCGGTTGCAGCAGCAAGTGAGCGCCAAAAAACAACGGTAAAAACAAAAGCATTTTCGACATCCAATTTTTCCAGGGGATGATTGCCGAGATGGGTACGGAGATACTTTTTGATGCAATAACCAGATAAAAAATCGCCTGCGCAAACGTGCTCACCACAAATGCCAATGCCACGCCCGGCAAGCCCAGCAAGCGATACAAAGGATAACACAAGGCAAACGCCAGTATTAAATCCATCAGCGAGCCAACATTCATTGCTGCGCCTTTATGTTGGTTTTGAAGGATGGTCGTGAAACTATAAGCCCGCAATGGAACTACTAAAAGACTCACTGCAAAAATGCTTGCCGAGGGTAAATACTTTTCAGAAAGCACGACCGAAAAAAGTTCCGTCCTGAAGAAAAACAAAAAGCAAAACAGCGGAAACACCACGGACGCCATAACAGATGCAGTGCGGTTTACGACATAAATAGTGCGGGTTACGGGGTTTGTTGCAGGAATCGATAATTGCATCAAAGCTGCGCTGCTAACGGAACCCAACAAAATGGGCAACAACAGAATTTCCTGCGCACCATTAAAGTAAATGGCGGATATTTTAGCCGTTAGTAAAAGCGAAATCAGAAACTTGTCGCTGCTTTTAAAGAGCATTTGCAGCATGTCATAAATACCCAAGTGCAACCACAATTTTTTTAGCGCATCCAAATCCGGATTTAATGGGGTTGCGGCTTTTAGAAGTTGCAGTTTTCGCTGCGACTGAAGCAGAAATATCACCGCGAAAACCGTCTTTCCAAACACTAAAATCAACAGGAATAAAAACAATTGCGGCAACCCAAATAATCCCTGCAGCACTCCAAAATGCACCGCAATAAACAGCAGCGTGTAAACCACATTCAATCCCGTAAGGAACCGGAATTTTTTCAGCGCCAGCAATAAACTCTCTGCAAGAAATCCAATTCCATAAAAACTGAAAAACAAAAAAGAAACCGGAAAACCAATGCCTGTGCGCGATTGAAAAATGCCAAACGCCAACGCAAAAACGAAAAGCCAGGCTACCCAAATTCCAACATGACCTGCTTTTAGTTGCTTCAATATTGCAGACACGGCATCACTGCTGTAAGTCAATGCAAGCGTAGGAATTCCCAGCATCACAAACGCACTTAGCAACACCAACTGAATCCAGAAGTTTTGATAAATACCGTATTCTCTGAAAGGCAGCGCACGGGAAAATAAAATCAAAATCAGCACACTGCCGAGTGTAGGAATTGCCTTAATGCTGAAAATGGAAAATGCCTGCCTTCTGAATGAATCAGGATTTGCTCCGCGCAAAATCTTCACAGGCTGCTCTGTTTAATTGTCTGACAACGCGCGCCGGATTACCCGCTAAAACGCAATAACCTTCTGCAAAACTTTTAGAAACAATGGCGCCCGCTCCCACAATCGTAAAATCGCCCAAAACTACCGCAGGAAGCACCGTTGAGGCATTTCCAAACCAACAGAAACGACCAATTTTTATGGGAGAAGAAACAGTTTGCACATCGTTGTTTATGAAATCGTGATTGGCAGAAATCAATGCCACATTCGGGCCAATGTTCGTGTAGTCGCCAATTTCCATTCCGTTATTCGCATTGATGTAAACGCCTGGAGAATCGCCCGGAAAAACCTGCTTCCCTCTTTTTATTTTCTCCGGATTATGAAGGGTGCTCGTGAAATGAACTGCCCATTTTGTAGCAGCATTGTGACGCAAAATTTTTCTGAAAAAGAAATCAAGCACATAAAAACTGAACGGAACATCCTTGCGAAGCCCGAAAGTATTTTTCAATATGCTGCTTGTTTCTTCACGCATTTGGTACGGTTCGATGGACGATGCCCCACGTTAATATCTGCTGCCCTTTCAGGTTCGATGGGCGATGCCCATCGCTACTGTATGTCGCCCTTTCAGGGCTTGTCTCAACTTTTATTCCTTACTACTGAATCCGTTTCATGATTTCGTTTCGCGCGGAATAATTGCACCAGTGCAGCAGCAATCAAGCCTATCAGCAACAAACTGCTTATCATGGCAATCGTATTTCCGGTATTGAAACTTTTAGGGCGGAAATGGAATTCAATGGTATGGTTTCCGGCAGGCACTTTTATCGCCCGCAAAACGTAATCCGCCCGCAGTATTTTCACAGGCTTTCCATCCACACTCGCTTCCCATCCATACGGATACCAAATGTCGCTAAACACGGCTAAACCATTTTTACTGTTGCTCGAAGTGTAGCTTAAATCATTCAGTCCGTATTTAGTGAGCGCAATAGATGCCGCACTGTTTTTTTCGAAACCATATCCTTGTAGCTGCTTCGCAAATTCTGTTCTGATAACCGCCGTTTTTTTAGGGTCAAATGCATTCTGATTCTGAACCGTATCGCCAAGCGCATTTCCTTTCAGGCTCATAATTTCTTCATCCGCTGTTTTCACTTCTTTCACTTCATTTACAAACCACGCATTGCCCGCTGCATCAGGGTTTGGAATCACGCCTTCCTGTCCTGCCTGCCCTGCAATAATGTATTTCGTGTTCAGCATGTTGAGGACTGAAGCATTGAATTTGCCGCCCGACTGCACACCGCCAAGATGAATGTCTATCAGGTCCTGATAGATTTCCATTTTGGCTGGAGAATAACCACCCACGGATTTATGCCAGTACACCTGCGTAGCATCATTGTAAACATCTCTCGTAACATCCAGCACGCGGTAATAAGGGTCAGGGTCGCGGAGGATTTGCTGGTCTACGGGGCGCTGCTGAAACAATGCTTCATAATCAGTGGCATCCTGGTAATTGTCTTCTCCTAAATAATTACTCGCAACCGATAAAAGGTCAATCGCAATTAGCAACCCGATGCCACCAATAAGTATGGTTTTGTTGACCTTACTCTTCGCAAATGCCCAAAGCAATCCCGCAGCTAAAAGAATATACACAGCACTGGTAAAAGCACTTTTCTGAGCAAGACTTGCACGGTCGCTTTTAATCGCACCAATCAGTTGTTCTGGCAATCTTGAATCTGTGGCAGGATTAGAAAATTCAAAGAAGGCTGAAGCGCCGAAAGCAAGAAGAATACATAAGCCCGCGGTGGGGATGGCTGCCAGTTTTATCTTCTTCCAAAGCTCCTCGCCCTGAATGTTTCCGCGCACTATTTCCATCAATCCCCAAACGCCCAGCAAAGGAAACAGCAACTGCGGCACAATCAATATCATCGAAGGAATACGGAACTTATTGTACATAGGCAAATGGTCGAACAGGAAGTAATTAAACGCCGGAAAATGCTTTCCCCAGCTCATCATTATCGTTAATGCGCAAAGGGCGGCTATCCACCATTTATAAGGACTGCGCACCACCATTAATCCTAAAACAAAAAGAAAACAAACAACCGCTCCAAAATAAACGGGACCCGAAAGGAACGGCTGCGGACCCCAATACAACGGTAACGAAGCTGCTTGCCCGCCCACCAATGCCTCTGACTCCGGCGCTTTTTCAATCGGCTCGCTGCTGCTGCCGCCATACAAATAAGGTACTATCAAACAAAACGTTTCACCAATGCCATTGCTCCATGCGAAGGCGTAATCTTTATCCAGCCCGCCGGTTTTTTTCCCTGCATCGTGTCCTATAGTCATTTCGCTTTCGCCGCCGCGCATTGTGGTTTTGGCATATTCCCGGGTGGTGAGCAAAGAACCCATTATGGTGCCCACAGCAAGCGCTGAAACAACCAAAGCAATTGCCGAGGCGATGAAGAAATGCGCCAGGTTGCCTTTGTTCCTGATGGTGATGAAGAACCTGCCCACCACGTAAAAAAGAAACACGAAAAGCGCATAATAAAGCACCTGATAGTGAAGACTGCTTGCCATTAAAACCAACGACACTCCCAGCACGGCGCTCCCTCCAAGCCATCGCCCATTGTAAATCATTATTAACCCGGCAAGCACCGCAGGCAGGTAAGCAATAGCAATCATTTTAGTGTCGTGACCTGCTATAATCAGGATGATATTGTAGGTAGCAAAAGCATAGGCAAGGCTCCCCACAATGCTTACCCACCGGTCTATCCGCATCACCTGCATCAGGATGTAAAAACCCAGCAGCGCAAGGAAAATAAAATAGGCCGGCTTCACCAGAATGCTTTGTATGCCTGTCTGGATGTACCCCAGGTAGTTGTTTGATTCCGGTATGCCAATCGTGTAGTTCGGCATGCCGCCAAACATGCTGTTCGTCCAAAGTGCATTGATGCCTGTGGAGTCGTGGTAGGTTTCTGTTTCATGGTACATCGCCTTCCAGTTAATCACATCGCCCTGGCTTAAAACCTTTCCTTGCAATGCGGGATAACTAAACAGCAATGCGAAAAGCGCAAAACCCAGAACTATGTATAAATGAGGCAGTAATCTCCTGAAATCAAACGTTTGCATACAGCATTTTTAGTCGGCGCAAAAATAGTTGTTCTCTTCCCTAACCACCAACGGCATTTCTAAAATGTACCTTTGCCCCCGTGCCGCAATCATCTTTCACCGACCCATCTTTGCCGCCCCAAAATCCTTTTACTTTCTAAGAATGAACGCCTTCTTTTCATCTTTGCAGCGAAACTTCCAAAAGCCTGCTCCAAAAGAAAACCTTAGCGATATGCTCTCCAAAGAAACTTTGCTCCGCGCTTATGATTTAATGATGACCGCAAAAGCAATGGCTGAAATCTATGACGATAACCGCCCCATCTGCAAGTATGTACACAGCACTTCTTTAGGTCACGAAGCCATCCAGCTTGCTACGGGTTTCCTCCTTCAGCCCTGCGATTTTGTGAGTCCGTATTACCGCGATGAAAGCATGATGCTGGGTCTCGGTTTCAGGCCTTATGAGCTGATGCTGC
This sequence comes from Flavipsychrobacter sp., assembly GCA_965218185.1. GTDB lineage: Bacteria > Bacteroidota > Bacteroidia > Chitinophagales > Chitinophagaceae > JAFIGV01. The sequence continues at coordinate 202,656 of CBDCKE010000007.1, forward strand.
AGCTTCTTGCCAAAGGCGATGACCCTTTTACCGGTGGCAGAGAATATTACAATCACCCCAACATCCGCCGCGATGGCGTACCCACTATTATTCATCAAAGCAGCGCCACCGGAATGCAGGTAATCCCAACCACAGGCATTGCACAAGGCATTCAATACCGCGAGCAGCAACGCCTGAGCCAGTATGAAGTGCCCCCGGTGGTTATTTGTTCCCTTGGCGATGGAAGCGTTACTGAAGGAGAGGTTGCAGAAGCCTTTCAATTTGCCTGCCTGCACCAATTGCCCATTATTTATTTGATTCAGGATAACGACTGGGGCATTTCCGTGAAAGGAGAAGAAGCCCGCACGATGAATGCTTATGAATATGCCGCAGGATTTAAAGGAATGGAGCGCGTAAAAGTGAACGGAAGCGACTTCGTGGACAGTTACAAAACAATGGAGTACACCCTCGATTGGGTGCGCCGTGAACGCAAGCCCATCCTCGTTCATGCGAAGGTGCCATTGCTTGGTCACCACACTTCGGGCGTCCGCAAAGAGTGGTACCGCACTGCCGAAGATCTTGAAATGCACGCCCTGAACGACCCTGCGCCCAAGCTCAAAAAAATACTCCTTCAGCGGGGCGTAAAAGAAGCTACGCTGGATGAAATGGAAGCTTCGCGGAAGGCATTTGTAGCCGAAGAGTTTAATGCAGCAGTTGCCGCGCCGGACCCGGATCCCGCTACGGTTTCAGACTTTGTATTTGCGCCAAACCCCGTTACGGAAGAGGTGGGCACAAGGCAGCCCGAGGGCAGGGAAAAAGTAGTAATGGTGGATGCAGCCCTTCATGCGGTGGAAGAGATTTTGCAGGAGCATCCCAATGCCCTTTTTTTTGGACAGGATGTGGGCAGGCGGCTGGGCGGCGTCTTCCGCGAAGCGGCAACGTTAGCTGATAAGTTTGGCGACCACCGCGTTTTCAATACTGCCATTCAGGAAGCATACATTATCGGTTCCACCGTGGGGCTGTCAGCCGTTGGTTTGAAACCTATTGTGGAGGTTCAGTTTGCCGATTATATTTACCCGGGCATTAACCAACTGGTTACGGAAATCAGTAAATCCTGCTACCTCACCTGCGGCAAGTTTCCGGTGTCCTGCATCATCCGCGTGCCCATTGGGGCTTATGGCGGGGGAGGGCCTTACCACAGCGGGAGCGTAGAGAGCACCCTTGCGACAATAAAAGGAATTAAAATAGCGTATCCTAGCAACGCGGCGGATCTTAAAGGTTTAATGAAGGCGGCATTCCTCGACCCAAACCCCGTAATAATGCTGGAACATAAGGGCTTATACTGGAGCAAAGTGCCCGGTACCGACGATGCCAAAACCATAGAACCCGCTGCAGATTATGTGCTCCCTTTCGGGAAAGGTTTATCCGTCGTTCAGGCAAGCCAGGAAGCTATTGAAAGCGGCGCATCCCTTTGCATTATTACTTATGGCATGGGTGTACACTGGGCAAAAAATGCTGCGGTAGATTTTGAAGGCAGCGTGGAAATAATAGACCTCCGCACTATTTCCCCATGGGACGAAAAGCTGGTGTTTGATACCGTGCGCAAACATGGAAAATGCCTGGTGCTTACCGAAGAGCAATTAGCCAATTCCTTTTGCGAGGTAGTGGCGGGCAGGATAAGCCAGGAGTGTTTCTATCAGCTTGATGCGCCGGTGCAAACCATGGGTGCGTTGAATTTACCTGCCGTGCCCATGAACATGGGGCTTGAAGCGGCAATGCTTCCCAGCGCTGAGAAAGTGAAAGTTGCCATCCGTGCGTTATTAGATTATTAAAGAACGCTCATAGAAACTAGTCTCCGCCCACAATATTTCATTGGGCATTCATAAATGATATCCTACCTCCGCAGGGTGTCATTTTTCTTTTTGGGTGATGGCATAGCGGCAGTATTAAACAACATCTTCTTTTTGTTTGATAGCATTGTTGCAGCTACAATTATTATTTCTTTTTAAAGAGATAGCAAAGGGGCGTCTTCAATCATTATTACCATTTGGACATCTAAATTCCGTATTGTGTATAAAATTTTCTGCTTGTGATTGATTTAATAGTTTCGGGCTTGAGGTTGGTGACAATACGGCCTACTGTGGTGGCGAGGGTTTCGAGGGTATCGAATATTTGATTGGCAATTCTGGTTTTGATGTATTGCCAGATTTGTTCGGCAGGATTTAGTTCAGGGCTGTAAGGCGGCAGAAAGAGCAATGCTATGTTTGAAGGAATATTTAGCCGTTTTGCCTTGTGGAACGCTCCGTTATCAAGTATTAATACCTTAAATTCATCCGGTCTTCGTTCAGAGAAGGCTGTCAGGTACGCTTCAAAGCAATCGGTATTGCAGTAAGGCATTTCAAGCGTAAAATGGTCGCCACTAACGGGGGCATAGGCACCAAAAAGATAAAAGTTTTTGAAACGGTGCTGATAAGGCACGATAGGCTTTATGCCTCTCGCTGTCAAACAACGCCGCTGTATGGACAATAAGCCAAAACGGCTTTCATCCATCAAATAAACGGACAAAGACTTAGTATCAGAAAGTCGAAACTTCGTATTCTTAATGTGTTTTAGCAGCCGGGGTAGGTTTTTTAAAAACGGCTACCGCCGCTTCGTCTTTTTTTACGTGGCTTTTTCGTCCCACTTTTAGTTTGGTGCCATGATTTCGCTTCAGGTATTTATAAACGGCGTCATAATTCTTATCCAGATTAAGCTCTTCTTTAAGCCAGCGTTGCGCTTGTTTATAGGAGGTAAGCGCACCTTCGGCAACGTGGAGCTTCTGCTCAATTTTCTGTTTCTGCTCTTCGCTCATCCCTGATCGGAAATCTCCGCCCCGCCCGTCACTTAGCAGCGCCTGCAGCCCGCCTTGATGATACGCCTTTTTCCAGAGTGCAATAGAATCAGTGCTGGAACCTGTAGCTGCCGCCAACGCTGCTGATGCTGTTTCGCCGTTTAAAATGCAACGAAGCATTTTGAGGCGGGGACGATGATGGAAAGGAGCCTTTTTATAAAGCGTCTTAGCATCACTTCGCTCTCATTAACCGTAATTAAAAGTCTTTTAGCCATGCAGAATTAGATACAAATACCATGCCTAATATAGATGTCCAGTTGGTATTATTTCTCTTAAAAAGATGATTATGCTTTATGCCAGGCATTGATTGAATGAATAAATGAAACAAATGCCATTTATGCTTACCCTACTTAATGAAATGGAATGGAAACCGGGAAATGAAACTGTATTATTTATTAATCCAAATGCAACATTCAGCCCCGGAAAGATTAGAAAAAGTGTTTCGATTGTACTGCCTCTATTTCATCAGATGGCATCTTTGGGTTATCAAGTGGGGATTTCCGGTCTTCAGTTGGCGTCTTCTGGTGTTCAGTTTGCATCTTCATGTGTTCTGCTCAAATGTCTAAATCTCCCGATAACATCTCCAAAAGGAAAAATAAAGGCTCCTCAAAACGCAATCTGATATTGCACAGTAAAGGCATTCTTTCGTTCGCTTTTCACCACTGTGTTTGCATTGATAACCAAATATGTGGGGCGGTTTTGCCAGTCGATGGATAGCTTGGCGCTGTGCCCTTTGATAAAATAGTTCACTCCGGCATTCCAGGAGTTAGTTGGCAGCCCCTGCAAGCGATCAAACTTCGCCAGCGTGGCAGATGCATAAGGCATTAATTTCCCTTTGCCCACCTCCAGGTTTTTTGGTAATAAATATCCGGCTTGTGCATACACCACGCTGCCTGTCCCGAACATCGGGAGGGCGTTTCCGAACGTCGGTCCCTGCCCTGTGATGCTGTTTTGGGCAGTTAACGTGGTGCCGTTGGCGGGGTTCATTAATCCATTATAGCGCAGGTAATTGCTGCCGTAGTTTGTGTTGAAATAACCAGCGTATGCAGAAATGGCATCCCCGGTTCCGGCATGGAGGGGCATGTCTAAAAACGCCTCAACGGCGAGGTGCCGCAGGTTTTCGGTGGCTGTATCCGCCGCGTTGTTTAATCTCCACATCGCATCCTTTTGAAAGATGAATCCGGCGGCAAGATTGAGCACCTTTTTGGAGCCTAAATACGTTCCGGTCATGTAAGGCGTCAGGTGGCTTTCGTGCTCCAAAAACTGCCAGATGAAGTAGCCTGAATATTGCTTGTTTGTGCTTCGCGAATTGAATGTTGCATTCGTGGAAATGGGCGGCACGGGCGCACCGTTGGAAGAAATGGGGAAGGGATCGCTGATTAAAATCCGGTAATCAAAATGGCTGATTTGCCCGCGGGCATAAAGGGAGAGCTTGCGGTTAAACTCATCCGTCTGGTCGACGGTTGATTGCGCAAAAACGGGCACATCCATCGTCATGATAGTGCCTACGCTTGGCTGGGAAAAACGCGACAATCCATTAGCGACCGTTAAGCCCGCCCCGATTTTAAGCTGGTTGCCCCGCGAGAGCTTGTATTCACACAAAGCATCGTGAAAGAATGCCGCAATCTTTCGGTTTCCTGACGAGTTATAAACTGCATTGAAATTGTTTTGCCCAAACTGAAAATAAAGGAAGACTTTGTCTGTTAGCTGGCCGTATAACTGTATGCGCGTGCGGCGTAATCCTACCCCGAAATTGTCTGTTTTCGGTTCATCGTTTTCTTTGGTTCCCGGGTTGTTTTGGTTGTAGCGCAGCCAGGTTTGATTCATAAACGTAGCCTTGAAGTAGTGCGTTCCTTCCTCGTTGAGGTTGTATTGGAGGCTTGTTTTTTCTGCCGGGAGGTTGCTTTGGGCTGCCGCCTGTTGGGTAAGGATGGCGCAACATAAAATGAGGATGAAAAAACGTGGTTTCATGCAAAGAGAGCGGTTGAGGAACTGGGAATGAAAATGAAGGTGCAAGGTTAGGCAATGATAGATGGACAAAGGATTGTAAAGAATGGGAGCCTATTTTTAGGCCCCCAATCCCGCTAACGATTTTAATGCAATTTCCCTGTTTAAGAAGTGTGGCTTCTGCCTTTAAGAAGCCTAAAGTTTTTGTGTGGATAATAGCCTTTTGCTGGCTTGCCTGCACCGCACCCAACGACCCGCCGCCTAAACACGCAAATGGTGTTTTCTTCGACACGGTGTTTTTGAGCAGCACGCAGCGTGCAGACGAAAAACTATTTGCAAGCCCAAAGAAATACCTTGAAGCCGCGATTGCAAAAAAAAGTGCGTTGTCCGTGCACGACAGCCTTCAGTATTATTACCTCCTCTACAACGAATCCCTGAAAATAAATAACGACCTGGAGGCTGCTACGCATTTCGCCGACACGATGTTGCTGATAGTGCAGCGCCATGAAACAGATGCCTGGCTGGCTGACCAACATGCAGAAGCGTTGTTTTTAAAAGGAGATGTGGAATACAAGCTGGGAAACTATGAAGCAGCGTATCAACTCTATTACAAAGGGAAAGAAAAAGGGAAGGCATCGCCCAACTCCTGCATTATGGGTGGTTATGAATACCGGATTGGAATGGTGCTTTACCGGCAGCAGAATTTTGAAGATGCTGCGTGGTATTTTAAGCAGGCAATGCAATCTTTATCTCCCTGCGATGAGGTGTTTACCTACACTTACCGCATTCAGGAATTGTACAACAACATCGGGCTTTGCTTTTTTAATTCCGGCGCAATGGACAGTGCGAAGTTTTATTATCAGCGCGGATTAAATTATCTCTCTGAAAAAGAAAAATCCCGAACATGGGAGCAAATGGATTTAATGCAAGTAGCCCGCGCGGTGATAAAAGGAAACATGGCGAGTGCCTTCGCGGCAGAGAAAAATTATGGCAAGGCGGAAAACCTTTTAAACGAAAGCATCAGCATCCAAAGGAAATACCGGAAAGAACTGGACGACGCGCTGATATCTACCTTAAAACTTGCGGAGATTTATCACCTCACCGGAAAGCCGGAGGCAATGAAAAACACGCTGGACGAAGTGCACAATGCCATCCAAAAAACACCGGATGCACAAGTGGAATCGGGCTGGAACGCCATGATGGCGCTTTTTTATGAAACCAGTAATCCCTCATTAGCCCTTCAATACCTCACAGCGCATCAGCGGCTTGAAGATTCGATTAATGCATCTTACCACACGCTTAATTCACTGAACATAAAAAGCAGGCTGAGCGATATGGAAGCGCGGTATAACCTGAACGCCATGCAAAGGGACCGTGAAACGGAAAGGAAGTTTTTGTTTATTGCCATTGGCTTTGCGGTTGCGGGATTGTGTGTGGTGGTGTTTGTAGTCTATAACCTCCGGCGCACAAGGCGATATATGCGGATACTTCAAAGCCTCAACCATCGGGTTTCAAAACAAAAACATACGCTGGAAGAAACTGCCAAAAAGCTGGAAGACAGCCATCGGGAGAAGGACAAGATTATGCGCGTAGTTGCCCACGACCTCCGAAGTCCTGCCGGTGCCATCCACGCTATTTCAGAACTGATGTTGCGGGATGCTGCACTCAACGAAGAACAACTGGAGCAACTTGGAATGATAAAATCGGCCAGTCAGCACTCCCTTACGCTCAGCAAAGAGATACTGGAAGCCACCGCCATTTTGCAAGACAAAACCCTGAAGAAAGAACCTACCGATTTAAACGAATTGCTGACCCGCCAAACGGGCATTCTGAAATTTAGGGCGGCAGAAAAAGAGCAAACAATAAAACTGGAGCTTCCCCCAAAGCCTTTAGTAGCAATGGTGGATGCAGAAAAGGTGAGCCGCGTGATTGCCAATCTGGTTACGAACGCAATAAAATTCAGCAATGCCGGGAGTGAGATTGAAATAACGTTGTCAGAAGATGCAAACCACGCGCTTATTGCCATTACAGACAAAGGCATTGGCATTCCTGAAAAAATTAAAGACCAGATTTTTGACCTTTTCACTGAAGCAAAACGATATGGCACCACCGGCGAAAAACCTTTTGGGATGGGGTTGGCAATTTCAAGGCAAATAATGGAAGCGCATATTGGCAGGATTTGGTTTAAAAGTGTTGAAAATGCAGGCACCACGTTTTTTGTGTCGTTGCCGGCTGGAATGGAAGTTTAGTGTTAAACCCTTTGCAAATGAGTGGTTGCTTTTAGGCTTGCTTTTAGGAAGCGATTATTTTCGCGGCAGTCGTTTTTCCTGAACTGTTTTTTGAATGAAAATATTTGCTTCGCTTGGTTTGCTGCTGGTGTTTTGCCTGTGTTTAATGGGTTGTCCTTACGAGTCTTCCGTGCCCATTAGCAAGCCCACATTTCCGGTTGAAAAAAAGTTTTTGGGCAGGTGGGAAAGTCCTGACGAAGTATATAATCATTACACGGTCACTGAAGCATCCCCTACGCAGTATGATATTGTGCAGGTGAACACCATGGGCGATGTGGCGCGTTATAGCGCATTTATTTCGGAAGTGCGAGCCATTATGTTTCTGAATGTATTTTCTGACAGCTCTAAGAAATACTTTCTCTACCGCATTGATATTGATTCATCCGGCAAAAGCTTTGAGCTAAAACCGCTTTCTAAAGAACTCCCCGAACATTTTTCCAATTCAGAGCAGCTTCGCAACTTCATCCTTAAAAACATGAACCTTATTAGTTTTTATGCAGAGGAAGATAAAGCTGTGTTTTATAAACTGAAAAGAGAATTTTAGCAACTGCACATGCCTGAACAAAAACCATTGCCCGATGGCTGGAAGGTGCTTTCCTCCGTTTACGTGCATAAAGAACCTTGGCTCACCGTGCGGAAGGATGAAGTGCAGATTGCGAGCGGGCATGTTATCCCAAAATATTTTGTGCTGGAATACCCGACGTGGATAAACGTGATTGCCATTACTAAAGAGAACAAGTTTGTGGTGGTGAAGCAATTTCGCTACGCGCTGGGTCAGGCAGATTATGAATTATGCGCCGGCGTGACCGATGAAACAGATGCTACGCCTTTGGATGCTGCAAAGCGGGAACTGATGGAGGAAACGGGATATGGCGGCGGCACCTGGAAGGAATATTTACGCACTGCGCCCAACCCTGCAACCTCTGATAATTGGGCAATCACTTTTTTGGCAACCGATGTGGAACTGCTGTCGTCACCTGAGCCGGAGCCATCCGAAGAAATATCGGTGCATTTGTTTTCTTTTTCTGAATTATTGGATTTAATGAATAGAGGGAAGATGGTGCAGGCTACGCATTTGGTAGCGCTTTGGAAGTATGTGGCGGACGAGGAAGGTAGGCTAAGCCTTCGTTGCAAAAATTCAGTTTAAGAAAGTTGTGGTGTGCGCGTTTTTGCGGAGACTGGCAAAAGGAAATACGATGGTGGGAGTACGTTATCCGATGGCGGGAGTATGCTATCCGATGGCCAGTTCATCGTATCCGATAGTGGGAGTACGTTATCCGATGGGGGGAGTACGGGAACCGATGGTCAGTTCATGCTATCCGATGGTCGGTTTATGGTATCCGATGGTGGGAGTAGGTTATCCGATGTGGGGAGTATGAGATTGAATAGGTGGAGATACTCGCCGGGAGAAATGAATCTTTTTATCATCAAACAAAATTTTTTTAGAAAAGCATAATGTTTATGGAAGTGCAAATGCAAATTGAAATCTATTTATCTAGTCTGCCGGAACCTAAGCGCAGCGAAATGGAACGTTTGCACCACATTATTTTGGAACTCATGCCTACGTCAAAACTATGGTTCCTGGATGGGAAAAACAGCGATGATAAAGTAGTTTCTAATCCTAATATTGGATACGGACTGCACCATATTCAATATGTTGATGGAACATCAAAGGAATTTTACCAGATTGGACTTAGCTCAAACACAACCGGGATATCCATTTACATTCTAGGCATTGATGATAAAATGCACTTATCAAAAATGTATAAAGAGAAAATTGGCAAAGCGACCGTAACTGGATATTGTATTAAGTTCAAAAAGCTACAGGAAATAGACCAGGAAGTGCTAAAGGAAGCGATATGCGATGGGGTGGAAATAAGTCGTAAGGGGTAACTGATGGAAAAATTCCAAGGGAAATATCGAATACCGTCTGCCAGATTGCAAACTTGGGATTATGGCAGCAATGGAATGTATTTCATCACCATTTGCACAAAAAATCGTGACCATTATTTTGGGGAAATTGAGGGTGGTAAAATGTTATTTTCTGAAATGGGCAGATTGGCTGAAAAATATTGGTATGAAATACCAGAACATTTCCCCTTTATAAAATTCGATGAATTTGTGGTAATGCCAAACCACATTCACGGCATTTTGATAATTGATAAATTGGTGGATGGGCATGTACAGACGCGATTAATCGTAGAGACGCGATTAATCGCGTCTCTACCGAACGCGTCTCTACCGAACGCGCAACGCATCGTCCCGCCAAAAATCGTCCCGCCAGAAACCGACGAACCACACAACGACCCGTCACCACCCCCCGCCGCCGAACCAAAAACAGGGGGAATTACGGGCAATAAAAACCCGATGTTTCACGAAAACATTTCAAGGGTAATAAGGTGGTACAAAGGCAGGTGTTCGTTTGAAATACGTAAACTACACGCCGATTTTGAATGGCAACCGCGATTTCACGATCATATTATTCGAGATAATCTGTCGTACGAAAAAATAAGCAATTATATTCGGAATAATCCACGAAAATGGAACGAGGATATGTATAATCCCAAAAACCATAAAATGACGGATGGTGAAAGATGATTTATTAATGAGGGCCACGTGTCGCGCAATGTAGAAACGCGATCAACCACAACGTAGAGACGCGATTAATTACAACGTAGTAGAGACGCGATTAATCGCGTCTCTACACGGGGGGACAAAGGGAATTTGCAATCCACCCCAAAAAAAACGCCCCGAATAGTCGGAGCGTCATGTTTTTCATAGTGATAGGTAAAGAGGTAAAACGCAATTATTTTTGAAAAAGATGCACCCCTTGAAGTACAATTTCTTTACAGTCTATAAAACGGAGGTGGAGGGTGGTGAGTAAGGTTTGTGTGATTTCCTTTTCCACATCGAAAAAGTGTTTCAGCACGAGCATTAATATCAGGGTAAAAACTTTGGGCTGCATGGTATTTTGTCTTCAGAAAAAATAGTTTCAATTTGTTTTCATGGAGGAAGGAAATAAACACCGTGCCACATCGCTGAAAGCCTTTATTGGCAGCAATTGGGAGAGCATCATCTGAAATTTAAGCAGCCATCTAAAAAGGCAAATCATCCGTACCTAAACCTTTCCCAAAGGATGCTAAAGCGAAGGGTTTTAATCCTAATTTTGGCGCCTCATTATGGCATTTGATATTTTTATCACCCTTTTCCTTGTTTTACTAAACGGTTTTTTTGTAGCGGCCGAATTTGCCATTGTAAAAGTCCGCTCCTCCCAAATAGAAGTAAAAGAACATCTCAACAAAAAAATAGCCGCAACAGCACGTGGCATCGTCAATAATCTGGACTCATACCTTGCTGCTACCCAACTCGGTATCACGCTCGCATCCCTCGGTCTGGGATTCGTGGGGGAAGAAGTTACCTCGCGCCTCATCCTTTCCCTGATGCATAATCTGGGTTTGGAGATGACCCCCGAAAGTGCGCATAACATTTCACTGCCCATTGCTTTTGCGGTAATTACCGTGCTGCACATTACGTTTGGTGAACTGGCACCTAAATCCATTGCCATCCGCCATCCATCAAGCACCACTTTTGCCATTGCGGTGCCGCTTAAAATATTCTACTTCATCTTCCGCCCGCTTATTTGGTTGCTAAATGGCTTTGCCAATCTAATCCTGAAAATAGTAGGCATTAAGCCGATGCACAGCAGTGAAATCCACTCAGAGGAAGAGCTTAAAATGATCATCACCGAAAGTCACCGGGGCGGGGCGATTGAACAAACAGAGCGCGATCTTATCCGCAACGTGTTTGATTTTGACGATCGTCGCGTGTGGGATATTCAGACGCTGCGCAAAGATGTAACCATTATGGAGCGCACCTTGAAGTTTGATAAAGCCATTGAATTTGCCATCCGCGAAGGTTATAGTCGCTACCCCGTTTGTGATGGGTCGCTGGATGAAATTGTGGGCATCATTTACACCAAAGACCTGATGCGCACCATGATAGCAGAAAAAAAGCCCGACACTTTAGAACCATTGCTGCGGAAAGCTTATTTTATCCCCGAAAGCCGCTTAATTAAAGAATTGCTGAAGGATTTCCAAAAGCGCCACATCCAAATGGGCATAGTTACCAACGAAATTGGGGAAGTAAGCGGCGTGGTGACGATGGAAGATATTCTGGAAGAACTGGTAGGTGAAATACAGGATGAATACGATAATGAAAAGCCGTATGTTCAGAAAACGGGCGCAAACACTTTTGTGGTCGATGCGCATCACAAACTGAACGACATTAATAAATACCTGCCTTACCGCCTTGTGGAAAATGAGGATTACGATACGTTTTCCGGGATGATTGCTTACCGATATCCGCAGGATTTGAAGGAAGGAGATAAGATTGTGATTGATGAATACACGGTGCGCATCTTAAAAATGTATCGAAACAGCGCAGAAACTGTGGAAATGGAAGTAAGGGAAGAAGACACGGAAGAAGGCGTTTAATCTTCCAAATTTTTAAAAAGAAGTTTTTTAAAACAATTTCGGGCAAAGCGTCCTGCTTTGGTTGTAGCGCGGGTCTTTATATTTTCCGGTTCTCACAATGGTTAATTCAAAACCGCCTTTCAGGTTAGAGGCTGCGCGAAGCCGCGAAATATTGAAATCATAACTCGCACCAAAAGAATAGCCCTGATAATCCAGTTTTACGGTTGGTATCAATGCATCTCCAAAACGGTAAAAAGCACCTCCGTAAATCATGAATTCAGGCGGTACATCCGGTTGCGATTCTTTCTTCCAGCTCAATAATCCTCCGGCAATAATTTCATGGCTCGTTCCCTGCTTTGCATAGTTTGCCTGCATCACAAGTCCAAAGTTTTCATTGATTTTATAGTTCAGTCCCGCGTTGCCATTCCATTTCATTTCGAGGCGCACAAAAGCATTGTTATCAAAGCTGCGGTTGGGCTTTGTGAAATGATAACCCGATGCCCCGATGAAGTAACTAATCGCATTGTTATCTCCCGCCGTGCTGCTGAAATTGATGCCTGCGCCCACGTCCCAATGGTGAATGCGCGGGTTGGCAATCGCTTCTCCGGTAGGGTTGTATTGATTGAATCCACCGGCGCCATATTGATTGTCGAAAGTCATTTTACTAACGTCGAAACTGCGCTGAATGTAACCTCCGGTAAAGCCCACGGAAAGGAAAGACTGATGCCCGTCTTCCAGTGATTTATGAAACGTAACGGATGGATAAGCGCCTAAAGTTTTCAGGTTTATGGAGCCGCTTTGGTCGTAGTAAGCCAACACGCCCACGGCAAAAAAATCAGGGGATTCTTCACCCAAAGGAATTTTTGTTTCGCCTGAAACCAATGCGGTCTGGAAAGGACTACCGATGCTGTTCCATTGACTTTTGTATTGGGCAATCACTTTATAATCGCCGCTGTAAATGCCCGTTAATGCAGGGTTTCGGAGGATGGTGGTTTCGTAAAACTGGGAGAAATGAATGTCCTGCGCCTGCATGTTGTTGGGCATCATCCACCCTAAAAAACAAACCAGTGCTAAAAGAAATCTGCTTTTTATTTTCATCGAAATAACGTTTGTTGCCTTCATCTCCTTTTCTTTTTTCTTTTATCGGATTAATGTGATGTCGCCTTTCCAGTTTATCGGTTCACCGCTATCACATGTGCCTTCCAAAACGTAAACAAATGTGTCAGGGTTTAGCGGCGTTCCGCTTTGTGAACCATCCCAACCGGCGGCTTTATCATTCAGCACCATGTTGCGTTTTTCAAAAATTAATTCACCCCAGCGGTTGTAAATGCGAAACGAACGGATTTCCCTTAAACCTTGTCCGCGCGGATAAAACAAATCATTCTGTCCATCGCCATTGGGCGTAAAAGAATTGGGAATAAAAACCTGACTTTCATCACACAACACGCGGATGGTAACGGCATCAGAATCGCGGCAACCGTAGCGGCTTGTGGCAATCACTTTATAGTCGGTGGATGCTAACGGTGTGGCGGTGGGGTTAGAGCAATTATCACAACTCAGCGTCGCCGCCGGACTCCATAAAAATGTTTGCGTGTTATTGCCAGAAGCCACGAGGGTAATGGAATTTCCGGCAATGATGGTAGCGTCAGCACCGGCATTTATTTCAGGTTTTGGATAAACAACTACCGTCACGGAATTAGAATCAGGAATGCAGCTTCCTTCTTTGGCAATCACTAAATAAGTGGTGGTAGAGTGGGGTGATGCAATCGGGTTTGGAATTGTTGCATTATTCAGCGTAGCTGCCGGACTCCATTGGTATAGTTGCGCGCCGGAAGCAAAGAGTTGAAAGCTGCTATCATCGCAAATTGCGCCGCCAATATCAGCCATGCTCGTGGTTTTGAATTGAATGTCCACCTGCACCGAATCTTTGTTTTTGCAGCCGTGCACATCCGTTCCGGTTACCACAAAATTGGTGGGCGAAACCGGCGTAGCAACCGGATTTTGCGTCGCAGGATTATTTAAAGAAGCGGCGGGCGTCCAGTTATAAGCAATGCCACCTGTGCTTTGCAGGTTGGCTGCATCTCCTGTACAAATAACCGTATCTCCGAAAGCAGTAATTACAGGCAAGGCAAAAATTTCAACATTGCGGGTGAAGGAATCTTTACAGCCATTGGCATTGGTAACCACCAGCGAAACCGGATAAACACCGGGAGTAGGATAATTCTGGACGGGATTGGAAAGATTGCTTAATTGCTGTCCATTATTAAAACGCCAAAACCAGTTCGTTACCGGCGAAAAGAAACTGAAAGAAGTATCCTGAAACTGCGCGTCTGTTTTTTCACAAGGCTCCGTAACGGTGAATCCTCCAAAAATGCCATCCACTTTTATGGTGTCCAATCCCTGACTGGAATTAAGGCAACCTGCGCCATCACTCAATATTAATTTAGGAACGTAAGCGCCCGGCGTCTGGTAAATGTGATTGGTAGTGGCGCCTGTAGCAGGTTGCGTAACGCCGTCACTAAAATCCCAAACAATGGAAGGGACGTTGGTAAGGTTTGCCGTGAATGCCACATTTAAAGGAGCGCAACCTGCAAGCGGCGTGTAAGTCAATCCACCTGCATAACCCAACACATTTATAGTCGCAGTTGCAGTGTCCGTGCATCCGGCAGCATTGGTGGCAATCATCTGCACGGTATAAATCCCGGGGGCGTTATAAACATTGTCGGGCGAAGGAATGCTGGAATTATTGCCGTCTCCAAAACTCCATTGATAGGTTGGTGCGCTCAGAGAAGTGTTGGTGAAAAAAGCATGAAGCGGCGGGCAAATGGCAAACGTATCGCTCACTGTAAATGCAGCATCGGGCTTCGTAACCTGCACATAATTATTGCGCAGCATCGTGTCTTTACATCCTGTGGCATCGGTTACAATCAGCCGCACTGTATAGCTGCCAATGGCGTTGTAAGCGTGTGTGGGCGCGCCTTGCGTTGAATTAGTGCCATCTCCAAAATCCCATGCAGAGCTGATGCTAGTGCCGGTGGAATTATTGCTGAAGGTTAGGGTTTGTGCAATGCAGGCGGATGTGTCATTTGCCGTAAATGCTGCGTTAGGTTTTCGGGCTTCGATGTAGTTGCTTTTAGTTAGCGAATCCTTACACCCCACATTATCGGTTACCAAAAGTTTTACGGTAAAAATGCCTGCTGTATTGTAGGTGTAGGAAGTAGTTGGAGAGGTTACCGTGTTCGCTGCGCCGTTTCCAAAACTCCATGCGCGGTTGGTAATTACTGCCGGACTGATGTCGGTTGTCTGGTCTGTAAAATTTACCAAAAGCGGTACGCATCCTAAAAGTGGCGAAGCCGTGAAAGCCGCTGTGGGCTTAGCTACAAGCAGGTAGTTAGTTTTCTTCAAAGAATCGCGGCAGCCGTTTACATCCGTTATCCAAACCGTAACATCATACTGCCCGGGAATGGGAAACGCCCTTGTTATATGGTCTCCACTATCCAAATAATATTGCGGACCCACCAGCCAGTCGTAGTCAATGGCTATTCCTCCCGTGTAAGTAGCCTGTAATTGCACGGTGTCATTCTTACAAACTGCTGTATCATTTGCTACAAAAGAAGCAACAGGATTCACTAACTGAATGGGCTGAACTAAAGTATCGGAGCAGCCGGTAATGTTATTATTAGTTACTAAAGTGACGTTGTAAGTTCCTAAAGCGGGGTAGGTATGTACCGGATTTAATGCAGTGCTGTTGGTGCCATCTCCAAAAAACCATTTCACGAATGTGGCGCCAATGCTAGAATCTGTGAATCGCACTAAAAGCGGCGTATCGCAACTGTATTTAATCACGCCCATTCTTGAGGTTGAAGGCAAAACCGTAATCGGCACCGGACCTGTGAATGTAGAATCACACCCATTGTTCATGGCTATAAGCGTTACGTTGTAAGTGCCGGTAATCTGATAATAATAAGTAGGGTTCGCAAAACTGGTTGTGCCGCCATCTCCGAAAAGCCAGATGTAGGTGAGTGCATTTGTAGAAGTATTTGTAAACGCTACCGGATTATTTGGACAAACGGTTGTGGGATTGGCTATGAAAGATGGATTGGGTTTGCTGCCTACCAATATCTGAATCGTGTCTGCAGCCGTGCAACCATTGATGGTCGTGACGTTCAGGATGACGGTGTAAGTGCCGGGCATCGTGTAAATGTGCGTAGGCGTATCGAGGTTGGATGATGTTCCGTCTCCGAAATTCCAATTGTGCGTAGCAATGTTGTAAGGATAAATAACCCCGGAAGTGGGCGTAGTAAAAAGACTTCTTTTAAAATGCACTTCTAATGGCGCACAACCGGAAAATGGAATTGCTCCGGCTTGCAAATAATTAGGAATCAACTTCACCGTATCCATCACTGTGTCTTTGCATCCGAAAGCAGAAGTGGCAATAAGTGTGGCAATAAAATTTTGGTTCGTGGTGTAAGTGTGCGTGGGATTTGCGCCCGCTCCGGACATTCCATCGCCGTAGCTCCATGTGTAAGTGCTGCCGCCGGATGTTGTGTTGGTAAACGTAATTAATTGCGGTGCCGGACAAGGCATTGCCGGAGCAGAAGTGAAGCCTGCATTGGGTTGCGGATGAATGAGAATATTGTGCGTCACGGAATCCTGGCAATTGCCGTTGGTCATTTTAAGCTTCACGGTGTAAGTGCCCGGCGCGCTGTAAATATGCGTAGCATTCAGTCCGTTTGCCGTTGCGCCATCTCCGAAATCCCACATCCCGCTGCCGCCTCCGGTTGATGTATTAGTGAAAGTGATTGGCGCAAACACGCATCCTGCCGCGGGACTGGTAAATGCCGCTGTTACCGTTGCAATATTGATGAAGGCAGGTTTTGTAATCGTGTCTTTGCAGCCATTTGCATCGGTCACAATCAGTTTCACAGTAAAACTTCCGGGCGTGTTATAAGTGTGGTTGTTCGTGGTTCCGCTGTTGCCATCTCCATAAGTCCAGTTGTAGGAAAAAGGGCCGTTACCGGTGGCTGTGGGAGCAAATGTTACCAGCGCGGGAGGCGTGCAAAATGTTTGTTGCGGAGCCGTGAAATCTCCTACTGGCGGGGCATACACCTGAATGTAAGTAGGTTTGGTAAGTGATTTTAAACATCCGCCGCTGTTGGTTGCAATAAGGGTGATGTTATAAAATCCGGGCGTTGAAAAAACGTGTGTCGGATTCTTTGCCGTGTCAGACGTGCCATCTCCAAAACTCCAGTTCCATAGTCCGCTGCCAGGTGTTGCCAGGTTTGTGGTGTTGTTGAAATTAACCGTCAGCGCCGGACAACCTGCCGTCACGTTTCCGGTGAATGCCACAGTTGGTGCGGGCGTTACGTTGATGTAATTGGTGATGGTTTTTGTGTTGCTGCCGCTACTGTTTGTGACGGTAAGGGTTACGGTGTAAGTGCCTGAAGCAGTGTATGTGGTAGAAGGATTTTGAAGAACAGAGTTGCTGCCGTTTCCAAAATTCCAGTTCCATGTAGAGGGACCGCCGGTGCTGGCATCTGTAAAATTCACTAACAGGGGAGCGCAACCTGAAAGAGGCGTAGCAGTCAAATTGGCAATGGGTTGTGCTAATCCTTTGAAGGCGACGTTACAAACAAGAAATAGAAAGGTGAAGCGTAAAAATGAAATCATTGGCAGCGGTGAGAAATGCGTGGTGTAGGTGAAGATAAATGCTTAACAATTAGTTAGACACGCTTTGGGATTCAAAAGTTGGCAAATGAAATAACCCTATGATAAACCTAAGCCTTCATAATCTCCGTAACTTTTTGGCGTTATTTGATTAATTCTAAAAGTACCGGCATGAATAAACAACTACTAGCACTCCATTTTCTTCTACTCTTTTCCTTTTCAATTTCATCCTTTGCCCAATCGGAACAACAGCCAAACGCCATCTTTCTGAAAAATAAAACCCTGCAAACCACTCCAAACGCTGCGTTCAGGATTGATAGCTTAAATCAGGCGCTTCCGTCAGGAATTGTGATGCAGGCAATTGTTCAATTCAATAAATTACCTGACGCGGCTGAAAAAGCTTTATTGCAGCAGGCAGGCTTTCAGTTGCTGGATTATGTACCCACTAACAGTTTCATCTGCCTTTTATCCCTTCCATTAAATCACAGTGCAGATGCCGTTTTGCTAAGTATCCTTTTCATGAAGCCTGAATGGAAAATAGATTCCCGCCTGCTTCCTGTAAATGCAAACTCCGGCAGCAAATCCCTCTTCATTTCTTTTTTAAAACAAGCTTCTTTCTTTGAGATTGAACAGCAACTTAAAAGCTTAGGCGGCACCATTACTGACAACCATTTTGCATCCCACAATGTCTATACCGTCTCCCTTCCAAACGCAAATCTGCTTTCTCTCGCCGCCTCCCCAATTGTGCGCTATATCGGCATTCCAGCCAGTGATGTGCCTTTAAATAATGACGAACGCGCAGCGACTTCCGGTGCGTTATTGCAAGCTGAAATTGCTGATGGTGGTTTCGGATTGGATGGCTCCGGAATAACAATCGGTGTGGGCGATAATTCCGCAGCTTTGTTTCATGTAGATACCCGCGACCGTGTTACCAATTTCAACCCCGACCCGCCGGCTGACCATGGCACGCACGTCACCACAACCGCAGCAGGCGCAGGCATCCTCGACCCAAAGGCAAAAGGCATGGCACCCGCCGCCAACATCTTAAGTCATCTCTACAACATTGTGTGGGCAGAAACCGAAACCATGTTCAAGACCTACAACATGACGCTCACCAACAATTCCTACGCTGCCATTGTGAACGATTGTGGCTTCGCCGGCACCTACGACCAATACGCGCAAATCCTGGATGAAAACGCTTTCCTTTTTCCTGAAGTTGAAAATGTTTTTGCAGCAGGCAATGATGGGAATAATCTCTGCACGCCTTATCCACAGGGCTTCGGGACGCTTGTAGGGAGTTATCAGGCAGCCAAAAACGTGATTGATGTTGCCTCTGTAAAAAAGGATTTGATGGAACATACCGGCTCCTCAAAAGGCCCGGTAAAAGATGGCAGACTGAAGCCGGATATTGCTTCATTCGGACATTCCGTTTACTCCGCTTTTCTCTTCAATAATTATCAAAACTGGAATGGCACCAGCATGGCTACGCCCGGCATAACCGGTGGATTGGCGCTGCTTTCCCAACGCTACCAACAACTTTTTGGAGCCAATCCTGATGGCAGTTTATTGAAAACCTTAGTCCTTAATGGTGCAAATGATTTAGGTAATCCGGGTCCTGATTTTATTTACGGTTTTGGGTTGATGAACTTGTATCACTCCATCCAAATGCTCAACAATCATCAATACCTCGTTGATTCTATTGCTAATGGAAATACCAAAACGCATTCTATCGTTATTCCGCCAAACACGGCTGCAGTAAAGGTTTTGCTTTATTGGAACGACCCCGCAGCATCGCCCATGTCCTCTATTGCGTTGGTGAATGATTTGGATTTAAAAGTCGTAGCGCCGAATGCCTCACAGCATCTTCCTTTGGTTTTGGATGCCACACCTGCCAACGTAAATAATCCGGCAACTGAAGGCGCAGACCATTTAAATAATGCAGAACAAGTGGTGATTCAAAACCCTGTAGCAGGTAGTTATGATGTCAAAATTTCCGGCTTCGCTATTCCATCAGGAAAGCAGGTTTACACCGTTGCTTACGATTTTATTCCCGTCGGTATTCGCATCAATTTTCCGGTTCAAGGCGCATCCATCAAAGCAAACGATTCCGTAAAAGTGTATTGGGAAGCATCTGAAAACAACAATCCTTTCACCCTCGAATATTCTATCAATAATGGCGCAAACTGGATAATCATCAACGCCGCTATTTCTTCTGCGCAGCGATATTTTACCTCGCAAATCCCCGCGCTCAATGCTGCGCAATGCCTCATGCGCCTCTCGCGCAACGGCACGCTACAATCCTTTACCACAGGCGCTTTCAGCCTAAGTGAACAACCGGATTTGCAACTCAGCGCCAACCAATGCCCTGGCTACATTGCCGTAGAGTGGAACGCTATTTCCAACGCTACTAGCTATGAAATTTTGAGAAAGAAGGGGGCAGAAATGGTTGCTGTTGACACGACGGCTTCCTTAATTTATACCTTCTCCGGTCTTTCATCTGATACCACTTATTTCATCGCCGTTCGCCCATTAATAAACGATGCGTCAGGCTACAGAAGCATTGCCGTAAGCCGACAACCAAATGATGGCAATTGCGCAGGAGCCATCTCTGATAACGACCTCCGTCTTGAAGAAATTTCAGCGCCCAATTCAGGCAGAAAATTTACTTCCACACAACTTGCTACGCAGCCGCTTTTGGTAGGCGTTCGCAATCTGGATGATGCAGGGCAAGCCAACTTCACGATTCATTACCGCATAAACAACGGCGCATGGCTGGACGAAATAATACCCGTTCCGGTAAGTGCAGGTTCCATTATTTCATTTGCTGTTGGCAATATTGATTTCAGCGCAGCAGGAGATTATTTTATTCAGGCTGTAGTTGAAAATACTTCCGCTCCCGACCCTGTTCCGCAAAACGATACACTCACAAAATTCATCCGCCACCTCACCAACAATCCCATTGATTTAAACACCGGATACACCGAAGATTTTGAAACTACACCACCATTTACGCTCTATCAAAACCGCTTTGGCATCACGCCTGATGAACATTGGGATTATGCGCACGATAATGATTCTGCACGCATCCGAAGTCTTGTAGCTTCTAACGTCACCATCTCCGGCAATCGCTCGCTCAGCATGGATTTGCTGTATAATCTCCCTCCCATCCAAAACTATTTATCCGGCACTTTCAACCTTCAGAATTACGACACCGCAACCACCGAAGCGCGTTTTCAGTTTGATTATAAAATCCATGGCAAACCAAAATCTTTGGCAGGAAATGAAGTGTGGATTCGCGGTAACGACCAGCAACCGTGGACGTCTATTTTCACCTTCGATACCTCCGCCATTCCGGGTGATGTTGTCCATTCCAATTCGCTTTCGCTCACCAATTTTCTCCTCAATGCAGGACAGCAATTCAGCAGCAGCTTTCAGATAAGAATCGGTCAGCGGGATACTTCCTGCATTGCCGCGAACGAATATGGCAACGGCATTACGCTGGATAATTTCAGGCTTTACAGCGTTAAGAATGATGTACAGTTACTTAGCATTAATAACCCGAAACCCGCTTCCTGCGCACTATCCAACGCTGAGCAGGTAAGCATTACTATCTACAATAGTGATAATCTCCCACAGCAAAATGTGCAGCTTTTTTATCGTTTCGATGGACAGCAAATCATCTCTGCAACCATTCCATTCCTCGCACCTAAAGACACGGTGCAGTTTACTTTCCCGCAAACAATTAATGCATCTGCCATTGGCATTCACACCATCAGCGCATGGCTTGTTGCATCCGGCGATACCTACCTGCCAAACGACAGCATCCTCGATTTTAAATTCCGCAATCAGCCGCTCATTGCGCAGTTTCCTTACCTCCAGAATTTTGAACAAAACGATGGCAACTGGTTTCCTTCAGGCATCAAATCATCGTGGGAATATGGTAAGCCTGTTTCTATGAAAATCAACAAAGCAGCCAGCGGCGCGAAAGCCTGGAAAACCAATCTCAGCGGCAGTTACAACGATAATGAAACCTCTTACCTCACCTCGCCTTGCTTTGATATTGCATCGTTGCAAAACCCCACATTTTCATTCAGCGCAGCAATGGACATTGAAAATTGCGGCGCCACAATTTGCGATGCTGCATGGGTAGAGTGGAGTAGTGATGGCATTCTTTGGACGAAGTTGGGCGCAAGCGGTGAAGGCTTCCATTGGTATGGCGATGACAATGTGTGGGATGCGCAGGATGACACGCGTTGGAAAGTTGCCACCATTCCGTTGCCCAAAATTTCAGGAAGCATCAGTCTGCGCTTTGTGTTTGCAAGCGATGCCGGTGCAGCCCGCGAAGGCATTGCTATTGACGACATCCACGTGTATGATTTGCAGCATCCGGTTTACGATAATGGCAGCGCCACCACAATCATTTCGCCTGCGGCAAATGCATGGAGTGATGCCACCATCAGCAATCAGCTTCTTGCTTCCGGTTTTAATTTAAATGAAGCAACGGAAGTAACATTCTATCCCCACCAAAGCGCATTGCATCCTAATGGAAAGCTGTATTTGCTCCCCCTCAATTTTGTGTTGAAAGGCAGTGGCAGCAAGCCGTTCCGTTTTTTTGTTGAAGATGATAAAGTGGTGAAGATGCTGCTATCAAATGCCTGCCCTGCTTGTGAAAAAGCACCGGATGCTTACCGCCTCGGTTTGCTGCAATACAACGATGCAAGTGCAGGAAATGAAAACGGTTCTCTGCTTGATAATGCGCAGAGTGGTTACCAATTCTCGCCTTCCGAAACCATAGCATGGGTGCCTTACGGCAAAGGATATTATGCTGAAAGCGTCGTTTCTCTTTCCTCCGAAATCTGGTTTTCCACCGGCATCCCCGAAGGCAATCCTCAATCCATCAGCGTCTTTCCAAACCCCATCCGCGACGGGCAAATTCATTTTACTTACGTAGCATCTCCGGGCAGCGAAATGCAAATCATCCTTTCAGAAACCTCCGGAAAAACCGTGTTTAAAACCTCCCTCACTGCCACCGATTTTGATAATGTTCAAACCATCTCCATCCCTGATTTAGCAACAGGCGTGTATGTCTTGAGGTATGAAATGAATGGGGAGCGGAAAGAGATGAAAGTGGTAGTATCTCCGTAAAACCGGTTATGCACGCCTTAACTTCCCAATCCAGATAAACAACGCCGACACACTCACAAATAGTCCTATCAACCCGGCACTATTACACATCACCTGCTGAAACCCCAGCTTGTAAACATCAATAAATGCATAAGGGTAGAAACCTGAAAACTGTCCTCTGATTAAAACATAAACCAGATAAATGAGCGGATAAACAAGCCAGGCTGGAATAAAACTGTAACGCAGCGTTTTTTTGGAAGCGTACATCCACCAATAAATAATCACCAAAAGAGGGATAATCGTGTGCAGCATTTCATCCACAATCATTTGCAATCCTTCAGGCTCCCAGATATGGCGCAGCAAGACTTGATAAACTAACCCAACAATCGTTATGTAAATCGTTACACTCGTAAATGCGCCATCCTTTTTCCCCACACTTTTTTCAAAAATTTGCATTGTAAAGAAAAGTGCAACAAGCGTATTGGTAAGAATGGTAAAGAAGCTGAAAAAACGGATAATTGCCTCACCCAAAGGCGTTGTCCTATTCTCCACCAATAAATAAAACTGTGTAATTACCCCTGTCCAACCCAAAACACAAATTATAAGGGCAAAGATTTTTTTCATAAAATGAATAGATGGATAAAATGAGTTTTGAGCCTTTCAATGGGGTGAGATTTAGTGTGTCAATGTCATAGTTATGCTTAAATGTTTCTTTTTTCAGGATGGTTTTAGATAGCGCTCATCACCACGCCCTTAATGTCTTTAAAATTTAACCGCTCCTGCGTCATGCTGTCGCGGTGGCGGAGGGTTACGGTGCCGTCTTCTTTCGTTTGATGATCAATGGTTACACAATAGGGCGTTCCGAGGGCATCCATCCGGCGGTAGCGTTTGCCGATGGAGTCTTTTTCTTCATAAAAACATTTGAAATGCGGTTTGCATTCCGCCAGTAATTCCTTTGCAATTTCAGGCAAGCCATCTTTTTTTAAGAGCGGAAGAATGGCAAGTTTAATAGGCGCTAAAAACGGTGGAAATTTCAACACCACACGAATGTCTTTTTTTTCTTCGGTTGATAAATCCTCTTCCTGATATGCTTCGGAAAGCACCATCATCACCGTGCGGTCAAGCCCTATGGATGTTTCAATAACGTAAGGCACATAATTCCCGAAAGGCTTGCCTGTGGCTTCATCCAGGTCGTTATCAAAATACTGAAGCTTCTTCCCGCTGTGTCGCTGATGCTGTATCAGGTCAAAATCGGTGCGGCTGTGGATGCCTTCTACTTCTTTAAAACCGATGGGAAAGTTGTATTCAATATCGGTGGCGGCGTCAGCATAGTGCGCCAGTTTTGCGTGTGGATGAAATTGATATTGCTCCGCTTTTATGCCTAGGGAAAGATGCCATTGCATCCGCGTATTCTTCCAGTAATCAAACCATTGTTTTTGCGTGCCCGGGCGGATGAAAAATTGCATTTCCATTTGTTCAAATTCCCGCATTCTGAAAATAAACTGGCGCGCTACAATTTCATTTCTGAAAGCCTTCCCCACCTGGCAAATACCGAAGGGGATTTTCATTCTGCCAGTTTTCTGAACGTTTAAAAAGTTTACGAAAATGCCTTGTGCGGTTTCGGGGCGGAGGTAAATTTTATTGTCTTCCTCCTCATTGGCAAGCGCTCCAAATTCTGTTGAAAACATGAGGTTGAACTGTCGCACATCTGTCCAGTTTGCGGTGCCTGAAATGGAGCAGGTGATGTTGTTTTCTTCGATTAATTTTTTTAGTCCGGCAAAATCATTTTCAGCCAGCAGCCGTTCCATGTTCGCAATAAGTGCGTTTGCAGATTCTTTATCGTTTCCCGCAAGTTGCTCTGCAAAGGTTTCGATGAGATGGTCAACGCGGTATCGTTTCTGACTGTCCTTATTATCAATCATCGGGTCAGAGAAATTATCCACGTGCCCACTTGCTTTCCACACTGTTGGGTGCATAAATATTGCCGCATCAATGCCCACAATGTTGTCGTGCATTTGCGTCATGCTTTTCCACCAGTAATCGCGGATGCTTTTCTTCAGTTCGGCGCCGTATTGTCCGTAATCATACACCGCGCTCAGTCCGTCATAAATTTCACTGCTCTGGAAAATAAAACCGTATTCTTTGCAGTGGGAGATGATGTTTTGGAGCGTATTTTCATTTGCCATAAGGGCGGCAAAGATAGTTTTTGGAGGGAGGTTTTGTAAGGAAAATGCTTGGGTTTATGCGCAAGCTTTTAGTTTCAGTTGGGCTACATAAGGGTGCTCCGGGTTTACGATTAATTCATGCCTTGAAGGATGCACTAACACATCCATTCCTTCCATAGAAATAGCACCTAACAGCATTTCTGTGTCTCCGGGCAAAACCACTGCTTCTGTAATAAATCTTCGGTTTTGAAAACGTAATTCAATGGGTCCGGCTACATCGTACTCGTCCACACTTCCGTTAGCAAGTTGAAACTTTTTTGTTTCCAGGGTTGATAATCCCAATTGCTCCTGAAGCGTTTCGTTGATGCACATGTATTCACTGCCGGTGTCAACCAACATCTTCACCCGCATGGAGCGGATTTCATCTTCACCAACAATGTGTCTGCGCGCCAATGCTAAATCATCGCCGTTTATCAATTCGATTTCTGCGTACGTCATGCCCATACTGAAGTGGTTTATTATTGCTTCTTTGTAAAAACTCAAAAATACCAGCTTTCTATCGGAAATCTTTTATTCAACTGCGCTCATGAAATACTGCCTCGCTTTCCTGCTTTTTCTTTCTGTCAATTCATTTGCTCAAAAAGATGAAAGCGCCATCCGCGCCATGCTTTCAAAACAAGTAACCGAATGGAACAAAGGAAATATTGCGGGCTACATGCAGGGTTATTGGGAAAATGATAGTTTGCTTTTCATCGGTAAAAACGGCCCAACTTATGGCTTCGGACAAACGCTGGCACGCTATCAGAAATCCTATCCTGATACTGCTGCCATGGGGAAACTTCGCTCTGAAATAATCATTCTCAAAAGGCTTTCACCGGAATATTATTTCGCCGTAGGCAAATGGGAATTGCAACGCACTGCCGGTAATATTTCCGGCTCATGGACTTTGTTGTTGAGGAAGATAAAAGGATTGTGGGTGATTGTGGCAGACCACAGTTCCTAATAAAAAAAGGCAGGAAATTCCCGCCTCATTTCTGTTCAAAAAGTTTTGTGTTTTACTTATTCATCGTAGCCAAAAGCTCTTCATTATTCTTAGTGCCTTTCATTTGCTGTAGTAGAAATTTCATGGCCTCGTCGGTATTCATGTCGTTGATGTGATTTCTCAACACCCACATTCTGCTCAGTACTTCTTTATCGTGCAATAAATCATCACGGCGGGTAGAAGAAGAAGTAATGTCGATGGCAGGGAACACGCGCTTGTTGGCAAGTTTGCGGTCAAGCTGTAGTTCCATGTTACCTGTTCCTTTAAATTCTTCAAAAATCACCTCATCCATTTTAGAACCGGTGTCAATCAAAGCCGTTGCAAGAATGGTGAGTGAACCGCCATTTTCTATTTTCCGTGCTGCGCCAAAAAACTGTTTTGGTTTCTGCATGGCATTCGCTTCCACACCACCAGAAAGCACTTTTCCTGATGCAGGCGCAACCGTGTTGTGGGCGCGCGCAAGTCTTGTAATGGAATCCAAAAGGATAACCACATCATGACCCACTTCCACCAATCTTTTTGCTTTCTGCAAAGCAATGGTGCTCACCTTTACGTGTTTATCCGCAGGTTCATCGAACGTGGATGCAATTACTTCTGCACGCACACTCCGCTGCATGTCCGTGACTTCTTCAGGTCGTTCATCCACGAGCACAATCATCAGGTAACATTCCGGATGGTTCTCTGCAATAGCGTTCGCAACTTCTTTCAGTAACATGGTTTTACCCGTCTTTGGCTGCGAAACAATTAATCCCCGCTGACCTTTTCCGATGGGCGTAAATAAATCCATAATCCGCGTGCTGTAGCTGCTGCTACTGCCGGCAAGGTTCAGTTTTTCAAAAGGGAAAAGCGGTGTGAGATAATCAAATGGAACGCGGTCGCGGATTTCATCAGGAAGGCGTCCGTTAATTGTTTCAACTTTTAAGAGCGCAAAATATTTTTCGCCTTCTTTCGGCGGGCGCACGCTTCCGCGAACGGTATCACCAGTTTTAAGACCAAACAATTTTATCTGAGATGGGGAAACGTAAATGTCATCCGGCGAGCTGAGGTAATTATAATCGCTGCTGCGCAAAAAACCATAGCCATCAGGCATCATTTCAAGCACGCCTTCGCTCAATACAATCCCATCAAATTCTACGTTGTAATTGTTGTTGTTCTGGTTGTTGTTTTGATTATTGTTTTCGCGGCGGTTGCGGCTGTGCGGTTGCTGGTTTTGATGCTGATGTTGCGATTTTTCGGTTGGTGCAGAATCTTCCGGTGGCTGCACTTCATTTTCTTCGGTGCTTGGCATCGTGATGCCGGTTTCTTCTTTTTCCTCTTCGGGGGCAACGCTTGCAGTAACGGTCACATTTTTGGTTTGCGGCGTACTGTCAATATTATTTTTCAGTTCACTGTAGCCGTTGGGTACAGAAGCTTCGTTTTCGCTTTTCGAAGATTCGTTGTGTTCTGTTCTGGGCTTGCGCTGGCGGCGTTTTTTAGGGTCGTCGGCAGTGTCTGCAATGGGTGTTTTGTCAAAAAGATTTCCTGTTGCTTCAGCAGGTTTTTCAGTTTCGGTTGTTGCTGATTTTTCTGCCTTTTCATCCATTCCATTTTCGGGGCGGGGCTTCCTTACGCGGCGTTTTTTTTCTTCGCCATTTTCAGAAGTTGCATCGGGTGTGGATGGTGCAGCAGGTTGTGGTTTTTGCAAAGCCTGCTGGTCAAGGATTTTGTAAATGATAGACTGTTTGTCCAGATTCTGAACGCTGGAGATTTTCATTTTTTCGGCTACATCTACCAGCTCGGGAACGAGCATGTCGTTCAGTTGCAGAATGTCGTAAGGCATACTTGATTTTAATTTCTAAGAAAATTGTATTGAACCTGTTTTTTGTTCTTTGAAAAAGAAGGAATAAACGGTAAAAAAGAATGGGGGAAATTGTGTAAAAAAAGGAACAGAACGGCATGTAGTAGCGGCGTCTGTGTGTGCAAGGTTACGATAGTTTTTTTAAATCGCACCAAAAAATGATTCACCTTTTACCTTTTGTGTGTAGCAAATAGGCGTCAGCCATGTTTTGGATTGTTTCTGAAATGGGTGTGTATTGGAAATCATACAAGGCATTTAACAACTTCCGGTTGTCGTAAAAAGATTGCGTTTGCGCATTCCGTGCCGTTTCCTTTGTGATGGTGGCCGTTTCGCCAAACAATTTGGAACGCAATAAACTCCATCTCCAAACCAATGCAGACATCCATCGGGCAGCTTTTAAGTGAGGTGGTTTTTTTTCAAGTGCTTCCGCCATTTTGGTAAAGATTTCTTTGTAAGAAAAATTTCCTGCGCTTACAATAAACCGTTCTTCCGGCACATCCTGCTCCATCATTAAAACCGCAATCCGCGCTACGTCCCGGACGTCCGCAAAAGCATTGATGCCTGCCGTATAAAAAGGAAATTCTTTGAAAACTACTTTCATCAATCTTGCAGAGCCCGCATCCCACGCAGCGTCTGTAGATTCAACAGGCGCACCCAAAATAATTCCGGGATTTAAGGAAACAGCTTTTAAACCTTCACCTGCCGCCCGCCATAATTCCATTTCTGAAAGGTGCTTGCTTAATCCATACGCAGAGCTGTGTTTAGGGTCTTCCAATTGTTCTTCTTCTGAAATGTTTTGCTTATCCTCCCGCCGTCCCAAAGCCGCTACAGAGCTGAGGTGCACTATTTTTTCGACACCTTGCAGCAATGCTTCATTTACAATATTGTTTGTGCTTTCTACATTAAAATGTAGCATCTTTTTTTGGTCGCGGGGCAGGAAGGAAACAATAGCTGCACAATGAAAAATCTGCCTGATGCCTTCCATCACTTCTTCCACGGCAAACACGTCGAGTAAATCACACTGCAGCCATTCCACTTCCGGAAATTGCTTCATCAAAAGTTGAGGCGGATGGCTATGGTATACTGCCCGTATTTTTTTGCCTGCCGTCGCTAATTCTTTCACCAAATGTTGCCCCAAAAAACCACTTCCGCCTGTTACGAGAATCATCGGCTGCAATCAGGAATAAGAAAGTGAAAAGAAAATGATTCAGGCATAGAAATGAAAAGTGCTTACAGAATTAAAGGCTTTGAAACTGCCTAAGGAAACGAACATCATTTTGCGAATAAAGCCGCAAATCATTCACCTGATATTTTATTTGAGCGATGCGCTCCACGCCCATTCCAAAAGCAAAGCCGCTATACACGTCAGGGTCGATGTTGAAATTGCGGAGCATGTTTGGATGCACCATTCCGCAGCCTAAAATTTCTACCCATCCGTTTTGTTTGCAAAGCTGGCAGCCGCTTCCGCCACACACGGTGCAGGAAATATCCATCTCCGCGCTTGGCTCAGTGAAAGGGAAATAAGAAGGTCGGAAACGGATTTTTACACCGGCACCAAACATCTCTTCCACGAAATAATAAAGCGTTTGCTTCAGGTCGGCAAAAGACACTTTCTTATCCACATACAAACCTTCACACTGATGGAAAAAGCAATGCGCCCTGGCAGAGATGGTTTCATTCCGGTAAACCTTTCCCGGGCAAATAACGCGTACTGGCAAATTTCCTTTTTCAAGAATGCGCGCCTGCACAGATGATGTGTGTGTGCGCAAAACGAAATCCGTTTGTTTATCGGCAGGATGCTCCACATAAAACGTGTCCTGCATGTCGCGTGCGGGATGGTTTTCCGGCATATTCAGCGAGGTGAAATTGTGCCAGTCGTCTTCAATTTCAGGACCTGTTGCCACATTAAAGCCTATGCGTTCAAAAATGGAAACAATGGTTTTTTCGGTGACTTTAAGCGGATGCCTCGTGCCCAATGGCAGGGTAGAACCGGGCAATGTTTTATCAATGGTTTGAGATGAATTGCCTGCGGTTTGTTGCAAATGCGCGAACGACTGAAACGTTTCTTCAGCAAGTTGCCGGAAGGCATTCAGCAATTGCCCTGCTTCTTTTTTCTGGTCAGACGGTACGTTTTTAATCTCCCCGAAAAGCTGTTTGACAATGCCTTTTGTGCCGGTGTATTGAATACGGAAGGCTTCTAAATCTGCTGCATTTTCAGGTTTAAAATTGCGGATGGTTGCTTCATGAATCCGTATTTGCTCCGGTAAAGATTGCATAGGTCGGCAAAGATATAGGCTGCGTTTTTTAGCCTGAAAGGCAATCAAGACGGGTGTGGCATTATTTTGCTAAACTCCTTTTCTCAAACACAACTTTTATTATGAAACAGATTTCAGTAGCAGTAAGTATCCTTTTGTGCAGCACGCTCCTTTTTTCCTGCGTGGCTAATAAAAAATACATCGCCGCTAAAAACAAAATTTCCGCGCTCCGCGCCGACAGCATGAGGCTGGCTTCTCAAAGCAATATGCTAGATGAAAACCTCCGCGAAGCAGAAGCTAAAAACCGCGCTGCGAATAATCAACTCCAAAACACCACCAACCAATTAAACCAAAGTCAGGAAGAAGTGGAAAGCCAACGCCAGAAGCTCATTCAGCTACAGGGATTGATTGACCAGCAAAGAAAAAACACAGAAGCGCTTCGCAAAAAAATATCGGATGCACTGGTGAATTTCGGTTCGAATGAACTTACGGTTTCCATGAAAAACGGAAAGGTGTACGTAAGTATGCAGGAGAGCCTTTTATTCCCATCCGGCAGTGCCACTGTGAACCCGCGCGGTAAGGAAGCATTGGCTACGCTTTCAAAAGCATTGAACCAAAACCCTGACATTAATGTGCTGGTAGAAGGACACACAGATTCCATCCCCATCAGCAAATCGTATCAGGACAACTGGGCACTTTCAGTTGCACGCTCCACAGCTATTGCCCGCACGCTCATAAAAGAATACAGCGTAAGTCCTGCGCGCATCACGGCAAGTGGCAGAGGCGAATATGAACCCATTGCTACCAATTCCACTCCTGAAGGACGCGCACAAAACCGCCGCACAGAAATAATCCTCGAACCAAAACTGGATGAACTGATGCAACTGATAAGAGAGGCGCGGTAAAAGCAATTCCATCTTTCTAAAAAACAAAACCTGCTCCGGTATTCTGCAAAAGATGCCGGAGTTTTTTTGCAACAAAACGAACACACTTATCCCCCTCCTTTCATTTTTCGATACATTGTAACCCACACTTAAAATCATCTTCATGAACAGACATATTGCCTCCGTAGCAGTCCTTGGTTCAGGCGTAATGGGAAGCCGCATTGCCGCACTTTTTGCAGGCATTGGCGTGCCGGTTTTGTTGCTTGATATTGCCCCAAATGAACTTAATCCCGCCGAAGCCGCCAAAGGACTTAAGCTGCAAGACAAAGCCGTAAGAAACCGCATTGTGAATGAGGCATGGGCAGCAACGCAGAAAGCAAAACCGGCTGCACTTTTCACAAAGGAAATGGCAGCAAGCGTAACCACCGGAAACCTAGAAGATGACTTGCACCGCATTGCCGGTTGCGACTGGATTATTGAAGTAGTGATTGAAAGGCTGGACATAAAAAAGCAACTCTTTGAAAAAGTAGAAACACACCGCAAGCCCGGCACGCTCATCACCACAAACACTTCCGGCATTCCTATTCACCTGATGCTGGAAGGCAGAAGCGATGATTTTAAACAACATTTCTGCGGCACACACTTCTTCAACCCACCGCGGTATTTGCGCCTTCTGGAAATCATCCCAACGCCTGAAACAAAGCCTGAAGTGGTGCAGTTTCTAATGGATTATGGGGATAGATTTTTAGGAAAAACGACCGTGCTTTGTAAAGACACGCCTGCCTTCATAGCCAATAGGGTAGGGGTTTTCGGGTTTATGGCCGTGTTTAAAGCCATGCAGGAATCAGGGCTGAACGTGGATGAAACAGATGCACTGACCGGCACCATATTCGGTCGCCCAAAGTCTGCAACTTTCAGAACGGGAGATGTGGTGGGGCTGGATACTTTGGTGCACGTAGCCAAAGCGCTGCCGCAAAATGCGCCTGACGATGAAGCCAAAGATTTATTCACGCTGCCGCCGTTTTTGGAAACGATGATTGCCAACAAATGGCTGGGAGATAAGAGCGGACAAGGCTTCTACAAAAAAATAAAAACACCACCCGCAGCACCTCAAAAAGATGCTACGTTCACGAAGGCGCCGGAACAACGCGGGGATGAAAAAAAGACGGCGCCCATTGGCGGCGGAAGCCCTTCAGAAATCTATACGCTCAACCTGCAAACGATGGAGTATGCGCCGAAAAAGAAACCAAAATTTGCTACGCTGGATGCTGCAAAAACGGTGGATGACTTAACGCAGCGACTGAAAGTTTTGTACAACGGAAAAGACAAGGCAGGCACATTTTACCGCACTTTCCACCACCTGCTTTTTGCCTATGTAAGCCATCGCATTCCTGAAATTGCCGATGAGCTTTTTAAGGTAGATGATGCGCTGAAAGCAGGCTTCGGGTGGGAGATTGGCGCGTTTGAAAGCTGGGATGCACTAGGCGTTGCGCAAACACTGAAAGCCATGCAGGAAACCGGTTTGGAAGCCGCGCCATGGGTGGAAGAAATGCTGGTAAACGGCTTCAGTACTTTCTATAAAATTGAAGAAGGACAACGCAAATTCTATGACCTGAAATCCAAAAGCTATCAGCTTATTCCCGGTGCAAACAGTTTTATTATTCTGGAGCATCTTGAAGAAAAAACCGTCTGGAAAAACAGCGCCTGCACGCTTTATGACATTGGTGATGATGTGCTTGCCCTGCGCTGGAACACCAAAATGAACACCATTGGCGGCGAAGTATTGGAAGGCATTCAGAAAAGCATTGCCCTTGCGGAAGCAGATTTTAAAGGATTGGTGATGGCTAACAATGGCGCCAACTTCAGCACCGGCGCGAACATCGGGCTGATATTTATGTACGCCGCAGAGCAGGAATACGACGAACTAGATTTTGCCATCCGCCAGTTTCAGACCACCACAATGCGCTTGCGATACAGCAGCATTCCCGTAGTTATTGCGCCGCACGGAATGACGCTTGGCGGCGGCTGCGAAATGTGCCTTCATGCTGATGCCGTGCAGGCGAGTGCGGAGAGTTACATTGGTTTGGTGGAGCTGGGAGTGGGCTTGATTCCCGGCGGTGGCGGCACAAAAGAAATGACACTCCGCGCCTCCGACCGCAACATCAAAGAAGACATTGAGCTGAATTATTTGCAGCAGCTTTTCATCAACATCGGCACCGCAAAAGTTTCTACATCGGCGCACGAAGCGTTCCAACTTTCTTACCTCCGCAAAGGCACGGATGCCATCTCCATGAACCCCGACCGAAGAATTGCAGATGCGAAAAACAAAGTGCTTGCATTGCATCAATCCGGCTACACAAAACCCACTATGCGGAACAACATAAAAGTGCAGGGTCGTGATGGGCTGGGACCTTTATTGGCAGGGCTTCACGGCATGTGGCGCGGCAATTACATTACTGACCATGATAAACTGGTGGCTACCAAACTGGCAATGGTAATGTGTGGCGGCGACCTTTCCCAACCTGCTTTTGTGAGTGAGCAATATCTGCTTGATTTAGAGCGCGAACATTTTTTAAGCCTTTGCGGAGAGCGGAAAACACTGGAGCGGTTGCAGAGCATTTTACAGACGGGGAAGCCGTTGCGGAATTGAGGGAAGAAAAAAATTGAAAGAAAAAGAGTGTGGTTACGCTGATTTTTTCGGAGCTCTTTTTTCAGCTTTTGCTGAATTCAATTCCACAATTTTCTCCCACAAAATGTTTCCTTCAGTATCGCAATACAACTCCTGAAACTGCGGAGTGATTTTGTTTACTAAAGCTGCGTATTCTTTATCGTACTCTGCATTCATCTCTAAAGCCCGATGCCCTAAGGGTTCAATGATATCGACATACAGACTTTCTTCTCCGGAAATGAACTCCCAAAAAGTCTGTCCGCAAAGCTTAAAGTAATCCGACCCCTTTTTAGGAAACTTATGTGGCGTGGCATCCTTGCTGTAACAACATCCGTTTACAAACACAATCTCTTCCTGATTTCCACTTGTGCTGATGCGCTTTTTTGCCTCTGTAAAATTGTTGTACATCTTCGAGATCTGCGATTGATTGCCCCAGTTGGGTCAAGATTTAATGACCAGGAGGTAGCGTTTGCCATCTTTTGTAAACTCCAGATCAATGCCGTCAGCACTTGATTTATTGCCTTGATACACCTGCTTGTTGATGAAAATTGCTAAGCCTTCCAGCCAATTTCCAAAAATGCTTTCTTCAGATGAACTCATTACTGCCTCCAGCAAAAGTTTAATCAGCACCTGTGTTTCAAAGATGTTTTTAGCTTTAAAAAGATAAGGGTTCTTCGTTTTAAGCACCTTCTCCAATTGAATACTCTTTACCTTATTGATGCGGGCTGTATGAAACTCGCCAATGTGCGTCTCCACCCATTCCGTTACGGATTTTATCAGTTGTTCCTTTTGCATTTCAGCAGTGTTTTATTTTTTCTTGCCGTATGGCGTGGAGGGTTCTAAAAGCATTAACTCCACCTCCGGTAATTGTGCTTTCACCATTTGATAATACTCCTCCACTATTTCAATTCCTATGGAATTCCGTTTCATCCGGTGCGCCACTTCAAGCGTTGTGCCGCTGCCCATAAACGGATCAAGCACGGTGTCATGTTCCTTCGTAAAAAGCTTGATGAACCATTCAGGAAGCTCACGGGGAAATGCTGCGCTGTGATTTTTATTGTTGCATTCTGTAGCCAGGTGCAACACATTGGTAGGATAGGCTTTATCGCGGTTCACCCAATTGCTGATGTTTTTTCCAAAGCCGCTGCCCACTTTAGATGCATCGCGGGTCTTGTCTGTATCGCTCAGTTTTTTTAAACGGCTTTTTGCCCAGTCGCCCATCGGTACCATCACTTCTTCCTGGTACATCGCAAACTTTCTGTGCTTATTAAACTGAAGCAACCGCTCCCATGAATCGCGAAACCGGTTGCTCCACTTGCCAGGGTAACTGTTCTTTTTATGCCAGATAAATTCCTCTGTCCAAAGCCATCCTTGCTTGCGCATTTCGAGAATTAACTCCATCACGTAAGTGCTTCTTTCCCCTTCCACTACCTTCTCTTTAATGTTTAGGATAAAAGTTCCGGATGGTTTTAAAACGCGGAGTAATTCTTTTGAAACAGGCAAAAACCAATCGACGTATAAATCTGGATGAATGCCGCCGTAAGTACCTTTTCTTTGATCAGCATAAGGGGGGGATGTAACGATTAAATCAACTGAATTATCCGTAATTTTCTTTAGTTCTTTGCTGCAATCCCCTAAAAATAAAGTGGTGTTTAATTCCATTTTCTGTGAGTGATGCCAAAGGTAAGGAAGCGCAAAAAGGGTGAGGTTTTGAAGATTAAATAGAACTGGCAATAACTAATACATCAGTCAAGAAGAACTAGCAACCATTTTGTAATAACAGGGCTTTACTGTTCCTATTATCAACCTCGGATACTCCTATTTTTCAAAAAAATTTCAGGATATGGCTGCTTCTGTTCTGATGTTTAATTCCGCATTGTCTGCTTCTGCAAACGCCTGCTGGATGCAGCTGAACAAGCGGGCATTGTCTGAAACGGTACTTGCCCCAACGTTGTGAATTCTGCGAAGCTTGCACCTCAGTTTCTGCATGTTTTGAAGGTAGGTAAGCAGTTTGCGATCAGGAGCAATTTCCCGGTTCATTACGTTTTTTAAACGCGAGGTATTCTTAACACAGAGTTCTTCAAAATGGAGTTGCAGCATTTGTTTTTCAGCATCGCTAAGCGTAGCATATTTTTCTAAAAGCAGCGAAGCATCATCATCATGCTGTGCAGTTTCCGGCAATCCTTCTATCAGTTGATTGCTGCAAAATTCTTTCAGCTCAGAATTGGCCTTAGCACCTATGTTTCTGAATAAAAGGAACTCTCCGTTGCTTTGGTAAAAATCGATTAAAGTGCCAACGGTAAGCAGGTGGTAAGCAAGGCAAATGTTTGTAGCCCGGGCGGTTAAAATTTTATCTTCAAACAAGTCCTGAACAGGAGTATCTCTGGTAATCATCTGGTAAAATCGGGTGCGTGAAAAATTTTTATTGAGGGGAGCTATTATTTTTTAGGAACCGTGCTCAGCAACACATCCCAAAGCACGGAACTAACGCCAAAGCCTTTATCGGGCGCTTTGTAATGATGCAAATGATGGTTTCTCCACAATGCTTTCAGAAAGCGCGGCGGTGCAAAAGCATGGATGGCAAAGTGCATGGACCCATACATCAGGTAGCCAAAAAGAAAACCCGGAAAGAATGCTGCTACGTTCCATCCCATCACGGCATACATGCCTGCAAATAAAATGGAGGCAACAATGAGGCTGGGAACGGGCGGCATAAAAAGGCGTTCGCGGTCGCGGGGGAATTCATGATGCACGCCATGCATAGTGTACACTATTTTTTTGGCGCGCGGCGTTTCCACAATCATGTGGAAAAGGTAGCGGTGCATTACATACTCAAACAAACTCCAGAAAAGTGCCCCGCCAATAAAAAGCAGCACCTGCATTCCGAAGCCGATATGCTGATATGCGGTGGCGTAATAAAGCAGCATCACAATCATAGGAAAGTAGATGCTGTAAATAACCATCGGGTGCGTTTTGGTCATTATTTCCATGTAGTCACTCTGGAAAAGACGCGCCTGACCTTTATTTTTTATTTTGTCGAAAAGCATGGATGTTACGAATGGTGTAAGAGCCGCAAAAATAAGGTATGGCAGGGCTAAAGCCGCTCCGTTGTTTCAGTAATAAACGTGTGTCCGGCTTTTTTTTGCTTTGCTTTATCAATCCATAAAAGCAAAGCAGGCTGCAGGGTGAGGTTAAAAATCATGGCAAGAAAAAGGGTTAATGATGTGAGGTATCCCAATGCCTTTGTGCCATCAAATGCAGAAAGCATAAACACCCCAAAGCCGGCAATAAGAATAAAGGAAGTGTAGATTATACTCAGTCCCGTGTCCTGAATGGTTTGTTTTACGGTGGCGGCAATATCCTGGTCGTGCAACAAAAGTTCTTGCTTAAAATTTACAAGGAAGCGGATGGTAACATCAATGGTGATACCTAAGGCAATGCTGAACACGAGCACGGTGGAAGGTTTTATTGCGATGCCAGCCCAACCCATAATGCCCGCAGTTATAAGCAGCGGAACCAGATTGGTAACCATGGAAATGAGCAAAATTTTCCAGCTCCTGAAAAGCAGCAACATGCACCCGAATATCATCAGGAAAGCCAGGGAAATACTATCACGCAGGCTGTTGATGATGAAACGGCTTCCTTCCAGAAACACGATGCTGGTGCCGGTGAAGGTTACATCGTAGCGGGAGGAATCAAACAATTTATTGGTGGCGGGAATTATTTTTTCAAGCAGTTCAGGAAGTTTTTTGCTGCCAACGTCTGCCATCTGAACGCTCACTCTTGTCTGTTGTTTGGTGCTGTCGATAAATGAATTCAGCAACCTGCCAAACATGTTGTTGCCGCCGGTGTTTTTGCTGCGCAGATAAGGCTGGATGAAGGCACCGTCAAACATGTTGGGAAGTCCGTAGCTGGTGCTGTCGCCATCGTAATAAGCCTGTCGTGCAAATTTCACCCCTTCAGTGATGCTTAGAATGTGCCCAATGGCAGGGTAGGCTTGCATTTCGCGGCTAAGAGCATCTATTTTTTCCATTACCGGAAGGCTTACAGCGCCATTTTTTTTTCGGGTATCCACTACAATTTCCAAAGGCATTACACCGCCAAAATTCTTCTCGAAAAACTGCAAGTCTTTATAAACCACATCATGTTTCGGAAGGTCGTCCACAATATGCGCTTCGGAATGCAGCCGGAACACGCCCCACAAGGAGACAGCGCTTATTAAAAGAGTGGCTGCATAAATAAGCGGGCGGTGGTGAAACACCCAATTGACGAGCGTTTCAAGCAGGCGGTTGATGAAATTATTTTCGAGATATCGGGTTTGCGCAACGCGCGGTGGCGGCAGAAAAGAAAACAATGCGGGAATAAATATCAGAGACACGATGAATACCGCCAGGATGTTGATGCCTGCAACCAAACCAAACTCTTTAAGGATGGCGCTTTTGGTAAAGAAGAAAACGCCGAAACCAATGGCAGCAGTGAGGTTGGTGAAAAAAGTAACAATGCCCATCCGGTCAACACTCCGCAGCAAAGCCTTCATTTTATTGCCGTGGCGATGATATTCTGCATGGTATTTATTGAGCAAATACACACAGTTGGGAATGCCAATCACCACAATAAGCGGCGGAATGAGGGCAGTGAGCAGCGTGATTTTATAGCCCAACAAAACGATGGTGGCAAGGCTCCAGGTAACGCCTGTTGCAACAACTAAAACAGACGCGATGACGGTGCTGAAGGAACGAAAAAAAAGTGCCAGAATACCGGCGGTTAATACAAAGGACAGCAACAAAAAGAGTTTCATTTCGGCGCTCACGCGCGTAGCCATTTGTGTGCGGATGAAGGGCAAACCGGAATAATGAAAGTTGATTTTATGAAGCTGCGCAAAGTCGTTGCAAGCGGCAGAAATTTCATTTACTACGCCATCTCTGTTTTTGGAATTAAGCACCCCTTTATTTATGTGGATGCCCATCAGGTAACTGTGCGTTTTCGGGTTATAAAGCAATCCCTGGTAGAAAGGCAGGTTTTCAAAACTGCGTTGAAAAGCATTGACATTTGGAGTGCTTTCAGCAATCTTTTGCACTTTTAGTTTGTTAGTCGTGGTGTCTTTAATAAGCGTGATGGCAGTTGGGACGGCAATTACATTTTCCACACCGTTTATTTTTTCAAGGCTGGCAACGAGCGAGGCGTAATCATTGAAAAAACCGTCCTCAAAAAACTGCTTTGTTTGCACGCCAATTACCATCAGGTTTCCATCTTCACCAAACTGGCTGCGGAATTTTTGGTAGGCTACATACTTAGGGTTGTCGGTGGGGATGGCGCTTGTGAAATCATAGCTTAGTTGCACTTTGGTAGCAACAAAACCTGCAATGCCAGTTAGTATCAGCAACGATAAAAGAAGTGCAACCCGAAACTTAATAATAAAGGAGGCAAGCCGGTGCCACATAATGGATGGATGAATTGCCGGCGAAGGTAGCCATACGGAAAAAGTGGGTCGCTGGAAATGGGTTTACATAGTCAGTAAAAATGGGTCTGCGTCTTTTAGAAAAGGCAATTTGCTGCGCCCTTCTTCAAGCAATTCTTTTTCAAGAATTATGGTGTGCATAACCGCCGCATCGCCTTGCTGCCAAAGGGTTTCCCCCCAAAAGTCGAATGCGGAACTATAGCCGGAATAGGGATGATTGTTGCCGTCGTTCCCTACGCGGTTTACGCCAATTGTGTAGCACTGATTTTCAATGGAGCGCGCTTGTAGCAAGTTTTTCCATGCAGCAATCCGTGCGTGCGGCCAGTTGGCGAGATACAACAGCACATCATAATGGTATTGCGTTGCAGTTTTATTTTCTCCTGCTGAAATTTTATTTCTGCTCCACACCGGAAACCGTAAATCATAACAAACCAAAGGACAAATGCGCCAGCCGTTTACTTGAACAATCAGTTGCTTTTCACCGGCAGTATAATGTGCATCTTCACCGGCAAAGGCAAATAAATGGCGCTTGTCGTAATGATAGAAAATGCCATTAGGCTGCATCCAGATAAGGCGGTTGAAAAAACATCCATCCTCTTCAATAATGAATGAACCTGCAATGATGCAACGATGCGTTCCTGCCATTTTGCGTAACCAGTTTACGGACGGTCCGTCCATTGTTTCGGCAAGTTTTTCGGGGTTCATGCTAAAGCCTGTGGTGCACATTTCGGGCAGCAAAACAAGGTGACGTGTTTGCGGCAACGTGCTAAGCATTTGCTCATACTGCAGCATGTTTCCTGCCTTGTCTTCCCAAAGAATATAGGGCTGGATAATAGTGACGTGAAGTGGTGTGGCTGGCATCAATTTATAATTACAGTAGTTTTGGCGGAATCAGTAAACGTAAAAAAAAATGAAAAACAGAATACTCTTATTAGCCGTAGCTCTTTCTTTCAACGCTTTTGCACAGGATAAATCCCTTTCCGGAACCTGGCGCGAAATGAGCCGAATCGATAACAGCGGCAACAAACGTTCCTTCGGTGATACCATAAAACTCAACTTCCTGCCCGGCAACGAATATACATGGATGAAGAAAGGGGGATTCATTTATCGCGGCAGTTATAAAATTGAAGAAGGCAATCTGGATTTGGGAATGAGATACTTTACTATTCTCCATCAAAACAAAGAACACATTGTGCTGCGTGATGAAGAAGCGACCTATGAATTCCTGCCTTACACCGAACCACCGCAGGCAACACTTCCCGCAGAAGCCGCGCCCATGGCGGTTACCAGCATGGTGCAAATGGATGGAGACTGGACGGTTTTTAAACGCACCGCCGACCGCACTATGCAGGAAATCGATTATCCCAACCTCATTCAATCTGCTGTTATAAAACCCACTCCTGAAGCGGACGGAACCTTTGGATACATTGCTGCAGGCAGGCAAAAAGACGGCTCTAAAAAAACCTGGAACATCACGAAGTTTGAAAACGGAATGCTTTACACAAACGGACCTTCACCACGTCAGTTTGAAGTAATAAAAGCAGAAAAGGAATTGATTTTGAAAGATGATGGCATCACTTACTTCTTCAAACAATTCTGATTGCGGAAAAAATTCTTTTCTAGCCGGTTGCTTTTTGGCAGCCGGCTATTTTATTTTAAGGATGTAATAGTTTTTCAACGCCTCGCTTCTTGTAGCAGGATTGATGAAAATGGGTGTTAGTTCACTCACTTTAAAAAACGAACCCGTCTTCAATATTTCTGTTTCAATCCCTGCTCTTGCAAAATCATTTAATCCTTCCGTTCCGGTGATAACGTAATGCCCTGATTTTACGTTGGCAGTATCTTCAAAAGAAGTTTCGAACAAAACGTTTTGCGCATAAAAATGGACGCTATTCAGCGGGTCTTCAACATGATAAATACGTGTTTTGGAATTGGGGATTTTGTTGGAGTGCAGATATCGCCCAATCTGTCCGCCTGCCTGAAATTTCATGAGCTGCCAATAAAAATGGTGCGTCATAAAAACGTTGGCAATGATGATGGATGCTACCGAAAGCCAGAAAAATTTGAGGGTGATTTTTTTATGAAACGCCACAAAAAACCAGCAGCCAACGCCCGCCATCCAAAGCAAATACCAAAAGAAGCCGCCCTTAAAAACAAACATAAACGTAAGTCCGGCGGCTATTAAAAGCAGAATGGAAATGACCCATTGGGTGGGCTTTGCAATCTTAAAAAGTGCAGGAAATTTTCCCTCC
Source organism: Flavipsychrobacter sp. (assembly GCA_965218185.1). Classification (GTDB taxonomy): domain Bacteria; phylum Bacteroidota; class Bacteroidia; order Chitinophagales; family Chitinophagaceae; genus JAFIGV01. The sequence continues at coordinate 243,584 of CBDCKE010000007.1, forward strand.
CAAAAGTTTTTTAAGAGGGATGCAACCATCATGGCAGCAAAAGGAAAAGCAATAAAAAGGTAGTGTGGCAACTGATACTTTGATGAACCCAACGCACAATAAGTCAGTAAAAATCCACCGGTTGAAATCCATTCCTGATGCGGCTTTAAGCGAAATTTCTGCCGGAAAATAATGTAGACGTTTATCAAAAGCGCCGCCACAAAAAGTAAAATCCACGGCAGGAATCCCCAAAGCATATTCTCAAACAAAAAGGAAAAAGGTGCGTTGTTATTCCACGGGCTTTCGCCGGTTATCCTTCCAAAACTCTGCGACCAGTAAAAGAAACGCAAACCGCTAATTCCCGTTTTGCCTGCCATCACTTTTTCAGGGTGTAAATCAAACTGTTGATACAACCCGATGGACATGGGGATAAGGAGCACCGCAATCACTAGCAATCCTAAAAGGTAAGCTGGTTGCAAAAAATTTTTCCACTCGCGACGGAGTATCCAATGTGTTCCAAAAGCAAAACAGGGTACCAGCAAAGCAATGGGACCTTTGGTCATCATTCCAACGGCAATTGCGGCGCAGCCAGCCACTAAATAAGAAAGTTTACGTCCGGAGACCCATTCCTGAATTAACCAGATTGCAGTGATGGTGGTGCCCATTAAAATAGTGTCAGTGCGGACATCATTTGTCCATAAAAAAATGCCCTGGCAGGCGCCTAAAATGAGTGCAGCAATCCGTCCGGTTCGTTCGCCGTAAAGCAGGCGGGAAAGGCGATACGTGGAAAACAAACCTAACAATGCAAAGAGAATAGAAGGCAGGCGGTAGCTGAAATTATTGACGCCGAAAATCTTCATGCTGAGCGCACTTGCCCAAAATAAAAACGGCGGTTTATCAAGGTAATCCTGTGTGCGGTCGAAAAGGAAAAGCCAGTTGCTTTGCTGCGTCATTTCGCGGCTCATTTCTGCATATTGGGAAGCGTCAATATCCATTACATCCAGCCTTGCAGCGGAAAAATATAGGGCTGCGAGGACAATGAAAATCCAGAAAGGGACTTTGGGAATTTGATTCATGAAGTGAAGGCAAAAATAGTTGCATTTTTATCCCATGCTCCAGCTCCGCTATCAGGCCTTTGAACTTCAGTTTGAATATCCGTTCACCATTTCAAAAGGCACAAAAACTGTTCAGCCCACTTTGATTGTTGGTTTGGGAATTGGCAACATTTGGGGTTGGGGAGAGGCGCCCGCTATTCATTATTACAATGTCACGGTGCCGGAAATGATAGCTTCTCTGGAAAGCAAAAAAGACGTGATTATCCGGTATGCACTTACCGACCCGCAACGGTTCTGGCATTTTCTGGAACACCTTTTTCCCGGTCAGCACTTTTTAATTTGCGCCCTCGACATGGCAGGTTGGGATTTGTTTGCCAGAATGAGACGTCTGCCACTTTATAAACTGCTGCGACTGGAAAGAAAAAATTTACCCCTGACGAACTATACAATTGGGCTGGACGATATTGATGTGATGAAAGAGAAACTGTTGAAACACCCGGCACCGTCTTACAAAATAAAAATACAGAGCGCCGATGATTTAAATAAAATAGAAGCGCTGAGAACCGCTACAGATAAGCCTTTCAGGATTGATGCCAATGAAGCTCTTTCTTTAGAAGATACCTTGAGGCTTATCCCCGAATTTCAAAAACTGAACGTTGAATTTTTGGAGCAGCCGCTTAAAAAAGATGCATGGGAGGCGATGAAGGAATTGAAATTAAAGTCTACACTTCCGCTTATTGCGGACGAAAGTTGCGTTACCGAAAAAGACGTAGCGCAATGTGCAACAGCATTTCATGGCATCAACCTAAAACTTACAAAATGCGGCGGACTGATGCCTGCTTTCAGAATGATTGCTGACGCTAAAAAGCTTGGGTTGAAAGTGATGATGGGCAACATGAATGAAAGCACAATTGGCACGGCTGCGATTGCACATCTTTTGCCATTGCTGGATTATGTGGACGCTGATGGACCCTTGCTTTTAAAGGAAGATGTTGGAGAGGGATTGCATTTTGCCAACGGTGTGATTTCCATTGCTGAAGAAGCCGGACTTGGAACAAAATTCTGGGGAGAAAAGCGATGATTTACATCCTTCTATTTTTGCAACATGCACATCCAAAAAGATTTTTCCCTGAAGCCGTTCAATACTTTTGGAATCAGTGAAATTGCGCACCAATTTGTGGAGTTGCGCAGTGAAGAGGAGCTTCCGGAAATAGGTTCTGCAACACAATTTTACGGAAATGTAAAAGTGCTCGGCGGCGGTAGCAACATTCTGCTAACGGAACCGGTTTCCGGATTTGTAGTACGCAATTGTTTAAGCGGAATTTCTGTGTTGGAAGAAAACGAAACGCACGTTTGGCTGCAGGTGAAAGCGGGGGAAAACTGGCATAATTTGGTGATGTTTTGTGTAAATCAAAACTTAGGCGGAATTGAAAATTTGGCGCTCATTCCGGGCTGCGTTGGTGCTGCGCCCATGCAAAATATTGGCGCTTATGGTGTGGAAGTGAAAAACTGTGTTGATACCGTAACAGCATGGCATTGGGAGGAGCAAAAGTTTATTTCATTGCGAAAAGAGGAATGCAATTTCGGTTATCGCGATAGCATTTTTAAGCGGGAGTTAAAAGACAAAGTGCTGATTACCTCGGTCACTTTCAGGCTCGATAAAATTCATTGCATCAACACGTCTTACCTCGGTTTGCAACAGCGTTTGGAAGATATGGGCGTTTCAGAACCTTCTATTAAAAACGTAGCCGAAGCCGTAATTTCTATCAGGAAAGAAAAGCTTCCTGACCCGGATAAAATAGGAAATGCAGGGAGCTTTTTTAAAAATCCTGTAATTGCAAAAAGTCATTTGCACGAATTGCAACAGCATTATCCCACCATGCCTTTTTTTCCATTTTCAGAGAATGAAATAAAGGTGCCTGCAGGTTGGTTGATTGAACATTGCGGCTGGAAAGGTTTTCGTGAAGGCGATGCAGGCGTGCATCCAAAACAGGCATTGGTGTTGGTGAACTATGCAAATGCAAAAGGCTCAGACATTTGGAATCTTTCAGAAAAAATACTGGCTTCGGTGCAGGAGAAATTCGGGATTTTGCTGGAGCGGGAAGTGAATGTTTGGTGAGCAGACTTTTCTTCATAACGGCAAATGAATCGTGAAGATTACGCCTTGCTCCGCCGCTTTTTTGAAACTGATATCACCTTTCCAGAATTCCACAATCCGTTTTGTCATAGCAAGGCCTAAACCAGTGCCTGAACCTTTGGTAGTAAAGTATGGGTTGAAAATTCTGGAGGCATTTATTTCGTCTATTCCAATCCCGTTATCTTCAATTTCTACTACTGCAAAACCGGCATCTACAAACAGCCGGATGTCAATCCTGCCGCGCCTTTCATCAGGAATGGCATCTACCGCATTCTGCAATAAGTTATTCACAACCCGGAGCATCTGGCTTTTGTCGGTAATTACTTCCAGCGCTTCTTTTGGAAGCTGAAGTTCCATCGTCAGGTCCGGGCTTTTTTGATAAAGGTCTACAGCTTTTTCAAGCAATTCGTTCAGGTTTACAAGTTCCGGTTTTGCTTCCGGCATTCTAGCGAAGTCTGCAAATGCAGTGGCGATGTAAGCCAGGTTTTCAATTTGCTCCAGCATGGAATTCACCACGTTTTCCGTGAGTTTTAAAAGGTCAGGATGGTTGGTTTCAAGCGCCCGCTGGAGGTACTGAATATTAAGCTTCATAGGCGTGAGCGGATTTTTAATTTCATGCGCCACCTGCCTTGCCATTTCACGCCATGCCGTTTCCCGTTCGCTTTTAGCCAGCTTATCAATGGCTTCCTGTGCCTTGGCGAGATTCATGTTGTAGGCGTTTGCCATGATGCCAATTTCATCTTCATAATCCCAACTAATCGGTTCGTTTTGCGCGATGCCGAATTTTTCAAAATGGACGGTTATCAGTTTCAGTCCTTTGGTAAGTCTGTTAGACACCACGAACGCCACAATGATGGAAATGAGCAGCATGAAAACATACACGTCAATCAAGGCAACGAGCACGTTTGAAATTTGTGCGCTCAGTTCTTTACCCGAAGAAAAATAGGGAACGTTGAGGTAGCCAAATGCTTTACCATACTGGTTTCTGAGGGGAACGTAACAGGAAAGAAATTTCAGATTCCCAATGTTTTCCTCCTGTAATTCCACTGCTTTTTCTTCTTCGGCAAGCGTGTGGTAAGCGTCGGGATTCATTATCTCCGCAAGCAGCCCTTTGTTGTAAATGTCTTCCTGAGAAGTAGCCATTAAAGTGCCCAAAGAGTCATACACGTTTATGTCGACACTTCGGGTTTCCGAAAGGTTGGAAACAAAATTCCGAAAGGCTGGCGCGGTTGCAAACTCATTGAAGTTCCGGTAGGTAGTTTTTACTTTATTTTCTGCCAAAAATGCTTGTACAAGGTGTTCTACGACGTGCATTGTATTGCGGAGCCGGAGCTTGTTTGAAGAGGCATTGCGGTCGTTGAAAATGAACCATGTAGTAACTCCAATTACCAAAAACGAAAAGAAAACGATAGCCGGTATAGCAAAGAAAATTCTGCCTCTAAGGTTGGTTTGAAAATTAAAAAAGGGTGTCTTCTTTTGAGAAAGGAAATAGAACAGATACCCAAACATTCCGCACAGTATTCCGATGCCCCACATGGCTATCAACATGCAGGAAAAAGTGGTCAGCCAGTTGATTTGCGGACGGGTATAACTAATGATGCTAACAGTGGTTTTTGCGTCGGTTTTATAGCGGAGGATTTCGTAATCATCACGTGTGTAAATGCTTTTGCCACCGGCTTTCAGGGTGTCGTTGCGGAGGTAAAGCGGAAATGGATGGTCATTGGTTTGCTGCACCAGCATTTTATTGACGTAAACGGCGTAAGTGTATTGTCCGTAACGATTTATTTGCTGGAGATTAGATGGTCGTAAAAGCTCCGGATACAACGATTCATTGGGAGCATTTTTTAAAGAAAAATCAAGGACGATTGTTCCAGCCTTCTCCTCTTTTTTACGAACCGGCAACACAGATAAATAATGTAAGCTGCCTGCTTCGGTTTTTACAAATTGTAAGGGCTGAACGGTGTCGTTTCTTAATCTTTCAAACTGTTGCAAAGCCAGCGTGTCGCCATTAAAAAGAGGCTTTTTATAACTGTCGTATAAACGAATGGAAACCTCATACCTGTTTAAATGACCCCGTAAATAACGGCTGCTTATTTCTGTGTTTATCAGACTGCGTAAAGCCGGGTTTGGTTTCAGTAAATAATCCTGAAGGTTTTGGTTAGAGGTAATGTTTTGTGCAATATCCTTAAAAAGATATTCGAGCATGGGGTCTTGTTCTTTAACCACTTGCTGCACAAATGAACTTCGGTTTATTTCTTCTTTATGAGAAATAAAATGCCTTAGGAGCGGCGTAATTGCAAGCGCTAAATAAGCACAGGAATAAAGCAGTATTTCAATCTTATTGAAGTGCTTTTTGGGGAATAAACGAAGGTCAAGTAACAACAACGTTATCAGTAGCCAAACCAATACCCATGCGGCATACGGCTGATTTTCGCCAACTGGAAAAAAATAAAACAACAGCGCAAAAACCAGCACGGTTCCATATTTTACTCCTCTGAAACGAAGCGGTTTTAGCTGATTATTTACCGTGTAGATTCCCAAAAGCGCCAGCATACAAAAAATCCCTGACAGCAGAATGCAGATAATGGTGTAACCATCCAAACCATAAAAGTTGGAAACATCAAACGAAACAGTAGAATCGAGGATGATGCTTCGGATGGCTTTTGAAATAAAAACGCAAGTGAGAACCAGCAAAAAACTACCACCTGCCTGAAATAAAACTGACCCAACAGCAGCTATGTTTTTTTGCGCATAAACTCCCCGAAAGCGCCAACCTGTGAAGCATAGCAGCCATAAATAACAAAGCAAATGCAGCAGCAGATGCCCTAAACTCGGGTACAAAAATCCGCTGGCATAAAGAGAAGGAGCAAAGAAGGGAGACTCATCCAGATTGAAGAAAGGGACGAGCCACGTGAGCGACAAAAGAAAAATAACCGACGTCGCGAAAATCACAAAAACTCCTTTAAACGGCTTTATCCGCGACAGCCAAAGTGCATAAAGTTGTGACCACACAAAGAGCATCAAAATGCCGGCTATAAGGAAAGTGAGAATGCCCAAATCAGGTAACAATCTTGGTAAATCACTGGGCTTAAAATAGAGGTAGAAAAGTGACTGATCCGTTTTGTTTTTAACGGCTAATCCGCCGGAAGCCTTTGCAGGTAATACTTCTGTGCTCATGGGGATGTAATCCGCTACAGGAAACCCAGACTGCAGATAGGCATTTGCAAGCGGATAATTTCCCACCACCGGAAACAATACAACGAGGTATTGATTGGTTTTTAGAAAGGGAAGGCGGATGCATTTTTTGAAATAAACGCCATTCTTTTTGTACAAACTTTTGTCTTCAGAAAGCAACGGATAATCGCAGTTTGATACCACGGTGTTGCTGTTCCAGAAAAGCAGAATGTTGCTGTTTTCAAAACCGTAGACGTAAAACGGTTCTTTGGAAATTGCTTCAACTTCCTTTGCATTTAGGCTGTCTGAAAACATCTTTCGGATGAGCCTTTTGTTTTTTAAAAATTCTTGTAAAGCCGCCTCTCTCTTCTGAATGTCTTTGCTGACAACAGAAGCCATTGCTTCCGGTTTTCCTTTTTCCTGCCGCAAAAAATGCCCTAATACTGACAGCGCAAAAAACAAAATGGCTAATCCTGCCCACCCTTTGTATGGATACGTTCTGAACACGCCTTACGCCTCATTTTGTTTTGCCTTATTCCACAAATCGTCCATTTCCTCCAGCGTCATTTCCTGCAAATTTTTTCCTGTTGCCGTGGCTTCCTTTTCTATCTGTTGAAACCGGCTGATGAACTTTTTGTTGGTGCGCTCCAAAGCATGTTCCGGGTCTATTTTCAGGAAACGCGCATAGTTCACCAACGCAAACAAAAGGTCGCCGAACTCTGCTTCTGCTTCGTCTGCATTGCCTGATGCAATGGCGTCTTCCAACTCCTGAAACTCTTCTTCCACTTTCTCTTTTACCTGCGCTGTATTGTCCCACTCAAAGCCTGCTTGTTTTGTTTTTTCCTGCAAGCGCAAGGCTTTAATTATCGCCGGTAATGTTTTTGGAACGCCGCTTAAAATGGATGTCTTGCCTTCTTTCAGTTTCAGTTGTTCCCAATTCTTTTTTACGGTGCTTTCATCGTCGGCTTTAACTGTTGAATAAATATGCGGATGCCTCGAAACCAGTTTATTGCACACCCCTTCAATCACATCTTCCATTGAAAACTGATTTTGCTCTGCTCCAATTTTGCTGTAGAAAACAAGATGCAGCAACACGTCTCCCAACTCTTCTTTTATTCCCTGCCAGTCTTTATTGGAGATAGCATCTGTAAGCTCATACACTTCTTCCAAAGTTTGCGGACGGAGCGATTCAATGGTTTGTTTTTTATCCCACGGGCACAACTCGCGCAGCTCGTCCATGATGCTCAAAAGTCTTTCAAAAGAGGATGCGTAGTTCATTCAGTGATGAATTATTTTTTCAAAAAAACCGGAAACGATTTAATCATTTTCCTGCCAGCGATAGCCGTTTGTTTCAACGCCTGCGAGCTGTAAAGCCCTATCCACAACGGTTTGCACGGCTTCGGCTATGCTTTTTGGCTGACTGTAAAAGGAGGGCGTAGCAGGACAAATAATCCCTCCGGCTTCGGTGATGGTAGTCATGTTGCGGAGGTGTATCAGATTTAGTGGCGTTTCGCGAACCATGCAAATAAGCCTGCGCCTTTCTTTAAGCATCACATCGGCAGCGCGGGTAATTAAATCATTAGAAATGCCGCCGGCAATCCTTCCTAAAATGCCCATGCTGCAAGGGCAGATAATCAGGGCTTTAAATGAAGAACTGCCTGATGCAAAAGGCGCCATAAAATCCGTATTCTCATAACTGCGGAAAGGAAGTTGCAGGTAATTTTCGTTTTCCAGTTCATACCGCCACACCATTTTTGCATTGCTGCTCCACACAAGCGCCACTTCCTCCACTTTGCCTTTTAAGCTTTCCAGTGTTTGCAAAAGTTGATGCGCATAAATCGCTCCGCTTGCCCCACTAATGGCTACTGCTATTTTCATTTTGATTGCTTAGAAGAAGGTAAAAAACAAAGCTAACCGTAATTGTCTGTAAATTCGCGAAGGCTGAAAGTGGTACCACAATTGCTTTCGCAGCGCAGCTTTCTTATTATCTCCAAAAACTAAAACAATGTCTAAATACCTTTTACTGCTCCTTTCTGCTTTGCTCATTTCTCCCTGGATGATGGCTGGCGATAAAAAGAAAAATAAAACTGCCGATGCTTCTGAAATCCATTGGATGAACTTGGATGAAGTGCAGGTAGCCATGAAAAAAGCGCCCAAAAAAGTGCTGATGGACGTATATACCGACTGGTGCGGCTGGTGCAAAGTGATGGACAAGAAAACCTTCAGCGATGCTAACGTAATTAAGTACGTGAACGAAAATTTTTACGCCGTGAAAGTGAATGCAGAGCAGCAAGACAGCATCCGCTTCATGGGCAAATGGTATAACTACGCTCCTGAAAAACGTGCTAACGATTTTGCCATTGAATTACTTCGCGGGCAAATGTCTTATCCTACCACCGTTATCCTTGAAGAAAACTTCCAAAATCCGCAGCCAATCCCCGGTTATCTGGACGTGCCAACCATCGAAAAAATCCTGAAATACTTAGGTGAGAATCACTACAAAACTGAAAAGTTTGAAGAGTTCTCTGCAACGTTTAAGCCTTCATGGACTGCTGCTTCACCTGTTGAGGAGTCTGACTTTCGCGGAGGTCACTAACCACATGCTGCATGTCGGTTTTGAAGAATTTACAAGCCGCGCGTAATCCGCAAATCTCACACTTAGGCCTGCGGGCTACGCAGATGTAACGCCCATGCAAAATCAGCCAATGGTGCGCTTTATGCACTAATTCCTTCGGCAGGTTTTTAATTAATTGTTCCTCTGCCTGCAATGGATTTTTTGCGTTCACCGTCAATCCAATTCTTGCCGAAACCCTGAACACGTGCGTATCCACAGCCATGTTGGGTTGATTATGAATTACGGAAGTAATCACGTTTGCAGTCTTTCTGCCCACGCCCGGAAGCGTTATTAATTCATCCACCGTTTCAGGAATTTCCCCACCAAAATTTTCAACCACCAGCTTTGCCATCCCGATTAAATGTCGTGTCTTGTTGTTGGCAAAACTCACGGACTTGATGAAAGGATTTACGTCATCAAAATCTGCTTTGGCTAAAAGTTCAGGAGTAGGAAATTGTTCCAAAAGCGCGGGTGTGACCATGTTCACGCGCTTATCCGTGCATTGTGCGGAAAGGATTACGGCTACCAAAAGTTCATAAGGATTGGTGTAATGGAGTTCCGTTTCGGGGTCGGGCATGTGCTGCTGAAACCAGGCGATGATAAACTGATAGCGTTCCTTTTTAGTCATGCCCAAAAATAAAACTGCCAGACGTGGTTACACATCCGGCAGTGAACTAAAACAAAGTAGGGCGCCTTGTTTTATTTTTTTGAAGCTTCAAAATCCAGCACATTCCCATCCATGCAATAACGCTTTCCGGTAGGCTTTGGGCCATCATCAAACACATGACCAAGGTGCGAACTACAACGTGCGCAAACCACTTCTGTGCGCGACATGCCGTCTGAACCATCAGATTCAAGCGCAATGCTATTTCCTTTTAAAGGTTGAAAAAAAGAAGGCCAGCCCGTGCCGCTTTCAAATTTTGCAGTAGAACTGTAAAGTGGATTTCCGCACACGCCGCAGTAGTATGTTCCTGCTTCATGATTGTTCCAGAAATCGCCGGTAAATGCACGCTCCGTGCCTTGTTCACGGGCAATATGATACGCTTCTGGCGTCAGGATTTTCTTCCATTCTCCATTCGGAACGTTCAGTTTTTTAGTGTCTGTGTGGGAATAATAGGGGTTCTTTTCTTTGGAATTGTTCGATTCCATTTTCTGTGCTTCGCAAGATGTAGTCATCATAAAAAGGGAAGCGATAATCAAGAGATGTTTCATGTTTTTAAAAGTTTTTTTGAATCAAGGGTATTGCCATAAACGTGCCGTCACTTTTAAAAGTTCTCTTAAAGGAATAATGGTTAGGGTTTCGTGAGGGTTAATGAATCCTTTTTTAAAGGTTCAAATTCAAGCACCAGGCTGTTCATGCAATAGCGCTTGCCGGTAGGCGGCGGTCCATCGTTGAAAATATGCCCCAAATGGGAGCCGCACCTGCCGCAAAGCACTTCAATCCTACTTCGGTCTTGCCGGTAATCAACGCTGTGTTGGCGGATGGTTTCGAAGAAGGAAGGCCAACCGCAAGAGGAAGCAAATTTTGCATCAGAGCGGAAAAGATGATTGCCGCAAACGGCGCAGAAGTAATCGCCTTTTTCATCCGCATTCCAGTATTTACCGGAGAAGGCATGTTCGGTTTCGCCCTCGCGCGCAACGCCATAAATATCAGCGGGGAGAATCTTTTTCCATTCCTTGTTACTAACATTTAGTTTGGTCGTGTCGGTGCGGGAATAGTATTGATTGTTTTCATGGTCAGGCGGCTTCATGTCGCTGCGGGTGGTGCATTGTTCGAAAACGAGCGTCAGGAAAATCAGAGATAGGTGTCTCATTGCTTTGCAGTTTTTTTTGAAAATAATATCGGGTGGGGAAGTAGTATTTTGGTGCCAGATGATTTCCGCTCTAAAAATATTTCTTCAAAACCAAACAACATGTTTTAGCAAAATGCGTTTTTCTCCATTCAATCTCACCAAAATGAAAAATCGCATCTTCCTCTTCCTTCCCGCCTTCCTCCTCTGCCAAAATCTAACCGCGCAGGAAATAAACATCGGCATTCACCTGAACCCAACTTTAGCCATTCCAATAATTGATGCACATTCAAAAAACACCGAAGGCATTGGCGTAGCACCGGCAACTATTAATTACAATGCAGGCTTGAACATTAAACGGAAATGGGAAAACTTCGGGCTTGAAACGGGCGTCAACTTCATGCAGAAATCTATAAAATTCACCCAAAGCACATTTGCCGGAAAAGTGAGCAGTGTAGATTATAACATCGCCTACGCCACTTCGCTTGAATTTCCTTTGCTTTTGAGTTTGCCAATGCATAAGCATGATAAAAACAATGTTTACACTTTGGAAGCCGTAGGCGGTTTTAGCTATGAATTATTTTATGCAGATGGCCAAGCGTCAGGTGGTTCTGCCGGTAGTGATTTCTCCACCAAAACTTCTATTGCGCAGCGTTTTCAAAAAGATGCATGGGTAAATGCCATTGCCGGTTTCCAAATCAGGACGATTGTGCGCAGGTTTGGTTTGATTGAATATGGTTTAAACTATCATCTCCCCCTAAAAAGAAACGATGGCTATATAGTCAACACCAACATAATTAATGCAAACAGCAACTACGATTATACCGGAAACTATGCCCCGCGCATGTCTTATCTCGATGTGAAGCTTTGCTATTATTTCCTCAATTATAATAATACCGGCAGCCGGATACGCTACAAAAATTCAGAGTATTTCTAAAATATCTCCCGCAAATCGAAGGTTTTTAGCCTTTTTAACCCCCCAAAACAGCCATTTACTGCTACTGGATTTCCGGTAGTAGTAAATGCCTGTCCATTTAGTGCTACTGGATTTCCGGTAGTAGTGTCTGGCTGTCCATTTAGTGCTACTGGATTTCCGGTAGTAGTGTTTGGCTGTCCATTTACTACTACTGGATTTCCGGTAGCAGTGTTTGACCGCACATTTACTACTACTACATTTCCGGTAGCATTTCTGCGCCAAATTAGCATACGTATATTTCAGAAACTACGCCATTTTGGCTGTTTTTTCTTTTTTTAGATGAAATAGCAATATTTATTTACCCACGGCAAGTAGGGTTTTATTTTAGAAATGAATGCTTAAGCTGCCTTATTTAAAACGCCACCGCATCCCGATAATCACGCCGCCTCACCAGTTTCAAATCCTGCAGCACGGTTGCCTTCACATTCAAAGTGAAATTGTAACTCTTCCGCGGGCCGAAAGGAATGGTGCCCAGGCGCATTTCCCAGCAATGCAAATCGCGGTAAATATTAATGGAAGTAAGCGTCAGGTTTTTATTCACGAAATCATAGCCGCTTGAAAATGTAAGCTTCCAGCGGGAAGTAAAATTGAGGTCGCCGCTAAACAACATGCTTTGCGTAAAAATCAGGGAATCGCGTTTTGAAAACACCGCATAGTTATTATCAAGGTTCACGGAATAAGCTACGTTCAGGCTCCAGGGCACAGAAAAGTCCACATAATTATTATAGCCGCCGCTCTGCATTAAATTGTTGAAAGCCTCGCCCCGCGCACCATCCAGCCTGCGGTTGTTTTTTTCTTTAGAATGAAAACTTGCAGACATGGCCAGGTTTGCGTTGCGGAATCGCACAATGCCATTGCCTTCATTATACACCGTTGTTGGCGAGCGGCGGCCTGTGTTATTATCAATCCCGTAAGGGTCTAAAACGGCATTGCCGGTAAGGTTCACAACGTTTAAAAGATTGGTGCGGAATGCCACATTCAGCGGACTGAAATTGAAAGAATCAGCAGCAAGATTGTAAGACCCGTTTATGCTCAGTCCATCAATCAGCGTGATGTTGCGCGAGCCGTTTACAGTGTCTTTTGGGTCGCGCATTTTGATTTGAAGATTATTATTCAGCCCAAAGTTGATGGTGCTTGCAAAGTTGCCGCGTTGCCCAAGTCCGGGTTCGCCAATGACGCCTCCCTGATAGGGTGATAGGTATTGAATTTCACCGCCCGGCGAAAGCCTTGTCTGATAATAATAACTGAACGGCGCAGCAGCAAAATCAGGCGTGTAGCTCATGCCCACATTGGGCGTAAGCACATGGCGGATGCCCGCAAGTTTTCCTTTTTTAAATCGTTTGATGCCATAAATCCGTGTGCTCATGTTGAAGTTTGCATTCACATCGCGGGCGGTAAAAAATCCTTTGTTAGTGGTGGTATCAAGCGTGTTTGTAACATCATTGAAGCGGTAAAAATTTTGGCGGGTATACCAGTATTCATTGTAGTTAACGCCAAAGGAAAGATTGATAAAACGCAGCAGGTTGTAAGCCGCAGAAATGGGAATAACATGCTTCACGCCATACCTGAAATCATCGCCCGATAAGGAATTGAAGCTAAAGCTGCTGTCGTAAAACGTAGTCATGTTGAGCGCGTTCAAATTGTAGCTCACAGAAATTTTTTCGTACCAGCGTGGCGTCCCAATGCGCTTTTTATTTTGCAGCGGCGTGAATTGGTTGATGTTGAAATTCACTTCCGGGAGCGTCACGTTTACTTGTCTGGTTTGCGTGTTTTGGCTATGGCGCGCAGCCACGGAAAGACTGTAAGGCCTGCCAATCCAGTTTTTTGAATAGCTGATGCTGGAGACAAATTGGTTGTTCAGAATCTGGTTGGTGTTGTAACTATTGTTCGCAAAAAACTTTGAAGACCCTGCATTCACAGTAGCATTGAAACTGGTGCCAGGCCTTGATTTCGCGTCTGACTGATGCCGCCACGTTACGTTGAATTGCTTGTCGGTAGTGGCGCCCGGTTCATAATCCTCCCCGGTTTTATTGTAGGCATAACTCAATGATAAACCACCGTTGTAATGATACCGGTTGGCATAAGTGCTCACGCCGCTCACGCTGTAGCTTCCCTTTGTGTAAATGTTGGTGAGCATCAGCAAATCCACGTAATCATTGAAATGAAAATAGTAGCCGCCGTTAGTAAGTCCGAGTCCGCGGTTTTGCTCCACAGTGTAAGAAGGCAATTGGAAACCGGAGCGTTGCTTTTCAGAAATAGGGAACAAACCGAAGGGAAGAAAAAACGGCGTAGGCACTTGTTCAATCCTGATGTTGGCAGCACCGGAAGCAATTACGCGGTTCGGGATAATTCTTATCTGGCGTGCGCTGATGCCATAATGCGGTGTGTCTAAAGAGCAAGTGGTGTACACGTTTCTGTAACCATAAATGCTTTGGTCGGGGTTGCGTTTCACTTGCTGGCTAAACACAAATCCTTCGCCATATTGCGAGCGTGCATTGCGCACAATGGCGCGTTTGCTTTTAAAATTATACAGCAGCGAATCATACACCACCGTTTCACTTCCCTGCGTAAAAGTGGGTTTGTTTTTTATCCCGTTGCTGTCTGTTTGCGGGCTTGCGGTGATGGTTGCATCGGCCTGATTAAATGACACTTTTCCGGCGCTCAGTTTTATGTCTTCGTAACCCACTTTTGCATCACCGTAAAGCGAGAATTTACTCTTGCGCACGTCAAACACTGCAGAGTCGGTAGCAGAAGCAGAAACCTTACCAGGCAAGGCATCCGGCGATATTCTAATGCCCAGTTTTGCTTCAAGGCTTTGGGTAGAATCTGCATTGGCAAGGCTGTCAGGAATGGCTTCAGAAAAGGAAAGAGAATCAGTTGAAATAAGGAGTGAATCCCGAACAGAAGGAAGCGTTTGCGCAGCAAGTTTGTTTGTTAAGGATGCTGTTAAAAAGAACATTGCAAAACACATAAAAATGTGCAGCCCTCCTCTTTTTAAGATAGTTTTACCCGCGTTGTTCATGAACGCGCACAAAATTAGCCCTTAATGCTTCGCAGGGTTTCGCGCACTGTTATTTTAACCAAAAAGTATTGATTACCGTATGCTGAACAAACTATTGTTGCGACTAAGTTTTTGTTTGCTCTTATTTCCGCTCACCGCATTTGGGGGTGGTAAAAAAATTTCCAAGATTGTGATTGATGCAGGCCATGGCGGAAAAGATATTGGCGCCCGCGGTCAGTTTTCTTATGAAAAGGATTTAACCCTCGCACTTGCCCTCCGCGTAGGCAAAATGTTGCAGGATAGTTTAAAAGGCGTGCAGATTCTTTACACCCGCACTTCCGATGTTTTTCCCTCCCTTTACGAACGCCACGAAGTAGCCAACCAGGCTAAGGCTGACTTGTTTATTTCCATCCACATTAATTCTACCGCCGGCACCACAACCCGCGTCCAGGAAGGCACACGCACCATCAAAAAAGGAAAAAGAAAAGTTACCGTGCCTGTTTATCGCACCATCCACAACCGGAGTTCTTCAGCCAGCGGCACCGAAACTTATGTGTTGGGTTTGCACCGCAATTCTCAGAAGGAAGATGCCATTGGTGAATACAGCGAAAACATTGTGCAAGAGCCCGGATTGCTAAACGAAAACGACCCGCAGACGGCAATTATCATCGCCCAATATTCCCAGGCATTCCTTTCGCGAAGCATCAGCCTTGCTACAAAAATTGAAGAAGCATTTGCGGCGCAGGGCAGGGTAGATAAAGGCGTGAAACAAAAAGGATTGGAAGTGCTTGCCGGAAGCGCCATGCCCGGAGTGTTGGTGGAAGCGGGTTTCATCAACAATCCGGATGAAGAAACCTACATGAATTCCGAAGCCGGACAAAAAGAAATTACCCGCGCCATTTTCACCGGCATCAAAAATTATAAAGAAGAAACAGAGCGGAAATAAAACAGTGCAGGCATTCGTTTCAAAATAAAATTTCGCCTGCTTTTGTTTCTTTGAAAATGTTTCTGTTACCTTTAAGCCTCCGATTTTTAAACAATGAATCTCCCAATGAAAAGTCGTTTTAAGACACTCGCGATTGCCGCAATAGGCACGCTCTCCATTTTTTCAGCCATCACCTACAGCTCCTGCCAGCGCGATAAATGCAAGGCAATCGTTTGTGCATACAATGGCGTGTGTACCGATGGCGCCTGCCTTTGCCCCGCCGGGTATGAAGGCCCCCAGTGTGAAACCATCAACCGCCTGCGCTTCCTTAACGATTGGAACGTGACCGAAGATGGCACCCTTACCGATGCCGCCCAATACGTCCTCACCATTGAAAAAGGCCCCAACATCCAGGAAGTGCTGATTCGCAATTTCAACAACCTGCTTACTGACCGCGTGAGCGCATTCGTGAAAGGCGACACCATGTACATCAACCAGCAAACCGTGAACGGATATACCCTAAACGGCGTCGGCTACCTCACCGATGAAAAATACAATGGCGCCCACGGCAAAATGATTGTGCGATATCAAATCACTACCGGCAGCGGCCTCGTGAACGATTATGGCTTAGGCCCCGCATCCGATGCCAGCCTTTGGAACAAATAACTGCTTCTGTTTTTTCTAAAAGAAATTTTATTGAAAGGTTGCCCGATAAAGGCAGCCTTTTTTATTTGCCCGGGCGTTCCCCGCCTGAAAAAGGCGGGTCGGGTTTCAATCCTTACCGAAGCGTAAGGGCTTTCCGCTGCAACTTAGCGCAGCGTTCTCACGAATTCCTTTGGAAAAACAAAAACTAATTGATGAGTAATCCCTAACGCGCACACCTCAGCGGAAATCAGTTTTTCGATACGTAAATCCTACGAAAGGGAAACAAGCCAAACTTCACTTTGTTTCATAGAATGATTCTGTATCAAGTTGAGTAAATACAGTTAACTCTTTATCAGACCGATAATCGCTGTAGAGCATATCAACTGCTTGTTTAAGCTGCGCTTCTTTTTCTGTTCTGATTGATTTTAAAGTCCGTTCAATAACCAGAAGCTTATCTGTCAGAGGCAATCTTTCCAATTCGCGAATTATTGTGTTTGCAGTCATAGTCCGAAGGTAAAGTGGTTTTCCTTTTACACGCTATAATTGCTACAAGCACGCAACAAATAAAACACAACCCCATGACGCTTCACGCATCCCTCCCTGCCTACCTTTAGCCGTATGATTATTCACATCCCGCAGCCATGCAATGAAAATTGGGACGCCATGAAGCCCGAAGCGGGCGGCGCGCGGCATTGCCAGAACTGCAAAAAATCGGTTACTGATTTTACTACCATGACCGACCATCAGATTGTGCAGCATCTGCAAGCAAACCCAACAGCCTGCGGGCGGTTTGCAGCGCATCAAATAGACAGGGATTTGCAACCTTATTATCCCGAAACGAAACCTACACAATGGCGCATAGCAAAATGGGCAATGGCAGCGAGTGTATTGTTCGCGGCAGCGCCTGCGGCATGGGCGCGTCCTTTTGCGGAGATGGGATATGCAGCGGGCGATGAAAAAGAAACAGGCGATTCAACAAAAGTTACGCTTCGCGGAAGGGTGTGTGATGGTAATGGAGAAGCGGCTGTTGGAGCTTCAGTTTCTGTGATACAAGGTGGCGTGGTGAAAAATCATGCTGTTGTTCAAAATGAAGATGGAACATTCGAAATTAAAAACCTTAGCGCTGGGGAGTATGAAGTCTGTGCAACATACATTGGTCATGAACAGTGTGTTACAACGGTTCTTATTGATAAAGAACTGATGCTAAACTTCGATTTTGAATTTTCATTAATAAAGCGTTATCACGGTACGCGTCCACTTACGACACAAAGAACTGACTTCGTGGGCTACATCATAGAATCCGAATTGGTCAATGGTGTTATGTCAGAAAAAAAAAGAAACTGGTTTCGGCGGCTGTTTCATCGCAAATAAACATAGAATAGGCATTTACTAAAAATGCATCATTGCAAGCGTTTCTATTCTTATCGAGGCAATACATTTTCTCCGGCACCGTAAAAAATGCTCCCGCTTTCCCGCCACGAGCTTCTGAATTTCCGCTACCATCCCTCACGCACCCTCCGCACCTTGTATAGCGTGCCAACCTCAAAGATAATCCTACGGAATAATTAGCGTGCCCTTCATCTAGCCATCATCTTTGTCATTCCGCAGGGATCGTAGCCCTGTCACAAACGCCAACCATACTTGCTACGATTCCTGCGGAATGACAAAGTTTGCGTTTACCCTTATTAGAACGCTCGCCTTCATTGACAATTGACAACCCACAATGAACCGTTCGCAATTAATCCCCTCACCTTAATCATTGCATGCGTTGCTATTCTTATCAAGGCAATACAAATACTCCGGCACCGTAAAAAGTGCTCCCGTTTTCCCGCCACGAGCTTCAGAATTTCTGCTACCATCCCTCACGCACCCTCCGCACCTTGTGTGGCGTGCCAACCTCAAAGACAATCTTACGGAATAATTAGCGTGCCCTTCATCTAGCCATCATCTTTGTCATCCCGCAGGGATCGTAGCCCTGTCACAAACGCCAACCATGCTTGCTACGATTCCTGCGGAATGACAAAGTTTGCGTTTACCCTTATTAGAACGCTCGCCTTCACTGACAATTGACAACCCACAATGAACCGTTCGCAATTAATCCCCTCACCTTAATCATTGCAAACGTTTCTATTCTTATCAAGGCAATACATTTTCTCCGGCACCGTAAAAAGTGCTCCCGTTTTTTCCGGCACGAGCTTCTGAATGTCCGCTACCATCCCTCACGCACCCTCCGCACCTTGTATAGCGTGCCAACCTCAAAGACAATCCTACGGAATAATTAGCGTGCCCTTCATCTAGCCATCATCTTTGTCATCCCGCAGGGATCGTAGCCCTGTCACAAACGCCAACCATATTTGCTACGATTCCTGCGGAATGACAAAGTTTGCGTTTACCCTTATTAGAACACTCGCCTTTACTGACAATTTACAACCCACAATGAACCGTTAGCAATTAATCCCCTCACCTTAATCATTGCAAACGTTTCTATTCTTATCAAGGCAATACATTTTCTCCGGCACCGTGAAAAGTGCTCTCCCTGTTCTGCAACGCAGTATTGCCTCGCGGAACTCTTTTTGCCGATTCCGCAATGCAGAATCACCTCGTGCAACTCTTTTTTACTGTTCCGCAATGCAGAATCACCTCGTGCAACTCTTTTTTACTGTTCTGCAATGAAGAATCGCCTCGTGCAACTCTTTTTGTCGATTCCTGAATGCAGAACCGCCTCTTGCAAGTCATTTTGTCCATTCTTTGTTCAGGAATCACCTCTTGCAAGTCATTTTGTCCATTCTTGATTGCAGAACAGCCTCGAGCAACTCTTTTTACCTTTTCTGAACAAAGAATCGCCTTGTGGAAACTGCTTTTTATTAAATCAAATACCGAAAACTCAATAAATTTGACTTATGACTCCACAAGAAGCCTGTTACAATTTTGTTCTTGACAAACTGAATAAGTATACCGCCGAACATCCCGGATTTTACCTCGCTGTAAAAGATGGAGCATTGGCAGGAATATATCATGATGAGGTGGCGCTCCTCGCAAACAGCAAAAAACATGGTAAAGGCCTTATGGCTTTTCATCTTGACCCCAATGGTTGCAAGGAGTTTACTTATCCGCCTCGTTTTTTCGATGATTAATTTATGCAATGGAGAGTGTACGAAACCACCTGAAAAAAAGCTTTGTCGGTGCCTGAAATAAGTTGACTGGTTTTAAAGAGATTTTTCACTTTTAAAACCATTGATATTATGGCAAACAGGATGCAGTTTAAACAGAGTACGGAGGAGCGGCGGCGGCGGTTCTTCAGTGAAGAGTTTAAGCGCAAGAAAGTTCGGGAAATTGAACAGAAAATTACGACTATTGCGCAGGTAAGTCGTCAGTATGAGGTGCGCGAGAACAGCGTGTCTAAGTGGCTAAATAAATTCGGGGTCAATTATATGAAAGGAGTGCGCACCATTGTTGAATCGGAAAGTGATACACTGAAGCTGCGGGAGCTGGAGCGGAAGGTGGCTGAACTGGAACGCGCCGTTGGGCAGAAGCAATTGCAGCTTGACTTTCGGGACAAGATGATTGAATTAGCGGAAGAGACTTACGGTGTGGACATCAAAAAAAAATTTTCAGAAACGCCCTCATTTGGTTCTGGAGAAACAGGGAAGCCATGAGCGTTAGTCTAAACAATCTTTACCGTGCAACGGGTGTTACCCGTCAGGGTGTGCATCAGATGCTGAACCGTATTCTAAAGGCAGAAAAACGCCAGGCAGACTTGTGGACTTTAATAATGCAGATCCGTGCCGACCATCCCACGTTAAGTTGTCGTGCTATGTATCACAAGCTACAGCCTGAAGGCATTGGCAGGGACGCATTTGAGCATTTTTGCAAAGCGCAGGGACTAAGCTCAAAGCCGCGCCAGTTGCGGCCTCGCACCACCGATAGCAGCGGTGTGATTCGTTTTCCTGATTTGCTTAGCGGTAAGATTTTACAACGTCTGAACGAGGCGTGGAGCAGTGACATTACCTACTTCGAAGTGGGGGAGCGGTACTACTACATCACCTTCGTAATGGATTGTTTTTCACGTCGCATATTGGGCTATCAGGTTTCCGACCGACTGAGCACGGAGCAGACCACTTTGCCGGCTCTGCGGATGGCAGTAGCAAACCGCGGCGGGCAACTTTCAGCAGGGATAATTTTCCATTCAGACGGAGGCGGCCAGTATTATGATCAGGAATTTTTAGCCTTCACCCGCAAGCATAAAATGCACAATAGTATGTGCGAATGGGCGTGGGAGAATGGAAAAGCAGAGCGTTTAAACGGGATTATAAAGAATAACTATTTGGCGCACCGGAGTATAAATAATTTGGCAGCATTGAAGCGGGAAGTGGTAAAGTCGGTGAAGTTATATAATACAGACCGGCCGCATAAATCGTTACAATACCAAAGCCCGATTGAGTATGAAAACGATGGGGTACTTTTGGTCGGGCAAACAAAGCCGAAGATGACGAGGTCATTGGAAGCAGACTTCATTTGTGAGGGGGTGTAAGCCCCCCCATAAGTGGGTCAAACAAAGCCTCAGACTCTAAGTATCTTGATCGCAGACTCTTCTTTTATGAGGCAAATACCAGTCAACGGTTTTTAGGCATTGACACTTGACCCCTTATAAACTCATCACCTTCCCCTCCCCCTTACTTTTGCCGCCATGATTTTTTCGTCAAAACTTATTGAAGATGCGGTGCATCAATTCAGCAAGCTGCCGGGCATTGGGCGAAAATCTGCCCTGCGCATGGTGTTGCATTTAATGAAGATGGAGCAGGAGGAAGTAACTGCATTTTCAGGCGCGCTCACGCAGATGCGCAATGAGCTGAAGTTTTGCATTGCCTGCCACAACGTGAGTGATGCGGAGCTTTGTGATGTCTGCAAAAACCCGGGCAGAAACCGCTCGCAGATTTGCGTGGTAGAAACCATTCGCGATGTGATAGCCATTGAAAGCACCAGACAGTTTGCAGGGCTGTATCACGTGTTGGGCGGCATTCTCAGTCCGTTGGATGGCATTGGGCCGGAGCATCTTAAAATGGAATCCCTGATTAAAAGAGTTTCGGAAAATGAGGTTCAGGAATTGATAATGGCGCTCAGCCCGACGATTGAGGGAGACACCACCGTTTATTACATCGCGAAGCAAGTGCAGCAGCAGCAAGTAAACATCACCACCATTGCCCGCGGCATTTCCTTTGGCGGCGAACTGGAGTATGCAGATGAAATGACGCTCGCACGGAGTATTTCAAAGCGGTTGCCGATTGAGAATTACGTGAGTATGGGGAAAACCTAACGCTTTATTCCACGCTGACAAAGCGAATCAATTCAGAAACCTATTTTTACCCCCGTTCAAAAACACAACACCATGACTTCAAAAAACACCCGCATTTTCTTAGCCGGAACGATGATTTTAATTGCCATTGCAGCGCGCATTTTAAATGCAGAAATGCACTGGTATCATTTAGCCCCCATAGCAGCTTTAGGTCTTTTTAGTGGCGCTATGGTGGAAGATAAAAAGCTGGCTTTCCTGTTTCCTTTGCTCGCTTTGCTGCTTTCAGATATTTACATCCAGTTGTTCACTTCCTTCCCCGGTTTTTATGGCATCGGGCAATTGTTTGTGTATGGCGGTATGCTGGCAGTCACGCTGTTGGGAATGCGCATGGGCAAGCCGAAAGCCTTGAAGGTAGCGGGTTTCAGCATTGCTGGCTCTTTGTTGTTTTTCCTGATTTCCAACTTTGGCGTGTGGGTGAGCATTCAGTTTGGCACCGACCTTTTTGGTTATGGCAAAGGACTTTCCGGATTGGCAACCACATATTTGATGGCGCTTCCTTTCTACACTGAAAACGGCAGCATGTTGTTTTTCAATGCGCTTGTTGGAGATTTACTTTGCAGCGGTTTGCTTTTCGGCGGTTATTATTTATTGACTGCAAAAAAGGAAAGAAAAGCAGTGGTTGCGAAAGCATAATTCGCTTCTTTTTCTAAAAAAAATTCAGCGGCTTCTGACATTCGGAAGCCGCTTTTTTATTGCAGCTTTTTATTGTTGAGATGCCTTTGCGCGTCTCTTTCCGTTTTCTTTTTAAGGTTTTGGGAGAAGGCTTCTGTGAGGTTGATTCCCGTTTGGTTGGCGAGGCAAAGCAACACCCAAAGCACATCCGCCATTTCATCCGCAAGGCTGGCATTTTCTTCCTTTTCCTTTGATGATTGCTCGCCGTATTGCCGCACCATCACGCGCGAAAGTTCCCCCACTTCTTCCATTAGGATGCCCAGATTTGTAAGCTCCTTAAAATACCGGACACCATGCTTTTTAATCCAGTTGTCCACCTGCAATTGTGCTTCAGAAAGTGTTAGTTCCATGCCTTATTTTTTTGTTCGCCCAAATTAATTGAACTTAACGCGCTATTCCGCAAAGGAGCAACCGTTTCTGTTCCATCTTTCCAAACTTTTGAAAACAACTAAAACCTTTTAGAAAAACATGCAGGCATACGCAAGCGATATTGAAGCCGCAAAGGCGCTGAATGAAAAAATAAAAACGCTCCGGGAAGTAATCGGGCAAGTGATTGTAGGGCAAACGGACGTGGTGGAGAAGCTGCTGATTTCCATTTTATGCAACGGACATAGTTTGCTGGTGGGCGTTCCCGGTCTTGCAAAAACGCTGCTGGTAAAAACCGTAGCCGATGCGCTCGACCTCTCTTTTAAACGCATCCAGTTTACGCCCGACCTGATGCCCAGCGACATTACCGGTGCAGAAATTCTGGATGAATCCCGTCAGTTTAAGTTTATAAAAGGACCCGTGTTTGCCAATATTATTCTGGCGGATGAGATAAACAGAACCCCACCAAAAACGCAGGCAGCTTTGCTTGAAGCGATGCAGGAACGAAACGTAACCACCGGCGGAACGCTTTATAAACTGCCCGCGCCATTTTTTGTTTTAGCTACGCAAAATCCCATAGAGCAGGAAGGCACGTATCCCTTGCCAGAAGCGCAGCTCGACCGTTTTATGTTCATGATTACGCTTGATTATCCAAGTTTTGAAGAGGAAGTTTCGATAGTGCGCAACACCACCGGAGGTAAAAAATCAAGTCAGCAAACGGTGTTAAGCGCGGAGGAAATTCTGCATTTTCAGGACTTGATTTTAAAAGTTCCCGTGCCGGATAATGTGGTGGAATATGCAGTTGGTTTGGTGCATAAAACAAGACCATCTTCCCCCACTGCGCCGGATGCAACGAAGCAATACATCGCGTATGGTGCCGGTCCGCGGGCTTCGCAATATTTGATTTTAGGCGCAAAATGCCATGCGCTTTTAAAAGGAAAATACTCGCCTGATATTGAAGATGTGCAGGCAATGGCATTACCGGTTTTGAGGCATCGCGTAGTGCGGAATTATAAGGCAGAAGCAGAAGGCATCACGCAGGAATATTTGCTGAAACAATTGCAATAAAACTTTTAAAAAGACCCCCCATGAACAAGGCAGCTTTTTTAAAAAACGAGTTTATTCCTTTACTGCAAACCATATCTCCGAACACAACGCCCAAGTGGGGAAAAATGAATTTGCAGCAAGCCATTGAGCACATGGCTGATTCCGTAAGAATGGCCAATGGAAAAGACAAGCAACCATTATTGACCGCGCCGGAAAAAGTATCGGCAATGCAGGATTTTATTAGAAGCGAAACCCTGTTTAAAGAAAACACTCAAAACCGATTAATGTCTTCAGAACCTGTGCCTGTAAGGCATTCCGGGATACACGAAGCCATTGCAGAACTGGAAAGCGAGCTGGATGATTTCTTTACCGTATTTAAAAACACCCCTGACCTGAAAGTGATGAATCCATTTTTCGGCGCGCTGGATTATGAACTGTCGGTGATGCTGCTTTATAAACATGCCGTGCATCATTTACATCAGTTTGGGGCGGTTTTTTTGTAAACTTTTTCGGGAGCATTTTTAGTTGGTCTTGTTGCGTGGCGCATAGCCGTACACAAAGCAAGTGTACTTTTCAAAGTAATCAATCTGCTGTAGGTTTTGTTCAATTTCTGCTGTTCTTTTTTCTCTTTCTGCGTCAGTGAACCCGCCGGTGTAAAGGAAATAAACCGTGTCTTCCACCGATTCAGTGATGCCGGAATAATCATCATTCCATTTCATTTTATGCGCAGCTTGCAACGAATGGTATTTCTTTTTGTCAGGGTGCAGTTCTGTGTAGTAAATTAAAGTAGCAGCGCTGGCATCATGCACATAAAGCTGCGCTGCTTTTACGTGCTTGCGAATCAGAAAATCCATCCCTTCAGTTATCTCGTGAAACCCCCACTTCTGCCTGATAATCCAGAACATGTTGAAGGACGCTATGGCAATAACGCCAATCAGGATATACAGAGGTTGTAATTTCTTGTAAGGCAGTAAAAACATGCTTTCAAGGCCAAAACCATACACCATCAAAAGCAACGGAATAAGGAACAGCACCACGCGGTCTAGCAGAGAGAATTGATGAAGTGCAGCAGCGAAAAGTGTGAAGATGAAAGGTGTTGTCAGGAGTACAAATAGCAGCGGTTTTGTGCGTATCATTCGGACTGTTCCTATGGTGAGCAGGCAAAGGCTCAGCACAAGATTGAAAGCAGTGTAACCGGCTACGTTTTCTATAATTTCTTTTATCCGCATCCAGTTGTGTTCCCATTCTAAAACCGTAGTTGGAAGAGCAAAAAGGAAATAACTCGCGTGGTAGTTCTGGAGGTAGGTGGATTCAATTTGTGGTTTTAAAATCACCCAATAATAAATGCCGAAGGAAGCAATCCAGAAGAGACCCGTAAGCAGGAGCGGCGACAAGAAATCCCATTTCCTACCCTTCACAATTTCAGCAAAAAAATAAATGCCTACGCCAGCCAAAACAAATACTGAAGGCATAGAAGAAACTATTGCAATCCCTCCAATGCCGCACCAGTAAAACATTAGCCGCCATGGAGAAAGACGTTCAGAGTTCAGGCTTAATGCAGCGTACACTAACAACAAGGCGATAAACGCATCAGGCATATACTGTTTTAACGATGCGGAATATTCGATGAAAAGCGGTGAGAAAGCCATCATTGCAAGCGGAAGCCATAGTGCCCGATTAGAAACTAATTTTTTCATCACTGCCCTGAAAACAAAGAGGGATGCAATGCCGCAGATTAATGGATAAAGCCTTAAAGCTTTTTCACCAAAGCCAAAAATCAGAGAAAATGTCTTTTCAATCCAAAGAAATACGGGCGGTGCATATTGTTCGTATTTCAGGGGTTTCAGTAATTCCGGATAATTTCTTTCTGCCAGATTCCGAACAATGTTTGCCTCATCAATTATTAGATTGCGGTTTTGAAAAAATAAAACCAAACGCAGGACAATTCCGCAGAGGATAATGAACCCGATAAGAATCCCAAAAGATTTTTCTGAGAATAAGCGCCTTAGCAAAAAGTGCATTTCGCAAAATAACTTCAAACTGCTTCCGAACTAATCATTTTCATTTTGCACACTCATTTATCGTTCTTTTGAAAATGATATTTACCTGACAATCCATCACGCTTAACATTTCGTAAATAATGGAGATAAACCTCTATCAATTATTGCCTTTTTCAAAAGAGGTCATATTATGAGGCATATGGCATTCGCTGGTACGTGAGTTTGAAAGTGTGGTGTAGCGATGATAACTGTTTTTACGGATTTCAAAGCATTGGTGTGATACACAAGATAGAGCCGGAAAGAAGCCGTGGTTTTGGTTAGTATGCTTCATGGTATCTTTAAGGGGAAATTTATTTCCCCTTTTTTATTTCCCCTTTTTCCTCCGTGAATCGAGAATCCATCTCCATCTTCGACATCTTCAAAATAGGCATCGGTCCCAGTTCATCTCACACATTAGGCCCGTGGCGGGCAGCTGGTCGGTTTCTTGAGTCGCTACGCAAAATCAATATTCAAAAAGTAAAAGCAGTGCGCGTGTTGCTGTATGGTTCCCTTGCAAAAACAGGCATTGGACATGGCACAGATGTAGCCGTTATTCTGGGGCTTTGCGGTGAAGATCCCGTAACGTTTGATGTAAACGCCATCGACCCGAAAATGCAGCAAATAAGAGAGCAGCGCTCCATGCTTTTGGGAGGTGAAATTCAGATTCCGTTTGTGCCGACTGATGATGTTGTTTTCCTGATGAATGATGCTTTGCCTTATCATCCAAACGCACTCACTTTTCTCTGCACTATGGAAGATGGTAATGAGGTGGCTGAAACCTATTATTCGGTGGGTGGTGGTTTTGTAATTAAAGAAGGAGAAGAAAACGGAAACACGCCTGCTCAGGAACTTCCCTTCCCAATTGATAAAGCAGATGATTTGCTGCATTGGTGCCGGAAAACAGGTTTGTCCATTTCTGAAATAGTGATGGAAAATGAAAGCGCCTGGCGTAGCGAAACAGGTATAAATGAGGGCATCCTAAAAATCTGGGAAACGATGCGCGATTGTATTTATCGCGGTGCACATATTGGCGGTGTGCTGCCGGGGGGATTAAATGTGGCAAGGCGCGCAGCAGCACTTAATAAAAAACTGGTGAAGGGTGGGGCATACAATAATTACGACGAATGGATTGCCGTGATGCAGCAGGGCGGTAGTCAGTTTCAATACATTTTGGATTGGGTGAGTTGCTTTGCACTTGCCGTAAATGAAGAAAATGCTTCCTTCTCCCGTGTGGTAACCGCACCTACCAATGGCGCTGCCGGCGTTGTTCCGGCGGTGTTGCAGTATTACATTAGCTTCTGCGATGGTTACGATGAAAAGAAGATTATTCAGTTTCTGCTTACGGCTTCAGAGATAGGCAGCATTTTTAAAAAAGGCGCTACGCTTTCAGCGGCAATGGGCGGTTGCCAGGCAGAAATTGGGGTGAGTTCATCGATGGCTGCGGCGGCGCTTACGGAATGTTTGGGCGGGTCGGTGAGGCAATGTTTGATGGCTTCTGAAATTGCTATGGAACATCACCTTGGGCTTACCTGCGACCCCGTGGCCGGATTGGTGCAAGTGCCCTGCATTGAACGTAACACCATGGGCGCCATAAAGGCTATAACCGCCGCGCAGCTTGCATTACAGAGCAATCCTGATAATGCCCGCGTTAGTCTGGATACGGTTGTAAATACCATGTGGCAAACAGCGTTAGACATGAATCATAAATACAAGGAAACAGCAGAAGGCGGACTGGCAGCAAATATTCCACTGAGTTTGAGCGAATGCTGATTCTATAAGAAACGTCTTTAGCTGCTAAATAATTTTCCGTTTTCATTGCCGACTTTAGCGCGATGGAATCTTTTTTGAAATCGCTTTTCACAAACCAAACCTTTTCCGAAAACGCATTTTTTCTGATGGCGGGGCCTTGCGTAATTGAAGGCGAAACTGTTTTGATGCGCACTGCTGAAACCCTCGTAAACCTTTGTGCAGCTCAAAAAATTCCACTCATTTTTAAATCCTCTTACCGCAAGGCTAACCGCACCCGTTCTGATTCTTTCAACGGAATTGGAGATGAAACAGCACTCAAACTTTTGAAAAAAGCGGGGGAAACATTTGGCGTTCCTACGGTTACGGATATTCACGAAACAGACGAAGCCGCAATGGCTGCTGAATACGTTGACGTGCTGCAGATTCCCGCATTTCTTTGCAGGCAATCCGATTTGCTGATGGCTGCCGCGCGCACAAATAAAATAGTGAACGTAAAAAAAGGTCAGTTCCTTTCTCCTGAAGCGATGCGATTTGCAGTGGATAAAATAAGATTGGTGGGCAATGAACAAGTCATCCTTACAGAACGCGGCAATTCTTTTGGTTATCAGGATTTGATTGTAGACTATCGCGGCATTCCGAAAATGAAAGAAATGCAAGTGCCGATTGTGATGGATTGCACACATTCCTTACAGCAGCCAAATCAAAGTTCAGGCATCACGGGCGGCGACCCGAAAATGATTGAAACCATTGCCCGCGCTGCAATTGCCGTTGGCGCTGATGGACTTTTTATTGAAACGCACCCTGACCCTGCAAATGCAAAAAGTGATGGCGCAAATATGCTTCCGCTTGTGGCAATGGAAAAACTTTTAAACCGCTTGTGCATTTTGAAAGAAGCAGTAAATGCAATGGAGCTATTGTAGTCCTTAGAGGCGTTCTGTAAAAATTGTATTCAATATCGGAGGAAATGGTAGCGGTAAAGTCGGGCATTCCAATTATGTTTGTTTGCTCACGAAAAATTTTCCGCTTTCATGCTTTCTAAAAAGAGTTTCCCCTTAATTACCGCCGCTATTTTCTGTGTTGCTTTTTCGTTTGCTCAAACCAAACAATTCACCATTGCCGAAGCCACTAACGGACTGGCTACAACCCTTGCGCCCCAAAGCATTAAGCAGCCCTCATGGCAACCGGAAACACACCATTTTTTCCATGTAGTGAAAGACGACAAGGAGGCTTACCTCGTGCGCCATTCTTTTCCTTCCGGCAATACAGACACAATCGAAACGCTGAGCGGTCTCAATCAAAAAATCCCGGTTAAAAAACCACTTACTTCTTTTCCTCAAATAGAATGGTTAGATAAAAACAAACTGGCGCTTCGCAATGGAAACGACTTATATACTGGAACCGTTGAAAACGACCGCATTGCCTGGCAGCACTGGATCTCATTGCCTGAGGATGCGGAAAATGTAACCATCGACAAGTCTCAAAACATCGCCTGGACTTTAAAAAATAATCTTTGGATGGCTACTTCCGGAAACAGAATAATGCAGGTGACCAATGAAGTCAATAAAGACATTATCAGCGGAAAAGCGGTGCACCGAAATGAGTTTGGAATTGAAACGGGTATTTTCTTTTCACCCAAAGGGAACTACCTGGCGTATTACCGAATGGACCAAACGATGGTGAAAGATTATCCTATCATCAAATGGAATGAAATGCCTGCAACTGCCGACATCATTAAATATCCAATGGCGGGTGGCACATCGCATGAAGTAACGCTTCGCATTTTCAACCCACAAACAAAACAAACTGTTACCCTGAAGACCGGCAAACCTGCCGACCATTATCTCACGTCAGTAACCTGGAGTCCGGATGAGCGGTTTATTTACGTAGCAATATTAAATCGTCGGCAAGACCATTTGTGGCTGAACCAATACGATGCGCGAACCGGCGAAAAAATAAAAACACTTTTTGAAGAAACAAGCACCAAATACATAGAGCCTCAGCATCCACTATCGTTTCTTCCCAACAGCAATTCAGAATTTATTTGGTGGAGTCAGCGCGATGGATTTCCGCACCTTTATTTATACAACACGGAAGGAAGGCTGATACGCAGAATTACGCAGGGAAACTTCGAGGTAAACGAAATAATTGGCTTCGATGAAAATGCCGGCAACATCATTATTACAGCTGCAAAAGATTCTCCTCTTGAAAAGCATGTGTACGCTGTAAGCATTGCCAATAGCAGCATTCAGCGGCTTGACCGGGAAGCAGGTACTCATATTGATGTTGCATCTTCTGACGGTGCTTTCATTTTTGATACTTACTCATCAGCCTCTAAACCAAAAGTAAGCGCCGTGCTAAGCAGCGATGGAAAAAGCCGGAAAATATTGCTGGATGCCCCTGACCCGTTAAAGGATTTTGACCGTGCCATTGTGCGTGCCACTACCTTGAAAGCAGATGATGGAACGCCGCTTTATGGACGCATGATACTACCCTCAAATTTTGACAGCAGCAAGAAATATCCTGTCATTGTTTATCTCTACAATGGCCCGCATGTGCAACTGGTAAAAAACACGTTTCCTGCAAGCGGTAATCTTTGGTATGAATTCATGGCGCAACGTGGCTACATCGTTTTTACAATGGATGGCAGAGGCTCGTCTAATCGCGGGCGCAAGTTTGAACAGGAATCATTTCGTCAATTAGGAACTGTGGAAATGATAGATCAGTTGCGTGGCGTTTCATTTTTAAAATCACTGCCGTTTGTGGATAATAAACGTATGGGCGTACATGGCTGGAGTTTTGGTGGGTTTATGACGACATCTTTAATGCTGCGCCATCCGGGAATTTTTAAAGTTGGTGTTGCTGGTGGCCCTGTGATGGACTGGAGCTTGTATGAAGTGATGTACACGGAGCGATATATGGATACACCGCAGGAAAATCCGCAGGGATATGCTGATGCAAATTTGCTCACCAAAGCCAAAAATCTGAAAGGCAAATTATTGTTGATCCACGGTACGGATGATGATGTAGTAGTGTGGCAACATTCCATCAATTTCATTAAGAAGGCAGTGGATGAAGGCGTGCAGGTGGATTACTTTGTGTATCCTGGACATCAGCATAACGTGCGCGGCAAAGACCGCGTTCACCTGATGCAGAAAATCACGAATTATTTTGATGACTACCTGAAACCGCAGACTGGTATGAGCGTCGGGGAGAGATAATTGTGGTTTAGAACCTTCCTGTTTCGGGAAATTTCTTTCCAAAAAATAGACAAGCATTGTCCTTTCAAACTTTGAAACCCTTTATGGGCGTGCCTTTCAAGCATGTTTTCGTTTTGGCACATGCATGGATGTTAGGTCTGCATGGGAAATTTTCATTGGAACGAAAACCTTGCGTTATTAAATGCTGGTCTGTCGCACGCAGGCATCCGCTTTTCTTCGGAGCCTGCGGGACCTCATTCTCTCCCTTACCATTTCAGGTTCATAAATAACAGTGACGGCACACTGCGCTGGCTTTTTCCTGCCACTTTAAGAAAGCCGGAATTTCTACGCTTTTATTTCGAAGGAAGTTTCAGAGGAAAAGTTTTCTCGGCAGGCTATCGCCTGCTCTTTCCTTCCTTCGGCAAGCGCTTCGTTTCGAAGCGCATAACGCTTTATCTCGCGCCCTCTGCTTTCGACCGTTTGCAGACTTTAAATCAATGGGCGCTTTTTACAGGCACGGTAGGTCCAAACCGAAAACTTGTGCTTTGGCATAGAGATGTACAGGATCAGTCGCATTTCACGAAGCTTGCCGTTTCTGAAAACGCATCACAACAAATTACGGCAGAAGCAGCAGCCATGCGCCTTTCAGCGCCTTCCGGAATGCTTATCCCGCAGCATGAACTGCATGGTGAAAACATGCTGGTGCAGCAAGATGTTTTTGAAAATAAAAATGCCAGCCTTGTAAAGTCGGTAAACGAATTGCCGGTAAATGCTTTACAGCAATGGCTTGTTCAAGGTTTAGAATGCTCTAATGCAGAAGCGACTTCCTGGTATCAGACTACAGTTTCAAGACTGAAAAAACTAACTCAGAAAAAAGACAAGAGAATTAATCCCGTTTTTCTCACGCAGCTTCAGCAATTGCAACAATGCAATGTGAAAACATGGGCAGCTACAACCCGTGCTCATGGCGACTTTACGCCGTGGAACGTGCGCAGTAGCAGCGATAAACTCGTGGCGATTGATTGGGAACTTTCGGGAAACTTCCCGGCGCTATACGACTTGTTTCATTTTATTTATCAGCAGCATATTCTTATCAACCGCAAACCATTCAGCGAAATAAGAAAGGCAATTGATACACTTTTTCAACAACCGGAGTGGATCAGTTTTGCGCAAAAAAATAACCTCAACATCCGGCAAGCTGAACAGTATTATTTGCTTACAGTTATCACTTACTATCTGGAGGTTTACGCCAATCAGAAAGAGTGGCATATGCAGATACAATGGCTGTTGGAAACATGGGGAGAAGCGCTTGCCTATTGGCTTACAGAGGAAAAGATAATTACACAGCGTCAGGGTCTATTACAGGGAATTACGCAGATTTTACATCCGCAACCATATGCAGCATTGAAACTGAACGAAGAAGAACTGGCACAACTTGCTCTTACTTCTGACCTTGACCTTACGATGCCGAAAAGCGTTGCAAAAAAGCTGTGCAGTTATGTGCAGCAACATCATGCTGTTCGCTACGCGGAAGTTTCCAGAAAGTCTTTTATGTACCAAATCATGATAGTGCTTGAGGATAACTCTACGCTTCATCTGGATTGCATTTGGCGCTTTCAGCGAAAAGATATTGTGTACCTCAGCGCGAACGAAATCTATGGCAATAGCAACCAGAATGCTTTTGGCGTTTTTCAGCCTCAGCCCTGCAACGACATGCGTTATGCCTGGCTGTTCCATACCATTAACGGTGCTACGCTACCCATAAAATATTACGACCGTTACTTCAAAAACATTTCCAGAGAACGCTTTGCTTTATTAAAGGAATGGTATGACATGCCTTTTGCGGAACTGGAAGATTTCAAAAAATTTAGCGGCAAAACACACCTGCACCTTATGGAGTTATTTAAGTCGCAGCCTGCAAATGCCTGGCATCAGCGCATGATTCACGGGGCGCAATATGTAGCGGATTCTTTCAAAAGTTTCTTCCAGAAAAGAGGATGCACGATCACTTTCAGCGGAGTAGACGGAGCAGGCAAAAGTACTGTTATTGAAGCAACGAAGTCCCGAATTGAGAAAGAGCTGCGCAAGAAAGTAGTGGTAATCCGCCATCGTCCATCTATCCTGCCGATTATCAGTGCATGGAAACATGGCAAAAACGCGGCAGAACAAAAAGCGGCTACCACACTTCCGCATCAGGGCACTAACAACTCCAGGATTTCATCGCTTTTAAGGTTTGGTTATTACTATGTGGATTATTTACTAGGGCAGTTTTATGTTCACGTCCGGTATATTATGCGCGGCAACATTGTGCTGTATGATCGTTACTATTTTGATTTTATAAACGACGCCAAACGCAGTAATATCAGCCTTTCCAGCGGTTTTACATCCTGGTGGTACCGTTTTCTTTTAAAGCCCGATTTCAACTTTTTTCTTTATGCTCCGGCAGAAGTTATTCTTGCCCGCAAACAGGAAATGCAATCGGCAGCCATTGAGCAAATGACTACAAAATATCTGGGCTTGTTTGCCACTTTATCAAGCAAAAGCAAACACGTTCAATACATTCCGCTTTGCAATCTTGAACTAAATGAAACGCTTCACACCGTTTTCGACCACATCCAACCACGCCGTGCATGAAGTCGTTGATCCAATATTTTATCCGCAAACGCAACCCTGCTTTTAAACTGGATGATTCCATTACGGACTCGGATCTTATTGCCTTCGCATGGCAGCAGGGAAGTGCTGTTTTAAGAGGTACGTCTGTTATGTTTTCTTTTCGGAAACCAAAGTTGATGCTGCGCGGAAAAAACGTAAAAATGCGCTATCTAAACAAAATAAAATGGGGCAGGTTTTTGAGATTGGGAGATGGGGTGGAGGTGAGCGCACTCGGCAGAGAAGGTGTAAGATTTGGCGATAATGTGGGCATCGGCGCTTTCAGCAGACTCATTGTTTCGTCCGGTTTGGAAAACATTGGCAAAGGTATTTCTATCGGCAATTATGTGGGCATCGGTGAATTTGCTTACCTCGGCGGTGCAGGCGGTTTAAGCATTGGTGATGAAACAATAGTGGGGCAATATTTTAGCTGCCATCCTGAAAATCATAACAGTGAAAATGAAGCCATTGCCATTCGCCATCAGGGCACCACGCGCAAAGGAATTGCTGTAGGACGTAATTGCTGGATCGGCAGTAAAGTCACCATTCTTGATGGCGTAGAAATAGGCAATGGATGCATCATTGCGGCTGGAGCTGTGGTTACAAAAAGCTTTCCGGCAAAAAGCATAATCGGCGGTGTTCCAGCCAAACTTTTAAAAAGCAGAACTGCCTTAAAATTTGTAAACCAATCGACCCTGAAATGTCAAGAACCCATGATCGACTGACGACTGTTTTAATCACCGCTTATGCAATTCATCCGCTAAAAGGATCGGAAGATGCAATGGGCTGGAATTATGTGCTTCAGGCTGCGCGGTATCACCGCGTTGTTGCTGTAACAAGAAAAAACAACCGCCCTGCAATAGAAAAGTTTTTTGCCGACAATCCGGATCACGATGAAATTGCTTCGCGCATTCAGTTCCTTTATTACGACTGGCAAAAGTGGCTCATCTTCTGGAAGAAAGGCCCCCTGCTGAGCCTCATTTATTTTTATTGCTGGCAGGCCTGCATTCCCGCCTGGTTTAAAAAGCAAAATGTGGAAGTGGATGTGGTACACAATCTGAATTTCCACAACGACTGGACGCCTAGTTTTTTATGGAAACTTGGAAAGCCTTTTGTATGGGGGCCTGTGGGGCATCATCCTCCTGTGCCGATTAAATACTTAAGAGATTTTGGAACAGGTGCTGTAATTAAAGATCGTTTCTTATGGCTGCTGAAGAACGCTTTCTGGACGCTGGATCCGTTTTTGAAAAAATGTCGCGATAAGGCAGATTTTGTATGGTGCATGCATCGGGAAGCGGTGAAGAAACTACATCTTGAAGACAAACATTGGGTGGTGCCATCTATTGCATCTGAAGAAGTAAATGCACCAGAAAAAGTGCGGGGAGGATTCAACATTTTATCAGTCGGGAGGTTTGTTCCGCTAAAAGGTTTTGACATTACGCTGGAAGCTTTTGCTCATTTTTATTTAAGGCTATCTCCGGCAAAGCAGCGAATGACCACAATTTCTTTGGTTGGAAAAGGTGAAATGAAAAAGCAGCTTTTTGACATTGCCGCAAAGCATAAAATTGTGCACGCCGTGCGTTTCTTCAATTGGGTTGACAGGAGCGAATTGCAAGAGATATACCAGAGCGCTTCTGCTTTTCTTTTTCCTTCGCATGAAGGGGCGGGAATGGTGGTTGCGGAAGCAATGAGTTATGGATTGCCGGTGCTTTGCTGGGATAATTGCGGACCCGGAACAATTGTGCATCCAAAATCAAAACTGAAACTGAAATACACCAATCGGGAAGATGCTATTGATGCGTTTTCAGAAATGATTCAGCGGCTACATGACAATGCCGGTTTTTTGGAGAAAGAAAGTGAACTGGCGCGGGAACGTTTTGAAAACATGCTTAGCTGGGATGTACGTGGTGAGCAATTGAAAAAAATTTACGTCTGGGTACAGGATAAAGAAAACGTTCCATTTCCTTCCGTAAAATCAACCGCCCGTTTGCTCAGTGAAGCATAGATTGGTAGCTGTTCATTTGCTGAACGACCGCAGCGGAAGTCCGATGGTTTTCAGAGAAGCCATAGAAGCCGTTTTGCCTTTTTATGAGGTGCATTTATTTACAGCAACGCCTTCGGGAGATGGATTCCTGAATAACATCCCTTCTGTAAAAATGCATCCGCTCGTTTACAAGTGGTCTCCAAATAAATTCCGTACGCTGCATTTTTTTGTTTCGAGCCAGTTGAAATTGTGCATGCGCCTTTTGCGTTTTCTAAAAAAGAATGACACGGTTTACATCAATACACTTTTACCGTTCGGCGCAACTATCGCGGCAAAAATAAAAGGATGCCGGATTATTTGTCATGTTCATGAAGTAAGCCTGAAACCTGCGCCCCTAAAGCGTTTTCTGGTTTCTATTGCTGAGCGCAGCGCACAGAAAATTTTGTTTGTCTCGAAATACGTGGCAGCGCAATACCAATTTAAAAAGCCGGTTACGGAGGTTATTTACAACGCGCTTCCTGAATCGTTTACTTCGCGAATAGCAGGGGCGAAAAATCCTCAGGAAAAAGCTCAGTTCACCGTTTTAATGCTCTGTTCTTTAAAAGCTTACAAAGGCATTTACCATTTTATCAGCATTGCAAAAGCGCTTCCTCATTTTCGATTTGAACTTGTTTTAAACACAAGCCAGGCCGATTTTGAACACTTTTGCAACACTACCGTAGTTCCCGAAAACTGCACGCTTTTCCCTGCTCAAAAAGACACGCTTCCATTTTATCAAAGAGCGTCAGTTGTGATGAATCTTTCCAAACCCGAAAGCTGGATTGAAACTTTTGGAATGACGCTTTTAGAAGCCATGGCATTTGGCATTCCCGTGATTGCTCCAAATGTTGGCGGCCCGGTGGAAGTGGTAGAAAATGGTGTGGAGGGTTATAACATCAACAGTGAAAACGAATCAGCCATTATTCAAGCGCTTAAAAATCTTTATTCTGATGCGGCGCTATACCAAAACAAGAGCATAGCTGCGAAATTGAAAGCGGCTTCCTTCACTGCTTCCAGTTTTACAAATCACATTCAGAAGTCCCTTCAACCCATTGCCACCGCGCGTTCCTGAAACGGAAATAAATTCCACCACGTGGAAACGGCACGCTCTAACCTCCCTCTGAAAGCCTTGCTAATAAAGGGTTTCAACCTTTGGCACAATCTGGGATTATAGCCCATTCCCAACACAGCATGAACATGAAGAAGAAAAAAATTGCCGTTATCGGTACGGTGGGCATCCCCGCAAAGTATGGTGGGTTTGAAACGCTTACGGAGCATCTGGTGGATGAACTGAATGAGGACATGGACATCACCGTTTATTGTTCCGGAAAAAAGTATTCTAAGCAAGAACAGACTCCAAATTATAAAGGTACAAAACTGATTTTCCTGCCATTGGAAGCGAACGGAACTTCCAGCATTTTGTATGATTGCATCAGCATTTTACACGCGCTTTTCTATGCAGATGTTTTGTTGATTCTCGGTGTTTCCGGCGGTTTGATTTTACCCTTTGTGCGGCTGCTTACCAACAAGAAAATAATAGTCTCTATCGATGGCATTGAATGGAAACGCAACAAGTGGGGAAAGATGGCGCGCTGGTACCTCTGGGCTGCAGAGTGGCTTGCCGTAAAATGTTCTCATGCCGACATTGCCGACAACGAAGCCATTCAGGACTACACTGCCATTCGCTACGGTACTTTAAGCAGCATTATTGAATACGGCGCTGACCACGTAATGCACGTCAAGCCGACGGTTCAGGATAAAAAGCTGTTTCCTTTCCTTGCAAAATCATACGCTTTTAAGGTGTGCAGAATTGAGCCGGAAAACAATATTCATACAGTGCTTGAAGCCTTTGCCACCATGCCTGAATATCCATTGGTAATGGTGGGTAACTGGAACATCAGCGCTTACGGACAGCAACTAAAAACACAGTACGGCGAGTGTGCAAACATCACTTTGTTAGACCCGATTTATGAACAGCGCACGCTCGATTT
Organism: Flavipsychrobacter sp.; assembly: GCA_965218185.1. Classification (GTDB taxonomy): domain Bacteria; phylum Bacteroidota; class Bacteroidia; order Chitinophagales; family Chitinophagaceae; genus JAFIGV01. The sequence continues at coordinate 280,966 of CBDCKE010000007.1, forward strand.
GTTGCGAGGAAATTGCCTAGTTTATGTGCATGGACACAGCGCCGGCGGCACAAATCCATCCCTGGTTGAAGCAATGTTTTTGGGATTGCCTGTGGTTGCTTTCGATGTTTCTTACAATCGCACAACTACAGAAAACAGAGCTTTTTATTTTAAAACGCCTGAAGACATCCGGCAACTGGTGATGGAGCAACGCGTGCCTCAATTAAAAGACAACGGAATGCTGATGCAGCAAATTGCTTCCCGCCGTTATACCTGGAAAGTGATTGCCGATAAGTATGCCTTCCTGATCAGAAAAGTATCTACACCTGCATCCCATAAAAGCCTTTCTACTGCGGTTTCTAAAAAGATTTCTCCAAACGATTTCATTGATTTTGAACTCGGCCATTTATTCATTCCATCACACTTCTACGAAAAAAGATAAGCGCCATGATAGAGCCACTTTACAGTTTCCTTTTGCCAACCGTCATCGCATTTTGCGCCAGCATTTTCTGGTATCGATTCCTGCGGAAATACAGTACCCAATTGGGTTTGATTGATACTCCCGATCACCGGAAAGTCCATTCACGCCTGGTGCCGGTAATGGGCGGGTTGATGATTGCCTGCTCCATTATTACTGCCGCTTTAGTGTGTTATCCACTTGGATATTTGCTCACCCATCACAAAAGCCTGACCCTCGGAGTTGCTATAATTCTTACCATCGGTGTTCTGGACGATCGCAAAGGATTATCACTCAAACTTCGTTTCGCTTTGCAAATATTCTGTGCCTGGCTCATTGCGCATCACAACTTCCGCCTGCATTCCTTGTATGGTTTTATGGGCATCAACGACATTCCTGAATGGGCTCAATATGCGCTAACCATTGTGCTGATTACCGGGCTTACCAATGCGTTCAACCTGATTGATGGAATTGATGGTTTAGCTGGTTCTGTTGCTCTGATTAATTTGTTTATTCTTTCCATTGCCTGCGTGATAACCGGTGTGCCCGATTGGCTGTGCCTCACGCTTCCCTTAATGGCGGCACTTTGCTTTTTCCTGAAAGTGAATCGCTATCCAGCAAAGATTTTTATGGGTGATGGCGGCAGCATGACACTGGGATTTTTAATGGCAACGCTTGGCGTTATGCTGGTGGAGCGTTCTTACATTATCCAGGCGAAAGGGTATAATTCCTCCATTTTTATTGTAGTAATTGCCGCTTGTTTTATGCTTCCTGTTATTGATGCGTTGCGTGTTTTCAGCAGAAGAATGTACAAAGGTTTTTCACCGCTAACGCCCGATAAAACGCATTTGCATCACAAACTTCTGAAGCTTTCTTTATTGCATAGCACGGTTACGAAAAGACTGGTGGGCCTGCATTTGTTTGTAATAATGACTGCAATGACAGCAATTAATTTTCTCAACATTTCCACTGTTTTGCTGATGGAAGTAGCCATTGTAGCGGTGTACACTTTGAGCATCAACTTCACGTACATCTACAATCATTGGTTCCGGTTTATTAAGAAGTTTGAACGCGGCTGATCCATCTTTTTAAAAAATGAAAATGCGCGGTTTCCTAAACGGATCCGCGCATTTTTTTGGAATTCAGCTTTAGGACTTCTCCTCATCAAACCATTTCCCTCATTGCCAAATTGCCTAATTACAGGATTTTCAAATCACCTCCTCACATCCATCTCTTCAATCAAATTCCGCGCACCGCCAAGCTTTTCAATCAAAAACAAAACGAAACGGGAATCCACCACAATGGTTCTTTTGTATTTTTTATCAAAGGCAATATCGCCGCTCATAGCTTCCCAATTGCCATCAAAAGCAAGCCCAATCAGCTCACCGCGACCATTCATTACCGGACTGCCGGAGTTACCGCCAGTGATGTCGTTATTCGTGATAAAGCAGGTGCGGATTTGTCCGTTTTCATCAGCATATTGCCCGTAGTTCTTCTTGTTGTAAAGGTTTACGAGCTTTTGCGGAACGTCAAATTCATCATCGCCTTTAATGTACTTCGCCATCAGTCCGTCGAGCGTGGTGTAGTAATCGTAATGCACGCCATCTTTTGGTTCGTAGCTCAACACACTTCCGTAGCTCAAACGCATCGTGCTGTTGGCATCCGGGTAAAAAAGCCTGTTCGGTTTCATCTTCATTAAGCCGCGCACATACTGCTTGCTCAGGTCTTTTTTGTCGGTGCTAAAGGCTTCCACTTTCGGTAAATAATTCTGCTCATAATTACGCACAAAAGAAAACGCGTGTTGCACGGCAGGGTCGCTGTTCAGGGTTTTTAAAGAAGGATTTTCCAGGAAGGCATCCCATTTCTTTTCGTCCAGCAAAAAGGTGTTGTCATACACGTAATTGGAGTACGCAGTGTAGGTTTTGTCTTCATTACTCTTGCCGTATTTCTTGAAAATTGTTTCCTGATAAATGAAGGGTAGCTGCGCCTTCGGAACGTTGTCGTAATACATGCGTGTCATGGCAGCAAAAATGTCTTTATCGGTGCTGCGGTCAAAATCTTTCATCACGGCTTTGCGTGCTGCTTTCAGCGACTTTGTGTATTTGTCCATCGTGTCTTTGCTGGTTTCGCCGCGTTGTAAACTTTCAGCAAGTGGCTTTAATGCTGCAGCCAGGCGATTTAGCGCCGGTGCGCGGAAGGCTTCGCTGTAGTAAACAGCATGTTTTGCATAGGGCGAATATGCATCGTAGGCGTCGTTGTATTTTGATAGCAAACCGTTGTAAGCGCCGCCGCCATTTTGGGCGAAAGCATTGAAAGCAGTTTCTTGTTTTTCTTTTTTAGCTATCACGTTGTTGCGTTTCAGTTGTTCACTTTGCCCGATAAAATATTTCCAGTAGTTGGAGATGCGCTGATAAAGCGATGTCATTTTGAGATACACTTCTTTATCGGCATCCATGTGCTGGCGCATTATAGCCAGGCGCTTTTCGCGGATGTTTACGATGGATGGATTTACTTCACTTAGCGCCACTTCCACGCCCGCTGCGGTTTCATAACGGTTCGTTCTTCCAGGGTATCCCATTATCATCGCGAAGTCGCCTTCATCCACACCTTTGATGGAAACAGGAAGAAACTTTTTAGGGTGAAAGGGAATGTTGGTAGCTGCATATTCTGCGGGTTCATTATCGCCTCCGGCATACACTCTGAACATGGAGAAATCAGCGGTGTGGCGGGGCCATATCCAGTTGTCGGTATCGCCACCAAACTTGCCCAGACTTTTGGGTGGCGTGCCCACCAGGCGCACGTCCGTGTATTTTTTATACACCAGCAGGAAGTATTGATTGCCGTTAAAATACTCCTTGACGTTGGCAACATACTTCCCGTTTTTCGCCGCTTTTTCTTCAATGATTTTGCTGATGGAATCCACCGCTTTTGCCGCCATTTCTCCTTTGCGTTTCCCAATGGCAGCGCGCACTTCTTCGGTTACGTCTTTCATGCGCTGCAAGAAAATAACAGAGAGACCCGGAGCCGGCAGTTCCATGCCTTTATTCTTTGCCCAAAAACCATTATCGAGGTAGTTTTTTTCAACGGAACTGAGTCCGGCAATGGCATCGTACCCGCAGTGGTGATTGGTTATGAGCAAGCCTTCTGGAGAAATCATTTCAGCCGTGCATCCGCCGCCAAATTGCACCACAGCATCTTTTAAAGAGCTTTGGTTGATGCTATAGATGTCTTCTTTGGAAAGCTTAAGTCCGAGGCGCACCATTTCATCATAATTCTTGCCGATAAGCATTGGAATCCACATGCCTTCATCAGCGCGTGCGGAAAGAAAAAGTGTTGCCGCTACAAGCGAAAGGAGTAATTTTTTCATTTTCAGAAGATGTTTTTTTGAAGGAGGCGAAGGTAATAAGTATCAAGTAGGAAGTATCAAGTAGGAAGTATCAAGTCTGATGAGTATAAGATTAAAAAAAGAGAAAAATGCTATCAAAATCTAACAAGCCAGTCCCCCCTCTCCATTTTTGGAGAGGGGCCGGGGGTGAGGTAGAGGAAGTATCAAGTAGGAAGTATCAAGTATCAAGTCTGACAGGCATGAGACTAAAGAAAAAAGAGAAAAAAGCTTTCAAAATCTAACCGGCAAGTCCCCCCTCTCCATTTTTGGAGAGGGGCCGGGGGTGAGGTAGAGGAAGTATTAAGTAGTAAGTATCAAGTATCAAGTCTGACAGGCTTGAGATTAGAGAGAAAAAGCATCAAAATCTAACCAGCAAGTCCCCCCTCTCCATTTTTGGAGAGGGGCCGTGGGTGAGGTGGAAGTGTGAATAATCAATTGTCAATTGTAAGGAGATTTATTTAATAGAAACCCCATCATATCAGTCCAATGTTAAAAGGAAAACTCATTTTGTCATGCCGCCGCGGCGGTGCCCTATACCTAAAACTCATTTTGTCATGCCGAAGCCTCGCTGCCCTATGCTGAAAACTTAGCATGGCATTCCGAAGCCTCGCTGCCCTACCATGAAAACTCAGGATGGCATCCCGCCGCTTCGCAGCCCTACCATGAAAACTAAGGATGGCATTCCGAAGCCTCGCAGCCTTACCATGAAAACTCAGGATGCCATCCCGCCGCCTCGCAGCCCTACCATGAAAACTCAGGGTACCATTCCGCCGCTCCGGCGCGCTAAAAATGAAAAAATCAGTACCGTTTTTTCTTTTTAGAAAGCATTACAGAAGAATTTTTATCCTATAGCGGCAACTCCGATTTATTCACCTGAATGTTGCCCTTTGGGTGCGTAATGCGATACCAGGTAAAATCCTGATTGGCTTCCATGCCGTCGCCAAAAATTACCTGCGAGGGGGTGGTAATGCGCACAAACTTTTCGGTGTAAAACTTTTCCAGCTTTTGGTTCCAGATGAGTTCTTCCGTATCCAGTCGTTCGCCTTTTTTATTAATCACCACAATGCTATCGCGCACAATAATGTTTCCCTGCGCTTCGTAATACCGTGCGTATCGGGCAGTGAGCGTGCTTTCTACATGCAAGCTGTCGTCAAAAATTTCCAGTTTCAGCCCCTTGTTCATGTCCGTAAATGGTGGCTTTGCAATGTCGTTGCGGATAAATTCTTTAGCAAAAAGCCTTCCTTCCGTTTTGCCGTTTTTACTGAGGATAATGGTAACGTCGGTGGCTTTGTCTTCCTGCAATTGGGAAGAAAGCGCAATGGCATTGAGGTCTTTCTTATCGTTTTTACAAGCGGCGAAAAGGCATAAAAGGAATAGAAAAAAGCGGGCGTGCTTATTCATATTTCCGCTTCACAAACCATTTATCATTCAAAGAAATACCGGCAGAAAAGCGGAAGAAGTTTTCTCTGAAAAGTCCGTTTATTTCCTGTCCGCGTCTGCCAATTTCCAACCCAAGATGCACGCGGTCAGGGGAGCGTTTAAAAGGCAGGCTGGCACCTGCGGTGAAGGCATAATAGTTCTGCGTTGTGTTGCGGATTCGCACAGGGTCTTTGCCGTAATACCCGCCAATGCGGTAAGTGACGCGGGACAAGTAACCGGTGCGGGTTTCGGTGGAAGGTGTGTATTCTCCGCCAATGGCAATTCTGAATGTTCTGTCAGTGAGGGAATCAACAGCGCCAAAACTGCGGTATTGGCTCCAGTTGGTGCTGGTGAAATCAAAACCTGCCGCCCATTTTATCCCGCTTAAAAGCTGCACGCCAAAACTGTAAGAGAAGGGCAATTCCACTTTTCCGGCAACGCCTTTTGTACCAATGGAAGTATCGTAAGTCGTAACGCCGCCACCCGTTCTAAAAGCCACCTGATAATCATCGCGGGAGGCATTGAGGTTTTGCTTTAAAGTCGCCGTTCCGCCAATGCATATCTCCAGGTTTTCTTTCAGCTTTCCCTGGTACATGGCTCCGAATTTGGAATACACGCCACCCACTTTTGTGTACCGCGAAAAGTCAGCATTGTAAGCACTTGCAGTGTCGGAGTTAGCAATCAGCAGGCTGCTGTTTCGCGTGGTGCCAAATAAATATCCAAAGTTGAAACCAAGGCTGAAACCCTGATAATTATAAGCGCCGCCAATAAAAGCAAAGTTGGTGCTGCCATCGCCTGAATAAGAAATTACAGACGGCCCGATGTTGGGAATGTTTGTAGTGTCCGCAATGTTGTAATACACGCGGGTAAAGGGTTTCAGCCCTAACACCAATCCGCCGTTCTTCCCCACAGGCACGCCAATGTTGAGGTAAGAAATAGTAGCCGTGCCGGTGGGGATAGATTGATTGCCTGAAATAATGGTGCGGCTGCTGGCTTCTGCACCAAGCTCGTAAGTGGTGAGTTTTAGAAAAGAATAAGACGCCGGATTGTCTGTGTTTACTGCAAACGGATGCGCATACGCGGATGAAATGCTGCCCATGCCTTTCAGCAACGTGTTCACGCCATTGCGGGTTTCGCCAATTCCGTAGCGGGAATAAGGTGCGTTTTCTTTGTTAGAATTTTGAGCGGATGCGAATAAAAAACCGGATAAAAAGACGCCGGTAATCAGCAATCTCTTACCGAAGTTGTGGAGCATTATGCAGCAGAATTAGTTGAAGCCCCCGCAGTAATAAATCGGGGTCTGCAAATATCTCCCTTTTGAGTTTTTTACCAAACATAGCGGTATCTCCGCCGGTTAATTCAGCGTTAAAGTCAGGATATTGGGCTTCAAACGCTGCAACCATCCCATCAATTTCAGAAGCCATCCCGAAAACAGCGCCGCTCCTCATGCTCGTAGCCGTGTCATAACCCAGCAGCAATACTTCGCCTTCCACATTTATTTCAGGCAAGCCGTGCGTGAATTCATGCATGGAGCGGATGCGCATTTGCAAACCCGGAGAAATAGCACCGCCGCGAAAAGCTTTGTTTTTCTGCACAAAATTGTAAGTGATGCAGGTGCCAAGGCTAATGGCGAGTATGTTTTTATCAGGATGCTTATGTTGCGCACCCACGGCAATTGCCAGCCGGTCAACGCCCAGCGTTTCCGGGGAACTGTAAGCATTCATGATTGGGAGGCGTGTGTCTGCATCCAGCTTCACCACATGTTTCATCTGTTCTTTAAGGTAAGAAACAATCGTTTCGGTGCCGCCGCTCACAGAGCAAACAATGCTTCCATCCGGCTTGTGTTTTTCAACAAAAGAAGTTACCAGATTTTCTGTTTCTTCCTGCGGCGCTTCGGCTTGTTCAAGAATGATATCGTTTTCAAACACAGCCACTTTTACGCGCGTGTTGCCGCGGTCAATGCAAAGCAATCTGGACATTGGGAATTGTTTATTGAGCGCTCAAAATAGCGTAAAAAATAAGTTTGCCTTAAAGATTAAAATCGGAAAGTGACAAGTGTTTGAAATGTCCGTTTTGCTGAATGCGCATTTTCAGGAATTCCAGTTCTTTGACGATGGGCAGAATGGCGGTGAGGTGGCGGCGGATAAATTCAAGCCTTTGCACTTCCGTAAAAAGATTGAGCAGTTCATATTCCTGGTCGCGCGACATGCCCAGAAAGTGGGCGATTTTATAAGACTCCAACACTTCGTCTTCATTGCCCAGTTTTTCTTCCTGGCTCAGCAATTTATATAAACGGCGCACTTCCCCGGCAATTAGTTTAGAAACTTCGTTTGCCTCCCGCTCCATGGTATTTTCAGGATAATTCACAATGGCGCCACTGTATAATTTTTCGGGAATTTCCTTCACCACTTCCAACACCCTGAACACCTGAATGCCTTTTGTGCGCACATCCATTTCGCCGTTATCATATTCCTGCACCATTTCGGTTATTTCCATCAGCGTGCCCAAATCCTGCATCTGGTTCATAAACACACTGGTAATGCCGAAAGGTTTTTTCTCATCGATGCACTCGCGAATCATCTGCTTGTAGCGCGGTTCAAAAATGTGGAGGTTCAGTTTTTCACCCGGGTACACCACAATGTCTAATGGAAAAATGGGAATGAAATTGGTCATTTATTTTCAGAAGGTTTTTGTTTTTTTAAGAAAGAAAAGCTTGCGTTTTATGCCGGTGGTAAAAATAAAAAAGAAGCATGAAGAACAAGTAAACAAACACGCCGAACTGCACTTCCAGCATAGGTTCTGCCAGTAAAGGCAAAAGCAGCATCAGCCAAGCCATCAACAAAAAATAACCGCTTCTTGTTCGTTTTATTTTCAAAAGAGGATAGCAAAGCCAGCCAATAAAAAGCAGCAGCGCCGGAATGCCACAACTCATTGCCACCACTAAAAACTGATTGTGCGGCATCAGCATTTCTTTCTCTTTCACTTCGGGATACCATTTGCGGTAACCGGATTTCATTTCAAATAACACATCTCCGCTCCCAACTCCAACCACAGGATATTCGGCAATTTTTCGCAGCGCAATGTCGTAGGAAATGATGCGCCCCATGTCGCTGTAATTAGCTGCTAAGCCTTGTTTCTGGTAGGTTTCAAAAGTGTAGATGATATAATTGACCCGCTTTTTTAAGGTGGGTATTTTGGTAAAAGCGAAGGCTACAAAAACCGTGAAAGTCAACAACAGCAAGGCTCCCGTAAGTCTTGTTTTCTTTTTTGCCAATAAAAAAAGTAGCCACATCACCACAAACACATACAGCGCCATCAATCCCGAACGCGCCGCCAGCAAATGCAGATAAGCAGCGAAAAAAAGACAGAGGCCGAATATCAATCCGCGTTGCCATTTTATGTTCCAAACCGGATACGTAAGCACATTGAAACAAATGGTGAGTGCCACCATCATGCTGAACCGGATATGGTCGTTTTTAGGGAGGGTAGGCAGCAAGTGGGCGAAGGAATAATTCTCTACAAAACCATTCACATCTTTAAAGAAAAAAAACAAGCTGTAAGCAATTGCTGCCAACACGCAAAAGTTGAGAAATGCCAAAAACGCTTTCAGTTTCTCCTCTTTAAAAACCTGCACAAATGCAAATGCGAGCGGCAGCAAAAGAAACGGAAATTTTACCTGAAAGCGGTCTTCCCAAAAGCTGTAATTATCACTCCAAAACCCTGACAGGGCAAACATCCCAACCCATGCAACGCCGAGCAGCCACCATTTTTCAAGCAGCCATTTTTTCGGCGAAACGCCCCACAGTCCTGCCACGCCAAACACCATCATCCCCATCGACAAAACAATCCGGGAAATAAAAAACCCCGCAATCATCATCAGCAAAGCAAACAAGGCAACGTTATTTTTCCGAACCTGCAACGGTTGCTGAAAAGTATTTTTGCGGAATAGCGGAGACATGGAGTTTTTAAAAACGAGGCAATCAATCTTTTAGTGCGGAGCAAAATAAAACAATTGGAAAGCGGCTTGCACGCGGGCGATTTTAAAAGCCTTGCAAGAGCCATTACGGTGGTTGAAAATGAAGTGGAGGGCTTTGAAGAGTTGCTGCTTTCTTTCAAATCAAAAAGCGATGCGCAGGTAATCGGAATTACGGGGCCGCCAGGAGCGGGGAAAAGTACTTTGGTAAATGCCTTGTTGAAACATTGGCTCGCGCAGCAAAAACGCATTGCCGTGCTTGCAGTGGACCCTTCTTCTCCTTTTAATTATGGTGCTCTGTTGGGCGACCGCGTACGGATGGCTGCATTTTACACGCACCCTGATGTGTACATTCGGTCGTTGGCGAGCCGCGGTGCATTGGGTGGGCTAAGTGCAAAAATTGTGGAAATTCTGGAAGTGGTGAAGCAGGCTCCATTCGATTTTATTTTGGTGGAAACCGTTGGGGTGGGGCAGAGTGAAGTGGAAATTGCGGGTTTAGCAGATTGTAGCATTGTGGCGCTTGTGCCGGAAGCGGGAGACGTGGTGCAAACACTAAAAGCCGGAATAATGGAGATAGCCGATGTGTTTGTGGTGAACAAAGCAGACAGGGAAGCGGCAGAAACATTGTATCAGAACCTGAAAATGCTGGCGCATGAAAAAGCCGAAGCAGATTGGGAAATACCGGTGATTAAAACGGTGGCTTTGAAAGATGAAGGCATTGAGGAACTGACGGAAGCTATTCAGGATTTTTTCAACAAGCGGGGAGAAGATGCGCCTAAAAAATTGCAATTGCTAACGGAGAAAGCCTGGCAGTTGTTGCAAACGAAAAGGATGAGGCAATGGGACAAGCAAACGCTTCAGGAAGATTTAGAAAGCGCATTGAAAAAGGAAGATTTTAATCTCTATGCCTTTGTGCAAAAGCAATTGGCGCGATTTTAAATAACGACAGCATAACAAGAAAGCAACCGGTTAAAAAGGAATAAAACGGAGTAGCTTCTTTAATTTTGCGGCAACAATTTTTTTCAGCATCCTATCCTTTTAAAACTATCTAAAAAATCTGAGGTAAATTGTTTTACTTAGCAGTTGTCAAGGATTAGATGCTTAGTTTGTTACCGATGTTTTGAACCCGTGCCTTTGAAATATGAATTCGATTCCTTTATACCTTTTTTACCCTTTGTGCGCTCTTTTAGGAATGCTTATTTGCAGCTTCTCTATTCCTAAAATAATTGCCATTGCCATGGTTAAAAAATTGTATGATAAGCCGGATGGGTTTCGCAAAATTCATAAGACTGTTATCCCAAACTTAGGCGGCGTGGGCATTTTTCTTGCCTATATTATCATCACCTCTTTCTTCGTAAAAACAGACATTTTTCCGCACTGGCATTATGTGGTTGCCGCTTCTTTTATCTTGTTTGTAATTGGCGTGAAGGATGACATCGTAACGCTAACGCCCGCAAAAAAGTTTTTAGCTCAGTTAATTGCCACCATTATTACTGTCATTTTTGCAGATATAAGGTTGCAGTCGCTGCATGGCATTTTAGGGATTTATACGTTGCCTTATTGGTTGAGCATTTCCTTTTCAATTGTAGGCTGCGTATTCGTAACCAATGCGTTCAATCTTATTGATGGAATTGACGGGCTTGCAGGTTCCATCAGTTTATTGTGCACGCTCACTTTGGGCATTTCGTTAGGCTTTCAGGGAAATTACAGTGCGGCAATTATGGCTTTCACGCTGATGGGCGCAATTATTGGTTTTCTGAGATTCAATGTTGCTCCGGCAACCATTTTTATGGGCGACAGTGGTTCCCTGTTTATCGGTTTCACGGTTTCGGTGCTTTCTATTTTATTCATTAATTCTTACCATCCCCACGATTTCTTTTCACTGTTTGTGCATTCACCTCAAGCGGCGCTCATCATTGCGCTTTCTATTTTGGTGATTCCTGTTTTCGATTCCTTCCGTGTTTTTATCTCCCGGATTGCGAAGGGCAACCATCCATTTCATGCGGATAAAACGCACCTTCATCATTATTTGCTAGATGCCGGCTTCAGCCACACCCGTACTGTTTTAATTTTGATGACCGCCAATTTGATGGTTATTTCCTTTGCGCTTTTGGTGCAGGATTTAAACCCCAACCTTGCCCTTGCAATTTTGCTTTTGGTGTCTTTCGGTTTGTTTTCAGTGCTCTATTACACCCGTAAGAAAAGGATGGCTCAAACAGAATTGTTGCGTGAAAGAATTAGCAAACAGGCGCAAATGAATGGAAATGGAGCATCCGGCACGAACGGAAAAGCTGTTTACAACAACCCAGCTTTAATGCAGCCTGCTGCGCTTGCAAAAGCGGTGGAAATGAACACGGCTCCTCAACCCATCCGAACCGAGAAGTTTTAAACTCCTTCCTTTTTTATTCCTGAATACTGTAAGAGCCGCCCTGATAGTGGTAGATGTAAGATTGCACATTCACATTGTACAGCAACTCATCGTTCTTACTCCACTGCTGCTTCACGTCAAATTTTGTGAACATTGCCCCTGATTTATCCGCTTGTTTTGTGTTGAAATAAGTGCCGTATTTGTTTAGCAGCGTCAGATACCAAAACAAAGTTTCATAGCCGCGGTAAACCATTTCGCTCGGCACGTAGCTCCCGAATTTCTTTTTATACTGCTGCGCTAAAACCTGAGCGGCAACCGTGCTTCCATCAAAGAAAAAAGGCGCGGTAAAATTGATTTGCACATTCGGATACACGTCCGGTTTACGCAGGCTTGAAATCGTTTTCCAGGAAGGCATTCCAAACACTTCAAAAGAATAATTGGGGAACCAGTAATACAGTTGCACCAACATGCTTTCGGCATACGAAGCATCCACAACAGGCATCACAATTACGTTTGTTTTTGTGCTGTCCAGAAAACGTAAAATATCTTCAGCAGCAGGCGCCGAGTTGCAATTGATTTTGCGGTAAAGTTTATTCTCATCTTCGGTTACGAATGCATACGCCAGTGAATCAACGTGGTCGCTTGTGCGGTAAAAAAGAAACGGGATTTCGTCAGGATATTTTTTAAAAGCCAGTTCGCGGATGGCTTCGCAGTGCCGCTGCAAATTGGGTTGCAGAATCGTGAAGTAAGGGTTGTTTTTCACATCACCATCAGAAGGCGAAAGCGTTGATACAAAATTTACCCGAAGTCTTTTGGCGTAGTCGGCAATAGGATTGATTTGGTTTGCAGCCACGGCACCAATTATTAAGTCAGAAGAATCGAGTATTTTTTTCTTTTCGAGCTTTTCAGGAGCCAATGCAGGGTCGGTAATGTCATGAACAAAAATATCCACCTTATAACCCAGTTTACCGAGGCTGTCGGCGGCAAGTTGCAACCCTTCATAAAAATTGAGGGAAGGCATTGTTTCATCCGGAATTTTATTTTTAGAAACCTCTTTCCAGTCAGGCACGGCATCTGCCAAATGCAGTTGCAGCAACACATCCACGCGGTATCGTTGTTTTAAAACAGTGGGTGGATATTCAAAACTGTGTGCCTTTTTCTTAGCTTTTACAGGCTTTGGAATATCCATTACCGGCGGGCGTGGACGTGGTATTTCTTTCTTTTCTTTTTTACCGAAAAGCTTTTTAAAAAACTGCGCGTCTGCTCTTTCTGTTGAAAAAATGCAAAGGAGCAATGAAAATGAAAAAAGCTGTAAAATCCGTTTTGATGTCCTCATTACTCCCACTCAATTGTAGCCGGCGGCTTAGAACTTATGTCGTAAACCACGCGGTTAATGCCTGCCGTTTTGTTGATAATATCGTTGGAAACCTTTGCTAAAAATTCATAGGGAAGGTGCGCCCAGTCAGCCGTCATGCCATCTATGGATGTTACAGCGCGCAATGCAATGGTGTATTCATAAGTCCGTTCATCGCCCATTACGCCCACGCTTTGCACCGGCAATAAAATTGCCCCAGCCTGCCACACCTGATGATACAAGCCGCTGTCGCGGAGGTGCTGAATATAAATGGCATCTGCCTCCTGCAGCATCCTGGCTTTTTCTGATGAAACAGCGCCCAAAATACGAATTCCCAAACCTGGTCCGGGAAAAGGATGGCGGCTCAGAAAAATATCATCCAGCCCAAGTTCTTTCCCGATTTTCCGCACTTCATCTTTAAACAAAAAACGCAAAGGCTCCACCAGTTTCATTTTCATGATTTCCGGTAAACCGCCCACGTTGTGATGACTTTTAATAGTAGCTGAAGGGCCATGCACGGAAAGGGATTCAATTACATCAGGATATATAGTGCCCTGCCCCAGAAAGTCCACATCAGTAAGGATTACAGCCTCTTCCTGAAAAATTTCAATGAACAGACCGCCAATTATTTTTCGTTTCGTTTCCGGGTCAGCAATGCCATCAAGCGCAGCATAAAAACGTTCTTTTGCTTCAATGCCTTTTATGTTCAGCCCAAGGTGTTTGTAGCCTTCCATCACCTGCTGAAATTCATTTTTCCGGAGCAAACCATTATCTACGAAAATGCAAAAAAGCCGGTCGCCGATGGCGCGATGAACCAACGTTGCTGCCACCGTAGAATCCACGCCGCCACTCAATGCCATCACCACTTTTCCATTGCCCACCTGCGCCTGAATGTTTGCAATGGTTTCTGCCACAAATGCTGCCGGTGTCCAGTCGGGTTTGCAATGGCACACGTCAGTTACAAAGTTTTTCAAAAGCTGCTTTCCTTCTGTGCTGTGGGTTACTTCAGGATGAAACTGAATGCCGAAAACCAGATTACTTGAAAACCCATCAGGCGCTTTGAAAGCCGCCACAGGTATAGATTCCGTGCGGGCAATAATTTTAAAATCCGATGGAAGTTCTTTGATAGAATCGCTGTGGCTCATCCAAACCTGCGAGCCGGAAGTGATGGTGGTGAGCAATGCCGAATTCTGCAAATCCTGAAGGTGTGCGCGTCCATATTCCCGGTGTGCAGACTTGCCCACGTAGCCGCCACTTTGCTGCGCAATAAGCTGCGCGCCATAACAAACGCCCAATACCGGAACATGCTGCGCCATCGCTTTAATGTCAGGCTTAGGTGCAGTTTCATCGTTCACAGAAAAAGGGCTGCCGGAAAGGATAATTCCCTTAAAGCCGGAATCAAAATCAATCGGTTTTGTGCAAGGTTGTATTTCGCAGTAAACGTTCAGTTCGCGAATGCTGCGGGCAATAAGTTGTGTGTATTGTGACCCGAAATCAAGGATCAGAATGCTGTTTTTCAAGAGGGATATTTAGGAAGAAAAAAGAACCGAAAAGATTTAAGCTTGTCCGGTAGGGCCGCCAAAAGTGAATGGCATATTGTTGGTTGGTTCGCCGTCTTTTATGGCGCCGTTTGCAGCTTCAAACTTCTTTACGTTATCCACCAATGCGCGCATCAAACGTTTGGCATGTTGCGGCGTCATGATGACTCTTGATTTCACTTTTGCCTTTGGCATGTTGGGCATCACGTTTATGAAATCAAACACAAACTCTGCAAAGGAATGCGTGATGATAGCGAGGTTAGCATAAGCGCCGTCCGCCATTTCTTCTGTCAGTTCTATGTTTAATTGCTGGTCAATGGGTTGGTCTGGTTGCATATAATTACGTTGTTTTTTTAAGTGGTCGAAGTTACGTTTTTCAAAGAGAGGCGAATGGGTAGCTTTGCCGCCTTCCCCCTTAATTTTTTAAAACGATGTTGCGCCTTTCCTGCTTTTTCCTGATTATTTTAATGGCTGCCTGCCGCCCGGAAGTGCGCACCCCAAAACCGCGCGGTTATTTTAGGATAGAACTGCCACAGCGGAGTTACCAACAGTTTTCAGCGCCCGGATTTCCTTACAGTTTTGAATATCCCGCCTACAGCCGCGTGGTGAAAGACACACTTTTCTTTGGGCAAAAACCTGAAAATCCTTTCTGGATGAACCTTGATTTCCAATCCCTTGGCGCAAGCCTTTACATCAGTTACAAACCCATTACCGCAGCATTTCCATTGGCAAAACTGATTGAAGATGCACACGAAATGTCGTTTAACGCACACAGCAAACGCGCTGATTACATTGATGAAAAGGTGTTTACAGACCCGCAGCATAACGTGTTCGGAATCCTCTATCATGCCGGTGGAAATGCTGCTTCGGCTTATCAGTTTATTGCGACCGATTCTGCAAAACATTTTATCCGCGGCGCTCTTTATTTTGACGTTTCCCCGAATTCAGATTCGCTATTGCCCATCAATAGTTTTTTGAAGGAAGACGTGCAGCATTTGTTGCAAACCCTGCATTGGAACAACTAATCTCCCGCAGCCTAAAGAAAATTTTGCTCCGCGCTTTTGTAAGTCCGAAATTCGCAGCCCCGAAAGGGGGATTTCATTGGTCTCATAGTTCAAGGGATAGAATAGAAGTTTCCTAAACTTTTGATCCAGGTTCGAGTCCTGGTGAGACCACCATTTTTTCTTGAACAGAAAGGACATTTGAGGCAAAAAAAATAGCGCGCAGCACACCAAAGTGGTTACATTTGCGCAGCACGTAAAAAAAGCGTAGTTCTTTTTATAAAACAATAGCTGTTGAAAAAACGGCGGGCAGTAAAAACAACAATCTTGCTGAAATGCCCTTTTCAAAAATAATTATCTGGTTGCATCAAAGCTGATCGCCGGTTAGTTCCCCAGGTTACACTTACATACTGAAATCACCCTTGCTAAAACAAAGCATTAGCGCAGGCGTGGCTATCTGATGTGGGGTACTTGGTCGTTTCCGGAAAGTCAGATTAAGCCGCTAACCTGCGCTATTTTGTTTCAGTTTTTGCTTCTGCTTTCACCATATTGTCCTCTAAATCAACATTAAAAAAGGACGTCATTGCGAGGGCTTGCACGAAGCAATCTGAAGTAACCCTGTGCATTTCCCACCGCTCTTAAGATTGCTTCACTGCGTTCGCAATGACGAAGCCTGACGGAGAAGGATGGCTAAAGGGGATTATTTTTTTTCAGGAAATAACAATGGAAAATACTGCCGTTATCCACCTCACTCGCTACCGTTATAAAGCCATTATGCGCCAAAGCAATTTTCTTGCAAATAGCCAGTCCCACGCCGGTGCCTGAAAATGCCTCCTTTGTGTGCAGTTGCTGAAACATCCGCATGATGCGCGCGGCATATTGCATGTCGAAACCAATACCATTGTCGCGGAAGGAAACCTTGTAGTACCATTCATCCGGATTTGCTTCTGAAGATTCAATCTCATTTCCTGAAACTTCAAGTGCCGTAACCGTTACCACAGGGTTTTTATTGCCCGACTGAAACTTTATCCCGTTGCTGATGATGTTCTGGAAAAGCTGCACCAAAAGATTTTCGTAGCCCACAATCACCGGCAGCATTTGTGGCACTTCTATCTGCGCAGCATTGTTTTCAATCAGCATTTTTAGTTTTTGCACTGCCTGCTTCAGCACCATGTTTAAATCCACCGTAGTGCGTTCTTTTTCCTGCGGGTCGATCATGGCGTAAGCCAGTATATCATCCGTCATTAAGCCCATCCGCTGCACGCTTGCCTGTATTCGTTTGAAGTAACCCCGGCCTATGTCGCTCATCCTGTTCACTTCTGTGTTCAACAGCATTTCTATGAAGGTGTAAATCTTGCGGAGCGGCTCTTTAAGGTCGTGGGAAGTGAGGTAGGTAAAGTTCTGCAGCTCCTCATTCTTAAACTGCAGCTCTTTGTTTTTGCGGACAAGCGTCTTGTTTATCTGCTGCAGTTCGCGGCTTAGCTTTTTCAGTTCGCCCGATGCCTCTATCAGTTTTTCTTCTGCCTCCACCTGCTGCGTAATCTCATGGCTGAACCCAAGTTTTTCACTGCCTTTTCCGTTTTCATCGCGCTTAAAAATCGTGTCGCGGTCCATAAACCAACGCAGCTTCCCGTGCGCATCCACCATGCGGTATTTTATCTCAATCACCTCACCTTCTGCCGCCTGTTTCATCTCCTCAAAATGCTGCACCACCCGCTCACGGTCTTCCTGATAAACAATATCCAAAAGCGGAGAAACAAACTTTTCTAGCTGCTCTTTCGTGTAATCCAATAGGTTGCCAATGGCGCGGTTGCAATAAATAATCTGGTAGGTTTCGAGGTTGAGAACGTAAATAATTGCCGGCGCATATTCCGTAACCAACTCCATAAACCGCGCATTTTCCAGTAGCGCCAGGCGAATCGTTTTTTCTTCGGTAATATCTTCAGAAGTCACTACCAGTCCATCATCCAGCTTCACCGCCACAATGCGAAACCAATTGTTGAAACCGTCTTCCTGATAGTGATGCTCAAAATCTGCGGTCTCACCGCTGTTCACCGTTTCGGCAAACTTTTCTAAAATGCCGCTGTTGCGCACGCCCGGAAAAACTTCGGTGTACAGCTTCCCCACAAGTTCCTTCCCACCTGCATAAGCCTTCGCTTTTTCATCTGCCAGCAAAAATTCAAAGTCTTCAATCACGCCTTGCTTATCCCGCTTTGCTTTATACACCACCACCATGCCTTGCGAAGCATCTATCACCGCCTGCAACAATTCTTCATGACCTACCAACGGCATTTTTGCATCGCGCACTTTGCTGGATGCATCGGCTTCGCGCAGTTGCTGCACCAGTTTTTCAGCCGCGTGCCGCTCATGCACGTCCTGCAAAATGCCAATGGTATCCATCACTTCGCCGTTTTCGAAAGTGAATGGCGTGTCGCGGATTTTATACCACTTGTAGCCGTCGTGCCCAATTTTCAGCCGCGCTTCTTCCTGCCGCACTTCGCCCTCTTTCAGCTCTTTGCATTGGGTGTAATGTGCCATCAGCCGCAGATAATCATCAGGGTGCACAAAATCAATAAAAAAGTTGCTGCCGGATGCGTAAATAAAATCATCACGATAACCAAGCAGTTGCTCCGTGCGTTTGTTTACGTAAGTGATGCTGCGCGTGCCGCTGTCCACGATGTAAATCATGTCGGGCGTACCATTTACCACCAGTTCAATAAAGCGGGCATTGCGCTCCACGACCTTTCTGCTTTTTACTTTCTTTTCCATTCTCTATAGCGCAGGCTTTTTTTAGAGAGCCTGTTAGCGTTTTGAAACACCACAAGCTTCCACAAAGAGCGAGCGTTATTTTTTCAAAAAAAACTTCCCTCTGTATGTGAGTGAAGCAGTAAATCCGTGGGGGGCATTATTCCGGGAAAAAAGGAATGGTCGTATCGGAAAAGATGGGCGCGAAGATATAGACTACGACAAATGAAACAAGCGCCTTCTTTTTAAAATAATTTTCAGGAAGGTAGGCTATTTATAATGAGGTGTAGCCTTTACGCACTGCCAGTAATTTCAAAACGCCCGCTTTGCCTTCTTAAAAAAAATAAAAAAAACCCCGAAGCATGCCTTCAGGGTTTTTAAAAAAAGTAAATGAAATACGGCTTCCCGCAATAATTAGTTATCTCAAGCCAAGCTGCGCAACAAGTGTGTCGGTAGGCGTGCCTATTTCTTCGTTTTTCAGAAGGCCTTGCAGGTAAAATTCCCAGGTCTCCGGCTTGCCGTCGGTAAGCTCAAAAGTGTGTGCATAAGGGCTGTTGGTAACCGTAGTGATTTTCCTGAATTCACCTTCGCCCTTCTTGCGCCCGTAAATATTTATTGCCGTGGCGCCTGCTTTTTTAAACCGGAAGGTTACTTTGTTTTGCTGAATAACCAATGTGCCTTCGGCAACGTAAGCGTTCGGGTCGAACGGGGTAGAAGTGCCCACAATATGCAGCAGTGCGCCCATCTCGTCGGTATAATTATCGTTGGTTTTTATTTGCGCTACAAATGGGCGGAAGGTATTGGTCATAAAATCCGGCACATACTCTTCTTTAGCCGCAATTTTGCCATCATACACTTCTTTGGCATCCGCCACGTCTGTATATTTTTGAGATGATGCAATAACGCCGTCCACAATCAACGTAATCTGCGCCTCGGTAAGCCCAAGCGTGGTAGCAATTGGGGGGAATTGCTCGCGGAAGTTGTCGAAAAAATCCTGCTGCTCTGCGTCGTTAGACGGAAAATAGTCTCTGTATGATTTTGCCATTGTGTGTGATTTTTTATAAGTGAAACACGAAAGTATAGAAATCATTTCACCAAAACAAACAAAAGTTCTTTTTTTTAAGAAAATAATGCTGTTTCTTTCAAACCTAAGCCCATTGCTTTGAAGCATCATGTTTTTTGAAGAAAGATAAATGCTCCGCTGTAATCAATTAATCTTGCCGTGTTTTGGTGCTGCTTATCATCATCTTAAAAAAAGCTTTTTCTAATTAAAAAATAGCCCGTTTGCTATCACATCCATATCAATCCATCAAAAAAACAACTTAAATGCAGTGTGCAATAGGGAAAACGCGACAGGAAATAGTTTAAACGCCGTGAAAAATAGTTCAAACGCGGTGGCACTTGATATCAATCGTGCTGAAAAATAGTTTAAACGCCGTGAAAAATAGTTCAAACGCGGCGGCACTTGATATCAATGGTGCTGAAAAATAGTTTAAACGCCGTGAAAAATAGTTCAAATGCGGTGGCACTTGCTATCAATCGTGCTGAAAAATAGTTTAAACTCCGTGAAAAATAGTTCAAACGCGGCGGCACTTGATATCAAT
Organism: Flavipsychrobacter sp.; assembly: GCA_965218185.1. Lineage (GTDB taxonomy): Bacteria > Bacteroidota > Bacteroidia > Chitinophagales > Chitinophagaceae > JAFIGV01. The sequence goes on from CBDCKE010000007.1 coordinate 300,789, forward strand.
GGTGTTGAAAAATAGTTTAAACGCCGTGAAAAATAGTTCAAACGCGGCGGCACTTGATGCCAATCGTGCTGAAAAATAGTTTAAACGCGGCGGGAAATAGTTCAAACGCGGCGGCATTTGATGCCAATCGTGCTGAAAAATAGTTTAAACGTGGCGGGAAATAGTTCAAACGCGGCGACATTTGATATCAATGGTGCTGAAGATTAGTTTAGATGCGGTGGGCAAGGGGGCTTTTTTCAGGAGCCATCCATCGGTGTGTTCTTTTTTAATGAAAAAGCTAAAGGATTTTGACACAAAAATGTTTTTTGTGGCACCGTTTTCCTCTTATTTTTGTACCGCTTTCCTGCCAACCGGTTAGGTTTAAGAAAGTTTTTTTTCCCCGCAATACTTTACATCACGGTGTTTCTTTTCAAACGGAATAAGTTTCCCACACGGGCGGCTTCTTTCACTAAAAAAGGGGCTCCGTGTTTTTTTTTGATTTTTTAAAAGAGAGAAGATGGAGCTTATTTCTTTTCAACCCATTTCAAAGCAAGATGCGCTAACGCTTTGTAACCGCTTCCGGCACCTTATCGGGAAGCCATTTGATGCCGATGTGCCCGGCAAGGGAATCATTGAAGCCATAGTTCCGGCGCCGTGGGATGAAAAATACCAATGGCAGTTTGCGCAGTATTTTAAAGAGCATAAAGACGGGGAAAAGTGTTTGAAGTTTTACGAAGGTGATCGATTTATGCCCTTAATTCTTGCTACGCCCCTCCTCCGTAAACTAAAAATGGAGTATAAAGATTTGCGGCTTTACCTTTTTCTAAACCGAATTTCAATTTCTTGCCTCAATGGCATGTCTGAAAAAGATTCCAAAAGAAGTGTGTGATTCTATAAATCCTATCACATGAAAACCACAGAGGCACACCTTAACCGGCTGTGCCTTTTGTGTTAATAGCCTCTTTATAATCCAGCACCACACCAATGAAAGAAGAATGCACAAACGTTTGCGGAATGTTGCCAAGGAAGGCACCCGTTTTCACATCACCTTCTTCAGGGAGCAAACCAAGGTCGGTAGCAAATTCAAGCACAGCATCAATAATAGTTTTGGCAGTTTCAAAATTGCCGAGCAGCACGTAATACTGCGCCATCCAAAGGCTTGCTGCCAGGAACACGCCTTCTTCCTTCCAGTCGCTTTCGCAGAGGTGGCGATGGTACAAATTGCCGGAGCGATAGTTGATTTCAAGCCTTTGGATGGTGCGCTGCATTTCTACAGTATTTGCCTTGCAAAACCACCAAATGGGGTAGAGTGCCGAAGTAATATCCACCTCGTCTGAACCTGCAAACACAGCATAGCAGCCATCGCTCGTAATGCACTCATTGCCTACAAATTCCCGGATGTCATTTGCCGCTTTCAGCCAGTGTTCTTTTTGCTTTTCCGTTTCGGCATAATCACTCAAAAACTCCAGACTAATGGCTGCTAAAACCTTGCTTGAAGTGTAGTGTTCTTTCAATCCTTCTTCCCAGATGCCATGGTCTTTGCGCTGCCAGTTATTAACGATGTATTCTGCCGTGTGCACCACATTTTCCCAGTGCGGCTTGCCGTTGTTTTTGCCATAAATCTGTTTTGCTGCAAGAATTACGTTGCCCTGTGCGTCCAGTTGTTCCTGCTCAAAAGCGCCATTGCCGGTGCGCAGCGGTCGTGAATTTTGGTAGCCGGTTCCCGGGATTTCACGTTCATCAAAAGCTGCTTTTGCATCTAAATCATAGAAGGGAACAAACAGATTTTTCTTGTTGGTCGTTTTGCCTACCTGCAAAAAATCAAGGAAACGTTCTGCCTCATCGCCTGCACTGTTTGCGCGGATAAGCGCCGTCACCACCATGGCAGTATCCCGAAGCCACACGTACCGGTAATCATAGTTTCTCGAGCTGCCAATCACTTCCGGCAAAGAGGTGGTTCCTGCTGCCAGAATGCCGCCGCTCACATCATGCGTCATCAGTTGGATGGCTTTGTAAGACTGGTGCATTTCCTTTTGGTAAGGGCCTTCATAATCGAGCTGCTCCATTATTTTTCCCCACTCGGTTGCAGTGTGTTCCAGGGCTTCTTTAAGGTGATGCAATGAAAGGGAATCAAGATGGGTGTCATCATCCAGAAGCACCGCCCAGCTTGCTTCTCCAGCGGGCACCTGCATCATCACACAATCGTTTTCAATCACCAGCGGGTGCGATGCTTTGATGAACAGCTCATGTCCTTTTACGTGCAGTGTGTTAGCAGTTTTTCCTTTTTTGAAGGAGGCAGTTGCCTTGCCATAATCAGGTTTCAAAAACAGCACAGAAGTGAAGGAAACTGGCGCGCCCGAAAACATTCTGCACAACCCCCTGATGCCCCGCCCGAAGGGCATAAAATCAGTAACGGTGAATGGTTGGTTTTTTATTTCAAAAATGCTTTCCAGAATGGCCGTGTTGCCGCGGTAATTTCTTTGTTTGAAATGATTGGCTTCATCAGATTGAATGCTCCAGTAGCCGCCGTGTTCATCAATCAATAAACTAAAAACAGAGGGCTGGTCAAAGCGCCACGGGCAATGCCACACCACGTTTCCTTTTGTATCAATAAAGGCGCAGGTGCGCTTGTCGCCAATAAGGGCTAAGTCTTTGATGAGTGGTTGCTGTGGTTTCAACATCGGATATGTATTCTTTCTAAAAAAACCCTTTTAAAAAGCATCTAAAGATAAAGTGGCATGAAGTGTTTATCCCTTCCTTCTTAAAAAAAACACGCCTTTATGAGAACCGCCGCCATTCGCCAGGAGTTACTGAACAGCAAAGACGCCAGCCTGGAGCGTCGCCGCAAAATTCTGCTGCTTTCAGCCTTCGGGCTTATTGATTTTGCAGCCATTGCATTGTATCAGTCCGGCGCGATAAAACGCCTGCCTGAGTTTCCCATTAAATCATTCGATTCAAACAAAGTGAACGCCGCGCCGGATGCTTACCAGATGGGCGCACCTGATGGAACAATTTCCGCGCTCGTGTATGCCACCAACATGGTGCTTGCTACATACGGCGGCACGGAGCGCTCCGGCAGAAAACCCGCTGCTGATCTGTTGCTCGGCGCCACCATTGCCTCCAATGCCGGCGGTGCAGTTTATTATCTCTACAACATGATTTTTAAACAGCGCAAAATCTGCCCTTACTGCATTGTGGGTGCGGGAATAAATATTGCTTCGGCGGTGATTATTGCGCCGGTTGTTTTTAAAAGTTTGAGGCGGTTGTTGGGGAGGTAAATTGGGAAGTGGGTAGGTTGATAAGTTGTTAGGTTCATAAGTTGTCAGGTGGGGTAGGTTCATAAGTAATACCAAATAGACACCTAGATTACCAATACGGAACATCCTTGCGAGCGTAGCAATCTGAAAAGCAACAGGAAAGTATAGTTTGGCTTCAGATTGCTTCGGGCAAGCCCTCGCAAGGACGTGAGGATTAGTTAGGGTGTCTAAATGGTATAAGTTGGGGGAGTTCTGTAAGATTTATACGTTTATCAAAGCCCTGAAAGGGCGACCTCCCATAGTGATGTGTGAAGCCCATCGTCAGGTAATATCATTCAGGTTTTATTGAAATGAATACCTACGCCGGTAAAATCACATGGAAGGCAGCGCCCTCCCCGGGCGTGGAAGTAGCGTAAATAGTACCATGATGGTTTTCAGCTATTTTTTTACACATGGCTAAGCCAATGCCGGTGCCTGCATATTCCTCCCGCCCGTGCAGCCGCTGGAATATCTTAAATATCTGCGCAGCATGTTCTTTCCCGAAGCCAATACCATTGTCAGACACGGTGATGTCGTAATATTTCTGTTTCGGAAACAAATGTGGGAACGCCCGCACTTCTTCCATTGGAAACATGCTGCAATCAATGCGAATGACGGGCGGATTATCTTTTTGAGAGAATTTAAGCGCGTTTGAAATAAGGTTATTAAACAACTGCGAAAGCTGCAGCGGAATGCCGGGCACGGAAGGCAAATTATCGGCTATAATAGTGGCGCTTTTATCCTGAATGAGGATTTCAAAATCACTGGTGGCGGTTTCTATTAAATCGGGTAAACTAACAAGGGTTGTTTTGTTTTCTTTTGATAATTGAGAAAACGTGAGCACGTCTTTAATCAAGGTTAGCATCCGCGTGGCAGAACCGGAAATCTTATCGATATAAAACTGTGCTTTCTCATCGGGCGACTTGCCGAGGTGTTTTTCAAGCATTTCGGTAAACACGCTCACTTTGCGCAGGGGTTCCTGCAAATCATGGGAGGTGATGTAAGCAAATTGCGCCAGTTCGCTGTTGGATTGCTGTAGGCTTTTATTGGCTTCCGCAAGTTCGGCAGTGCGGGTTTCGATTACGCTTTCCACCTCCTGGCGCGCCATCACCTGGTGGGTAATATCATTGCCTACAATCATTACGCGGTGGTCACCGTCTGTTTTTTCAAGCGGTTGATAAATAAAAGTGAGGTAGGCTTGCACTTCTTCATCCCCATTCATTAAAGTCACCAGCATTTCATGCGTTTGGAAGGGAATGCCTGTGCGCATTACTTCTGCAAGTATGGGCTGGAATTTTTCTTTTGCCTCGGGTACGCTTTCCCAATAGTTGAAGCCTGCGTCAAGCTGCTCGCGCGTTTTCCGGGCAATGTTCAGGAAGGCATCATTCACGATTTCCACCAATGCATTATCTCCGCTCACTATGCAAACGCCTACAGGCATTTTAAGAATCATGGTTCGGAGGTCGCTTTCCCGGTTTAGTAGTTGCTTCCGCGATGCAGATTCTTTGGTAATATCCTGCAAGGTTCCGTTGAAGCGATAGGCAAGGTTTTCATCATTAAACCACGCCCTGCCTTTTGCATTTACGATTCTTCTTTGCTTGGTTTTAGGGTTGATGATAGCGTATTCTACATCATAATTGCCGCCTGATTGAAAACGGAGTGCCTCCTTAATAGCCTCCATTATTCTTTGCCTGTCTTCCGGTGCTACAACCTCCATTGCTAAGGTGAGGTCAATATCTTCATCCTCCGGCTGTCCAAACCATTCTTTTAAGCGTTCATTTCCTGAGAAAGAATTGGTGCCTGGGTTGTAATCGAAAGTGGCGAGGTCAGCAGCTTTGATGGCAAAATGCAGTTGATTGTTGGATTCTTCAAGTGCATTGATGACATTCATTTTATCTGTGGTTTCATTGCAGATAATCAGAATGCCATCCACCGCGCCGGCATCATTAAAAATGGGGGAATAACTGTACGTCCAGTAAGCATCTTCCAGATTGCCGTTTCTTACGATGGGCACCAGTTGGTTTTCATGCAAAAAAGAGGCACCTTCCTGCATAGTTTGCTGCACCATGGGCGTAATAAAATCCATTACTTCAGGCCAGTGGTCGGCTACTTTTTGCCCCAGGATGCGCGGGTGTTTTCCATCATTGCCGAGGATGGGGCGGTAAGCATCGTTGTAAATCTGGATTAAATCGGTTCCCCACCAAATGATCATTGGTATTTTAGAATGGAGGATAAAGGGTACGATGGTGCGGAGGTGGGGTGGCCAGGATTCCTGCGTGCCAAGTGGCGTTGTGCTCCAGTCGAAACTTTGCACAAGTTGCTTCATTTCATTTGGGGCGGGCGGAAGTTGGGAATGTTGGGGTTCAGGAATGTTTTGGGGCATAGAAAGGGAAGCTTTGGTCGTTGTAGAAAGCTAAGGGAATAAAATTAGGCCTCGTGTGCAGAGGGTGGGTGGAAATCAGCTTTCTTTTGTTTCCTAAAACACTTTTAATTGGTAAGCTTTTGAAATTTCCGCCTAAACTACAATGGGCGCAGAATGTCCATACGGCTTCCCGGCACTCACAAAAAAAGCGCAGGTCTTTTAAAAACCTACGCTCAAACTATTCAGGACTCGCTTTTCTAATCTTTAGAAGCAGAATCTTCCGCCTTTTTATTGCTTTTTTTAATGGGGGAGAAAATAATTTTCTGTTCCTTCTCATCAAATTCAGCCTTCACGGAATCGCCTTCTTTAATGCGGTGGTTTAAAATTTCCTCTGCCAATGGGTCTTCCAGATATTTTTGGATGGCGCGGTGCAGCGGCCTGGCGCCAAACTCTGCATCATAACCCTTCTCCGCCAAAAATTTTCTGGCTTCTTCGGAAAGCGTAACTCCAAAACCCATAGTGGTAAGCCGTTTCATCACGTCCTTCATAATGATGTCTATAATCAGGTTTATGTGCTCCTGCTCCAGAGAATTGAAGATTACCACATCATCTATCCTGTTTAAAAATTCAGGGGAGAAGGTACGTTTCAAAGCTTTTTCAATAATGCCCCGGGTCACGTCTTCTGATGCGCTTGTGGTGGCGGAAGTAGTGAAACCAACACCCGTTCCGAAATCCTTTAACTGGCGTGCGCCAATGTTGGATGTCATGATGATGAGCGTGTTTTTAAAATCCACTTTTCTGCCAAGCCCGTCGGTAAGTTGTCCATCATCCAGCACCTGCAGCAGGATGTTGAAAATATCCGGGTGCGCTTTTTCAATTTCATCCAGAAGCACGACAGAATAAGGCTTGCGGCGCACTTTTTCGGTGAGCTGACCGCCTTCTTCATAACCCACATATCCGGGAGGTGCACCAATAAGGCGGCTCAAAGAAAACTTCTCCATGTACTCACTCATGTCTACGCGAATAAGCGCTTCATCACTATCAAACATGTAGCGTGCAAGCGAGCGTGCGAGTTCTGTTTTTCCAACGCCGGTGGGTCCTAAAAAGATGAAGGAGCCGATAGGTTTCCTTGGATCTTTTAATCCAACCCGATTCCGCTGAATGGCTTTCACCACTTTGCTAATGGCGTCGTCCTGCCCGATTACCGCGCCTTTCAGGTCATCACCCATGCGGCGTAGCTTTTTGCTTTCTGCCTCCACCATGCGCATCACGGGAATGCCGGTCATCATGCTCACCACTTCAGCAATATGCTCTTCGTGAATGGGATAGCGTTTGTTTTTTGCTTCTTCTTCCCAGGCGGCTTTTGCTTTTTCAAGTTCTTCGCCCAGGCGTTTTTCGCGGTCGCGGAGTGCAGCAGCTTCTTCAAACTTCTGGCTTTTCACCACCTTGTTTTTCTCCTGCTTTATGTCTTCAATTTTCTTTTCGAGTGTGATGATGGCTTCCGGAACGTTTATGTTTTTAAGGTGAACGCGGGCGCCCACTTCATCGAGCACATCGATGGCTTTATCGGGCAACAAGCGGTCGGTCATGTAGCGGTCGGAGAGTTTTACGCAAGCCTCAATCGCATCTTTATCATACGTCACGTTGTGGAAATCCTCGTACTTATTGCTGATGTTGGTGAGGATGGTAATGGTTTCTTCCACGGATGGTGGCTCTATCAAAACCTTCTGAAAACGACGGTCAAGTGCGCCATCTTTTTCAATGTACATGCGGTATTCATCCAGGGTAGAAGCACCAATGCATTGGAGGTCGCCGCGGGCAAGTGCGGGTTTAAAAATGTTGCTTGCATCCAAAGAACCTGACGCGCCGCCTGCACCAACAATGGTGTGTATTTCGTCAATAAAAAGAATTACATCGCGGTTTTTTTCAAGCTCATTCATGATGGCTTTCATGCGCTCTTCAAACTGCCCGCGATATTTTGTTCCGGCAACTAACGCTGCGAGATCCAATGAAATAACACGCTTATCAAACAACACACGGGAAACTTTTCTTTGCACAATTCTCAAAGCAAGACCTTCAACGATGGCTGTTTTACCAACACCGGGTTCGCCAATAAGAATGGGGTTATTTTTTTTCCTGCGGGATAGAATCTGAGACACACGTTCAATCTCTTCTTCCCTTCCAACAATCGGGTCAAGGTTATCCATTTCGGCGAGTTTAGTAATGTCTCTCCCGAAATTATCTAGCACGGGTGTTTTTGATTTTGTGCTGCCCGGCGTTCTGCGGGGTTGCTGAAATTGTTTGCGTTCATCGTCATCATCAAAATCATCACCCTGGTCGCTGCCGTATTCTGCTGATGGCGCATGCCCCTGCATGATGGCAAGTTCGTTTTTAAAACGATCGTAATCCACCTCAAACTGATGGAGCAATTGAGTGCCAATGTTTTCCTTGTTTTTGAGGATGGAAAGCATCAGGTGTTCTGTTTCTACGGTGGGGCTTTTAAGTTCCTTTGCTTCAAGAACGGTGATGCGGATTACGCGCTCCGCCTGCTTTGTGAGCGGAAGGCTATTGATGTTTGCTGCGGGACGATTGCCTTTGTCTTTGATGGCTGATTCAATCTCTTTCCGGAGATCAAAAAGGTCTACCATCATTGCCTGCAACACGCGCATTGCAACGCCTTCGCCTTCACGGATGAGGCCTAAAAGCAGGTGTTCAATGCCTATAAAATCATTGCTGAGGCGCAGGGCTTCTTCGCGGCTGTAGCTAATGATTTCTTTTACTTTTGGAGAGAAATTAGAGTCCATGATTTGTGCACTGGTTTTGGGTAAAAATAAAAAAGCCGGCAGTTGGATTTTATGAGGTTTGCTTATGTCAGCATTACTTTTGTTGCCGCCTTTGCCGAAAGGTATTTTCAATAGTACGAAAAGAAAGTGAGCCGGATTTGCAGTTTCACATTTCCTTCTTCCAAAAAAATAAACGATAACCGACGATGGAATTCAAAATTGATACCAAACCAACCTATACAGTTCTCACGCCGGTAGCCAACAGGCTTAATGCCGCATTGACAGAAGCCATTAGCCAAAAATGGTTGGAGCTAACCGATTCAGGCAGTCCGGCAAATTTGCTTGTTGACCTGCACAATATTATTGAGGCGGATGAAAACGCGGCGGCTTTACTTTTTGAAATGCACGAAGCATGGTATGAGCAGGAGCAATCGCTTGTGTTTACAAACTTGCAGGATGCTGTAGCCAAAAAAATTAAAGCCGGAGATGAAGATGGTATTTTGAACATTGCGCCTACTTACGAAGAAGCGGTGGACATCATTAGCATGGAGATTTTGGAAAGAGACTTGTTTAACGAAGCCTGAGCGCGAAAGCTGAAAATGAAAATAACCATCCTCGGAAATAACTCTGCATTACCGGCTTTTGGGCGCCATCCCACTTCGCAAATGGTGGCGGTGAATGATGCGGAAGATGTGATGCTCGACTGCGGTGAAGGCACGCAAATGCAGATTCAGCTATACGGGATGAAATGGCGAAAACTGCACCACATTTTCATCAGCCATTTGCATGGCGATCATTATTTTGGGTTGCCCGGCTTAATCAATACCATGTCCTTGCTGGGGCGCACCATTCCGCTGCATATTTACGCTCCTGCCGCGTTGGAAACCATTCTGGATGCCATTAAAAATGTTGCCGGCGGTGGATTGTGTTATCCGCTGGTGTTTCATGCACTGCCCGCAAATGGCGGATTGATTGCCGATTTGCCTTCTTTTTCGGTGCAATGTTTTCCGGTAGAGCATCGGATAGAGTGCCACGGTTTTCTGATTGAAACAAAAACGAAGGGACGCAAAATAATTCCTGAAAAATGCGCTGCTTACAACATCCCGACGTCCTTTTATAACCACCTGAAAAACGGTGAAAATTTTGTGTCTCCCGAAGGTGTGGTTGTGGAGAATTTGTGGGTAACGGAAGCCGGAGCGAAGCCAAAGAAATATGCTTATTGTGCTGACACAAAATTTACAGAATCCTTCCTTCCCCAAATTAAAAACGCCGACTTGATTTATCATGAATGCACCTATTTGCACGAGGATGCAGAAAAGGCTGAAATGCGCTACCACAGCACCACAAAGCAGGCAGCTGAACTGGCTAAAAAAGCAAATGCACAACAGTTATTGATCGGGCATTTCTCTTCAAAATATAAAGACCTGACTCCGTTTTTAGCAGAGGCAAGAAGCGTGTTTGAAAATACGCAACTGTCGGAAGAAGGGAAAGTGTATGAAGTTTGAAAGCGCTTCTGACTTCTATTGTTTATTACAACCCTGAAATGCAAATACCGAATGAAAAAGGTGTTACCTGCGGACCAGCGCCTTTTTTGTAAAGATTGTTGAGATTATACGTTCCCATCAAAGAAAAATTGCCCCAGCCAAGGCGTAGCGTTCCGGCAAAACGATAGGATTCAAGATAGCGTTTCGTGTTTTCCTTGTCAATAAACTTGTTGCCTTCCACCGTGCGTCTGCCTTTAGTGTGCGCGCCAATCAATGTTCCAACACGCAAGCCAATAGCGGCTTTAAAGCCTTTATTTCTGTTTTCCCGATTACCAAAAAACCGAAGCTCAAGAGGGGCTTCGAGATATGCAGTGGTGAGTTTGAATTTCTTATAATCCAGTTGCTCCGGCACGAAGCGTACCTGACTTCCCAATGCACCGGTATCCGACAAAATAAGCTGCTGGTTATTGAAGTAAATATTTGCTGTGCCGACGCCAATGCCTGCCGCAAAGCTGAAATTGGATTTTGGAATCGGGAAATCGTAGCAGAGGTAAAAATTAGCGCCGCGGTTGAAGCCGCCGCTTTGGATGGAATCCGGTTTGTTTGCCCAGCCTTCATAATTGAACTGCAGCATAAAAAAATCGCGTGAGGGGCGGGAGATGGAACTGGCGGGCTTATCAGTGTTTTCAACTTCTTGCGCATTTACGATTATGGACAAGAGGAGAGAAGTAGCTAGTAAGGCTATTTTTAAACGCATAGAAATTGGAATTGAGGCGCAAATATAGAAGCGGCAGTGTGGACGCTACTGTTAAAACACCGGATGGAATGCTTCCATTTGCCTGTAGATTTATTTGAGGTATTATTCTTGTAAATCCAACCATTCAATTCCACTCTAAAACTTACTGTATCCTTTCTTTACCTTTTGATGATACCTTCTTTTCACGTTACTCGTAAATTAGCAACTATGCTTAAACTATGCTCCGCAGTGCTGTTATGTTTTTCACTTTCAGCCTGCAATGGTCAACCTGCAATGCAAACTTCTAAAACTATGGCTGCTCCAACTTCAACTTCCGGAAAAAACATTGCAGTGGTTGAGTTATTCACTTCCGAAGGCTGCTCCAGTTGTCCCTCTGCTGATAAATTATTGCCGCAACTCCAAAAAGAATATGGCGATAAATTAGTAACCCTCTCTTTTCATGTTGATTACTGGAATCGCCTGGGCTGGAAAGATCCGTTCAGCAGTGCTGAAAACACGCAGCGCCAATATCAATACGCTAATGCGCTGGGCACAGAATCGGTTTATACTCCGCAAGCAGTTGTGAACGGCAATGCACACATTACGGGTAGCAATCGTTCAGGTTTAAAAACGCTGATTGACAATGCGCTTAAAAGAAGTGAAAACGAAGCCGTAAACGTCACTGCAAAAGCATCTGGCAGCCACAAAGTGGATGTCAGTTTTGAAGCGACTTTAAAAGAAAATGAAGTGCTCCACATTGCTTTGGTGCAGCGGGAAACAGCCATGGACGTGCGCCGCGGTGAAAACTCCGGCAGGCGTTTGGAACATCACAACGTTGTGCGCGATTTCAAAACCACTGCTGATGCTAAAGGCTCCATTACACTTTCTATTCCCGATGGATTATCGCCCGCTGAATGTGCTGTTATTGCTTACGTTCAAACCAAAGGAATGAAAATAAACGGGGCAGGGATGGCGGAAATTCTGTAGAAAGTCCAAACAATATTCTAGCAAATGGAGGGGAAACAACCCCCTCCTTTTTTTATGCCTCAACTAATGCTTCTTCCTGCTGCTCTGGCATTTTATCCAGCATTTTCAGGATGTCCTTTTTTACAACGATGCTGCGTGAAGCGTTGTATTCTGCAATCAGAAAACTTCTTAAATCGCCCGGGTGGCGGAGTTGTGTCTGCGCTTTTTTCCGCGCCATGTAGTCAATTGTTCTTTGTTTCATAGTGTATGAGTGTATGGTTTTTTTTTGAAAAATGGAATGCAGGTTTACAATTTTGGTGATTAAATGAAAGCCTGAAAAGAAATTCAGAAGCCGCTGCAAATAAATTTCAGCTTGCATTTTACATAAAAAAACCGGAGCACGAAGTTTCATTGAAATTTTAGCCGTTCAAAACTTGATACCTTTTTTACCTCACCCCCGACCCCTCTCCAAAAATGGAGGGGGGACTTACGGGTTAGATGCTTATAGTCGAAGATTAAAGTCGAAAGCTGTTGGTAATTCAAAAGATTTTTCAGGATGATGCGTAAACCCTAAGACCCCCTTGTGACCTTATGAACTTTCCAACCTATGAACTTATCAACCTATCAACCTATCAACTTATGAACTTACCAACCTATCAACTTTCCACTTCACCACCTCCCTCAATCAAATTCATTTCCATCCCCGCAATGCCCTCCACTGACCCTGAAATTTGCAGAGAGTTGTGGATTATTTGCTCCAGCATTTTCTCTTTCTTCTTCCAGTTTTTTTCAAAATCGTTTCGCTCTTTTTCGAGCATGGCTTTAAAGCTCACAAAGTTTTCCCGCATGTTTTGCCATTGCCTTTGGAACTCCGCCCCGGTAAGATAGGTGTAGAGTAACTCCATTTTATCCCCTTTGTTTTCCTGGCTTCTTTTGGCTTCATGCACTTTTATAACTGCCACGCGCAGAATGCTCACCAGACTTTTTACTTCTCCAAATCCGCACACGTAAACACCTTTGTGCTCTCCAAACCGATCTACCTCTTTAGGCATTGCCTGCGTCACGATGATGGCAATTTCCGCATTGCACGGTGCCATGTCTTTCTTTAGTTTCGTAATCCATTCTGCATTAAAATCCTTTGTGCGTTTGCTTTCAAAAAGAATGCAACCGCACTCCTGACCAAGCGAGTTCCGAACGGTTAGCACGCAATCACCACCCATCACGCCTTTGCCCACTTCCGCTATTTTATCAAACGGGAAAGCCTGACGCAATAAATCTTCCAGCGCAAGCTCCTGCACTTCGCCCTGCAATTGCATGCTGCCTTGCTCTGCCTTGCGTTTCATTTCTTCCACAAGCTTGTGCTGGTCTTCCAGTTTCTTTTCCAGCTCGCGGGTTTTAAACTGATATTCCTGTTCTTTTTCCTTGCTGCGTTCCTGCTCCTGTTCTTTTATTTTCAGCTCCAGTTCCTGCCGCGCTTCGCGAAGTTCCCGCTGCTTATCGAGCTCCATTTTGCTTTTCAGGTCGTCCATTTCCTGTAGCTTTTTGTGAAGCTCAATTTCTTTTTGGCGTGCCTCCAGAAGCTGTCCGTTTTTTTCTTTTTGCGCTTCCTCCATTGCCTGCATTTGCGCAGCATAAGTGCCGGTAATCTTTTCTTTAAGAGCCGATTCTATTTCCGTTTCCCGCGCTTTGCAAGCCTCGTCCACACGCTTTTTCATGTCGGCTTCCTGCTGTTCTTTTTGCTGTGCTAATTGTTGGGTTTGCAGCTCCAGTTGCTTTTTTTCGTCGTTCAGCGTTTCCAGTTTTTTGTTCCATTCCTTCGTCATTTTGGTGCGCATGTCTGCCTCTATGCTTTTAGACATGGCTTCTGAAGGTTCAAACTGATGGGCGCACTGCGGGCAGGTAATTAAGGTGGACATAAGTGTTCAATCTTTTTTTAGAAAATAAATTTTTGGGGGAAGGGCGAAGGTCAGTGATTTTGAAGTTTTATCAGCGCACCATATCCCAGGCAATCATGCTTTCCATGCTGCGGGTTTCGCAAATTTTTTCGGCAATTTTTCCATGTTGCCACACGCCGAGGAGCGCTGCATGAAGCGGTTCATAACCCTGCGCCAGCAAACCGGTAATCATCCCTAAAAGCACATCTCCGGTGCCGGCAGTGGCAAGCGCGGCATTGCCTGAAGTGTTGTAATAACAAGTGCCTTCCGGCGAAGCAATAAAAGTGAAGCGCCCTTTTAAAACAATAATGATGTTGTGCTTCAAAGCCATGCCGCGCGCAAGGTTGGCGCGTTGCATCGTGTTTTCACAATCGCCGAAAATGCGGTCAAATTCTTTGGGGTGAGGTGTAAGAATAGTGTTGTGCCGCATCATGGAAAACCAATGTTCATTTTCACTAAGCAGGTAAAGCGCATCGGCATCCACCACCAGAGGTCTTATGTTTTCCTCCATAAAATTTTCCATTGCCAGCTCCACATCGCTTTCTCTGTCCATGCCCGGACCTATGCCCACTGCATCGCCCACGTCGCTGAAAATATCCTTTAGGCGCAGGTCGCCATGCGCCTGGCAAATGGCTTCGGGAACCAGCGTTTGCACAATAGAATGAATACACTGCGGCACCAGTCCGATTACTTTTCCCGCGCCTGCCCTGCCTGCTGCGCGAAGCGCGAGGCAGATAGCGCCTGGCATGTCGCTGCTACCTCCTGCAATAAACGCTGTGCCATTCGTGCCTTTGTGAGAAAATGGATGACGGGGTTTGAAAATCTTTTCCATCATGGCTTCATCCGTGGCAAAGAAGGCGGGATGCAAAGCAGCAATGGCGGCGGCATCCAGCCCAATATCGAGGAGGGGAATGTTACCGCATTTTTCAGCGCCTTCCTGATGAAACATGGTGCGTTTGTAGAACTGAAATGAAAGGGTGAAGGTGGCGTTTACGATTTCATCTGTTTTTTCAGGAGCCACATCGGCGCTTAATCCTGATGGCAAATCAATGCTCACCACATCATTCGGCAATCCATTGATGTGCGCTACAAATGCGGCTGCCCAGCCTTCCAGTTTGCGGTTTAAGCCACTGCCAAAAAGGGCATCTACAAGCACGGCATTTTCAGGAATGTGGGTAAGGAATGTGTCAGGTTGCAGCATTTCCAAAAGCTCCGGATGATCCGCTGAAAGCAGGTTTATAAAATGCAGGCAATCTGCCGAAGGCGCATGAAAACGCAGAAAAAATGCCTTTACCGCAAAGCCGTGCTGGTGTAAAATCCGCGTAAGCGCCAGCCCATCGCCGCCATTATTTCCTGCTCCGCAAAGTACCATAAAAGGCGTGTCGCGCGGGTAATGCGCCATCAGCCAACCGGCGCAAGCCTGCGCTGCGCGCTCCATTAGTTGCGGTGAAGTAATCTTTTGAGAAACCATAGTTTCCTGATCAAGTTGGCGCAGCTGGGCGGCAGAAGGAATGTGCATTTTAGTGGGTTTGTTTTATTTGGTGGAAAAGTAAAGAAAGTTGGTAGGGGGGTAAGTTGATAAGTTGAAGTTTTTGTAGAAACAAGGATATGCTTTATAGAAAATAGCATTTTGATGGGTTGTAGCACGTGTTACCATGGCTTACTTTTTCAAGTTAGTGCTTGTAGCAACTGCTACCGGGGCTCATTCCTTCAAGTCAGTGCTTGTAGCAATTGCTACAGAATATAAAAGCAGAGACGCTATATATAATCATCAAATAAAAAAGAGCAACCGTTATGACTGCTCCTTTATCATTGCCCGAAGGGCGAACTTAAATACCGGATTTATTCCATCCCCGCAAACTCCAGTGCCCCCAGATATCTTTCCGCATCCAGCGCAGCCGCGCAGCCACTGCCCGCAGCCGTCACTGCCTGACGGTATATTTTATCCTGCACATCGCCGCAGGCAAACACCCCTTCAATATTTGTTTTAGAAGTGCCGGGTTTGGTTATAAGGTATCCTTCTGCATCCATTTCCAGAAAGCCTTTAAAAATCTGAGAATTTGGCGTGTGCCCGATGGCAACGAAGAATGCCTTCACCGCAATTTCTTTCAGTTCGCCCGTCTTTGCATGCTTCATGCGCACACCCTCCACTTTCTTATCTCCAAGCACTTCATCGGTTTCGGTTTCCCAATGGATGGTAATGTTTTCGGTGGCTTTCACGCGCTCCTGCATCACCTTGCTGGCACGCATTCCATCCTCATCTTTCCGCACCAGCATGTGTACTGATTTGCAGAGTTTGGAGAGATAAAGTGCCTCCTCGCAAGCCGTGTCGCCGGCACCCACAATGGCTACATCCTGCCCTTTAAAAAAGAAACCATCGCACACGGCGCAAGCACTCACGCCATGTCCGTTTAGCTTTTGTTCAGAAGGTATGTTCAGCCATTTTGCAGAAGCCCCCGTGGCAATAATTAAGGCATCGGCTTCCAACCATTTTTCATCATCAATCTCCACTTTGTAAGGCCGGTTGGTGAGGTCCACTTTCGAAGCCAGTCCCCAGCGGATGTCGGCACCCATGCGTTGCGCCTGCTGCTCAAATTCCACCATCATTTGCGGCCCCATCACGCCTTCAGGATAGCCCGGATAGTTCTCCACTTCGGTGGTGATGGTGAGTTGTCCTCCCGGCTGCAAACCCTGATACAGCACGGGGTTCATCCCGGCACGGGCAGCATAAATAGCAGCAGTATATCCGGCAGGGCCGGAGCCTATAATGAGGCAATGTATTTTTTCAGTTTCAGCCATGATGATGAAGTAACTTTTGGATTTTAAAGTTTGTAAAAGTGCGAAAGAAATAGCGTAGGTGCAAATGCTTTTGCGGAAAACTATTGTTTCGGGATAACGCGGGTAACGTAATACGCGCCATAGCCTACCCACACGCCAAGCGCGCCGCCCTGTATGTTTGAAATCACATTCACCGGCGATGCAAATGGATTCCCAACGGTGCCGGTAGCGTATTCAAAAGTGTTGTAGAATTCATACGCTTTACGGTCGATGGCACACCAGCGGAGGGTTACGGTGTCGCCTTCATAAAAGTTGCCGATGGAATCAATATCGGGAACACTGGCTTTGTCGTATCCGGCAAAAACGGCAAGACTATCGATGGTGAGTCCGTTAATAATCTGATCGTCGTAAACGGATTGCGGACCGGTGAAAAAAGGGTTTGAATTGCGGCGGGTGAAGTAGCGGATGTTATTGCCCAACGTATCAGGGTCGGTAAACTTTACGTACATGCGCGTGGCGGTGGGCACATTTTGCTTTTGGGAGTTGCGAAACCACACGGAATCTAAGGGGCGGACATTCGGGATTTTGGTGGTTGCTGAATAATTCTTGCCGTTGTAATCAATGGAGAGCGTGTATTGCTTTTCTATTACGCCAACGAAGGAAAAAGAACTTGCATCCGCTGTATCAATCGTGTAAAATGAAAACTTGTTGAACGTTTTGCCGGTGTCGATGGCATATTCACGAAGGGTGATGGTGCGGCTGCCGTCTGAAACTTTTACCACGGCGCCATGCACAAAAGCGTTTTCAAGCGTGCTGAGGTCGATGGTTGATAAATAGCCAATGGATTTTGTGAGGATAACTAATGGCGGCTGGTCGTTTTCAATGAAACCATCTACCACAAGCTTTTGCTCGCCTGTGTTCAGATTCAGGTGCACTTCTTTTTCGCAGGAAAAGAGGAACATGGTGCAGCAGATGGCGGCGGCGCAGGCAATCAGGCTTCTAAACAAACGAAAACCTGGATGTTTTTTGCCTGTACCATTCGTCATTGCGAACGCAGTGAAGCAATCTGAAGAGCGGTGGGGGAATGCATTTTTGACTTCAGATTGCTTCGGGCAAGCCCTCGCAATGACGTTCTCTTTTATAAAGCTTTTCGTAGTCAATTTGGTATTAATTAAGCAAATAGTTGGGGAAAGTGGATTATTGGAAAACATACTTGCCATCGGGCGTGTACATAACGGGCTGCAGCTTGTGATATTTCTCAAAATAATCGTAGCCTTTTTTCAGGTTCACCCAAAACTTTTGTTTCTCCAAATCATTGGCATACGTGCGCCCTAAAAAGTTAAGTCCCTGGCGGTCGAAGCGTGCCGGGAAAATATGCACCGGAATGTAGTTCTGCCCGTTTATTTTGGCGTTCAGGCAAAGCACATAAAACTCCTGAATGAACTGGTCGGTAAGGGGCAGGCAGCCAATGGTTACGCAGCCGCCGTGGATGTAAATATCTCCTCCGGGCTTTTCTTTATTGCCCAACACCATGTCAGAATAATTAGGATAGCTCACCAGCAACGAAAGGTAAAAATCGCTTTTAGGGTTGAAATCATCAATAAAATAAAAACCTTCCGGCACCTGCCTGTCGCCTTCCACCCGCTTAGGGCCCAAAATGCCGGAGAGTGCGCAAACCCTATAATTCTTTATTAGTTTGTATTCTTCATTGGGCTTATCGCGCGCCCACAGTTCCATTTCATTATTGCTTTTAAAGCTGCGGATGAAAATATCTTTTGGAGGATACGCTAAGCCTTCTTTTTTAAAAAGATTTTTAAGCGTGTCGTTATACTTCATCCATGCCTGCGAAACGCGGGTAAATGAAAACTGAAAGTTGCGGAAGGTTTGAGAATCATCCTGCGCAGAGGCAGAAAAGGAAAGGAAAATGGCAAGAAAAAAGACAAGAATACGGTTCATAAGTTCAGTAAAAAAAGAGGATGCCTTCTGAATGATTTTTAATAAAGGTAGCCCGTTGAAACGCCCGCAAAGCTAAGCCCACCGCGCAATAACATCATCTTAAAAAACTAAAAAGAAAAAGGAACCCGAAGGCTCCTTTTCTGAAAAAATAATAAAGGTTTGGAAGGGGCTGCTGCCATTAATGCTGAATCAACAACTTCTGCGTTTGTATTGCCTTGCCGCTGTTTGCACGGATGATGTAAAGTCCTGTAGGCAGGTTGGCAATATCAATATTTTCGGTTCCGCTTTTCAGCTTGCTTTCATACACTTTGCTGCCGGTTGCATTCATGATGGTCAGCTCCAGATTAACGGGAGAACTGATGGTCAAAACATTCCTTGCAGGGTTTGGCGCAAAGTTGAAAATCTTGTTGTCAGCAATTTCATTGATGCTTAATGCTACAGGAACAAACTCTGTGCTGTTGCGGAAGAAATCAATTCCCGTAACGGTAGGCTGCGTACTGTAAACAATGAAGTTGGAAGAAGGAATGGTGCCGTAATTAATTTGCTCTGGATACACATTGTACGTGCCTGCGGGAATGTTGGTAAAGGAATAATCACCGTTGCCATCCGTCATAGCAGTTTGAACCAGTTTGTTATTGGAACCATCTCTCAAAAACACCAGAATGTGCGGAATGCCTGCGCCTGTGCCTTTGTTAGCGCCTGCACTGATGTTGCCACCAATAAATCCCGGACCGGAAGTAACAATTCCCTGATGCATCCAGATGTTATTGCCTGTGCTATTGCTTTGGTTGGTATATCCAATTAGCTGTGCATTGCTCCAGTAAGCGGCAGAATCATGATAAGTGGGGATGTAACCTGCTGCTGCGGGTGGTTGATTTAATACAGCAGCTTTCACGAGGTAGTGACCGGCTTGCGGGTTATTGAAAGCATAACTGGCAATAGAATTTCCGGAGGTAAATAATGAATCAACGGCAGTAAGGGTGTTGGCTGCGGTATCATTTACAATAAGCCACACCTGAAAGTTCAGTTGCTGACCAAAGTTGTTCAAGGAATCCCAAAAGATGTGTCCTTCAATATGATAACCGGGTGTGATGCCGCCAATGGTAATCACCTGAGAAAAGGTGTCTGTACAAATGGTGTTGGTGTTAGAATCAATCCAATGCACATTGAGCGTTACGTGATAAACACCTGAAGATGCATAACTATGGTTGGGTGCAAACAAGTGTGAAACCGCTGTGCCATCTCCGAAAACCCACTCATAAGTAGTTCCTACGCCGGGCGTATTAATAAGGGTGGAGTTATTTGTGAAGTTTACAAAGTTGCCTGAAATGGTGGAAGTAAATGCAGCATTCAATTGACTACAAATGATACCGCCACCCGTAGAGCCACCTGTAGTTACGGTAAGATGGTTGGTGTAGGTGCAACCTCCGCCTGTAGTTACAAGCGTGACATTATACGTGCCGCTTGTGGTGTAAGTATGCACCGGATTTTGCAAAGTGCTGGTGCTGCCATCTCCAAAATTCCATGCATAAGTGATTAATGCAGGGTTAGCGGGGTTGGTAGCTGTGAAGTTGAATACATTACCTGTATGCGTCTCGCTGATTTGCGTGCCGCAGGGCTGATAGGCTACAGTTACCATTTGAGTGAAAGAATCTGCGCAAACAAATGCAGCAGTCATGGAATCATAAACAGACATGTTGAGGAATACGAGGTAAGAGCCGGGAGCAGGGAAAGTGTGGTTTACAGTTGTTGCATTAGAATACAGTAGAGGAGAGCCGTCGGTGAAATCGTAGGAAAAGCTAACGTTCGTGTTAGGCGCAGTGGTGTACACCGTAGTGTTCGTGAAAGTTGCTTGTAAAAGCGCATTGTTTACCGGATTGGAGGATGCGGTAAAAGTCGGGTTGCACGTTGTTTGTGCGCCTGCGGCAATAGCTATGATTGCGGTGAACAGGGTAAGTAGTGTTTTTTTCATAAAAAAAGTGTTTGGTTGTTTAGAAAAAGTTTTGTCGGTTGGTAAGACGGTTGTACAGTTCTTTATGGTTAGGAGGTTTTTAGTCTTTTTTCCCGATTTCCATTATTTGGTGGCAAATATACCTTCCTTGTGACAGTGTTGTGGCAAAAAGGAGCGTTAGATTGCCTATTGTATTTATTTTGGGAGAAAGAAGTGTTTCCGGTGCTATGCTAAGTTTTCTTTGTAGGGCAGGAAACGTTTCCTATGCTATGCTAAGTTTTCAGGGTAGGGCAAGAAAGGTTTCTGATGCTATGCTAAGTTTTCAGGGTAGAGTAAGAAATGTTTCGGATGGCATCCTAAGTTTTCAGGGTAGGGCAAGAAAGGTTTCTGGTGCTATAATCGGTTTTCATTTTAATTAAAAAGCCACTATCTGCTCTTTCAAAAAATAAAAACCTAAAGAAGGCTGGCAAATTATTGATTAAAGAAAAAGAAATCACCGTTAATCGTAAAAATCATAGGCATCTGCATTCTATCCTTAAAGTTTGATGGGCTATGGTTGGATGGCTCTTTGGTTCGATGGGCGTTGCCCATCGCTGGTATATGTCGCCCTTTCAGGGCAAATCATCATTTATCTTAAAAACCATAAGAATCTGCGTTCTATCCTAAAAAACAAAACAGGCAACCATTTATTGATTGCCCGTTCCATCATTGCCAAATTGCCGAATTGCCAAATTGCCAAATTAAAGGTTCCCCCGCTTTTCCTGCTCGCGCTCAATGCTTTCAAACAAGGCTTTAAAATTACCGGCACCAAAGCTCTTCGCTCCTTTCCGCTGTATTATCTCAAAGAAAATCGTAGGCCTGTCTTCCACCGGTTTGGTGAATATCTGCAACAAATAACCCTCTTCATCTCTATCCACCAATATCTTCAATTCACGCAGCGGCGCAAGGTCTTCATCAATTGTACCTACGCGGTTAAAAAGTTCATCATAATAAGTGTCAGGAGAGTCAAGGAACTCCACACCCCGTGATTTTAAATCGCGCACGGTGGTAATAATATCATTGGTGGCAATGGCAATGTGCTGCACGCCTTCGCCTTCATAAAACTCCAGGTACTCTTCAATCTGACTTTTCTTTTTGCCCTCCGCAGGTTCGTTAATCGGGAATTTCACAAAGCCATTTCCATTGCTCATCACCTTGCTCATTAAGGCGGAATATTCGGTGTTGATTTCCTTATCGTCGAAGGTCAGGATGTTGGCAAAGCCCATCACATCTTCATACCATTTCACGGTTTCGTTCATGCGGTTCCAGCCCACGTTTCCCACACAATGGTCAACATAAAGCAGCCCCGCATCGGCGGGATTGTAGGCGCTTTCCCATGGTTGGTAGCCGGGCAAAAACGGACCTGTGTAATTATTTCTTTCCACAAAAAGATGCACCGTTTCGCCGTAAGTGTAAATGCCGCTCATGGTTACTTCGCCGTATTCATCCTTCATGGTTTTGGGTTGCATGTAGATTTTGGCGCCGCGCTGCACAGTTTCTTCGAATGATTTTGTGGCATCATCCACCCACAAAGCCAGAATTTTTACGCCGTCGCCATGGCGCATAACGTGGTCGCTGATGGGATGTTCGGAGCGGAGCGGCGTGGTAAGCACGAGCCTTATTTTTCCTTGTTGCAAAACGTAGGAAGCTGTGTCGCGCACACCCGTTTCAGGGCCTGCGTAGGCAAGACTTTGAAAGCCGAATGCCGTTTTATAAAAATGCGCCGCCTGCTTTGCATTGCCTACATACATTTCAATATGGTCGGTGCCGTTGATGGGCAAAAAGTTTCCGGCTTGCGCCATCTTCTGAGATACTTTGCTGAGTGTTTCCATTGTTTATAAATTTTTTAGAGGTACAAAAGTAAAGGTTTGGATTGAGGGGCGGCTTTAGGTTGATGTATTTTAAGAAAGGATGAAGGCATGGTAGGCAGTTAGTTGGTCATCGAGGGAACGCACCACTTCATTGCTCATCTGCATCATTTGGATGTACAAGCTGTCGTCTTTAATGTGCACATATCTGCCGCCGCCATCCACGCGCATGGGCTGCTGCCGGTAAAGATTTTCAAAATATTGTTTGGCTTCAGGGTGATGCTTTGGAATCTTATCCACGTCCACCACGCGATTAGGAATTTCTTTAGCCGATGCATAAAAAGGTGTGTCGGTGATGGGAGGAGTTTGGTGGTGTCCGGTTTCCCGATTTTTATCAGCCGCGTATTGCTTTTTGGCTTCCTTGTTCTTTATTTTTTCGAGATGCCTTTCTTGTCTTATTTGCTTCCAGTCGAGGTCTTGCTTTTCCAGTTTGCCCATGTTTTTCATGTCGTTGGAAAGCACGTTTCGTTTGGGTGTTTGTTTTGGTTTTTCCGGAAGTTTGAGCGTGCGGTAATGCGGTGCTTCAATGCGGGTGAGGTAAGCAGCGTGCACCGGTAAATCATGATTGGTTTCCTGCAAAAAATAAATAGCTGCGCAAACGTTTTCCCATGGCTTCGCCGAATGTTCCAAATGCGTAATCACAGCAAATAAGCTCAGCGCATCTGCATCAAGCAGGTAAGAAAGCATTTCGTTTGTGTGCGCCGGCACGAAGCCTGTTTTATGTTCGTTCCAATACAAAGCCACTGCGCAATCATCGTAAGCATTATCAGGTTCGCGCTCCAGTTTCAGCAAGTCACCTTCTTTCATTTCTTCCAGATAATCCATCCCTTCATGAAACTGAAAGCCTGCCACAAAGCATTGCAGCAGATACACTTTCCGAAACTCGCTGGTGAGCGCAACAGGAAGCCTGCCTAACACTGCGGAGGCAAACATGCTTTTTAAGAATTGGGAACGATGCATTTTCTTCAATGATTTATTGATTCCGCAAAATAACATCGCGGCGCAAAAGGAAGCATCGCCCCACGTTCCTGAATCGTCTCCTAATTTCGCCGCCTCACTTCCCGTTTTTCGTTTTGAAGGAAAGAATAAACAAGGCATCGCTTGCAGGTGTCCTGATTGCGTTAGGCATTATTTACGGCGACATCGGCACGTCTCCTCTGTATGTAATGAATGCCATTTGCAACGGCAAAAAAATCAGCGACCTGCTCATCATCGGCGGGCTTTCATGCATCATCTGGACGCTTACGCTGCAAACCACCATCAAGTATGTAATGCTCACTTTAAAAGCCGATAATAAAGGCGAAGGCGGCATTTTTTCTTTGTTTGCTTTGATAAGAAGACACGGCAAATGGGCCGTGTTTCCGGCAATGATTGGCGGCGCGGCATTGCTTGCAGACGGCATGATTACGCCACCCATTTCCATTACTTCCGCCATTGAAGGTTTGCGAAATATGCCGGCTATGAGCGGCATCACGCCACTGCTGATTATGGAAATCGTCATCGGCATTTTGACGGTGCTTTTCTTTTCTCAACAATTCGGAACGGCAAACATTGGGAAGCTTTTCGGCCCTATCATGTTCATCTGGTTTGGCATGTTGGCGGCGCTCGGATTGATTCACATTGCGGATGATTTCAGCATTTTCAAAGCATTTAATCCCTGGTATGCGCTCAAACTTTTAACCACTTACCCTAAAGGTTTTTGGATTTTGGGAGCCGTGTTTTTATGTACTACCGGAGCCGAAGCACTTTATTCTGACCTCGGGCATTGCGGGAGAAACAACATCCGCATTTCATGGATTTTTGTGAAGACCTGCCTCATCTTAAATTACCTCGGGCAGGGTGCATGGCTGCTTACGCAGAAGGGCAGAATCTGGAGTTCTGCAACGCTCAATCCTTTTTATGAAATCATGCCGCGCTGGTTTGTGCTGCCGGGCATCATCATCGCTACAATAGCCGCCATCATTGCATCACAGGCTTTAATCTCCGGTTCGTTTACGCTTATTTCTGAAGCCATAAAACTCAATCTCTGGCCCCGGATGAAAATAAATTATCCCACCGTGCAGCGCGGACAATTGTTTATCCCGGGCATCAATAAACTGCTTTTTGCAGGCTGTGTGGGTGTTGTTTTAATCTTCCACAAATCAGCCAATATGGAAGCGGCATACGGACTTGCCATCACCATCACGATGATTATGACGAGCTGCCTTTTTGCGTTCTACATGTTTACCCACCGCGTCCGCAGAATTTACATTGTTGGTTATCTGCTGCTCTTCCTGACGATTGAATTTTCTTTCCTCATTGCCAATCTGGAGAAGTTTCCGCACGGAGGTTATGTGGCGCTTTTGGTGGGCGGCGTTTTGTTTGCAATTATGGTTACGTGGTTCAAAAGCCGGAAGATTAAAAACCGCTACGTAGAGTTTGTGACGCTGGAAGATTATGTGCCCATCATGCAGGAATTGAGCAACGACAAAAGCATCCCAAAATACGCAACGCATCTGGTGTATCTCACTTCTGCCAACAATCCTAAGGAAATCGAGCACAAAATCATCTTCTCCATTTTATTCAGGAAACCGAAGCGCGCCGACATTTATTGGTTCGTGCATGTGGATGTGCTGGATGACCCCTACACAATGGAATACAATGTGCACACCGTCATCCCGAATGAGATAATCAGGATAGAATTCAGGTTGGGTTTCAGAGTCGAGCACCGCATCCAACTGATGTTCAGAAAAGTGGTGGAAGAGATGGTGCAGAACCGCGAAGTGAATGTGGTGAGCCGGTATGAATCTCTGAACCGCTACAACGTGATGGGCGATTTCCGTTTCATTGTGATGGAGAAATTCCTGAGCCGCGACAATGTGTTGCCTGTCATTGAAAGGATGTTTATGAAGGGGTATTTTTTGTTGAAGAAATATTCTCTGTCAGAAGAGCGCGGTTTTGGATTAGATCTTTCCGACGTGACGCTGGAAAAATATCCCATCATTGTTTCCTCTGCTGCGGAAGTGCATTTGAAGAGGAGGGACGTTTAGGGAAGCGTGATAGGGGTTGTTTTAGAAGCGTTGTAGAGTTGTTTCAGGGTGGTTCAAAATCATGATAATCCTGCAATCCTTTAATCATGGTTCAAGACACAGCCAACATGTTGCTGAATTAGGGAAACACCAAAGAATCGTGAGCAATAGAAGCAAGGCACAAGAACTCCACGCAAAAAAAGTGCTTAGCGGCATTCTTGCGCCAGTGGGTAAAAACTGTATATGCCATCCCCGAACCTCGGATGCCACACCCTAAAAAACGATTACACCCATCCTGCCTACCCGTTGCCATACCCCCAAAACTAATTTCTACCCCAAAACACACGGTTGCCCTATGCTTAAAACCGATGATGCCATGCCGCGCGGCCAGTGCCATGTGGCAAAAGTCACCATGGCATCCTGGGCGGCCGGAGCCATACAATCAAAAGTGATGGTGGCATTTTGCTGAGGCGGTATGGCACCATCGAAATTGACTATGCCATGCCGGCCGCGCGGTGCCGTGTGGCAAAAGTTACCATGGCATCTTGGGCGGCCAGAGCCATACCATCAAAACGAAGCATACCATCCCGACCAAAAATTGACTTGCCCTGAACATGGAGCATACCATCCCCACGCCTCAGATGCCACACCTTATGTTTTTACGGTGTAAAAATGTGAATATTCTATCCTTCCTGAAATTTTTCTTAGAAATAAAGGGATGCTATTTACTTCGTGCGTGAGTCTCCGCAGGGACGCGCGCACTTACATTCTAGAATCGCGGATTAAAAAGAATAGAGAAAGAGGATTACGCAGATTATTCAAGTCGGGCTAATCAGTGAGATCCTTTAAAAAAAATCCGCAATTCAAACAAATGCTGAATCGCGGATTAAACAATTTAAAGGATTGCGGAGATTTCCAGACCCCTGATAGCTTTAGACTTTTGGCTTTAGACTTTCGACTATAACAACCTACCTCACCATACTATTAAAAACCGAAGTCTCCACCTTCACGGGATATTTTTCGCGCAGCGTTTCATTCCATTGCTTTTCCAGATAATCCTGATACTCTGCAATCACATAACCACGCGCTTCTTCCAGTGTTTTCTGTGATGGTGCGTTATACACTTCATCTACGCGAACCACCGTGTAACTGCCGTCATCATTACGTTTCTGCTTTGTAACGGTTCCTTTTGTAAGCGCTTCGCGATTGGCTTCCTTAAACTTTGAAAATTCATAGCGTCCCTTCAAAACAGAAACTGCATCGGGCATGGCATCGGTATTTACAGAGTCGGCAATGGCTTCATCTTCCATGCGGCTTTTAGAATTCAGCAATTTCATCCCGTTTTTAAGCGCGTCTTCATTTTTGAATTTATAAACAGCACCTTCAAACCCGGGTTCCCATTGGTATTTCGCTTTGTGTGCATCATAAAAAGCCTGAAGCCCCGCGCTATCTCGGGAAGCCTTGCCCCACACCTGCTGGTCCATTAATTCAAACAGCATAATGCCGTCGCGGTATTCCTGCATCAGGTTTTTAAAATCCTGATTTTCTTCTTCCAGTTTATGTTCCTGCACGTCGTTCACCACCTTGTCAACATACATTTTGTAAAGCTCCTTCAGCGAGGCTTCGCGCTGCCCCATAATGCGACCTCGGGTAAGCGTTTCGGCATAAGAGACAAAATCTCCCTGGCGGTATTTATTGTTGTTGATT
This sequence comes from Flavipsychrobacter sp., assembly GCA_965218185.1. Lineage (GTDB taxonomy): Bacteria > Bacteroidota > Bacteroidia > Chitinophagales > Chitinophagaceae > JAFIGV01. The sequence continues at coordinate 327,636 of CBDCKE010000007.1, forward strand.
ACAAACAGCGGTTCATCCATTTTATTGAATTCATTTGCCGTAAACTGATTGGCCATTTTGCCGGTGTCAGGAACCATTTTATCAAACCTTGTAACCAGCGTTTTAAAGTTTTCAGGGTATTCTTTAAAGCCGTTCTGCGCCTTCATTTTTTCAAAGAAAATATCGCGCGCCATCTGTGCACGGGAATCATTTTCTACCAGCTTTTTGATTTTGCCTTCCATGCTGTCGTAAGGTTTTACCGGCATTCTCTCCATCAGCTTAATAATGTGAAAGCCATAGTCGGTCTTAATTACAGGAGAAACATCACCGGGATTTTTAAGGGCAAAAGCAGCATTTTCAAAAGCAGGCGTCATCCGGCCTACGCCAAATGGTTTCAGCACGCCGCCTTCGTTCACGGAGTATTTATCCTGAGAATATTTTTTAGCAAGCTCCCCAAACGGAACGCCTTTCTTCAGCGCATTCTGAATGCTGTCCATTCTTTTCTCTGCCAGTTTCACGCCATCTTCTCCCATCGATTTTGGTGTGGTTAAAAGGATGTGCGCCACTTGTATTTCTCCGCGTGCAGGGCGTTTTTCCATCACCTTCACAATATGATATCCCAATTGCGTGCGGAATGGTTTTGAAATCTTGCCGACTTCGGTTTCATACACCGCATTTTCAAAAGGATAGAGCGTTTGCAGCGCCGTCATAAACCCAATATCGCCGCCTTTGCTTTTGCTGCCATTGTCTTCTGAATATTTAGCTGCCAGCTCATCAAAACTTGCTTTGTTTTTAGTGAGTGCATTGTAGATGCTGTCCATCCGCTGCGCAATTTTCAGCGTGTCGTCCTGGTTCATGTTGGGCGGCGCCATAATGAGGATGTGCGCAACGTGGCGTTCTTCTTTCATCCTGTTGTACGCTTCCTTCATCAGCTTGTTGGTAACCTGTTCATCCGTGAGGTAGGTTTTTGCCAGTTGCTTCCGGTAATTATCCAGTTCCCGCTGGATGGAAGGCATGGTGTCGAGGCGGCGGAGTTCTGCTTCCCGCACTTTCATTCTGAAAAGCGTGTAGAGGTCAAAATATTCCTTCAGTGCAGCATCCGACATGTCGGGCTTTTTATTGAGGGCATTTTTCTGGTAAACGCGGAGGAATTCCTGTTTGCTGACGGGCGTGCCGCCAAAGGTGAAAAGCGTTTGTGCTCCAGCATTGGCAAGTAGCGTGGTGATGGTAAGAAACGTAAGTACAAGCTTGCGCATTTTGTTGATTGATTGTTGTTTGTTTGAAAATTTATTTGCCGTTTGGAGCATCTTCTTTGCGCTCCATCATGTCTATTAAGGATAAAATATTGGTGTGGTCAATTCTTTTACCACGGATGATTTTCTTTTCATCAAGTAGATACACTACCGGCGTGCTGTAAACGTCATACATAGAGCGGTAGTTGCTGGTGTTGGTGGGGTCGTAAACGTTTATCCAGTCTTCCAGTTTGTTTTTGCGGATAAACTCCTGCCACACTTTTTCTTCGCCTTCCGTGCGCACAGAATAAATCGTTACGCCTTTCTTCTTCAAAACGGCTTTGTATAAAGAATCGATTTGCGGAATTTCCTTAGTGCAATGCCCGCAGGTAGGGTCCCAAAAAATCACGAGTGTGTATTTTGATTTCACATCAGAAAGCTTGCGCTCCTTGCCTTTGATGTCCACCATTTTAATTTCAGGAGCAATTCTGCCAATTAGATTCGGGGTTATTTTGGAAGCACGGTCGTAGTATTTTCCCAACTCATCATTGTCGAGCCAGGTAGCAGCGCCGCGCATGTAATAGTTCTCTACCAGATACACAAACACTTTGTCCATCCCCATTATTTTGCTGTTCTCCACATAGCGCGTTATCCACCAGAGTGCGTATTTAAAAAGCTCTTTCTGTCCTTTGGTTTGCGCCAGCATCCAGTCGGCTTCCTTAATCACACTGTCTTCAATCGGCACCACCAGCTTGTTGAAATATTCATCCAGCTTCGGGTCGAAAATAGGCGTGTTTATCAGGCGGTCATCTTTAAAATCGAAGCCATCCCAATAATGATTTTTGTAGTAGTGGTAAGCAAACTGCGTGTCTAAGCTTCCGTCTGCGTTGTAATGTTTTCCTTCCGGCACGTCGGGGATTTCAAGCGCGTGGAAGATGGTAGAAAGCAGCGTGTTAGGGTATTTTTTCTGGTAGTTTTTCCGGAAGCTGATGAGTTGTTTTCCTGCAGTGCGCATGTTGTCGTAAATCGCATTGCTATCGGTTTGGGAAGTTGCTTTTTGCAATGCTGCCTGATAATCCTGCTGCACCTGTCCAAAATCTTTCAGGAAGGCAGTGTATTCGCTGAAGCGTTCGTTTTCAGGTGCATTTTTAAAACTCAGTCCATCGCCGGGAATTTTTGAAACGTCTGCATTGATAGACATGTCGTCGCCATTTTTCAGCAGAAATTCAAAGTAGGTTTTCTGGTCGGCAAGCAGCATCATGTAAATACCGCCTAACACAAATTCTTTTGTATCAAAAACGGCTTTTCCGCTTTTATCAATCGTGGCAGAATCCGTCTTATAAATAGTGGGTAAGGGTTTGCCGAAATAATGCACGAGATACACCTTTTTTTCAGCCGTGTTTTTGAAGTTTATCTGGATGTGGTATCCATCTTTGGCAAAGGCAAACTGCGAAGCCATTACCAGCAAAATGCAGGCAATAAGTCTGATTTTATTCATAGAAAGGTGCGTGAAAGTAGAAGATTTTCCTAAAGAGACTGTGTTTCAATTCGCTGCGTTTGGAAAACGGCTCCAAAAATAATTGAAAGCTGATACGCATCCTAAAAGCATGAAGCTAAATTTGCAACCTCTTAACTAAAGAATTTTCATTCATTTTGGCGCGAAAAAAGAAACAGAAACGCATTGTCTCCAATTTAGAAATTACGGCTTATGCGGCGGAAGGAAAAAGCATAGGCCACCTCGACGACGGGAAGGTGTTGTTTCTGCCGCAGGTGGTGCCCGGCGATGTGGTGAATGCGCTTGTTTTAAAAGAAAAGAAAAGTTGGGCAGAAGGCACGGTGCTGCAACTCGTGAAGCCTTCTGAAAATCGTGTCGTTCCTTTTTGTCCGCATTTTGGTGTGTGTGGCGGTTGCAAATGGCAGATGATTCCGTACGCTTTGCAATTGCAATACAAACAGCAGCAGGTGGAAGACCAACTTCAAAGAATCGGACACTTGGAACTGCCGCCCATCATGCCCATTATTGGCAGTGAAAAAGAAGTTTTTTACCGCAACAAACTGGAATTTACGTTCAGCGCTTCGCGATACAGAACGCGGGAAGAACTGAATGAAGCAGCCGGAGAAAAACTGGAAGACGAACCTGCATTGGGTTTCCATGCGCCCGGGCTTTTTGATAAAGTAGTGCCCATTTACACCTGCTTTTTGCAGGAAGCGCCTACCGATAAACTGCTCCGCGTGTTGCGGGAATATGCAGAAGCCAACAACCTTTCTTACTACAATTTTCATTCGCAGGAAGGCTGGCTGCGCAATGTGGTTATCCGCATTTCCACAACCGGTGAGGTGCTGATAAACATGATTTTGCATTTAGAAAACAAACCCGTGCGCATTGCCTTGCTGGAACATTTGCTTCAGGAAATCCCTGAAATAACTACGCTGCATTACACCATTAATCCTAAACGCAACGACAGCATTCACGACCTGGAGGTAATTACTTACAAAGGCAAAGGTTTTATTGAAGAGCGCTTAGGCAATTTCATTTTTAAAATCTCCCCAAAATCATTTTTTCAAACCAACACAAAGCAGGCGGAAAGATTGTATGAAGTAGCCCGAAATTTTGCCGGACTTACGGGTTCAGAAGTCGTGTATGATTTGTATTGCGGCACGGGCAGCATCGGCATTTTTTGTTCCGAAAAAGCAAGGCAGGTAATTGGTATTGAGCTCATAGCCGAAGCCATAAAAGATGCTACCGAAAATGCAACGCGAAACGGACTGAATCACTGCCGTTTTTTTACCGGAGATGTTGCTGAAATCTGCACCGATGCCTTCTTTGAAACCCACGGTAAGCCTGACGTAATCATCACCGACCCGCCCCGCGCCGGAATGCATGAAAAACTGGTGCTGCAACTCCTTAAAATGCGCGCCCCGAAGGTGGTTTACGTAAGCTGCAATCCTGCCACACAGGCAAGGGATTTGGCGCTGCTGAATGAGGTTTACAAAATCACGAAATGGCAGTCCGTGGATATGTTTCCGCACACGCACCACATTGAAAACGTGGTGTTGCTGGAGCTGCGCTAACCGTTCAGAAAATCATTTCGTTTAGGTTTGCGAGGCATGGCTAAAAAAGACACCGCCGAAACGCCGCTCATGAAGCAGCACCGGGAAATAAAAACCAAATACCCCGATGCCGTTTTGCTTTTCAGGGTGGGCGATTTTTATGAAACTTTCGGCGGCGATGCAGTTATCACCTCCAAAATTTTAGGCATCACGCTTACCCGCAGAGCCAATGGTGCAGCGGCTTTCATTGAACTGGCAGGCTTCCCTCATCATGCGCTGGATACTTACTTACACAAACTCGTAAAAGCCGGCCATCGCGTAGCCATTTGCGACCAGCTTGAAGACCCGAAACTTGCCAAAGGAATCGTGAAGCGCGGCGTTACGGAACTGGTGACGCCCGGCATTGCAACCTCTGATAAACTGCTCGAACACAAGACCAACAATTTCCTCGCGGCGCTGCATTTAAACGGGCAGGTTTCGGGCATTGCCTTCGTAGATATTTCCACCGGAGAGTTTTATGCGGCAGAAGGCAACCTTGAATACATGGACAAACTGCTCCAGAGTTTTCAGCCTTCTGAAATCATTCTTTCCAAAGCACAATTCAAAAACTTCCGGCAAACTTTTGATAGCAAGGTTTACACTTTCCAACTGGAAGACTGGATTTTTGCCGATGCCTACACCCGCGATATTTTGCTGCAACACTTCGGCACGAAAACCCTGAAAGGATATGGCATTGAAGACCTGAAAGCCGCTACCATTGCCGCAGGCGCAGCCATCCATTACCTCCGCGATACGGAACATGCCAACCTCATGCACATCCAGTCGCTGCAACATTTGGTGGCGGATGATTTCCTTTGGATGGACCGCTTCACCATCCGCAATCTGGAACTGCTCCACCCTTCGCAGGACGCAGGCACTTCTCTGTTGCAAGCCATCGACCTTACCCTCACGCCCATGGGCGCGCGCCTGCTGAAACGCTGGCTCATTTTTCCGCTTTACGATATGCACCGCATTGCCCAAAGGCAGGAAATTGTGCAGCATTTTATTCTCGACCCCGACCTCCATAATACACTCCACAAACTCATCCGACAAGTGGGCGATGTGGAGCGGCTAATCGGCAAAATTCCTTTGCGCAAAGCCAACCCGCGGGAGGTCATGCAATTGGGGAAATCCCTCGAAATACTGGAACAGCTAAAGCAACATTGCGCAGCAACGAAACATGAAATGCTTTGCAGGCTCACGGAATCCATGCAGCCGCTGGCAGACCTCCACCTTCAAATAAAAAACGCTCTGACCGATGACCCACCGGCTGTTGCGGCAAAAGGCGGAATCATCCGCAAAGGCATTCATGAAGGGCTTGATGCGCTGCGCGAAATTTCATCCGGCGGCAAAGACTATCTCCTGCAACTTCAAAAAACAGAGGCGGAAAATACAGGCATCTCTTCCCTGAAAGTGGCTTTCAACAACGTGTTCGGGTATTATCTCGAAGTAACCCACACCCACAAAGACAAAGTACCGGCCGACTGGATTCGGAAGCAAACGCTCACCAATGCCGAACGTTACATCACGCCCGAACTGAAGGAATACGAAGAGAAAATTTTAGGCGCGGAAGAAAAAATCCTGGCGCTTGAAATGGAGCAATACGCCGCGCTGCTTTCTGCCATCGAACCGTTTATCGCCACCATCCAAAACAATGCACACATCACCGCGCAGGTGGACTGCCTGCTCAGTTTTGCAGCGCTTGCGCGAAAGCATAATTACCGCCGCCCGCAACTGCTCACCACCCCTGTTTTAAATATTACCAACGGCAGGCATCCGGTGATTGAACAAGGCTTGCCTCCCGGCGAAGCATACGTTGCCAACGATACTTTTCTGGATAAAGACGAGCAGCAAATCATCATCCTCACAGGCCCGAACATGAGCGGAAAAAGTGCGCTCCTGCGGCAAACGGCCATCATCACCATCCTCGCGCATATGGGCAGTTTTGTGCCTGCGGATGATGCACAAATCGGGCTGACCGACAAGATTTTTACCCGCGTTGGCGCATCCGATAATCTGAGTGGCGGCGAAAGCACATTTATGGTGGAGATGACGGAAACGGCAAGCATCATCAATAACATCAGCGAGCGCAGTTTGGTGTTGCTGGATGAAATTGGGCGGGGCACCAGCACATACGATGGTATTTCCCTTGCCTGGAGCATCGTGGAATATTTGCAGCAACACACCGCCCGCCCCAAAACGCTTTTCGCCACGCACTATCATGAACTTAATGAACTGGAGACCCAACTTACCCGCGTGCGCAACTATCATATTTCCCACAAAGAAGCAGGCAACAAAGTGATTTTTTTAAGGAAGCTGGAGCGCGGTGGAAGTCGCCACAGCTTTGGCATTCAGGTAGCGCGGATGGCGGGGATGCCTGTTTCCTTATTAGATAGAGCTGATGCCATTCTTGCCTTGCTGGAAGAAAAACATGCAAGCGCCGATGCACCCGTTGAAACCCTGAAAAAAATCCCCAAAGCACCCGCTTACCAGCTTAATATTTTTGAAGGGCTTGCCGACGACCTCCGGCAGATTCAAAAAATACTGGAAGACACAGACATTAATACCCTCACACCCGTGGAAGCACTTTTAAAACTGAATGAACTGAAGGAAGTGACGGGGAAGATTGGGGGGTGAGGAGGTTTGAGTAAGTTGGTAAGTTTATAGATTCATAGGTTCGTAGGTTCATAAGTTGAAGGCTATACCATTTAGACACCCAAACTAGTCGCCACGTCCTTGCGAGGGCTTGCCCGAAGCAATCTGATGTCAACTAAAGATTTCATCTATCCTCCCCCGTTTCTTCAGATTGCTTCACTGCGTTCGCAAGGACGTGGCGAATGGGTAATCTAGATGTCTATTGGGTATTAGATGAAGTTGGAAAGGTTTGATGAGGTTCGATGAAGTTGGTTTGTCTTGCAGGTTGGCAGGTATCGTCCCCCTCTCCATTTTTGGAAAGTGGGTCAGGGGGCTGAGGTAGTTTAATGAAGTTTTTTTGAGAAAAGATGGAACGCATACTTTTCAATTCTTAACTAGCATAAATCCATGATGAACCCAAATGACTCCACCATGACTACATTTACAAACTTCACCAACCTTTATTCAGTCTATAATTGCTTAACGCCAAAAATCTACACCTCATGAAGCACATTTTTACGACCAGCTTGCTTTCCTTATTATTTTTTACCGCTATGGCGCAGACATCCCCTCAATGGACATGGGGAACGATTGATGCCGGCATTCCCATTGACATCAACCCGGACGTAGTTATTCAAAGCGTAGCAGCATTTAAGGATCAATCGCTCTCTCAGACCCGCATGGTTTGGGCAGTGAATATCAATAAGAAAACCGTCATTAACCAGCAAATGGGCGATTATCGGTTTGAAGTGCGCGATACTTCCGGAAATGTACTTAGTTCCACGATTGCCATTGGCAAAATGTCCGTAATAGCTATGCAGTGCGATCAGGCAAACAATGTGTATGTGCTGGCAAAGTTCATAGACACGCTCACGCTTTCTAACGCTTTACAACTAATAAATCCCGTTGGCGGATCGGAGTATTGTATGTTTCGGCTTAATGCCAATGGATTGCAACCTCAATGGATTAAACAAATTGGTGGAGATTTTTTTACGAGCACGGAATGTTTCACCATAGCCAGTAATAGTGGCATCTATTACCCCGTGGACAGTGCCGATGGTACCAGAATTTACAAAGCGAACAGCAGCACGGGGGTTTCGGAAATGGTGCTATTTCAGGAACGGAGCAGCTACATTACCTCCATCCAACTCGATGATCAACAGAATATTTATCTGTCCGGTGTTTGCGCTTTCAATGGAATTGCTTTTAATGGCACCCTTGTTCCGCACGATCCTTCGCTTGATTATCCAAAATACATTGTTCGGTATAGAAGCGACGGTTCGTACCATTGGTCACACTTTATGCGCGATATTACCTGCACCAATCCTGAATTGGCTATTGCATCTGACAATATAATTTATTACACAGCCCCCCATTTCGACACGATTACTTTGGGAAACATCGTTTTGCCTGCACCTGGCAATCAATCTTCTTATCTCTATTCTCGGTTCGATTCATTGGGCAATTTCATTTGGGCAAAATCAGGCCCCGACTCAGGCTTTGCGCAAGCATACCTTACGTTTCGCAGAAATACATTTGCTACTGATAATGGCTCACTCATTGTTCTTTTAGAAACCAGAGGCGCACTCAATTGGGGCAATGGCATTACAACCAGTTCTCCCGTGGGGACCTATTCCGGCACCGTGTTATGCTATCTACCTGATGGAACGACCAAGTGGGCGCAACAGATGTTGGGCGGATACGTAGGCAGGCAGCAGATGGCTTATGCGGGCGGCAGTATTTGGGTTACCGGCAATGCGTTTGACAGTACGGCGCTTACATTTCCTCCGGTGACGGTGCCAGCCCCGGGCGGGTCATTTGCATATTATCCTTTTGCAGCCAGAATGCGCGAAAGTGGAACTACTTTAGGAATTGCAGACGTTTCGGGTGTGGCGGATTTTAGAGTGTATCCCAATCCTGCCACGCAATCTTTTATGATCCGCAGTGATTATTTTAAAGGAGCAGCAACCGTTCGCGTATTTAATACATTAGGGATGGAAGTTGTGAATCAAACCTTTCTGGCAAATGTTAGTCAAGTGGACGTATCAGCAGTAGCAAAAGGGTTGTATTTTGTAGAGATTCGTGCGGGGTCTGGAATGAAAGTGGAGAAATTGATGATTAAGTAGGGAGGGTGTTGTTTCAATTGGATAATTTGGCAATTTGACAATTGAAGAGGGTGGGATGGAATGCAGGTTTTATGATTGGGATCCGAGATGTTCGGGATGTTCTGCAGGGCATCTAGAACTCAGGGATAAAGCGGATTTGTGATCCCCCCGATAACTTCCTACAATCGACTCCAACCCCTAAAAATCATAACCCATAATCCCAATCATAAATATCTGCGTTCCATCCCCGGCAGCACCAAACTTATTTTCGTGCGTGCGTCTCGGCGGGGAACTCACGCACACCAACGCCTGTTGAAGCTTCAAACCAAAAATAAAATGTGGGAAAAGAATCCACAAGTTCACATGCTTTATTTGCAGTAACATGTATGGCACATTCTTTTCTAAACTTTCCCCGAACTAAAAACTTCAAAACAATGGCGAACAAAAAATCAAAAAGCGCAGGAAAAGGCGCAGGCGACAGTAAACTGAAAGAATTTTTTACTGACGAAATCAAAGACATCTATTGGGCAGAAAAACATCTGACAAAAGCAATCCCCAAAATGGAAAAAGCTGCTACCTCTAAAGAGTTGCAAGAAGCTTTTGCTACACATCTGAAACAAACTGAAGTCCATATATCCCGTCTGGAGCAGGTGTTTGAATTATTGGGAGAGAAGCCACACGCAAAAAAATGCGATGCCATGGCAGGCATTATTGAAGAAGGGGAAGGCATTATTAGCGACACCGAGGATGGCACTGCCACCCGCGACGTAGGCTTGATAATGGCTGCTCAAAAAGTAGAGCATTACGAAATTGCTACTTACGGCGGATTAGCGCAACTTGCCACCACTTTAGGTATTGATGAAGTTGCTGAGATTCTCGAAACAACATTGGCGGAAGAGAAAGACACCGATGAATTGCTCACAGAAATTGCGGAGCATAACATCAACTATGAAGCAAGCCAGGAAGGCTAAAATTGCTTCAACCAAAATTTTTGGTGTAAGTACACTCCTACCGAACATCTGAACGGGCAATTGATATCAATTGCCCGTTTTTTTATTAGAGTAAAATGCCGCAGAATTGCAGGAAAAAATGGGTGATTGATTAAGATAAGCGCGCCGCATCATTGACAGGGGTTGACCTGACTGAAAAAAGTTTAAAATATATTGGCTCCTACATTTAATATATCGCTTCCCACATTGCCGTCTTTGTCTCCCACATCGCGGCTTCGCTCATCGTTTTAACCAATCTCGTCTCTCACATTTAATATCTCGTCTTCCACATCGCCGCTTCGCTCATCGTTTTAACCAATCTCGTCTCTCACATTTAATATCTCGTCTTCCACATCGCCGCTTCGTTAATCGTTTTAATCAATCTCGTTCCCTACATTTAATATCTCGTCTCCCACATCGCGGCTTCGCTCATCGTTTTAACCAATCTCTCGTCTCCCACATCGCCAATTCGCTCACTCACTTTTCGAACTTCGTTACCATCATCACGCAACTGTTTGATATTTTCTTTTGTGCCTGAGTCTCCACAGGGACTCAAGCACTTACCAAAGTTGTATAGCAATTTTGAAAGGGGGAGATTTAATTTCCCAATTGCCGAAGATGCACCAGTAATTATCACTACGAGCTATATTAAAGATGGCGTTCATTATGGGCCTTTTATTGATACAGTTGTTTTCAACAAAATAATGATTCATACACAGCGTCATTTTAACCTCGGTTGTTCGAGATGTTCCGCAGGATCATCTCGAACGTAGGGATAAAGCGGATTTGCAATCCGCAGTGCATCATGTAAGTTCAGGGGTGATTTGTCGTGTTATAAACTTATCACCCCTCAACAAAACTTCTCACACCTCATCAAACTTCCTCCAACTTTAGCATTCAGCCATTATCTTTGCGCCGTTCATTCCCACCCAAAAAATTTCTTCCACTCCATTATGTCCTGGAAACATTATTTCACTACTTCCATCGGTAAAAAACTCGTTATGGGTTTCACTGGCTTGTTTCTCATTTCCTTTCTCGTAGTCCATGCCTATATCAACTCCATGATTTTCGTGGGGCGCGATGCCTTCAATTCCGCTGCCGATTTTATGGGCACCACCATTATCATCCGCATCATGGAAATAGGGCTTTTTGCAGGCATCATCCTCCATACAGTTCAGGGACTATTGCTTTCTCAAAAAAACATTTCCCGCCGCGAAGTGGGCTACCGCGTGAGCGCAGGCAACAAAACCAGCCGTTGGTACAGTCGCAGCATGGGGCTTTTGGGTACGCTCATTCTTATTTTCCTTTGTGTGCACATTGCGCAGTTTTGGGTGCCTTCCCGCATCACCGGCGATTTAAACCCCATAGTCGTGCGCGGTCGCGAAATGCATGATTTATATCAGCGCATGGTCGAAGTTTTTCAGAATCCGCTCGTTGTAGTGCTATATCTTCTGGGCGTTATTTCCCTTGGGTGGCATTTGGTGCATGGCTTTTACAGCGCCTTCCAAACCATGGGGTTAACCACGCATAAGTATAAAGATTTCATCCGCACCACGGGTATTGCGTTTAGCATTGTTATTTGTGTATTGTTTGCTTTGATGCCCCTTTCCATGTATTTTCAGTGGGTTAATTAAAGCCGTTTCTTTTTTCTTTTTTAGATAATATAGCATTCATTTCTTCCCATGTCAATACTTGATTCCAAAATACCTGAAGGTCCTTTAGCCGATAAATGGACGACTTATAAATCAACCTGTAAACTCGTGAACCCTGCCAATAAGCGTCACCTTGAAGTGATTGTTATAGGCACCGGATTGGCTGGCGCTTCTGCCGCGGCTTCGCTTGGGGAAATGGGGTATAAGGTAAAAACATTTTGCTTTCAGGATAGTCCGCGTCGCGCCCACTCCATTGCCGCGCAGGGGGGCATCAACGCAGCAAAAAACTATCAGAACGACGGCGACAGCACCTACCGTTTGTTTTATGACACCGTGAAAGGGGGCGATTACCGCAGCAGGGAAGGGAATGTGTATCGGCTGGCAGAAGTGAGCGCCGCCATTATTGACCAATGCGTAGCGCAGGGCGTTCCTTTTGCCAGAGAATACGGCGGGCTTTTGAGCAACCGTTCTTTCGGCGGCGTGCAGGTGCAGCGTACTTTTTATGCAGCGGGGCAAACCGGTCAGCAGCTTTTGATAGGCGCTTATCAGGCATTGGAAAGGCAGATTGCTTTAGGGAACGTAACCCAATATTCAAGGCACGAAATGCTGGAAATCGTGAAGATTGATGGCAAAGCCCGCGGCATTATTGCCCGCAACCTCGTTACCGGTGAACTCGAACGCCATTTCGGACATGCCGTTTTGCTTTGCAGCGGTGGTTACGGAAATGTATTTTATCTATCCACCAATGCCATGGGCAGCAACGTTACCGCCGCCTGGAAAGCGCATAAACAAGGCGCCTTTTTCGGTAATCCATGCTTCACGCAAATTCACCCCACGTGCATTCCCGTTAGTGGCGACCACCAAAGCAAGCTCACGCTAATGAGTGAATCCCTCCGTAATGATGGAAGGATTTGGGTGCCAAAAGCAAAAGGCGATAACCGCAAAGCCAAAGAAATTCCGGTTGAAGAACGCGATTATTATTTAGAAAGAAGATACCCTGCATTTGGAAACCTCGTTCCCCGCGACGTGGCAAGCCGTGCAGCAAAAGAGCGTTGCGATGCCGGATATGGCGTTGGCGCAAGCAAGCAAGCAGTTTATTTAGATTTCGCTACCGCGATAGAACGTTATGGCAGGATTGAAGCCAACAAACAAGGATTGGCAAATGCCGATGATGCGCGGATTATTGATTTAGGCAGAGGCGTAGTGCAGGAAAAGTATGGTAATCTCTTCGAAATGTATGAAAAGATAACCGGCGAAAATCCTTATGAAGTGCCGATGCGCATTTATCCTGCCGTGCATTACACCATGGGCGGGCTTTGGGTAGATTATGAATTGCAGACCACCGTTCTGGGGTTATTTTCTCTCGGCGAGTGCAACTTCAGCGACCACGGAGCCAACCGCTTAGGCGCATCCGCTTTAATGCAGGGGCTGGCAGATGGATATTTCGTGGTGCCTTACACGCTGGGGAATAATCTGGCTGATGACATTCGCACCAAAGCCATCCCCACCGACCATCCCGCCTTTGCAGCAGCAGAGCAGGAAGTGAGCGATAGGATAGACCAGTTACTGCACATCAGGGGCACGGAAAGTGTAGAAAACTTCCATAAGCGCCTCGGCAAAATAATGTGGAATAAATGCGGCATGGCGCGGAATGCAAAGGGGCTGCGGGAGGCCATTGAAGAAATAAAAGCATTGAGGAAAGAATTTTGGAGCAACGTGCGCGTAACTGGTGAGAGGGATGAATTTAATCCGGAGCTTGACAAAGCGGGCAGGGTAGCCGATTTTCTGGAGCTTGGGGAGTTAATGTGTATTGATGCATTGAGCAGGGAAGAGAGTTGTGGTGGTCACTTTAGGGAAGAGTTTCAGACGGAAGATGGCGAGGCGCTGCGGGATGATGAGCATTTTACTTTTGTGAGCGCGTGGGAGTATAAGGGGGATAGTGATTATCAGTTGCATAAAGAGGAGTTGGATTTTGAAGTGGTGCATCCGACACAGCGGAGTTATAAGTAAATTGGTAATTAGACAATTTGGCAATTTGACAATTCAGTAATGGTGAAGCGAACGCGAATGGTAAAAATCGTGAAAGATGATTGGGCAAACTGAAAATATAATATTAACCAAAACTGTTCAGTTTTCTTTAGATATAATAAAGTATGTTGAGGGATTAGAAGAGAGAAGAAAATATGTAGTAGCGAATCAATTATTGAAAGCAGGAACATCTATTGGAGCGAATGTTCACGAAGCACAGAATGCAGAGAGTAAAGCTGACTTCGTTCACAAGTTTAAAATAGCAGCAAAAGAAATTGAGGAGACAAAATATTGGTTGTTACTTTGTCATCATTCCGAAGCCTATCCCGCTTGTGATGTTTTAAGGCAGCAATTGTTGGAAATTGAAAAAATTATTACAAAAATTATTTCATCCAGTAAAAAAGCAATTGGCTAATTGTCAAATTGAAATAATGCACTTTGTAAAAAAAATATTGTACGTTTCGCCTTACAAATTGCAACTTCTATTTGAGGACGATACTGTGCGCCAGTTAGATTTGAAGCAGAAACTATTACTATGGTCGGAAGACGAAAAGAGTATTTTTAAGCAGCTATTAGAGAAGAACTATTTCAAGACAGTAAAACTAAATCCTGAGATGGAAACAATTTATTGGGATAATGGGGTTGACTTTTGCCCTGATATGCTTTACGACTGGTCGACGCAGGATGAAATTATTAAAACTCAAAATTAAAAGCCGTCTTTTGAATTTTTATTTTCAGCAGTATGGCATTGACTAATTGCCAAATTATCGAATTGCCAAATTAAAAACCATGGAACATTACAACATGAACCTGACTTTAAAAGTCTGGAAACAAAAAAACAGAAAAGCCAAAGGCAATTTTGAAACCTATGAAGTGAAGGATATTTCCTCCGAAATGTCGTTCCTTGAAATGTTTGATGTGCTGAATGAGCAGTTAATAACCGAAGGCAAGGAACCCATCGCTTTCGACCACGATTGCCGGGAAGGTATTTGCGGCTCCTGCAGCATGTACATTAATGGACGTGCCCATGGACCCTGGAAACATACAACTGTTTGCCAGCTCCACATGCGGGAATATAAAAATGGTGATACCATTGTCGTGGAACCATGGCGTGCAAACGGCTTTCCTGTTATTAAAGATTTAGTGACCGACCGGCAAGCCTTCGACCGTATTATGCAGGCTGGAGGATACATTTCGGTAAACACGGGTAATGCTGTGGATGCCAACGCTTTGCCTATAGAAAAGCATAAGGCTGATGAAGCGTTTGCGGCTGCCGCTTGTATTGGTTGTGGTGCCTGTGTTGCAGCTTGCCCCAATGCTTCGGCTATGTTGTTTACCTCTGCAAAAGTTTCGCATTTGGCACTGTTACCGCAAGGCGACCCTGAAAGAAAAATCCGTGCGGTGAACATGGTAGCGCAGATGGATAAAGAAGGATTTGGCAGTTGCACCAACATTGGCGCATGCGAAGCGGAGTGTCCAAAAGGAATTTCGTTAGAAAACATCGCAAGGCTGAACAGAGAATATATTGGAGCTGTGTTTGCCGGTGGAAGTGAGAATGCGTAGGATGGAACGCAGATTCTTATGATTTTTAAGATTGATAATGATTCAGGCTGTCAGATAAGGCAGCCTTTGTTTTGTAAAAGCCTAATTTGAAATTTTTCTATAAATATTGATGTTGCGTTTAAACAAGGTACCGATAT
This sequence comes from Flavipsychrobacter sp., assembly GCA_965218185.1. Taxonomy (GTDB): domain Bacteria; phylum Bacteroidota; class Bacteroidia; order Chitinophagales; family Chitinophagaceae; genus JAFIGV01. The sequence goes on from CBDCKE010000007.1 coordinate 343,045, forward strand.
TAATCGCTTTCACGCTCATTTTTGTTGGAAGCATTACGAAGGCACAACCCGATAGTTCCGGGTTGCGAATTTCCTTGCTTACTTGCGGCGTTGGGGAAGAAATTTGGGAAGTGTTTGGTCACACGGCAATCAGAATTGTGGATAGCAACAAGGGCACCGACCAGGTTTATAACTACGGAATGTTTAATGGCTTTGAGGAAGGCTTTGAATTGCAGTTTATGCGCGGCAAGTTGCTTTATTACGTTGCGGCTTATCCTTATGCTAACTTTATTCCTGAATATGTGCAGCGGGAAAGAAGGGTAACGGAGCAATTGTTATTGATGAATGCTTCCCAAAAAAAAGCCTTTCAATACTTTCTGGAACAAAACCTTCTGGAAGAAAACAAGTATTATAAGTACGATTTCTTTTATGATAATTGTGCGACCCGTATCCGCGATGCTTTCCCTCAAACATTTGGAAGCGATTTTAAATTCGGCCAAACGATTGCAGCAACTAATAGAATCACGTTCAGGCAAATCATCAATCAATATTTATACGCAGCCCATGTTGAGCGTTTTGGCATCAACATCATTTTAGGGTCGCCGATAGATAAGGTGATGAATAATACAGACATTATGTTTTTGCCGGATTTTTTAAGAGATGGAATTGCCGGTGCCACCGTTGCAGGAAAACCCATTGCAGAACCTTCAAACGTAATTTTAGCTGGAAATGGCTTGTCCAAAGCGGGCATTAACTGGATTTTGATTGCCACCTGGATTCTTGCGTTGCTGACAATTTGTGGTTTATTTGTAAAAAAGCTGGAAAAATTGGGACTGTTCATGAGTCGATTTTTGTTGTTTTTGAGCGGTTTTATTGGTTGCTTTTTAATAATAATGTGGTTAGGAACTGACCATCAGGCGTGCGCCAATAACTCGAATATTATTTGGGCATTGCCAACAAATATTCTATTAGCCTTTCAATCATTCAAAAAAAAGCAGAAATATGCAGTAATTGGAATGGCTACCATCATCATTGTATTACTCTTTCATCTCCTAAAAATTCAGGAGCTACCGCTGATAGAATTATCGCCTGTTTTATTGGCTCTTTTGCTGATTTATGGCATGATTTATAGACAGCCACAACTAAGAAATAAATATGGAATCTAAATTTACAAGCACCTCGTTATTCCCTCAACTTCATTATTTAAAAGCCGGTACAGGCGCACCAATAATGCTCATTCATGGCTTCCCCGAAAGCGGCAAATTATGGAAACAGGTTGGTGAAAAACTCAGTGAAAATTATACCGTTTTAATCCCTGATATTCCCGGCAGCGGACAAAGTAAACTAGTAGGTGAAAACATAAATATGGGAGAAATGGCGCAGGCAATGCACGCCGTGCTTATCAATGAAAAGATTGAAAAGGCAATAGTTGCCGGACACTCTATGGGCGGCTATGTGGCACTTGCATTCGCGGCACAATTTCCGGAAATGATGGCGGGCTTAGCATTGGTTCATTCTACCGCATTTGCGGACGACGACGCGAAAAAAGAAAAGCGCAAAAAGTCCATTGCTTTGATACGAAAGGGTGGGCGGGACGCGTTTGTGAAAGGCATGATTCCTAATTTATTTTCACCTGCATCTAAAAAACAACATCCTGAGTGGATTGAACAGCAAATTGAGCGGGGAAAGGAATTGAATGCAGGAGCAATGATTGCTTATTATGATGCTATGATTGACCGCCGCGACAGAACAAATGTTTTGAAAGAAGCTGATTATCCGGTGCTTTTCATTGCAGGGAATGATGATAATGTTATACCTTTAGAAGCTATACAAAAACAGAAAACGCTACCCAAAGACGCTCAATTGGAAATTCTAAGTGATTGCGGGCATTTATCAATGATTGAACAACCCGAAGCACTTTTAAATGCTTTGAAAAATTTTGCAGAAAGCTGTAGGTTTAATTAATTTAACATGAAAAAACTATTTACTTTGCTGCTATTGATTGGTGCAATATACTTGCCTCAGTTGGTTTCAGCTTCTCACATTGCCGGGGCGGATTTTACCTATAAATGTTTGGGTGCTGGTTCGGGAAATACCATTCGCTATCAGGTGCGGTTAGACCTTTATCAGGATTGCCAAAATGGTCAGCCGGGCGCAATACAAGAAGACAATCCTGCATATTTTAGGATTTTTGACGGTAATGGAAATCCGGTTATATTTGATTCTCTTTTTAATCCATCTGTTTTAATCGTTCCTACAAATTTCAATAATATTTGCGTAAATAACGTTCCGTCTACTTGTTTAAGGCGTGCAACGTTTATTGGCACCTACGACCTTCCTGCAAACGGCAGCGGCTACATCGTTGCATATCAGCGATGTTGCAGAAATGCGGCAACAAATAATATTGTAAATCCGGGAAGTGTGGGCGCTACCTACACTTGCATTATTCCACCCACAACCTCTCCAACAAATTGTAATAACAGCGCCATCTTTAAAAACTTTCCCCCGCAAATTATCTGCATAAACAATCCATTGATTTACGACCATGGCGCTACTGATACTGATGGTGATTCTCTAAGTTATGAGTTCTGCGAAGCACTCACCGGCGGTAGTCCCAATGATGCAAAACCATTTCCGCAGCCTCCGCCTTACACACCGGTTAATTATACCCAAAATTTTTCTGCACAACAACCAATGGCGGGATTTCCATTGGTTCAGATAGACCATGCCACAGGAATTATAACTGGAACACCCAATATTGGAGGTCGGTTCGTTGTGACTGTTTGTTGCCACGAATGGAGAAACGGGCAAATAATTAATACCGTAAAAAGAGAATTTCAGTTTGTGGTGACGAATTGTTCCAAAGCGGTGGTTGCAAATATTCCGCAATACTCTTCTGACTTTAATACTTATTTAGTAGAATGTAGTTCTTACACCGTTCATTTCGTAAACCAAAGCAACGGCGGCATCGATTATTTTTGGGATTTTGGTGTACCCGGCGTGACAAACGATACATCACGTGATTTTGAACCCTCTTTTACCTATCCCGATACCGGAACTTATGTTGTGAAACTTGTATTAAACAGAGGCTCTACCTGCCCCGATAGTATTACCCGTTTAGTAAAAATATATCCTCAATTTCGTACAGATTTTGTGAAGGTTGGAAAACTATGTCCTGATATTCCTGTACAATTTTTTGATTCTACATCTTCTACCTTTCCAACCGTGAATGCATGGTCATGGAGTTTTGGAGATGGAGGAAATTCTACCGATAAAAATCCGGTTCATACTTTTACAAATGGGGGAACTTATAACGTCAGGCTGATATCTCAAAATACAAGAGGTTGTGTGGATACGATTACCAAACCGATTATGGTGGATGACTTTAATCCCTTTGCCGGTAATGATACAATAATCGTAAAAGGAGAATACATAAATTTCAATGCTACAGGCGGCGATGTGTATAGTTGGACGCCTTCCACTTATTTAGATAATACTACCATTCCTAATCCCACAGGTTATTATCCGGTAGTTGATAGCATACTTTATATCGTTCATATTGCAAGCGAAGCAGGTTGTTTTGGAGATGATTCTATTAAAGTAACCGTTGTGAATGATGCCGCACTATTTGTTCCTTCCGGCTTTTCCCCAAATGGCGATGGACTAAATGACGTTTTGAAACCAATTGGAATAGGGTATCGTAATATAAATAACTTCCGTGTGTTCAATAGGTTTGGAGAAATGGTTTTTTACACCACCAAATTTGATGAAGGTTGGGATGGCACCTGGAAAGGACGGCGTGCTGATTTAGGCGTTTATTATTGGTTGTTGCAAGTAACGGATAGGTTTGGTAACAAACAAACCGTGAAAGGAGATGCAACATTAATCCGGTAAATAGCAGTTATTGTAAAACGACAGGCAAGCTACTCAACGGACAGACGAGTAAAAAAAATGAGAAAAGTAATTGCAGCAATGAACATGACTCTTGACGGGATTTGCGACCATACAGCAGGTATCCCCGATGAAGGTTTACATCACCATTATGCAGGTCTTTTAAACAATGCAGGGGTTATATTATATGGTCGGACAACTTACTTACTTATGCAGTTTTGGCAAACGCTACTAAAAAATCCTTCTGGTCAAAAATCAATGGACGATTTTGCTTTGGCAATTGACGGAATACCCAAAATTGTATTTTCAAAGACTCTGAAAAATACCAAATGGGATAGTGCGAAACTTGCAACAAAGGAAATTGAAAATGAAGTTTTAGAACTCAAACAACAATCAGGAAAAGATATTTTAGTTGGCAGTCGGAGTTTAATTATTCAGCTAATAAACCTTAATTTGATTGATGAGTTTCAAATTTGTATACACCCAATGATAGAAGGAAAAGGTTTGCCATTGTTTGACAAAATAAAAGACAAGACGATTTTTAGACTTTTAAAGACAAAAATTTTTGGTTCAGGCGCAATCGTCCTCTATTACGAGCCGATACGATAGTAAACACCGTAAACAACGAACCGACAACATGGAGTTTTGCAATATTGGGGCAGACGGAATAAAAATGAACATTTGTAATTCTATATGAGATTTATTCAGACAGATGTTTTTCAATTTAGCTTTTTGTTGTTATTTAAGGCATTAGTTTTTAAATTAGGCTTCGGTTATTAGCGGACGTTTTTCAACTTCCCAAAATTGCAAATCCTTCGCATCGCTTCGCATTTAGTTCTTTACACCGTCTTTCATAATATTAATGACTAAAACAATTTTAATTACCGGTGCAACTGCAGGTTTTGGAAAAGCAATTGCCGTTCTTTTTGCTTCCAATGGTTGGGATGTTATAGCAACAGGACGGCGCAAAGAGCGACTGGTTCAACTTCAAACTGACTTACAGCAACAATACAAAGTCGCCGTTGAAATACTCCATTTTGATGTGCGGGATAAAACTGCGGTGGAGCAAGCGTTGGAGAAAATAAAATCACGCAAAATAGATGTGCTGGTAAATAATGCAGGCTTAGCTTCCGGCTTTTCAACCATTGAAGAAGGCGATACTGACGATTGGGATAAAATGATTGACACAAACGTGAAGGGACTACTATACGTTTCCAGAATTATAGCACAGCAAATGAAAGCGCAAAAAAGCGGACATGTCATCAATATCGGCTCTACAGCGGCTAAAACCGTTTATAAAAATGGAAACGTTTATTGTGCTACAAAATTTGCCGTTGATGCCATTACCCAATCGCTACGCATTGATTTATTGCCTTATGGAATAAAAGTTACCGGCATTAATCCTGGAATGGCGGAAACCGAATTTTCAATAGTGCGTTTTAAAGGGGATGAAGAACGCGCTGCCAAGGTATATAATGGACTGATGCCGCTGCAAGCTGAAGACATTGCAAATACGGTGTGGTATTGCGCCAATCTTCCCCCTCACGTCTGCATAAACGACCTCACTATTACTTGCATCAATCAGGCAAATTCTGTTTACACTTTGAAAGATGCTGAAAAACTTTAGCCCTTCATTCTTCATTAAAACCTCTTAAAAATTGATTGCTTCCATCATAACCATTGGCGATGAGTTACTAATCGGACAAACGGTGGACACAAATTCTGCCTGGATGGCGCAGCAGTTAAATGCAATTGGAATAAAAATAAACCGCAGGGTAGCAGTGGGCGATGATGCGCAAGCCATCCGCGAAGCGCTTGACCAGGAAAAGAAACATGCCGACATTATCCTAATTACCGGCGGATTAGGTCCCACTTCTGACGATATTACCAAACCCGTTTTGCTCCAGTATTTTGGTGGGGAAATGACGATGAACGAGGAAGTGCTTTCAAAAATCGAAACCTTTTTTGAAAGCAGAGGCTTGCCCATGCTCGAACGCAATAAAATGCAGGCTTCCGTGCCGGAAAAATGCACCGTTCTTAAAAATGAAAAAGGTACGGCTCCCGGCATGTTATTCATTGAAAAACATCCGCGCAACCCATCCCTTCAGCAATGGTTTATCAGCCTCCCTGGCGTGCCGCACGAAATGATGGGCATCATGGAAAATGAAGTGCTGTCGCGTTTGCAACTCCAGTTTGTAAGTGATGCATTGCTTCATCGCACCATCATTACCGCAGGATTAGGGGAAAGCTTTATAGCCGAAAAAATTAAAGACCTTGAAGAAGCATTGCCTGCCCACATTCGCCTCGCTTATCTGCCTGATTTTCGGCTGGTAAAACTGCGCCTTTCCGGAACGGGAAAAGATAAAAAAGCACTCGCCTACGAACTACAAAGGCGCACCGAAGAAATAGCTAACAGACTGGCTGACATCGTAATCTCTCTTGAAGATATTCCACTAGAACAACTAATAGGAAAATGCCTCACCATCCAGGAAAAAAAACTGGCGCTGGCTGAAAGTTGCACCGGCGGAAACATTGCTCACAAACTAACACAAGTGATGGGCGCCGCGCAATATTTTATGGGCAGTATGGTGTGTTACCAAAATGAAGTGAAGCAAAATTTACTGGCAATAGATGCACATTTGCTACAGGAAAAAGGCGCTGTTTGCAAAGAAGTTTCGGAGCAGATGGCAACGGGTGCTTTGCAAAAATTACAGGCAGATTTTGGCTTCGGAATCACCGGTTTGCTAAGCGCAGGATTGCAGGATAAGGTAAAGCCCGGAACTGTTTTCATGAGCGTGGCTGATAAAAACAGAACTGTAACGCAGGAGCATCATTTCAGTTACGACAGGCTGCGCAATAAAGAAGTAGCGGTGCAAATGGGCATGTTGCTGATTTGGAAATTCATAAACGGCAAAATTTAAAACAATGGTTTTTTTGATTGGCATGCCTGGTTGTGGAAAATCTTTTTGGGGCGCTAAGTTGGCAGCTGCATGGGGTTGGGAACATGTGGATACGGATAAATTTGTGGAAGAAAAGATGGACATGCCGGTAGCAAACATTTTTGAAACGAAGGGCTTAGCTTTTTTTCGTGAGATGGAATCGAAGGCATTGACAGAAATTATAGAAACTTATCCCGACCAAACAATTATAAGCACCGGCGGTGGAGCCGTCACAGTGCCTGAAATCCGCGAATTGCTTTTTGGTGAATATTGCACCGTTTATTTAAAAGCAGGAAAATCACTGTTGTTGTCGCGCCTTCAGGATGATAAAACCCGTCCCCTTTTTTTTAAAGATGCAGATTTGCGCCGCACCCTCGAATTAATATTTAAAGAGCGTGCATCTTTTTACGAAATGGCAACTTTTATCCTTCCCGCCGAAAATCTTACGCTGCAATCATTTCAACCAGTTTTTCAACAATGTTCAGAACTCCGCTCATAGCCGGAATTATTTTCGGAATGCTTGCCGTCGTTATTGGCGCTTTCGGCGCTCATGCCCTTAAGCCGTTGCTTGCCCCTGAAAATGCACAGACGTTTGAAACCGGCGTAAGGTATCAGATGTATCATGCATTTGCATTGCTTTTTTGCGGGCTTCTGTTTGCGCATTTTCCTTCAAAAAAACTCAAGTGGGCTACTCGTTTTTTCATCGCCGGAGTATTGCTTTTCAGTGGGTCACTATACGCACTAACTGCGCTTAAAATTTCAGGTGCGGCGGGGTTATCGGGCATTGGAATATTAACGCCCATTGGCGGCGTTTGTTTTATTGCCGGATGGCTGATGTTGCTTATTGCGGTGCTTTCAGAAAATAAAAAACAGTTTTAGAAAATGAAGGTAATTGCGCTCATTCCGGCAAGGCTGGAAGCCACCCGTTTCCCACGCAAATTGTTGCAAAGTATTTCCGGCAAAACGGTCATTCGGCGCACTATGGAATCCGCTTTAAACAACGGTTTGTTTGATGAAGTAATTGTGGTTTCTGATAGTGATGAAATAATTGCAGAAGTAGAAAAACATGGTGGCAAAGCTGTAAAAAGCAAAGGCATTTTTGAAAGCGGAACCGACCGGATTGCGGAAGTTGCAAAGCATCTTGAGGCAGATGTTTTTATCAACATTCAGGGAGATGAACCCTTTGTGCAACGCGCTCCGCTAGAAGCTTTAATACAGGTTTTTAAGGATGAAAAAGTTTCCGTTGCCTCATTGGTGCAGGAACTGAAAGAGGAGGCGCTAATTGCAGACCCGAACTATGTAAAAGTGGCGCTTGATTTAAACAACAATGCGCTGTTTTTTTCAAGAAGCATTATTCCATTTCCGCGCAGTAACGAAAACTCAATCACTTACTTTGAACACATAGGCGTGTATGCTTTCAGGAAAGAAACTTTGCTTCAGTTCACAGCCTGGAAAATGACACCGCTTGAAGCAGCAGAAAAGATTGAGTGCCTGCGCTTTTTAGAACATGGCGTGCCTATGAAAATGGTGGCTACCAAATACATGGGCGTGGAAATAGACATGCCTGAAGACATTGGAAAAGCTGAAAAATTTATGAAAGAGAACGGGCTTTTTTAGTTGTTTTCTCTTCCACTTTTTCCATTTTGACATTGCGTTGTAATGGTTTATTTTAGCGGGGTTTTCTACATTTTCCTTTTCTAAAAAAACGCTGCTTTTCTTTACTCCCCGTTTATGATATTGATAGTGGATGACACGTCCGAAAATATTTTCGCGCTTCGGAAATTATTGGAGTTGCACAAGTATGAAACAGACACCGCATTTTCAGGCGAAGAAGCACTTCGAAAAATACTGAAACAGGATTATTCGCTCATCATTCTGGATGTGCAAATGCCCGACATGGATGGTTTTGAAGTGGCAGAAAACATAACCGGTTTCAGTAAGTCTAAAGACATTCCAATCATCTTTCTTTCGGCAGTAAATATTGATAAGCAATTCATCACAAAGGGATATTCATCCGGTGCGGTAGATTATGTTACCAAACCCTTTGACCCCGATATTTTGTTGCTGAAAGTGAAAACGTTTATTCGCCTTCATGAGCAGCAAATGGCGCTGAATACGATGCAGGCAGAACTTGCCTTTGCCAATGTGGAGTTAGAAAACAGAATAAGCACGCGCACTGCTGAATTGATGCGCAAAAACCGCGAACTGGAATCTACCAACCAGGAACTGAAACAATTTGCAAACGTTACCAGTCACGACCTTAAAGAACCGCTTCGGAAAATTCAGGTTTTCGGGTCGATAATGAGGCAAAAATTTTCGAAAGAAAATGCAGAGCTTGCTGATTTTGTAGAGCGTATCAACACTTCTGCTTCCAGGATGACGCAAATAATTGAAGACCTATTGATGTTTTCAAAACTCTCCATGCAGGAAAAATGCGAGCCGGTGGACCTGAACGAAATCGTCAGTGAATTGATGCAGGATTATGAAATCATTATTGCAGAGAAAAATGCTGTTTTCAAAATAGGTACGCTTCCCAAAATTGAGGGCGTAAAACAGGAAATCAGGCAATTATTTCAGAACATCATCAGCAACGCGCTAAAGTTTTCAAAGGAAAATGTGCCTCCTGTTATCAGTATTCATGCAGATTCCCTGCCTGATTGTGAGGAGCTTCCCGAAGAAACGATATCCTGCGTGCGCATTTCAATATCAGACAATGGAATTGGTTTTGAAAAACAATATGCCCATAAAATATTCACCATTTTCCAGCGCCTACATGCGAAAGAAGCCTATGAAGGCACGGGCATCGGATTAGCCATTGCCAAAAAAATTGTGGATAAACATCATGGCTCCATCAAGGTAAACAGTACCATTTCAGAAGGCACCACATTTACTGTTACCCTGCCAACAGAACAACCTATGCTTTCCGAATTTTCAGAACATTTCTAACAATCTTTCCTCCTAAAAAAAATGAATCAAGGCGCTGCTGCCATCACCCGCAGACTTCAGTTGGTTTTTATTGTTTCAATGCTGTTGCTGCTTATCAGCTCTGCTTCCGCCTATTTTAGTTTGAGGCGGTTGATAAATAATGCAGAAGCGGTAAACCATACCAATCAGGTATTGCAGGAATCGGAAAAAATAATCTCAAAAGCTAAAGATGCAGAAACCGGGCAAAGAGGCTATCTACTGACGCACAATCAAGAATTTCTAAAGCCTTATAACGGGGCATTTGACGAGGTTAAAAAAAGTGTGGAAACAGTGCGGGAACTTACGGTTGATAATGCGCTTCAGCAAAAAAACATGGGCGAAATAAACCTGTTGGTAAACCAGCGTTTTGAAAGGTTGCAGAAAACGATAGCCAACGAAACCGCCAAAAATATAGCACCACACAGCGGAACGCATTTATCGGAAGAAGATTATGCAGAAAATGAAGCCAGAATGTTGCAAGGGAAGAAGATTATGGACGACCTCCGCATGAGCATTAACGGCGTGCAAGATGAAGAAAAAAGGGTGCTTGCCATCCGAACGAAAGAACTAAATAACTCTACCCGGATTGCACCATTCATCGTTGTTGTTGCTGCAATTCTTTCCTTATTGATTACGCTACTTGCTTACGTACGGATAAAATCAGACCTCGAAGAACGAATTCAGAAACAAAAAGAAGAAGCCTTTAAATACGCCCAAACTGCGGAAAGGCTTGCTGTTCTGGAAACCGTTACAAAAGATATTGCCTCCGGAAATTATGCTGCAAGAAGCTTAGAAATTAAGCGGGAAGACGACCTCGGGAATATTGCTTTTGCCCTTAACGAAATGGCAGGAAGTCTTGAAAAAAGCTTTCATGAACTGGACGAAACCAACTGGATAAAAACGGGAGTGGTAAAAATCAGTGATGCCACCAGAGGACAACGATATCTGAAACCACTTGCGGAAGAATTGCTCCGGGCAATATCAGAATACACGTATGTGCTGGTGTCCACCCTATACATAAAAACAGGAGGAGATGATTTTAAACTCGCCGGAAAATATGCGGTTTCAAGAGCGCCCGAATACTTAAACGAGTCCAATAGTTTATTAGGTGAAGCGCTTAAACAAAAAGAGTTAAAGATTGTAAGGAATTTGCCTGCGGATTATCTGAACATCACTTCTTCCATTGGAAATGCAGTTACCAACTCTTTAGTAATTGTGCCTCTGGTACATGATGATGAAGTGATTGGAGGGATAGAACTTGGCTTGCTGAATGAACCAATGCCGCGGCTTTCCAGACTGCTGGAACAATTGCGGGAACCCCTTGCAGTTACCATTGATAGTGCCCTGAACTATGAAAAACTGGAAGACCTTTTTGAACGCACCCAATCGCAGGCAGAAGAATTAAAAACACAACACAGCGAACTCGAAAACCTCAATGCCGAACTGGAAGCACAGGCACAAAAACTTCAGGCAAGCGAAGAAGAACTGCGCGTGCAACAGGAAGAACTGATGCAAACCAACAGTGAACTGGAAGAGCGTTCCAAATTGCTGGAAGAAAAAAATGACCTCATCACGGAGCGCAACCTGGTTATCCAGCAAAAGGCGGAGGAACTGGAATTAAGTACACGCTACAAGTCAGAATTTCTGGCAAACATGAGTCATGAACTGCGCACGCCGCTTAATTCAATTTTGCTGCTAAGCCGCCTGCTTTCAGAAAACGGTACCGGCAACATGACGCCCGACCAAATGGAATACGCGGAAGTAATTCAGAACTCTGGCAATGGCTTATTAAATCTGATTGATGAAATCCTTGACCTCTCGAAAATTGAAGCAGGCAAAATGGACGTTTCTTTTGAAAAAGTTTCGCTTCAGCATGTTGCCGAAAACCTGAAATCCTTGTTTGCACCATTGGCTTCGGAAAAGAAAATTGAGCTGAACATTTCCTTAGAAAAAAATCTACCGCAGGCAATAGAAACTGATAGAATGCGCCTCGACCAGGTGTTGAAAAATTTGCTCAGCAATGCTTTTAAATTTACTTCAGAGGGTTCCGTTTCTCTAAAAATTAAAGCTTCAGAAAAGGAAAAAAACAACGTCCTTTTAATTGTGGAAGACACTGGAATTGGTATTGCTAAAGACAAGCAGAGTGTGATTTTCGAAGCGTTCCAGCAAGCTGATGGAAGCACGCGCCGACGTTTTGGCGGCACCGGCTTAGGGTTATCCATTTCCAGAGAATTAGTGCGGTTGCTTGGCGGCTCCATGCAATTACAAAGTGAAGAAGGCAAAGGTTCTGTATTCACCGTTTCATTGCCCGTGTCAGGAAGGGAAATGGAGACGCAGGAAAGCTCTTTTTCTAAAAACGACAAGTCTGTTGAAGATGCATCACCTTCCAAAAATATGTCGTCAGAATTATTGCCCATTCCGGAAACTATTCCTGACGACAGGTCTAAGATTAAGCAAGCCGATAAAGTGCTTTTGGTGGTAGAAGATGATGTGGCATTTGCAAAGGCATTGCTTGATTTTATTCGTACTAAAGGATACAAGGGCATTGTAGCCTGCAGAGGGGATGAAGGCATTTTGCTTGCCGAAAAATATCAGCCTGCCGGCGTGTTGCTTGATATTCAGTTGCCCGTAAAAAACGGATGGGAAGTGATGCACGCTCTGAAGGAAAACAAAGCAACGCGCCACATTCCGGTCCACATGATGTCTTCTCTTGAAGCACGGAAAGAAAGCATCTATAACGGTGCAATTGATTTTATTTCGAAGCCCATTGCTTTTGAACAAATGCAGGTAGTTCTGAAAAGGCTGGAAGCCGTGCGCAGCAAGGAAAGTAAGAAGGTTTTGATTGTGGAAGAAAATGCCAAACACGCCACGGCACTGGCTTATTTTCTGGAAACAATAAACGTAAGCAGCGAAGTGCTGAACAACGTAAAAGACAGCGTAATTGCATTGCAAAAGGATGACGTGGACTGCGTGATTTTGGACATGGGCATTCCCGGGCGCATTGCTTATGATACCCTCGAAGCAATTAAGAAAGAACCCAACATGGAGAATCTGCCGATTATCGTTTTTACCGGCAAAAGCCTGAGTGAATCCGAAGAACAAAAACTTCGCAGGTATGCCGATTCCATTGTGGTTAAAACAGCCCATTCTTATCAGCGCATTCTGGATGAAGTTTCGTTGTTTTTGCATCTGGTAGCTGAAGAAAAAACAGAAACTGCAAAACCCAAAAAGCATAGTGCTATGACTGATGTGCTGCGTAATAAATCCATCCTGATTGCTGATGATGATGTGCGCAATGTTTTTTCTCTTTCAAAAGCATTGGAGCAGCACGGAATGAAGGTGCTCACCGCCATCAATGGAAAAGAAGCTTTGGTAATCGTAAAAAATCAAAAAGCGGATGTGGTGCTGATGGACATCATGATGCCACAAATGGATGGTTACGATGCTATCCGAAACATCCGCAGAGACCCTGCATTTGTAAGCCTGCCCATCATTGCGGTTACGGCAAAAACAATGGTAGGCGACCGGGAAAAATGTATGGATGCCGGCGCGTCTGATTATATCTCCAAACCGGTTGACATTGATCAGCTTTTATCTTTGCTCCGTGTGTGGCTTTATCAACCAGGAAACGCATAAACTATGGAATTTCTTCGCAAGAAAATATTGATAATCGACGACGATGCCCGCAACATTTTTGCGCTAAAAGCCGTGTTGCAAAGCCGTGGATACCCTTGCCAAAGCGCGACTTCAGCCCTTGAAGGACTTACGCAACTTCAGATAGAAGGAGAAGATATCGGGCTTGTGTTGCTCGACATGATGATGCCCGAAATGGACGGCTACGAAGCCATTGCCGAAATAAGAAAAGACATTGCCCTGAACCACATTCCAATCATTGCCGTAACCGCACAAGCCATGACAGGCGACCGGGAAAAAGTGATGGCGTCCGGAGCGGATGGTTATGTTTCAAAACCGGTTGATCTAGACAAGCTGCAGGAATATTTGCTGCATTATTTAAAATAAACAGAACGCGGTGGAAAAGGGGATGAGGGAGGAAGAAATAGACCTGATTATTGGGGACATTCTGGAAGTGTATGGCTATGATTTTTCACAGTATGCCCGCGCCTCACTGAAACGAAGAATACAAAGGCTGTTCACGCTGGATGCCTGTACTTCTTTTCCTGATTTTCAGCGCCGCATCCGTACAGACGAAGATTACTTCAGAAGGTTTGTAGAGGAAATAACCGTTAACGTAACAGAGATGTTTCGGGATCCGGCATTTTACAAGGCGTTAATCACAGAAATTTTTCCGGTGCTGGCTACCTATCCGCGCATAAGAATCTGGCATGCAGGATGCGCCACCGGAGAAGAAGTTTTCAGCCTCGCCATCCTTTTGGAGGAAGCAAATTTGCTGCAAAAAACCCTGCTTTATGCTACAGACATTAACCCCGATGTGGTGGAGCAGGCGCGGAAAGGCATTTTCCCATTGCGATACATGAAAACGTTTTCGAAAAACTATTTAAAGGCAGGTGGCAAAGAAGAATTTTCAACTTACTACAGCACGCGGTATGAATATGCCCTGATGAATGAACGCCTGAAAGCCTCCATGATATTTGCAACGCATAATCTTGCAGCCGATGCATCCTTCAATGAATTTCAACTCATCCTGTGCCGCAACGTGCTTATTTATTTCAACAAAAACCTTCAGGAAAAAGTGTTTAAGCTGCTGGATAACAGCCTGGAGCCATTGGGTTTTCTGGGGTTAGGAAGTAAGGAAACCATCCGCTTTTCAACGCTTTCAGAACGGTATGAAAAGTTTTCAGAAACGCAGAGGATATGGCGCAAAAGATGATCGTTATTGGCGGATCGGCAGGCAGTATTGAAATTGCATTGCCCATGCTGGAAGCCTTGCCTACAGCGTTTTCCACGCCGGTTTTAATCGTAATTCACAGAGGTAATACTGATAGCGACCTTGCAAAACTTTTCCAGAGCCGCACCCATCTTTTAGTGAAAGAAGCAGAAGATAAAGAAGTGATTTTGGAACGGCATATTTACGTTGCTCCCCCTGATTATCATTTGCTCGTGGAAAAAGATGGAACACTCTCTTTGGATGCTTCTGAAAAAATCCATTGGAGCCGCCCTTCTATAGATGCCACTTTTGAAACTGCAGCGGATGCATTTAAAGAGCGCCTGACTGCCGTTTTATTGTCGGGAGCAAACGCAGACGGGGCGAGTGGGGTAGCAACTGTTCAGAAATGTGGCGGGCATGTAATGATTCAGCATCCGGACAGCGCTTTAATAAACGTGATGCCCATGGCGGCAAAGCGGCTGGTGCGCGGTGCGCTTTTGCTGCGCGATGAGGAGTTGATCGAAAAGTTTATAAACCTGTAAGCCAATCCTGAGTTTTCATTTAAAAAGATTGCCCATTTTGGAAAAAATCTCGTCCCTGGCGGGAAAAAGCGTACGCCTGGCAGGAGGAGGGCACCATTGGCGGGAAAAAGGGCACGCATGGCCGGAAAAGGGGCATGCCTAGCCGGAAAAGAGGAGCCCCTGGCCTGAAAAGTGGCGTCCTTGTCGGCAATAAACACACTTGTTTTTTAAATTCGGAAATGTTTTTTATAGTTTTCCGATAAAAGATATTCAGGCACTATGTTTGTAAAATACTTTCTTTCTCCTAAAAACAAAAAAATCATGAAAAAATTAATTTTCGCTGCCAGCTTTTTACTTTTTGTGAGCGTTGCGGCACAGGCACAATCAGAAAAAACGATGGATTCCGACAAGGAAAAAAGCATGATGCCGGAAGGCAAAAGTACCCGCGACACACGCTTTGATGGCAAACATAAAGACCGCCCTTACCGCGAAGGAACGCACACGAACCCGGAAGTGATTGAAGACCTGACTAATCGGGATAAAGCCAGACTGGATTTTGAGACAACAAGTGATCCCAATTCTATGAAAACGGATCCCGGAGTTGAAATGAAAATGGACAACGGGACCCAGGAAGACCTGGATAAGTACAAGAAGAAAGATGAGAAATAGGCTTTCGGGATGGCTAATTGCCACGGTTGTGCAATAAACTTTGTAAACGAGTTGTTATTGAGAAAACCGGTCAAAAAAAGATTCTTTTTAAAGATTAATTTGCAGCTGCTCTTTTTAAGAGCGGCTTTTTATTTTTTTACAAGGGGGAAGAAACCAGTTGGCTTTTATAATTTGCAAGGTGCAGAACAAACGTTATTGCATCAATTTCCGTCTTAGCCGGATTACCCCCATTATTTCCTGAATTTTTATGGTTAAAAGAATTTACCTTTTTTTATTGTTGACGGTTGGGTACAGCCATTCCCTCAGTGCGCAAACTTATTGTAATTCTAATTTGTATTTTTATGGGTGCGGAGGATATGGTGATTATATTGCATCATTTTCAACATCGGGGGGAATAACAAACATAAACAACAATTCGACATGTGCGAATCCCTTTTCTTCTTATGCATACTATAGTTTACTGAATTGTACTGCAGTTCCCGGAACAGTAATCAATTTTTCTTACAAAAATAATCCCAACTACTCTGAACTATATGGCATTTGGGTTGACTGGAATCATGACGGTGATTTTTTTGATCCCGGAGAAAAAGTTTTTAGCCCTACAACCCAAACAGCCATCAATCAAATACAAAATGGGAGTTTCATAGTACCCTTTACCGCAAGTAGCGGCGTAACAAGATTGCGAATCCGTTGCACAGATTTTACAACACCATTTTTCGGACCATGCAGTAATGAGGATTATGGTGAATGTGAGGATTATAACTTTACTGTGCAACCTTTACCTTCTTGTACGGGGATGCCAAACTTTTCAGCTACTACTTCATCTGGTATTGTTTGTGCGAATGTTGCCTTTACGCTGTCTACACAAGGCGTTTTTAATAGTGGGTTATCTTTTCAATGGCAATCATCCTCACAATGCGCAAATACATTTATGAATATTGCCGGAGCTACTAATGCGAATTACACGGTACAGTCAGGAATCTCAGCTAGCACAGATTATCGTGTAATTGTAACATGTAACAATAGCGGCTTAATAGATACTTCGAATATACTGGGTATTATCTTCACGAGCAATTGTTACTGTCTTTCAGCCGCATCCTTAGGAACGGGTGCGGATATTGGAAGGATACGGATAGGAAATGCCACTTATAGTTACGCAAATCCAATTGCTCCTCCTGCGCTTCTTACAAATAACTCTTCAGCAAATGCTACTTACACAAATTTTCTTTCTTCGCCAACCATTAATTTAATTATAGGTATTCAATATTTTGATACAATAACTCAAATTAATAGTGGTAGTCAGATTATTTCCCAATTGACTATTTATATTGATTATAATCAAAATGGCGTTTTTGACTTTCCAAGTGAAATTGTTTCGATTATAGGAGGGAGTTCAATTCCTTCTGCCAACACATTTACAGGTAATTTTATGGTGGCAGATACCGCTAAAGTGGGTTTTACCAGAATGCGACTCCGACTGGAACAAAATGGAAATGGACCCCCTCAAAACAGTTGTGGTAATTACAGTGCAGGTGAAACAGAAGATTATACTGTTTTCATTCAACCGCAAGCACCTGTAGCTTCTAATAATGGTCCGGTTTGCGGTGGGCAACCTGTAACATTAAACGTTACTCCAAATCTTACCTGCGCTACTTATTCCTGGACAGGCCCGAATGGCTATTCATCAAACCTACCTAATCCAACTATTAATAATGCAGTTGGAGGAGTATATTCAGTAACTTACACTTATTATGGAGTTACTTACGGTCCTGCTACTACAACTGTAGTTGCGGGTCTTAGCACAAATGATACATTAGTTACAGTGCTTTGCGCAGGCGACACTTTATTTTTTAATAATCAGGCGATTACCTCCGCTGGTTTTTATGCTCAGACTTTCACAAATTCAGGTGGTTGTGATTCCATCATAACCCAAAATGTATCGGTTAATCCGCTACCTGCTCCTCCAATAGTTACTTCACCAATCGCGTATTGCCAGGGAGCGCCAACTATGCAGCTTACAGCTATAGGAACAAATATTTTGTGGTACACATCGTTAACTGGCGGGGTTGGTTCGGCTGTTGCTCCAACGCCTTCTTCTGCTACGGTTGGCGTATTTAAATTTTATCTATCGCAAACAGTTAATGGCTGTACAAGTCTTCGGGATTCTATTGTTGTAAATGTAAATCTGACCCCTTCTATCACGACTGCTACTTCTTCCAACCCCACAACCTGCCTTGGTACAAATGGTTCCATAACCCTTTCCGGTTTATTAGCTTCTACCAGTTATGCTGTTAGTTATCAATTAGGCGGAAACCCGCAACCGACACTAAATATTGTTACTTCTGTCGTAGGAACATTAGTTATTTCCAATTTAAGCGCCGGAACTTATTCTAACATTATCGTAACCTCCCTGAATTGTCCTTCTGCTCCGGCAGGGCCTTTTACACTTTCTGATCCTCCAATTCCCGTTATTGGTAGTTCTTCATCATTGGATCCTACAACTTGCGGAGGCGCAGATGGTTCAATTACTCTTAATGGATTAACTGCTTCAACATCCTATGTTGTAAACTATACTTTTAATGGAACACCACAACCGGCGCTGAATATAGTGAGTAACAATTCCGGAACTTTAATAATCTCAAACCTTGCTTCAGGTACTTATTCAAATGTAAATGTTACCATTACAGGATGTACATCACTTCCGGCTGGACCGTTTATTTTATCCCCACCCCTTACACCTATTATTACATCAGTTACCAATAATGGCCCTTTATGTGCAGGAAATTCGCTTACACTTACCAGTTCCACTATTTCTGGTGCCACCTATATCTGGACGGGACCGAACGGATTTACCTCAGCATTGCAGAATCCAACAATCGCTTCTGTAACCGTGGCAAATGCTGGAAGCTATTCTGTAACAGCTACTGTAAACGGTTGTACATCAATACCTGTTTCTACTACGGTTATAGTAAATCCAATGCCGGCAACACCTGTGGCAACATCAAACAGTCCGGTATGTGAAGGAAGTGCTTTGAATTTATTTGCTTCTGCCATTATGAATGCTACCTATAGTTGGACTGGTCCAAATTCTTTTTCATCTACGATTCAAAATCCTGTAATTGCTGCTGCAACTATAGCTGCTGGCGGCATTTATACTGTAAATGCAACGGTTAATAATTGCGTATCTGCAAATGGCTCTGTAACTGTAGTTGTAAATCCTATTCCACTTACACCCGTAACAACTGATACAACTTATTGCCAGTTTAGCACATCGGTTCCTTTAACAGCTATTGCCGCCGGAACGTTGAATTGGTACTCTGTGCCTACCGGAGGAAGCGCTCTTCCGACACCTACACCTTCAACAACTACGGTAGGAACCACAACATATTATGTAAGCCAAACGGTGAATGGGTGCGAAAGTCCACGGACTCCTTTGAACGTTTTAATTATTGCTAAACCTGCTGCGCCCACTGTTACTTCTCCCATTTTATATTGCCAAAACCAAACCGCAGTGCCTTTAACGGCTACCGGAAGTAATTTGCTTTATTATACGCAAGCCGTTGGCGGAGTGGGAACTGCAATCGCACCAACCCCTATTACATCCACAGTTGGTAATACGAGTTATTATGTAAGCCAAACCGTGAATGGATGTGAAAGTGACCGAGCAACAATTGTTGTGACTGTTGCAACAACACCGCAACCACCTGTAGTTAATTCACCTGTAATTTATTGTTTAAATCAAACAACGCTTACGCCACTTACAAGTTTTGTAACCGGAACGGGATTAATGTGGTACACGGTTCCAACGGGTGGCATCGGAAGCGCAACGGCACCGGTTATTTCTACTACAGCTACTGACACAACCACCTATTATATTTCTCAGTCTGTCGGAACTTGCGAAAGTGGACGGACGCCTATCACGGTAGAAATCAGAGCACTTTCGGCACCACCGACCGTAAGTAATATTACTTATTGCCAGTTTGTAACACCGGTTGCTTTAACTGCCGTTGGTCAAAATCTGCTTTGGTACACCGTTCCAACGGGTGGAGTAGGAACCGCCACTGCGCCCACGCCTTCCACAACTACAAGCGGAACGTTTACTTTTTATGTTTCTCAAACCACGAATCTTTGTGAAAGTCCACGAGCGGCAATTATTGTAACCGTAAATCCAAAACCTGCTGCGCCCACTGTTACTTCTCCCATTTTGTATTGCCAAAACCAAGCGGCAGTGCCTTTAACGGCTACTGGCAGTAATTTACTTTATTATACCCAAGCTGTAGGTGGTGTTGGAAGTGCAACTGCACCAACTCCTATTACAACCGCCATAGGAAGCATTAGTTATTACATAAGTCAAACCGTAAACGGTTGTGAAAGTGACCGCGCAACATTTGTTGTAACCGTTGCAACAACGCCGCAACTACCTGTAGTTAATTCTCCTGTAATTTATTGTTTGAATCAAACAACGCTTACGCCACTTACAAGTTTTGTAACCGGAGCGGGATTAATGTGGTACACGGTTCCAACAGGCGGCACCGGAAGTGCAACGGCACCGATTGTTTCTACTGCCACCACTGACACAACAACTTATTATGTATCTCAATCTGTCGGCACTTGCGAAAGTGGACGGACGCCGATTACGGTAGAAATCAGGGTGCTGTCTGCACCACCGGTGGTAAGCAATATTACTTATTGCCAGTTTGTAACGCCGGTTGCATTAACTGCCGTTGGTCAAAACCTGCTTTGGTACACTGTTCCAACGGGTGGAGTAGGAACTGCCACTGCGCCCACGCCTTCAACTACCGTGAGCGGAACGTTTACTTTTTATGTTTCTCAAACCACGAACCTTTGTGAAAGTCCACGAGCGGCAATTATTGTAACCGTAAATCTAAAACCTGCTGCGCCTACTGTTACTTCTCCCATTTTATATTGCCAAAACCAGGCGGCAGTGCCTTTAATGGCTACAGGAAGTAATTTACTTTATTATACGCAAGCTGTAGGCAGTGTTGGAACTGCAATCGCACCAACTCCTGTTACAACGACAGTTGGCAACACAAGTTATTATGTTAGCCAAACCGTGAATGGGTGTGAAAGTGACCGTGATACGATTATAGTTACAATTTTGGCGACTCCCACAGCACCGGTGCTTGTAACGCCCGTAGTTTATTGCCAGTTTGAAACTAATCCGTCACCGATTAGTTCATTTGTAACCGGAACTAATATATTGTATTATGCTGCGCCGTCTGGGGGTGTAGGAAGCAACTTGAGTCCCGTTATAAACACAAACATTGCGGATACGATTACTTATTACGTTTCCCAAACTGTAGGAACATGCGAAAGTCCCCGTGCGGCAATTGTAGTTGAAATCAGATTGCAGCCTCAACCACCTATAACAAATCTGGTTACTTATTGCCAGTTTGAAAACTCCCAACCATTGACTGCAATCGGTAATAATCTTCAATGGTACTCAGCAGCAATGGGTGGTGCCGGAAGTGCTACTGCACCAATTCCTTCAACAAATGTACCCGGTATTTTTCAATATTACGTTAGTCAGAATATTAATGGCTGTGAAAGCAACCGCGATTCTGTAACTGTGGTGATAAATCCACAACCTGCGCCTCCGACTGTTGTTCCGACAATAACTTATTGTCAGTTTGATTCCAATGCGGCAATGCTTAGTGCGATCGGTCAAAATTTATTATGGTACACATCTGCAACAGGTGGCACAGGCTCTAATACAGCTCCAATACCATCTACACAAACATCTGGAACCTTTACTTTTTACGTTAGTCAAACAATATTGGGCTGTGAAAGTAATCGTGCTGCAATTAATGTAATTGTGCTGCCAAAACCTGCTGCGCCGGGTTTAGTATCTCCTGTTTTGCTTTGTCAGGATGATGTGGCGTTACCATTGACCGCTCAAGGACAAAATTTGAAATGGTATGTTGATGCCACGTCTTTATTATCCTATCCAAATGCACCAGTTCCACCTACGGACAGCGTAAAAACGCTTTTTTATTATGTTTCTCAAACAGTAAATGGCTGTGAAAGCGATCGTGCAATGATTACGGTGCAGGTAAACCCCAAAGTTTTTGCCGCCCTTATGTTAAGCAATACGCTATTCTGTCAGTTTGATACAATTCAGGTCTCAAGTGCAACCGTCAATAATCCGGCTTCTGCAAGCTATGTATTTAATTTTGATGGTGGAGATGTATTAAATGGAAGTGGTGCAGGGCCTTACATTGTTTCTTTCAATACTCAGGGAACTAAGAATATCACCGTTACAGTTAGCAATCTTAATTGTAGCGCCACAGATTCTAAAACTGTTACGGTGAAGCCTGCGCCAAATGCTGAATTCAACGTTCAATCTGATGTATGCAAAGATGAAAAACTTACGGTTCAGGCAGCGTTTGCCAATGTGAACGATGATAGTTTTGAATGGGATTTTGCAGGAGCCGACGTTTTAAACGGCGCGGGTCCGGGGTTTTATACTTTGCGTTATACAACGCCCGGCATCAAAGTGCTTTCGCTCAGAACGACCTTAAACGGTTGTCGCTCACCCTTGTTTTATGATACGCTTACTGTACATGATTTCCCGAATGCCAGCATTTCTTTTGCAAGTAATAATGACATTTGTAGCAACGATTCCATATTGTTTAGCGCACAGAATTTAGGAACAACTTACTCCTATACCTGGACACCGTATGACCTATTTATTAATAATGGACAAAGCTCTGTTTATGCACAAGTGCCAAATACCAGATATATTTATCTTACAGTTGCTGATCGTTTTGGTTGTAGTAATGTTGATAGCCTATTAATTAATACCCGACCTTGTTGTGATATCACCTTACCAACTGCCTTTTCGCCAAATAATGATGGACAAAATGACCGTTTCAGAATAATTACTCAAGGAAATCATGCAGTTTCAATCTTCAGGATTGTTAATCGTTGGGGACAAACAGTGTATGAGTCTCTGAATGAAAACGATGGGGGTTGGGATGGCAACATGCAAGGACAGCCTCAGCCAATTGGCACTTATCAATATTTCCTGAGGTATCGTTGTTTTAATGGTGAGATTATAGAAAAGAAGGGGGATGTAATTCTGATTCGCTAATTTCCATAGTGTGGACAATGAGTCTATAATCAAGACATTTTTTTTAAAGGAGGTGGCATCTTATTTAAAGTGCCAACTTCTTTTATTATGTGTAAATTTATTATTTCCCTTTTAAACTGGCTTCTTTTCCAATGCTTGTGATAAATTTCCTAAAAGGGATTATTTTATTAAGCTGATTTCCGTGTTTCGCTGAAAGGTGGCACGACATTTTCTTATTGGCTCCTGAACTAAACAACAAGTAAACTATGAAAAAAATGAACATTTTAGCTGCAACTTTTTTGATTGCAGGAGCAACGGCGACAACAACGATGGCACAACGTGTTTCCTTAGGAGTAGAAGCAGGTATCAACCTTGCAAACCTCGCCAATCAGTATGAAGGTGAAACTGTTTCCGGACAGATTAAAGTTGGTTTCAATGGTGGCTTATTTGCAAACATACCCGTAAGTAGAAACTTGAGCATTCAGCCTGGAGTAAAATATAGTTTAAAAGGAAGCCAGTATACTCGCAACACAGATTCAGCAGGAAGTACTCTTTTAGGTGGAATTTCACATTATGAAAGTAAAAACAAACTATCTTTACACTATGTAGAAATCCCTGTCAATTTTGTTTACACTTTTGGAAAAGAAGGTAGCCCAAGTAAATTTTTTGTAGGAGCAGGACCATATGTTTCATTTCTTGTAAACGCTCAAGAACGTTACAAGCTGAAAGAGACGCTCTCTAACGGTCAAACAGCTGACGATGTGAACGGAATTGCAAATCTTGAAATTGGGAATAATACCGGTTTTGATAACTTAAAGCGTACTGATTACGGTGCCCAAGCATTTATTGGTTATAAGCTCAATAATAATTGGTTTGTAAAAGCAGGTGGACAAGCGGGCTTTCAAGAGATTCGCTATGATAAAGTAGAACCAAACGTTTCATCTTCTAATCCTAAAAACAAAATCGGCACCCAGTCATTCCAAAAAAACAATTACCTTTTCTTCCTTGACATCGGTTATATGTTTGGAACGAAAAGCAAAACAGCACCAAACTAAACTTATTTTTTCACTCTCTAACAAAAAAGCTACCCTAATTTAATTGGGTAGCTTTTTTTTGATTTGAAACTGAATTTCTGACTACAATTAACACTGCTTAGTACCAATAAGCTATGTAAATAAGCTACCTTGCACCCGTTTTAAAAAAATTATTTAAATGATAAACACAGAAACACCAAACATCAAAATTGGTCAGGTTGACCTGAACAGACACACAATCGATATGCTGTCAAAACTTAAAACAGTTACCGTAATTGGTTCCGGAACCATGGGCAACGGCATTTGCCACGTTTTCGCACAAAAAGGTTTTAAAGTCCACATGATGGATATAAACCAAAGTGCACTTGAAAAAGCCATGCAAACAATTGGCAAAAATATGGATCGCCAGGTTTCGAAAAATACTTTGTCTGAAGCCGAAAAAACAGATGCTTTAGGAAGGATTTCCATTTTTACAGACATGGCAGAAGCCGTAAAAGATGCCGACATCGTAATTGAAGCAGCAACGGAAAACATTGATTTGAAAGTCAAAATTTTTCAGCAATTGGACAGCCTTTGCAAAGAAGATGCAATACTTGCTACAAACACCTCATCCATTAGCATTACCCGCATTGGTTCCTACACAAAGCGCCCGGGAAAAGTTATCGGTATGCACTTTATGAATCCGGTGCCTGTGATGAAACTGGTGGAAATTATTAATGGCTATGCTACGGAAAAAGAAGTAACTAATCTGATTCATGCGCTATCAGAATATTTGGGAAAGGTGCCTTGTATTGTAAACGATTATCCGGGTTTTATTTCCAACCGCATTTTATTGCCGATGATTAACGAAGCTATTTTGGCTTTGCATGAAGGTGTTGCCGGCGTGGAAGAAATTGATACCATCATGAAACTGGGTATGGCGCACCCCATGGGTCCTTTGCAATTAGCTGATTTTATTGGTCTGGATACTTGCTATAGCATCATGCATGTACTTCATATGGGCTTTGGTGCTCAAAAATATGCTCCGGCTACCTTGCTTGCTAACATGGTTCAGGCAGGCTTCCTCGGCGTAAAAAGTGGCGAAGGATTTTATAAATACACACCAGGAAGTAAAGATTTGGTTGTAAGCGATCGTTTTAAAAGCAAAGGCTGGACGTTTTAAAATTATTCAGTAGAACTAAGGATTGTTTTAAATAAAAATCTTTTTTCGGTAATTAGTAAAAGGCTTTTGGAAGAAATGTGCAAATGGCATGTTTTTTCTAAAAGCCTTTTTCATACCTAAAAAGTAAAACAACATGCGCCTTTCTTTGAAACACTTATTGGCAGCGGGTCTTGCTGCACTCGTCATCATTCCCGCCTGCAAAACGCATTACAAAACCTCTACGCATCCCTTCACCGTTTCGAAACAAGATAATTCGGTGGAGCGGGGCAAAAACCTTGCTTTCAACATCTGCGCGGGCTGCCATTATAATAAGGAAACCATGAAGTTTACCGGAAAGCAGTTTAAAGACGTGCCGAAAATTGCAGGAAAAGTATTTGCCGCAAACCTTACGCAAACCAAAGGCGGAGAAATGAGCCATTACACAGACGCAGAATTCGCTTACCTCATGCGTACAGGCATCGACCATCACGGTAAGTTTATCCCTTACATGCTGCGCCCCAACATTGCTGACCAGGATTTGCGGGACTTATGGGTTTACCTCCATTCAAACGACCCTGCTGTGGCTGCCGATGATGCAAGTCCGGGTGAAACACATCTTACCTGGATAGGAAAACTGGGCGTGAGCTTATTGGTGAAACCTAAACCTTACAAAGAAAATATTCCCCGCCCTGATGAAAATAATGCAGTGGCTTACGGTGCTTATCTGATTGATAATATTGGTTGTTACCATTGCCATTCCAAAAGCAGCAAGTCCATTAATTATCTGGAGCCGGAAAAAACAAAGGGATACATGGCAGGCGGTGCAAAATTTAAAACAAAAGAGGGCAAAGTGTATGGCGCTAACCTCACGTTTGATAAAGAAACCGGCATCGGAAACTGGAGCAAGGAAGATTTTAGAAAGGCAGTTCAACAATCAGTTGATGAGCATGGTAAAAAATTAAAGCCGCCCATGCATCCCTTCCCAAAAATGACGGATAAGCAGGCGGATGCGATTTATGTTTATCTGCAAACGCTGCCACCGAAAAAGCATGATGTGGAGTAGGGGGACAAAATAGTTTTTAAAAGAAAGCAACTATGTGAAAACGTAGTTGCTTTCTAGTTTTTAGATTAAATGGAAACGGTTAATTAAGGTTCTTGCTGTTGAAATCATCGCCTTCTTTAAAGGCGTCCAATATATCTTCAAAAGTCATTACAGACAGTCCAGATTTCAACCTGTCCTGATAAAATTTTTCTTCTTCATCAAAATTATCAGAATCGAGGATTTCAAGCAATGACTGCATAAACTCCTTGCGCTCATTTTCAGGAAGTAAATTGAACAATGAAACAAAGTGGATAATCTTGTTTCTCATTTCAGCCTTCTCGTCCATTGCTGCAATTTAGGTTGTTTGTTTGATTTTATACCTTCTCCTTCTTTTGTGCGTTAATAGCTTATCCTCTCTTCCCGCTGAATGATTGCCCGCTTCCTTTTAATTCCTTTTGTGATGATGCTGTGCCTTATGCCTGCAGCGCATTCGCAAGAAGCCGGTAAATTATTCTCTAACCTGCGGCAAAAAACAATTCCTGTTTTGGATGACACGCTGCGCATCGATTCCCTTTCCATCGCCTTGCATTCATTTTCTATAAAAAATGCTGACACCGCTGATTATATACTCCTTCCGCACCGCTCTTTGCTTTTCTGGAAGAAAAAACCTTTGGCAGATTCTGTGTTATTTCAATACCGTGTGTTGCCTTTTGATTTTGAGAAAACATACACCCACAAAAGCACCGCCATCATTGATTCTGAAATCGTGTTTCAATTGTTTCCGCAGGAAGATGAAGCAGCAGCAAACGCTTTTACAGACAATAATAAGCTGGAATATACAGGCTCATACGGTCGCAGTATTTCTTTAGGCAACAATCAGGATGTGGTGCTCAATTCTGCATTCAACTTGCAGGCAAACGGATACATCCTCGACAGCATAAAACTGGAAGCAGCCCTCACCGATAACACCATTCCTTTTCAACCCGAAGGCAACACACAAAGGCTTCAGGAATTTGACCAGATTTTTATCCGCCTGCAAAAAAATAAACACAGTTTGCAAGTGGGCGATTATAACCTTGACACTCCTCCCGGATATTTCCTCAAATTTTTTAAGCGCGTGCAAGGCATTTATTATCAGTATGGCTCCGGACAAACAAACAACCGCCTTTTGCCGCGCAATAATGGGCTGGTGGATTTCATACCGGGAAACATTGTAACAGGCACGCACCTTCCAGAAACGGGTAATCGGTATTTAAGCATTTTTCAGAAAAAGCAAACTGCTTTTAGCAACAGTTTTGGCGTGAGTGGTTCCGTTGCTAAAGGACAATTTGCCCGCAACATTTTTCAGGGTTTGGAAGGCAATCAGGGACCTTACAAACTCACCGGAAACAATGGAGAGCAATTCTTTATTGTGCTGGCAGCAACGGAGCGTGTGTTTATCGACAACGTAATTATGGAGCGTGGTGAAAGTGCCGATTACATCATCAATTACAACACCGCAGAAATCCGCTTCATGCCAAGGCGAATGATTACCAAAGACAGCCGCATTCAGGTGGAGTTTGAATATGTTGACCGCAGTTATCTTAACTCGCTGATTTATGTCTGGGATGAAGTGCAGATTGGCGACAAACTAAACATTCGCTTGCAGGGATACAGCAATCAGGATGCGAAAAATCAACCGTATCTGCAAACGCTGGACGGCAATCAGAAACGCTTTCTTGCCACCATCGGTGACAGCATTCAGAATGCATTTTATCCCACCATTGCTACAGATACTTTCGGTGCCGGAAAAATTCTTTACCGCATTACCGACACACTCGTAAACGGCACTTTGTATGATTCCGTGTTTGTGTATTCCACCAATCCGATTGATGCGCAATTCCTGCCGGCATTTGCTTTTGTGGGGCAGGGCAGGGGAAATTATACGCTTTCTGATGCTGCAGCAAATGGACGCGTTTACGACTGGACAGCGCCGGTGAATGGCATTAAACAAGGCAGTTATGCACCCGTACAATTGTTGCGCACGCCGAAGAAGCAGCAAATGTTTCAGGCAATTACGAACTACAAAATTGATTCGCTCAAAAACATAAACCTGGAGCTTGCAGCAAGCAATGCCGACCCTAATTTATTTTCCAAAATTGATGATAACGGACATTGGGGTTCTGCCCTGCGGTTGCGGTATGAAGAGCAGCGTTTTTTAGGAAAGAAAGATTCAGCAGGAGCAAGCAAATGGAACTGGCAGAATGCAGTGAGCTACGAATATGTGCAGGCGCAGTTTAAAGGCATTGCGCCTTACAGAAATGTGGAGTTTGGAAGAGACTGGAATGTGCCCCAACTGGGCGACAAACCGGATGAACATTTGGTGGACATAGCCACGCATTTATCGCACCTAAAAGCAGGTACCGCATCCTATCGTTTTTCGAGTTACAACCGGGGCAGTGATTACAACGGCATCCGCAATATTCTGGGCTATGATATTGCTTCTAAAAAAAGCAAAGCAGGGTTTATTGCCAATCTGCTTCAGGCTACAGATACGTTTCAGAAGATTCAGTTTTTAAGACCCACAGCTTATGGAGAATATTATTTAAAACCGCTGAACATGTCTTTGGGCGGGCGTTACAGCCTGGAACGGAACGCCATCCGAAGTAAGTTTATAGGCACTTTGCTTCCCTCCGCATTTTCATTTGACGTTACCACTTTGTATTTTAAAACCGACGAACAGAAAAACCTGAAAGCCGGATTTACTTACTTCACCCGCGGCGACCAGAAGCCTGTAAACAATGCATTTCTTCTTCAAAACCGCAGCCATAATTATGAGCTCCGCAGCACACTTACTAACTGGCACGAACAATCATTTACGCTCACCGGCACTTACCGAAAACTGAATGTAGCCGACACTACCATCATCCGCGTGAAATCAGAAGAAACCGGACTGGGAAGAATAGAATGGAGTGGCAGTGCCCTAAAACAGGTTTTTAGCGGGAATGCATTGTATGAAGGCGGCGCAGGACAAGAGCAAAAACGTTCCTACACTTACGTTGAAGTGCCCGCCGGACAAGGTATTTACACCTGGAATGATTACAACGGCGATGGCATCCAGCAGGCAAATGAATTTGAACTCGCGCTTTATCCCGACCAGCGAAAATTTATCCGCATCCTCACGCCCACAAACGATTATGTGAAGGTGAATTACGTCAACTTCAATTTTAGTTTAGGGATAGAACCCGCGTATTTCTGGAACGGAAGTGAAGTGTTTGGTCTGAAGAAATTATTGTCCAGATTTTCAACACAATCATCGCTGCAAATTGCTAACCGCCTGTTGGGCTCAGAAGGTTTAAAGGCTTACAATCCGTTTCTGAAAGTGCTGAACAATGATGCGATTATCAGCACCACCAATTCCATTTCTCAAAGCATTTTTTACAACAGGAACAGCGCCGTGTGGGGCATTGATTATAACCTTCTTTATGCCGCAGGAAAGCAATTGCTGACTTATGGCGTGGAAGGCTCAGACAATAGGCAGCATCTGTACAAACTTCGGTGGAACACCACGCCATCCCTGATGTTGAGCATTATTGGAAAACACGGAATGCGCACTTATGAATCTGCTTTAAACGACCGCCGGAGTTATGATGTGCAGCAATTTTCAGGGGAACCTGCGCTTACGCTTTTATATCGCTCCGTATTCAGAGCCACGGCTGCAGTGCGTTATGAAGAGCGCAGAAACCAACCCATTTTTGGAGGTGAACTGGCAAAGATTCAAACCCTCAATCTCGATGCGCGTTTCAGCAAACCGGCGTCGGGAATTATTGCGGCAGGCTTCACTTTCAGCCAGATTGATTTCAATGGAATTACTTCCACACCGGTATCATTTATTATGCTGGAGGCACTGCAACCCGGAGCTAATTTTTTATGGCGCGCCAACTGGGAACGCCGCCTCGGCAAAGGCATTGAAATACAATTGCAGTATGAAGGCAGAAAGCCGGGCGGCAGAGATGTAATCCACACTGGGACCATGTCGGTAAGAGCGATTCTATGATGTCAACTTTCTTTTCTTTGCACCATGCCATCCAACATTACTTTGATTGAATGCCCGCGCGATGCCATGCAGGGCTGGAAAAATTTTATCCCCACGCAGCAAAAAGCAGCTTACCTCAACACACTTTTAAAAGTGGGTTTCGATGTGCTTGATTTTGGTTCTTTTGTTTCTCCCAAAGCCATCCCGCAACTGGCAGATACAAAGGAAGTTATTGCCAAACTGCAACTGGATAACAAC
Organism: Flavipsychrobacter sp.; assembly: GCA_965218185.1. GTDB lineage: Bacteria > Bacteroidota > Bacteroidia > Chitinophagales > Chitinophagaceae > JAFIGV01. Next base: position 373,437 of record CBDCKE010000007.1, read on the forward strand.
CAAACAAAACTCCTCGCCATCATCGCAAACCTGCGCGGAGCAACGGATGCAGCGGTGTATGATGAAATCGATTTCCTTGGTTTTCCATTCTCCATTTCCGAAACTTTTCAGCAGCGCAACACCAACAAAGGCATTGCAGAATCGCTTACAGAAGTCGAGGCATTACAAAACATTTGTGTACAACAAAACAAACAACTCGTCATCTACATTTCTATGGGTTTCGGCAATCCGTATGGTGATGATTATTCCGCAGAAGTTGCCATTGACTGGGTGGAAAAACTGGCGCAACTTGGCATTGAAACCTTTGCCATGTCGGATACCGTTGGCGTTGCAACTCCTAAAACCATTGACTACATTTTTCAGCAACTCATTCCTGCATTTCCGGAATTAAACATTGGCGCGCATTTTCACACCTCACCTTTTAACTGGAAAGAAAACATAGAAGCCGCTTACTGTGCAGGTTGCAGACGATTTGACGGTGCGCTGAAAGGAATAGGCGGCTGCCCGATGGCAGAGGATAAACTGGTGGGAAACCTGGCTACCGAAAACCTGATTACCTGGTGCGATGCGCATAAAATTCCTTTGCAGCTTAATAGGGAAGCATTGAATGAAAGCCTGCTGATGGCTTCGCAATTGTTCGGGTAACTTGCCGCTCGTTTTTACTTCACTCCTCTCTTCAAAACCAACCAGTTCATGTCCATTCACTCCGACGTAAAACGCGTTACCTCCCACACCCTGCAATGGATGAAAGGACGCGGCGAAAAAATAAGCATGCTCACGGCGTATGATTTCAGCATGGCGCGCATTCTGGATGATGCTGGAATAGACGTGTTGCTGGTGGGCGATTCTGCATCCAACGTAATGGCAGGGCATGAAACCACTTTGCCCATCACGCTCGACCAGATGATTTACCACGCATCGGCAGTGGTGCGGGCAATAAGCCATTGCATGGTGGTGGTGGATTTGCCTTTCGGAACGTATCAGGGCAACAGCAAAGAGGCATTGAATTCTGCCATTAAAATCATGAAAGAAACCGGTGCGCACGGCATTAAACTGGAAGGCGGTGAGGAAGTGGTGGAATCCATCAAACGCATTATCAGCGCGGGTGTGCCGGTGATGGGGCATCTTGGCTTAACGCCGCAGAGCATCTACAAATTCGGGACGTACGCCGTGCGTGCAAAAAAGGAAGAAGAAGCGGAAATATTGATTGAGAACGCAAAGAAATTGCAGGATGCAGGTTGCTTCGCATTGGTGCTAGAAAAAATACCGGCAGTGTTAGGAAAGCTCGTTTCGGAAACACTGAGCATTCCGGTAATCGGCATTGGCGCAGGCATGGATGTGGATGGACAGGTGCTCGTGATGCACGACATGCTGGGCATCACTAAAGATTTTTCCCCCCGCTTTCTCCGCCGCTACCTTGATTTATACAACGAGATAAAAGACGCCACCGAACGCTACATTAAAGACGTGAAGAACAAGGACTTCCCGAACGAGAAGGAGCAGTATTGAGAGGGGATTAAGTATCAAGTAGGAAGTAGTGAGTATCAAGTAGCAAGTCTGTGCGTTAAGATAGTATTGCTCAAAAGAAATCATCCTCAATCCTAAAAATCATAAGAATCTGCGTTCCATCTCTCATGATTAATCCATTTTCCTCCATCAAAATCTAACCCGACTGGTCCCCCCTCTCCATTTTTGGAGAGGGGGTCAGGGGGTGAGGTGGTTTTGAAGTAGCAAGTATCAAGTAGCAAGTCTGTGCGTTAAGATAGTATTGCTCAAAAGAAATCCTCCTCAATCCTAAAAACCATAAGCATCAGCGTTCCATCCCACATGGCAAACATCCAAAATATTGACTCCATTCTTAAAGCACTAACCCCCACCAATGCCACGCTGGTAGCGGTTTCCAAAAAACAATCACCCGCCGCCATTCAGGAATTATACAACCACGGTCAGCGGGATTTTGGAGAAAATTATGTGCAGGAATTAACCGAAAAAGAAGCTGCATTGCCAAAGGATATCCGCTGGCATTTCATCGGGCACCTGCAAAGCAACAAGGTGAAATACATTGCCCCGTTTGTGCACCTCATCCATGCGGTAGATTCTTTTAAACTCCTCTTAGATATCAATAAAGAAGCAACAAAAAACAACCGCATCATTGATGTGCTTTTGCAACAACACATTGCCGAAGAAGACACCAAACATGGCATGGATGAAAAGGAACTCTGGGACTTCTTTGAATACTACAATGCCCAAAAAGAAACGCTGCAAAATGTGCGCATCTGCGGGATGATGGGCATGGCAACTTTCACCGAAAATGAAACGCAGCTTCGCGCAGAATTTCGCAAGTTGCAGCAGTCATTCAGCAGCATCCGCAAAACACAATTTCTCACCAAAACCCATTTCCAAACCTTAAGCATGGGCATGAGCAGCGATTATAAAATGGCGCTTGAAGAAGGCAGCAACATGGTGCGGATTGGGAGTGCTTTGTTTGGAGTAAGAAAATAATTTGGCAATTCGATAATTCGGCAATTCGATAATTATCGGACGGTAATTATTTATCACCAGAAATTGCCTAATTCCCCAATTTGCTAATTGTCAAATTGCCGAATCATCTCCCAAACAACCACCCCGCAGCCACAGAAATATTAAGGCTGTGCTTCGCGCCGAATTGCGGAATCTCCACACAGCCTGCCACCATTTGCATCACGGCTTCGCTCACGCCGGTCACTTCATTTCCAAACACGATTGCCAGTTTTTCGCCGCTCCATTTATACACCTGCAAAGGCACGCTGCCAAATGCCTGCTCTGCTGCAATTATTACGTATCCCGCTGCCTGCGCGGCTTTCACGGCGGTGGTGGCATCTTCAAAATGCTGCCAGTTTACGGTTTCGGTGGCGCCGAGTGCCGTCTTGTGAATATCGCGGTGAGGGGGGCGGGGCGTGAAACCGCAAAGCCAGATCCCGGCAATGCCAAACGAATCTGCCGTGCGGAAAACGCTGCCCACATTGTGCATGCTGCGCACATCATCTAAAATTAAAAGCAACTGATGCGCGGTGGCTTCAGTTGCTTTTTCGGGGTCGGGGCGGTGCAGATCGGCGGTGGATTTTTTGAGCATTATGAAATCAAATCAAAACCGAAGATGCTGATTTTATGTTTCTTAGCACCGACGTCCGGTACTTCAAACATCTTATAAATACATTCTTATTACTTCTTAAGACAGTATAAACGGCGCTTATTGCATGGAACTCAAAAATGAACTTGGAATGCTTTGCTGCGCAGATGGAATAGGGTACGGACGCATAGGCTTCTTTAAAAAATAAATTGGTGTTGATTACCTTCAGCAAAGCGTGAATAAATAGCAACTTTGTTTGGTGTGAGGTGGGCAAAGTGTTGCTTTCCCATATAAAAGTGTGGTTTGAGCAAGGCTTATTATGGTTTGCGCTATACTGCGCATCCAAAACCAAGTGCCGCGCAACCAACTCCAAGTGCCGCGCAACCAAAACCAATTGAAGCGCAGGCAACACCGAGCAGTGCGCATCCAAAACCAACTTCCGGGCATCGAAAACCGAGTGGAGCGCAGCCAAAACCATGTGGAGCGCAGCCAAAACCAACTGAAGGGCAGGCAAAACCAAGGGTTGGGGGAGGAAAAGTGAGGAAGTTATCTGCGAACTAAAGCGGAGGTTACGACAACTATAGGATTTAAATATTCTAACCATTGCTGCGGGAGAGTCTATTAAATGAAAATAAACCCGTAAGCTTGCAATTAATTCATTCAAAAGCAACCCTTCTTCTAAAATCAAATTTCCCGATGAGCAACCTTCTTTTAAAAATTATTTTCCTTACAGGTTGCATCGCTTCCATATTTGGTTGTCTTCCTGCGAAAGCCCAAACACTTTCCACTGGTGCGTTTACGAATTTGTTCCTCTGCACACCGGATTCTTTGTGGCAATGGGGGTTTAATAATTCCGGGAATTTTGGAAATGGAAGTACGGTTACTTTAAGCGTACCTTCTTTAAATACTCAAGTGACGCTGGGAAATCTTAAAGCAGTATCGGCAGGGAATGACCATAGTCTGTTTTTAAAGGCAGATGGAACAGTGCTTAGCAGCGG